>NZ_JAEMNU010000029.1:0-11177 GCF_016461825.1 Rugamonas violacea | reverse complement strand
GCCCCCGGGTTTTACCAGCGTTCCGGCCAAGCTACCGCCAATTCAGGGTGCCATGACGCGCTTGGCATTGTCCTTCCAGTAGGCCTTCTCGATCTTGCCCAGGTCGAACTCGCGCGCCGCCTCGTTGAAGGCCTTCTGCTGCGCCAGCCCCAGTTCGTTGCGTTTGAAGCAGATATGCACCGAGCGCTCCTTGAACATGCTGTCGATGCTGGCGATGTCGGCCGCCTCGCTGCGGCTGAAGCGGCGGCTGGCCAGCAGGTGCTGCAACACATGCTTTTCGATGACGATGGCGCCGACCCGCCGCTTGAGCAGCTTGCGCAGATTGGTCTCGTCGTTGACGCCCTCGTCCACCTCCAGCTCGCCGCGCTGGCGCAGGGCGTCGAACTGCTCGCCGTTCGCATAGCCGGCCACCGTGCCGATGCGCACCCCCTTCAGCCCGGCCAAGCCGGCCGCCGCCACCGGCGCCGACTTGGCGTAGGCCAGCACCGTCTGCGTGCTGCCGATCGACGAGGAGAAGTGGCACAGCTGCTCGCGTTCGGCGGTGCGCCAGACCGCCAGGAAGCCGGCGTAGCGGGGATTGTGCAGGCCGAACTCCATGGTCCGTTTCCACGGAAAATATTCGATCTGCAACTGGTAGCCGAGCCGCTCGTAGACCGCCTGCAGCAGCGCGCCGGACAGGCCGCCGGCCGGCAGATCGGGACCGATGAAGGGCGGCCAGTCCTCGGCGGCGAAACGGATCAGGCGCGCCGGCGCCACGCCGTCCGGATGGGCGGCGCGGACCGGCTGGACGGCGCACAGCGCCAACCCTAGCCCTAGCCCTAGCAGGCAGCCGCCAGCCAGCCGCAGCGGCAAGCGCAACGGCGCAACGGTGGGTATCCAGCGGGTGATTGACAGCATGATGGCGAGTGGCGAGTGGCGACGGAAGGGACTGCGACGCCACTATCGTCGCACAAAACAAATTGTTCGCAAAATTAATTATAGGAAATACTGCTTTCCCATCATCATCTTTCCCACTGGCCGCGCGCGCGACAAGGTTTTTCGGCCCGCGCCGCGCAGATATCGGATAATGACGCTTTCCCGTTTTTGAATCCGACCGTGGCCGCTCCAGATTCCCCCTCCCTCGCCGACCGCATCGAAGACCTGCTGCCGCAGACCCAGTGCACCAAGTGCGGCTACCAAGGCTGCCGCCCCTACGCCGAGGCGATCGCCGCCGGCGCCGCCCAGATCAACCAGTGCCCGCCGGGCGGCGCCGAGGGCGTGGCGCGCCTGGCCGGCCTGCTCGGCCGCCCGGTCATTCCAATCAATCCCGTCAACGGCCGCGAGCGGCCGCGCGCCGTCGCCCACATCGACGAATCCCTGTGCATCGGCTGCACGCTGTGCATCCAGGCCTGCCCGGTCGACGCCATCGTCGGCGCCGCCAAGCAGATGCACACCATCCTGCCGGAGCTGTGCACCGGCTGCGACCTGTGCGTGGTGCCCTGCCCGGTCGACTGCATCGTCATGTACCCGCTGACGCAGACCACCGGCTGGGACGCCTGGAGCCAGCCGCAAGCCGACGCCGCGCGCCAACGCCACGACCGCCGCGCCCTGCGCCTGCAACGCGACATCGCCGAGAACGACGCCCGCCTGGCCGCCAAGGCGGTGGCCAAGCTGCGCGCCGTCGACGACCTGGCGCCGGAAAATGCCGCCGAACAGGCCGAGAAGGAACGCAAGCGCGCCATCATCGCCGCCGCCATGGAGCGCGCCCGCCTGAAAGCCGAGGCCGCCAAGGCCGGGCCGGCCGACGCCGCCGCCGCCACGGACACCCCACCGCCCGCCGCGCCGCCCGCAGACAAGACCTCGCCCACATGAACAACGCCAAACGACTAGAAATGTTCACGCGCTTCCGCGCCGCCAATCCGCACCCCGTTACCGAGCTGGACTACACCACACCGTTCGAACTGCTGATCGCCGTGCTGCTGTCGGCCCAGGCCACCGACGTCGGCGTCAACAAGGCGACGCGCAAGCTGTATCCCGTGGCCAACACGCCGGCCAAGATCCTGGCGCTGGGGCTCGACGAGTTGATGGAGTACATCCGCACCATCGGCCTGTACAAGACCAAGGCCAAGAACGTCATCGCCACCTGCCAGATTTTATTGGCGCAGCACGGCGGCGAGGTGCCGCGCGACCGCGCGTCGCTGGAGGCGCTGCCCGGGGTCGGCCGCAAGACCGCCAACGTGGTGATGAACACCGCCTTCGGCGAGCCGACCATGGCGGTCGACACGCATATCTTCCGCGTCGCCAACCGCACCGGCCTGGCGCCGGGCAAGAATGTCGACATCGTCGAGCAGAAGCTGCTCAAGTTCGTGCCCAAGGAATTTTTGCACGACGCCCACCACTGGCTGATCCTGCACGGCCGCTACACCTGCATGGCGCGCAAGCCCTCGTGCTGGAACTGCATGGTGGCCGACTTGTGCGACTACCGCGGCAAGACGCCGGCGCCGGCCGACGCCTGAGGCGTCTCCGCCGCCCCCCCCCAAGGGCGCAAACCCGGGGTGGGGNNCCCCCCCCCCCCCGGCTCTCTGCCGTTGGGTGGTTTGCCAGCCGCCCGCGCCTTGCCCCTTACACCAACACCATGTTATCGCGGTGCACCAGCTCCGGTCCTTCGAGGAAGCCGAGGATGGCCTCGATCTCGGCCGAGGGCTTGCGCATGATGCGGCGCGCCTCGGCGCTGGTGTAGTTCGACATGCCGCGCGCCACCGCCCGGCCGTCCTCGGCGACGCAGGTGATGACGGCGCCACGGCCGAACTCGCCCTTGACGTCGACCACGCCGATCGGCAACAGCGACTTGCCCTCCAAGGTCAATTTTTGCACCGCGCCGGCGTCCAGCACCACCTGGCCGGCCGTGTGCAAATGGTCGGCCATCCACTGCTTGCGCGCCGTCAGGTGGCCGGTCTGCGCGCTCAGCTCGGTGCCGATCGCCTCGCCCCGGGCCAGGCGGGCCAGCACGTCGCTGTCGCGGCCCCAGGCGATGATGGTGTGGGCGCCCGACTTGGCGGCCCGCTTGGCCGCCAAAATCTTGGTCAACATGCCGCCCCGGCCGATGTCGCTGCCGGCGCCGCCGGCCATCGCCTCCAGCGCCGGATCGCCGGCGCGGCCCTGCTGGATCAGCTTGGCGTTCGGGTCCTTGCGCGGGTCGGCCGAATACAGGCCGTGCTGGTCGGTCAGGATGATCAACGCGTCGGCCTCGATCAGGTTGGCCACCAGCGCGCCCAGGGTGTCGTTGTCGCCGAACTTGATCTCGTCGGTGACCACGGTGTCGTTCTCGTTGATGATCGGCACCACGCCCAGGCGCAGCAGGGTGGTCAAGGTCGAGCGCGCGTTCAGGTAGCGTTCGCGGTCGGCCAGGTCGGCGTGGGTCAGCAACACCTGGGCCGTGCCCAGGCCGTGGGCGCGGAAGCTGGTCTCGTAGATCTGCGCCAGGCCCATCTGGCCGACGGCGGCGCAGGCCTGCAGTTCGTGGATGTCGGTCGGGCGCCGCTCGAAACCGAGGCGCAGCATGCCCTCGGCGATGGCGCCGGAGCTGACCAGCACCACCTGCTTGCCCAGCGCGCGCAGGCCGGCGATCTGCGCCGCCCAGCGGGCGATGGCGGCATGGTCGAGGCCGCGACCGTCGTTGGTGACCAGCGAGGAGCCGACCTTGATGATGATGCGGTTGGCTTTTTGTATGACGGAGTTCATGGTGCGGCGGTTCTCATCTGAAGGCTGACAAAGAAATCCCCTGGCGGCGCGCGTGGCGTGCACGACGGCGCCGGCCGGGACGGATCTGGTGCATCGCTGTGACATCGCCGGGAACGGGCTGGCCGTCCTGCCGCCACCGCGCCGGGTCCGTGGTAACGGCGCCGGCGCCACATTGATGACATAAACCGGTGGTAACCGTTCATATCGGGAAAAATGCGAAACGGCCGCACTAGTGCGGCCGGCGTTACACCCATTTTAACCAAGCCGGGCCGGCTTGTCAGCGCCGCGCGCGCGCCGTGTGGCGGGCGGCGCGGCGGCCGAATCCTTAGTCGATGATTTTGAAACGCGGATCGTCCGGATCGATCGAGGAAATGCCGCGCGCCTCTTCCGTCATCTGGGTTTCCTCGGCACGCTGTTCGCTGTGCTTTTTGGCTTCCAGGTGCAGATAGATGGCGTTGACCAGTTCCTGCGTGCCGCTGTGGTCCAGCGCCGAGATCTCGAACACGGGACCCTTCCAGGCGAAGCGCTTGATGAAGTCCTTGACCACCGACTTGCGGTCCGCCTCGGGCACCATGTCCATCTTGTTGAGCACCAACCAGCGCGGCTTTTCGACCAGCGACTCGTCGTACTTCTTCAATTCCTTGACCAGGGCCTTGGCTTCCTTGACCGGATCGACGTTGGTTTCGAACGGCGCCAGGTCGACGATGTGCAACAGCAGACCGGTGCGCTGCAAGTGGCGCAGGAATTGGTGGCCCAGGCCGGCGCCCTCGGAAGCGCCTTCGATCAAGCCGGGAATGTCGGCGATCACAAAGCTCTTCTCGTGCGAGACGCGGACCACGCCCAGGTTCGGGTGCAGGGTGGTGAACGGGTAGTCGGCGATCTTCGGCCGGGCGTTCGACACGGCCGAGATGAAGGTCGACTTGCCGGCGTTGGGCATGCCCAACAGACCGACGTCGGCCAGCACCTTCAGCTCCAGGCGCAGTTCGCGCCGTTCGCCTTCCTTGCCCTCGGATTTTTGACGCGGCGCACGGTTTGTCGACGATTTGAAGTGGATGTTGCCCCAACCGCCCTCGCCGCCCTTGGCCAGCAGCTCGATCTGGCCGTGTTCGGTCAGGTCGGCCATGATCTCGCCGGTCAGATGGTCGATGATCAAGGTGCCCACCGGCATGCGCATGTGGATGTCGTCCGCGCCCTTGCCGTAGCAGTCGGCGCCGCGACCTGGTTCGCCGTCCCGCCCCTTGTGCATCTTGGAGAAACGGAAGTCGACCAGGGTGTTGATGTTGCGGTCGGCCACGGCCCAGATGCTGCCGCCCTTGCCGCCATCGCCACCGTCCGGGCCGCCGAAAGGTCGAAACTTTTCACGGCAGAAGGAGGCGCAGCCATTGCCGCCGTCGCCGGCGATGACTTCAATTTTTGCTTCGTCGATAAACTTCATAATGTGCCGCCATAAAACTAAAAAGGCTCTACCTTGGGCAGAGCCTTTCGATTGAAGGCTTGCGCCTTACAGTGTGCGTTTTACGCTAAAGCGTAATTACGCTGGTACTACGGTCGCTGGTACGACGGTCACGAACTGGTGCGAACCCGCGCCCTTGACAACGAACTTGACCTTGCCCGCGATCAGTGCGAACAGGGTGTGGTCCTTGCCCATGCCAACGCCTTCGCCGGCGCGCACCGGGGTGCCGCGCTGACGAATGATGATGCCGCCGGCATTGATCGATTGACCGCCGTAGACTTTAACGCCCAGACGCTTTGACTCTGAGTCGCGGCCGTTTCGCGTTGTGCCGCCGCCTTTTTTGTGTGCCATTTATAGCTCCTTAACTAGCTGGTGTGTCGTGCAAACAGCGATTAGCCGTTGATCGAGACGATTTGGATTTCGGTGTAGTTCTGACGATGGCCTTGATGCTTCTGGTAGTGCTTACGACGACGCATCTTGAAAATCTTCACCTTATCGTGACGACCGTGTGCCACAACAGTAACCAGTACCTTTGCACCTTCGACCAATGGAGCACCAAACTTGATGGTGTCGCCCGCGCCAACGGCGAGGACCTGATCGATGGTGATTTCGGAACCAATGTCTGCCGGTATCTGTTCTACTTTAAGTTTTTCGCCAGCGACAACTTTGTATTGTTTGCCACCGGTTTTTATGACCGCGTACATGATTTGAAACCTCATCAAATGTTAGAAAAGTTCGTCCCACGGGTTTGCTCACAAACCTGCATGTGTTGCTAGACCGAAACGGGAGAACCTGTGATTATACATGGCATGACTATTTGCGTCAAAAACTATTCACAAATGGGATTTGCCGTGGTATGTCGGCAACTTTGGCGCCGGCGCCGGCGCGGCGGCATGGTCGAGTCGACATCGAAGTTGTCGCCTATGGCAGGCAAACGCCACTGATAAGCGGGGCATGACGTATAATCGCGGCACCCAATAGTCTATAGCAGGTTCGCCTTGTCTGCCGCCACCCAAAACGCCACCCAAAACAACATCGCCCACACGATCGCCGCCGACATGGATGCGGTCAACCAGGTGATCCGTCGCAGCCTGCACTCCGAGGTCAGCCTCGTCAACCAGATTGCCGAGTACATCATCAGCGCCGGCGGCAAGCGCATCCGGCCCGTGCTGGTATTGCTGGTCGCCAACGCCTATTCCTACAAGGGAACGGCGCACCACGAACTGGCGTCGGTGGTGGAGTTCATCCACACCGCCACCCTGCTGCACGACGACGTCGTCGACGAATCCTCGCTGCGCCGTGGCCGCGCCACCGCCAACGCCCTGTTCGGCAACGCCGCCTCGGTGCTGGTCGGCGACTTCCTCTACTCGCGCGCCTTCCAGATGATGGTCGGGCTGAACAATATGCGGGTGATGCAAATCCTGTCGGACGCCACCAACGTCATCGCCGAAGGCGAAGTGTTGCAGCTGCTGAACATGCACGACCCCGACGTCAGCCAGGAACGCTACCTGCAGGTGATCCGCTCGAAGACGGCCAAGCTGTTCGAGGCCGCCGCCGAGCTCGGCGCGCTGATCGCCGGCGCCGACGACGCACAGATCGAAGCGGCCGGCGAATACGGCCGCTCGCTGGGCACCGCCTTCCAGCTGATCGACGACGTGCTCGACTATGCCGGCGACGCCGCCGAGATCGGCAAGAACGTCGGCGACGACCTGCGCGAAGGCAAGCCGACCTTGCCGCTGATCTACCTGATGGAAAACGGCACGGCCGAACAGCGCGAGCTGGTGCGCGGCTGCATCGAGCAGGGTGACGAGCAACACTTCGACACCATCCTCGCCGCCATCACCACCAGCGGCGCGCTCGACTACACCCGCCGCCAGGCCGAAACGGCCGCCCGCCGCGCCGCCGAAGCGATCAGCGACCTGCCCGACAGCATCTACAAGGAAGCGCTGCTGCAATTGGCCACCTTCGCCGTCGACCGCACCCACTAAGCGGGCACGGGCCACGGCGCCGGGCGCCAACGCGACAGGGCGACGCCAACGGCGCCGCCCTTTTTTATTCCACCGCCGGTCAATGATAGACTCGGCGCTTTACACCCTCCCCACCACCGATGCACACCCTCGAACAGCTACGCTCCGGACAACTGGCCGGCATCCGGCGCCTGCAACTGTCCTGCGCGCTGACAGAATTTCCCCGCGAGATTTTCGACCTGGCCGACACGCTGGAAATCCTCGACCTGTCCGGCAACGCCCTGTCCGCGCTGCCGGACGACCTGCCGCGCCTGGCCAAGCTGCGCATCATCTTCTGTTCCGACAACCAGTTCACCGAACTGCCCGCCGTGCTGGGCGCCTGCGCCGAACTGAGCATGATCGGCTTCAAAGCCAACCGCATCCACAAGGTGCCGGCCGAGTCGCTGCCGGCCAAGCTGCGCTGGCTGGTGCTGACCGACAACCGGATTGACGAGTTGCCGGCGACCATCGGCCGCTGCGGCCAGTTGCAAAAGCTGATGTTGGCCGGCAACCAGCTGCACGCCCTGCCGGCCGAGCTGGCCGCCTGCACGCGGCTCGAACTGCTGCGCATCGCCGCCAACCGCCTGAGCGAACTGCCGGCCTGGCTGCTGGCGCTGCCGCGCCTGACCTGGCTGGCGTATGCCGGCAATCCCTTCGCCGCGACCAATATGCCCGGCGCACCGACCCGCGCCATCGCCTGGAGGCAATTGCAGATGCAACACAAACTGGGCGAAGGCGCCTCCGGCGTCATCCACCAGGCGCGGCACGGCGTCGGGCGGACCGTCGCCGTCAAATTGTTCAAAGGCGAAGTGACCAGCGACGGCCTGCCCGGCGCCGAGATGGCCGCCTGCATCGCCGCCGGCAAGCACCCCAATCTGATTCCCGTGCTGGGCCAGCTGAGCGAGCACCCCGGCAACACCCAGGGGCTGGTGATGCAGCTGATCGACCCCGGCTTCGGCAACCTGGCCGGCCCGCCCAGCCTGGACAGCTGCACCCGCGACATCTACCCGGACGGCAAGCGCTTCGACCTGGCCGCCAAGCTCGGCATTGCCCACGGCATCGCCTCGGCCGTGCATCACCTGCACCAGCGCGGCATCCTGCACGGCGACCTTTACGGCCACAACATCCTGCACTGCGAGCAGGGCCGCAGCCTGCTCGGCGACTTCGGCGCCGCCTCCTTCTTCGACACCGACGGCGTCCACGCCGGCGCGCTGCAGCGGCTCGAATCGCGCGCCTTCGGTTGCCTGCTGGAAGAGCTGATCGCGCGCACCGACGCGCCCGCCTCGGACCAGCCCGCGCTGGCGCAACTGAGCCGGCTCAGCGCCGACTGCCTGCACGCGGTCGGCACACAGCGGCCGCTGTTTGGCGAGATCGAACAGCGCCTGTCCGACTTGAAACAGGCGCATCCGTTTAAGGCGGGAGTTTAAGGCAGGATTTCGCGCACCAGATCGGCCGGACGACAAAGGCGCACGCCCTTGTCCGTCACCACGAAGGGCCGTTCGATCAGGATGGGATGGGCCGTCATCGTATCGATCAAGGCATCGTCCGACAGCGCCGCATCGGCCAGGCCCAGTTCCGCATACAGATCGCCCTTGTTGCGCATGGCGGCGCGCGGCGTCAGGCCGGCCTTGGCGATCATCCGCACCAGCTCGGCGCGCGTCGGCGGGCTCTTCACATAGTCGACGATGGACGGCTCGATGCCCGCCTCGCGGATCATGGCCAGGGTGTTGCGCGAGGTGCCGCAGGCGGTGTTGTGGTAGATGGTGACGGTCATGCTGGGTTTCCTTGGGCTGGAGCCGCGCCGGCGCGCGGCAAACTGGCCGAGACCATAATGGAAGCGGACTGAAAACACAAGACTTGATGCGGCCGTGGCGGGCGGCGCCACACGCATGCCAATGTGATTGAAAAGACCACAAAAATCTGGTTTAATTATTCTCTAGTCGGGGTGTGGCTCAGCCTGGTAGAGCGCTGCGTTCGGGACGCAGAGGCCGGAGGTTCGAATCCTCTCACCCCGACCAGCCCCCCCCCCCCCCTCTCGATCAAGGAACATCCCCAAGCGCACCTAAGCTTCCCGCTCATGGTGACAGGGAACAGCCGGGCACGGGTCGTCGCGCTTTCTCAGTTCAGGCTCTCCATCAAAGCCACCATCTACCGCAAAGATCAACTGGACAAGGTCGAAAAGACCTTGCAGAACTTGCCAACCTCGCCCGAGTGGGCATTGCGGGTACATGAACAACGGCAGATTGCGCAGATCATAACGACTCAAAGCATGTCCCGACACTCACGCTGGCCGGCCTGGATGCGGCCATCTCCACTCAACTCATCGCGGCGCGCCAGCGCTGCTCATTGCCGGATTGGTAAGGCATGGTTCCAGAGGTAATTTGTATTTACGCCACTTATGGCAAGAACCGAACTTGAGATCGATCAATCGTGGGATTATCGCGAATGCGCCCCTTGTGCGGCGCATCAATTTCACGATGATAGGCATTGGCACTGCCTTCATTCCTATGCATTACACCGTAGGAGTTACTATGAAATTACCTTCTTCCCTCTCCCTCATCGCCCTGGCCCTCGCCGCCTGCTCGACGGCACAGGCCAGCACCGCACTGCCTGCGCTGGGGGCGAACCCCGGCGCGACCTCGGTCTCCGGCCTGTCCGCCGGCGCATTCATGGCCGTGCAATATCAAGTCGCCTATTCCGCTTCCGTGGCGGGGGCCGGGATCGTCGCCGGCGGCCCCTACTACTGCGCGGCGGGCCTGCTGTACACCAGTGTCGCCAGCTGCATGGGTATCCAGCCCTCCCTGCCACTGTTTCCGGGCTGGATGGTGATGGCCGCGCAAAACTTCGCCGTCTACGGCAACATCGACCCGCTGGCGAATCTGAAAAAGAAACGCATCTACGTCTTCAGCGGCACCAAGGACACGGTGGTGTATCAGCCGGCGGTGAATGCCACGGTGGCCTTCTTCAAAGGTGTTGGCGTGCCGGCGGAAAATTTGCGCTACGTGAAAACCATGCCGTCCGGCCACGCCCTGCTGACGCCGGCGGCCGCCAACAGCTGCGCCGTGAACGAGACGCCGTATGTCAGCAAGTGCACCGTCAAGGAACTGAGCTATGACCAACCCGGGGAAATGCTGGCGCATATTTACGGCAAGCTCAACCCGCCGGCCAAGGTGCGCAGCGGCCAGTTGTTGACCTTCAACCAGCGCGAATTCGCCGACGCCTCGACCAACATGGCCAGCGACGCCTTCGCCTATGTCCCGGCCAGCTGCGGCAACGGCACCGCCCATTGCAAGGTGCACGTGGCCTTCCATGGCTGTCTGCAGTCGGAGAAGTATGTCCAGGATGATTTCTACGGCAAGAGCAGCTATAACGACTGGGCCGACAGCAACAACATCATCATGCTGTATCCCCAGGTGAACGACTCGCAGCCGCTGAATCCGAATGGTTGCTGGGACTGGATAGGCTACACCGGTCCCAGTTATGCCTTCAAGCTCGGGCCACAGATGAAAGCCATCCACTCGATGATAGAACGTCTCACCGCCGCGCCACCGGCCGCAGTCGCGTCGGCACATTGAGGCGGCCGCCTGAACGGGCAGACTCCATCACGCGGTCGTGTCGACGACACTGCCCACCGTGGCGTCATTCGATTTCGATTTCGGTTTGTCGGCGGCGGAAGTCGCGCTGCCGGCGGCCGGCTCCTGCTGCCGCTTGGCAGTGGCGGCCAACTCCTGCTGCTGCTTGAGCTGGTCCAATGCGGCCTTCTGCGCATCGAGCGATAGCAATTGCTGGATCTGCGTTTGCACCGCCTGTATCTGCACCTGCAACAGCTTCAGCCGCTCTTTCGCGCCGGGGGTCGTATCCTTGGACACGTCGCGCAGTTTCGTCATCAGCTCCCCCATTTTCTTTATTGATTAGCGCTGATCTTCATCTTCGCCGAACTGTCCGGCCCGCCAATGGTCCAACCTGGTGTGGCACGACGCTGCGGATACCAACGGGGG
>NZ_JAEMNU010000028.1:47011-53422 GCF_016461825.1 Rugamonas violacea | reverse complement strand
CTGGCTTGGCATGAAAGAGGTCTACGTTGCAGCGAAAACAATGGGAAAATTACGAGACCGGGCCAGCACCAAGAATTGTGTATAACGGCGTGGGTTTACACACATCTTTTTCTGACCGTCGCACTGGCCCGCAAGAACCGCACTTTTTGAGTGTTTTTGCTTAAAAATTGAGCAAAGTCGTTGTGCGTTGACGGGAAATCCATCGGGCAGGCACTCCGGGATTGCTGTTTCTGCAACAGCTGGTGCTTTGTAAGTGTTTGATTTTATTGGCGAAAAAAGATGTGTATAAACCTATGACTTTAATGACATCTCCAACATCGGCGTAGAACAAGTCGAAGATGCCTCGGTGTTACTAGGCTACTGCTCTGGCGCACTTCTTCATGGGCATTTCAACTATAGCTCTAAGAAGATCCATACCTGGACAATCGCGCTAATTGCCCGCGTTGAAGAGCTGTTGAAGCGAACGACAGACGTGAACGGCAAATGCGACCTCCTTGCACATCGCGCTTACGCAGCGACTTTGCAGTTTCAAAAAGGGGAACAGCCCTCAGTCGACTGGAACGAGCCGTTTAAGTGGTGGAACCGACTACTTACGGAAGTCAAAAATGCACCGCTCTTCCCTCTCGAGCGCCTTTCTGACCTTATGACCGTACTTGCCCCCGTAATCGGAGATGAGCCAGGATACTCCCCGCTCACTGATAAGCTTGATGAACTCCTTAGCAGCCGTTCGCAAGGGTTTATCGCAGCGGAAAAGTGTCGCGATCGGGCGATAGCGTTTATGGACCAGTCACGGCCAATTCGCGCTATCCACGAGCTGCACAACGCAAAAATCAAATGGTTTGCCAAAGAAACACTTAGAGGAACAATCCTCTCGATGCTGATGCTGTCACGTCTTTATGCTGATATCAACTTGGTCTGGGCAGCGAAATATTACGCCCTTGCAGCTGCGTATTTAGTTCACAAGGACAATGATGACAAGTTGATGCGCTATTTCCCTGATGCCTTGATCCAGCTCTTCAATACTTGCTATCAAGGTGGCGAATGGCTAACTTGCATCAACTTGTTATCGTTGGTTAGCAATGCTCATTACCAATTCCACTCCAACCCTGAGGACTACGAAAAGCACCGCCACTTCCAGTCCATCATTGTTCATTCGATGATCATCTTTCAAAGCAATAAGAAACTGGGAAGCAAGGAAATTGAAGCACATTTTCTCAAGGTCTTAGAACATTGGCCACTCCCAGATGATCTCAATGACTTGGTTTTAGCCGATGACGAGTCTGCTGAAACTTGGATTAACTCTACTGAACCTGACCAACTTTGGAAGAGAATCGACGCTGAATTAGACGGTGTCCCGTTCTCTGATGTAGGAAAAGCCAGAACGTTTGCTTGGCGAGCGCTAGGTATACACTGGGAAGTCCACTGCACTAACGATCCAGAAACAGTCGCAATGGTGGAAAGCTTCGTTTCCTGTTTGCAGATCGTCACAGTTGATCTTGCGGACAAAGACTTGAACTTGATGCCTACGACGGTAAAAATCGAGGCAAGTTGCTTCAAGGCTGCCAAGTTTGATCTGGAAGAAGTAACCGGCACCTTGGGTTCAAATTGGAAGCTTGAAATCCCTTCGAGTAGCTCAAGCGATGACCTAAATTCTTGGGCACTAGCTTTTGCCACAGTAATCTTGACCAGCTGCAGCCTCCTCTCCGGGGAAAAATGTAATTCGATTTTTGAAGAATCGTTCAAGAAAGGGCTTCAAGCGAAAACTTTCGTAGTACGCCCTTATCACGACTTACTCAACGAGTTCAGCCAAAGCGAATTTGAGAAAGCAAAGATAGAGATTCAAAGGCCGCATTCACCTGATGCGATTTGTTTGCATGAAGCCGAGGTCTTGGCCTGGAAAGGAGGGCCTGGACTGGGGTATTCGGAATCCAACTCGGAGGAACAAATCTCAAACCGTTATAATCGCGCGTTGCCTCCCGTACGTCATTCGATTGCGTATTTCAATGGACTGCCTGAGTTTCGCGAGCTGGTTCGTTCGTTGCGAGCACAAGGCTACAAAGACTGGCACATTATCCTTATGATTGCCAATATTGCGCTCAACAAAAAAGCCCCTGTCGACACTAACTACAGGCCTGGTTCGGCTGAAGACAGGAAGGCAATCGTTGTTGCATTCGAACATGGAGAGTCCCCGGATGATCCACTTTTAACCATGGAAGACTTGCTACGAACTCCAATTGAAATGCACCTAAAAATGCAACTCAGCACTGTTTGCTTAACCTGGCGCCTCTTCTTCAAGAGTCAGACCCCTGATTTCGAGGCACTTAGACGGGTACTCGTGGAACGATATGGATACATGACTGACGATGTCCCACACGATCCGATTTTTGTAGATACGCTTTGAGTTTTTCCACATCGAATTTGGCCTGATGATGCGTCGAGTGGCTTCCCGGTTTCATCCAATAGCAATCACTCGGATCTACCGCGAAAGCAGGCCGGATGTTCGCATTCCGGTCCTGTATTTGCTCTCGAAAAGCGGGCTGCTACCTCAGCCGTTACGGTGTTGAACCAGTTGCTTGATGCCGGAGGCGCCGACGAAAGCTCCCCGCTCGCCGACCTGGTTAATACTTTAGGTTCGCTGATCGCCGATTATGAAGACCTGCAAAATCCGCCCAGGGCGGTGGCTCCCAAAGTGACCTTGCGTTTTTTGATGGAGCAGCATCAACTGACTCAGTCCGATCTACCCGAAATAGGTAGTCAGGGCGTGGTGTCGGAAATTTTGCGCGGGAAGCGCGAACTGAATCTTCGACAAATCAAAGCGCTGGCTGGACGCTTTCAGGTCCCTGCCGCAGTCTTTATCTAAGGCCGACTTTACCCGCCTCAGGCCGGCAGTTGCAGCCGGTAACCGACCGCCGTTTCGGTCAGCAGGTAGCGCGGCTGGGTCGGGTCGTCCTCCAGTTTGTGGCGCAGGTGGCCCATGTAGATGCGCAGGTAATGGCCATTCTCCGACTGCGACGGCCCCCACACGGCGCGCAGCAGCTGCGGGTTGGTCATCACCCGGCCGGCGTTGGCCACCAACACGGCCAGCAGGCGGTACTCGGTCGGCGTCAGATGCACGCTCTCGCCGTTGCGCGTGACGCGGCGGTTCTGCAAATCCACCGCGACGGCGCCGAACTGCACCAGGCCGGCCTGGTCGGCCGCCGGCTGACGCTGCCGGCGCAGGGTGGCGCGCACCCGCGCCAGCAGTTCGCCGACGCCGAAAGGCTTGCTCAGATAATCGTCGGCGCCGGCGTCGAGGGCGGCGATCTTGTCGGCCTCGTTGACCCGCGCCGACAGCACGATCACCGGCACCGCCGACCACTTGCGCAGGTCGGTGATGAAGTCGATGCCGTCGCCGTCGGGCAGGCCGAGGTCGAGCACCACCAGGTCGGGCTTGCGGGTGCCGGCGTCGATCAGGCCGCGCTGCAAAGTGGCGGCCTCGAAGACCTGCCAGCCCTCCTCCTCCAGCGCGCTGCGCACGAAGCGGCGGATCTGCGGTTCGTCTTCCACCAACAGGGCGGTGGGCAGGGTTTCATTCATCGTTGTGTCCAATATGTTCGGCGTCCAGATCCGGCATGGCCGGCGGCGTGCCCAGCGGCAGCGTGAAAACGAAGGCGGCGCCGCCGGCCGGCGACTCGACCGCCCGGATGCTGCCGCCATGCGCCTCGATGATGGCGCGGCAGATCGCCAGCCCCAGGCCGACGCCCGGCTTGGCCGACTCGCGCTCGCCACGGGTGAATTTTTCGAAGATGGCCTCCTCGCGGCCGTGCGGCAGGCCCGGGCCGTCATCATCCACCATCACATTCAGCCAGACGCCGTGCAGCGTCGCCGTCACGACGATGCGCGAGCCGGCCGGCGTGTACTTGGCGGCGTTCTCCAGCAGGTTGCACAGCACCCGCTCGATCAGCACGGCGTCGAAGCGCACCAGCGGCAGATCGGCCGGCAACTCGGTAGCGATGCGGTGGCCCTTGAGTTGCGAGCCGCTGGCGCGCAGCGCGCTGCCGACCACCTCCTCCAACGCATGCCACTGCAGGTTGAACTTGACCTCGCCGCTCTGGATGCGCGCCATGTCGAGCAGGTTGGCGACCAGCGCGCTCATACGCAGCGCCTCGTCGTGCAGCGCGGCCGCCACGTCGAGCTGGGCCACGGCCAGCGTCGGCTTCGAGCCGACCAACGACTCGGACAGGCCGACCAGGGAGGTCAGCGGGGTGCGCAGATCGTGCGACAGCGCCGCCAGCAGCGAGTTGCGCAGCCGCTCGGACTCCATGTTGACCAGCGCGTTCTGCGCCACCTCGATGTAGTGGACCCGCTCCAGCGCGATGGCGGCCAGGGCGGCGAAGGTGTCGAGCTGCTGGCGCTGTTCCGGGATCAGTATCCAGCGGCGCTGCTCCGGTTCGATCGCCAGCACGCCACGGGTGCGCATCGGCGCCACCAGCGGCAGGTAGAAGATGCGGCTGGCCGGCAGCGTGTCGGTGCCCAGGCCGGCCACCTCGGCGTGGTCGAAGGACCACTGCGCGATGCCGCTGTCGAGCACCGACAGCTGCGCCTTGGCGCCGCCCGGCAAGGTGGCGGCGGGCGGCAGCAGGCGGCCGTCGTCGTCCGGCACCAGCAGCACCGAGCGGGCGCGGAAGGCGCGCTGGATGAAGCTTTGCGTGGTCTCGAAGATCTGCTCGGTCTGCAGCGCGCCGGACAGCTCGCGGGCGAACTCGTACAGCGCGCGCGAGCGGGCCTCGCGGTGCGAGGCGACGCGCGCCTGGAAGCGCAGGCCGGCGGTCAGGTGGCCGGTGATCAGGCCCACCGCCAGCATCACCACGAAGGTGATCACGTACTGGAAGTCGGAGACGGCGAAGGTGAAGCGCGGCGGCACGAAGAAGAAATCGAAACAGGCGACGCAGACGCAGGTGGCCAGCACCGACGGGCCACGGCCGAAGCGCACCGCCACCAGCACCACCACCAGCAGGAACAACATGGCGATGTTGGCCAGGTCGAGGTAGGCCAGCAGCGGCGTGGCGGCCAGCGCCGTGGCCAGGCTGGCGGCCACCGCGCCGAAGTAGCCGAACCGGCGGCGTTGGCGGTCGCCGGCGTCCAACTCGCCGTCCGCATCCTGCGCCGCCGCCGGCTTCGGCGCGGCCGGCCCGGTGCTGACGTCGCCGATCTCGATCAGGTCGATGTCGGGCGCCAGCTTGGCGATAGCCTTGATGTGCGGCCTGCGCCACGGCCAAGTGGGATGGCCGCGCGCCATGACGATCTTCGACAGGTTGTGGCTGCGCGCGTACTCGACGGCGGCGCCGGCGATGTCGCCGCCGGACAGGACGGCGGTGCTGGCGCCCAGGTCGCCCGCCAGCTTCAGGGTGTTCAAAATCTGCTCGCGCTGCGCTGCCGGCAGGCGTTGCAGCGCGGGCGTTTCGACGTAGATGGCGTGCCACTCGGTGCCCAGCTGGCCGGCCAGCCGTGCCGCGCTGCGCACCGTGTGCTCGCAGCCGGGGCGTGGGCCGACGCAGGCCAGCAGCGCCGCGCCGGTCTTCCAGATGCCGGCGATCGACTGCTCGACGCGATAGGCGCGCACGTCGTCCTCGACGCGGTCGGCGGTGCGGCGCAGCGCCAGCTCGCGCAGCGCGATCAGATTCCCCTTGCGGAAGAAGTTCTTCGAGGCCCGCTCGGCCTGCTGCGCCTGATACACCTTGCCGCTCTTCAGGCGGGCCAGCAGCTCGTCGGCCGGAATATCGACCAGCACCACCTCGTCGGCGCCGTCGAACACCGTGTCGGGCACGGTCTCGCCGACGCGGATGCCGGTGATGCCGCCGACCACGTCGTTCAGGCTCTCCAGGTGCTGCACATTGACGGTGCTGAGCACGTCGATGCCGGCGTCGAGCAGTTCGTCGACATCCTGCCAGCGCTTGGGATGGCGCGAGCCGGGCGCGTTGCTGTGGGCCAGCTCGTCCATCAGGATCAGCGGCGGGCGGCGCGCCAGCGCGGCGTCGATGTCGAACTCGGCGATGGACTTGCCGCGATACTCGACCAGCTTCGGCGCCAGCACGTCCAGCCCGGCCAGCATCGCCGCCGTCTCGCTGCGGCCGTGCGTCTCGACCACGCCGACCAGCACGCGCTGGCCGTCGGCCTGCAATTTGCGCGCCGCCGCCAGCATGGCGTAGGTCTTGCCCACGCCGGCCGAGGCGCCGAAGTAGATGCGCAGCTTGCCGCGCGCGGCCTTGCGTTCCTGCGCCTGCACCTGGGCCAGCAAGGTGTCCGGATCGGGGCGCTGCTTATCGGTGGGGAACATGGGTCATGGTTCGGTTTCGTCCAGTACAAAAAGGCGCCGGCCGGGAGCCAAGGCGCCACGACCGCGCAAACCACCCAAGGGCAAAGAGCCGGGGG
>NZ_JAEMNU010000028.1:40200-46972 GCF_016461825.1 Rugamonas violacea | reverse complement strand
ACCACCCAAGGGCAAAGAGCCGGGGTCGGACCCGAGGGGTCCGACCCCAGATTTCCGCCCTTGGGTCTTGCTCGCTTTACCGGCACGCGCGCCTCGCTGCAGGCGGCACAACGCGATCATACCGCGTCCGGAATTAGCGCGTGCGCCCGGTTTCCGCGTCCAGCGCCAGATTCAGCGCCAGCACGTTGACGCGCGGCTCGCCGAAGAAGCCCAGCACCTGGCCGCTGCGCTTGGCCTCGATCAGGCCGCGCACCTTGGCCGGGTCGAGGTGACGGGCGCTGGCGACGCGGCCGGCCTGGTACTGCGCGGCGGCGACGCTGATCTCCGGATCGAGACCGCTGGCCGAGGCCGTCACCAGGTCGACCGGAATCGGCGCCGTGTTGGCCGGATCGGCGGCGCGCAGCGCCTCGATGCGACCCTTGACGGCCTCGATCTGGGCCGGGTTGGTGGCGCCGAAGTTCGAGCCGCCGGAGCCGGCGCCGTTGTTGGGCATCGGTCCGGTGGCCGACGGCCGGCCCCAGAAGTACTGCGGCGACGAGAACGACTGGCCGATCAGCGCGGAGCCGACCGGCTTGCCGGCCACTTCGACGATGCTGCCGCCGACCTGGTCGGGGAAGGCGACGGCGCCAATGCCGGTCACGGCGAAGGGATAGAGCACGCCGCAGATCAGGGTCAGCGCGCCGAACAGGACGACGGCGGGACGGATGGTGGAAGAGATCGGCGTGGCGGACAGCGGGGTGGAAGACATGGTGGCTCCTGGTTTAAATGAGGTTCAGCGCCGACAACAGCAGGTCAATCAGCTTGATGCCGACGAAGGGCAGAATCAGCCCGCCGACGCCGTAGATCCAGATGTTTCGGCGCAGCAGGGCGGCGGCGCCGATGGCGCGGTAGCGCACGCCCTTCAAGGCCAGCGGGATCAGGAACATGATGATCAGCGCGTTGAAGATCACCGCCGACATGATCGCCGAGTTCGGGCTCGACAAATGCATCACGTCGAGCGCCTTCAGGCTCGGATAGGTGCCGACGAAGGCCGCCGGGATGATGGCGAAGTACTTGGCGATGTCGTTCGAGATCGAGAAGGTGGTCAGCGAACCGCGCGTCATCAACATCTGCTTGCCGATCTCGACGATCTCGAGCAGCTTGGTCGGGTTCGAGTCCAGGTCGACCATGTTGCCGGCCTCCTTGGCGGCCTGGGTGCCCGAGTTCATCGCCACGGCGACGTCGGCCTGGGCCAGCGCCGGCGCGTCGTTGGTGCCGTCGCCGGTCATCGCCACCAGGCGCCCTTCGGCCTGGTAGCTGCGGATCAGCTTGAGCTTGTCCTCCGGCGTGGCCTCGGCCAGGAAGTCGTCGACGCCGGCCTCGGCGGCGATGGCGGCGGCGGTCAGCTTGTTGTCGCCGGTGATCATCACGGTTTTGATACCCATCCGGCGCAGCTCGGCGAAGCGCTCCTTGATGCCGCCCTTGACGATGTCCTTGAGCTCGACGACGCCCATCACGCGGCCGTCGTCGACCACCACCAGCGGCGTGCTGCCGCGACGCGACACGTCGTCGACGGCGCGCGCCACCTCGCTCGGATACGGCTGGCCCAGCGCCTCGACATACTTCTTCACCGAGTCGGCGGCGCCCTTGCGGATGTGCCGTTCGCCGATGTCGACGCCGCTCATGCGGGTGTTGGCCGAGAACGCCACGAAGACGGCGTTCAGGCCGGCCATCTCGCGTTCGCGGATGTTGAAGCGCTGCTTGGCCAGCACCACGATGCTGCGCCCTTCCGGCGTTTCGTCGGCCAGCGAGGCCAGTTGCGCCACGTCGGCCAGCTGCTGCTCGCTCACGCCGGGGGCGGCGAAGAAGGCGGCGGCCTGGCGGTTGCCCAGGGTGATGGTGCCGGTTTTATCCAGCAGCAGCACGTCGACGTCGCCGGCCGCCTCGACGGCGCGGCCGGAGGTGGCGATCACGTTGGCCTGCATCATGCGGCTCATGCCGGCCACGCCGATGGCCGACAGCAGGCCGCCGATGGTGGTCGGGATCAGGCAGACCAGCAGCGCGATCAGCACGGTGATGGAGATCGGCGTGCCGGCCTTGGCCGCCTCGACCGAGAACAGCGAGAACGGCAGCAAGGTCACGGTGACGATCAGGAAGACGATGGTCAGCGCCACCAGCAGGATGGTCAGGGCGATCTCGTTCGGCGTCTTCTGGCGCTTGGCGCCTTCGACCATCGAGATCATGCGGTCGAGGAAGGTCTCGCCCGGGTTGGCGGTGACCTTCACCACCAGCCAGTCCGACAGCACGCGGGTGCCGCCGGTGACGGACGAAAAATCGCCGCCCGACTCGCGGATCACCGGCGCGGACTCGCCGGTGATGGCGCTCTCGTCGACCGAGGCGACGCCCTCGATGACCTCGCCGTCGATGGGGATCACGTCGCCGGCCTCGACCAGGATGTAGTGGCCCTTGCGCAGGTCGGTGGCGGTGGCCGGCAGCCAGGTGGTGCCGTGGCGCGGGCTGGCCAGCTTCTTGGCCATCACGCTCTGCTTCAGACTGCGCAGCGAGGCCGCCTGGGCCTTGCTGCGGCCCTCGGCCAGCGCCTCGGCGAAGTTGGCGAACAACACGGTGAACCACAACCAGATGCTGGTGGCGAGGATGAAGCCGGGGTTGGCCTCGCCCTGGCCGAACAACGCCTGGAAGTACAGCAGCGTGGTGATGATGCTGCCGACATAGACGACGAACATCACCGGGCTGCGCAACTGGGTGCGCGGGCTGAGTTTTTTGAACGATTCAATGATCGCCGGGACCAGCAGCACCGAGTCGAACAGCTTGAGCGACTTGGCGGGCGGGTTGGTAAAAATCGTCATCTCTTTCTGAGATGGTTGGGCGTTTGGCATCTTGTGCTCCTGGGTTTAGCGGCGGCGGAGGCGCTTGGCGCGCTCCGCCCCGTCAAAGGGTTTTACTTGGCGAACAGCTGGAGGTGTTCGACCACCGGACCGAGCGCGACGGCCGGCACATAGTTCAGCACGCCGACCAGCGCGACCACGCCGATCAGCAGACCGATGAACATCGGTCCGTGCGTCGGCATGGTGCCGGAGTTGGCCTCCAGGCGCTTCTTGCCGGCCAGCGAACCGGCGATCGCCAGCACCGGCACGATCACGGCGAAGCGGCCGAACCACATGGCGATGGCCAGCATGGTGTTGTAGAACGGCGTGTTGGCGGACAGGCCGGCGAAGGCGCTGCCGTTGTTGTTGGCGGCCGAGCTGAAGGCGTACAGCACCTCGGAGAAGCCGTGCGCGCCCGGATTGAGGATGCCGGCCTTGCCGTCGGCCAGCATGACGGCGATGGCGGTGCCGGCCAGCACCAGGGTCGGCGTGACCAGGATGGCGATCGAGGTCATCTTCATTTCATGCGCCTGGATCTTCTTGCCCAGGTATTCCGGCGTGCGGCCTATCATCAGGCCGGCGATGAACACCGTCATGATGGCGAAGATCAGCATGCCGTACAGGCCCGAGCCGACGCCGCCGAAGACCACCTCGCCGAGCTGCATCAGCAGCATCGGCACGGCGCCGCCCAACGGGGTGAAGGAGTCGTGCATGGCGTTGACCGCGCCGCAGGAGGCCGAGGTGGTGACCGCCGCGAACAGGCCGGTGCCGACGATGCCGAAGCGGGTTTCCTTGCCCTCCATGTTGCCGCCCGATTGCAGCGCCGTCGCGCTCTGGTCGACGCCCATCGCCTGCAGCGCGGGCAAGGCCTGCTGCTCGGCGCCCAGCGCCGCCACCGTGGCGACGACGAACAGCACCGTCATCGCCGCCAGCACGGCCCAACCCTGGCGCTTGTCGCCGACCATGCGGCCGAAGGCGAAGCACAGGCCGGCCGGGATGATGAAGATGGCGATCATCTGGAAGAAATTGCTCAGCGCCGTGGGATTCTCGAACGGATGGGCCGAGTTGGAGTTGAAGAAGCCGCCGCCGTTGGTGCCGAGCAGCTTGATCGCCTCCTGCGAGGCGACCGGGCCCATGGCGATGGTCTGGGTGGTGGCGGTCAGCGTTTCGGTGACGACCTGGCCGGCGGCGTCCTTCAAGGGCTGGCCGTCGGCGCCGACCTTCGGCTGGCTGTAGGTGACCGGGTCGAGCAGGGTCACGTCTTTATAGGCGGAGAAGTTCTGGATCGCGCCCTGGCCGATCAGGAACACGGCGAACACCAGCGACAGCGGCAGCAGGATGTAGAGGGTCGACCGGGTCATGTCGACCCAGAAGTTGCCGATCGACTTGGCCGAGCGCGACGAGAAGCCACGGATCAGCGCGTAGGCGACGGCCATGCCGGTCGCCGCCGAGAAGAAATTCTGCCCGGCCAGCACCAGCATCTGGCTCAGATAGCTCATGGTCTGCTCGCCGCCGTACCCCTGCCAGTTGGTATTGGTGACGAAGCTGACCGCCGTGTTGAACGACGAATCGGGACTGACGTTGGCCATGCCCTGCGGATTGAGCGGCAGCCAGGCCTGCAGGCGCTGCACGGCGTAGACGGCCAGCGCGCCGATGCCGTTGAACAGCAGCAGCGCGATGGCGTAGGATTTCCAGCCCATGCCCTGCTCGGGCGCGATGCCGGCCAGGCGGTACAGCAGTTTTTCCAGCTTGGCCATCCAGCCCATGCCGGGCACGGCCGTGCCGTCGCCGACGCGGGCCAGCAAAATGCCGAGCGGGTAGGACAGCGCCAGCAGCACCACCAGGAATGCCGCCAGCAGCATAAACGATTGCATAGTCATTACAGATCCTCCGCTTTCAGCAAGGCCACCACCAGATACACCAGCAAGCCGGCCGAGGCCAGCGCTCCAATCAGATAAAAGGTGTTCATTCCTGATCCCCCAGCTTGGCGCAGCCGATAGCGAAAGCCCAGCAGACGGCCGTAAAGACGACGATTGCACCGATAAACACGATGTCCATTTTTTTCCACCCTCACAGGTCTTGTTTTGATAGTTGGAAGCTTAGCCAGAAGCGCCTAAAAGTTTTGTAAAGACTTGCCGGAGGGGTGTAAACAAGCCGTAAAAATCATCGTTTCCCCCAGCGCGCGCCGGGGCGCAGGGGCGCCCGCATTTACACCGCGTTTACGCGCCCGGCCCGACTATTTAGAACTTCTTTACGACGGAAGGTCTACGCTCTTCCCATCGCAACAGCTGAAAGACTGTATGTCACAAACGCGTCATTCCCATCGCAGCGCCCCGCTGCATGGCATCTGGGTTCCGCTGGTCACGCCGCTGCGCGATGGCGAAATCGACCTGAACCGCCTGCAATTGCTGGCCGACCGCATCATCAAGCAAGGCGTGCACGGCCTGGTGGTGTGCGGCAGCACCGGCGAGGCGGCCCAACTCGACCTGGCCGAACAGGGCGCGGCGCTGGCCGCCGTGCTCGAGGCGGCCGGCAAGCGCTGCCCCGTCCTGATGGGCATCAGCGGCGCCGACACCTACGCCGCCGCCAGCAAGGCGCTGCAGTTCGACGACCTCGAACTGGCCGGCTATCTGGTCTCGACGCCGTGCTACGTGCGGCCCTCGCAGGAAGGCCTGCGCCGCCACTTCGAAGTGATCGCCGACGCCACCGGGCAGCGCATCGTGCTCTACAACGTGCCGGCCCGGACCGGCGTCAAGTTGGAACTGGCCACCGCGCGCCAGTTGGCCGAGCGGCCCCAGTTCGCCGCCATCAAGGAGGCCGGCGGCAACCTGCAACAAATGAGCGACCTGGTCGAGCAGACCCCGCTGGCCGTGCTATGCGGCGACGACGCCCTGCTGTTCGGCGCCCTGTGCGCCGGCGGCCACGGCGCCATCTCGGCGGCGGCGCACATCCGCCCCGACCTGTACGTGCAGTTGTACGAGCTGGTCCGCGCCCAGCGCCTGGACGCCGCGCGCGCCCTGTTCCGCCGCCTGCTGCCGCTGATCCGCCTGCTGCACGCCGAACCGAACCCGGCCCCCTTGAAGGCCGTGCTGGCGCGCCAGGGCCTGCTGCGCGACGAGCTGCGCCTGCCGCTGACGCCGGCCAGCGCGGCCGGCCGCGCCGGCCTGGCCTGCGCCGTCGACGCGCTGATGGCGCTGCCCGGCTATCCGCCCGAGTCCTTCCGCCTGCCGCGGGTGGCCGCCGTGGGGGCCATGTGATCGTCGCGCTCACCGGCATGTCGGACGATCCCGCCGCCTCCGACCTGGCAGAACAACTGGCGCTGCTGCGCGCCTCGGCCGGCAGCAAGGTGCTGCTGCTGTCGCGCCAACACGGTCCGGCCCAGGCAGACCTGCGCCAGTCCTATGACGACGTGGTGATCGACACCGCCGGCAACGTCGACGGCGAGGCGGTGTTGGCCGCCGCCGGCGTGATCGTCGTACTGATCCAGCCGGCCGAGCTGGAAACGCACGACCACGGCGCGCTGCTGGCGCGGGTGCGGCACGCGCAGGAGGCCAATCCGCAGGCCCAGGTACTGGTGGCGATCGGCCACACGGCGCAGGCGCTGACGCCGCACGAAGTCGGCTGCGTGTTGGTGTTCGTCGCGCAGATCGCCTCGGCGCGGCTGGTCGACACGCTGGTGCTGGGCGCCGGCGGCGCCTACCGCACCCGCCATAGCACGCTGGAGCTGGACGATTTCAAGTGTGAGAACGCCTTGTGCGCGAGCGAGGTACGGCATCTATACCGGCAAGTCTTCCAGCCCGCGCTGCAGGCACATTGAAGCTACCCACGCGCGCCCGGGGCCGCATAGGAACCCAAGGGCGTCCCCCTGGGGTCAGACCCCGCGGGGGTCTGACCCCGGCTCTTTGCCG
>NZ_JAEMNU010000028.1:27970-40163 GCF_016461825.1 Rugamonas violacea | reverse complement strand
TCTTTGCCGCTGGGTGGTTTGTGAGCCACCGGCGCCTTCAATGACGGCCTCCTTGGCACATGACGTAGCCAATAGCAAAACGGGAGCAAGGGCATCGCCCCCGCTCCCGTTTTGCTTTGCCGCCGTGGTCGGCTTAGAAGGTTTTGCTGATGCTCAGGACCAGCGCGGTCTTGCCAAGGAATTTGCCGTTGGCCGCCGAGCTGTAGGCTTCTTCGCGGGCGTTGCTGCCGATCACGGCCAGCGCGCCGCTGACCACGCCGAAGTCCTTGGTGGCGCCGATTTTCCAGTCGGTGTAGTTGGCCACGTCGCTGCCCTTGACCTTCTGGTGGCCGGCGTGCAGGTTGACGGTGAAGCCGTTGCCGGCGTCGATGTTGGCGCCCAGGTCGACGTAGCCGCTGTTCTTGCTGTCGGCGTAGCCAAACAGGTTGGTCAGCGAGTGCGAGTACTTCAGATAGGCCGGGCCGTAGCCGACCTGGCCGTAGACCTCGCTGGTGTTGGCGCTGGTGGCCAGGCCGTTCGACGGGTAGACATAGGTCAGCACGCCGACGTCGTAGGACACGTCGCTGGTGATCTGGCCGCGCTTGCCGGCGTACAGGTCGACCTCGATCTGGCCGCTGCCGCCGGCGTCCTTGGTCCATTTGATGTTCGACGCCCAGGCGCCCACATACAGGCCGGTCGGGTTGTTGACGTAGTCGACGCCGCCCTGCACGGCCGGTTTCAAGCGGGTCTGCGAGATGCCGCGGAAGCGGTAGTCCGACACGACGCCGGCGTTGAAGCTGGTTTCATTGTCCGGCTTGATGTCCTCGGCATGGGCGTAGCTGCCGGCGCATGCTGCCATCACAGCTGTGGCGAGTATCAATTTCTTCATGATGCGGTCTTTCTTTCGGGTGGGTGAAAAAACATGGCCGCCGGCGCGAACCGGCGGCCTGGAAAACGGTGCTACATCACTAGGGGATGAACACTTCCTTGTACAGCGCGCTCATCTCGGCGGCGGCGCGCACGTGGCAATCGGCGGCGTCGCAGACGCAGCGGCCACGGCCACAGGCCTGGTGCGCCGTCTGGTGGGCGTGGATGACGGTGCTGGCCAGGCTGGCCGACATGACGCGGGATACGTAGGCGCGGATCGCCGCGCTCTCCTCCTCGTTCGGGTCGTGTTCGCCGCCGACGGTGACGAACAGCACGCGCAGGCCGGGATTGAACATGCGCGCCGAATTGAGCCGGGCGATCAGCTTGTACTGGCTGGCCAGGTCGACCTGGTCGGCCGACACCGGCACCACCACCAGGCGCGCGGCGATCAACGCGGAGCGGCTTTCCGGCGTGTCGCGGCCCTCGGTGTCGATCAAAATATCGTTGTAGTGCAGGCGCAGCGCCTCCAGCTCGGTGGCCAGGCCGCGCCCGCTGATGGCGCGCGCCGCCAGCTTTGGCAGCAGGCCGGCGGCGGCGCGCTCGCCGCTCCAGATGCTGGAGGTTTTCTTCGGATCGGTGTCGAGCAACATCACCTTGCGGCCGCTGCGCGCGCGCAGCAGCGCCAGGTTGTTGGCGACGACGGTCTTGCCGCTGCCGCCGTTCTGGTTGGCGATGGCGATGATCATTGCGGCGCCCGCCCCGCCGCGCGCCGGCTGCCCGGCGTGGCGAAGCGGCCGAACTCGGCGCCGGGCAGCAGGCGCAGCACCGCGTCCATCACCTGGCTCACCAGGGCGCTGCCGACGCACAGCCACACCTTCATGCGGGTGCCGTGGTCGCAGGCCTCAATGCGCATGAACTCCAGGGCGTCGCCGCACAGCCGGCTGACGGTCCGGCGCAGCGCGGTGACGGCGGCCACGTCGACGGTCAGCTGCATCAGGCACACCGGCCGGGACGCGGCGGCCGGCGCGCGCGGCGCCTTGGCGGCCGGCTCTTTCAGCCAAAACGAACGGCGCCGCGCCGGCTGCGTGTAGAAGAATGCGTGCATCATCCACCTCCTGTTTCGATCAATTCGATACCAAACAGCTTATCGATTCGGCCGTAAAAACAGTCTAAAAAGACGGCGGCGCGGTGTAAACGCGGTGTATAAATCGCGCCACGGCCGGCGCCCCTTGGACGCCGGCGGCGCAGCTCAAGCGAACACAACTGTACGCACATACAGTACAATTCCCGTCGCGCCTGGCCGTTTGTGGGAAAAAACCCGCAAGGATTTACCGTTCCACCATGAAATCGGCCCGTTTCCCGCCACGGGATTGCCGCCGATCCGCCCTGTTGAGGATAGAATGCGCAGGCGTCCGCATAAACCAAGTATCGCTTTTACCCAGCTTGATCACGTATGGCCACTAAAAAACCAGCATCCGACTACAGCGAATCATCCATCCGCGTCTTGAAAGGCCTTGAGCCGGTCAAACAGCGCCCGGGCATGTACACCCGCACCGAAAATCCGCTGCACATCATTCAGGAAGTGATCGATAACGCCTCCGACGAGGCGCTTGGCGGCCATTGCAAGAACATCGCGGTGACCCAGAACGTCGACGGCTCCATCACCGTGGAGGACGACGGCCGTGGCATCCCGGTCGGCATCCACCCGGAAGAAGGCGTGCCGACCGTGGAGATCGTGTTCACCCGGCTGCACGCCGGCGGCAAGTTCGACAAGGGCTCCGGCGGCGCCTACGCCTTCTCCGGCGGCCTGCACGGCGTCGGCGTGTCGGTCACCAACGCGCTGTCGACGCGCCTGGAGATCACCGTCTGGCGCAAGGAAAACGACGGCAACGGCCTGCACCAGATGGCCTTCGCCGCCGGCGACGTGGTCGAGCCGCTGACCTCGCGCCCCGCGCCGCGCGACGGCAAGAAGTCCGGCACCCGCGTCACCGCCTGGCCCGACCCGAAATACTTCGACTCGCCGGTGATCTCGCAGACCGAGCTGCAGCGCCTGCTGCGCTCGAAGGCCGTGCTGCTGCCCGGCGTGTCCGTCTCGCTGACCAACGCCAAGACCGGCGACACCCAGACCTGGCAGTACAACGAGGGCCTGCGCGGCTACCTGACCGAGGCGCTGGCGCAGAGCTCCAGCGGCGATACGCTGATCCCGCTGTTCGAGGGCGCCGGCTACGCCAGCGCCGAAACCGAGGGCTTCGCCGAAGGCGAAGGCGCGGCCTGGGTGGTGGCCTGGACCGAGGACGGCGGCGTGGTGCGCGAGTCCTACGTCAACCTGATCCCCACCTCCAACGGCGGCACCCACGAATCGGGCCTGCGCGACGGCCTGTACGGCGCGGTGAAGAGCTTCGTCGAGATGCATTCGCTGCTGCCGAAGGGCGTCAAGCTGCTGCCGGAGGACGTCTTCGCACGGGTCTCCTTCGTCTTGTCGGCCAAGGTGCTCGATCCGCAGTTCCAGGGCCAGATCAAGGAGCGCCTGAACTCGCGCGACGCGGTGCGCCTGGTGTCGAGCTTCTCCAAGCCGCCGCTCGAACTGTGGCTGAACCAGCACGTCGAATACGGCAAGAAGCTGGCCGAGCTGGTCATCAAGCAGGCCCAGTCGCGCCTGCGCTCGCTGCAAAAGGTCGAGAAGAAGAAGTCGTCCGGCGTCGCCGTCCTGCCCGGCAAGCTGACCGACTGCGAATCGTCCGACATCCAGCGCAACGAACTGTTCCTGGTCGAGGGCGACTCGGCCGGCGGTTCGGCCAAAATGGGCCGCGACAAGGAGTACCAGGCCATCCTGCCGCTGCGCGGCAAGGTGCTCAATTCCTGGGAGACCGACCGCGACCGCCTGTTCGCCAACAACGAAATCCACGACATCTCCGTGGCCATCGGCGTCGACCCGCACGGCTTCGCCGACTCGCCCGACCTGAGCGGTCTGCGCTACGGCAAAATCTGCATCCTGTCGGATGCCGACGTCGACGGCTCGCACATCCAGGTGCTGCTGCTGACGCTGTTCTTCAAGCACTTCCCGGCGCTGATGGCGCGCGGCCACATCTGCGTCGCCCGGCCGCCGCTGTACCGCGTCGACGCGCCGGCGCGCGGCAAGAAGCCGATCCAGAAGCTGTACGCGCTCGACCCGGGCGAGCTGGTGGCGATCGAGGACAAGCTGCGCAAGGACGGCGTCAAGGACGGCGCCTGGTCGATCTCCCGCTTCAAGGGTCTGGGCGAGATGAACGCCGAGCAGCTGTGGGAAACCACCATGAACCCGGACACCCGCCGCCTGCTGCCGGTGTCGCTGGGCGAGTTCGCCCACACCGAGTCGGCCGCCCGTTTCAATATGCTGATGGGTAAAGGCGAAGCCGCCGCCCGTCGCGCCTGGATCGAGGAACACGGCAACGAGGTCGAGGCCGACATCTAAGCGCGCCTCGACGCCGTCGTAGCCGCGCCGGCGGCTACCCATGCCGCGCCTGATCCGCAAGCGCCGCATGGCTTCCCGCCGGCGCGGGAACGACTGGCGAACATGCGGACCAGAGCGAATTTTCAGAATCCGAATACACCATGACACAAGCAAACCTCTTTGAAGAACAGCTGCCCGACCCGGACGACTCCGGCCTGCCGGGCGGTCCGAATGGCGGCGACGGCGGCGAAACGCTGACCCTGTCGACCTTCGCCGAACGCGCCTACCTCGACTACGCCATCTCGGTGGTCAAGGGCCGCGCCCTGCCCGACGTCTGCGACGGCCAAAAGCCGGTGCAGCGCCGCATCCTGTTCTCGATGAACGAACTGGGCCTGAACGCCAGCGCCAAGCCGCGCAAATCGGCGACGGTGGTCGGCGACGTGCTGGGCAAACTGCACCCGCACGGCGACCAGTCGGTCTACGACGCGCTGGTGCGCATGGCGCAGGACTTCTCGCTGCGCTATCCGCTGATCGACGGCCAGGGCAACTTCGGCTCGCGCGACGGCGACGGCGCGGCGGCGATGCGTTACACCGAGGCGCGCCTGACGCCGATCGCCCGTCTGCTGATGGACGAGATCAACCTCGGCACGGTCGACTTCCAGGCCAACTACGACGGCTCCTCCGAGGAACCGAGCCTGCTGCCGGCCCGTCTGCCGATGGTGCTGCTGAACGGCGCCTCCGGCATCGCGGTCGGCCTGGCCACCGAAATCCCCTCGCACAACCTGATCGAGGTGGCGCAGGCGGCGGTGGCGCTGATCCGCAATCCGAAGATGAGCCACGCCGAACTGATGGCGATGATCCCCGGCCCGGACTTCCCCGGCGGCGGCCAGATCATCACCCCGCCGGCGCAGATCGCCGACATGTACGCCAGCGGCCGTGGCAGCATGAAGGTGCGGGCGCGCTGGAAGATCGAAGAGCTGGCCCGTGGCCAGTGGCAGGCGGTGGTCACCGAACTGCCGCCGGGCACCTCGTCGCAGAAGGTGCTGGAGGAGATCGAGGAGCTGACCAATCCGAAGATCAAGCTGAACAAGAAGGCGCTGTCGGCGGAACAGATGGCGCTGAAATCGCTGATCCTCAACTCGCTCGACACCATTCGCGACGAATCCGGCCGCGCCGCGCCGGTGCGCCTGGTGTTCGAGCCGAAGTCGAAGAACCAGGACCAGACCGAGTTCATGCTGATGCTGCTGGCGCACACCTCGCTCGAATCGTCCGCCTCGATCAACCTGGTGATGATCGGCGGCGATGGCCGGCCGCGCCAAAAGGGCCTGGGCGACATCCTGCTGGAGTGGATCGACTTCCGCTTCGAGACGGTGACCCGGCGCACCCGCTACAAGCTGGCCAAGGTCGACGACCGCATCCATATTCTGGAGGGCCGCGAGACCATCCTGTTGAATATCGACGAGGTGATCCACATCATCCGCAACTCGGACGAGCCGAAGGCCGCGCTGATGGCGCGCTTCAAGCTGTCCGACCGCCAGGCCGAGGATATTCTTGAGATCCGCCTGCGCCAATTGGCGCGGTTGGAAGCCATCAAGATCCAGCAGGAGCTGGCCGAGCTGCGCAAGGATCGCCAGTCGCTGCAAGACCTGCTGGACAACCCCGGCTCGATGAAGCGTGCCATCATCCGCGAGATCGAAGCCGACACCAAGACTTTCGGCGACCCGCGCCGCACGCTGATCGAGGAGGCGCAGAAGGCCGTGGCGGAGCAGAAGGTGGTGGACGAAGCGGTCACCGTCATCATCTCCGAAAAAGGCTGGATCCGCGCCCGCACCGGCATCGGCCATGACGCCGCCCTGTTCACCTTCAAGGCGGGCGACTCGCTGTACGGCGCCTTCGAGTGCCGCACGGTCGACACCCTGCTCGGCTTCGGCAGCACCGGCAAGGTGTACTCCGTGCCGGTGGCCGCCCTGCCCAACGCGCGCGGCGACGGCGTGCCGATCACCACGCTGGTCGACCTGGGCGGCGGCGCGCGCATCCTGCACTTCTACGCCGGCACCGCCGACACGCAACTGCTGCTGGCCTCCAGCGCGGGCTACGGCTTCATCGCCAAGGCCGGCGACATGGTCAGCCGCCTCAAGGGCGGCAAGTCCTTCATCACGCTCGACGAGGGCGCCGTGCCGCTGCCGCCGACCGTGGTCGACGACAAGGCCAGCGCCGTCGCGGTGGTCTCCGAGCAGGCCCGCCTGCTGGTGTTCGGCCTCGACGAGATGAAGGTGCTGACCAACGGCGGCCGTGGCGTGATCCTGATGGAGCTGGAGGACAAGGAAAGCCTGATCGCCGCCCGCGCCATCAGCCAGAAGGGCGTGATCGTCTCCGGCATGGGTCGCGGCGCCAAGCCGCAGGACCTGAGCCTGTCGGCCTCCACCCTGGCGGTCCACATCGGCAAGCGCGCCCGCAAGGGCAAGGCGCTGGCCTCGAAGATCAAACCGGAGAAGCTGACCGCGATCGTCTGATCCCGCCTGGCCGCGGCACGGCCAGAATGAAAAAGACCGGCGCGCCAGGAATGGCGGACCGGTCTTTTTTTGTACATTTTCAAGGCGCCGGGGATGCCGGCAAAACCCAGTGGCGAAGAGCCGGGGTCAGACCCGCGGGGTCCGACCCCAGTTTGCGCCTCGGGGTTTGCCGGCGTCCCGGCAATCCGAGAGAAAGACGTTCCTGGCCAAGCTTAGTGCTTGGCTGCGGCTTCCTTGACTTCGGCAGCGCCCTTGGCCTTGGTGGCCTCGGTTTTGTTGGCCGCTTCGACCTTGTCGGCGGTGGCGTCGACGGTGGCCTTGATCGCTTTGGCTTCAGCCTTGACGATCTTCTTGTTGGCCTTTTCGTTGGCTTTGGCGGTGGTGTGCTCGGCCTTGGCAGCTTCCGTCATCTTGTCTTCCGGGTCGGCCGCAACCACCTTGGCGTGGGCCTTGGCTTTGGTTTTTTTGGCGTCATGGACTGCGTCGGAGGCTTTCTCGTCGGCTTTGGCGACGGCCTTGTTGGCCTTGTCGTCGGCCTTGGCGTCGACCTTCATTTCGGAGGCGGCCGCCTTGGCGGTAGCCTTGTCGGCCTTGGCTTCGGCTTTCACCACGGCCGGCGTTTGCGGTGCCGGGGTTTGGGCCATAACGGCGGTGGCAAACAGAGTGCCGATCAGGGTAGCGAGTAATTTGTTCATGGTGTGTCCTTTCGGTTCGATGTGATATCGGGAGTGATCAATAGCGGGCGGTTTCAATCCACCGCCTCGCGCTGCGCCCCGTGGTGAAGGAACGCCACAGCACAAGGCCAGAATAGGCCCATGCCGAGATCCGCTCTGTTCGCTAGCGAACCTACCACCGAAATAAAAAAAGGCCGGGAAATCACCGGCCCTTACCTTACTTATATTGCGCCACCCTGGCGCCGCGCCTATCGCGCCGGGCTCGCCGGGCCCGCATACAGGTCGATGATGGTGCCGATGCCGTCTTGGCACACCGGGCAGAAGGCGTCGCTGCGGTCGAACATCAGGCACTGCATGGCCGGCCGGTAGTAGCCGGTGGCCTCGTAGTTGGCGCCTTCGAAGGCGCCGACGTTGCGACGTTCGGGCGCCGGCGAGAACAGCTGCTCGGTGTAGGCCAGGTCCTTGCGGAACAAGGCGTTCATCTCCGCCTCGGGACGGTTGGCGGCGCGCAGCGCGGCGCGCTGCTTCTGGTACTCGCGCGAATGGGTCTCGTACTCCGCCTTCGGCCACGCGGTCGGCAGCGCCGTGCCGGCCTTGACGAACTTGCTCCACTTCAGATGCGCCGGGTCCTGCAGGGCGGTGGCGTTGGGCTCCCACGGCTCGATACGCGCGCCGCCGGTCTGGTAGGCCACCGGCGAGGTGTAGTACTCGTCGGCCAAGCCGGCGAAGTGGTGGCCGAACTCGTGGACGAACAGGTAGTTGGCCCAGTCGTTGTTGGCCGCCGCCGTGCTGAACTGGCCGAAGATGCCGCCGCCGCCGTAGGTGTCGTTGTTGACCAGGATTTCGATGAACTCATACGGCGCGTACTGCGCCAGCTCGCGCAGGGCGCGGTTGTCGGTGGTGAGCACATAGCGCTCGCTGCCGAAGATGTCGTAGCGGGTGCCCAGCGGCGAGGCGTGGTGCACGCCGGTCGAGGGCCGCGACACGCCCGATTCCTGGGTCGGCAGGGCCAGCGCCCATACATTGAAATCCTTGGCCCGCTCGCGGAACGGCGACACCTTGAACAGGTGCTCGGCCAGGCGCCGTGCGCTGGCCTCGAACTTGCGCATCTCCGCCTTGGTGTAGCCGTCGCCGACGATCAGCAGGTCGACCTTGTCCGGCGAGGCGCCGCTGACGCGGATGGGAATCGGCTTGGCCGGCGCCGGCCCCTGCTTGCGCACCACGTCGAGGGCGTCGGTGTCGACCAGCGTGCTCCACGCCTCGACGAAAGCGTTCTGCGCGTCACGCTTGAGGATGCGCACTTTCACCGGACGCTCCGGCTTGGGGAAGCGCACCGATTCCTGGAAACCGCGATTGCCGCGCTGCGCCTCGTCGGTGCTGCTCCACTCGCCGAAGATGGTGGAGAAACCGCGCGAATACAGCAGCTGGCCGCTGGCCGCGTCGCTCACCTCGACCAGGTTCATGCCCCGGTTGCTCTGGTCGACGGTGCGCGCCATGTCGCCCGGCCACGGCAGCGGCTCGATGACGACGCGGTCGACGGCGTACTGTTCGCTCTTGGCGCTGCCGCTGTGCAGATAGTCGAGCCGCACGGTGGCCGGCTGGGCGGCGACGGCCAGCGTCGGCAGCAGCGCGGCGCCCAGCGCCAGCCGGCCGGCGAGGCGGCGCACGGAGTTGGAAAGTCGGAACGAAGGGACGGGCATGGCGCTTCCTTGCAGTCGAAGGTGTTGAAAAAGGTGAGGCGTATTGTAATCCGCTTGGCAACAAAAATTCAAAAATGAACAAACAGCAACGGCGCAACGGCGGGGTCAGTGCCGACATTCGGACACGGACTCTACAACATAGCGAGGCGCTTGCCTTAAGCTCGTCGCTTGAACGACATGGAGTTTGACGTACGGCTCAGGCCGTGTCCGAATGTCGGCACTGACCCCGGGTCTCCTGGAAGACGGCTCAGCGGGTGCAATTGCTAATCTTGGTACGCACGCCGTCCTTGAACGGGTCGCGGCCGCCAGTGATGGCGTTCGATTCCATGTAGGCGCAATAGCTGCCGTGCGGCGTGTGTATCTTGCTCATGCGGCGGCCGTCAGCCATCAGGATCTCTTCGATCGTCGTGTTCTGCGTCTTGAAGGCGCTGGCGACGTTCCTGGCCAGCGCCGTCTGCTCGGCCGCCGGCTTGCGGTCGCTCATGTTCAGGCTCTTGTTGCGCAGGTCGCGGTCGATGGCGCCGACGCTTTTTTTGGCGCGCTCGGCCAGGCTATCCGCTCCCTGCCTGGCGACAGGCTGCGTCCAGTCCGGCTCGACAGGCGCGGGGCTATTCGCCACCGGCGGTGCCTCGGTCGCCGGCGCCACCAGCGTTATCGGCTGCGGCGGGCGTTGCGCCGGCTCCCGCGCGGATGAAGCGGCGACAGGGGGACGCTGGTTCGCGCCGGCCGAAATCGGCGTCAGCGTCAGCGTCGGCTTCGGCGTCGGTCTCTGCGTCGGCGCGGCAGTACGGCGTGGCGCGGGCGAGGTCAAGAAAACGATCTCGCTGCGGCGCGCGGCGACGACGGGGGCGCTCTGCATGCGCGGCCGGGTGACGAAGTAGATCGCCAGCAGATGAAGGAGCGCGACGACAAGCAAGCCACCACCACGTGTTGACACAAACGGTTTTATCATCGCGTCCTTAACCGGCTTCGTGCTGGCCGCGCGCCGCTTCGTACAGTCCGGCGATGGCTTGCGCGTCCTCGCGCACGGCGTCGAGGAACAGGCGCGCGCCCTTGCTCAGCCGGGGCGAGGCGGACACCGCGTGCATGCTCGGGTCCTGCCATTTGGAGGAGGCCAGCCGGTAGGCCGGGCAGACCCGCACCAGGCGGCCGGCCGCCACCTCCGGCTCGGCCAGCCAGCCGGCCAGGCGGGCGATGCCGGCGCCCTCCAGCGCGGCCTGCAGGGTGGCGATGCCGGAACTGAAGCGGTGGCGCGGCCGCGCCGTGTAGCGCAGCGTGCGCGCGGGGGAAACGAAGTACCAGTCGCGCAGTATGCGCGGCGCGGTGTGGACCACCAGGTCGTGCGCCTCCAGCTGCTCGGGTTCGAGCGGCGTGGCGCCGCCCATGCGCGCCAGGTAGGCCGGCGCGGCGTACAGGTGGCGGCGGTAGTCCCACAGCCGGTAGCCGATCAATTCGCTGGACTGCGGGAACGCGCCACGGATGGAGAAGTCGAGCTGGTCCTCGACCGGGTCGAGGCTCTTGTCGGAGAAGCGGATGTCGACCATCACCTCGGGATACAGGCTGGAGAAGCGCGCCACCGTCTTCGGCAAAAAGCCCAGCGCCAGGATCTCCGGCGCGGAGATGCGCACCCAGCCCTGCGGCGCGGCGCCCAGCTCGGCCAGCTGGTCGAGCGCCTCGCTCTGGGTGGCCAGCAGGCGCTGGGCGAATAGGTGGTAGCAGTCGCCGGCCGGGGTCAAGGTCAGCTGCTTTTGCGCGCGCAGGATCAACTCGGCGCCGATCTCCTCCTCCAGGTGCTGCACGGCGCGCGTCATGGCGCTGGGCGAGCAGCCCAGTTGGCGGGCGGCGTGGATGAAGCTCCCCTTGTCGACCACGGTGCAGAAGGCGCGGATTTCCCACATCAGTTTGAGCGACATGCGACGGCGGCTCCGGTCATTGGTAAAAAAGCAAAGTGTCCTACCGTTTGGCAAGAAACGCAAGCGCTGGATTGCGTTTTCCGCAATGGCCGGTTGCAACCACCGGTCTGGCGGCTACCTATAATCGGTCACAGCAGTTTTCCGCCGGCGCCGCCGGCCTGCCACCGGATACCGTCACCATGCATCAGTCCACCACCACCGCGCCGGCCGCGTCCCGCCAACCCGCCCGATCCGCCCGATCCGCTCAATCCCGCCAGTCCGGCCAGTCCGGCCAGTCCGGCCAGTCCGGCGCGAGCCTGCCATGCTGACCACCACCGTCGCCCTGCTCTGCCTGTTCGCCTTCTTCGCCGGCCTGATCGACGCGGCCGTCGGCGGCGGCGGCCTGATCCAGATTCCCGCCCTGTTCAACCTGCTGCCGAACACCGCCTCGGCCGCCCTGCTCGGCACCAACAAGGTGGCCTCGGCCTGCGGCACCTTGTTCGCCGCGCGCTCCTACGTCGGCCGGGTCAGCGTGCCCTGGTTGCTGGTGCTGCCGGCCGCCGTGGCCGCCTTCGCCATGGCCTTCCTCGGCGCCGCCGCCGTGTCCTATGTGCCGCAGCAGGTGGCGCGGCCGGTGGTGCTGGTGCTGATCGTCCTGATCGCCATTTACACCTTCATCAAGAAGGACTTCGGCCAGATGCAGGCGGCGCGCGTGATCGGCCGCCGCGAACGCCTGCTGGCGGTGGCCATCGGCGGGGCGATCGGCTTCTACGACGGCCTGTTCGGGCCGGGCGCGGGGAGTTTTTTGATCTTCTTGTTCATCCGCTTCTTCGGCTTCGACTTCATCCTGGCCTCGGCCTGCTCGAAGCTGGTCAACCTGTCGACGAATATCGCGGCGCTGGCCTTCTTCATCCCGGCGGGGAAGGTGTTGTATGCGGTGGCCGCGCCTATGGCGCTGTGCAATGTGCTCGGCGCGCTGACTGGCGCCTGGGTGGCGATGCGGCACGGCGCCGGCTTCGTGCGCGTGCTGTTCCTGCTGTTGTTGGCGATCCTGATCGTCAAGCTGAGCTACGACGTGTTCCTGCATTGAGCGTCGGCGGGACGCGCGCTCAACCCCGAGGCCAGGGCTGGGGTGGGG
>NZ_JAEMNU010000028.1:26527-27959 GCF_016461825.1 Rugamonas violacea | reverse complement strand
CCGACCCCGTCGGCGCCGCCGGCTTCGGCGGCTTCGGCGGCTTCGGCGGCTTCGGCGGCGCCGGCCGGCGGCTTATTTGTAGCGGTACAGCGGCTGCTGCAACTGGATGGGACGGATGTCCAGGCGCAGCTTGAGCACCGAGTAGGCTTCCGCCTCGGTCGAGCTGTAGCCGACGCTGTTGACGGTTTTACTGAAGCGGAACTCGAAGCCCAGGTCCGGATACGGATCGCGCGGGTTGCCGAAGGCGATGCCGATGGCTTCCTGCTGGGCGTTGTCGATCAGGTTGCCCATCAGGTCGAGCACGGCGTTGTTGCCCAGGATGTCGTTGGTGAACACCGGCTCGCGCATGTCGGGCTGGTTCGGGTCGAGCTTGTTGTCGGCCTTGTCCGGCGACGGGTAGAAGGTGCGCGAGACCAGGTTGAACTTGTCGCCCCGGTCCAGGTAGCTGATCGCCGCGTTGCTGATGTTGAAGCCCTTGACGCCCCGGTCGGTGATGGCGCGCGACAGGTCGATCAGCAGCGCGCCGCTGTAGCCGATGATCTCGACGTCGCGGTTGGCGCTGACCACCATGGCGCTGTTCTCGTCGATGCCCAGGCCGATCTGGTAGCCCTTCTTCAGCATCACCGGGATCATGCGGGCGAAGCGGCCGCGCACCAGCAGGTGCTGGTCGACGAACACGTCGGCGCCGATGAAGCCCAGGCCGGGGGCGATCTCGCGGCCGTCGGTGACGCCCAGTTTGAGCATGTCGAGCACCGGCTTGGCGTCGTAGAACATGGTGGTGCTCATGATGGCGGCGCCGGCGCTGGAGCCGGCGATCACGCCGCCGCCGCGGTACACCGCCCACACCGCCTCCAGCGCGGCGGTGCGGTTGCCGTCCTCGCGCACCAGCGCCTGGGTGATGCGCGACTGGTCGCCGCCGGCGAAGTAGATGCCGCTGGCCGAGCGGATGTCGGCGACGATGGCCGGGTTCTCGGCCGCCTGGCGGTAGTCGCTGCCGGCCAGCTTGACGCCGATCGGCACGAAGAAGGCGTCGGCGCCGTACTGGCTGAGCTTGGCGATGACGCTCTGCGCCGACTTCTCCGGGTTGATCGAGGCGGAGCCGAACACGGCGATGCGCGCGCCCTTGCCGCCGGATAGCTTGACGATGCGCTGCCAGACCTCGGCGTTGTCGGCCCGAAGGCCGCCGCCGATGATCACCAGCGTGCCCTGCGGCGCCGGCGCGGCGGCGCGCGAGGCGGCCGGCGAGGCGTTGGCGGCCTGCACGCCGCAGACGGCAAGGCAGGCCAGGAAGGCGACGCACAGGCGGCGCAGCGTGGATGCTACTGGTTTCATACTCATTCTCCTACGAACAAAAGTTTCTTTACGGCTTGCCAAGGGGGCGCTGAACTGGCGCGCCAGCGGCTCCCGAACCACCCAGAGGCAAGGAGCCGGG
>NZ_JAEMNU010000028.1:0-26507 GCF_016461825.1 Rugamonas violacea | reverse complement strand
GCGCCGCTGGGTTTTCCCGGCTCAGACTAGCGGACCATCCTTAAAGCTTACTTGAAGGCGTAACTGGCGGCCAGGTAGTAGCGGCGGCCGCGCGGGTCGGTGTAGCTCGGGTCGTAGCCGGACAGGAAATGGTAGGCCTGGTTCGAGTACGGCGGGCTGGTGTCGAGCAAATTCTGCACGCCGGCGCGCAGTTTGAACTGCTTGCTGATGGCGTAGGAGCCGGTCAGGTCCCACAGCGAGTAGGCCTTGACCTTGTTCGGCGCCACCACGCTGCCGTCGTCGGTGTTGATCGCCGAGTTCTGGTCGGTGTAGCCGCTCGAATAGGTGTTGAGCAGGCTCAGCGACAGCGGTCCCTGGTCCCAGTCCAGGCTGATGCTGTGCCGCCAGCGCTGCACCACGCCGTCGGTGACGAAGGCGTTCAGGTTGCTGACATAGACGTCGCCCGGGTTGGTCTGCAGCTTGGACTGCAGCACGTAGGTGCCGTTCAGGCGGGCGCCGAAGGTGCCCCAGGCGCTGCGCACGCCGTGCAGGTCGAGCGCCAGGTCGAGGCCGCTGGCCAGCTGGGCGCCACGGTTTTCCTTGCGCAGGTCGATGTAGTCGATGTCGCCGTCCTGGTCGCGGTGCACCAGGCTGCCGTACTTGGCCAGGTTGCCGAGGATGACGTCGTCGCCGATCTCGCTGATCAGGTCGGTGCGCTTGATGTTCCAGTAGTCCAGGCTGGCGCTCCACAGCTTGCTCGGCTCGAACACCGCGCCCAGCGACAACTGCCGGCTGTGCTCGGGCTTCAGGTCGACGTTGCTGTAACGCCGGGTTTTCCAGTTGTCGGCGCAGTCGGCGTAGTTGTTGTCCTCGGCGGCGCACTTGACCGGGTCGGGCAGGGTCGCCGTCTGGCTGTAGACGGTGGGCCGGTACAGGTCGGACATCGACGGCGCGCGGAAGCCCTTGCCGGCCGAGGCGCGCAGCAGCAGCGCGTTGGTCGGCGTGTAGGTCAGGCCCAGCTTGGGGCTGAAGGCGCCGCCGACGGTCTGGTAGTGGTCGTAGCGCGACGACAGCTGCGCCTGCCACTGTTTGGAGAACGGCAGCAGCAGCTCGCCGAACAGGGCCGACACCTTGCGCGTATCGCTGGTGGCGTGGCCGCCCTCGGGGGCGTCGTCGTTGTTGATGTTGTTGCTCATCAGCAGGGCCGACGGGGTGAAGTCGGTGCGCTCGCGGCGCAGCTCACCGCCCAGCGCCAGCGCCAGGTCGCCGCCGCCCAGCGCCATCAGCGCGCGCGAGGCCTTGAAGTCCAGCGCGTCCATGCTGCCACGGGCGTGGCGCACGTCGTCGTTGACCTGGATGCTGTCGATCAGCGCCAGGCCGGCCGCGCCGGACGGGCCGAAGGGGTTGATGCGGCCGTCGGCCACGCCGGCTTTCAACTGGTCGTACAGCAGGTAGCCGTGGGTGTCCTTGTCGGAGATGGTGCTGACGCTGTGGTTCAGGCCGACGTCGTAGTCCCAGCCGCCCAGCACGCCGTTCATGCCGACCACGAAGCGCTGGCTGCTGCTGGTCAGTTCGCTGGTGCGCTGGCCGGCCTCGTTGAGGCGGATGCGCAGTTCGAGCTGCTCGGGATCGCTGTCGTCGACGTTGATCAAGCCGCTGTTGGCCAGCGCCGGCACCTTGCGGTAGTCGATGCTGGCGTTGACCCGCGCCGACGAGCCGACGTACCAGGTGCGCGCCCGGCTCAGCGCCAGCTCGGCGTACAGCTGGTGGTCGGCGTTGAGTTTGAAGACGCCACGGCTGAGCAGGTTCTGCTTCTCCGACTTCGGATACAGCTCGGTGTCGCCCATGTAGTCGTAGGTGCAGGCGTCGACGCCGCCGGTGCCGGCCGGCAGGTACAGATTGGCCGGCGCGGCGCAGCCGGGAATCGACAGGTTGATCATGCGGTTGCTGATCGGCTTGCCGTTCAAGAGGAAGTTGTTCTCTTGCAGATAATCGCGCTGGGCGCTGCTCAGGCGGATGTTGGCCGGGCTGGTGTAGCTCGACAGCAGGTGGCCCAGGCGCTGCGGCACGTGCAGCTCGCCGACGAATTTGCGCTGCGCGGTGCTGAGGCGCTCGGTGTTCTGCACGTCGAGCACGGCGAACAGGTTGTAGCCGTCGCTGTCGAGGTTGCCGTGGCCGGCGCTGATGCTGGCGGTGCGCTTGCCGGCGCCGCCCTCCTTGGTGGCCATGGCCGAGGCGTTCAGCTCGACGCCCTGGAAGTCCTTGCGGGTGATGAAGTTGATGACGCCGCCGATGGCGTCGGTGCCGTACAGCGAGGAGGCGCCGTCGAGCAGCACCTCGACGCGCTGCAACGCGGCGGCCGGGATGTTGTTCAGGTCGACGCCGGCGTCGTCGCCGGGCGAGGCGAAGTTGGCCATGCGCCGGCCGTTCAGCAGCACCAGTGTCGACGAGGTGCCGATGCCGCGCAGGTTGGCGCTGTTGAAGCCGCGCTGGTCGCCGCCGACGTTGATGCTGGCGCCGTCGGTCAGGCCGCCGACGTTGGCGGCCAGGCGCGCCATCAGTTCGGCGGCGGTGGTCACGCCGGCCTTCTCGATATCGGCGCGGGTGATCACCTGCACCGGCAGCGCCGTCTCCGACTCAAGGCGCTTGATGGCCGAGCCGGTGATCTCGATGCGCTGGATTTTTTCCACGCCGTCCGTTGGCGTCTGCGCCCGGGCCGGCTGGCCCAGCGCGCCGGCCACCGCCGTCAGGCCCAGCGCCAGACGCAGCGCGCGCGCCAACGGCAGTTGCCGTGGCAAAGGATGCTGCTGCTGTTGCTGCCCTTGGTGTTTCATTTCCATGCAAACGCTCCCCAGTGTGTGTATGTCCTACACGGTTTTATTGGCCGGGCCGGACCTTGCGGTCCGCCCGGCGGTTTTTTTTCACGACTGCCACCGCTTCCGGAGCCGGCGTGCGCGGCCCCGCTTTTCTTGGCGCGCCACGCGCCGCCAGCTGGGCGGGATCGCCGCCGTACAGGTAGGCGGCGATGGCCTCGGTCAATCGGCTGGCCTTGTCGACATTATCGGCGTGCGACACCATTAGCGCCACCGCCAGGGCCTCGATGATGGCCAGCGCGGTGCCGGCGCTGCTCGGCAGCACCGGGTGGGTGCTCTGCGCGTACAGCGTGTAATCGGCCAGTTCGGCCAGCGGCGAGGCCGGCGAGTCGGTCAGCGCGACCACGCAGGCGCCACGGTCGCGCACGAAGTTGGCCAGGCGGATGCAGTCGAGCGTGTAGCGCGGCAGCGAGATCGCCACCAGCACGTCGCGCCCGGTGATGTGCACCAGATGGCCGGCCGCCACCTCCGAACCGCCGATGCCGACCACCTCCACCACGTGCGGGCAGAAGGAATGCAGGTGCTGGGCCAGCATGCCGGCCAGGTGCGAGGACAGGCCGAAGCCCATCACGTAGACGGTCTTGGCGGCCTTCAGCTTGCGCACCACGGCGTCCAGCTCGGCCAGCGACAGCGCCGCGCCGGTGGCGTGGATGTTGGCCGCCGCGTATTCCAGGCTCTCGCTGACCGGCGACGGCGCGCCGGCGCGGCGCTCGATCGAGTTGCGCAGCTTGTCGACCGGCTGCAGCACCGCCTGTAGCGTTCCCGCCACAGCGGCGCGCATGGCGGCGTAGTTTTTGTAGCCGATGTCGCGCGCGAAGCGGCTGATGGTGGCGCTCGACACCTGGCAGGATTCGGCCAGGTCGCCGATGCCCAGCGCCGTCACGCGCATCTGGTTGCGCAGCAGGTAGTCGGCGATGCGCTTGTGCGACACCGAGCCGCCGCCCAGCGCCCGCAACAGCGCCTGGCCCAACGCCGACTGCGCGAAGGCGACCTCGGGCGAGGACGGTGGGGCGGATCTGGCTGGCGTCATGGACTCTCCGGTCGGCGGGCTGGGCCGGTCAAATGACTGGCAAAAATGGAATGATTAAGTTCACTCTACGCATATCAAAAAGGAAACTCAACAACTTTTTGCATATTTTTTTTCATCGATTTACTTGATGAAAATATTGCTACATAATCGCTCACACGCCGACAACCACGCCCCGAAACGGGGCAAGCCCCCCCCCATGCGCACACAGACCCACGCCATCTCCGCCCCCTCCGCCAACGCCGCCTACCAACTCACCAGCCTCCACTTCGGCACGCCCGGCGCCGGCAAGAAGGTGTATATCCAGGCCGCCCTGCACGCCGACGAGGTGCCCGGCATGCTGGTGGCGCAGTTCCTGCGCCGCCGTCTATCCGAGCTGGAGGCGGCCGGCCAGATCCTCGGCGAGGTGGTCCTGGTGCCGGCGGCCAATCCGATCGGCCTGGCCCAGGCCATCCACGGCGCCCCCTTCGGCCGCTTCGACCTGACCACCGGCACCAACTTCAACCGCGCCTACAAACACGTCGCCGAGGACCTTAAGCTGTCGCTGGCGGGCCAGTTGAACCAGGACGCGGCGCACAACGTCGCCACCATCCGCGCCCACGCGCTGGCCTCGGTGGCGCGCTGGCAGCCGGCCACCGACGCCGAGACCTTGAAGAAGATCCTGCTCGGCATGGCCATCGACGCCGACATCGTGCTCGATCTGCACTGCGACAACGAGGCGGTGCTGCACATCTACGCCGGCACGCCGCTGGCGGCGGCGGCCGCGCCGCTGGCCGCGCTGATGGGCGCGCACGCCGTGCTGCTGGCCCTGGCGGCCGGCGAGGAACCCTTCGACGAAGCCTGCAGCCGCCTGTGGTGGGACCTCGACGCCCACTTCGAGGGCCGCCATCCGATCCCGCCGGCCTGCCTGTCGACCACCGTCGAGCTGCGCGGCGAGATGGAGGTCGGCTACGCCCTGGCCGAGCGCGACGCCGAGGCGCTGCTGGCCTTCCTGGTCCACAGCGGCGTGCTGGCGGCCGGCGCCGCGCGCCTGCCGGCCGAACTGCCGGCGCCGCTGTGCCAGCCGACGCCGCTGGAAGGCGTCGAACCGATCCTGGCGCCGCACGCCGGCGTGCTGGTCTACACCCGCGAGATGGGCGAACGGCTGGCGGCCGGCGACGCGCTGGGCGACCTGATCGACCCGGTCAGCGGCGCCACCACCACCCTGCGCTGCACGGTGCCGGGCGTGTTTTTCGCCCGCAGCGGCCACCGCCACGTGCTGCGCGGGATGAATGTGGGTAAAATCGCCGGCGCCACCGCCTTCCGCGCCGGCAAACTGCTGAGCCAATAACCAGAACCCCGATGAAAAAATTCAAACTCCCGCACACCTTCGTCCTGCTGTTCGGCATATTGGCGCTGATCGCGCTGGCCACCTGGCTGGTCCCGGGCGGCAAGTACGACACCCACCTGGTCAACGGCAAGCAGATGATCGACCCGGACTCCTTCCACCTGATCGCCAGCGCGCCGCAGGGCCTGGCCGCGCTGATGATGGCGCCGATCAAGGGCTTCGTCGACGCCGCGCTGATCATCGGCTTCGTGCTGATCGTCGGCGGCGCTTTCGCCGTGCTGCAAAAGACCGAGGCGATCGACTCGATGATCAAGGCCATCGCCAAGGCCCATACCCACTCCAGGTTCGTGCGCGCCGCGCTGATCCCGGTGTTCATCACCCTGTTCTCGATCGGCGGCGCCACCTTCGGCATGAACGAGGAGGCCATCCCCTTCATCCTGATCTTCGTGCCGCTGGCGCTGGCGCTGGGCTACGACACCATCGTCGGCGTCTCCATCCCCTTCCTCGGCTCGCAGGTCGGCTTCGGCGCCGCCTTTTTGAACCCCTTCAACGTCGGCATCGCCCAGGGCATCGCCGGCCTGCCGGTGTTCTCCGGCATGGCCTACCGCGTGCTGGTGTGGGCCATCGCCACCGCCATCACCGCGCTGTTCCTGATGTGGTACGCGGCGCGCATCAAGCGCACGCCGGAAAAGAGCCCGACCTGGGCGCTCGACTGCGAGAAGCGGCGCGAAAGTCCCGACGGCCTGGGCGAATTCCACGGCATGACGCGCACCCACAGCCTGGTGCTGTGGATTTTCGTCGCCACCCTGGGCACCATGGTCTGCGGCGTCATCCTGTACGACTGGTACATCGAGCAGATCGCCGCGCTGTTCCTCACCATGGCCATCGTGGTCGGCCTGGTCGGCCGGCTCGACTCCGACCAGTTGGTCAACGCCTTCATGCAGGGCGCGCGCGACCTGGTCGGCACCGCGCTGGTCATCGCGCTGGCGCGCGGCACCATGATTTTGGCGCGCGACGCCCACATCATCGACACCATGCTGCATTCGCTGATGCCGCTGGTGCAGTCGTCCAGCCCGATCTTCGCCGCGCAGAAGATGTACCTGATCCAATCGGTGATCAACTTCTTCATCCACTCCGGCACCGGCCAGGCCGCGCTGACCATGCCGATCATGGCGCCGCTGGCCGACCTGGTCGGCGTGACCCGGCAGACCGCCATCCTGGCCTTCCAGCTGGGCGAATTCAACACGCCGATGCTGCCCACCTCCGGCATCACCGTCGGCGTACTGGCGCTGGCGCGCATCCCCTGGATCACCTGGGCCAAGTGGATGGTGCCGCTGCAGCTGATCTACGCCGCGCTGGCCCTGCTGCTGCTGATCCCGCCCTGCCTGATGAACTGGCAATAACAACAAGCGGCGGGGTCAGTGCCGACATTCGGACACGGACTGAGCCGTAGGAACGGTTTCGCTCCGCCAGTACTGTCCAGCTTGTGTCCGAATGTCGGCACTGACCCCGGGGCCAGAATGTCGGCACTGACCCCGGGGCCAGCAGCGTTACTGCTCAGCTCGTGTCCGAATGTCGGCACTGACCCCGGGGTTGCGGGGTTGCGCTGACCCCGGGGTTACGGGCTTACTCCCCTACTTCGCCGCCGGCTGGTAGATGTCGGGGAAGTAGCGCTCCATCAGGGTGGCCGGCCGCTGCGGCGCGGTGAAGCCGAACTGGGCGTACAGGCCGTGCGCGTCGCCGGTGGCCAGCATGAAGCGGCGCAGACCCTGCAGCTCCGGGTGCGCCAGCACGGCGGCCATCAAGGCCTTGCTGTAGCCACGGCCACGGTACCCGGGCAGGACGAACACGTCGACCAGGTTGGCGAAGGTGGCGCGGTCGGTGACCACGCGGGCGAAGGCGATCTGGCGCCCGCCCAGGTAGCCGCCGAAGCACAGCGAGTTGGCGATGGCGCGCTCCAGCAAGGCGCGCGGCATGCCGCCGCCCCAGGTCGACTGCTCGCTCAGGAAGCCGTGCACCACATCGATGTCGAGCCGTGCCGGCTCGCTGCTGATCTCAAATTCGTTCATGGCAAATTGACCTTTTTGGCAAGGTTAAATGGATAGAAACCACAATATTCGCCGATTTTCAAACCGCTGTCACCGCGCGGCGGCCTAAATGTCCTGTGCCCCGTCAACCTTGTTTATAATCGTCCCAGACAAAACCGCAGCAGAACCGCATCTCCTACTCCAATACCATGACAGCACAACTCTCCAAAAAAGGCGAGGCCTGGTCGGCCCGCTTCTCCGAACCCGTCTCGGACCTCGTCAAACGCTACACCGCTTCCGTCTTCTTCGACAAACGTCTGGCCAAGGCCGACATCCAGGGCTCGCTGGCGCACGCCGAAATGCTGGCGGCGCAGGACATCATCAGCGCCGCCGACCACGCCGAGATCGTGCGCGGCATGACCCAGATCGGCCAGGAGATCGAGGCCGGCCAGTTCGAGTGGCTGCTCGACCTGGAGGACGTCCACCTGAACATCGAGAAGCGCTTGACCGAACTGGTCGGCGACGCCGGCAAGCGCCTGCACACCGGCCGTTCGCGCAACGACCAGGTGGCCACCGACATCCGCCTCTACGTGCGCGGCGCCATCGACGACATCAGCGTGCTGCTGGCGGCGCTGCGCGGCGCCCTGACCGACCTGGCCGAGCAGCACGCCGACACCATCATGCCCGGCTTCACCCACATGCAGGTGGCCCAGCCGATCACCTTCGGCCACCACATGCTGGCCTATGTCGAAATGTTCGGCCGCGACGCCGAGCGCATGGCCGACTGCCGCAAGCGCGTCAACCGCCTGCCGCTGGGCGCCGCCGCGCTGGCCGGCACCACCTTCCCGATCGACCGCCTGCGCGTGGCCAAGACGCTGGGCTTCGACGACGTCTGCCACAACTCGCTCGACGCCGTCTCCGACCGCGACTTCGCCATCGAGTTCTGCGCCGCCGCCGCGCTGGTGATGACCCACATCTCGCGCATGTCCGAGGAGCTGGTGATCTGGATGAGTCCACGGGTCGGCTTCATCGACATCGCCGACCGCTTCTGCACCGGCTCGTCGATCATGCCGCAAAAGAAAAACCCCGACGTGCCGGAACTGGCGCGCGGCAAGACCGGCCGCGTCTACGGCCATTTGATGGGCCTGCTGACCCTGATGAAGGGCCAGCCGCTGGCCTACAACAAGGACAACCAGGAGGACAAGGAGCCGCTGTTCGACACCGTCGACACCCTGGTCGACACGCTGCGCATCTTCGCCGACATGGCCGGCGGCATCAGCGTCAAGCCGGAGGCGATGCGCGCCGCCGCCCTGCAGGGCTATGCCACCGCCACCGACCTGGCCGACTACCTGGTCAAGAAGGGCCTGCCCTTCCGCGACGCCCACGAGGCGGTCGCCCGCGCCGTGCGCGCCTGCGTCGACGCCGGCTGCGACCTGGCCGACCTGTCGCTGGAGCAGCTGCGCGCCTTCTCCGACCTGACCGAGGCCGATGTGTTCGCGGTGCTGACCCTGGAGGGCTCGGTGGCCGCGCGCGACCACGTCGGCGGCACGGCGCCGCGCCAGGTGCGCGCCGCCATCGCCCGCGTGCGCGCCCAACTGGCCGGCTAAGGCCACAGCGTCACACTTAGCATTTCCCGAAAAGTCCGGCGCCAAAGTAGCGCCGGACGTCGTCCGCAACAGCAGGATAGAGGAGACACAAATGTTCATGTCAATTTCGCGGGCCATCGATACGCTCAACGAGAAAATCGCCGCCATGGTCGGCTGGGCCCTGCTCGCCGCCGTCATCATCTGCACCGTCAACGCGCTGGTGCGCTACACCTTCAACGCCAGCTCCAACGGCTGGCTGGAAATCCAATGGTATCTGTTCGCCGCGATGTTCATGCTGGCTTCGAGCCACACGCTCAAGCGCGACGAGCATGTCCGCATCGACGTCGTCGCCGGCCGCTTTTCCAAGCGCACCCAGGTCTGGATCGACCTGTTCGGCTTCCTGCTCTTCCTCATGCCGATCTCGCTGGTGATCCTCTACTACGGCGTGCCCTTCGCCCTGCTGTCGATCCGGAGCGCCGAAATGTCGAGCAACGCCGGCGGCCTGATCGTCTGGCCGGCCAAGCTGCTGGTGCCGCTCGGTTTCCTGCTGATGCTGCTGCAGGGCGTCTCCGAGATCATCAAGCGCATCGCCTTCCTGGCCGGGAAGATCGACGGCCACGAATTCGCCAAGCACGTCGCCACGCCCGAGGAAGAGATCGAGGCGATCAAGGCGGCCAACAAGCTGTAATCTCACCACACCATAATAAGAGAGCGGATACAGAGACATGGAATTATTCTTGACAGCTAATCTGGCGCCGATCATGTTCGGCGCCCTGGTGATCTTCCTGCTATCGGGCTTCCCGGTGGCGTTTTCCCTGGCCGCCAACGGCCTGTTCTTCGGCCTGGTCGGCATCGAGCTGGGCCTGCTCAAACCCGAACTGCTGCAGGCCCTGCCCAACCGCATCTTCGGCATCATGGCCAACGACACCTTGTTGGCCATCCCCTTCTTCACCTTCATGGGCCTGATCCTGGAGCGTTCCGGCATGGCCGAGGACCTGCTCGACACCATCGGCCAGCTATTCGGGCCGGTGCGCGGCGGCGTCGCCTACGCGGTGATCTTCGTCGGCGCCCTGCTGGCGGCGACCACCGGCGTGGTGGCCGCCTCGGTCATCTCGATGGGCCTGATCTCGCTGCCGGTGATGCTGCGCTACGGTTACGACAAAAAACTGGCCTCCGGCGTCATCGCCGCCTCCGGCACCTTGGCGCAGATCATCCCGCCGTCGCTGGTGCTGATCGTCATGGCCGACCAGCTGGGCCGCTCGGTCGGCGACATGTACAAGGCCGCCTTCGTGCCCGGCCTGCTGCTGACCGCGATGTACGCCGGCTACGTGCTGGCGGTGTCGATCTTCAAACCGAAGATGGTGCCGGCCCTGCCGCTGGAGGCGCGCAACCTGCGCGAGGCCAACGGCAACAGCGGCGCCGTCTCGCTGCTGTTCCTGGTGATCGGCGCGGTGGCCGCCTCGTTCGCCTTCGCCAACATCTACGGCGCCAGCCATCCGAAATTGGCGGCCGACGAACTGGGCATCTTCTCGGGCGGCGTCGGCATCGTCGGCGCCTTCGTCTTCGCGCTGGCCAACCGCCACCTGAAGATCGGCCTGCTGTCGCGCATGGCCGAGCGCGTGGTGTTCGTCATGATCCCGCCGCTGGCGCTGATCTTCCTGGTGCTGGGCACCATCTTCGTCGGCCTGGCCACGCCCACCGAGGGCGGCGGCATGGGCGCGATGGGCGCCATCATCCTGGCCATGGCCAACGGCCGCCTGTCGTGGAGCCTGATGAAACAGGCGATGAACTCGACCACCCGGCTGTCCTGCTTCGTCATCTTCATCCTGATCGGCTCGACCGTGTTCTCGCTGGTGTTCCGTGGCGTGAACGGCGACCTGTGGGTCGAGCACCTGCTGTCGTCGCTGCCGGGCGGCACCACCGGCTTCCTCATCGTCGTCAACATCATGTTCTTCCTGCTGGCCTTCTTCCTCGATTTCTTCGAGCTGGCCTTCATCCTGGTGCCGCTGGTCGGTCCGGTGGCCGAAAAGCTGGGCATCGACCTGATCTGGTTCGGCGTGCTGCTGGGCGTGAACATGCAGACCTCCTTCATGCACCCGCCGTTCGGCTTCGCCCTGTTCTATCTGCGCTCGGTGGCGCCGAAAGAGGTCAAGACCTCGGACATCTACTGGGGCGCGATTCCCTTCGTGCTGATCCAGATCATCATGGTGGCCCTGATCATCGCCTTCCCGCATTTGGTCTCGGTGGAGAAAAAGGTCGACATGAAGGAACAGATCGAACTGAAGATCGAGGCGCCGGCCGACTACGGCACGCCGGCCGACAAGGAGGAAAAGAAGGACGACGAGGCGCCGGCGCTGAACTTCTCGACCGACACGGAGAAGAAGTAATGCCGCGCCCGCCCCTGCCGCCACAACCCCGGCCGGGCGCGGGCGCGGCGCCCGGCCGGCGTCCGACGCTGAGCTACCGCAAGCCCCAACTGGGGCGCGACTACTGGGTCAAGGACGACATCCTGCCCGACGCCGCCGCCGTGGCGCGCCGCTGTTTCGACAAGGCCGACTGGGAACTGGGCGCGCCGCACCGGGCCGAACCCTGGCCCGGCATGCGCAGCGCCGCCGCGCTGACGGCCGGCGAGCTGGCCCCGGTCGAAGCCTGGGTCAAACAGGTCACCGGCGCCAAGCGCCTGTGGCAGCAGGCCACGCCCGAGGGCAGCACCTTGAACCACAATTATGTGCAGCTGGTCGGCGGCATCGAGTCCGGGCCACGGCCGCACACCGACTCGCTCAAACTGTGCCGCTACGCGGCGGTGATCTACCTGTCGCCCGATCCGCTGCCGGCCGCCGGCACCTCCTTCTACCGCCTGCGCTACCCGGACGGCGCCCTGGGCGGCAATTTCTGCAGCCCGCCACACGCCAATCTGCGCGAAGCGCTGGGCGTCACCTCGCTGCCGCCGCAGGCTTGGAGCGAGGACGTGCGGGTCGACAACCGCTTCAACCGCATGCTGCTATACCGCGCCAACCTGGTGCACTCGGCCAGCGGCTACTTCGGCTGCGAGCACGAAGACAAGCGCATGACCGCCGTGTTCTTCTGGATGGCCTGAGCGGCGGCTAGCTGGCGACGATGCGCGACAACACCGAGAAGGCCGCCCCGGTCTGGTTCTGTTCCAGCAGGATGGTCAGCTCGGTGTAGGTGCAGATCATGTTGATCAGGTTGATCTTGTCCCAGGCCAGCTGCTTGAGGATGGCGTGGTAGATGCCGGGCGTGCGGCAGGTCTCCGGGTTCAGGTGCAGGGTCACCGCGTTGAGGTTGACCAGGCGCGCCATCTCGCGCTCGCCGGCGAAGACATGCTCGACCACCCCGGTCAGCGATTTACTACACACCACCATCACCTCCTTGACGCCGCGCGTGACCGTGATGAAGGCGCCACGGTGCGGTTCGGCCAGCGCCAGCAACTGGCGGTGGCACTCGTAGGTGTTCTCCGAATAGCGGTAGGTGAACTCGGTGAGCTCGGTGCGCGTGGTCAGCTCGCCGGTCTTCTGCGGCAGCACGATCTCGCTGCCGCGCTGCGGCGGCAGCCGTTCGGCGACGCGGCGCAGCGCCATCACCACGGCGGCCTGGCCGACCGGCTTCCACAGGTCGGTTTCCAGCTGCGGCTGCAACTGGCGCGCCAGCTCCGACAGGTTGATCAGGCCCCGTCCCAACCCCTCGGTGAGGAAGGACGACTCCAGCACGATCCGTTCAACTTTGGTAGATATCGACAGCATAGTGGTTCTCCCCTTGCCCCAAACGGACGTGACAGGCCCGCATCACGCGCCACGCTGGCGAGCAATCCCCTGGAGCGACAATCAAATGACGGCGGATGCCAGGCGGCGGAACGCTGTCCACTCCGCGCGCGGCGACGCTGTGTGCCGGGAGCGGGCGCTATGGCGGTGGCGGCAGGGCCGTGAGGGAGGCGGCGGAGAATATGCGGCGGCGAGGCGCCAGTGCTGTGAATGGAGTCATTTTTTTCTTCCTGTGGTTCCCGAATGCGCTGTGTTTTTTGCGGGTTGTGCCCTGCGCTTTTTATACGCCGGAGGAACAGTATTCCGGCCGGCACTGGTTAGTTTAAATCGCAATATTAAAATTTTGCAACTGTCATTTGCTGAAGAATTGGGCATTGTGTCGCATTGTTGACGAATTTAGTATGTTAATTCTATTCCGTTGCGGATTTAACACATTAAGCGCCTATCGTGCGCGCCTGGCGGAGCATTTCGCGCTAGATAGGCGGCGATGGCCGCCGTAGCCCGCCCGCGCCACGGGCCGGCGCTGACCGGCGCCTCCCGCCGATGCCGGCAAGAATGTCCAATTTTTAACATTCCACGCCCGTCCGACCAATTTCCGAAGATTTTTGACTTGCTGCCAGCGATGGGAATAGTGTCGCCCCTGCCCGCCGTTTTCACGGCATTGCGCCGCCGCCCGCCAACCGCGAAGCGGTGGTGGAAGACGTCAGGCCGGCCGCCCACACATAGGCCGGGTCACCCATCCAATATACCTACACCATACATGGAGAAGAGATGAATTTACGCATGACCCTAATTGCCGCTTCCATCGCCGCGCTGCCGCTGATGGCCTTTAACCCAGCCCAGGCCAATGGCCAGCTGATGGCGGCACCGGCCGGCCAAGCCTCTCCACAAGAGAACGCCGGCCTGGTCGCCAGACTCAAGGCGCGCGGTGGCGCCCTCGGCCTCGACGCCGCCCACGGCTTCGCCATCTCGGCGCAGCACCCCGGCGTGATCGGCACCCGCATCACACGCGCCCAGCACACCTACAACGGCCTGCGCATCTACGGTTCCGAGTCGGTGATCGTCACCAACGACGCCAACGAAATCGTCAGCGAGTCGGTGGCCGACCGCCGCGCCGGCCTGGGCGCCAAGGACGGCGCGCGCGGCGCCGCCAGCGCAGCGCTGGCCGACCTGGCGCCGAGCTTCAGCGCCACCGAGGCGATCGACAAGGTGGTCAAGGCGGTGGCACCGCGCGGCCTGCACCGCTGGGAGCCAAAAGCCGAGCTGTTGATCTATCCGGTGATGCGCACGGTGCGCGTGGCCGGCGCCGAGAACAAGGCCGAGACGGCCCTCAACGCGCTCGACCTGGAGCAAGTGCTCGACCACTACGAGCTGGCCTACCTGGTGCAGACACGCATGGCCGACAACCGCAAACTGGTCTACCGCGACACCATCCTGAACGCCAAAACCGGCGCCGTGCTCAAACAATGGGAAGCGCTGCAAACCGTGGTCGGCACCGGCAACAGCCAGTACAACGGCAGCGTGCCGATCAACACCACCCTGTCGGGCAGCACCTATTCGATGAAGGACGCGACCCGCGGCACCGGCGGCAAGTTCGGCGCGATGGCCATCACCAACGCCAACCACAGCCCGGAATCGAATCCCAACCCGGGCAGCATCTACACCAACACCAGCAACACCTGGGGCGACGGCCAGCAGTACATCAGCGGCGGCAGCACCACCAACGCCAACGGCCAGACCGCCGCCGTCAACGCGATGTGGGGTCTGATGAACACCTACGACGCCTTCAAGAACGTGCTGGGCTGGCAGAGCCTGGACGGCGCCAACACCTCGACCTACATCGCCGCCCACGTCGACAACAACTACGACAACGCCTTCTTCGACCCCGGCTGCAAATGCATGTACATCGGCGACGGCAGCAGCTTCAAGAGCCTCGGCTCGATCGACGTGATCGGCCACGAGATGTCGCACGGCGTCACCGACGCCACCTCCAACCTGGAGTACTCGGGCGAGTCGGGCGGCCTGAACGAGTCCAACTCGGACATCGGCGGCGAGATGGTCGAGGCCTACGCGCGCGCCGGCGGCACCGGCACCACCATCCCCGGCGGTAACGACTGGATGATGGGCGTCGAAATCAGCAAAAGCGGCCAGCCGCTGCGCTGGATGTACAAACCGAGCAAGGACGGCCAAAGCCCGAACGCCTGGAGCAGCTCGGTCGGCAACCTCAACGTCCACTACAGCAGCGGCCCGAACAACCGCATGTTCTACTTCCTGTCGCAGGGCTCGAACTCTAGCTCGAGCAGCGACTATTACAGCTCCTACCTGAACAAGAGCCCGGCGGCGATGACCGGTATCGGCAACGACAAGGCCTTCCGCATCTGGTTCAAGGCCAACACCACCAAGTTCACCCAGCTGACCAACTACGCCGACGCGCGCAGCAAGGTGCTGCTGGCGGCCGAGGAGCTGTACGGCGTGGGCAGCAAGGAGGCCACCGCCGTCAAGCGCGCCTACGCGGCGATCAACGTCGGCGCCGACGTCGACGAATCCGGCGTGCCGGGCGGCGTGTCGATCTCGACCCAGCCGAGCAGCGTGACGGTGGCGCCCGGCGCCTCCGCCTCGTTCACGGTCGGCGCCAGCGGCGGCACCGCGCCTTACAGCTACAAGTGGCTGCGCAACGGCGCCGTGATCAGCGGCGCCACCTCGCCGACCTACTCGTTGACGGCGCAAACGGCCGACAACGGCGCCGTGTTCAGCGCCACCGTCACCGACGCGGCCTCGCCGGCCACCAGCGCCACCTCCAGCGGCGCCACCTTGACGGTCACCGGCGGCAGCGGCGGCAGCACCGAGCGTGTCACCAACGGCGGCTTCGAGTCCGGCACCACCGGCTGGGGCGGCAGCACCGGCGCGATCGGCAACTACGCCGGCCAGACCGCCTACGAGGGCAGCAAGTTCGCCTGGCTGGGTGGTAACGGCGCGACCGCGACCGAGACGCTGACGCAAAGCGTGGCGATCCCGGCGGCGGCCACTTCGGCCACGCTGAGCTTCGCGCTGCACATCGACACGGCCGAAACCGAAGCCGTCGTCTATGACAAGCTGGTCGTCACCGTGAAGAGCAGCAGCGGCGCGGTGCTCGGCACCCTGGCCACCTACTCCAACAAGAACGCGGCCAGCGGCTATCAAGTGCGCAGCTTCAACCTGTTGGCGTACAAAGGCCAGACCGTGCAGATCTCGTTCGCGATGACCGAGGACGCCTCGCTGCAAACCTCCTTCGTGGTCGACAAGGTCAGCGTGCTGACCCAGTAATCGGCTAGCCATGTGGCACAACGGCCCCGCCATGCCGGCGGGGCCGTTTTACAACAGGCGTTCGAACAACGTTGATTTTTTTACACCGGCAGTCTATGGTGGTCAGCCTACCCGACTGTTCTGCATTTTTTCCGATTGCGATCGACCGATGCGTACACAGATTTTGCCCCAGCCCGCCGCCCGCCCCACCACGCCCACCGCGCCGGGGTGGCCCGCCTGAGGCCGCGATGCAGTTCCATCTCCAGGTACAGGGCGGCGCCGGACCGCGCGCCGTGGCGATCGACGCCGCCAGCGAGGCCGAGGCGCTCCGCCAAGCCGCGCGCAACGGCTGGCGCGTGCTGGCCATCGCCGGCGCCGACAGCGGCCGGGCCGGTGCCAACGCCGGCGCGGCGGCGGCCGGCGCGCGCAGCCGCCAGCCCTTCCCGCTGCTGCAGTTCAGCCAGGAGCTGCTGGCCCTGCTCGAAGCGGGCCTCAACCTGAGCGAGGCCATGGCCACGCTGCACAACAAGGAGAACCGCGCCGGCGCCCGCGCCACCTTGGCGGCGATCCGCCTGGCCCTGCAGCAGGGCCAGAGCTTCTCCGACACGCTGGCCGGCTTCCCGGCCGTCTTCCCCGACCTCTACGTCGCCACCGTGCACGCCGCCGAACGCTCCGGCAACCTGCCCGAGGCGCTGGCCCGTTTCGTCGCCTACCAATTGCAGTTCGACGCGATCCGCAAGAAGCTGGTGTCGGCGGCGATCTATCCGACCATGCTGCTGGCCGTCGGCACCCTGGTCACCCTGTTCCTGCTCGGTTACGTGGTGCCCAAGTTCAGCGTGGTCTACGAGAGCTCGGGCCGCGAAATCCCCTGGATGTCGCAGATGCTGCTGGCCTTCGGCCAGTCGCTGGCGGCCCACCCGTGGCTATGCCTGGCCGCGCTGGGCGCCACCGTCGCCGCGCTGGTGCTCGGCCTGGGCAACGCCGCGCTGCGCGCCCGCCTGCTGCTGGCCGTGCTGCGCCTGCCCCTGCTGGCGGCCAAGGCCGCCGAGTTCCGTCTGGCGCGCCTGTACCGCGCCCTCAGCCTGCTGCTGCACGCCGGCATACCGCTGTCCAAGGCGCTGGCGATGAGCGGCGCCATGCTGATGCCGCAGCAACGCGAGCAGTTGCTGCGCACCCGCCGCGCCGTCGAGCAGGGCCTGCCCTTCTCCGCCGCGCTGGAGCAAAACGGCCTGGCCACGCCGGTGGCGCAGTCGCTGCTCAAGGTGGGCGAGAACACCGGCCGCCTGGGCGACATGCTGGAGCGCTCGGCCAAGTTCCACGACGAGGAGTTCGCCCGCTGGGTCGACTGGGCCTCGCGCCTGCTCGAACCGCTGCTGATGACGCTGATCGGCGTGGTCATCGGCGGCGTCGTGGTGTTGATGTACATGCCGATCTTCGAGCTGGCCGGGAGCCTGTCGTGAACGCGCGCGAACCGGCCGTGCTCAGCGCCGAGCTGCTGCAGGCGGCGCGCGCCGCCGCCCAGGCGCAGGGCCGGCCGCAACTGGCCGTGCTGCAGGAGCTGGCCGGCCTGACTCCGGAGGAGTTCACCCGCCAGCTGGCCGCGCTGTTCTGCTACCCGGCCTGGAACATGGCGCGCCTGCAGGCGGCGCGCCCGGCCTTCGAGCTGCTGCCCTACACCGACTGCGCCCAGCGCGACTGCGTGCTGCTGCACTGCCCGCAGGCCGGCACGCCCGTGCTGGTGGTCGGCGACCCCTTCGCCGACGATCTGCTGCAGTGGGCCGACTACGCCGCCGGCGCCGCCTTCAGCGTGGCGCTGGCCCACGCCGACGACTTGGCCGCCTACCTGGTGCAACTGGAAAGCGTGCAGCAGGCCATGCAGGAGATGGGCGACGACGACGGCGAGCCGGGCGCGAACCTGGACCAGAACGTCGAGGACATCTCGCTGATCCGCATCAGCGAGGACAGCAGCCCGGTGGTCAAGCTGGTCAACTCGACCATCTACGACGCGCTGAAGTTCCAGGCCTCCGACATCCACCTCGAATGCGACGTCGCCAGCCTGGTCATCAAGTACCGCGTCGACGGCGTGCTGGTGCAGGCCGGCCAGGTGCAGGGCCTGCAAATGGCCGAGCAGGTCATCTCGCGCATCAAGGTGCTGGCCGACCTCGACATCGCCGAGCGCCGCATTCCGCAGGACGGCCGCTTCAAGGTGCGCGTCAAGGGCAGCGAGATCGACTTCCGCGTCTCCATCATGCCCAACATCTTCGGCGAGGACGCGGTGCTGCGCCTGCTCGACCGGCGCGCCCTGACCGAGGCCGCCGCCGCGCTGCGGCTGGAAAGCCTGGGCCTGAACGCCGACGCCATCGTCCAGATCCGCCGCCTGGCCGCCAAGCCGCACGGCATGCTGCTGGTGACCGGGCCGACCGGTTCCGGCAAGACCACCACGCTGTACGCCGCCATCACCGAGATCAACACCGGCCGCGACAAGATCGTCACCATCGAAGACCCGGTCGAATACCGCCTGCCGCGCGTGCTGCAGATCCCCGTCAACGAAAAGAAGGGCCTGACCTTCGCCCGGGGCCTGCGCTCGATCCTGCGCCACGATCCGGACAAGATCATGATCGGCGAGATCCGCGACGACGAGACGGCGCAGATCGCCGTGCAGGCCTCGCTGACCGGCCACCTGGTGTTCACCACGGTCCACGCCAACAACGTGTTCGACGTGGTCGGCCGCTTCCTGCACATGGGGGTCGACCCTTACAGCTTCGCGGCGGCCTTGAACGGCATCGTCGCGCAGCGCCTGCTGCGGCTCAACTGCGAGCACTGCGCGCTCGACACGACGCCGGACGCGCAGGAGCTGCGCGACAGCGGCCTGACGGCGCCGCAGGTGGCCGGCTGGCGCTTCATGGCCGGCGCCGGCTGCGGCCACTGTCGCGGCACCGGCTACAAGGGCCGCAAGGCGGTGGCCGAGGTGCTGATCCTGAACGACGCCATGCGCGAGATGATCTGCACCCGCGCCCCGGTCAGCCGCATGAAGGAGGAGGCGGCGGGCATGGGCTTCCGCCTGGCGCGCGAAGCCGCGCTGGACCTGGTGCGGCTGGGCGAAACCACTTTGACGGAGCTGAACCGTGTCACTTATTGATCGCCTCGCGCCGACCACGCTGTGCCTGCATCTGGGGCCGCAACAGCTGCTGGCGCTGCCGCGCCGGGGCCGCCGGGCCGAGCCGGCCGGCGCCCAGCGCCTGGCCTACGCCAACCCGGACGGCCACTGGCAGGGCGCGCTGGACGCGCTGCGCGAGTATCTGGCCCGCGCGCGCCAGCCCGGCCCGGCCGCCAGCGCGCCACACGCCCGCCCGCACGCCGCCGCCCCCGCCGAGGCGCGCGCCGCCGCCCGGGCCGCCAAGGCGCCGCTGGAGATCAGCCTGGCCGGACGCTGGTGCCAGTTGGTGCTGGCGCCATGGAGCGAGGCCCTGCTGGCCGAACCGGGCGCGGCGCGCTTCCTGCACAACCAGTTGGCCGCCGTGTATGGCGACGCCGCGCGCGGCTGGAGCCTGTGCGCCGACGACGCCCCCTACGGCCAACCGCGCCTGGTCTGCGGCGTCGACGCGGCGCTGCTGCAAGGCCTGCGCCAGGTGGCCGAAGAACAGGGCCGGCGCTGCTGCGTGATCGAACCGCTGCTGGGCGCGGTGTGGCGCACGCTGGCGCCGGCCAAACCGCAGGCCTTCGCCGTGGTCGAGCCGGGCCGCATGACGCTGGCCGCGCTGGCGCGCGGCGGCATCGCGGCGATCCAGTCGCAGCCCTGCGGCGCCGGCTGGCACGCCGAATTGGCCCAGGCCTGGCAGCGCTGGACGCTGCGCGCGCCCGAACTGGCTGGCATCGGCGAGATCCTGGTGGTCGACATGAGCGGCGCCACCCGGCCGCAGGAGCTGCTGGCGCCGCAGTTCAAGCTGGTGGCCGGCCCCTACGGCACGCCGGCCATGGCGCCGGGCGCATTGATGGAGGCGGCATGAGCGACTTGAGCGAAGTGCGCCACATCGGCGCGGCAGCGGGCGCCAGCCGGCTGAACCTGATCCACCAGAACGGCGGCGCGGCGACGCGCGGCTGGCGCCTGGCGCTGCTGGCCGCCGGCCTGCTGGCGCTGCTGCCGGCCGGCGCCAACTGGCTGACCCAGTGGCAGGACGTGCAGCGCCTGCAGGCGCAGCTGGCGCAGGCGCAACCGCGCCCGGCATCCCGCGTCGTGCTCGAACCGGCCCGTCAGCGCGAGCTGGACCTGCAACTGAAAACCATCGCCGAGGCGGTGCGCCAACTCAATCTGCCGGTGGCGCGCCTGATCAAAACTTTGCAGGCGCCGCGCGACATCCGCGTCGCCCTGCTGTCGCTGGACCTGAACGGCCAGCCCGAGCTGGAGCTGAACGAGGCGGGCGGCGTCGCCGCCAAGGGCATGGCGGACAACCCGGCCGGCGCGCTGAAGATCGGCGCCGAGGCGGAGACGGCACAGGACATGCTCAACTACCTGGCCTTCCTCAACCAGCAAACGCTGTTCAAGTCGGTCTACCTGGTCAAGCACGAGATGAGCACGACGGCGGCCGACCATGCCTATCGATTCCAGCTGGAGGCCCAATGGCGGCAATGAACCCGCGCCCGGCGAGCAGCCTGCGCCTGCCCGCCAACCTGGCGCCGCGCCTGCTGTGGCAGGCCAAACGCATGGCGCGCCGGCTCGGCGCCGGCGCGCTGGGCGGCCTCGCCGCGCTGGCGCTGGCGGCCCTGGCGCTGTGGCACGGCGCCGACCTGGAGCGGCGCCAGATCGGACTGACCCGCCAGCTGGCGCAGGCCGCCCGTGTCGCCGCCCAGCCGGTCGCGGCGGCCGCGCCGGGCAGCGGCGACGCCGCCGCGGTGGCCGCCTTCCACGCCTACCTGCCGGCACACGAGATGATCCCCGACCAGTTGCAGGAGCTGGTCAAGGTGGCCCAGGCCAACGGCGTCACCTTGGCCAAGGCCGACTACAAGGCCCAATCCGAGCCGCGCGGCGGCTTCACCCGCTACCAGATCACGCTGCCGATCAAGGCCGACTACGCCAAGCTGCAGGCCTTCATCCTGGCCGCGCTACAGGCGCTGCCGACGCTGACGCTGGATTCGGTGGCCTTGCGCCGCGAGCAGATCGAGGCCGGCGAGGTCGAGGCGCGCATCCAGTTCCAGCTGCTGGTACGCCAGCGCGGTGGCCGGCCATGAGAAAGCTGCTGATCGCCGCCGCCGGCGCGACGCTGATCGCCGCCTACTTCGCGCCGGACCAGGACGGCGGCGTGGTCGGCCCCGCCGGCGCCAGCACGCGTGAGCGCCCCGCCAGCGCGCCGGCCGCCGTGCCGGTTCTGCCGGCCACGCCGCTGATCCCGGCGGAACAGGCCGATGCCGCCAACGCGCTGCGCATCCAGGCCCGCGTCGCCGACGACGAGGAGGAGCTGGGCAACGTCTTCGCCAAGCAAAGCTGGCAGCCGGAGGCGCCGAAGAAACCCATACCGGCGCAGTCGGAACAAACTGCGGCGGCGCCAGCCAAGCCGGCCGGGCCGGCCGGCGCGCCGCCGCTGCCCTTCCTGTTCATGGGCCGCTTCGTCGACGAGGGCAAGACCGCCTTCTTCCTGCAGCTGGACGGCCGCAACATCGTCGCCCATGCCGGCGACAAGATCGACGAGCGCTATGTGCTCGACAGCGTCGGCGCCGACGCCCTGCACTTCATCTATTTGCCGCTGAATCAAAAACAATCACTGGTCGTAGGGGACACGAATTGAAAAACACCGCCACCACCGGCCTGCCCACGCTGCTGCCCGCCCTGCTGCCTGCGCTGCTGTCGATACTATTGCTGACGGCCTGCGCCGGCAGCCAGACCTTCAAGGAGGGCAACGCCCTGCTCGACGCCGGCCAGATCGAACCGGGCCTGGCCAAGCTGGAGCAGGCGGCGCGCGACGATCCACACAACGCCGAATTCCGCATCGTCCTGCTGAACCGCAAACTGCGCCTGGTCCAGGCCATGAACAAGCGCGCCGACGCGCTGCGCCTGAAGGGCGACCTGGCCGGCGCCGAACAGTCCTACAACCAGGCGCTGAGCATCGACGCCGACAACGTGGCGGCGCGCCAGGGCCTGGAGGCGCTGGCGCAGGACCGCCGCCACCAACTGGCGCTGAGCGCCGCCGAGGCGCTGCTCGAACGCGGCGGCGAGGCCAACGTCGGCCAGGCGCAGGATCTGCTGCGCCCGGTGCTGCTGGAACGGCCCAACCAGCGCGACGCGCTGCGCCTGAAGACGCGGCTGAACGACGCCATGGGCCGCCTGCGCCCGGCAGGAGGCCGGCTGGCGGCGGCCTACCGCAAGCCGGTCACGCTGGAGTTCCGCGACGCGCCGCTGCGCGCCGTGTTCGATTTCATCAGCAAGGTGTCGGGCCTGAACTTCGTCTTCGACCGCGAGGTCGATCCCAACATCCGCGCCACCATCTCGGTGCGCGACACCAGCATCGAGGAGGCCATCGGCATGCTGCTGGCCGCCAACCAGCTGGAGCAAACCGTCACCGGCGATCGCTCGGTCACCATCTACCCGAACACGCCGCAGAAGGTGAAGGACTACCAGCAGCTGCTGGTGCGCAGCTTCTTCCTCACCAACGGCGACGTCAAGACCGTGGCCTTCTCGCTGAAGACCCTGCTCAAGGCGCGCGACCTGGTCACCGACGAGCGCACCGGCATCATCATCATGCGCGACACGCCGGCGATGATCCGCATGGCCGAACGCATCATCGCCGTGCAGGACCTGGCCGACCCGGAGGTGATGCTGGAGGTCGAGGTGCTGGAGGTGAAGCGCTCGCGCATCCAGGAGCTCGGCATCGAGTGGCCGGACAGCGCCACCCTGACCCTGGGCGGCGCCGCCAATTCGCAGAACGGCCTGTATGTCAACGACCTGCGCCACATCAACGGCCAGAACATCAAGCTGGGCCTCGGGCCGGTGGTGCTGAAGGCCGGCCTGACCGACAGCGACAGCAATCTGCTGGCCAATCCGCGCATCCGCGTGCGCAACAAGGACAAGGCCAAGGTGCTGATCGGCGACCGCGTGCCGGTCATCACCGTCACCACCAACAACGGCGTCAGCTCGGACAGCGTCAACTACGTCGACGTCGGCCTCAAACTCGACGTCGAACCGAACGTCTATCTGGACGACGAGGTGGCCATCAAGATCAACCTGGAGGTCAGCAACGTCATCAAGGTGGTGACCAGCAAATCCGGCACCCAGGCCTACCAGATCGGCACGCGCAGCGCCACCACCACGCTGCGCCTGAAGGACGGCGAGACCCAGGTGCTGGCCGGCCTGATCAGCGACGAGGACCGCGCCTCCGGCAACCACGTGCCCGGCGTCGGCGAGATGCCGGTGCTGAACCGCCTGTTCGGCAGCCACAAGGACGATAGCCTGCGCAGCGAGATCGTGCTGTCGATCACGCCGCGTGTGCTGCGCGCCATCCGCCGCCCCGAGCTGAGCGCCGCCGAGTTCAACTCCGGCACCGAGACCGACATCGGCGGCCGCGGCCCGCTGCTGGCCGGCGCGGGCTCCGCCACGCCGGCCTTGCCGGAGGCGCCGCAGGAAAGCGGCGCCTCGCCGATGACCGGCGGCGGCAACGCCATGACCGGCGGCGCGGCGGCCAGCAGCGATGCCGACGCCGCCCCCGTCGCCTCGCCCGCGCCGCCCGCGCCGCCGCCGGGGTCCGAGCCGGCGCCGACGAGCAGCCGGACCAAGCCGGGCGCCACGCCCAACAACACGCCGAAGAAGGGTCAATAGTGAACATGGTGAGCATGGTGGGCACGGGCGGCATGGAGGGCATGCCGGGCATGGCCGGCCGGGTCGGCGTGGCCCGCCGCGCGCGCGGCTTCACCTTCATCGAGCTGATGATCACGCTGGCCATCATGGGCACGCTGGCGATGGTGGCCGTGCCGATGACCCAGGTGGCGCTGCAGCGCGAGAAGGAGCACCAGCTGCGCGGCGCGCTGATCGAGCTGCGCGAGGCGATCGACGCCTACAAGCGGGCCGCCGACGCCGGCCGCATCAAGCTGGCGATCGGCGACTCCGGCTTCCCCAAGAAGCTCGACGACCTGGTGCGCGGCGTGCCGGACGAGCGCAGCCCGCGCAAGCAGAACATCTACTTCCTGCGCCGCCTGCCGCGCGATCCCTTCGCCGCCAACGGCAACGACGGCGCGGCGGCCAGCTGGGCGCCGCGCAGCTACAACTCGCCGCCCGACAACCCCAGCGAGGGCGACGACGTGTTCGACGTCGCCTCGCGCTCGCCCAAGCTGGGCCTGAACGGCGTGCCGCTGCGGCTATGGTGAATCTATGCTGAATCCGGTTCACAAGCGCGGCTTCACCTTGATCGAGCTGCTGGTGGTGTTGGCCATCATCTCGCTGCTGCTCACCATCGCGCTGCCGCGCTACTTCGGCTCGGTGGAAAAATCCAAGGAGGTGGCGCTGCGCGAAAACCTGCAGGTGCTGCGCAGCGGGATCGACAAGTACTACGCCGACAAGGGCGAGTACCCGGCCGCGCTGGCCGACCTGGTGACGCAGCGCTACTTCCGCAGCGTGCCGCTGGACCCGGTGACGGAATCGGCCGTCACTTGGCAGCTGCTGCCCTCGCAGGACGCCGACAAGCCCGGCGTGGCCGACATCCGCAGCGGCGCCAAGGGCCGCACGCGCGAAGGCGTGCCCTTCGGCCAGTTGTGAGCATGCGCCGCATATCCGCAGCGCCGTCCGCAACGCCGCGAGCAGCCGCGCGCGGCTTCGCCTACCTGTGGACGCTGCTGCTGGTGGCCTTCATGGGCGTCGGCCTGGTGGTCGCCTCGGGCCTGTTCGCCACGGCGGCGCGGCGCGACAAGGAGCGCGAACTGATCTTCATCGGCCACGAGTTCCGCGCCGCCATCGAGCGCTACCAGAAGGCCACCGGCAACGGCGCCATCAACGGCCAGAACCAGTATCCGTTGCGGCTGGAGGACTTGCTGAAAGATCCGCGCTTCGCCAACCCGCGGCGCCACCTGCGCCGCCTGTACGCCGACCCCATGAGCGGCAAGGCCGAATGGGGCCTGGTGCTGCAGCAGGGCCGCATCGTCGGCGTGCATTCGCTGTCGGACAAGGTGCCGCTCAAGCAGGACAACTTCGACGAGGACGACGCCGCCGCCCTGCGCCGCAAGACGCGCTACGCCGACTGGCTGTTCACCTACCCGGCCGACCTGTTCACGCCGCAGAAGGATGGCCTGAAAATCACCCAGGGCGGCCAGCCCGCCGCCGACCCGCCGCGACAAAACTGATATCATCGGCGGCGGCGTGGACACAGAACCGCGCCTCCCCGAAAACCATCAGGAGACAAAAAATGAGCATAGGCGGCAGCAGCATCGAACAAGCATTGGCCACCCTGTCCGACATGACCGCAGGCGCGGTCGCCATCGGCAAGGAGGAACACCAGCAGCGCATCGAGAAGGCCCAGGCCTATATGCGCGACCAGGGCATCGCGGCGATCTACCTGAACGCCGGCTCCAACCTGCTGTACTTCACCGGCACGCGCTGGCATGCCAGCGAGCGCATGGTCGGCGCCATCCTGCCGGCCAGCGGCGCGCTGGAATACATCGCCCCGGCCTTCGAGGAAAGCACGCTGAAGGACTTCATGCTGGTCGAAGGCGCGGTCAACGGCTGGCACGAGCACGAGAGTCCCTACCGGCTGTTCGTCGAGGTGCTGGGCCGGATGGGCGTCGCGCCGGACGCGGCGCGGCCGCCGCGCGTCGGCATCTGCGAGAGCGCCGCCTTCTTCATCTACGACGGCATCCGCCCGCTGGCGGCCGGCTACGCGCTGGAGAACGCGCGCAGCGTGACGGCGCACTGCCGCACGCGCAAATCGGCCGCCGAGATCGCGCTGATGCAGCGCGCCAAGGACATGACGCTGGCCGTCCACGTCGCCACCGCCAGCATGCTGCGCGAGGGGATCAGCACCACCGAGGTGGAGGAGTTCATCGCGCGCGCCCACCGCAAGGTTGGCGCGCCGGGCTCCTACTTCGTCATCGTGCTGTTCGGCGAGGCCACCGCCTACCCGCACGGCGTCAGCTACGTGCAGACGCTGAAAGCCGGCGACACGGTGCTGATCGACACCGGCTGCAAGCTGCACAACTACATCTCCGACATCACCCGCACCTACGTCTACGGCACGCCGAGCGAGCGCCAGCGCAGCGTGTGGAACAGCGAGAAGGCGGCGCAGGCGGCGGCCTTCGCGGCGGCCCAACTGGGCGTGCCCTGCGAGGAGGTCGACCGCGCCGCGCGCCGCTCGCTGGAGGCCGACGGCTACGGCCCCGGCTACAAGCTGCCCGGCCTGCCGCACCGCACCGGCCACGGCATCGGCCTCGACATCCACGAGTGGCCCTACCTGGTCGGCGGCGACCGCACCCCGCTGGCGTCCGGCATGTGCTTCTCCAACGAGCCGATGATCTGCATCCCCGGCGAGTTCGGCGTGCGCCACGAGGACCATTTCTACATGACCGAGAGCGGTCCGAAATGGTTCACCGAGCCGGCCCACAGCATCGACGATCCCTTCGGCCTGGCCAAGTAAGCCAGGCGCGGGGGGGGGGGGCC
>NZ_JAEMNU010000027.1:7400-34087 GCF_016461825.1 Rugamonas violacea | reverse complement strand
CTGCTGAATAGTGTTTCACTGCCCGTCTTTGCTCCGCCCCCTGTACGATTACGAGAAATCAGATGACGCGACAACTATCCTGACACAGGGGGCAATTGGCACTCGACGCGGCGCAGATGGCGATCTGGGATTCCACACTCAGCAATGGCATGGTCATCGACAGCAGCGTCAATTGGGATGGCGCCGGCGCCGCGCTGCTGGGACTGCCTGCGGCGCCGCTGGTGCAACCGTTCGCCAGTTTTCTCGACCTGGTCCACGCCGACGACCGCGATACCCTGCTGGCGGCAATGCAGGACGGCGTCGACCGCCGCAGCGGCTACGGCGTCGAATACCGGGTGCTGTGGCAGGACGGCAGCGTGCACTGGCTGTCCGCCCAGGCCAGTGTGTTCTGCGACTATCAGGGCGAGCCCGTCGGCACGCTGGGCCTGGTCGGCGACATCACTCGGCGCAAGGCGGACGAGCAGCGCACGATGCGCCAGCGCGAACTGGCGGAAATCACCCTGCGCTCGATCGGCGAGGGCGTCATCACCACCGACCAGCAAGGCCGCACCCAGTACCTCAACCGCGTCGCCGAACAATTGACCGGCTGGAGCAAGGAGCAGGCGGCCAGTTGCGACATCGAAACGACGCTGCGTCTGGTCGACGAGAACGGCCATGCCACGCCCGAGCACATCGCCCGCCAGTGCCTGCGCCTGTGCCAGGCGATCGACACCGCCGTCGGCAGCCGGTTGCAACTGGTCACGCGCGACGGCCGCCATGTCGCCGTCGAGGAGTCGGCCGCGCCGATCTGGTCGGACGACGGCCAACTGCTCGGCGCCGTGGTGGTGTTCCGCGACGTCAGCCACGAGCGCAAGCTGAGCAAGCAGCTGTCGTGGAACGCCAGCCACGACGCGCTGACCGGCCTGATCAACCGCCACGAGTTCGAGCGCCAGGTGGCCGCCGCCCTGCACAGCGCCAAGCACGAGGGCCATGTGCACGCGTTGCTCTACATGGACCTGGACCAGTTCAAGGTGGTCAACGACACCTGCGGCCACGGCGCCGGCGACCTGCTGCTGCAACTGCTGGCCAAAATGCTGCAGACGCAGATGCGCGACAGCGACATCCTGGCCCGCCTCGGCGGCGACGAGCTGGGCGTGCTGCTGCCGCACTGCCCGCCCGAGCGCGCCATGCTGATCGCCGACCAGCTGCGCCAATCCATCAAGGATTTCCGCTTCGTCTGGGACAGCCACGCCTTCCAGTTGGGCGCCAGCGTCGGCGTGGTCGAGATCAACCACAACAGCAAGTCGATGAGCGAGCTGCTGATCGCCGCCGACCAGGCCTGCTACCTGTCGAAGGAGCGCGGCCGCAACCGCGTCCACCTGTACCAGGAGTCGGACCAGCGGCTGGCCCAGCGCCACGGCGAGATGATGTGGGTGTCGCGCCTCAAGGAGGCCTTCGAGTGCCGCCTGTTCCGCCTGTACGCCCAGCCCATCGTCAGCCTGAACAGCCACCCCGAGTGCCACGACGAGGTGCTGATCCGCATCCAAAACCCCAAGGGCGAGCTGGTGCTGCCCGGCGCCTTCATCCCCGCCGCCGAGCGCTACGACATGATGACGGCGATCGACCGCTGGGTGATCCGCGCCGTCTGCCACCACATCCACACGGTGCGCGACAGCCTCAACACGGAGCAGGCCTTCATCGCCAGCCACCAGTCGCTGCCGGCGCAGTACTCGATCAACCTGTCGGGCACCTCGCTGAGCGACGAGGGCCTGCACGACTACATCCTCGAACAGTTCGGCCGCTACACCGTGGCCCCCGAGCAGGTCTGCTTCGAGATCACCGAGACGGCGGTGATCGCCAACCTGCCCAAGGCGCAGAGCTTCATGGAGCGCCTGAAGCTGCTCGGCTGCCGCTTCTCGCTGGACGACTTCGGCAGCGGCCTGTCCTCGTTCGCCTACCTGAAGGCGCTGCCGGTGGACTTCCTCAAGATCGACGGCATCTTCATCCGCGACATCGCCAACAACGCCATCAACCGGGCGCTGGTCAAGGCGATCAACGAGGTCGGCCACGTGATGGGCATCCGCACCGTCGCCGAGTACGTCGAGGACGGCCCGACCCTGGCGATGGTGCGCGAGCTGGGGCTGGACTACGCCCAGGGCTACGCGGTGGGCTCGCTGCGGCCGCTGACGGCGGGCTGCGATTGAACCCCGGCGGCGGTCGCGAAAAAATGGCGGGAACGACATCGTTCATCGCACTTGATTTACATTCTTTAAAGCATTAATACTTGATTGCCTGACTGCGGCATAGGCGGTCCGGCGGGGCAAATAGGCTACACTGGCCAGATGAACCAAGCCCTCCCCGCCCCGACCCCGCCCGGCGCCACGCTGGAGCATTTGCGCGCGCGCTGCGCCACCTGCAGCATGCACCAGCTGTGCCTGCCCATGGGACTGGACATGGCCGACATGGACCGGCTCGACCGGATCATCGGCCGGCGCCGCAAGGTGGCCAGGGGCGGCACCTTGTTCCGCATCGGCGCCCCGTTCGGCAGCCTGTACGCGATCCGCCTGGGCCACTTCAAGACCTACCAGCTGAACCCGGACGGCGCCGAACAGATCACCGGCTTCCAGATGGCCGGCGAGCTGCTCGGCATGGACGCCATCTCGACCGACCGCCACCACTGCAACGCCATCGCGCTGGAGGACAGCGAGGTGTGCGAGATCCCCTTCGCCAGCCTGCAGCAACTGCTGGTCGACATGCCGGCCCTGTTGCGCCATTTCCACCGCATGATGAGCCAGGAGATCACCCGCGAGCAGGGCGTGATGCTATTGCTGGGCAATATGCAGGCGACCCAGCGCTTCGCCGCCTTCATCGTCAACCTGTCGTCGCGCTACGAGGCGCGCGGCTACTCGCCCAACAGCTTCCAGCTGCGCATGTCGCGCGAGGAGATCGGCAACTACCTGGGGCTGACCATCGAGAGCATCAGCCGGTTGTTGTCGAAGTTCAAAAAGGAAGGCCTGCTGCGCGTCAGCAACCGCGAAATCGAGCTGCTCAATCCGGCCAGGCTGAAAGCCATCACGGCCGGCACGCAGACCTGCGGCTAGGTGTGGCGAGCGGCGGTCGGCAAGCCGCACAGGCCGTGGTTATTGGGTAAGCTTCATCCTTTCAGCTGAGTAAATTCATATGCCAATGACGACGGTGGCGCTGCGCGTGCTCGGCGAATATGTTGCGCGCGTCCAAGCAAGTGGAAAACTGGAGAAGGTAACTATCAGCAATGCGGTAAAGCTGACGTCACAGCAACAGGCCGACCTACAGCAACTGCTGGTTGGCCTCTGGAAACGAGCAGATTACCTTTGCCCAGCCAATGTGGATTTGAAGCCTCGCCACGGCTACAACAGCAGGGTTATCAAGGACCAATTTACGGGGCAACAGTACATCGACTGGCTGGAGGCAGGCTGTTCCGATGCGGCGGTGGCCGGTGCCGCCGCCGATGGCTCACGCATCCACTTGGGCTTTGGCCCAATGGGTGACTACCCAAATATCACTTACCAATTGGTGGTGCCGATCCGTTCAGATTTCTTTGGAAGCGTGCACATCGACGATGTGATTCCGGATGGATTGCCGGCAGGGGCAAAGAAATAAATTGCAGGTTGCTGGAATATAAATGGAGGAAAGGCAGAGGTAAACGTAAAACAGCCCCCTTGGCTTATCCCATAGACTGTCAAATTTGCTTGCTGCTGAGCGCATTGACACTGAACTATAGGGGCTGTAGGACTGCCACTCGAATATACCCGTTGACGGGTGCATTGTCAAACCCCCGGCCGTGGCAAATGTAAGGCCCGATAGGCGATGAACCTATAGGCGAGGATGGCCGGTGACCGCCTCATCCAATGCGGATTCGCACTTGTCGCGGCCACCGCGCGATCGGCACAACAGCGGCGCGGCGGCGGCGCGGCGGCGGCCTACTCGGCCGGCGCCAGCTGCGGGTCGGCCTGCAGCAGGATCTCGTGCTGGGCCGGCCAGCTCCAGGTGCCGGCCAGGCGCCAGTCGCGTTTTTCGCTTTCCACCTGGACGATCCAGCGGCTGCGTTCGAGCATCGGCAGCGGCACGCTGAAGACGCCGTCGGCGTCCGGCTGGATCGCCAGTTGCACGTCCTTCTCCGGCTGGGTGGCGTGCGACAGCTGCAACAGCAGGCGGCCGGGCACGGCCTGCCCGGCGCCGCCGATGCGGCCGCTCAGCAGGCCGTCGCCGGCGGCGTAGCGCAGCGCCAGCTTGAGCCCCAGGGCGCTGGCGGCGCGGTCGCGCCGCAGGTCTTGGTTGATCGCCTTGCCCTGCTTGTAGTAGTCGCCCACCACCAGCGCGTCCTGGCCCTGGTAGGCCAGGTAGCCGGTGTAGCTGCCGGCCACCACCACGAAGGCGGGGCCGGCCATCAGCAGCCAGGGCCAGCGGTGGCGCCACCAGGGCGCGGCCGAGTCGGCGCGGGCGTTGATCGGAATCACTTCAGGCATCTTGCTCTCCTTAACGCGGCACAAAGAAGACCGCGTGTTCACGTACGTGCAGGCTGGGGTCGTCGATCGACACCAGTTCGATGTCGATCTTGTTCGAACCCTTTTGGCCGACGCCGTGCGCGGTGCGCAGGCGGATCGGATAGGCCAGCGTTTCGGTCGCCGCCACCTTGACGGTGTCGCCGGTCAACTGGGTCAATGTGGCCAAACCCTTGACCGTGATGCGGTAGGTGTGCGGCTGCTCGGTGGTGTTCATGATCTGCAAGCGGTAGACGTTCTCGATCATGCCGTCCTCGACCTCGCGGCCCAGGGTGCCGCGGTCGCGGATCACGTCGAGCTTGAGCGGCATGCGGAACCACAGCGCGGTGCAGACGGCGGCCACGATCAGGCCGAGGATGGCGGTGTAGATCAGCACGCGCGGGCGCAGCGCGTGGGCGCGGATCTGCGCCGTCGTGTAGTTCTCGGCCATGGCGTGGTCGGTGCTGTAGCGGATCAGGCCGCGCGGCTGGCCGACCTTGTCCATCACGTCGTTGCAGGCGTCGATGCAGGCGGCGCAGCCGATGCACTCGTATTGCAGGCCCTCGCGGATGTCGATGCCGGTCGGGCAGACCTGCACGCACATGGTGCAGTCGATGCAGGAGCCCAGCTTGGCGTTGGCCTCCTCGTCGCGGCGGCGGGCGCCGCGCGGTTCGCCGCGCTTGCCGTCGTAGGTGATGATGAGGGTGTCGCGGTCGAACATCGAGCTCTGGAAGCGGGCGTAGGGGCACATGTACTTGCACACCTGCTCGCGCATCCAGCCGGCGTTGCCGTAGGTGGCGAAGCTGTAGAACAGCACCCAGAACCATTCCCAGGGACCGAAGTTGAGCGTCTGCACCTCGTGCGCCAGCGTCTTGATCGGAGTGAAATAGCCGACGAAGGTGAAGCCGGTCCACAGCGCCAGCGCGCCCCAGGCCAGGTGCTTGGCGGTCTTCTTGAGATACTTGGCGGCGGACGGTCCCTGCTTGTCGAGCGCCATGCGCGCGCTGCGCTTGCCCTCGATTTTGCGTTCGATCCACAAGAACATCTCGGTGTACACCGTTTGCGGGCAGGCGAAGCCGCACCAGACCCGCCCCGCCATCGCCGTCGCCAGGAACAACAGGTAGGCGCTGATGATCAGCAGGGCGGCCAGGTAAATGAAGTCCTGCGGCCACAGCACCAGGCCGAAAATATAGAACTTGCGGGCGGCCAGGTCGAACAGCAGGGCCTGCCGTCCGTTCCAGCTCAGCCAAGCCAGCCCGTAGAACGCGAGCTGGGTCAGCCAGACGCACAGCCAACGGATGTTGGCGTAGCGTCCCTTGGTCTCGCGCGGATAAATCTCCTCGCGGGCGGCGTACATCTTGATGACTTGTGGTTGTGGTGCGTTCATCGCTCAGATACTGCTCTTCTTACTGCTGTCCGGCGGGCTTGGCGGCGGCGGCGGCAGATTGGTTGACCTCGTTCGACAAGCTCCACACGTAGGCGGCCAGCACATGCACCTTGCCCTCGCCGAGGAAGTCCGAGAAGGCCGGCATGGTGTTGTTGCGACCCTTGCGGATGGTTTCCATGATGGTCTCGGCGCTGCCGCCGTAGAGCCACACCTTGTCGGTCAGGTTGGGCGAGCCCAGCGCCTGGTTGCCCTTGGCGTCGGCGCCGTGGCAGGCCATGCAGGCGCCGAACTTGGCCTTGCCGAACACCGCCTTGATCGGGTCGGAAGTCGAACCGGACAGGCTCAGCACGTATTGGGCGACGTTCTCGACGTCCGCGTCGCTGCCCAGCGCGGCGGCCATGCTCGGCATCACGCCGTTGCGGCCGTGCATGATCGTGGTCTTGATGACGTCGGGCGCGCCGCCGTGCAACCAGTCCTTGTCGGTCAGGTTGGGGAAGCCCTTGTTGCCGCGCGCGTCGGAGCCGTGGCACTGCGCGCAGTAGGTCAGGAACAGGCGCTCGCCCATGGCGTGGGCCTTGGGATCGGCGGCCACCGCTTTCAGGTCCTGCTTCAGGTACTGGCTGAACAGCGGGCCGTAGTCGGCGTCGGCCTTTTTCAGCTCGGCCTGGTACTCGCCTGTCGATTTCCAACCCAGGCTGCCGGCGTAGGTGCCCAGGCCCGGGTACAGGAACAGATAGGCCAGGCCGAACACGATGGTGATGTAGAACAACCACATCCACCAGCGCGGCATCGGCGTGTTCAGCTCGGTCAGGTCCTCGTCCCAGACGTGGCCGGTGGTGCCCACCGGCGCGCCGGGCGCGGCCGACTCGCCAGGCTGCAGCTTGTGCTTCGACTGGGCGTACAGCAGGATGCCGCAGCCGAACACGCCGAGCATGGTCAGCACGACGATGTAGATGTTCCAGAAACCGCTGGTGAAATCAGACATGGGGGGTCTCCTCGTCGGCGAAGGGCAGTTGCGCCGCCTCGGCGAAATTGTCCGTGTTACGGCGGGAGAAGGCCCACCACATGATGCCGATGAAGGTGATGAAGGAAATCACCGTCATCACGCTGCTGGCGCGGTCGAACAGGTTGTCGATAACCATGCTAGTTCCTCGTTTTGATTAATGTGCCCAGGCCTTGCAGGTAGGCGATCAGGGCGTCTTCTTCGGTCTTGTCCTTGAGCGCCTCGGGCGCGGCGGCGATCTCGGCCTCGCTGTACGGATCGCCCAGGCGGCGCAGCGCGCGCATCTTCGGCACGATCTCCTGCGGCACCAGCTTGGTGGTCGACAACCAGGGGTAGTTCGGCATGTTCGACTCGGGCACCACGTCGCGCGGATTGTTCAAGTGGGTCTTGTGCCATTCGTCGCTGTAGCGGCCGCCGACGCGCGCCAGGTCCGGCCCGGTGCGCTTGGAACCCCACTGGAACGGCCGGTCGTAGACGAACTCGCCGGCCACCGAGTAGTGGCCGTAACGCTCGGTCTCGGCGCGGAACGGCCGCACCATCTGCGAGTGGCAGTTGTAGCAGCCTTCGCGCACGTAGATGTCGCGGCCGGCCAGGCGCAGCGGCGAGTAGGGTTTCAGGCCGGCCACCGGCTCGGTGGTCGACTTCTGGAAGAACAGCGGGATGATCTCGACCGCGCCGCCGATGCTGACCACCACGGTCACCAGGGCGATCAGCAGCCAGGGGTTCTTTTCAATCCATTCATGGGTAAATTTCATCGTCAGCTCCAGGGTTTAGGCGTGAGCCGCCGCCAGCGCGGGAATGCGGGCCGTCACGGTGGCGCGGTTGCGCAGCGTCATGTAGGTGTTGTAGCCCATCAGGCACATGCCGGTCAGGTACAGCAGGCCGCCGGCGACCCGCACCACGTAGTAGGGATAGGTGGCCTTGACGCCTTCGACGAAGGTGTAGGTCAGGGTGCCGTCGGGGTTGACCGCGCGCCACATCAGGCCCTGCATCACGCCGGCGATCCACATCGCGGCGATGTACAGCACGATGCCGATGGTGGCGACCCAGAAGTGCACGTCGATCAGCTTGGTGCTCCACATCTTGGTGTCGCCGGCCATGCGCGGCAGCAGGTAGTAGATCGAGCCCATGGTGATGAAGCCGACCCAACCCAGGGCGCCGCCGTGGACATGGGCGATGCTCCAGTCGGTGTAGTGCGACAGGGCGTTGACGGTCTTGATCGACATCATCGGACCTTCGAAGGTGGCGATGCCGTAGAACGACAGCGAGACGATCATGAACTTCAGGATCGGGTCGGTGCGCAGCTTGTGCCAGGCGCCCGACAGGGTCATGATGCCGTTGATCATGCCGCCCCACGACGGCGCCAACAGGATCAGCGAGAAGACCATGCCCAGCGACTGGGTCCAGTCGGGCAGAGCGGTGTAGTGCAGGTGGTGCGGACCGGCCCACATGTAGGTGAAGATCAGCGCCCAGAAGTGGACGATCGACAGGCGGTAGGAGTACACCGGCCGCTCGGCCTGCTTGGGGATGAAGTAGTAGACCATGCCCAGGTAGCCGGCGGTGAGGATGAAGCCGACCGCGTTGTGGCCGTACCACCACTGGATCATGGCGTCCTGCACGCCCGAGTAGGCCGAGTAGGACTTGAACAGCGAGGCCGGCATGCTGGCGCCGTTGACCACGTGGAGGATGGTCACGGCCAGGATGTAGCCGGCGAAGAACCAGTTGGCGACGTAGATGTGCTTGACCTTGCGCTTGAGCAGGGTGCCGAAGAAGACGATGGCGTAGGCGATCCAGACGACGGCGATCAGGATGCTGATCGGCCATTCCAGCTCGGCGTACTCCTTGCCGCGGGTGTAGCCCAGCGGCAGGGTGACGACGGCGCTCAGGATCACCGCCTGCCAGCCCCAGAAGGTGAAGGCGGCCAGCTTGTCGGAGAACAGCCGCACCTGGCAGGTGCGCTGCACGACGTAGTAGGAGGTGGCGAACAGGCCACAGATGCCGAAGGCGAAGATGACGGCGTTGGTGTGCAGCGGACGCAGCCGTCCGTAGGTCAGCCAGGGTATGTCCAGGTTCAGGGCAGGCCACGCCAGTTGGGCGGCGATGATGACGCCGACCAGCATGCCGATGATGCCCCAGACTACCGTTGCGATCGCGAATTGCTTCACGATTTTGTAGTTGTAGTTCAGTGCTTGATCCACTTGATTCTCTCCCGAGATTACTTCGATGATGTAAATCACAGAATACGGGTTCGAACCTTCAAAAACTTTGATTCAGATCAAAATTGCCTGATTGAATTAATGCGTGGAATCACCATTTTGCTGCGCCGCGTCAACCGGGCCGGCCGGGGCGGCGGGCGGGCTCGAATCGTCGTCCTGCAGCACGCGCATGCCGGGGCCGACCAGGTCGTCGAACTGGCCGCCGTCGGAGGCGCTGAAAAACACCCACAGGGCGACGAAGACCATGATGACGGACAGGGGGACGAGCAGAAAAAGAGCTTCCATGGCGGTTCAGTCGCGCCGCAGGCGCATTGCGTTGGCCACCACGACGGCGGAGCTGAGCGCCATGCCGACGCCGGACAGCCAGGGATTGAGGTAGCCCAGCGCGGCGGCCGGGATCGCCAGCAGATTGTACACGGTGGCCCAGGCCAGGTTCTGCCGGATCACCCGCATCGCCTTGGCCGCCGTGCGCGCCGTGTCGGCCACCGAGGCCAGCCGGCCCGACAGCAGCACGGCGTCGGCGTGGGCCTGGGCCAGCGCGGCGCCCGAGCCCATGGCGAAGGAGACGTCGGCGGCGCTGAGCACGGCGGCGTCGTTGATGCCGTCGCCGACCATCGCCACCACGGCGCCCTGTTGCTGCAGGCGCTGCACATAAGCCAGCTTTTGTTCCGGCAGGTAGCCGCCGGACGCCTCGGCGATGCCGAGGCGGGCGCCGACCTGCGCGGTCAGGGCGTGCTGGTCGCCGCTGAGCAGGACGATGTTCTTGCCGGCGCGGCGGAAGTAGTCGACGGTGGCGGCGGCGTCCGGCCGCAGGCCGTCCTGCAGATGGAAGCAGGCCAGCCAGTCGCCGGCGCCGCCCAGGTAGACCGGCGTCATGCCGTCCGGCACGGCGTGCTCCGGTTCGGCCGCCGCGCCGCTCAGGCCGGCGACGAAGCTGGCGCTGCCCAGGCGGTATTGGCGGCCGTGCAGCCAGCCCTCCAGGCCCTGGCCGGGCACTTCGACCATCTTCTCCGCCTGCCACCAGTAGGCCGGCTGCAGCGGCTCCTCGGCCGGCGCGGCGGCGCGCAGGGCGCGCGCCAGCGGATGGGCGCTGTCGGCCTCCAGCGCGGCGGCCAGGCGCAGGCAGTGCTCGCGCCGCATCGGGCCGAGCAGGGCGGTGTCCTGCAACTGCGGCCGGCCCAGGGTCAGCGTGCCGGTCTTGTCGAACACGATGTGGCTGGCGCGGTGCAGGGTTTCCAGGGTGTGCGGGCCGACCACCAGCACGCCACGGCGCAGCAGGCGGTCGATGGCGGCGGCCAGCGCGCTCGGCGTCGCCAGCGACAGCGCGCAGGGGCAGGACACCACCAGCACGGCGATGGCCACCGGCCAGGCCAGCTCGGGCGCGTACCAGCGCCAGAAGACGAAGGTGGCGGCGGCGAACAGCAGCAGCGCGCCGACGAACCAGGCGGCGACGCGGTCGGCCCACTGGGCGATGCGCGGCTTGTCCTGGCCGGCGCGGTCGATCAGGCGGACCAGGTCGGACAAGGTGCTGTCGCGGCTCGGCCGCAGCACCCGCGCCACCACGGCGGCGCTGGCGTTGATGGCGCCGCCGGGCACCTCGTCGCCGACGCCACGGCGCTGCGGCGCGCTCTCGCCGCTGAGCAGCGACAGGTCGAGCGCGGTCCGGCCGTCGACGATGGCGCAGTCGGCCGCCACCGCCTCGCCCGGCTTGACCAGGATGAAATCGCCGGCCGCCAGCGCGGCGGCCGGCACCACGGCGCCGGCGCGGCTGGCCGGCCAGTCGGCCAGTTTGGTGGCGGCGGCGGGCAGGGCGTGCTGCAGTTTTTCCAACGCGCCGGCGGCCTTGCGGCGCGCCAGCAGTTCCAGATAGCGGCTGGCCAGCAGCAGGAAGATGAACATCGTCACCGAGTCGAAATACACCTCGCCGTGGCCGCGCCAGGTGGCCACCAGGCTGGCGCCGAAGGCGGCGACGATGCCCAGCGCCACCGGCACGTCCATGCCCAGCGCGCGGGCGCGCAGGCTGGCCCAGGCGCCGCGCAGGAAGGGCTGGGCCGAGTAGAGGACGGCCGGCAGGGTCAGCAGCAGGCTGGCCCAGCGCAGCAGGCTGGCCATGTCGTCGTCCAGGGTGCCGGACTCGGCCAGGTAGGCCGGCGCCACGTACATCATCACCTGCATCATCGCCAGGCCGGCGACGAACAGCTGGCGGCCCAGGGTCTTGCCGGCGCGGCGCAGCTGCTCGCTGTGGCGCGCCGCGTCGTAGGGGTAGGCGGCGTAGCCGATGGCGTGCAGGGCGGCGAGGATGTCGCCGGGCCGGCAATCGGCCGGGTTCCAGCAGACGTAGAGGCGCTCGGTGGCGACGTTGAGCTGGGCGCTGCGCACGCCGGGCAGGCGGGCCAGGCGCCGCTCGATCAGCCAGACGCAGGCGGCGCAGCGGATGCCCTCGACCGCCAGGGTGGTCTCGCGGCTGTCCTCGTCGAGGGCGAAGCGGGGGTCGGCGTTGTCGTACAGTTGCAGCTCGGGCGGCACCAGCTGGGCGCCCTCGGCGCTGACGGCGAAGGCCGAACGGGTGCGGTAGTAGTCGTCCTGGCCCAACTCGACGATGGTCTGCGCCACCGCCTCGCAACCGGGGCAGCACATCGGCTGCGACTGGCCGGCGATGCTTACGCGCCAGTTCGACCTGGCCGGCACCGGCAGGCCGCAGTGGTAGCAGGCCAATGCCGGGCCGGCGGCGGGCGCGGCGGCGCCGGCCGGGCTGTCCGGCTTGGCGCTCATGGGTGGCCCGTCAGGCACAGCGCGTCGATCCAGCCCAGCGACAGGCCGTTGGCGGCGCGCGCCAGGCCGAGCAGACCGAAGGACAACACCAGCAGGCCGCCGGCGATGCGCACGGCGCGCCGCCGCAGCGTTTCGCGCAGGCGGGCGCCGAGCAGGCCGAGGCCGAGCAGCATCGGCAGGGTGCCCAGGCCGAAGGCCAGCATGACGGCGGCGCCGGCAGCGGCCGAGCCGCTCAGCATGGCCGTCAGCAGCACGCTGTAGACCATGCCGCAGGGCAGCCAGCCCCACAGGCCGCCCAGCGCCAGCGCCTTGGCCGCGCTGTCCATCGGCAGCAGCGGCGCCAGCAGCGGCTGGACGCGGCGCCAGACCGGCTGGCCGGCCGCCTCCAGCCGGGCCAGGCCGCGCCAGGCGTCCATCAGGTACAGGCCGAGCGCCACCAGCATCAGGTTGGCCAGCCAATAGAAGCCGATCTGCAGGCCGGCCAGGCGGGCCAGGCTCTGCGCGCCGCCGGCCAGGCCGCCGGCCAACGCGCCGGACAGCATGTAGCTGCCGATGCGGCCGCCGTTGTAGGCCAACACCCGGGCCAGCCGGTCCGCCGGGGCGACCGCCGGCGCTCCGGCGGGGGAGGCCGGCGACGGCGCCGCCAGCGCGATGGCGATCACCGGCTGCGGCCCGGGCCTGGACTGGGGCCGGGGCCGGGGCCGCGAGGCCGCCGACAGGGCGCCGACAATCCCGCCGCACATGCCGACGCAGTGGACGCTGCCGGCCAGGCCGACCAGGAATATTGGCAAAAGTTGCAGACCGCTCATGTTGGCTTGGAATCGTTGAATATCGTTGAATATCGTTTTATATCGTTTATACGATATATATCGTTTATATGATTTAGTTAATTTATATAGTTTAAATTGTTTTTGAGTAGCGCAGGGGCTGCGGCGCGTTTTCCCGCGCCTCGCTCAGGTAACGGTCGAAAATCATGCAAATATTGCGGATCAGCAAGCGGCCCTTGGGCGTGACGGTCAGCCAGTCCGGCTCGATGCTGAGCAAACCGTCCGCCTGCAGCGCCGCCAGCTTCTCCAGCTCGGCCGCGAAGTAGCTGCGGAATTCGATCGGGTAGGCCTGCTCGATCGACTCGATCGACAGCTCGAAATTGCACATCAGCATCTGGATGATGATACGCCGCAGCAGGTCGTCGGAGTTCAACTTGATGCCCCGGGCGATCGGCAGCTTGCCCTCGTCGAGCTTTTCGTAATAGGCCTCCAGCGTCTTCTCGTTCTGGCAGTAGGTGGCGCCGACGGCGCTGATGGCCGACACGCCGCAGGAGATCAGATCGGCCTCGGCGCGCGTCGAATAGCCCTGGAAGTTGCGGTGCAGCCGGCCCTGGCGCTGGGCGATGGCCAGGTCGTCGTCCGGCTTGGCGAAATGGTCCATGCCGATGTAGACGTAGCCGGCGGCGCACAGGCGGCGGATGCACAGCGCCAGCATGTCCAGCTTGACCTGGGCCGGCGGCAGCTCGGCCTCGTCGATGCGGCGCTGCGGCTTGAACAGGTGCGGCATGTGGGCGTAGTTGTACAGGGCGATACGGTCCGGGCTGGCGTGGATGACCTTGTCGAGGGTCTGCGCCATCGTCGTCATGTTCTGCAGCGGCAGGCCGTAGATCAGGTCGATGCTGATCGAGCGGAAGCCGGCCGCCCGCGCCGCCTCGATGATGGCCACCGTCTCGGCCTCGGGCTGGATGCGGTTGACCGCCTTCTGCACCTCGGGGTCGAAGTCCTGCACGCCCAGGCTGATGCGGTTGAAGCCCTGCGCGCGCAGCGAGTGGACCCGCTCGCGCGAAACGGTGCGCGGGTCGATCTCGATCGAGTACTCGCCGACGTCGTCGGCGGCGAACTCGAACTGGTGGCGCAGGTGGGCCATCAACTCGCCCATCTGGCGGTCGCTCAGGTAGGTCGGCGTGCCGCCGCCGAAGTGCAACTGCTCGATCTGGTTCATGCCGGCGAACAGGCGCGCCTGCATCTCGATCTCCTGCTTCAGGTAGCTCAGGTAGGTGGCCGCCTTGCTGCGGTCCTTGGTGACGATCTTGTTGCAGCCGCAGTAGTAGCACACCGTGTCGCAGAAGGGGATGTGCAGGTACAAGGACAACGGGCGGCGGCCGCCGCGCATGCGCAGGCCGGCGACGGCCTCGAGGTAGTTGCCGTAGCCGAAGTCGGGCCGGAAGCGGTCGGCGGTCGGGTAGGAGGTGTAGCGCGGTCCGGATTGGCTGAGTTTTCCGATGATGTCGGCGTCGAACTGGACCGAGGGGAAAAACGCGACGTTCTGGCTGGCGGTGGTGGGCATGGTNNNNCTTGCAACCGCGGTTACGGGTGGGGGCGGGCGGGGGCGGGTGGGCGGCGGGCGGCGGCCCGGCCTCAGGCGGCCAGCCGCTTCTGCGCCACCGGCTGCTGCCGCGCCTTGGCGCCGGCGCCGGGCGCGCCGCGCCGGCCGCGCGATTCCGCCACGGTGCGGCCGAACTTGAACAGGCTGACCGCCTGGGTCAGGCCGCCGGCCTCGTTGGCCAGGCTGGCGGCGGCGGCGGCGGCCTCCTCGACCAGGGCGGCGTTCTGCTGGGTCACCTTGTCCATGTGGGCGATGGCGGCGTTGACCTGGTCGACGCCGATGCTCTGCTCGCGCGAGGCGGTCGAGATCTCCTGCATGATGGCGGTGACGCGCTGCACCGAGCTGACCACCTGCTGCATGGTCGAGCCGGCGCGGTGCACCTGCACCATGCCGGCGCTGACCTTGCCGACCGACAGGTCGATCAGGTTCTTGATGTCCTTGGCGGCGGTGGCGCTGCGCTGGGCCAGGTTGCGCACCTCGCCGGCGACGACGGCGAAGCCGCGCCCCTGCTCGCCGGCACGGGCCGCCTCGACCGCCGCGTTCAACGCCAGGATGTTGGTCTGGAAGGCGATGCCCTCGATCAGGGCGATGATGTCGACGATCTTCTTCGACGAGGAATTGATGTCGTCCATCGTGGCGATGACGTCGGCGACGATCTCGCCGCCCTGCACCGCCACCAGCGAGGCGCTGAGGGCCAGCTCGTTGGCCTGCACCGAGTTGTCGGCGTTCTGCTTGACGGTGGCGGAGAACTGCTCGACGGAGGAGGCGGTCTCCTCCAGGCTGGCGGCCTGCGCCTCGGTGCGGCCGGACAGGTCGGCGTTGCCGGCGGCGATCTGGCGGGTCGCCACGGCCATCGTCTCGACGTTGACGCGCACGTCGCGGATGGTGGCGATCAGGTTGCTGTTCATCTGCTGCAGGGCGCGCAGCAGCTGGCCGACCTCGTCGGTCGACTCGGTCTCGAAGGTGCCCGACAGGTCGCCGGCGGCGATGGCGCGGGCGCCGTGCAGGGCCCGGTGCAGCGGCTGCAGCACGCCGGAGCGCAAGGTCCACCAGAGGAAGACGTTGACCAGCAGGCCGACGAAGGTGGCGCCGAAGATCGCGTAGTTGGTCGCCGTCAAGGGGCCGTCATGGCCCAGCAGCACGGCCAGACAGGTGCCCAGTTGCAGCGTGTTGACCACGCTGGTGCACAACCAGATGCGCAGCGCCAGCGAAACGTGGCGCAGGCGCGACAGCATATTGCCCAGTCCGGGCCGGTCGATCTGGCCGTTCTTGATGCGCAACCGGCTGCCGGCCCGCTTCAGTTCGCGGTAGGCCTGCTCGGCCTTGGCCACCAGTTGGCGCTCGGCCTTGACCCGCACCGACATGTAGCCGATGGTGCGGCCGTTCTCGCGGATCGGCGTGATGTTCGCCTTGACCCAGTAGAAGTCGCCGTTCTTGCAGCGGTTTTTGACCAGGCCGGTCCACGGCGAACCGTGCTTGAGCGAGCGCCACAGGTCGGCGAAGGCCTCGGCCGGCATGTCGGGGTGGCGCAGGATGTTCTGCGGCTGGCCCAGCAGTTCGGCCTCGCTGTAGCCGCTGACGTGGGTGAAATACGGGTTCACATAGGTGATGTTGCCGTCCAAATCGGTTTTTGAGACGATCGCTTGGTCGTCCATGACCTCGACTTCTTGATTGGTGACAGGTTGATTGTTACGCATCTCGTCTCTCCGGGACTGGGGGGGTGTTCTTGTGATACAGCAAGATATGCGGCCAGTGTAAGGAGTCGGGCCGCCAAATTTATTGATGTAGATCAAAATTGCCCGGATTGCCTGTGCTAGCGCGGCGCGTCGACCGCCGCCGGCGCCGGCCCGGCCGGGGCCGCCGCTTGCATGGCGCAAGCCGGCGCCATGGGCCGGGCGCGGGCACTTCTTTGCTCCTTGCCAAGGCCGCGTATTGATAGGAGAATTCTTCAGCCGACCGGCGCGTCGCCGGCCGCCGCACACAAGGAACTCATGAAGCCACTCGGCATCAAAGCCAAGGTCGTCTTGGCCACCAGCGTCACGTCGATCCTGATGATAGGCATCGTGACCGTGGTGCAGATGCAGCGCATGTGCGACGACTTCACCACCGTCCTGTTCGCCCAGCAGAACGCGCTGATCAACCGCACCGCGCAGGACCTGGACGACAAGCTCGGCCTGCTGCTCGACGTGCTGGCGCTGTCGGCCCGCACCACGCCGCTGGCCGTCACCGGCTCGGCCGACAAGCTGCGCGCCCATTTCGGCGACCGCGTGCTGCTGGCCATGTTCGACGACCTGCTGGTCCTCGACCGCGACGGCCAGGTCGTCGCCGACCTGCCGCAGCAGCCCGGCCGCACCCTGGTCAACGCCGCCGACCGCGCCTACTTCCAGCGCGTGATGCGCGAGCGCAAGCCCTTCATCACCGAGCCGCTGATCGGCCGCGGCAACAAGCAACCCATCGTGCAGATGGTCGCCCCGGTGCTCGACGCCAAGGGCGAGGTGGCCTGCGTGCTGGTCGGCGTGCTGCGCCTGTACAAGGACAGCCTGCTGGGCCACCTGCGCACCGCCAAGGTCGGCAAGAGCGGCTACTACTTCGCCCTGACCCGCACCGCCGTGCCGGTCTACGTGCTGCACCCGGACCCGAAGCGCCTGCTGCAGCCGCGCCCGGCCAACGCCAACCCGGCCACCAGCGAGGCGCTCAACCAAGGTTTCGAGGGCACCACCATCAGCACCAACAGCACCAACAGCAGCCAGCTGCGCGCCCTGGTCAGCTACAAGATGCTCAAGTCGGTCGACTGGATGCTGGCCGCCTCGCTGCCGGTGGAGGAGGCCTTCGAGCCCTTCGACGGCCTGCTGTCGCGGCTGGCGCTGTGGAGCTTCCTGGCGGCGCTGCTGACGGCGGCGCTGATCGGCTGGCTGACCTCGAACCTGCTGGCGCCGCTGGTGCGCCTGCGCGACGCCATCGTCCGCCTGCGCGCCGACGCCAGCAGCTACGTGCCGCTGCTGGTGCGCACCCAGGACGAGGTAGGCCAGCTGACCATGGCCTTCAACAGCCTGATACACGAGCGCCTGGCCACCGACGCCCGCCTGCAGGGTCTGATCGAGTTCGCCCCCAACGCCATCGTGGTGATCGACGGCGACGGCCGCATCGAAACCTTCAACCGCCAGGCCGAGGTGTATTTCGGCTATGCGCGCAGCGAGATCCTCGGCCAGCCGCTCGAAACGCTGGTGCCGGAGCGGCTGCGGGCGCGCCACGTGGTGCACCGCCAGCGCTTCTTCTCGACCCGCCTGAGCGCCGAGCCGGTGCGCATGGGCCGCGACGCCACCCTGTGGGGCCTGCGCAAGGACGGCAGCGAGTTCCCGCTGGAGATCAACCTGAGCGCGGTGCGCACCGACCAGGGCACCAAGACGCTGTCGATGATCTCCGACATCACCGAGCGCCACCGCCTGCAGCTGGAGGTGGCCGCCCGCGCGCTGGAGCTGGAGCGCGACCGCGACCGCGCCGAAGCGGCCAACCGCGCCAAGAGCGACTTCGTGGCCAACATGAGCCACGAGATCCGCACGCCGATGAACGCCGTGCTGGGCATGGTCCACCTGCTCGGCAACACCGCGCTGACCAGCGAGCAGCGCAAATACCTGGCCATGGTGCGGGTCTCCGGCCAGTCGCTGATGGGCATCCTCAACGACGTGCTCGACTTTTCGAAGATCGAGGCGCGGCGGATGGAGCTGGCGCCGGTCGAGTTCGTGCTCGACGAGACCATGGACGCGCTGGCGACCACCATGACCATGAACGCCGGCGACAAGGAGCTTGAGCTGGCCATCGACGTCGACCCGGCGGCGCCGCGCCGGCTGCGCGGCGACGCGCTGCGGCTGCAGCAGATCCTGGTCAACCTGGCCGGCAACGCGATCAAGTTCACCGAGCAGGGCGAGGTGCTGGTCAGCGTCAAGCTCAGCGCGCGCCAGGGCCAGCGCGCGCTGCTGCGCTTCGAGGTGCGCGACACCGGCATCGGCATCCCCCTCGAGCAGCAGGCCCAATTGTTCACCGCCTTCTCGCAGGGCGACGAGAGCATCATCCGGCGCTTCGGCGGCACCGGCCTGGGGCTGGCCATCACCAAGCACCTGGTCGAGCTGATGGGCGGCCAGATCGCCGTCAGCAGCCCGCCCGGCGAAGGCACGCGCTTCTGGTTCACCCTGCCCTTCGAGGTGGTGGCCGAGCAGGCCGGGCCGCGCCGCAAGCCCGACATCGGCCCGCTCAAGCTGCTGGTGGTCGACGACAACCGCACCAGCCGCGAACTGATCGCCCGGTTGATCCGCGCCTGGGGCTGGAGCGCCGACGAAGCCGCCAGCGGCGAGGCCGCCGTCGCCCTGGTCGGCGCCCAACTGGCGCGGGCGCAGCGCTACGACGCGGTGCTGGCCGACTGGCACATGCCCGGCATGGACGGCCTGGCCACGGCCAAGGCCTTGCGCCGCGCCGCCGCCGGCGCGCGCCAGCCCATCGTGGTGATGGTCAACGCCTTCGCCCGTGGCGACCTGGCGGCGATCTCCGCCGCGCCCGAGGCCGACGCCGTGCTGGTCAAGCCGATCACCAGCTCCAACCTGTTCGACGCGCTGCACCAGGCGCTGGCCACCCACGACGGCCGCGACGAGGCCCACCTGGTCGAGCAGGGCGGCGCGCCGGACCGCCTGCGCGGCGCCCACCTGCTGCTGGTCGAGGACAATCTGCTGAACCAGGCGGTGGCGCGCGGCATCCTCGAACACGCCGGCGCCACGCTCGACGTGGTCGGCGACGGCCAGCAGGCGGTCGACCTGTTGCGCGTCGACGCCGGCCGCTACGACCTGGTGTTGATGGACATGCAGATGCCGGTGCTCGACGGCTTCAGCGCCACCCGCATCCTGCGCCAGGAGCTGGGCCTGGCGCTGCCGGTGGTGGCGATGACGGCGGCGGTGCTGACGGCCGAGCGCGAACGCTGCGTCGAGGCCGGCATCAGCGACTTCATCCCCAAGCCGATCGAGGTCGAGGAGATGCTGGCGGTGATCCTGCGCCACCTGCCGGAGGTGGCCCGGCGGGGCGGCACGCAGCGGACCATGCGCGCCGCCGCCGACGCCGACCGCGCGCCGACCGAGGCCATGCCGGCGGCCGGCGCCGCGCCAACGCCCGCGCCGATACCTATGCCGGTGCCGCTCCACGCGGCCGTGGCCGCGCCCATGCCGGTGTCGGCGCCCGTGTCCGCGCCCGTCCCGCCGGCCGTATCGGCCAGCACGGCCGACACCGTCTTCAATATGGACAGCCTGATGCGGGTGATGGGCAAGGACCCGAAAGGCCGCACGGTGATGTTCAAGCTGGTGCGCGGCGCCCTGGGCGGCGGCCTGGAGCCGGTCGACCAGGCCGACCTGGCGCTGCGCGAGGGCCGCCCGCAGGACGCCGGACGGCTGCTGCACAGCCTGCGCGGCGCCGTCGGCGTGCTCGGCGCCAAGCGCCTGATCCAGGCCACGCTGGACGCCGAGAGCGCCATCCACGAGGGCCGCGCCGACCAGCTGGAGGCCCAGCTGGTCAACGTCCGCCGGGTGCTCGAACAGACGCTGGACGAGGCCCGGGTCTGGCTGGAACAAGAGGACCGCTAGTAGCCGGCGTTGGCCCGGGTTGCCGACGCCGACGCCGGCACCGGCCGCGCCGGGCGCCGGGCGCCGTCCGGGGCGGCCGCTCAGGCCATCTTGTCGAGCTGGTGCTGCAGGCGGTCCAGGTTCTGCTCGTTGGCCTCGACCACCAGCTTGCTGATGCGGGCGCACTCGGCGGCGCTATCGAAACGCATGGTCCAGTCCAACCAGGTGCCGCCGTCCTGCTCCTTGAACAGGAAGGTGGCCTCGAACTGCGGCCCGGACAAGTGGCGCAAGACGATGCGCGCCGGCGCGTCGACGACGACGAACTCGCAATCGTTGGGATAATTGACGCCGTCCGGCCCGTGCATGACGAAGCGCCACAGGCCGCCCGGCTGCATGTCGAACACCTTGAAGGTGTTGCTGAAGCCCTCCGGCCCCCACCAGCGCGCCAGGACGGCCGGGTCGCTGAAGGCGCGGAACACTTGCGGTGGCGCCGCCGCGAACTGGCGTGAGCTCACAATTTCGGTATCGTTCATAGCGTGTATCCTCCAGGCTAGCGGGCGAAACTTCGGCTGTCCGGGAAATAGTACCGCAAATGCGGCGCGCGCTTCCACGCCGTCCCGCTGCCGGGCCGCCGCCTTGGCACCGCCCCGGGGCGCCAAGGCGGGACGCCAAGGCGGCGCCGATCTTATTTTTCGGAATCATCTATAAACAATCATCAACATTGGCCGATAATCCAATATGCGCCTATGCCGTCCCCCTTTCCAGCGATCCCCAGCCCCACCTATGGCCGTCCACCTTGCCCCGCCACCTTGCCCACTGCGCTGTGACGCCGCCCCATCCGCCGCGCCGCGCCTGACGGCGCTCAGCCTGGCCGTGCTGTTGCTGCTCGGCATGCCAGCGCCAGCCGCCCGCGCCCAAAGCGCGGCACAGGTGTCGACGCCGACCGCCGACGCCAGGCGCGGCCAAGAGGTGGCCCGCGTCGTCGCCGGCATCAACAGCTATGTGCGCTGGCCGGCGCCGCACCCGCAGACCCTGGTCTGTGTGTTCGGCAACACCCGCTACGCCGACGCCCTGCTCGACCCGGCCGGCGGCGGCCACCTGCGCGCCATCCGCGCCGTCGGCGACCACGAGGACATGCCCGGCGCCTGCCAGATCGCCTATCTGGGCGCGCTGGGCGCGTTCGAGCGCGACCGCCTGATGGCCCATCTCATCGGCCGGCCCGTCCTGTCGATCAGCGAGGCCAACCCCAACTGCGCCGCCGGCGGCATGTTCTGCCTGAAGTTCCGCGACAACCAGCTGGCCTTCGAGGTCGACCTCGACGCCGTCGCCCGCAGCGGCCTGCGGGTGCATCCGAACGTGCTGCTGCTGGCCAAGCGCAAGGCGGCGACGCCATGACGCCGTTGCTGCCGCAGCCGGCGCACAGCCCGCGCCCCTCGCTCGACCAGGTGCTCACCAAGGCGCACCGCCGCGTCGCCTGCATCGCCGTGGCGCTGGCCGGGCTGGCGCTGACCATCGCCGGCCTGGGCGCGCTGCGCTTCTACTCGGAACAGAATCTGCGCCTGGTGGCGCGCTCGCTCAGCTACACGGTGGAGGCCGCCGTGGTGTTCGACGACGCCCAGGCGGCGCAGGAGGCGCTGCTGCTGATCGGCGGCCACGAGGATGTCGCCGAGCTGGAGGTCAGCAACATCGAAGGCCGCGCGCTGGCGCGCTGGTCGCCCGGCGCGCGCGGCGCCCGCGCCCGGCTGGAGCAAACCCTGACCGGCTGGCTGATGCCCAGCCCGCTGCTGTTCCCCGTCCTGCACGACGGCCAGACCATCGGCCAGATCCGCCTGGTGCCGCTGGGCCGCGGCCTGCTGCAGTACCTGCTCAGCGGACTGGCCTGCGTCTGCCTGTGCCTGGCCATCAGCATCGCCGTGGCGGCGCGGCTGGCACGCCGCATGCAGGCCGAGATCACCGGCCCGCTGCGCGACTTGGCCGGCGTGGCGCACCGCGTGCGCTGCGACCGCAGCTTCGGCCTGCGCGTGCCGGACGCCGGCATCGCCGAACTGAACGCGCTCAACGGCGACTTCAACGCCCTGCTCGACGAGCTCGAAGCCTGGCAACAACACCAGCAGAAGGAACACGCCACCTTGTCGCACCGCGCCAGCCACGACAGCCTGACCGGCCTGTCGAACCGCGCCCTGCTCGAGAGCGAGCTGGCCAAGGCGCTGGAACAGGCCGCCGCCGAGCAGGGCCTGGTGGCCCTGCTCTACCTCGACAGCGACCGCTTCAAGGAGATCAACGACCGCCACGGCCACGCCGCCGGCGACGCCGTGCTGGTCAACATCGCCGCGCGCATCAAGACCCTGCTGCGCAGCAACGACCTGGTGGCCCGGCTGGGCGGCGACGAGTTCGCCATCCTGCTGCGTCCGCTGCGCCACGGCGCCGACGCGCTGGCCATCGCCGACCAGATCATCGCCGCCATGGCGCAACCGATCCGCCTGCCCACCGGCGACGACATTTACAGCTCCCTCAGCATCGGTGTTGCGCTGTATCCACAACACGGCGCCGACCCGGCCGCCATGCTGCTGGCCGCCGACGAGGCGATGTACCAGGCCAAGCAGCGCCGCCGCGGCACCCGCCAGCTGGCCGAGCTTCCCCACACCATTTCAGGATAAGTCTATGAGCCCATCCCTCCCATTCCGCCGCCGCGTCCTGCGGGCGGCCTTGCTGCCCCTGTTGGCCACGCTGACCCTGGCCGCCTGCCAGAGCGCGCCGCCGGCGCCGCCGCCGCGCTTCAACGCCAGCCAGGTGGCCATGTTCAGGGAGCTCGGCTTCAGCCAGACCGACGAGGGCTGGGAACTGAGCTTCGCCGAGAAGCTGCTGTTCGATTTCGACGCCCACAAGCTCAACGGGCCGAGCCGGGTGGCGGTGGGCAAGGTCAGCGCCGCGCTGCGCTCGGTCGGCATCGGTCATTTGCGCGTCGAAGGCCACACCGACGGCGCCGGCAGCGATGCCTACAACAACAAGCTGTCGTTGCAGCGGGCCAACGCCGTGGCCGACGCCATGAGCGAGGCCGGCATCCAGCGCGAGGACATCGTCGCCCTCGGCCACGGCAAGAACAACCCGGTGGCCGACAACGCCACGGCCGCCGGCCGCGCCGAGAACCGCCGTGTCGCCATCATCGTGCTGGCGCCCTAAGCCCGTTCGGCCGCCTGGCCGGTTTGACACAGGCCGCGGCAACAGGCCGCGGCAACAGGTAGTTTTCCGCTGCATCGGCACGCGCCGCCATCCCCCCACGCGGCGCGCCGCCCCATCCCCCATCCATGCCAGCCGCGCGGACCGGACCAGTCCGCGCAATTCCCGGCGGCGCCACGCCCGGTTCGGATTAATGTCAAATTTTTCTTAATAGAATTTAACAAATTGTCGACTTTTTAGTTAAACTTAAGGCATTCCTATCCATCAATGTTATTGATATAGATAAAGTATAAATTAATTAACTCGGTTGTTCCCCCTTCTCGCCTGGAGGATGATTGCCTTAGGCGCGGTTGGCAGCGCTTCCCGCCCCCTCCCCACGCATTTCCCAAGGAACCAACATCCACGAATCCATCGTCTTGGATGGCGAGGTCGACGCCTTGCCGGAACAACACGAAGAAAGGAGGTCGGAAAATCGAAAGCGCGTCCACAGCGATGTTCGCCCAGGCAGGCAGAGAAATCGCAGGGCAGGCCGCCAGTTGTGACCGTCTGGCTCGACCATAGTTTCTGCGTTTACTGTTTGATGGGATTTATCTTGCCCCCTCAAGGGCGTCGCAGCGCGGCGGCCCGAGCGGGAGCGCATTGGCCAATGTCTGAACTTAATCTCTCCAACTACGCATATGAAACTCAGCCACTTTCAGATCCTCAAAGTAGTCTCCGACACCGGGAGCTTCAGCGCCGCAGCCGCCATCCTGGGTTGCACCCAATCGAATGTCAGCCATGCGATCGCGACGATAGAAAAATATGTCGGCCGCAAACTACTGGTACGCTCGCGCAGCGGCTGCCAGCCTGCGGACGGCAGCATCGAGATCATCCTCAAGGGACACCAGTTGTTGGAAATACTCGACGGCATGCGCCAGCCCAGCGACGACGTGTCGGGGCTGGTCAGGCTGGGCTGCTTCCGCAGCGTCGGCGCCAACCTGCTGACCCAGGTTCTCAGCGCGGTTTTTCTGGAGCACCCCAACATCCAGTTCGACGTCTTCGACGACACCGAGGAGGAGGACGGCATCCGCGAGCGCCTGCTGCACAACCTGCTCGACATCGCCATTTCCTGCGACATCGACGACAAGCGCTTCGTCTCCAAGCCCTTCATGGTCGATCCCTACATGCTGCTGCTGCCGCCCAGCTTCGAGGGCGACGTCGACTGCTACTCGCAGCTGCGCGGACTGCACTACATCCAGCACGCCAGCACCTGCTCGCGCTCGGTGATGCAGCAGTTGAAGAGCCATGGCTTCGAAAACAACACCTTCCGCAGCATGGCCAACGCGCACAACGTGGCGGCGCTGGTCGACGCCGGGGCCGGCTTCTCCATCCTGCCCCGGCTGGCCATCGCCCCCTTCCAGCAGCGCTGCCGCTTGCTGAAGCTGCCGACGCCGGTCGAACGTCACTTTTACCTGATCAGCCGTCCCGCCTCGCTGCGCTCGGGGGCCGTCAATGCCGTGCTCAAGCACGTGCAGAATTGGCGCGGCGACGGCAACTGAGACGGCGCGCCGGCGCGCCCGCCGACCGGCCGGGCTCACGCCGGCGGCGTGGCGCCCGGCAGCAGGCGGCGCAACAGGGGACTGGTCATCAGCGTGGTGGCCAGCGCCATGATGACCATCATCGTGAACAGGGTCGGCGAAATCGCGCCGATCTCCAGTCCCACGTTGAGGATCACCAGCTCCATCAGGCCGCGGGTGTTCATCAGCACGCCGACGGCGCCGGCGTCGCGCCAGCCCAGGCCGCTGACGCGGGCCGACAGCGTCGCCCCGCCCAGCTTGCCGGCCATGGCCACCGCCACCACCAGCACGCAGGTCAACGTCAACTCCCAGCCGGCGATCAGGCCGATCGAGGTCTTCAGGCCGGCCAGGGCGAAGAACAGCGGCAGCAGCAGGACGATGGTGAAGCCTTCCAGACGGGCGTGCAGAGCCTCGCTCAGGGCATGCCCGCGCGGCATCAGCACGCCGGCGATGAAGGCGCCGAACAGGGCGTGCAGGCCGAGCCATTCGGTGGCGGCCGCCGAGGCCAGCGCCAGCAGCAAGGCCAGCGCCAACCAGTCGTCGCCCAAGCGGCCGCGCCGCGCGCAGAAGTCGCCCAGGCGGCGCAGCAGCGGGCGCACGGCGCCGAACATGAATGTCAGATACACCAGCGCGCCGGCCAGCATCGGCCAGATCGCCCCTAGCTCGCCCGAGCCGCGCACCACGATCACCGCCAGCGCCAGGATGGTCCAGGCGGTGACGTCGTCGACGGCGGCGCAGGCCAACGTCAGCACGCCGACCCGGCTGCGGGCCAGGCCGCTTTCGGCCAGGATGCGCGCCAGCACGGGGAAGGCGGTCACGCTCATCGCCGCGCCCATGAACAGGGCGAAGCCGGCAAAGCTGACGCCGGCCGGCGCGAAGCGCGGGAACAGCCAGTAGGCCAGCGCCACGCCCAGGCACAGCGGCATGCCGATGCTGCTGTGGCTGACGATCAGCGCCGCGCCGCTGTCGCGCCGCAGCAGGCCGGCGTCGAACTCCAGCCCCACCAGGAACATGTAGACCAGCAGACCGATCTGGCTGATCGAGCCCAGCGCCGCCAGGCTGGACGGCGGGAACAGGGCGGCGGACACCTCGGGCATCATCGCGCCCAGCACGGACGGCCCCAGCATCAGGCCGGCGATCATCTCGCCCACCACCTGGGGCTGGCCCAGGCGGCGGAACAGGGCGCCCACCAGGCGGGCCGAGGCGAGCACCAGGCCGATCTGGATCAGCATCAGCAGCAGCGGGGGCGGCGACGGCCACAGCGCCGCCGGGGCGGCCGCAGCGGCGGCGGCCCCGGCATTGGTGGCGGTGGCATTGGTGGCGGTGGCGGTGGCGGTGGCGGTGGCGGTGGGTGCGCGCGCCAGGCCGGCGCCCAGGTAGAGCAGCAGCGCCAGCAGCAGCAACGGCAGGCCGACCAGCAGCAGATAGTGCAGGCTGTGGCGATACCAGCTGAGCGTGCGTGGCGGCCGCGCGCCGCCCAGCCAGTCGGCCGGCAACAGGGTCGGATCGGCGGACATTCAGTCTCCCGCCAAACGACCGCGCCCGGCCGCAACCGGCCGCAGCGGGTCGGGCGCGATGGCACAACGATGGTTCTGCTTCATGATGCTCCTTGAATGTGGGGCTGGCAGGCGGCGGCAGCCAAGCACTTGCCCGCCGCCCCCGGCCCCGGACCGGACCGCCTCAGACGAGGCTGGGCTGAGCCCGGGCCTGAGCCTGAGCCACCTCCTGCGGCGCCGTCACCAGCAGCATCTGGTTCAGCGCCAGGTGCTTGAGCAACATTCGCTGCGCTTGGCTCAACTCGGCCTTCAGCTCGCCGTAACGCCGCGCGGATTGTAGCAGTGTGAACAGCGCCTTGCCGCCTTCGCGCTCGTCGACGAAGCGGACCTGCGTGGCCAGCGCCTGGCCGCTGCGGTGGAAACGGCTCACCGGCAACAGGTGTTCGATCATCGAAGGGATCACCTTGCTGTTGGCGATCGGGTCGCGCCAGTACTCGGCGATCTTGGCGCGGATGTGGGCCGGCAGGCCCATCGGCGGAATGCTGCCCTTGAAGCCGGGGATGTCGAGGCCGTGGCCGTCGCGCACCAGCAGGTCGGCCGGCGCCTGCACC
>NZ_JAEMNU010000027.1:0-7349 GCF_016461825.1 Rugamonas violacea | reverse complement strand
GGTCGGCCGGCGCCTGCACCAGCGCGTCGTCGTCCGGCTCGGCGGCGCCGAGCCGGCGCAGCGTCTGCATATAGCCGCCGCCCTGGTCCAGGTCGGCCATTTTCTGCGAGCCGGAGGTGAGGATCTCCAGCAGGTCAGGGGTGATCGCCGTGTCGACCAGGGCGTTGAAGCTGAGCTCGCGAATGCCCAGGTCGCTGGTGCCGCTGCTGCGCTCCTTCCAGAACACGCTGTCCTGGTTGTTCTTGGCGATGGCGTAATACCACTGGTCGATCGACAGCGCGAAGCTGGCCGCCACCAGGTGCCACTGCTGGTCGTAGTCGAACCACAGCTCCTGCCGCTGCGCGGCGCTGAGGCCGTCGTTGAGCAGCGTCTCGCGGATCATCAGCGAGGCCGTCGCCGCCATGCCGCCGGCGAAGGTGACGCCGGACGAGAACAGCGGGTCGACGAAGTAGGCGGCGTCGCCGATGCCGATCCAGCGCTCGTCGAGGTTGCAGAACTGGTCGTTGATCATCGAGTAGTTGGAGGTGACGTTCATCTCGTCGCTGATCGGCACGACCGCGCCGATCAGCGGCGCCAGGTCGGTGATGCCGCGCAGCTGCTCCATGAAGACCTGCGGATCGCGCAGGTTGATGCCGCGCTCCTTGATCAGGGTCGGGTCGGTGACGATGCCGATCGAGACGGCGGAGACGCGCTTGCCGTCGACGATCTTCGGCACCGGGATATACCAGGCCCAACCGTGCTCGAAGGCGAAGCAGGCGATCGGCGACTGGTCCTTCTCGCGGAAGATGTTCCACTCGCCGGCCAGTTGCTGGGCCGGAATGAAGTTGGTGTAGTGGTTCCACACCGCCATGTTCTTGTAGTTCGACAGGAACTTGCGGCGCTGGCCGGTGATGATGTTGTTGCTGCGTCCCGAGGCGTCGACGAAGACGCGGCAGCTCAGCCGGCGGCCATCGTCGAGCTCGACCACGGCGTGCTCGGCCAGGTTCTCGAACCGCTTCACCTCGCTGCTCTCGATCACCTCGGTGCCCAGCGATTTGGCGTGTTCCAGCAGGGTCTGGTCGAACTCGGAACGGTTCAGGTGCACCGCCCAGCGGTGCACGCCGTCCTCCTGCCAGTTGACGTGGTCGAAATAGGCCACGCTGGGGCCTTTCTTGTCCCAGTCGTAGATGCCGCCGTATTTCTTGACCCAGTAGTCGGACGCCAACACCTTGGGCAGGGCGCCGCTTTCCTCCAGGATGGGAATGACCGGGTGGGCCATCGATTCGCCGATGTGCTCGCGCGGAAACTTCTCGCGCTCGACGATGGCCACCTTCAGCGCGGAATTCTTGCGCAGCAGGGCCGCCAGGGTGGCACCGGACGGACCGCCGCCCATGATGATGACATCGAAATCTGTGCTGTTCTGCATTGAGTTTCTCCTGTTTTTTTAGATCACGTGAACGCGCTGCAAGTGGCGCTTGACGTTGGCGCCCATCACGGTGCGCCCATGCAGCAGCGCATGGTTGTCGGTGAGCAGCAGGTCGCCGGCCCGCCACTGGTGCTGGTAGTAAAACGGCGCCGCGTACAGGCGCGGGATGAAGTCGTCGAGGAAGCGCCGCTGCTCATCCTCGGAATGGCCGAGCAGGCGCACCTCCAGCGGGTTGAGTTTGATGCTCTGCTCGTTGAGCGGCTCGGCGAAGCGTATCGTCGGCGCCCCGGTCAAGGGATGGACGTCGATCAGCCGCCGCTCGATCGCGCCGCCGTAGTGGGCCAGCTGATCGGTGCGGTAGGCCAGGGTCAGCTGGCGCCAGGCGTCCAGCTCGGCCGGCGCGGCCCGCTGCAGCAGGCCGACCGTGTCGCAAAACGTGGTCTGGCCGCCGTCGCCGTCGCTCTGCAGGCACTGGAACACCTGGAAGCGCGGCACCACCTCGGCGAAGGCGCCGTCCCAGTGGTAGGGCACGTTGCCTTCGGTGAACAGGTAGTTCTTCGGTTCGGCGTGGACGCGCAGGTCCAGCACCTCGCCGAAGTTCCAGCTCAGCAGCTTGCCCAGGCGCGCGCAGAACGCCGTCAGGCCCGCCTGGTCGAGCCGGTCGAAGCCGCGCAGCAACAGCAGGCGGTGCTCCAGCGTGGTCTCGGCCAGCCAGTCGGCGTCGAGCTGGAGCGCGTCCCGCCCGGCGCCGGCCTGGGCCAGCAGGCCGTAGGGCTCGATGGGGGCGGTCTCAAGCGGCGACGGTGGCGATCGCATCGTTTTGTTCATGCTGGTATCTCCTGAGCACGTAGTAGATGGGCTGGCCGTTCTCGTAGACCAGGTCGACCGGCATTTTCTCGATGTCCTCGCGGCTCATCAGGCGGTAGCTGTTGCCGTCGTCGAGCACCGCGCCGTGCCAGGGCGTGCGCCAGATGTCGTCGCACGCCATCAACGCCACGCCGATCTTGCGGCTGTGCGGATGCTGGGGGTGGATGGACAGGCGCAGGGCGGCCGGGAACAGGCCCTCGACCAGCCCGCTCCAGGCGTTGCTGTGGATGATGACCTGGTAGGCCAGCTCCTTGGCCTCCTCGCGCAGCTTGGTGTTGCTGCTGTCGGGACGGCGCGCCTTGAGGTCGGTGAACATGAAACGGTGGATGCCGTTGAACATGTGCTTGGCGTTGGCGTCGTGCTTCAACTCCTCCTTCAGCTCGTCGACGCTGCGGCCGTGCTCGGCGATCAACTGGCGGCGGATGGCGTCGAAGTCGCCCTGCTGGAAATGGTCCTCCAGGTTGAAGACGTCGATGTGCTGGCAATCGTTGGCGGCCAGCATCGCCTTGATGCGCCGGCCGTAGCGGCTGACGTCGTCGTCGCTGACGCCGACGCAATCGGTGAAGACGCGGCCGTCGGAACAGATGGTGATGCGCGCGCCGGGCGGGTAGACCTCGGCGATGCGCGCGCACAGCTGGTTCAGGTAGCGCAGGCTGAGGTGCTCGCCCAGGTCGGGCAGCGGGCCCAGCACCTTGGACAGGTTGGGCGACTTGGCGGGGAAGGCCGGCAGGATGAAGTGCAGCGGCTGGTTCTGCGCGATGAAGGCGGTGGCCTTGTCCAGGTGGGCGCAATAGCATTCAGCGCAGGGGGCGAGGGCGCACTGCGCGTGCCCTTCGCTCAGGCGCCGCTGCTCCAGGATGATCGCCAGGGTCTCGCGCACCAACAGCGCCGGGTCCGATATGTTTGGAAGCCTTTGGTTCATGTCCAATTTCCTTATGACTCGTGAAATCGTCGAAAACAGAGCGCTAGACCGGTGCCGGATCGGCTTGCTGAAACCGGCGCTACCCGCTCATCGATGCCAGGGGGCCCGTGGCCCAAGCTGACAGGCCATTATCGGAGTGCGGCCGGGCTCGCCACAACCGAGTGGCCAGATACATCCGGGCGGAAAGATTACTCGTTTAGATGCATAAACGGCAATCTTGCCCATTCCTCGGCAGGGCCGGGAGGGGGAAGTTGGTAGGGGAAGGTTGACAGGGCGAAGTCGGGAGGCGGAGGGGATGACAGAAATTGTCGGCGGGATGTTTTTTCGCGCGGCGCGCCGCTGCCGCCGTGCTTGTCGCCGTGCTTGTCGGCGGACCGTTGCCGGCCGGGAGGCGGGCGGCCAAGCGCGCCCCCGGCCGGGCGCCGCCGCCTCAATCGTCGAAGTACCAGTAGCCGCGATTGACCCACTGCGTCAGCGCCAGCACCAGCTCGTGCTGCTCCAGCCAAGCCGCCAGGACGGCGTGGCTCAACTCGTCGTTGTCGCACAAGGCCAGCACCGCGCCGCGACAGGCCGGGCCGAACGCGTAGCGCGTGCCGTCGATGTAGCAGACGCCGTCGGCCACCGTGCGGTCCAGATAGAAGCAGCGCAGGCCGCCGGTGCGGCGCAGCGCGCCGCCGTCCGCCCAGCAGGCCAGCAGCTCGGCCGGCGCGAAGGGCGGCTCCAGCGGCTGCAGGTCGAGTTGGCACTTGTTGCGCGACAACATGGCGCCGACCGCGTCGGCCACCACCACCTCGTCGTCGAGCATGGCCTGCATCTGCCCGCGCAGGCGGGCCAGGTCGCGCGCGTCGACGCGGCCCTGCTGCCGCTGCGCCGGCCGGCCCGGATCGCTCAGCAGCGCGTTGCCCAACTCCTTGTCGAGCAGATGGTCGGCCAGCGCGCTGAGCAGCTCGCTGGCCGACTTGCTGCGGAAGCCCACCGAGAAGCTCATCGACGCCTCCAGCGTGACGCCGTCGTGCGGGAAGCCGGGCGGGATGTAGAGGATGTCGCCGGGCAGCAGCTCGACGTCGATGATTGGCTCGAACGGCTCGCAGTGCAGCAGCGCGGCGTGGGCGGCGAACTCGCGGTGCGGCCCGCGCGCGCCGACGCGCCAGCGGCGCCGGCCCGAGCCCTGGCAAATGAACACGTCGTAGCGGTCGATGTGCGGGCCGACCCCGCCGCCCGGCGTGGCGTAGCTGATCATCACGTCGTCCAGGCGCCACTTGGGCAGGAAGGCGAAGGGCTTGACCAGTTCTGCCACCGCCGCCGACCAGTGGTTGGCGGCCTGGACGATGAGCGTCCAGTCGCGCTCGCCGAGCCGCTCATAGGCGTCGAAGGGGCCGTGCTCGGCCTGCCATTGGCCGTCGCGGCGGTAGACCAGGCGCGACTCGACCTGCTCCTCGCAGGCCAGGCCGGCCAGCTCGTCCGGGCTGATCGGGTCGGCGAAATGGGCGAAGCCGCGCCGGATGACCAGCGGCTGTTGCTGCCAGTGGCGGGACAGGAAATCGTCTATCGAGACGTTGGCGAGGGTGAGGGCGGGGCTGGACATGGGCGCATGGACGGTGGGGGAAAGGGCCATGTTTTACCATCGACAAAATGGCAAAGATATACGCTGGATCAAGGAAATGCGGAATGCGGGGGCGGCGAACTTAGCGGTTCGTCAATACGCACGGGAATGGTGTAATAATGGCAAGCACCTCCATCACCGCGAAGGACTTCATGATGCAAACCATCGGCAAGCGGCAGGCCCGTCTGGTATTCGGCATCGCCGTGGCAATCGCAACGGCCGGCTGCGCCGCCGCGCCGCCCCATCCGCCCCGGGTGACGCTCGGCGTGCTGTCCAGCGCGGCGGAGCTGGTCTCCGGCGGCGACGCCCGCATCGAAGTCGTGGCGCCGCCCGAGCTGCTCGACCACATCGCCTTCTGGCTGAACGGCAAGCCCGTTGCGCCGACGATGGTGCGGCATGGCGACCGCATGGAGGGCGTCGTCAGCGGTCTGCGGAACGGCGAAAACCAGCTGCAGGCGCGGCATACCCAGGGCGCGCGCGGCAGGGACGTGCTCGATACGCTCACGCTGAGCAACCATCCGCTCAGCGGGCCGCTGTTCACGGGAGCGCAACAACAACCCTTCATCTGCCGCTCGCAAGAGTCCGGCCTCGGCCAGCCGCTGGTGGACAACCAAGACGGCATCGGCCATCCGGTGTTCGATCCGGCCGGCGGACAACTGCTCGGCCACAGCCAATATTGCAACATCGCCAACCGGATCGGCTACTTCTATTTCAACGGCAGCGGCTTCAAGCCCTTCGACCCGGCCACCGGCTACGCCAACCCGCCGGCCGACCTGACGACCACCACGCTCAACGGCGCGGCGCTGCCCTTCGTGGTGCGCGTCGAGGCGGGCTCGATCAACCGTTTCCTGTACACCATCGCCATGCTGGCCCCCACGGCCGTGTTCGATCAGTCGGCCTGGAACCGCAAGCTGGTGTACTGGCTGCGCGGCGGCGTCGGCATCGGCCACCAGCAGGGCACCGCCATGTGGTTCAACAACGGCCTGAGCGGCTCCGAAGTGCAACTGATGCCGCGCATCCTGGCGCAGGGCTATGCCGTGCTCAGTTCGTCCGGCAATGAGGCCGGCGTGCAATACAACATGCGCCTGGCGGAAGAGACCGCCCTGATGACGAAGGAGCATTTCATCAAGGCCTACGGCAAGCCGCGCTATACGATAGGCCTGGGCGGTTCGGGCGGCGCGGTCCAGCAATACCTGTTCGCGCAGAACCGGCCGGGGCTGTTGGATGGCGGCGTTCCCGTGCAATCCTTCCCCGACATGGTGACGCAGACGACGCCGATCTCGGACTGTCCGCTGCTGGGACAGTATTTCCACGACGCGGTGGCGCTCGATCCGGCGTCGCCGTGGGCGACCTGGAGCAAGCAGCGCCTCATCGAAGGCATGAACGCCAGCGACAGCGTGCCCAACGCCATCTTCGGCAAGCTGGGCACGACGGAGTGCATCAACGGTTGGCGCATGGCGATCCTGACCGTGCTCAATCCGTGGTACAAGGACGGCCGCTACGCGCAGGCGGCGGCCCTGTATCGTTACCCGCCCGAGGCCTTCGCCAATGTGAAGTGGACGCACTGGAACGATCTGGCGAATATCTACGGCACGGACCGCCAGGGTTTCGCGCCCAACACGATCGACAACGTCGGCGTGCAGTACGGCTTGGGCGCGCTGGCGCAAGGGCAGATCGACGCCGACGAGTTCTTGCGCATCAACGCCTGCGTGGGCGGCTGGAAGGAGCAGGCCGACTTTGTCGCCTGGGACGAGAAGGGCGACCCTTTCGACGGCAGGAACATGCGGCGCGGCACGGCCTGCCGCGATCCCGCCGGCGTCCCGGCGCAACGGCGCGCCGCCGATGTGTCGGCGATCGCCAAGGCCTTCTCCTCGGGCCACGTGTTTACCGGCCGGCGGCTGGATATTCCGCTGATCGACCTGCGGCCCTACCTTGAGGCGGAGCTGAATATGCACAACGCCCGTCAATCCTTTTCGGCGCGGGCGCGCATGTTGGACGCCAACCCCGCGGCGGCCAGGAACCAGGTGATCTGGGTGATCGGATCGAACAACAACGCGCTGGCGGCGGTCATGCAGGCCCTGTCGGTGGTGGACCGCTACCTGGGCGACGCCGCCGCGCCGGCCGAATTCACCGATCAATGCATAGGCGCCGACGGCGCGACGATCGCTGCCGGAGCGGCGGTGTGGGACGGCATTCTGAACCAGAATCCGCCGGGCGCCTGCAGCAGCGCCTATCCGATTTTTTCCAGTCCGCGCATGGTCGCCGGCGAGTCCATCAAGGGCGACATCTTCAAGTGCGCGCTCAAGCCGGTGGCCAGCGCGCTGGCCGACGGCACGTATGCCGCCGGCACGCCGTTCAGCGCCGGGCAGAAGGCCTGGCTGCACAAAATCTTTCCGGACGGCGTGTGCGACTATGCCGCGGCGGGTTGGCGCTAGGCGGCGAGCCGGCTCAAAACTGAAATTGATTAGCGCTGATCTTCATCTTCGCCGAACTGTCCGGCCCGCCAATGGTCCAACCTGGTGTGGCACGACGCTGCGGATACCAACGGGGGC
>NZ_JAEMNU010000026.1 GCF_016461825.1 Rugamonas violacea | reverse complement strand
CGTATCACCAATTCAAGCGCTCAAAGCATGGCAGAAGAAAAAGCCCGAATTATTTGTTAAACGCGTGTATAACCACACGAGTCTTGACAGCTACGGACTTCCTGCCGAACACCCACGCAACGAACACTGCTATCGCCATCGCAATTGTTCAAAGTCACCTCACGCTGCTTGTCCAAGCTCTCAAGACGCTTCACCTCGGCACAGTCCGAAGCACTTCCCTTGCCGGACTTGCAGCCTTTTTGCGCTTTCAGCAACGCATTGATTTCCTCATGCTTCAAGTAGTTATTAACGACTTGGTCATAACCACTAACCGCACCCGCATCTCCTCCAACCATACCGGCCAAGCCGGTGCTCGCCGCCAGTATCACCGCTTTGCGCACTGCATCTGGCAAATCCAAGCCGCTTATGTATTCGTTAACCTTCGGAGCCGACCATGCGCTTACGCCAGCCCCTGCCGCACCATTTACGCCCCCGGCCAGAGCACCAATGATGGTGTGCGCCAAGATACGATTCGCCCCGCCCTCGGCCCACTTTTCGGCCTCCGCATAGTCGCCGCGATCAAACGCCGCCTTTTGCTGCTCCCCGGCAAAATCACCGACTTTCTTCGCCGCCAACTGGCCGAACGCGCTGGTGATAGCCATTTGTGCGTTGACCTCCTTTTCCAGCGCCTTGCCGTCCCAGCCCTTGCTCAAACTATTTGCCGCGTCCTTCTCGGCGCTGACATCACGGTTCACCCCGGCCAACTGCTGCTCGACCGTGTTACCGGTCAACTCGTGTTGACGCGCCGCGTTAGTGATATCGATAAACCCGCCGCTTATCCCGGCCAAGGTGACGCTTTGCTGGCTTCCCGAGGCGCCGCCGAATCCAGCTCCGCCACCGGGGCCGCTTGGATTTTTCTTATCACTTGCGGCGCCCTTGTCTCTATCCGTGCTGGCCGTAGTCTGCTCACCGACCTTGGCGCTGAGCGAACCCGACACGGAAAAACCGCTGGCGTCGTGCTGGTCCTTGTTCCGCAGGTCGCTGCTCGTCAGACTATCGGTGACTAGGCTGTTCAACTCGTCCTCAATCGCCGACTCCTTGCTGCTCAGCACGGCCCCCTTCAGGTCGGTGTTGCCCTTGACGATGACATCAAAACCACCGCCGCCTGCCTTGATGCCGCTCTGCTCGATCACTGAGAGGAAGTCGCCCTCGACCTTGGAGTTGCTGAAGTTGCCGCTCACCGAGCTGCTGCCATAGCAGACGGGCGGCAGGCAGACGGTGATGCCGACACCCGCGCTCACCTGCTTGCTCTTGTACTTGCTGCTGTCTTGCAGGCTCTCGATGTTGAGATTGCCGCCGACGTCGGCCACCACGGCATCGCCGGCGATCACGCCGCCCTTCACGTTGGTGTCGCCGCCGCTGGTCACATTCACCACGCCGCCTCCGGTGACGTGGGTGTTGAGATGGCTCAGGTCGTCGCCGTCGGCGTTGCCGCGCGCCTTGGACGCCGCGAAGTCGAACGTCATACCGTTCTGCTGCCCGCCGAACGCGAAGCCGATGCCGATGCTGGCGCCGCTGGAACTATTGGTGTTGTGCTGGCTGACCGTGCTTTCGGCCGCCAGCAGGTTCACTTGGTTGTCGGCGTTCAGCGTCACGTTGGTGCGGGCGTTGATATCGCTACCGATGGCGGTGAGGTTGCTGTCCTTGCCGCCACCGCTGGCCTTGATGCTGACCTTGCCACCGGCGTCGATGGTGGAACCGACGGCGATGATGGCGCTTTGCATCGAGTTGGTCTCACTTTTCGAATTGCCCAGGCTGACGCTGACCTTGATGCCAGTCGCCATGCCGTTGGAGAACGCTTCGGCGGTCTTCGCCAACGCCTCCGCACTGGCGGCGAGATTGACCGCCGCCAAGGCCTGCATGCGCGAGTCCTTGGTGTTCTTGCCCGCATCAAACGTGCCCTTGATGCCCTTGACCGCGTCGATCAAGGGCACGCTGATCGTGCCGCCGATCGCCGTCTTGGCATACGTCGTGTGGTCGGTGCTGTCGGTCGTGCTGAAGCCGGCGTTGACCAGCACGTCA
>NZ_JAEMNU010000025.1 GCF_016461825.1 Rugamonas violacea | reverse complement strand
GCTGAATAGTGTTTCACTGCCCGTCTTTGCTCCGCCCCCTGTACGATTACGAGAAATCAGATGACGCGACAACTATCCTGACACAGGGGGCCAGCGACATCGTCTGGCTCGAAAACCAGAACGTCGTGCTGCCCGACGGCAGCACGGAAACGGTGCTGGTGCCCAAGGTCTACCTGGCCCACGCCGGCGCCGGCGCGGTCAAGCCCGGCGGCGCGCTGGTCACCGGCGACGGCGTCGGCATCAGCACCAGCGAGGGCGCCATCCTCAACCGTGGCGGCCTGATCGACGGCGCCAACGGCCGCACGCTGCTCAGCTCGGCGGGCGACCTGCTCAACCAGGGCGGCGCCATCCGTGGCGGCGCGCTGGACTTGAAGGCCGGCGGCGACATCGTCAACCAGACCTTGAGCATCAAACAGGAGTACAGCGGCGTCCGGCCGGGCGCCGTCAACGGCGGCGGTTACACCTCGCTGTCGAACCAGGCCGGCATCGTCGCCACGGGCGCGCTGACGCTCGACGCCAAGCGCGACATCGTCGACACCGGCGGCGTCATCGGCGGCGCCAGCGCCACCGTCACGGCCGGCCGCGACATCGTTTTCAACACCGTGCGGACCGGTAGCACCTACCATTCGCAGACGCAAGGCTTCACCGAGCAGGACAACAGCGTGACCCACCAGCTGAGCCGGCTTTCCAGCGGCGGCGACCTGGCCATGACGGCCGGCCGCGACCTGGCGCTGAGCGGCGCGCAAGTGGTGGCCGGCGGCAAAGGCATACTTGAGGCCGGCCGCGCGCTGAGCGTGACGGCCGTCAAGAACGAGGTCAACGTCGACGTCAGCAACGATCCGCGCAGCAAGATGTACGACAAGGTGGTGCACCGCGACGAAACGGTGGTCGGCGCCGCCGTCGCAGCCGGCGGCGACCTGACGCTGAAGGCCGGCAGCAAGGAGACCGGCGCCTTGAACCTGCTCGCCAGCGGCGTGGCCGGCGGCGGCAAGGTCGAATTGACGGCGACGGGCGACGTCGCCATCAAGCAACTGCGGGAGGAGCACCTGTCGGACACGGCCAGCCACCGAGAGTGGAAGAGCACGTTCAAAAAAGGCAGCAGCGACAGCGCCGACTACAGCGCCAGCAGCCATGTGGTGGGCAGCGGCGTGACGGGCGCCGGCGTGACGGTGCGCTCGGGCCGCGACCTCGCCGTCACCGCCAGCCAGCTGACGGCGACCGGCGCGCTGGTGCTCGACGCCGGGCGCGACCTGTTGATCTCCAGCGCCGAGCAAAGCGGCAGC
>NZ_JAEMNU010000024.1 GCF_016461825.1 Rugamonas violacea | reverse complement strand
GACGGGATGAAAAAACTCGCCCTGGGCGCCTTGCGACGTATTCAGAAATTGCCGGCGATGGTCAAATCGTTCTTCCAGCAACAGGAATGCAGTGTAAGCGATCCATGAACCACAATCTTGTGGCCTGGCCCTGATTTCGCCATGCTTGCCCTTTCAATTTAAACGGGAGCAAGCATGGACGGCGATAACGAATTTTGGACATCCCACGTTGAGGCGTGCCGCCGCGACGGCGGTGCGACGAGCGTGTATGCGCGGCGGCACGGCCTGACGCTGGCGTCGCTGTACTACTGGCGTCGCAAATTGACGCCGGCCGCCGAGGCGAGCGAGGGTGGCCGCGTAGCGGCCAAGTTCGTTGCGCTGCGGGTGGTGGCCGCCGCGACGGCCGCGGCGGACGGCCCGTGCACACTGGTGCTCGGTTCCGGCCTGCGCCTGGAGATGGCGGCGTTGCCGTCTCCGGCGTGGCTGCTGGCCTTGGACCAGGCCCACGCCCACGCCCACGCGGGAGCGCGCTGATGCACCCGGGCTGCCGCATCGACCAGGTGTTTTTATGCCGCGACCCGGTCGACTTCCGCA
>NZ_JAEMNU010000023.1 GCF_016461825.1 Rugamonas violacea | reverse complement strand
GGACGAGGTTTGGCTCAATCCGGAACGGGCTGAACCTGAATTAGTGAAGCTGGCTGCATGAAGTGACGCGACAACTTTGTTGACAACTACCGCCTGCATCCCAGATTGGAAGTCTGGAGTAAGCATATCCTGGCACGCTCCATTCACAATTTTACGGAATGGGAAACGGTCAACAGGACCGCCTTGCGAATTTGGACGATCTGCCTCGGAAAGAATTTTTACCACATTATTATTTGCATCATGGATAAAAAGAGCACCAGTTTCATAAAGAACCAGTTTGTACCCCATGTTGTATGGTCGACCACCAGTTTCCGATGTCCAAGCCCACGTGCCGCCGCTCGTGTACAGAGCAAGATTGCCGTCCATTTGCATCCGGAGATGGTTGCCGCGTCCCCTGCCGGTCGAAAACTGGCTTGGTCGGGTTCCCATTCTAGTATTGAAATATTCAACGACATTTCCGTCGCCTTGAACTACAACTGAATATAAGCCAGAACGTGTCGTTAAATATTGCCCATTCTCCAGTTGGGTTTCTGCCATAAGAACTTGAGCAGCACCAACTGGAGCTGACGCGGCAACTGTCACGCCCAAAAGCAATGCGGAAAATGAAAACTTGATCATACTTTCTCCTTGTGAAGTTGAATGTGTGTTGTGAATATTGGTAATTTTGATAACGGTTCAGCCACGCTGTATGTGAACTGTTGTTCAATTTCAAGCATAGCCAATGTTGTGATTTATGTAAAGAGGTATTTTTGATAATTTTTCAAAATAAATAATTATCAGACGAAACTATGGAATTTTCACTCCTGGCCGTTCGCAGCGCTAGGCAGCAGCATTTGGGCCCATCACTCGCCTCATTTAGCCCGAGGCAAGCATCCCAGTTGCCAGTGCCGAAAATGCCTGACAGTGTCCACGCAAGACGCGCGAGGGTGTGGCCCGCGTTGGCTCCACTCAGAGCAAGATGTTTGGAGTTAGGTATTGTCGAGCCCGAGCGCTCTATCAGGCCGTTCTGCTGGGAACGTCTTTGCCCGGAGGCGGTAGCTTTCGGATCATAAGCGGCGTCGAAATTTATATGGTCGGTATTAAGTAAGGCGATCCCTAAACACCTGCCACCAGCCAGCCTGACTAGGTAAAATTCCGGCATCAGCCACGACCAGCGACTGCCCGCGATGATGAAAACCCGGATCAGCCTGTTTGCGGAGCACGAACGCAAGATCGGCGATCCCTTGGTCGACTTAACCAAACACGTGGACTCCGAGACGCTGGCCGCTGACATTGACGCCACCGCGCCGCGCCTCTCACGCGCAAAAGGCGGTTGCCCACTCTACCCGACCGTGTTGATGGCCAAGATCCTAGTGCTCCAGCAGCTCTACAACTTGGCCGACGACAAGCTGGAATATCAATTACTTGATCGCCGCAGCTTCCTGCAATTTCTTGATCTGACCGAGAGCAGCAGTATCCCCGACGCCAAGATGATCTGGCTGTTCCGTGATGGCCTGGCCTAGGAGTCTGCGCGGCAGAACGATTTCACCCAAATTCCCGGCATTTTCAGGGGTACTTTACCCCTTCCCAATGTCGAGATCGTTGATCCTGGCGCGATCTGAGTGGTCGGAATTTTTAGCGGTAGTTTCATTTTCTTCTGCCGCGCAGACTCCTAGGCCGGTGCGGGCACATTCGTGTTCGAACAAGTCCAACAGCAGCTGCAGCAGTACGGCTACATGGCGCGCTGTGGTCAGATCGTCGACGCCTCGCTGGTGCAAGCGCCGGTTCAGCGTAACAAGCGCGAGGAAGTCGAGACCGTCAAGAACGCCGTGTTACTTTGCGGACACTGATTTAAGGGCGCATCGAATAAGCTGAATTCGTCGTTCCGCATCGGCGGACCGCCGCGCAGGCGGGAATTCATGCTGCGCTAGGCAGGATGCGGCGTATAGGTTCCCGCCTTCGCGGGAACGACGGGTTTTTAGAGGTGCTCTTAAGGCGACCTCTAAAAACCAGCAACTTGTCGTTCCCGCGAAGGCGGGAATCCATGCTGAGTCAATGAGCGTGCAGTGTATGGATTCCCGCCTACGCGGGAATGACGGTTATTCGAGGTGGCCTTAAGCGGCTCGCCACGCTTGCTGATTTGCCAAAACGGCGCGCACCAGCGTCGCGCCGCCGGGCTAACGCGCGCGGTGCGGCTCGCGCTCCGGGTCCGGTCCGTTCTGCAGGCTGTCGACGCTGCCGTCGGGGCGGAACTGCACGTACATGATCGAGTTCCACACGCCCTGTTCCTTGTAGCGGTAGAGCCAGGCCTCAAGATGGTTGAGCGGGTAGCGTTGCCGCGCGAAGGGCTGGCCGAAGGTGAGCAGGATGCTGTGCTGGTTGTCGCGGCCGATTTTGACGGCGGCGAACTTTTCGCTGCTTAATACTTGCTCGTAGGAGAGCAGCCGGCCGTCGGCGCCCAGCCTGGCCATGTAGGTCGCCTGGCCGCTCGGCCCCGTGGCGTATTCGAGCAAGGTGTCGGCGCCGTCGCGGTAGCTGGCGCTGGGGCGGCCGAGCAGGGCCTGCAACTGCTCGGCCGTGCTGCCGGGCGGCGGCGGGCTGCCGCCCGGCGCGGCGCAGGCGGCCAACAACAGGGAGATACTTGTCATTGCAACCATCTTTTTCATGTCCGCCCCCGTTTCTGCACATTCGCCTCATAAGAATTCTAACTAAGACTGGATACAGCCGCCGGTTTTTCCGATATACTTGCGGGTCTGGTCTTTTGGCCGGAATTCTTTTGAAGTTCACGATGCCTAGGGTTCAGACTCCGGGCACCGCATGTTAAAGGTAAAATCATGACCGTAGAAAACATCAACAAAGCCGCGATCATCGCGGACAACGCCCGTGGTCAAAACGACACCGGCTCGCCAGAAGTTCAAGTTGCGCTGCTGACCGCACGCATCAACGAACTGAACGGCCACTTCAAAGCGCACAGCAAAGATCACCACTCCCGTCGTGGTCTGATTATGATGGTTAACCGTCGTAAGAGCCTGCTGTCCTACCTGAAGGCAAAAGACGCTACCCGTTATCGCGATCTGATCGCTAAACTCGGTCTGCGTAAGTAATTTTTGCGTCACCCGGTTTAAACAGAAATGCCTGCGCCAGTTCGCTGACGCGGGCATTTTGTCATTTTGGCCGAACAATGCCAATTGGCATGGGCTATTGCCCAGAAACATGGATTCCCGAATTCGCAGCACGCTTGCTGGCAAGTTGAGTCGTAAGTTTGGCAAGTGGCAAGTTTAGTAAGTAGTAAGTTTAGTAGTAAGGCGGCGCCGCAGCATGCCGCCTGTGGTGAGGTGAACGACAGCCCCTGAAAATCTGTCGGCAATTAGAAAGGGATTACCCATGTTTAACAAAGTTACGAAAACCTTCCAATACGGTCAACACCAAGTCACCCTGGAAACCGGCGAGATCGCTCGCCAGGCTTCCGGCGCCGTCCTGGTGTCGATTGAAGACACCGTGGTCCTGGCGACCGTTGTGGCACGCAAAGATGCCAAGCCAGGCCAGGATTTCTTCCCCCTGACCGTCGACTACGTTGAAAAAACCTATGCTGCCGGTAAAATCCCGGGCGGTTTCTTCAAGCGCGAAGGCCGTCCTTCGGAAAAAGAAACGCTGACCTCGCGCCTGATCGACCGTCCTATCCGTCCGTTGTTCCCGGAAGGCTACCTGAATGAAGTGCAGATCATCATTCACGTCCTGTCGGTCAACCCGGAAATCGATCCCGACATCGCCGCCATGATCGGCGCCTCGGCCGCCCTGTGCATCTCCGGCGTGCCGTTCAACGGCCCGATCGGCGCCGCCCGCGTCGGTTACGCCAACGGCCAGTACATCCTGAACCCGACCGTCGCCCAGCTGAAAACCTCGGAAATGGACCTGGTTGTCGCCGGTACCGAAAGCGCCGTGCTGATGGTCGAATCGGAAGCCAAACAACTGTCCGAAGAAATCATGCTCGGCGCCGTGGTCTTCGGCCACGACCAGATGAAAGTGGTCATCGACGCGATCCATGAACTGGTGCGCGACGGCGGCAAGCCGGAAGTCGAATGGATCGCGCCGGCCAAGAACGAAGTCCTGATCGGCCGCGTCGAGCATTTCGGCGGCGCCAAGATCCGCGACGCCTACCAGACCAAAGACAAGCAGGAGCGCACCGCCAAGCTGAAATCGGCTACCGCCGAAGTGCTGGCCGAACTGGGCGCCGAAGCGGCCGCCGCCGGCGCCGCGCCGGTCGACGCAGCCGAAGTCAACAACATCCTGTTCGACATGGAAGCGAAGATTGTCCGTTCGCAGATCCTCGACGGCGAGCCACGCATCGACGGCCGCGACACCCGCACCGTGCGGCCGATTTCGATCCGCACTTCCGTGCTGCCGCGCACCCACGGTTCGGCCCTGTTCACCCGTGGTGAAACCCAGGCGCTGGTCGTGGCCACACTGGGCACCGCCCGCGACAGCCAGAAGATCGACGCGCTGATGGGCGAGTTCACCGATTCGTTCATGCTGCACTACAACATGCCTCCGTTCGCCACCGGCGAAACCGGCCGCGTCGGCACGCCCAAGCGCCGCGAAATCGGCCACGGCCGTCTGGCCAAGCGCGCGCTGATCGCCGCCCTGCCATCGCCGGAAGAGTTCAGCTACTCCGTGCGTCTGGTGTCGGAAATCACCGAGTCGAACGGCTCCTCGTCGATGGCTTCGGTCTGCGGCGGCTGCCTGGCACTGATGGACGCCGGCGTGCCGATGAAAGAGCACGTGGCCGGCATCGCCATGGGCCTGATCAAGGACGGCGGCAAGTTCGCCGTGCTGTCGGACATCCTGGGTGACGAAGACCACCTGGGCGACATGGACTTCAAGGTCGCCGGTACCCGCAACGGTATCACCGCGCTGCAGATGGACATCAAGATCATGGGCATCACCAAGGAAATCATGCAAGTGGCGCTGGCGCAAGCCAAGGAAGGCCGCGAGCACATCCTGGGCGAAATGCAAAAAGCCATGCCGCACGTGAAGACCGAGCTGTCCGACTTCGCACCGCGCCTGATCACCATCAAGATCAATCCGGAAAAAATCCGTGACGTGATCGGCAAGGGCGGCGCCGTCATCCGCGCGCTGACCGAAGAGACTGGCACCCAGATCGACATCAGCGACGAAGGCGTGGTCACCATCGCCTCCGTCGACGCCGCCGCCGGCCAGGAAGCCAAGCGTCGCATCGAAGAACTGACCGCCTCGGTTGAAGTGGGCAAGGTCTACGAAGGCACCGTGCTGAAACTGCTGGACTTCGGCGCCATCGTCCAAGTCATGCCGGGCAAGGACGGCCTGCTGCACATCTCGCAGATCGCCAACGAGCGCGTCAACGCCGTCGCCGACTACCTGAAAGAAGGCCAGCAAGTGCGCGTCAAGGTTCTGGAAACCGACGACCGCGGCCGTCTGAAGCTGTCGATGAAGGCCGCCGCCGAAGAAGCCGTGGCCCAGTAATCCCCCCGGCTTCGGCCGACGCAAAAAACCGCCAGCGCGCAAGCCCTGGCGGTTTTTTTACGTTCACGCGGGAAAACCACCCAAGGGCGGGGAGCCGGGGTCGGACCCGCCGGGTCCGACCCCAGAGTCCGCCCGTGGGTTGCTTGAACTTGCTTGGGCGGCGCGAGGCTAGGCGGCGCTCAGCGGCAGGCGCACCTCGACCAGCAGGCCGGCGCCGTGGCCGGTGTCGAACAGGGCGATGCTGCCGCCGTGCTGGCGCGCCACCGCCTGGGCGATCGACAGGCCCAGGCCGCTGCCGCTCTGCGTCTGGTTGGGGTCGCGGAAGAAGCGGTCGAGCACCCGCTCGCGCAGGGCCGGCGCCACGCCCGGCCCTTGGTCGTTGACCGCCAACACGGCCTGGCCGGTTTCGCGCCGCAGGCTGACCTGCACCAGGCCGTCCGGCGGGCTGTACTTGATGGCGTTGTCGACCAGGTTGTCGACCAGCGAGATCAGGCTCTCGCGCTGGCCGTGCAGGTACAACTCGGTGTCGGCGTGCAGCTCCAGCTCCACCCGGCGCGCGCTGGCCAGGGCGGCCAGCGCGGCCATGCGATCCTGCAACAGCTGGGCCAGGGCGACCGGCGCCGCCGCCGCGCCGGCCACGCTGGCGTCGCTGCGCATCAGCATCAGCAACTGGCTGACCAGGCGGGTGGCGCGGCTGCCGCTGCTGAGGATGCCCTTGAGCAGCTGGCGCTGGCGCTCGTCGTTGGCCTGGCTGTGCAGCGCCTCGACGTTGACCTGCATCGCCGCCAGCGGCGTGCGCAGCTCGTGGGCGGCGTCGGCGATGAAGCTGCGCTCGCGCACGGCGCTGTCGTCGACCTGGCGCATCAAGGTGTTGATGTTGTCGACCATGCCGGCCAGCTCGCGGTGCTTGGCGGTGTAGTCGAGCGGACTCAGGTTGTGCGGGCCGCGCGCCGCCACTTCGCGCGCCACCTGGCTCCACGGCCGCAGCGCCAGGCGGATCGATAACCAGGTCGGCAGCAGCAGGAAGGGCAGGCTGATCAGCAGCGGCAGCAGGTAGAAGCCGTGCGAGTTGATGGTCATGAAGATGTGCAGACCGTCGGCCGGCGCCAGCATGGTCAGCATGGTGCCGCTGGCCGACTGCTTGCTGCGCGCGCGCCAGCGCTTGTCGCCGGCGTAGAAGGTCTCGACGACATGCTGCTTGCGCGTGCCCAGCTCGCTCGGCGTGCCGTGCGAGCGGTAGATCTCGCGGCCACGCTGCTGCACCACGATGCTGGGGCTGAGCATGGGGTCGTCGGCGGTGCCATAGTTCTCGCGCACCGCCAGGTCCATCATGTTGAGCACGTGCTGTTGCTGCTGCGGCGAGTCGACCAGCGCGTCGGCGGCGGCCAGCACGGCGTCGAAGATGCGCTCGGTCGACAGCAGGTTCAGGTCCTTGCCGCTCTCGTTGATGACGAAGCCGGTGGCCAGCGTCCACAAGGCCGTCAACAACACCATCTGCGCCACCAGCAGGCGCCGCACCAAGGTCGGCGCGGCGATGCTGTTCCAGAAGCGGCGCATCATCGGGCGCCGTCCGCGGCGGGGCCGTGCTGGTCGATCACGTAGCCGACGCCGCGCACGGTGCGCACATACCCTTCGCCGATCTTGCGCCGCAGGTTGGCCATGTGCACGTCGAGCGTGTTGCTGGCGTTGGCCTGGGAGCCGGGCAGGGCCTGCTCCTCCAGGCTGCGCCGGGTGATGACGCGGTTGGCGCGCATCAGCAGTATCTTCAGCAGCAGGTATTCGCTGGCGGTGAGCTCGACCGGCTTGCCGTGCACCTGCACGCGGCGGGTCGGCGCGTGCAGTTGCAGGCCGCGCAGCTCCAGCGTCTCGCCGTCGAAGCCGTAGCTGCGCCGCGCCAGCGCGCGCACCCGCGACAGCAGCTCGGCCAGCTCGAAGGGCTTGACCAGGTAGTCGTCGGCGCCCGAGTCGAGGCCGCGCAGGCGTTCCTGCAGCGCGTCGCGGGCGCTCACGATCAGCACCGGCAGGTCGTGCTTGTCGCGCCGCAGGCGGGTCAGCAGGCTCAGGCCGTCGCCGTCGGGCAGGCCCAGGTCGAGCAGGATCAGGTCGCAGGTGTCGGCCGCCAGGTGGCGCTCGGCGTCGTCGAGTTGGCGCACCCAGACCACGTCCATGCCCTGGTCGCTCAGAGCGATGCGCACGCCGTTGCCCAAGTCCAGATCGTCTTCTATCAGCAGTATCTTCATGGCCGGTATTTAACCATCAATTCCTGAAGAATGCCTAAAGAAGGGGCGGCGGCCGGGTCTTCATGCTTTCTTCATCAAGCGATCAGATTGGCTTCATGCCACGGGGGAATACTTCGAGCAGCCGATTCTTAGTAAATCGCCTCTCAACCTGGAATGGAAAACCATCATGAATAGCAGTTCAATCAAAGCCGTGCCCCTTTTGTTGTTGTCGCTGCTGGCCGGCCAGGCCGCCGCCGCCGCCGCCGAGAACGTCTTCACCGTGGGCGCCGGCGTCGCCGTCGGTTCGCGTTATTCCGGTTCGGACGAACACGTGGTCGCGCCGGTCGTGCAGCTCGACTACGCGATGGCCAACGGCCTGTTCGCCAGCACCATGCGCGGCCTGGGCTACGGCGGCAGCGCCGGCCCGCTGAAGTACAGCGTGGCGCTGGGCGTGCGCGGCGGCCGCAGCGAGAGCGACGAGCGCGGCATCGCCGGCAAAACCGGCAGCAAGTACCTGAAGGGCATGGGCGAGATCAAAACCAACGCCACCGCCAACTTCGGCCTGAGCTACGCCATCTTCGAACGGGTCGAGGTGAGCGCCCGCGCCGAGGTGCCGGTGTCGCAGCGCGACAATGGCGCCAGCTTCGGTGTCGGCATCACCGGCCACTTGTACCAGACGCCGAGCGACACCCTCAGTCTGAGCCTGGGCGCCAACTTCGCCGACAGCAAATACGCCAAGACCTACTACGGCGTCAACGCCACCCAGTCGAAAAACTCGGGCTACCGCGAGTTCACGCCGAAGTCCGGCCTGTACGGCGTCGATGCCGGCCTCAGCTGGACCCACACCTTCCCCGGCAAGTGGTCCTTGACCGGCATGGCCGGCGTCAGCTCGCTGAGCGGCGATGCCAGCAAGAGCCCGCTGACCCGCAAGAAGACCGCGCCGACCGCCGCCATCTACGTCAGCCGCAGCTTCTGATTGTCGCGCCGGCCGGCAAGCCGTTCAAGCCGGGCCGGCCGCCGCCCTCCGGCGCCTGAGGGTGCCGGCGGCCGGCTTGGTGGCGCACCGGCGCCGCCACTGGAAAGGAAGTTTCGATCGATTCGGCGACTACCTTGTCGCCCTTCAACAGGAGGACGCGCAACATGACGCCGGAAACCGACATCGAAACCGAAACCGCCAAGCTGACAAATGCCGCCGCCGCCGGCCTGTCCGGACGGGAGCTGACCATCACGCGCCTGTTCGACGCCTCGCTGGCGTTGGTGTTCCAGGCCTGGGTCCAGCCCGGGCATCTGGCCCAATGCCTGGCCGGCCACTTGTGCGATTGCCTAACGCGCTACTAGGCCGGGCGCCAGCCAAGATGGAATTGACACGCGCGCGCGCCTTGCGTACGCTGTGGCGCTACCATCCCGCCCCGTGCGGCGGGAGGTTTTATCCATTTACCCAACACCTTATGCCGAACACCACCCGCGCACTGCTCGCCGCCGCCCTGATTTGCGGCGCCTCCCTGACGACCGCGCCGGCCCGGGCCGATGGCTGGGGCGACTGGAACGACGCGGTGGAGCCGTTCGCGCTCTACGGCAACAGCTACTACGTCGGCGTGCAGGGCCTCAGCGCGGCGCTGCTGACCTCGCCGGCCGGCCACATCCTGATCGACGGCGGCCTGCCGGAGTCGGCCCAGCGCATCGCCGCCAGCGTGCGCCAGCTCGGCTTCCGCATCGAGGACGTCAAGCTGATCCTCAGCTCGCACGCCCACGTCGACCATGCCGGCGGCCTGGCCGAGCTGCAACGCCTGAGCGGCGCCACGGTGCTGGCCAGCCCGTTGGCGGCGCTGGCGCTGCGCCGTGGCAGGGTCGAACCTGCCGATCCGCAGGCCAGCGACAGCACGCCATGGGCGCCGGTGGCCAAGGTGCGCACGGTGCGCGACGGCCAGACGGTCACGCTGGGCGGCAACAAGCTGACCGCCCATTTCACGCCGGGCCACACGCCGGGCGGTCTGAGCTGGAGCTGGCGCGCCTGCGACCGCCAGGGTTGCGCCAACATCGTCTACGCCGACAGCATCAATCCGATCGCCGCCGGCGCCTTCAAATTTTCCGCCAACCAGAGCTACCCTAGCGTGCTGCGCGATTTTGAGCGCAGCTTCAAGACCATGGCGGCGCTGCCTTGCGACATCCTGCTCACCGTGCATCCGAACGCCGCCCAGTTGTGGGAGAAGGTGGCCGCGCGCGAAGCGGGCAGGAATCCGCTCTTGTCCAGCGGCGCCTGCAAGGCGTATGCCGAGCTGAGCCGGACGGCTTTGCAGAAGCGGCTGGCCGAGGAGGGCGGCAAGCAATGACGAGCGGCGCCGCCACACCGGCCTCAACGCCGGCGCCGCCGCAGCAGCCGTTGGCGCCGTTGCCGCCGTTGCAGCTTTTCGAGCTGCCGTTCGGCGCGTGGACGCTGAAGGGCGACCACTTTCCCGGCGCACGCGCCAACAACGCGTTGGTGCTGCACGGTGCCGGCAGCGCCGCGCGCCCCGGCTACACCATCATGCGCGAGGCCTTGCAGCGCCAAGGCATCGGCAGCACCTGCTTCGATTGCATCGGCCACGGCGAGACGGGCGGCGCGCTGGCGCAGTCGTCGCTGGCCTCGCGCACGCGCCAGGCCCAGGCGGTGATCGCGGCGCGCCGGTTGCCGGCGCCGCTACATGTGTTGGGCGCCAGCATGGGCGCCTACAACGCGATCCGGCTGAGCGCGCTGACGCCGGTCGCCTCGCTGATCCTGTTCGTGCCGGGGGTGTACGCGCCGGGCGCCTACGAGCTTGCGTTCGGGCCGGAGTTCTCCGCCGCGATCCGGCGCCCGCGCAGCTGGGACGACAGCGACGCCTGGGCGATACTGGAGAAATTCGAGGGCGCCTTGTTGCTGGTCGCCGCCGAGCACGACGCGGTGATTCCGCTGGAGATACCGCAGCGCCTGCTGGCGGCGGCGGGCAAGGCGCGCTGGCGCCACTTGCACGTGCTGCCGGGCGCCGAGCACAACCGCGTCTGGTCGCTGATGCTGGAGCAGCCTGAACTGTATGAGCGGACGCTGGGTTTGATGCTGGAGTGCATGCAGGCCGGCGGCACCGGCTGATTCGCCGGTCGGCCGCCTTCCCGTGCCTAGTCGACGTAGGCCAGTGGCGGCCGGGCCCGCAGCGGCTTGAGCGGCGTCTTGCTGCGCGTGACTGCCGGCCGCTGCGGCGTTGCTAAGGTCGCTAAGGGCGGCAAGCTCGCCGACACCCCCGGCGCCATGGCCGCGTCCGGCTGGCCGTCGCCCAGCTTGAAGATGCTGACCGCGTCGGCCAGCAACAGCGCCTGATCCTGCATGCTCTCGGCCGCCGCCGCCGCCTGTTCCACCAGCGCCGCGTTCTGCTGCGTCATCTCGTCCATCTGGCCGATGGCGCGGTTGACCTCCTCGATGCCGACGCTCTGCTCGCGGCTGGCGGCGGTGATGTCCTGCATGAAGTCGGCCACCTGGCGCACCGAGCTGACGATCGCCGTCATGGTCTGCCCGGCCGAGTCGACCAAGCGGCTGCCGGCATCGATCTGGCTGACCGAATGGCCGATCAACTGCTTGATTTCCTTCGCCGCGCCGGCGCTGCGCTGGGCCAGGTTGCGCACCTCGCTGGCGACGACGGCGAAGCCGCGTCCCTGCTCGCCGGCGCGGGCCGCCTCCACCGCCGCGTTGAGCGCCAAAATATTCGTCTGGAAGGCGATGCCGTCGATGACGCCGATGATGTCGACGATCTTGTACGAGCTCTGCTTGATCGAGCCCATGGTGCCGACCACCTCGGCGACGATCTGGCCGCCCTCGGCCGCCACGTTGGCCGCCGAGGCGGCCAGTTCGGTGGCCTGCTGGGCGTGCTCGGCGTTCTGTTTGACGGTGCCGGTCAGCTCCTCCATCGAACTGGCGGTCTGCTCCAGCGCGCTGGCCTGCGCCTCGGTGCGCGCCGACAGGTCGGCGTTGCCGCTGGCGATCTCGCGCGAGGCCACGGTGATGGTCTGCGTGCCGTGGCGCACCGCGCCGACGGTCTTGACCAGGCTGTCGTTCATCTCGTGCAGGGCGGCCAGCAACTGGCCCGTCTCGTCGTCGGACGGCGCGTCGATGTTCAGCGTCAGGTCGCCGGCGGCGACGCGGCGGGCCAGTCCCAGCGCTTCGTGCAGCGGCGCGGTGATGCTGCGGCTCAAGCGCCAGGCCACCAGCAGCGCCAGCGACATCGCCAGCGCGCAGATCAGCAGCATCACGCCGTTGGCGCGCCGGCTTTCGCTGTCGAACTCGGCCAGGCTGTGCTGGATCTCGCGGTTCTGCAGGCCGGCCAGGCGGTCGATGGCGGCCAGCCACTTATCCTGCAGCGGCGCCACCTGGCCGGTCAGCACCTTCAGCGCCTGGCCGGCGTTGAAGCCGGCGACGTACTGCTCGGCCTCCTTGACGAAGGGCAGGCTGGCCTTGTCGTAGCCCTGCATCTCGACCACGATGGCCTGCTCCTCCGGGTTCAGGCGCACCGCCTCCAGCTTGGCCAGGTTGGCGCGGTAGCGCTGTTGTTCGGCGCCGATGTTGGCCATCTCCTGTTGCATCTGTTGGAGGTCGGTGGTGGCGCCGATGTTGCGCGCCGCCAGACCCTGGTGGAACAGGTTCTGCCGCATCGCCGCCACCTGGGCCGACTTGGCGTTGCTGCGCTCGACCGAGCGGGTCAGGTTGTCGCGGCTCTGCCGCGTCGCCAAGGTGCCGATGGCGGTGATACCGGCCATCAGCACCAGCATCAGGCCGAAGCCGAGCATCAGGCGGTAGCCGATCTTGATGTTGTTGAGTTTCATTTTCTGTCTCCATGGCGCCGGACTGTCGCCGGCTTTTTGTGGTGGATGATGTTCGGCCGCTGCCGCTGCCGCTGCCGCTGCCGCTGCCGCTGCCGCTGCCGCTGCCGCCGTTGCTGCCGTTGCTGTTGTTGTGTTTGCTGCGGATGCTGGGGATGCATTGCGGCGGCAGCGGGCAAGCCGCTGGCGTCGCGGCGCCGGGGCGCCAACCAAGATGGGACGGGGAGGAGAGGGGCACGTCGAGTACCCCAGTTTTGTCGTTCTCGCGCATGCGGGAACCCATGCGGCGCATGAGTTCCCGCTTCGCGGCGGTCCGCCGATGCGGAACGACGCTGGCTTTTAAACGCTCAGGTCGACGCGCTGCTCCGAGGTCGGATCGAAGAACACCGCCTTCGACAGGTCGAAGGCCAGCTTGACGTCGTGGCCGGGCAGGGCGCCGGCGCGCGGGTGGGTGCGGCAGGTGGCGCGGATGCCGTTGAACCAGGCGAACACCAGGGTGTCCGGGCCGGTCGGCTCGGTCATCTCGACCACGCAGTCGACCTCGGTCGGATGGTAGCGGCCCTCGGCCGAGGCGCGCCGCGCGCTCTCCGCGTCGGTGACGTGCTCGGGGCGGATGCCGAGGATGATGTCGCGGTTCTGGTGCTGGCGCAGCACGCTGTTGTCGCCCGGCAGCGGCAGCAGGGTGGTCACGCCGCCGTGCTCCAGCGCGAAGGCGGCGCCGTCGCCGTGCGGCACCAGCTTGCCGCGCAGGAAGTTCATCGACGGCGAGCCGATGAAGCCGGCCACGTACAGATTGTCCGGCTTGTCGTAGATGTCCTGCGGGCTGCCGTACTGTTGCACCACGCCGTCGCGCATCACGGCGATGCGGTCGCCCAGGGTCATCGCCTCGATCTGGTCGTGGGTGACGTAGACGATGGTGGCGCCGAGGCGTTGGTGCAGCAGCTTGATCTCGGCGCGCATCTCGACGCGCAGCTTGGCGTCCAGGTTCGACAGCGGCTCGTCGAACAGGAACAGCGACGGGTCGCGGGCGATGGCGCGGCCCATGGCGACGCGCTGGCGCTGGCCGCCCGACAGCATGGCCGGCTTGCGGTCGAGCAGGTGGGTCATCTGCAGCGTCTCGGCGACCCGGTTGACGATCTTGTCCTGCTCGTCCTTGGGCACCTTGCGGATGCCCAGGCCGAAGGAGATGTTCTCGCGCACCGTCATGGTCGGGTACAGGGCGTAGGATTGGAACACCATGGCGATGTCGCGCGACTTGGGAGGGATGTTGTTGACGACCCGGTCGCCGATCAGGATCTGCCCCTCGGAGATGGTCTCCAGGCCGGCGATCATGTTGAGCAGGGTCGACTTGCCGCAGCCCGAGCCGCCCACCAGGATGATGAACTGGCCGTCCTCGATCTCCAGATCGATGCCCTTCAGAATTTCCGCGCCGTTCGGGTACACCTTGCGCACATTACGAATCGATAAACTTGCCATGCTATGTCTCCTGACAGTGCCGGTCGGCTGACCGGACTGGATATGAATTGGGTGAAAACGCCCCCAAGGCGGGAGCCGGGGTCGGACCCCGCGGGTCCGACCCCATATTGCCGCCGCCGACCTTGTAGTCGCCGACGGCATTGCGGGGTCTACACCATCAGCCCTTGACGGCGCCGGCGGTCAGGCCGCGCACGAAGTATTTGCCCGCCACCATGTACAGCACCAGCGTCGGCAGCGCGGCGATGATGGCGGCGGCCATGTTGACGTTGTACTCGGTCACCCCGGTCGAGGTGTTGACCAGGTTGTTCAGCGCCACCGTCACCGGCTGCGCGTCCGAGCCGCCGAACACCACGCCGAACAGGAAGTCGTTCCAGATCTGGGTGAACTGCCAGATGAAGCAGACCATGAAGATGGGCAGCGACAGCGGGAAGATGATGCGGCGGTAGATGGTGAAGAAGCCGGCGCCGTCGATGCGGGCGGCGTTGACCAACTCCTCCGGCACCGAGACGTAGTAGTTGCGGAAGAACAGGGTGGTGAAGGCCACGCCGTAGATGATGTGGACCAGCACCAGGCCGCTGGTGGTGTTGGCCAGCTCGGCCATGCCGAGCAGGCGCGCCATCGGCAGGATCACCACCTGGAAGGGGATGAAGCAACCGACCATCAGCGCGGTGAACACCACGTTCGAGCCACGGAAGCGCCAGTGCGCCAGCACGTAGCCGTTGAGCGAGCCGATCAGGCTCGACAGCAGCACCGCCGGGATCACCATCTTCACCGAGTTCCAGAAGTAGGGTTGCAGACCCTCGCAGCGCACGCCGGTGCAGGCGGTCGACCAGGCCTTGCCCCAGGCCACGGTGTTGGGGTGCAGCGGGAAGTCCAGCAGGTTGCCCTCGCGGATCTGCTCCAGCGTTTTCAGCGAGGTGGTCACCATCACGTACAGCGGCGCCAGGTAGTACAGCGCGACCAGCACCAGCAGGGTGTAGATGGCGAAGCGGCCCGGCGTCAGGCGGCCGCCCTCGGCGTTGAGATTAGCGTCCATTGCGGGCTCCTTTGGTTTCCATGTACATCAGCGGCACCAGCACGGCCAGCACGGTGGCCAGCATCATCATCGCCGAGGCGGCGCCCAGGCCGAGTTGGCCACGGGTGAAGGAGAACTGGTACATGAAGATCGCCGGCACGTCCGACGAGTTGCCGGGGCCGCCGGCGGTCAGCGCCATCACCAGATCGAAGCTCTTGATGGCGATGTGGGCGAGCACCAGCAGCACGCTGAAAAAGACCGGACGCAGGGAGGGGATCACGATGCGGCGGTAAATCGTCGGCAGGCTGGCGCCATCGACCATGGCGGCCTTGATGATGGCGTCGTCGACGCCGCGCAAGCCGGCCAGGAACAGGGCCATGACGAAGCCGGAGGACTGCCACACGCCGGCGATGACGACGGTGTAGATCGCCATGTCGGAGTTGACCAGCCAGTCGAAGCTGAAGTTGGGGAAGCCCCAGTCGTGCACCATCTTCTCCAGGCCCAGGCCGGGGTTGAGGATCCACTTCCAGGCGGCGCCGGTGACGATGAACGACAGCGCCATCGGGTACAGGTAAATGGCGCGCAGCGCGCCCTCGTGGCGGATGCGCTGGTCGAGCAGGATCGCCATGCTCAGGCCGATCACCAGGCAGACCAGGATGAACAGGCCGCCGAAGATGCCCAGGTTGCCGGCCGAGGTCCACCAGCGGTCGATCTCGAACAGGGTGGTGTATTGGCCGAAGCCGGCGAACTCGAAGTTCGGCATCATGCGCGATTCGGTCAGCGACAGCCAGGCGGTCAGGCCGATGAAGCCGTAGACGAAGACCAGCGAGGCGATGATGGTGGGCGAGAGCACCAGGCGCGGCAGCCAGGTGTCGGCCAGGGCAGCCAGACGGCTGGCCGAGGCCGGGGCGCGCGGCGCTGCGCTGGGCAGCGGGCGGGCCGTGGAAACGGGTGTGGCGGACATGCAGATTCTCCAGAACTAGAGCTTGAGGCGGAGGCGGGCGCCGCGAATGCGGCGTCCGGTCCTCTGGCGCGCGGCCCGGGCGGGCAGCGCGCCGACTGCTGCCGCTCCACTGCGTTGGCGGGAACCCACTGGCGCTGGCCGGACGGCTCAGCATGGGTTCCCGCCGGCGCGGGAACGACGGTGATGCTTACTTGGCGATGCTTACTTGGTCTTGGCGGCCTTGGCCAACGCTTGCACGGCGGCCTGCGGCGTCATTGCCGAGTTCATGAACTTGGCGATCACGTCCTGGATCGCGCCGGCCTTGGCCGAATCGATCGCCATGCCGTGGGCCATGCTCGGCTCCAGACCGCCGGCCTTGCTGGCGGCGGCCATGTCGTCCATCGAACGGGTGGCGCAGGCGTCGAACTTGGCGCGCGAAACGCCGGCGCGGACCGGGATCGAACCCTTGTTCAGGTTGAACACTTCCTGGAACTCGGGGCTCATCACGGCGCTGGCCAAGCTCAGCTGGGCCTTCTGCTCGTCGGCGTTCTTGACCTTGAACATGGCCAGCGAATCGATGTTGAAGGTGAAGGCCTTCTCGGTGCCGGGCGCCGGCAGGCACAGGAAGTCCTTGCCGGCGACCTTGCCGGCGGCGGTGAACTCGCCCTTGGCCCAGTCGCCCATGAACTGCATGCCGGCCTTGCCGTTGATGACCATCGCGGTGGCCAGGTTCCAGTCGCGGCCGGCGGCGTCCTTGTCGATGTAGGTCTTGATCTTGGCCAGGGTCTCGAAGGACTTGACCATTTGCGGGCCGGTCAGGGCGGCCTGGTCCAGCTTGACCAGGGCCTTGTCGTAGAACGCGGCGCCGCCGGTGCCCAGCACGACGGACTCGAACACCGTGGTGTCCTGCCATGGCTGGCCGCCGTGGGCGACGGCGATCAGGCCGGCCTTCTTGATTTTTTCGGCGGCGGCGAAGAACTCGTCGAAATTGCTCGGCGCCTTGGCGCCGGCCTTGGCCAGCACCTCGGGGTTGACCCACAGCCAGTTGACGCGGTGCACATTGACCGGCACGGCGACGTAGTGGCCCTGGTATTTCATGACCTTGCTGACCACGGACGGCAGCAGGCTGTCCCACTTGCCTTCGGTGGCGGCGGCGTCGATGTTGGCCAGCACGCCTTCTTGACCCCATTCCTGGATCGACGGGCCCTTGATCTGGGCGGCGGTGGGCGCGCTGCCGGCGATGACGCGGGCTTTCAGCGCGGTGGTGGCGTTCTCGCCAGCGCCGCCGGCGACGGCGAAGTCTTTCCACGCCACGCCCTTGGCTTCCATCATTTTCTTCAGCTCGGCGATCGACTTGGCTTCGCCGCCCGAGGTCCAGTAGTGCAGCACTTCAACCTGGGCCGCGGCGTGCACGGCCGGGGTGGCGGCGGCAACGGTGGCGAGCGCCAGGGCGGCTTGGACGAAAGGTTTCAATTTCATGGTATCGGTCTTCCTAGATTGGATGATTGTAGCGCCGTTGTGCGGCGCTGCTATGTCCCGTTGCGCGCGGCAAAGCGGGACGATGCGGACCCGGCCGCCGTCCCGCACGGATGCGGCGGGGCGGCGGCGGGACTAGCCCTTGGGCACTAGCGGTGGATTACCACCAGGCTTCCAGCTGGATGCCGGCCGAGGCGCCGCTGGTGTTGCTGCCGTAGACAGGACCCTGGTTGTTGAAGGCGTTGACGGCCTTGGTGGCGGCGTCGTTCCATTTGCCGTAGCTGACGAACAGACGCAGCTCGGGACGCGACCAGTAGTCCTCGCCGACGGTGATGGTCGGTGCGATGGTCAGCTTGGTCAGGCGCATGGTGTCCGGGCTGGTGTCCTTTTTCAGACGGGTCACACCCAGTTCGGCTTGCAGCTTGAAGTTCTGCGCGAAGGCGTACACCGGGCGGGCGCCGACGGTGGTCCAGGTTTGCGCGCCGTCCTTGTCGTTCTTGTCGCGCTGGTACAGGCCGACGAACTCCATGCTGAACTGGCGGGTCGGTTGCACCACCAGGTCGTCGAACACGCGCACGCGGGTGTAGTCGGAGCCGAGCAGGGTGCTGCCCGACGGGCCGATGCGCGCGCAGCAAGGACCGTTGATGCCGGTGCCCGGGCCGACGCCGTATTGCAGGCCGACGGTGTTGGAGCCGCCGAAGACCTTGGCCTGGCGGTGGAACAGCGAAACCTGCCAGCCGTTGTGAGTCTTGTCGCCGTCGTCCTTGCTGCTGGCGGTGATCAGCGACAGGGCGCCGTCCAGGGTGCCGTTTTCGTTGACCGGCAGGCCTTCGTAGACGACGTTCTGGCGCACCGCCGAACCGGAGGTGATCTTGCCGGTGACCGCGTTGACGTTGTTCAGGTCGTTGTCTTTGAAGATCGCGTAGCTGAACTTGCCGGCGCCCAGCGGCAGCGCGTCGACACCGGCGCCGGTGCCGTTCATGTTGATGTACTGCAGATCGAGCATGTGGATGTCGGGACGGTAGTAGTGGCGCTTACCGGCCCAGACGATGCCGCCGTTCATGAACGGCAGGTTTTTCGCTTCGACATAGGCCTTGGCGATGCTGGTCTTGGCGTCGCCGAAGTCCGAACCGTTCTTGTAGGCGTCGACCCAGACGGTGCCGACGAAGCTGGCGCCGTTGGCCGACTTGGCGAACTCCTTGGTGTAGCCGAATTCGGTGAAGCTGTCGCACTCGTTGCCCAGACGGTAGGACATCGTGATGCCGCCCAGGCCGAAGCAGCTTTGTGGGCCTTTTTCCGAGCTGGAACCGGCGCCGGCGCGGACATAGCCGTGGAAGCCTTCGGTTTCGTGGTCGCCGGCATAGGCGGCGCCACAGGCGAGCGCCAGGGCCAGGGCGGCGGGCAGGGTTTTGAGGACGGTACGATTCATTACGATTGTCTCCTTCTGGTTTTAAGAGTGCGGCCCCGGACACGACGCTAAAGATCCCGTGTAGTCTCAAGTCCTTGCCGACGTGCTAGCCACACTTGCTGGTGGTGTTTCTTGTAATAATTTGCTACGGCCCGCAGACAGTAACATTGCACCAAATGTGATACCAGTGAGGGGCGGGAAAGTGTGGCTAAAAGCAGTAAGTGCTTGATTTTGTTGTGAAATGGCTCTTTTTCCACGATGCGCGTGCTTACATAACTTTACAATCGACCGGTCGCCGCAATCGGCCCCGCCACTCTGCGGCGGGGCCGGCGCGGACTGGCTAGCGATCTGCCAGCCTGCAACACTTCGCAACAAAAGCACACGCTTCCTTGCAAAATGGTTTACATGCTTACCAACGTTCCGCAAGGCACATCATGTATAGTCACGGCGGTATGGCGCGGGGCCGCGTGGCGACACGACGCGGCGCCGACATCGACAACAACAACAGGCCAGCCCCACGAGGCGGCCGCCGTAGGAGTGAGGAGACATGGGATATTTCCTGCGCCGCTTGCTGGCGCTGGCGTGCCTGGCCGCGTGCGGCGCCGGCCAGGCCGAGGGCTTGCAAGTGCTGCACTGGTGGAAATCGGCCAGCGAGCGCAAGGCGGTCGACCTGATCGCCGCCCGCCTCAACGAGGAGAACATCGGCTGGCGCGACAGCATGATCCCCAACGGATCGGGGGTTGGCGCCGGCATCGTGTTGCGCAGCCGCATGCTGGCCAAGGACGCCCCCGAGGTGGCCCAGGTCAACGGCATCGTCATCCGCGACTGGGCCAGGCTCGACCTGCTGCTCGACCTCGACGCCGTGGCCGCCGCCGGCAAATGGGACAAATTGATGCTGCCCACCGTGGCGGCGGCGATCCAGTCCGACGGCCACGTCTACGCCGCGCCGCTCGGCGTGCACCGCATCAACACCCTGTTCTACAACCGCAAGCTGTTCAAGCAGTACAAGCTGGCGCCGCCGTCCAGCTGGGCCGAGTTCGAGCACGCCGCCGGCGTGCTGCAACAGGCCGGCGTGGTGCCGCTGGCGCAGAGCAGCGAGCCGTGGCAGGTCGCCACCCTGTTCGAGACGCTGGTGCTGGCCGAGGGCGCCGATTTCTACCGCGCCCTGTTCCAGCGGCGCGACGCCGCCGCCTACCAGGACGCCCGCCTGGGCGCGGCGCTGGGCCGGCTGCGCTATCTGAAAAAATGGATGAGCCAGCCGGTGCCCGAGCGCACCTGGGACGACACCACGCGCCAGTTGGCCGACGGCGAGGCCGGCATGCTGGTGATGGGCGACTGGGCCAAGGGCGAGCTCAACGCGCGCGGCCTGGCCACCGACGAGGACTTCGGCTGCGCCTACGTGCCCGGCACCGCCGCCTACCACCTGTACAACATCGACACGCTGAGCATGCTGGCCACGCGCGAGTCGCACCGCCCGGCGCAGGAGCGGCTGGCCGCCATCATCATGGCGCCGGCGATCCAGGGCGAGTACAACCAGGTCAAGGGTTCGATCCCGGTGCTGCGCAACCCGCAACTGGCGAAAATGGACAGTTGCGCGCGCGCTTCGTTTAAACTGTTCTCCAGCGGCGACCGGGCGCAGATCCCCAGCCTGGTGCACCGCATGGCCACCGACGAGCTGGTGCGCGACGCCATGGTGGCCGAGGTGCACCGGTTCTTTCTCGACGACAACGTCAAGGTGGCCGACACCCAGCGCCGCCTCGGCACCATCGCGCGCACCTTCAGCAAGACCCAATAGGCAAGACCCCATAGAACAGAACGGAATCATGCGTAAAATCCTGATCGTTGACGACGACCAAAAAACCCGGACCCTGCTCAAGACCTACCTGGAGAAGAACCAGTACGACGTCGGCCTGGCGCACAACGGCGAGGCCTTCCTGGCCGAGTTCAACCGCTACACCGACGAGTTGTCGCTGGTGATCCTCGACGTCATGCTGCCCGACACCGACGGTTTCGCCCTGTGCAAGACGGTGCGGCGCCGCTCCAACGTGCCGATCATCATGCTCACCGCCAGCTCCGACGAGACCGACCGCATCGTCGGCCTGGAGCTGGGCGCCGACGACTACATCTCCAAGCCCTACAGCCCGCGCGAGCTGCTGGCGCGCATCAAGGCGATCCACCGCCGCACCGGCATGGACAACGCCGTCGTCGCCGCGCCGCGTTTCTACCGCTTCGTCGGCTTCACGCTCGACACGGTCGAGCGCACCGTCACCGGGCCGACCGGCGAGCTGGTGCCGCTGACCGGGCTCGACTTCCAACTGCTGCGCTACTTCGTCGAGCACGCCGGCGACATTCTCGACCGCAGCGTGCTGTGCGAGGAGACCCGGGGCCGCGACGCCGGCCCGATGGACCGCTTCCTCGACGTGCAGATCAGCCGCCTGCGCCTGCGCCTGAACGACGCCGGCAAGAAGCCGCTGCTGATCAAGACCGTGCGCGGCGCCGGCTACGTCTTCTCGGCCGACGTCAGCGTCAGCAATGTCTAGCCTGCGGCCGGGGCGCTGGCTGGCGCGGGTGTTGCCATCCTCGCTGCTGGGCCGGCTGTCTGTGGTGATGGTGGCCGGCGTCATGCTGACCCAGCTGGCCGGCAACTTCATCTGGGCCACCCAGCGCCGCGCCGAGGCCGAGGTCGAGGCCGGCACCGCCTCGCAGCACCTGGCCCACAGCGCCGCCAGCGCGGTGCGCTTCTTCCTCAGCCTGCCGCCGAATTACCGGCCGCTGATCATCCAGCAGTTCCGCGAGATGGGCGGCACGCGCTTCCTGGTCAACATCAACCGCGCCCCGGTCGACGTGGTGCCGATCGGCCAGCAGGCGCTGGCCGACATCGCCCTCAAGCAGGTGCGCGCCACCTTGAAGGAGGACCTGCCCAACGTGTCGAACGTGCGCATCGCCTTCGCCTGGCCGGACAAGCTGGCCGTCGGCGACGACGGCGCCACCATCAACGACCTGCCCGACAGCTGGGTGCAGCACATCGTGCTGACCAAGCCGACCGCCGCGCCCATCCTGCTGATCCAGGCCGAAATGGACCCCGGCCACTGGCTCTACCTGGCCACCCTGATGCCGAACCCGTACTTCCTCGACAGCGGCAATCCGCTCACGCGCGACCGCCTGCTGCTGCAGGCCCTGTCGCTGGCGGCGGTGCTGGTGCTGTCGATCCTGGTGGTGCGCTGGACCACGCGGCCGCTGGCGGCGCTGTCCGAGGCGGCCACCGCCTTCGGCAACGGCGAGCACATGCCGGCGCTGCCGGAGACCGGCAGCCGCGAGTTCGTCAAGACGGCGCGCGCCTTCGGCGCCATGCGCGAGCGCATCCAGCGTTACATCGAGGACCGCGAGCGCCTGTTCGTCTCGATTTCGCACGATCTGCGCACGCCGATCATGCGCCTCAAGCTGCGCGCCGAGCTGCTCGACGACGACCAGTTGCGCAACGAATTCCACGAGGATCTGGACGAGCTCGACATGATGGTCAAGGGCGCCTTGCAGACGGTGAAGGACAGCGACATCCACGAGAACCCGACCGAGATCCGCCTCGACGCGCTGCTCGGCCGCATGGTGCGCGACGCCCAGCTGGCCGGCCACGAGGTGTCCTTCGCCGACTCCGGCCTGAGCGTGGCGGCCAAGCCGCTGGCGCTCAAGCGCGCCATCGGCAACCTGCTCAACAACGCGCTGCACTACGGCAAACAGGTGGAGATCGCCGTGCGTGCGCAGGGCAGCAATATCGAGATCGAAATCCGCGACCATGGCCCGGGCGTGCCGGAGAGCGCGTTCAAGAATTTGTTCGAGCCGTATGTGCGGCTGGAGCACGGCCGCCGGCAGAACAGCAGCGGCATGGGGCTGGGCTTGGGCATCGCCCGTGGCATCGTCCAGGCGCACGGCGGCGAACTGCTGCTCGACAACCATCCCGACGGCGGCTTCCGCGCCATCATCGTGCTGCCCGGCGCCGCCTTCACGCCGCTGGCGACGGCCGCCGCCTAGCCGGTAGCGCGGCGCGGCCGGACTAGCCGGACTAGCCGGATTACGTGGGCTACCCGCCTTACCCGCCTTACCCGGCCGACTGGTTGCGCCTCGCTGCAGGCGCATCAATCCGCATCACTTCTTGTTGAAACGCTGCTCGAAGCTGTAGCCGCCGCCGCTGGCGATGAGCGTGTACAGCTCGGTGGCGGTGGCGTACAGGCCGCCGGGGCCGCTGCCGCCGACCTGGCTGCCCTGGGTGTTGACGCAGGTCCGCTCGCCGTTGCTGAACGATACGCACTGCTGCTGCACGCCATTTTGCGTCACCGTGCTGACACCGCTGCCGCTCAAGGTCGCGGTGGAGGAGGGCACCACCACGTTGATCTGGTCGACCTTGATGCTCTTGGCCGCCACGCCGACGCCGAGGGCGACGTTGCTGTCGACAGTGCTCACATAGCTCATCCCGATGTCGGCGCTGGCGGTCTGGGTGGCGACGATGGCGCCGCTGCAATCGGCCTTGTCGTAGTAGTCGGTGCGCGCCGCCAGGCTCAGCGCGTTGTTGCCGACCGCCTTGACGACGGCGCCGTCGCGCTGGTGGTTGGCGCAGTCGCCTATCCATTCGCCGACATAGGCCGCCAGCGGCAGCGCCACCGGCGGCAGCGGCGCCGCCGTCGTGCCGCCGCCACCGCCACCGCAGCCGCTCAGCAAGGTTGTGGTGGCGGCGATCAGCGCGAGCGTTTTTTTCATGGGTGTTTCTTTCCTCTAGTGGTGGATGCTGTTGCCGGACTGGACAACGCGGGGCTCAATTATATAAACCAGGCGGCCCGGCCAATCTATTCAATTGTTGCTTGGCGGCGCCAAGCGTTCCGGCGCCGTATTTTGTCGTCTGGGCCGCGAATCGTGCAGTTCGTCGCAATCCGCCCGGCCCTTGCCCGGGCGCTGGCTATAGTGCTCACATACACCGCTGCATCGGCCAACGCAGCGACCAACAGATCAAGCAACACATCAATATACGGCAGCGGCCTGATAACAGGCGCGCCGTCAACGCCAAGGGGAGAAAATAATGAAAATCGCTAAAAACATGGAAGCCATCTTTGTCGCCATCGCCGTTGTGCTGGGCCTGGCCAGCTACGCCACCACCGCCGTGCCGGTCCGCGCCGCCATGCCGGCGGCCCAGTTCGTCGGCACCGGCGCCGCCGCGCCCGCCAAGATGCAGGTGGTGTCGGCGCCGCGCCTGGCCCTGGTTCCGCAAGCCAGGTCGTTCGGCTAAGCCGTCCGACCCGCAGGCACACGGCCCGGCGCGGGGCGAAAAATTGCCCTTCGCCATGCTGTGCTGCTACATTCGCTGTTTGCAGAGCCCGGCGCACGCGCCGGGCTTTCTTGCCGCTGGCTAAAAAGAACCACGTCCGAAGGAACCCGACATGAACAAACTCCTCCCATTTGGCTTGCTGTTCGCCGCACTCTGTACGCTGCTGGGCCGCGCCCAGGCCGACGAAACGGTCACCGAAACCCGTCCCATTGACGCCCGCGTGACGCGGATTAAACTGGAGGGCATGGTCGATTTGAAGCTGCGCCAGGGCGCGGTGCCGGCGCTGATCATCACCGCCGAGCGGCGTTATCTGAACAAGATCGCCACCTCGCAGGCCGGCGACACCTTGCACCTGGAGTCGGAGATGCGCGGTTTCAAGTTCAACACCGCGGCCATGCGCGCCGTGCTGGTCTTGCCGACGCTGCGCGAGGTGGTCTCCGAGGGCGTCGGCACGACCGATATCGCCGGCTTCAGCGGCGACGAGCTGGAGTTGACGATGGACGGCGCCGGCAGCATGAAGGTGACGGTCGACTATAAGACCTTGAAGGCCAGCCTGGGCGGCGTCGGCAGCATGAACCTGTGGGTCAGCGAGAACGACAGCGTGGAACTCGATCTGCATGGCGCCGGTCATATCACGCTGGGCGGGCGCAGTCGGCTGTTGAAGGCCAGCCTGGGCGGACTGGGCGGCTTGAACGCGCAGCAGTTCCAGGCCGACACGGTGAACCTCGACCTGAGCGGCCTGGGCAATGCGATCGTCAACGCCAAGACCAACGCCACCTTGAGCCTGTCCGGGCTCGGTTCCGTCACGGTCTACGGCAAGCCGCTCAACCGCAGCGTCAGCATCGACGGCCTAGGCAAAGTAAGCTGGAAGTAAAAATGGCGTCCCGCAGTCGGGATGAAAACGCAGTCATACCAATACCCATTTCTTACGCGACATGAAAAAACTCATATTAGCGATCAGTCTCGCCCTGGGCGCCGCGCCCGCCGCGATGGCCGGCTTCGCCGAAGGCGCGACCGCCTACAACAACAAGAACTACAGCGTGGCGTATCGCGAGATCGCGCCGCTGGCCAAGGCCGGCAACGCCGAGGCCGAACATCTGCTGGGCCTGATGTACTACATGGGCCGTGGCGTGGCGCAGGACTACAAGCAGGCGCTGGCCTGGCACCGCAAGGCGGCCGCGCAGGGCAAGGCCGACGCGCAGTATGTGGTCGGCGCCATGTACTACACCGGCAACGCGGTGATCCAGGACCACAAGCAGGCCGTGGTGTATTTCCGCAAGGCCGCCGAGCAGGGCCACGCCGACGCCCAGCAGGTGCTGGGGCTGATGTACCGCTACCACATCGGCGGCATGCCGCAGGATAACGTCATCGCCTACATGCTGTGGAACCTGGCGGCGGCCAACGGCTCGTCCAACGCCGTCGAGCAGCGCGCCATGCTGATCAAGAGCATGACGCAGGAGCAGATCGAGGAGGGCCAGGCATTGTCGGCGGCGTGGAAGCCGGGCGTGGCGCTGCCCGCCAAGTCGCGCAGCGGGGGAGGGTAGTCAAGGCGGTGCGCCAAGGCGGGGCGCCAAGGCGGTGCGCCAAGGCGGGGCGCCAAGGTGAAACCGGGGGAGGGGCGGCCCTGGTGTCAAGGCGCCAGCGGCTTCAAAACCACCCCACGGCGGAGAGCCGGGGTCAGACCCGTCGGGTCTGACCCCAGTTTGCGCCCTTGGGTTTGTTTGACTTGACGGCCGCCGCCCGGCCGCCTGCAGCGCCGGCGCAGCTATCGTACAATCGCCCTTCGTTCAACTGACAAGGGCTGCACCATGCGCGCTATCGAAATCACCCAGCCGGGTCCGGCCGACGTCCTCAAACTGTGCGAGCGCCCGATGCCGGTGGTCAAGGCCGGCGAGCTGCTCATCAAGGTGCACGCGGCCGGCGTCAACCGGCCCGACGTGTTCCAGCGCCAGGGCAGTTACGCGCCGCCGCCGGGCGCCTCCGATCTGCCCGGCCTGGAAGTGGCCGGCGAGATCGTCGACGGCGACCTGGCCGGCTCCCCCTTCAAAAAAGGCGACCTGGTCTGCGCCCTGGTGCAGGGCGGCGGCTATGCCGAATACTGCGTGGCGCCGGTGCCGCAATGCCTGCCGCTGCCGGCCGGCTGGTCCCTGCTGGAGGCGGCCTCGCTGCCGGAAAACTATTTCACCGTCTGGAGCAATGTGTTCGACCGCGCCCGCCTGAGCGCCGGCGAGACCCTGCTGGTGCAGGGCGGCACCTCGGGCATCGGCGTGACGGCGATCCAGCTGGCCGCCGCCATGGGCCACCGCGTGTTCGCCACCGCCGGCAGCGACGACAAGGCGCGCGCCTGCGAGGCGCTGGGCGCCGAACGCGGCATCAACTACAAGACCGAGGACTTCGCCGCCGTCGCCAAGGCGCTCACCGGCGAGCGCGGCGTCGACGTGATTCTGGACATGGTCGGCGGCGACTATCTGCCGCGCGAGATCGCCTGCCTGGCCGACGACGGCCGCATCGGCATCATCGCGCTGCTCGGCGGCGCCAAGGCCAACATCGACCTGGGCCAGGTGCTGCGCCGCCGCCTGACCATCTCCGGCTCGACCCTGCGGCCGCGTCCGGTGGCCTTCAAGGCCGCCATCGCCGCCCAGCTGCGCCAGCGCGTCTGGCCGATGCTGGAGGCCGGCCGCATCAAGCCGGTGATCTACCAAACCTTCCCGCTGGAGCAGGCGGCCGAGGCGCACGCCCTGATGGAGGCCAGCACCCACGTCGGCAAGATCATGTTGCAGCTGATTTGAGGCCGTCGATTGTCCCGAATTCGTCGTTCCCGCGCAGGCGGGAATCCATGCCGCGCCAGCCGGTAGGCGCGCACGAGGTCGCACGTGCGCGGCAGTCCGCTGGCGCGAACAACATTTCCCGGGAAAATTCGATACGTTTTCCGCGCAAACTTGCGTGAAATGTATCGAATTGCGGCCTTGGCGCCGCAATCGGGCGGCCCTTTGTTTGACCGGCCTTCCGGCCTCGCGTTAAAATAGCGGGTTATTGAATTTTAGGCTACTATGCGACGCAAACTGGTAATCGGCAATTGGAAAATGAACGGCAACCGCGCCGCCAACTCGGCTTTGTTGTCGGGTATCGCGGCTGGTTTGACCTCGACCGGCGCCGATTGCGCCGTCTGCGCGCCGGCACCCTACCTGGCCCAGTGCCAGGCGGAGTTGGCCGGCACGAGCATCGGCTGGGGCGCGCAGGACCTGTCGGCCCACGCCGGCGGCGCCTACACCGGCGAAGTGGCGGCCGGCATGCTGGTCGATTTCGGCTGTCGCTATGTGTTGGTCGGCCACTCCGAGCGGCGCGCCTACCACCACGAAAGCAGTGCGTTGGTGGCGCAAAAGACCGTGGCCGCGCTGGCCGCCGGCCTGACCCCGGTGCTGTGCATCGGTGAAACGCTGGAGGAACGCGAAGCGGGCCGCACCGCCGCTGTTGTAGGCGAACAACTGGGCGCCGTGCTGGCGGCGATCGCCGTCGCCGACCTGGCGCGTCTGGTGTTGGCCTACGAGCCGGTCTGGGCGATCGGCACCGGCCGGACGGCGACGCCGCAAATGGCGCAGGACGTGCACCAGTTGCTGCGTGCGCAACTGGCCGGCGTCGACCCGGTCGCGGCGGCCGGCGTGCAGATTTTGTACGGCGGCAGCATGAAGCCGGACAATGCGAAAGAATTGATGGCGCAAGCCGATATCGATGGCGGTCTGATCGGTGGGGCGGCGCTGAAAGCGGCGGACTTCCTCGCAATTATCTCCGCCGCCGCGTAAAACTAATTTAAACTGAGAATGGAATAACATGAGCTCCTTGTTCAATCTGGTCATCGTAGTACAAGTTTTGTCGGCCCTGGCCATCATCGGCCTGGTGCTGCTGCAACACGGCAAGGGTGCCGACATGGGCGCCGCCTTCGGTTCCGGCGCTTCCGGCAGCCTGTTCGGTGCCACCGGCTCGTCGAACTTCATGTCGAAGTCGACCGGCATCGCCGCCGCGATCTTCTTCACCGCGACCCTGGCGCTGTCCTACCTGTCGACCCAGCACAACACCGGCGTCTCCGGCGGCGTGATGGACAAGGTCACCGCGCCAGTGCCGGCCACCGGCGCCGGCGCGATTCCGACCACGGCGGCACCGGCGCCGGCGCCAGCCGCCGCCGCGCCGGCCGCCCCTGCGGCCGCCGCGCCGAGCGCAAGTGGCGCCGCCGCATCAATCCCGAAATAATTCGGGTTTAGCGGCTAGTAAAGTAGTACCGACTCTTCAGAAATGTAATAAAATAACGGCTGGCCGAATTTACCCGGTCAGCCAGTAGTAAAACACGGTTCAGGCGGCATGCGGAACCGTTGGTGGTGACACCCCAGGTGGTCGGCGCGGCGCTCGCATATGGCGTCCGGCGCGGCCGTGGCGGGGTGGGGCCGCCGTGTGGTGGAAGTGCAATGCCCATTGTTTCGGCACCTCAGCCTGCAAAAACAATCGGGTATAAAAAGAAATAAAGATTTATCGTTTTTCTTCTTGTTTTAGCGCAATATGGCATTAACAAATGCGTAGAAACACAGTAGAATAGCGGCCTTACCGCCGACGTGGTGAAATTGGTAGACACGCTATCTTGAGGGGGTAGTGGCGCAAGCTGTACGAGTTCGAGTCTCGTCGTCGGCACCAGAAATCAGAAGCCAGCATTGGCGCATGAGCCATGGCTCATATGCCTAAGCTGGCTTTTTTACGAGGATAATAGTCGTTTGATCCTGGTCTAAGCTTTCTTTGATTGGGGTCAAGCGTTAAGTACGCCGCAGAACACCGTAGCGCGACCTTTAACCGACCGTTCAACTTAAGCTCATCAACCGTGAACCTCGAAAATTACTTCCCCGTCCTGTTGTTCCTCCTCGTCGGTATCGGCGTCGGTGTCCTTCCCCAAGTACTGGGCCATCTGCTTGGACCTAACAAGCCAGATGCCGCCAAACTCTCCCCTTATGAATGTGGCTTCGAAGCTTTCGAAGACGCGCGCATGAAGTTCGACGTCCGGTATTATCTGGTCGCGATTCTCTTTATTTTGTTCGATCTGGAAACGGCATTCTTCTTCCCGTGGGGCGTCGCCATGCGCGACCTGGGCTGGGCCGGCTTCGTGACGATGATGGTGTTTATCGCCGAATTCGCGGTCGGTTTTTGGTATATCTGGAAGAAAGGTGCCCTTGATTGGGAATAAGCCATGTCTATTGAAGGCGTATTAAACGAAGGTTTCATCACCACCTCGGCCGACAAGCTGATCAACTGGGCGCGCACCGGGTCGATGTTCCCGATGACGTTCGGTCTGGCCTGCTGTGCGGTCGAAATGATGCATGTGGGCGCCGCCCGCTATGATATGGACCGTTTTGGTGTGGTGTTCCGCCCGTCGCCGCGTCAGTCCGACGTGATGATCGTGGCCGGCACGCTGTGCAACAAGATGGCCCCCGCGCTGCGCAAGGTCTACGACCAGATGCCGGAACCACGTTGGGTCATCTCGATGGGTTCCTGCGCCAACGGCGGCGGCTACTACCACTACTCCTATTCCGTGGTGCGCGGTTGCGACCGCATCGTGCCGGTCGACGTCTATGTGCCGGGCTGCCCGCCGACGGCTGAGGCGCTGCTGTACGGCATCATGCAGCTGCAGAACAAGATCAAGCGTACGAACACGATCGCCCGCTAACCGGATCGCTTCAGAATATGACAACACACTTAGAAGTCCTGCAAAACGCCCTGGCCACGGCCCTGGGCGAGCGCGTCAGCACCACCGTCGCGCTGGGCGAAATCACGCTGGTGGTCAAGGCCGCCGACTATTACGGCGTCATGCAGACGCTGCGCGACGACGCCAGCCTCGGGTTCGATCAGCTGATCGACCTGGCCGGCGTCGACTACCTCGAATTCGGCGGCGACGGCGTCTGGGACGGCCTGCGTTTCGCCGTCGTGGTGCATCTGCTGTCGGTCAAGCACAACTGGCGCGTGCGCGTGCGCGTCTTCGCCGCCGACGACGCCATGCCGCTGCTGCCGTCGCTGATCAGCCTGTGGCGCACCGCCAACTGGTACGAGCGCGAAGCGTTCGACGTGATGGGCATCCTGTTCGACGGCCACAACGACCTGCGCCGCATCCTCACCGACTACGGCTTCATCGGCCACCCGTTCCGCAAGGACTTCCCGGTGTCTGGCTATGTCGAAATGCGTTACGACCCCGAGCAGAAGCGCGTGATCTACCAGCCTGTGACGATCGAGCCGCGTGAAAACGTGCCGCGCGTGATACGCGAAGAAAATTACGGGACGAAATAATGGCCGAAATTAAAAACTACACCCTGAACTTTGGTCCGCAGCACCCGGCCGCCCACGGCGTGTTGCGCCTGGTGCTGGAGCTCGACGGCGAAGTCATCCAGCGCGCCGATCCGCACATCGGCCTGCTGCACCGCGGCACCGAGAAGCTGGCCGAGCAGAAGACCTATCTGCAGTCGGTGCCCTACATGGACCGGCTCGATTACGTCTCGATGATGTGCAACGAGCACGCCTACGTGATGGCCATCGAGAAGCTGCTGAACCTGGAAGTGCCGCTGCGCGCGCAATACATCCGCGTCATGTTCGACGAGATCACCCGTCTGCTGAACCACCTGCTGTGGCTGGGCGCGCACGCGCTCGACGTCGGCGCCATGGGGCCTTTCCTGTACGCCTTCCGCGACCGCGAAGACCTGATGGACTGCTACGAAGCGGTGTCCGGCGCGCGCATGCACGCCGCCTACTACCGTCCGGGCGGCGTCTACCGCGACCTGCCGGACGCGATGCCGCAGCACAAGCCGTCGATCATCCGCAGCGCCAAGGCGATCGCCGGCCTGAACGAGAACCGCCAGGGCTCGCTGCTCGACTTCATCGAAGACTTCAGCAACCGTTTCCCGACCTATGTCGACGAATACGAAACGCTGCTGACCGACAACCGTATCTGGAAACAGCGCACCGTCGGCATCGGCGTGGTCGCGCCGGAAGACGCGCTGGCGATGGGCTTCACCGGCGCCATGCTGCGCGGTTCGGGCATCGAATGGGATCTGCGCAAGCACCAGCCCTACGAGGTCTACGACCTGCTCGACTTCGACATTCCGGTCGGCACCAACGGCGATTGCTACGACCGCTACCTGGTGCGCATCGAAGAGATGCGCCAGTCGAACAAGATCATCAAGCAATGCGTCGAGTGGCTGCGCAACAATCCGGGGCCGGTCATGACCGACAACCGCAAGGTGGCGCCACCGGGCCGCGTCGACATGAAGACCAACATGGAATCGTTGATCCACCACTTCAAGCTGTTCACCGAGGGCTTCCACGTGCCGCCGGGCGAGGCTTACAGCGCGGTCGAACACCCGAAAGGCGAGTTCGGCATCTATCTCCTGTCGGACGGCGCCAACAAGCCCTACCGCATGAAGATCCGCGCACCGGGCTATGCCCACTTGCAAGCGCTCGACGAAATGGCGCGCGGCCACATGATTGCCGACGCGGTCACGATTATTGGTACACAAGATATCGTCTTCGGCGAAATCGACAGATAAGTCCTAGAGGCATAAATATGTTGTTATCAGAGCAGTGCTATAAAAAAATCGACCGCGAGTTGGCCAAGTATCCGGCCGACCAGCGGCAGTCGGCCGTGATGGCCGCGCTGGCCCACGCCCAGGAAGAACTGGGTTGGGTCTCGGCCGAAACCATGCAGGAACTGGCCGACTACATCCGCATGCCGGCCATCGCCGTGCAGGAAGTGGCGACTTTCTACAATATGTACAACACCAAGCCGGTCGGCAAGCACAAGATCACCGTGTGCACCAACCTGCCTTGCGCCCTGTCGGGCGGCGAGCGCGCGGCGCAGCACCTGAAGGCCAAACTGGGCATCGACTACCGTGGCACCACCGACGACGGCGCCTTCACGCTGATGGAAGGCGAGTGCATGGGCGCCTGCGGCGACGCACCGGTGATGCTGGTGAATAACCACCGCATGTGTAGCTTCATGTCCAACGACAAGATCGACACCCTGGTCGAGGAACTTAGTGGGAAAACCGTAAAATGACGTCACTCCACAATCGACACATCGATCCGCTGATCCTGAAGGATTTGGACGGCAAGAACTGGCATCTGCAGGATTACGTCAACCGTGGCGGCTACAGCGCGCTGCGCCGCATCCTGGAAGAAAAGATCACGCCGGAACAGATCATCGCCGATCTGAAAGCCTCGTCCCTGCGCGGCCGTGGCGGCGCCGGTTTTCCGACCGGCCTGAAGTGGAGCTTCATGCCGCGTCAGTTCCCCGGCCAGAAATACCTCGTCTGCAATACGGATGAAGGCGAACCGGGCACGTTCAAGGACCGCGACATCATCCGCTACAACCCGCACGCGCTGATCGAAGGCATGGCCATCGGCGCCTACGCGATGGGCATCACGGTGGGTTACAACTACATCCACGGCGAGATCTTCCAGGAATACCTGCGCTTCGAGGAAGCGCTGGAAGAGGCGCGCGCCGCCGGCTTCCTGGGCGACAAGATCATGGGTAGCGAGTTCAGCTTCCAGCTGCACGCCCACCACGGCTACGGCGCCTATATCTGCGGCGAGGAAACCGCGCTGCTGGAGTCGCTCGAAGGCAAAAAGGGTCAGCCGCGCTTCAAGCCGCCTTTCCCCGCCTCGTTCGGCCTGTACGGCAAGCCGACCACCATCAACAACACGGAAACCTTCGCCGCCGTGCCGTTCATCCTCAACATCGGCCCGGAGAAATACCTGGCGATGGGCAAGCCGAACAACGGCGGCTCGAAGATCTTCTCGATCTCCGGCGACGTCGAACTGCCGGGCAACTACGAGGTGCCGCTGGGCACCCCGTTCGCCAAGCTGTTGGAACTGGCCGGTGGCATGCGCGGCGGCAAAAAGATCAAGGCGGTGATCCCCGGCGGCTCGTCCGCTCCGGTGATACGCGGCGAAATCATGATGGACACCGACCTCGACTACGACTCGATCGCCAAGGCCGGTTCGATGCTCGGTTCGGGCGCCGTCATCGTGATGGACGAAACGCGTTGCATGGTCAAGGCGCTCGAACGCCTGTCCTACTTCTACTTCGAGGAATCGTGCGGCCAGTGCACCCCGTGCCGCGAAGGCACGGGTTGGATGTACCGCATGGTCCATCGCATCGAGCAAGGCCAGGGCCGCGCGTCGGATCTGGACATGTTGAACTCGATCGCCGACAACATCCAGGGCCGCACCATTTGCGCGCTGGGCGATGCGGCGGCGATGCCGGTCCGGGCCTTCATCAAGCAGTTCCGTGAAGAATTTGAATATCATGTCGAGCACAAGCACTGCTTAGTGCCCGCTTACATCTAAGCTGCGTCAGGTAACGATCACCATGGTTGAAATCGAAATAGACGGCAAAAAAGTCGAAGTCCCTGCTGGTAGCATGGTGATGGACGCCGCCAATAAATTGGGAACCTATATCCCGCACTTCTGCTATCACAAGAAATTGTCGATCGCAGCGAACTGCCGCATGTGCCTGGTCGAAGTGGAGAAGGCGCCCAAGCCTTTGCCCGCTTGCGCGACCCCGGTCAGCGCCGGCATGATCGTGCGCTCCGCCTCCGACAAGGCGGTGCAGGCGCAACGTGGCGTGATGGAATTCCTCCTCATTAACCACCCGCTCGACTGCCCGATCTGCGATCAGGGCGGCGAATGCCAGTTGCAGGATCTGGCCGTCGGTTACGGCAACAGCGCTTCCCGTTACGAGGAAGAAAAACGCGTTGTCAAACCGAAGGAAGCCGGTCCGCTGGTCTCGATGCAAGAGATGGCGCGCTGCATCCAGTGCACCCGCTGCGTGCGTTTCGGCCAGGAAGTGGCCGGCGTGATGGAGCTGGGCATGATCGGCCGTGGCGAACATTCCGAGATCGTTTCCTTCGTTGGCCAGACGGTCAACTCCGAAATGTCCGGCAACATGATCGACCTGTGCCCGGTCGGCGCGCTGACCTCCAAGCCGTTCCGCTACAGCGCCCGTTCGTGGGAACTGTCGCGCCGCAAATCGGTCAGCCCGCACGACGGCCTGGGCGCCAACCTGATCGTTCAGGTCAAGGGCGGCAAGGTCAAGCGCGTGCTGCCGCTGGAAAACGACGACGTCAACGAATGCTGGATCTCGGACAAAGACCGGTTCTCCTACGAAGGCCTGGAAAGCGCCGACCGTCTGACCCAGCCGATGCTCAAGCAGGGCGGCGAGTGGAAGGAAGTCGATTGGCAGACCGCGCTGGAATACGTCGCGCACGGCCTGAAGAACATCAAGCACGAACACGGCGCCGAAGGCATCGCCGCGCTGGCGACGCCGCACTCGACCCTGGAAGAGCTGCACCTGCTGCAAAAGCTGGTGCGCGGCCTCGGTTCGAACAGCGTCGACACGCGTCTGCGCCACAGCGATTTCTCGCTGGAAGCCGGCGTCACGCCATGGCTGGGCATGTCGATCAACGACTTCGGTCAGCTGAACCGCGCCTTCGTCATCGGCTCCTTCCTGCGCAAGGACCATCCATTGCTGGCGACCCGCCTGCGCAGCGCGATCAAGGGCGGCGCCAAGCTGTCGATCCTGCACGCCGCCGACGACGACCTGCTGATGACCGTCGCCAACAAGATGATCGCCGCGCCGTCCGACTGGCTGGCCGCCTTGTCCGAAGTGGTGGTGGCCGTCGCCAAGGCGAAGGAAGTCGCCGCGCCGGCCGGTTTCGAGGCGATCACCGCCTCGGACGCCGCCAACGCCATCGCCGCCAGCCTGCTGTCGGGCGACAACAAGGCCGTCCTGCTGGGCAACGCGGCGACGCAACACCCGCAAGCCGCCGCGCTGCACGCCGCCGCACAATGGATCGCCGAACACACCGGCGCCAAGCTGGGCTACCTGACCGAGGCGGCCAACACCGTCGGCGCCTACCTGGCCAAGGCCAACGGCGCCACGGCAGCGGCCTTCAGCACGCCCAAGCAAGCCTACGTGCTGCTCAACGTGGAAGCCGAACTGGACGCCGCCAACCCGCAACAAGCCATGGCCGCGCTGGACAAGGCCGAGATGGTCGTCGTCATGTCCGCCTTCAAGCACGGCATGGCCTACGCCGACGTGCTGCTGCCGGTCGCGCCGTTCAGCGAAACCTCGGGCACCTTCGTCAACTGCGAAGGCCGCGCGCAGAGCTTCAACGGCACCGTGCGTCCGCTGCTGGAAACCCGTCCGGCGTGGAAAGTGCTGCGCGTGCTGGGCAACATCCTCGGCCTCGACGGCTTCGACTACGACACCTCGGAAGCGGTGCGTGACGAGGTGCTGGGCGCCGGCGTGGTCGACCTGTCGGCCCGCCTGAGCAACGCCGCCAAGGCCGCCCCGGTGGCCGCCGCGCGCGTCGCCGCCGCCGGCCTGGAGCGCGTCACCGACGTGCCGATCTACTTCGCCGACGCCGTGGTGCGCCGTGCCGAATCGTTGCAGAAGACCGCCGACGCGGCCGCGCCGCAAGCGCAGCTGTCGAGCCAACTGGCGCAGCAACTCGGCGTGGTCGCCGGCGACAAGGTCAAGGTCAGCCAGGGCAGCGGCAGCGCCGTCCTGGTCGCCGCGATCGACGCCAAGCTGCCGGCCAACGCGGTCCGCGTTGCCGCCGCCCACGCTTCGACCGCCGCGCTGGGCGCGATGTTCGGTTCCATCAACGTTGAAAAAGCAGGAGAGGGTAAATAATGGCTCTGCCTGAATTCGTCACCGTTATCAATAACGCCGGCGCCACCAGTTTCCTGGCGCCGATCTGGCCGCTGGTCTGGACCATGATCAAGATCCTCTGCGTGCTGTTGCCGCTGATGGGTCTGGTCGCCTACGCCACCTTGTGGGAACGCAAGCTGATCGGCTGGATCCAGATCCGCGTCGGCCCGAACCGGGTCGGCCCGATGGGTCTGCTGCAACCGATCGCCGACGCGCTCAAGCTCTTGTTCAAAGAGATCATCATGCCGGCCAAGGCCAGCCCGGGCCTGTTCGTGCTCGGTCCGGTGATGACCATCATGCCGGCGCTGGCCGCCTGGGTGGTGGTGCCGTTCGGCCCCGAAGCCGTGCTGGCCAACGTCAACGCCGGCCTGCTGCTGCTGCTGGCGATCACCTCGATGGAAGTCTACGGCATCATCATCGCCGGCTGGGCCTCCAACTCGAAGTACTCCTTCATGGGCGCGATGCGCGCCTCGGCGCAGATGATCTCCTACGAGATCCCGATGGGCTTCGTGCTGGTCGTGGTGCTGATGGTGTCCGGTTCGTTGAACTTCATCGACATCGTCGCCGGTCAACAGAAGGGCTTCTTCGTCGAGCATGGCGCCAACTTCCTGTCGTGGAACTGGCTGCCGCTGCTGCCGCTGTTCGTCGTCTACCTGACCTCCGGCCTGGCCGAGGCCAACCGCCACCCCTTCGACGTGGTCGAGGGCGAGTCCGAGATCGTCGCCGGCCACATGGTCGAGTACTCGGGCATGGCCTACGCCATGTTCATGCTGGCCGAATACGCCAACATGATCCTGGTCGGCGCGCTCGGTTCGATCATGTTCCTCGGTGGCTGGTCGGCACCGTTCAAGTTCCTCGAGTTCTGGGGTGGTTTCGGCGGCTTCTTCTGGCTGTTCGCCAAGACCTTCCTGATCGTTTCCCTGTTCGTCTGGGTGCGCGGCACCTTCCCGCGCTACCGCTATGACCAGATCATGCGTCTGGGCTGGAAAGTGTTTATTCCGCTGACCCTGGTGTACCTGGTCATCGTCGCCGGCTGGATGCAAACATCCTGGAATATTTGGAAGTAAGGGAAGCAATCATGGAACGAATTAAAGACTTCTTCGGCAGCTTCATGCTGACCGAATTGATCAAAGGGATGGCGCTGACGGGCAAGTACATGTTTTCGCGCAAAATCACGGTGCAATACCCGGAAGAGAAAACGCCGCAGTCGCCGCGCTTCCGTGGCCTGCACGCGCTGCGCCGCTACCCCAACGGGGAAGAGCGCTGCATCGCCTGCAAACTGTGCGAGGCGGTCTGCCCGGCGATGGCCATCACCATCGAATCGGAGCAGCGCGACGACGGCTCGCGCCGCACCACCCGTTATGACATCGATCTGACCAAGTGCATCTTCTGCGGCTTCTGCGAGGAATCCTGCCCGGTCGATTCGATCGTCGAAACCCACGTGCTGGAATACCACGGCGAGAAACGCGGCGATCTGTACTACACCAAAGAGATGCTGCTGGCAGTGGGCGACCGTTATGAAAACGAAATCGCCGCCAACCGCGCGGCGGACGCTCCCTACCGCTGATCGCCACTCTGGCGCCGCCGCGAAGTTTGCGGCGGCGACGATCGTTAATCTGTACGTCTCTTGGGTTTGTTATGGAATTTAAAACTGCTTTGTTCTACGCATTCGCCGCCATCATGCTGTTGGCCGCGACCCGCGTTATCACGGCCCGCAATCCGATCCACGCCGCGCTGTTCCTGGTGCTGGCGTTCTTCTCGGCGGCCGGAATCTGGATGCTGCTGAAGGCCGAGTTCCTGGCCATCGTGCTGGTCCTGGTGTATGTCGGCGCCGTCATGGTGCTGTTCCTGTTCGTCGTCATGATGTTGGACATCAACGTCGACAAGATGCGCGAAGGTTTCTGGGGCTATCTGCCGATCGCCAGCTTCGTCGGCGTGGTCATCGTGCTGGAAATGGCCGCCGTGCTGTGGCGCGGTTTCCTCTCCTACGACCAGCAGGCCCCGGCGGCCGGCAACATCGGCGGCACCAAGGAACTGGGCATGCTGATCTACACCCAATACGTGTATGCGTTTGAAATCGCCGCCGCCGTGCTGCTGGTGGCGATCATCGCCGCCGTCGCGCTGACGCTGCGCAAGCGCAAGGACACCAAGCATTTCGATCCGGCCGACGCGGTCCGGGTCAAGCGCAACGACCGCCTGCGCATCGTCAAGATCGACGCGGTATCGACCCGCAACGCCGCCGGCCTGGCCGCCGCGGCCGCCGCGGACGCGGCAAACAAGGAGGCACCATGACTTTATCGCTCGCTCACTACCTGGTTCTCGGCGCGATCCTGTTCGCGATCGCGATCGTCGGTATTTTCCTGAACCGCAAGAACATCATCGTTCTGCTGATGGCCATCGAATTGATGCTGCTGGCGGTGAACATGAATTTCATCGCGTTCTCGCATTACCTGGGCGACGCGGCCGGGCAGATCTTTGTCTTCTTCATCCTGACCGTGGCCGCCGCCGAATCGGCGATCGGCCTCGCGATCTTGGTGGTGATGTTCCGTAATCTGGACACCATCAATGTGGAAGACCTGGACAGCCTCAAAGGCTAAGTTTCAACCTCGAATAATAACGATTAAGGTTCATCATGGCGGGGCAAACTCTCAACCCTAACCTCCTACTTGCCGTACCTCTGGCGCCGTTGCTCGGCGCTGCGATTGCGGGCTTGTTAGGTACTCAATTCTTCGGCAACCTGGTCGGCCGCAAGACGTCGCACACCGCGACGATCCTCGGCGTGCTGGTCGCGTTCATCCTGTCGGCGCTGACGCTGATGGATGTGCTCGACGGCGCCCGCTACAACGACACCCTGTACACCTGGATGACGGTCGGCACCCTCAAGATGTCGGTCGGCTTCCAGATCGACGCCCTGTCGGCGATGATGATGTGCGTGGTCACCTTCGTCTCGCTGATGGTGCACATCTACACCATCGGCTACATGAAGGACGACGACGGCTACAACCGCTTCTTCGCCTACATCTCGCTGTTCACCTTCTCGATGCTGATGCTGGTCATGGCCAACAACTTCCTGCAGCTGTTCTTCGGCTGGGAAGCGGTGGGTCTGGTCTCGTATCTGCTGATCGGCTTCTGGTACACCCGGCCGACGGCGATCGTCGCCAACATGAAGGCCTTCCTGGTCAACCGCGTCGGCGACTTCGGCTTCATCCTCGGCATCGGCCTGCTGCTGGCCTACGCCGGCACCATGGACTACCAGGAAGTGTTCGCCAAGCGCGAGCAACTGGCCACGCTGACCCTGCCGGGCACCGACTGGATGCTGCTGACCGTCGCCTGCATCTGCCTGTTCATCGGCGCGATGGGCAAGTCGGCCCAGTTCCCGCTGCACGTCTGGCTGCCCGACTCGATGGAAGGTCCGACCCCGATCTCCGCGCTGATCCACGCCGCGACCATGGTCACGGCCGGCATCTTCATGGTCACCCGCATGTCGCCGCTGTTCGAACTGTCCGACACCGCGTTGTCCTTCGTGCTGGTGATCGGTTCGATCACCGCGCTGTTCATGGGCTTCCTCGGCATCATCCAGAACGACATCAAGCGCGTCGTCGCCTACTCGACCCTGTCGCAACTCGGTTACATGACCGTCGCGCTGGGCTCGTCGGCCTACTCGATCGCCGTGTTCCACCTGATGACCCACGCCTTCTTCAAAGCGCTGCTGTTCCTTGGCGCCGGCTCGGTCATCATCGGCATGCACCACGACCAGGACATCCGCAACATGGGCGGCCTGCGCAAGTACATGCCGATCACCTGGATCACCTCGCTGCTGGGTTCCCTGGCGTTGATCGGCACGCCGTTCTTCTCCGGTTTCTACTCGAAGGACAGCATCATCGAAGCGGTCGCCGAAACCCACATCTGGGGCGCCGGCTTCGCCAACTTCGCCGTGCTGGCCGGTGTGTTCGTCACCGCCTTCTACTCGTTCCGCATGTACTTCCTGGTGTTCCACGGTGAAGAGCGCTTCGGCAAGGCCCACGCCCACGATGCCCACGACGCGCACCACGCGCCGGCCAAGGACGCCCATGCCGCCAAGGATGCGCACGGCCACGACGCCCACGCTCACGACGACCATGGCCACGACGACCACGAGGAAGAGCACCACGGCCTGGCCCCGGGCCAGAAGCCGCACGAGTCGCCGTTCGTCGTCTGGTTCCCGCTGGTGATGCTGGCCATCCCGTCGGTGGTGATCGGTTACCTGACCATCGGTCCTATGCTGTTCGGCAAATTCTTCGACGGCGTGATCTTCGTCAGCGAACACCACCAGGCGGTGGAAAAGCTGGCCGAGGAGTTCCACGGTCCGCTGGCGATGGCGCTGCATTCGCTGACCTCGCTGCCGCTGGGCCTGGCCTTCGCCGGTGTCGCTTCGGCCTACTACTGCTACATGATCAACCAACGCGTGCCGGCCTGGTTCTACGCCAAGTTCCGCGCCGTCCATACGCTGCTCGACAACAAGTACTACATGGACAAGTTCAACGAGGTGGTGTTTGCCGGCGGCGCGCGCGCCCTGGGCAACGGCCTGTGGAATGTCGGCGACAAGACCCTGATCGACGGTCTGTTGGTCAACGGCAGCGCCAAGGTAGTGGCGTGGTTCTCGGCACTGACGCGTCTCGCGCAGACCGGCTATATCTACCACTACGCGTTCGTCATGATCCTCGGCATTCTGGGGTTCCTGGTCTACTTCCTGCCGTTTTGGCACGCCTAATTAGCTGACACGCAAAGAGATAACGATAACCATGATGCAGTCAATTTCTTCCCTTCCTCCCTACCTGAGCCTGGCGATCTGGGTTCCGGTCCTGTTCGGGCTCCTGGTCCTGGCCCTGGGCCGGGACAGCAACGCCGGCCTGGTCCGCGTCGGCTCGCTGATCGGCGCCGTGGTCAGCTTCCTGACCACGATCCCGCTGATCACCAACTTCGACAACGCCGCCCACGGCATGCAGTTCGTCGAGAAGACGCCGTGGATCGGCCGCTTCAACATCTTCTACTCGCTGGCCATCGACGGCCTGTCGCTGTGGTTCATTCCGCTGACCGCCTTCATCACCGTCATCGTGGTGATCTCGGCCTGGCAGGTGATCCAGAAGCGCGTGGCGCAGTACATGGGCGCCTTCCTGGTGCTGTCCGGTCTGATGATCGGCGTGTTCGCCGCCATGGACGGCCTGCTGTTCTACTTCTTCTTCGAAGCGACCCTGATCCCGATGTTCATCATCATCGGCGTGTGGGGCGGCGAGAACCGCGTGTACGCCTCGTTCAAGTTCTTCCTCTACACCTTCTTCGGCTCGCTGCTGACCCTGATCGCCCTGGTCTACCTGTACAACGTCTCGGGCACCTTCGACATCCTGGCATGGCACGCCTTCAAGCTGACGATGAAAGAGCAGATCTTCATCTTCCTGGCCTTCCTGATGGCCTTCGCCGTCAAGGTGCCGATGTTCCCGGTGCACACCTGGCTGCCCGACGTCCACGTCGAGGCGCCCACCGGTGGTTCGGCCGTGCTGGCCGCCATCATGCTGAAACTGGGCGCTTACGGCTTCCTGCGTTTCTCGCTGCCGATCACGCCTGACGCCTCGCACTACCTGGCCAACTTCATCATCGCCCTGTCGCTGATCGCCGTGATCTACATCGGCCTGGTCGCGCTGGTACAGAAGGACATGAAAAAACTGGTGGCTTACTCGTCGATCGCCCACATGGGCTTCGTCACGCTGGGCTTCTTCGTCTTCAACGACATCGCGGTGCAGGGCGGTATCGTGCAAATGATCTCGCACGGCTTCATCTCCGGCGCCATGTTCCTGTGCATCGGCGTGCTGTACGACCAGGCCCACTCGCGTCAAATCGCCGATTACGGCGGAGTCGTCAACAAGATGCCGAAGTTCGCCGCCCTGTTCATCTTCTTCTCGATGGCCAACTGCGGCCTGCCAGCGACCTCCGGCTTCGTCGGCGAGTTCATGGTGATCCTCGGCGCCGTCCAGTTCAACTTCTGGATCGGCATGCTGGCCGCCACCGCGCTGATCTTCGGCGCCGCCTACTCGCTGTGGATGGCCAAGCGCGTCATCTTCGGCAAGGTCGCCAACCACCATGTGGCTGAACTGAAGGACATCAACGCACGCGAATTCCTGATGTTGGGCATTCTGGCGGTCGCCGTGCTGGCCATGGGTCTGTACCCAGCGCCGTTCACCGACACGATGCAAACCTCGGTCGCCGACCTGCTCAAGCACGTCGCCCAGACCAAGCTGCCTTAAGAAGAAAACGGAAACGCATACATGAATACCACCAACATGATCCCGCTCTACGCAGAAATCTTTCTGCTGGTCGCCGCTTCGGCGATCCTGCTGATCGATATGTTCCTGTCCGAGGGCAAGCGTTCGATCACGTACGTACTGTCGTTGCTGACCCTGGCCGGTTGCGCCTGGTTCAGCCTGGCCGATTTCAACGCCGGCACCACGGTGTACACGTTCTCGAACATGTTCATCTCGGACCCGATGTCGAACCTGCTCAAGCTGTTCACCTACCTGGCCGTGGCCATGACGCTGGTCTATTCGCGCACCTACGCCACCGACCGTGGCATGCTGTCGAACAACCTGGGCGGCGAGTTCTACGTGCTGGCCCTGTTCTCCATGCTGGGCCAGATGGTGATGATCTCGGCCAACAACTTCCTCACCGTCTACCTGGGCGTGGAACTGATGTCGCTGGCGTTGTACGCGCTGGTCGCCCTGCGTCGCGACGACGTCAAGGCCACCGAGGCGGCGATGAAGTACTTCATCCTGGGCGCGATGGCTTCCGGTTTCCTGTTGTACGGCATCTCGATGTTGTACGGCGCCACCGGCACGCTGGACCTGACCCTGGTCGCCAAGGCCGCCGCCAGCGGCACCGTCAAACCGACCATCCTGGTGTTCGGCATCGTCTTCCTGGTCGCCGGCCTGGCCTTCAAACTGGGCGCCGTGCCGTTCCACATGTGGGTGCCGGACGTCTATCAAGGTTCGCCGACCGCCGTGACCCTGCTGCTGGGCGGCGCGCCCAAGCTGGCCACCTTCGCCATCTGCATCCGCCTGCTGGTGGAAGGTCTGCTGCCGCTGGCAATCGACTGGCAACAGATGCTGATGGTGCTGGCCGTGATGTCGCTGGCGGTGGGTAACCTGACCGCCATCGCGCAGACCAACATCAAGCGTATGCTGGCCTATTCGACCATCGCGCAAATGGGCTTCGTCCTGCTTGGCCTGCTGGCCGGCGTGGTCGGCACCAATTCGAGCGGTGCCGCCGGCGCCTACAGCGCCGCCATGTACTACGCCATCACCTACGTCATGACCACGCTGGGCAGCTTCGGCGTCATCATGCTGCTGGCCCGCGCCGGTTTCGAGGCGGAAGAGCTGGCCGACTTCAAGGGCCTGAGCAAGCGTTCGCCATGGTTCGCCGTGGTCATGTCGATCCTGATGTTCTCGCTGGCCGGCGTGCCGCCGATGATGGGCTTCGCCGCCAAGTTCTCCGTGCTGAACGCGGTGCTGGGCACCGGCCAGATCTGGCTGACCATCGTCGCGGTGATGTTCTCGCTGATCGGCGCGTTCTACTACCTGCGCGTGGTCAAGATGATGTGGTTCGACGAGCCGACCGACAATTCGCCGATCGTCGTCAACACCGACATGAGCATCGTCCTGAGCCTGAACGCCATCGGCGTGGTGGTGATGGGCATGCTGCCAGGCTCGCTGCTCAGCATCTGCCTGGACGCGATGCGCAAGACCCTGAACTCCTGAGATGGAGGCTTCATCGTCTAGCTGGTTGGTGATCGCGCTTGCCATGGCGGCCGCCAACCTGCCGTTCGTCAATGACCGCCTGTTCGCCCTCGTGCCGTTCAAATCGGCCAGCGGCGACCGGCGCGTGGCGGGGCGGCGCAAGCCGCTCTTGGTCCGCCTGCTGGAGATGATCGTGCTGTATCTGCTCGTCGGCGCGGCCGGCTTCGTGCTCGAAGCGCGCATCGGCAACGCCTTCCCGCAGACCTGGGAGTTCTACGCCATCACCGGCTGCCTGTTCATCGTCCTGGCTTTCCCCGGATTTGTTGTCCGCTACCTGCGCAAGCATCACGGCTGATACACTATCGTTCTTCCCCAACGGAGTGTGCATGGACAAGCATCTGAAAGAAACCCGCATCGACGGTGAACTGGTCTACAACGGCCACTTCCTCAAAGTGCAGCGCGACACCATCGCGCTGCCAGACGGCAAACACACCGCCCGCGAATATGTCCTGCATCCGGGCGCCGTCGTCATCCTGCCGCTGCTCGACGACGGCACGGTGCTGATGGAACGCCAATTCCGCTACCCCCTGCATCAAGTCTTCATCGAATTCCCGGCCGGTAAAATCGACCTGGGCGAGGAGCCGCTGGCCTGCGCCAAGCGCGAGCTGGAGGAGGAGACCGGCTACTCGGCCACCGACTGGCAGTTTGTCAGCACCATCCACAACGCCATCGCCTACTCGGACGAGCACCTCGATCTGTACCTGGCGCGCGGCCTGACCGCCGGCAAGGCGAAGTTGGACGAGGGCGAGTTCCTGGAAACCTTCACCGCCACCATCGACGAGCTGCTGCAATGGGTGCGCGAGGGAAAAATCACCGACGTCAAAACCGTCATCGGCATTTTCTGGCTGGACAAGCTCCGGTCGGGAGCCTGGAAACTGGACTAATCCATGCGCATTCGGCCGGCACAGGCTGCGCCGTACTCCGCCCAGGCGCGGACGGGCGCCGCCACGCCTGCCGTTTGGCTGGCCCGGTCGCCGGCATCGGCCTTGGGTCCGACGTTAGCTCTGATGCTGACCCTGGCCGCCAGCGCTGGTGTCGGCGCGGCGCCGGCCGGCGCGGCGGCGGGTGCTGCGGGCGTAGCGGGCGCAGCGGGTGCTGCGGGCGCGCGCACGCCGTTCCAGATCCGCTGCGAGGACTCGATCAGCAAGACGGTCTCGGTCCTGTCGGCGCAGCAGAACGGCTACACCATCGACAACCACCTGTCCTACCGTTCGCTGACGGTGATGAAGGGCGGCGGCCATGGCAACAGCGTGGTGCTGGGTATCACGCGCACCGAGTCGAAGGTGAAGGTCGGCCTGACCGGACCGGTGTTGCAGGACCCGGTCAGCGGCTACGAATGCATCGCGCCGCAGATCAAGGTGAGCCTGTACTACGTGCCGGTGGTGATCTTCGTCGGCAAGGAGTTCGAACCGGGCACCTGCATCTACCAGGAGGTGCTGAACCACGAGCTGCGCCACCTGCAGGCCTATATGGGCCATCTGCCCAAGGTGGAGCTGGTGGTGCGCGAGGCGCTGGCCAAGCGCTTCGAAGCCAAGCCGCTGTACGCGCCGACGGGCACCGCGCTGTCGGCGCTGGAGCACGAGATCGACAGCGGCTGGCTGCCCTTCATCAAGGCCGAGATGCAGAAGGTCGAGGCGCAGCAGGCGCAGATCGACACGCCGGAAGAATACGACCGCTTGAGCAAGGTATGCAACGGCGAAGTCCAGAACATGCTGCTGCGCGGGCGGCGCATCAACTAATTGACCATCCGATTGAGAAGCGCATGACAGCAGAAACACCAGCCGTGGCCGGCACAGCCAGCACACCCGGCACAGCCAGCACAGCCAGCACAGCCAGCATATCTAGCGCATCCGCGCCGCGCTACTTCGCGTTGATCCCGGCGGCCGGCGTCGGCGCGCGCATGGCGGCCGACGGCCCCAAACAGTACCTGAGCGTGGGCGGCAAACCGATGCTGCGCCACGCCCTCGACGCCTTCCTGGCCAGCCCGCTGATCGCCCACACTTATGTGGTGGTCAGCCCGGACGACGGCCAGATCGACGCCGTCTTGCCGCCGGCCGGCGTGACGGTGCTGCGCTGCGGCGGCGCCACGCGGATGGATTCGGTGCTGAACGCGCTGCGCGCGCTGCAAGGCGCGGTCGGCGAGGGCGACATGATGCTGGTGCACGACGCCGCCCGGCCCGGCCTGACGCCGGCGCTGATCGCCAAGCTGATCGCCGGCGTGGCCGGGCACCCGGCCGGCGGCCTGCTGGCGCTGCCGGTGGTCGACACGGTCAAGCGCAGCACGGCGGCCGAGGCTGGACCAGGGGCAGCAGTTGGATCTGGATCTGGATCTGGATCTGGGCCCGGGCCCGGGCCGGCCAAGGTGGCGACGGTGCCGCGCGACGGCCTGTGGCTGGCGCAGACGCCGCAGATGTTCAGCTACGCGCTGCTGGCGCGCGCCCTGGGCGCCGCCACCGACGCCAGCGCCATCACCGACGACGCCAGCGCCGTCGAGGCGCTGGGCCTGTCGCCGCGCCTGGTCGAGGGCCATCCGCGCAACCTGAAGGTGACGCTGCCGGCCGACATCCGCATCGCCGAGATGTATCTGGCCGAGCCGCAATGACCCACGTAATCGAACCCAAGGTGAACCCATGACGACTTCCGCACTCCCCGTATTACCGTTTCGCATCGGCCAGGGCTACGACTGCCACGCGCTGGTCGAGGGCCGCAAGCTGATTATCGGCGGCGTGACCATCCCGCACCACCTCGGCCTGCTGGGCCATTCCGACGCCGACGTGCTGCTGCACGCCATCACCGACGCCATCCTCGGCGCCGCCGCGCTGGGCGACATCGGCAAGCACTTCCCGGACACCGACCCGCAGTTCAAGGGCGCCGATTCGCGCACCCTGCTGCGCGAGGCGGCGCGCCGCGTGCGCGCCACCGGCTACGTGGTCGGCAACGTCGACGCCACCATCATCGCGCAGCGGCCGAAGATGGCGCCGCACATCGCCGCCATGTGCGCCAACGTCGCCGAGGATTTGGGCGTGGCCGTCGGCCAGGTCAACATCAAGGCCAAGACCAACGAGAAGCTCGGTTATCTGGGGCGCGAAGAGGGTATTGCCGCAGAGGCAGTAAGCTTGCTGCTGCGCCAGTAAACCGCCGCCTCCGCCCGGCGGGCGCCAACCCGGCCCACCGGCGCGGGCCGGCACGGGGCGGATCGCCTGACTTATCTCCTGCAAGTTCCATGGTTTAATTGGAAATTATTTTGTGGGGAAATGTTAACAATTCGTATAAATAATTTTTGCCCGCCAAGGTATTTTCTTTACATATTTGCATGCCTGGATAACCATCAGTTATGGGCGTAAGTTGTGCAAATAATATTTTTGTACATCCCGCCCATCTATCCAAAGTCGTATCGCACGGCGCGGCAGGTCGGGACAGTTGGGGCAGCGCGGTGACGGTGTGACACCCACCACTTTCACGGAGGCGAGTATGAATGTGCAGCAAATGTTGAAGCTTGGCGTTTCGGTCGTGGCCATCGCGGCCTGCTTTGGCGCGCAAGCGGCATCGAACGGCGTGACGGCGACCATCACGCCGGAAAAGAGTAGCCTTGGTTCCAGCGACGACGTGGTCGTCAATGTCACCATCACCAATACCTCGTCCAAGCCGCAGTACATTCTGAAATACCAGTTGCCCTCGGCCGACATCACCGAGTCGCTGTTCGACATCAGCCGCGATGGCGTCAAGGTCGCCTATTTGGGCAAGCACTTCAAACGCCGCAATCCGCGTATCGGCGAGTTCAGCGAGTTGCTGCCCGGCGCCTCGCTGAGCCAGCGCGTCGAGTTGAGCGCGCTGTACGACTTCAGCGTCAGCGGCGACTATTCGGTGCGTTACCACACCGCCTCGCTCAACCTGTTCAACGAGGCCGGCGCCGTCGAGGGCCGTGTCGCGCTCGACGCCGAAGTGGCAGCGGGCAGCGAGATCGGCGAGATCACCTCCGAGCCGACCCGGCTGTGGGTGGAAGGCGTGCTGCCGCGCGGCGCCGAGCCGCAAGCCTCGCCGCTGCTTGAAGCCATGCGCGAGCAATTGGCCGGCAGCCTGAGCTTCGCCAACTGCAGCGCTTCGCGGCAGAGCCAGATCACCTCGGCCGTGGCCGCCGCCAAGTCGATGGTCGCCAACGGCAGCAGCTATCTGAACGCCGGCACCGTCGGCACGCGCTACACCAAGTGGTTCGGCGCCAACAACGCCAGCCGCTACGCCACCGTCAAGACGCACTTCACCGCCATCAAGGACGCCTTCGCCAACAAGGCGGTGGTGGTCGACTGCGGCTGCACCGACAGCGCCTACGCCTATGTCTACCCGAACCAGCCGTACAAGATCTATGTCTGCAACGCTTTCTGGCCGGCACCGATCAGCGGCACCGACTCCAAGGGCGGCACGCTGGTGCATGAGATGAGCCACTTCACCGTCGTCGCCGGCACCGACGACTGGGCCTACGGCCAGTCCGCCGCCGCCAGCCTGGCGACCAGCAATCCGACCAAGGCGATCGACAACGCCGATTCGCACGAGTACTTCGGCGAAAACACGCCGTCGCTGCCGTAAGCGATTGAGGCGGAAAGGAAAGCCGGCCGGGTTCGCCCAGCCGGCTTTTTTTATTCTTGCGGCGGGGCGGTGTGGCTGAACTCGGCGCTGGCCGGGGGGATCGGGCTGGCGGCCTCGAGCGCCGCCAGGTCGCTCAGGTAGTCGCCGGCGTGGCTCAGGCGGTAGTGGTGGGGGCCGGCGGCGAAGGCGTAGCTGTGGGTGATGTCGATGGTATGGCTGTGGCTGCTGTGCGGCGGCAGTGTCAGGTAGTCCTTGGCGGTCAGCGGGCCGCGCTTGATCATCATGCCGATGTAGGGGATCGACTTGCCGCTGGCGGTGTCGACGATGTCGAACAGGCGGCCGGTCAGTTCGGTGGCGCTGGCCAAGGACTTTTGCACGTACACCGGATGGGCACTGCGGTTCTGCAAGGTGATCTGCACCAGCACCGTGCCGTCGCGGCTGTTCACCTTCAACTGTTCGCCGACCGCACCGGACGAGGGCGGCGGCGCGGCGTGGACCAGCGTGGATGCGCACAACAGCAGCGCGGCGCCGGTCCAGACTGCGAGTGGTGTAGTTATCATGTTTGCCTCCCGATTAAGCCGAGAGCTGATTGTGCTACGGTTTGCCGGATTCTCCTAGCGTTGCGACCCGCCGCCGAGCGCGCCGTGGCGCCGCTTGGCTTGGATTGACGGGGTCCGGGGGCGCTACAAGGCGGCGTCGACCAGCAGTTCCGGCCGCAGGGCGCGGATACGCAATTCGGTGAAGTAGCCGCCGGCCTCGTTGTAGCGCAGGAAGTGGCGGCCGCAATTCTGGCAGCACGCCACCTGGCTGCGGTTGCACGGGTAGTAGCGCGGCGCGATGGGGGCGTCTTCGCTGTCGTAGCGGGTGCCCCGCGGGTGGTATTCGAGGAAGGTCGGCTCGTCGTAGGGATCGTCGACCAGCGTGCCGATTTCTTCGAAGCGGTCCAGTTCCAGCGAGGTCGGCAGTTTCTGCCAAGCGGCCAGCGAGACCGTGCTGCAGCTGCATTTTGCCGTCACTGTGGCCGAAGCGGCGGCCAGTTGCGACAGGGCGGGGAAGTCGATTTTTTGCATGCGGTGCCAGTACAAGGAAAGGCCGGCGGCGAACAGGGCCGACGGCGAAATCCTATTCTAACGCAACATTGCACGTCCATTAAGCCGATCAGCGTTTGGATACGCCGTGCCGGACGAGGCCACCGAGGATGTGGCTAGCGTCCGCTTCTGGATGTTCGGCAGTGAGTTTGATGTCTTCATCCGCCATTTTTTTCAGACGCGCGAAGTCAGTTTTGGATGTGCTTGATGAGGATATCGATTTCCCGCCGGGTGGCTTTTCTGAATGAAATGGGGTGGATTTCATCTTCTGTCTCCGTATGTGCGATTGAAACGGCAAGATCTGCCAGAAAACCGAGTGTGATGAAGCGTTGCTCGGGATAGGGAAAACGATCATCTTTGAAGGTGAAGGTTGACCCGCAAAATACTTGTGCAACGTCGGCAAAATCGAGGCCATGGTCGCTCAGATTGCGCTTTTGTTTCGCCTCGCTCCACGTGAATCTTATCGAGTTCATTGTAGGTGACCTAGTTAGGGTGATCAAGCGTGCGCGGGGAACTCTGATTTTGTCGGAACTCAGCGGATGTGCCGTTCGAATTGCGCAAAGCCGATAGTGACTTGCAAGCGTATTGCCAAAACGTATATGTAAAAACGAAACAATTCGTTCGGATTTTCCGCAGGGGGCCTTAGGCTGTTTCTTGTTACCCAAGAGCATCGTTGCGCTGTCGCAATGGGTGCCCGGTGACGTCTCAACCGCCATGCCAGCCCCTGAAAGGAAACGCGTTTATGCCGTATCTGCAGCCAGCCTCGTCCCGTCGCGCCAGCGCCGTCCCGCAACCCACCCGCATCGCGCAAGCGATGGCGCTGCTGCACGGCTCGGCCGCGATGTTGTTGGCGTTGATGCCGGCCGCCGCGCTGGCCCAGTCGGCGCCGCTGGCCGGCACGGCCGCCGCCGCGCCGGAGGCGGTCATCGTCACCGGCGCGCGTGCGCTCGGCCGCACGGTGGCCAACAGCGCGGCGCCGGTCGACGTGATCGGCGCGCGCCAGTTGCTGGCCACCGGCAAGCTCAATCTGCTGGAGGCGCTCGACGCCGCGCTGCCGTCGTTCAACCTGCCGGCCCGGGTGCAGCCCGACCTGGGCAGCATCGTGCGCGCCGGCCAGTTGCGCAACCTCGATCCCTCGCACACCTTGGTGCTGATCAACGGCAAGCGCCGCCACACCACGGCCATCGTCAACGAGGACGGCTTCCCCGGCTCGGTGGCCAGCGACCTGTCGCTGATCCCGACCGGCGCCATCGCCCGCGTCGAGATCCTGCGCGACGGCGCCTCGGCCATCTACGGTTCGGACGCCATCGCCGGCGTCATCAACATCATTTTGAAATCGGACGACAGCGCCAGCGCCAGCACGCAGCTGGGCAGCACCTACGAGGGCGACGGCAGCAACGGCTATGTGCGGCTGGACGGCGGCCGCCGGCTCGGCGAGGGCGGTTTCGTCCACGTCGGCGCCGAGGTCAACCGGCAGGGCATCGCGGTGCGCAACTTCGCCCTCAATCCGGGCTACCTGTCCTACCCGGCGGTGCGCGTCAGCGACGGCCAGCCGGTCAAGCTGGGGCCGAACAATTCGCTGCCGGCGGGCGCCGTGCCGAACAGCGCCGAAGCGGGACGCAACAGCAATCCCTGGCGCAACACCGGCGTGCCGCAAAGCACCACCGTGGCGCTCAGCGCCAACGCCGGCTACGACCTGGGCGAGCAGGTGCAGCTGTACGGCTTCGGCACCTTCGCCCAACGCGACGCCAAGTCGGCGCAGAATTTCCGTCTGCCCAATTCGATCTTCAATAACAACAAGGGATTGCTGGCGCTCTACCCGGACGGCTTCACGCCGTATGAGACCACCAAGGAAAACGACTTCGGTTTGACCGCCGGCATCAAGGGCGAGAGCGGCGCCTGGTCGTGGGACCTGAGCGCCACCTACGGCCGCGACGACATCGACGCCGGCGTCGAGCATTCGGCCAACTACTCGCTGGTGTATCCGGGCGGGCCGACCGACTTCTATGTCGGCAACCAGCGCTACAGCCGTTTGACCACCAACGCCGATCTGCGCCGCCAGTTGGCGGTGGACGGCCTGGCCGCGCCGCTCGACCTGAGCCTCGGGCTGGAGTATTCGCATGAGGCGCAGCAGCGCAGCGCCGGCGAGCCGGCGTCCTACTTTGGTGCCGGCTCGTCGTCGCTGTCGGGCTATCTGCCGGTCGACGCTTCCGACACGGCGCGGCACAACTACGCCGCCTATGTCGGACTCGGCCTCAAGCCGCTGCCGCAGTTGTTGCTGGATACGGCGTTGCGGGCGGAGAAGTATTCCGACTTCGGCAACAAGGTGGCCGGGCGCCTGTCGGCGCGCTACGACCTGGATGCGGTGTATGCGCTGCGCGGCACGGTCAGCAACGGCTTCCACGCGCCCAGCCTGGTGACGCAGTCGTACTCGAACACCTCGGACCACGCCGGCGTGCCTTACACCCTGGCGCAACCGAACTCGGCGGCGGCGCGGGCGCTGGGCGCGCAGGCGCTCAAGCCCGAGCAGTCGCGCAACTACACGGCCGGCCTGACCATCAACCCGACGCCGACCTTGCGCCTGGCCGTCGACGCCTACCAGATCCGCGTCGACGACCGGCTCGGCGTGTCGTCCGACATCGGCATCGACCGTAGTTCCGGCCAGGCCTTGGACGGCAGCGGCCAGCCGCTCAGCGCGGCCCAGGCGGCCACGGTCGAGGCGCTGCTGCGCGGCGCCGGGCTGACGGTCGGCAACGGTCTGGTCGCCCACTACTTCCAGAACGTCGGCGACACGCGCACCCGTGGCCTGGACCTGACCGCCGAGGATGTGCTGAATGTGGCCGGCGGCAAGCTGCGCTGGAACGCCGCCTTGAATCTGAACAAGACCAGCCTGCTGCGCACGGCGCCGCTGCCGGCCGCGCTGCAGGGCCTGCCGAACATCGACACGCTGAACAAGGCGGCCGAGTACGACCTGCTGTACCGCGCGCCGTCGGACAAGGAGATCGTCGCGCTGGCCTACGAGAACGGCGCCTGGAGCGTGAACCTGCGCCAGACCCGTTACGGCAAGCTCAAGCGGCTCAACAACGTCACCGGCGGCGACTACCATCTGCGCGCCGAATGGGTGACTGATGCGAGCGTCGGCTACCAGGTGTCGCGCGGCATCAACCTGACGGTGGGCGCCAACAACCTGTTCAACCGCAAGCCGCAGCAACTGCCGCGCGAGGCGCGCAGCGCCGCCAACCTGGCGCAATACAGCGGCGCCTACGACAACTCCGGCCCGCTCGGCGTGCTGGGCGGCTACTACTACGCGCGCGCCACGGTGCAGTTCTGAGCCGCGCCCAACTTTGATGATGGAGGGAATGACTATGTCTGAAGAAAACGTTACCGGCGCCGAGGCGCTGGACCAGGAATGGGCCAATTTGCTGTCGCCGCCACGGCGCGCCGTACTCAGGCGCGGCGGCGTGGTGGCCGCGTTGGCGGCCACGGCGTGGAGCGGTGCGGCCGCCGCCCAGCAAGCCGGAGCGGGCGCGGCGGCCGCTGCGGCGGGGCAGGGCGGCGCTGTCGGTGCGGGCGCCGGCAAGGCGCGCGCCGCGCCGGTCGGCAAGAGTCCCTGGGGCTACGCCACCGACAAGGCGCCGACGCCGCGCCCGGCCAGCGTGCGTCCCGGCGAGCAGGCGTTGCCGGCCAAGCCGCGCGCCTACACCGATATTGAGAGCTACCACGCGCACATCTATTTTGATGAGGACAGTTACCAGAAGGCGGCGCAGATCCGCAAATGGGCCGCCGAGCGCTTCAGCATCGAGCTGGGCGACTGGAACCTGGAGCCGCGCGGGCCGCACGTGACGCCGTCGTTCTACTTCGGCTTCAACAACGATCTGCTGCCGGTGATCGTGCCCTGGCTGCAACTGAACAGCCTGGGCCTGACCATCCTGATCCACCCCAACACGGAGGACCCGCGCGCCGACCACCTGTACTACGCGCTGTGGGTCAACCGCTCGCAGCCGGTCAACGCCTACGCGATGAAGAAGCCGGGGCCGGACGAGCCCAAGGTCGAGCAAATCTTCATCAACACGCGGCCCTCGGTGAAGCTGGAGAGCTAGGCTTAGATCGGGAAGATCAGGCAGGTGGTGGTGGCGAAGGCGTACAGTTTGCCGTTGGCGTCGGTGATGCGGCCCTCGGCCACGGCGACCTGGCCGCCGACGCTGACGACCTTGCCCTCGGCGCGCACCGGGCCGGTTTGGTCGGTCATGCCACGGATGTAGTTGACCTTCAATTCCAGCGTGGTGTAGCCCTTGCCGGCGGGTAGGGTGGTGTGGATCGCGCAGCCGACCGCCGTGTCGAGCAGGGTGGCGGCGTAACCGCCGTGCACCGCGCCGCTGGGGTTGTAGTGTTCCTGGCCGGGCGTGCCTTGGAACACGGCGCGGCCGTGTTCGACGCTGATCGGCAAAAAGCCCAACAGCTTGGCGATGGGCGGCGGTGGCAGTTCGCCGCTGCCTATGCCGCCGAGGAACTCCAGTCCGCTGCGCTCGCGCAATTGCTCGCGCGAGGCCACACCCGGCTCGCCCATGCGCGCCTGCATCGCCGCCGCCTCGGCATGCCAGGTGTCCAGCGTGCTTGCTTCCTTCGGTGTATCCAATGTTGCGTCCATGGTGGTCGTGCCCTTCGATTGATCTAATGGTGTGGAAATAGGTGTGGGTACACTATAATGCATTTCATGAATCATGTGTATCTACACCTATTTTGATGAGCAAGCCAGACAATTCCCCCGGTTTCCCCGGTTCCCCTTTTTCCGCCTGGCGCGGCTGCACCTGTTTCGAACTGCGCAAACTGACGCGCACGGTGACGCGGCTTTACGATCAGCATCTGGCCGTGGCCGGCTTGAAGACCACGCAGTATTCGCTGCTGATGTACGTGAAGCACGAGGCCTTGCCGGTGACGCGCCTGGCGGCCTTGCTGGGCGTCGAGCGGACCACGCTGAGCCGCAACCTCAAGCCCTTGTTGGCGGCGGGCTGGGTGACCTTGCAGCCGGGCACCGACCCGCGCCAACGCATCGTCACCATCAGCGCGGCCGGCGGCGCCAAAGTGCGCGCCGCGCGCGCCGCCTGGCGTCGCGCGCAGGCCGAGCTGGAGCAAACGCTGGGAGCGGAAGCGGTGCAGGCGCTGCACGGGCAAATCGAGCTGTCGATGGCGCGGTTGGCGCCGTTGCTGGAGGCGGGAGCGCCCTGAGGGCTGTGTTTGTGGTTGTCGAAACAATATCACATAAAATATTTATATAAGCGCTTATATAAATCCTGCTAACATAGCCACATGAAACAAGGACTCGGAACCCAATTACGACACCTGATCGAACTGCTCGATGGCGCAGTCCAGCAAGCCTATGTGGACGCGGGCCTGGATTATCGGCCGCGCTACACGCCGGTGATGCAGATACTGGCCCGGCAGCAAAGCGCGACCATTGGTCAACTGGCCGAACTGGCGGGTATCACGCAGCCTGCGGCGACGCAAACGGTGGCGCTGATGAAGAAGGAAGGCCTGCTGCTGGTGCTTGCCGGCGGCGATGACGGCCGGCAGCGCGTGGTGCGCCTGAGCCCCCAGGGCGAAGCTATGCTGCCCCGCCTGCAGGCGTGCTGGCAGGCGACCCGGCGCGCGGCCGACAGGCTGGATGTGGAAATGGAATTCCCCTTGTCGGCGTGCCTGGCGCAGGCCATCGCCGTCCTTGAGCAGCGCTCCTTCGGCGAGCGTATCCGCGACGCAAGCAAGCAAGTACCACCAACTCCCTGAGGAAAGCGATTATGGAAAATACTCTGAGCATGGCAAGAAACAATTCTACTCTGGCATCGCGCTTGATGACCCATCCGCTGGTCCGCATTGTGCTCGGCGTTGTGCTGACCTTTGCCGCCGTACCGCTGACGATGATCGTCGCCTCCAAGCTGGTGGACAAGCCGTACCGCATCGTGTGGCCGCAGTTGCTGGCCGCCGTGCTGGTGTGGTTCGGCTACCGCTTCTATGTGCGGCGGATCGAAAAACGGCAAGCGACCGAGCTGGCGACGTCGGGCATGGCGCGTGAGCTGGGGATCGGCCTGCTGCTCGGCGCCGGGCTGGTGGCGCTCACCTTTGCCGTGCTGGCGGCGCTGGGCGCCTACCGCTTCGAAGGCGTCAACACCCCGAACCTCATGCTGCTGGTGCCGCTGGCCGAGCTGGCGCTGGTCGGCATGGCCGAGGAGATGATGTTCCGTGGCGTGGTGTTCGGTGTCACCGAACGTTCCTTGGGCAGCAAGGCCGCCATCGTGATATCCGCGCTGGTGTTCGGCCTGGCCCATATGCCGAATGAGGGCGTGTCGTTGCTGGCGGTCGGCGTGATCATCGCCTACGGGGTGTTGCAGGCCGCGCTGTACATGAAGACGCGCCGCCTGTGGATCTGCATCGGCACCCACGTCGCATGGAATTACTGCCTCAGTCAGGTGTTCTCGGCGACCGTGTCGGGCCATGCTGGTGCCGACGGCCTGCTGCGCGGCGAGCTGACGGGCAATGCCATGTTGACCGGCGGCGCGTTCGGTGTGGAAGGTTCGCTGATTTCCCTGTTGCTGATTGCGGCCGTCGCCGCGTTCTGGCTGCGCCGGGCCTTTGCCGGCCGGGTGGTGGCAAAGACGTGAGATGATTTGCTGCGGAGTTCAAGGCGCGTTGATGATTTGCTGTGGACGCCAAGGCACGCTGCGCGGGTTGGACTGCCGCGCCGCACAGCAGCCGGAACGGTAGTTGTCAACAAAGTTGTCGCGTCACTTCATGCAGCCAGCTTCACTAATTCAGGTTCAGCCCGTTCCGGATTGAGCCAAACCTCGTCC
>NZ_JAEMNU010000022.1:241528-263876 GCF_016461825.1 Rugamonas violacea | reverse complement strand
ATCCGGCCCTCTCGCAAATCAAATCGTCGTCGGCATCCATTTTACCGGCTCACCTCGCTTCTTTCTAGACGATAGTCCGACAGACTGCTAGCCCGCCAGACGGGCCAATAGCCGGTGCTATACGCCCGCGAGACGGGCTAAGGCTCGCGTTTTTTCGGGTCTCGTTTTCGCGATACGCTCCGCGATGGAATGCGGCAGTAACACCGGCGTCGTACCCATCCAGTTTGTCCAACGCATACCAGGTGACGGCGTACCAACTGGCCTTGTTCGGCCGCTGTCCTTTGGCTGTCTCGAAGATAAATCCAGCCTCAAGCAGTTCGCGCTTGGCCCGCGTAATAACGTCCTTGCTTGTCCAGCCACGCGGCTCCAGGTGCGCATAGGAACCCAGCAGGCGACCGTTGTTGTCACGGACATACTGGCGAGCGAACTCAAGCAGCAGGCCGCGTGCAGGGTGTGATAGGCGGGCATAGGCGGGGCAATCGAGCACGGACCATGGCAGAGCCACGAACCCGCCGCCGTCGCGCCCTGTGTCGCCTTTCTTGCGGTTGCTGCGGTCGATACCCATTCAGCCTCCGCAGCCTTTCAGGTAGGAACACACCAGCGCCAGCAGGACCAGCAGGCCAGGCGGTGGTGGCGGCAGCGGGCGCAGCGCGGCGGCGCGCAGGCGGTGGGCGGCGGCAATCATTGGCCGCCCTTGCGGTCGCGCAGGCGTAACCAGGCGTTGATGGCGCGGCGGTCGGCATCGTCGAGGTAGTAAATTCCGAACTTGACGGGCTTGCCGTCTCGGTCGACCCCTGGCGTGCGCTGGCATGCGGCGCGCAGGCCACGGCGGCGCAGTTCGGCAATCAGTTCCGGCCCATTGCTGGCGCCGGCGATGTGGTCGATTTCTTCGCGCTTGCGGGGGCGAGTCATCAGCGAGTGCAGCACGCGCAAGTGGCGCGGGTTGTCGGTGCCCGAAAAATGGGCGGCAGATGATGTAGAATCGCTGCTAGGTTCAGTATTTGGGAAGAGGCTCGGTTCTGCTTGGCGGCGGCCGGGCCCTCTTCGTTTCTGGGGCTTGCGAGGCGGCTCCATTACGCCGCTCCGCTCAGCGCATGGGCCACATCAGCAACAGGCCACAGCAGCAGCTTGCCGCGCTTGATGGGGCGCACGCCGTAGCACTCGCCCTTCAGGCAATGATTCTTCAGTGCGGTCTGCGTCGCGCAGCACATTGCGCGGGCAAATTCAGAGGTGGTGATATGGTCGCGACCTTGAGCGACAAGCGCCAGAGCCGGCGGAATTGCTGGGCCGGTATGGCCCTGTGCGTGTAAGACTTGCATCATCTTCCCTTTCGTGTGGATTGGATGATGAAGAAATCTACGCATGGCAACCAGCGCAACCGGTTGCCGCAACCTACGGCTTAGCATTCATGCGGGGTTGCCGGCTATTTGCGCAACCACGCTTGGCAACCTCTATTTGTGGTTGCGTACCCTCAAAGCATCGAAAGCGGTCGCCTTGACAGGGCCAAGTTGCTCCTTTGCCCTCGCTAGCATCTTGCCTATCATCGGCCGTGTTAGGTTGCGACGCTTCGCTAATTTTGTCTGATTCATGCCAGGTTCGTTGAACTCGAACTGCAGGCGGCGCAGGGCTTCGGCGTCCCAAGTATTGCGAGCTTTAGGAACGCTTGATGGAGCAGCATCCGCAGCACTTTTTCCCGGTTGCATGAGCGAACGCTTTGGCTTACCTACTAGTCTATGCAAGCGGTTCTCATCCTCATCGGTAAAATCTTCGCTAGGGAACCATGAGCCGGCACTCATGAACACCACCGCCTCACGCAACTCATGAGAAAGCATCAAGCCAGAACGCTCTAACAACAGCACCGCGTCACCTGGGTGGACGAAATCGGTCGTTACCTCGGCCTTCATCGCCATGGCGATTCGTCTGCGTAGCGCTTCCTCGCTGGAGGCTTGATTCAGCACCGCAGTAACCGCCTCAAGCATTTCCTCGGCACCCCACAATCGCAGCTCCGCAAGCTCGACATAGCGCAGCGATTGCGCGGCTTCGTCGGGGCGGATGCCGTAAGTGTCGTAGAGCGTATCGTGGTCGTGCGTCAGCATGTCCCGCACAAACAGCGCCGAACCGTGGAGCATGTCTTTTGCGCGTGTTGGATGGCACCATGCCGGCTCTCCCGGCGTAGTTTGATATTCGTCGTCGTCAATCATTGCCACCCCTTCAGGTGTGCGCCTTCATTGAATAGGTGCTGCAACCAGGTCGGTGAAGGAGCCGACTTTTCCCCCGCTAAGGGTAGGCTGCAGCGTAAATCGCGCCTGATGCGGTCAGGCGGCCGGCACCACGCGTAAAGCTGCTGGCGCTGGTTGGAACTGGATGCCGGCCTGCTCTAGCATCCACTCCTCAATTTTAACGTGCCACTTCCGCAGCAGGTCCAGCGGCCGGCGGATGTAGTTCTGTTCGCGCACGCCCTGCGGCGCGTGGCCTTGAATCTGCGCGGCGATGCCGGCCGGCGTCTCGGTCCACTCGCTCAGCGTTGCGAAGCTGCGGCGCAGGCCGTGCAAGGTCAGGTGCGGCAGGCCGGCGGCGGCTACCGCCTCGTTATGGGCAATGCGTGGCTCGGCCAGCTTGCCCGACTCGGCGCTAGGACTACTGAATACCCACTCATTCCGGCGAGGGAGCGCGGCCAGGAGGTGCGCAACGTAGGGCGTCAGCGGCACCATGCGGAAGTCCTCCACCTTGTCGCCCAGCTTCACACTGCCCCATTGAAAATCGACGTCGGCCCAGCGCAGCCCAGCGACCTCCTCCCGCCTGGCGCCAATCATCAACAGAGTTTGCAGGTAAGCCGCGATGACTGGATTGCCGATTCTCCGCACTGCCTCGAACCACGCGGCCAGCTGCTCACGCTGCAGCAGGTCGTGTTTTACCTTGGGCTTGCCCAGCGTCTCGCGCGCCTTGGCGCTCTTCGCCGCGTTTGTGGTCACGACCGCAGCATAATCAGGATGCGCCGCGCACCAGTTCAAGCAGGCTTTCAAGAGGCGCATGGCAAGCCGGCCACTCGACGGCCGGGCCAACGCCTCTAACTTTGCCCATGCTTTCACGCGGGCGCTCGTGAGGTCGACCAAGCGGATGCCGGCCAGCGACGCGAGCGGCCCAGGCTCGGTTAGTTTTGGGCTGCGCTTGCGCTTCTCCCCGCCGGCCTGAATGATTTTGCGATGGGCGTTGATTTGGTGTTCACCCCAGTGCGGCGTGCGCTCGGCGACATAGACAGACCACACAGCACCCAACGTTACCGAGTCTCGAAGCTGGTCGGCCGCAGCCGTCGCCTTGGCTTCTGCCTGGGTGGCCAGCTGCTCGGCGCGTACCTGGCGCGGGTCGATATCTCTGTCGGTGTCGGCTTTGTATCGAGTAGCTTCGGCTTGCGCCTTAACGACCGTCCAGGTGCGCACGTCGCCAATAGTGATGCGCAACGTCTTGCCCTGCAGTCGCGTCTCGAAGATGTAGGAGCGCGCGCCGGCGGCGGTCACTCGTAGGCCAAGCCCTGGCGTTTTTGCGTCCCATAGGATGCTCTGCTGCTTGCCGGCTTCGCACTGAAATGCCGCGACCCTGTCGGCTGTGAAATTGACCTTCGCCACCTGCTGACTCTCCCATGTAGGCGCCATGTAGGCACTGTGTAGGCAAATTCTAGCAAATTAGGGGAAGGAGTCGGAAAGTTTCTGTGCCGACGGAATGACAAAAATCGCCGTTTCTCCTATGAGAGCACGGCATTTATCAAGTTAAGTCAATTTATCGAAAATCAAAATCCCAGCGATTTGTAATCATCAGGTGGCCAGTTCGAAACCGGCAGTCGGCACCAGAAATTAGCAGTAAAATCAAAGGGTTGCAGGCTTCGGCTTGCGACCCTTTTGTGTTTTCCGGGCCGCCGCCCTGTGCCGGCGGCGCGCTGCCCGCTGCGCCGCTGCCGCGCGCATGCCGCCGCGCCATCATCCTCCCCGCCTCCCCCGCTCCGTTCCACGCGACGCCGAACGCCATGTTCCGCGCCGCCGCCGCGCGCCGGCCGCTGCGCCATGCCGTCCGAATCCTGCGGCCCGTTTGTGCCACAAAAGAAACTATAAATAGCAATATTAATGCGATAATAATCATGCATAAATAAACACCTTTCTATTTATCCACTCGACAGGACCACGCATGAAAATCTCGACACCACTCCGCCTGCTCGGCGTGCTGCTGGGCGCCACCCTCGCCCTCTCCTCCGCCCAGGCCCGCAACATGGTGCAGCTCGACGGCGCGACCGCCAGTTTCTTCTACGACAGCGATTTCTGGGGCGTCGGCGGCGTCACCGTGCAGGGCAATTCGCTGTCCTTCCCCTCGATCACCGATTTCTCCTCCGCGGCCTCGGTGACCTTCTCCACCGGAAATGCAAGGGACTTCTATTCCACCGGCACCGAAGTGTGGGCCGTCGCGAAAGCCGGCAGCAGCTTGAAAGCCGCCGTCACGATTGCGGCGACTACCCATGTCACGCTTGGGCCGAAAGGGGCCGACGCCCGCGCCGGCGCCGGCCTGCTGGTCTATGGCGGCAACTGGAACGGCAGCAACGTGGGCAGCGACAGCTTCCTGGGCTATGTCCCCCCCGGCACCCACCTCTGGTCGAACGGCACGGCGCAAGACATCACCCGAGCCCACAGCTACACGTCGGCCGATTCCACCACGCCATTCCAGGCGCTCAACCTCCACCTCAGTCCATCGGTTTGGGCGAACCAAGTGGACTTCGGCTATGCCAGCGCGTCCATTTCCAGCCTGCGCTTGGATCTGACCACCGTCGCCGCCGTGCCCGAGCCGGAATCGTACGCGATGCTGCTGGCCGGCCTGGGCATGCTCGCCGGCGTAGCACGCCGCCGCCAAGCCGCACAACAAGCCTAAGGCGGCGGGCGGTCGCGCGGCGCCATGCCGAACGACTCGCCGCCGCGTCGCACTCAACCATCAAGACATTCTCTTTGTTAGGAACCAGCATGAAATTTCTCCGTTCCACCCGCCTGCTGCTTAGCTTGCTTGGCGCCTTCGCCGCCGCCTCCGGCGCCCATGCCGCCAACATGGTCGAAGTCGGCGGCCTGCACGCCAAGTACTTCTATGACAGCGACTACTGGGGCGCGGGCGCCCTCACGGTCGTCGACAACTCGCTCACCTTTGCCCTCAGCAATGCGTTCTCGCTGTCGACGACGATGCGGCAAGCCGACGGGCATTCGCAAAAAAACCTGAACACCTACAGCCAGATCTGGGCGATTGCCGACGACGGCTACGTGCTGGGCTCGGCGACGACAAGCACCGTCACAGGGCAGGTCAAAGTGAGCTCGAAAGGTTCGTACGCCTCGCTCCAACTGCTATCTACAGTCTCTTCGGCGAGCTGGGACGGCAGCCGCATTAGCACTCTGGACAATATCGAGTGGGTCTACAATTTTCCGAATAAGTCCGGTTCCGACGGCGCATATGACGGCAAGCTGGTCGGCGTCGAAACCTCAAAGAACGATCGGCGGGAGTACTCCGCCCTCCTCATCGGCCTGTCGAACGGCCTGATCGTCGACCAGGAAGGCGTGGGGCAATCCAGCGCGACCGTCAACACCATCCGCTACGACTTCACGGTGATGCGGCCGGTGCCGGAACCGGAAACCTACGCCATGCTGCTGGCCGGCCTCGGCCTGGTCGGCTTCATGGCGCGGCGCCGCCAACGCGGCGCCTAAACCCCGGCCGCGGGGCGCGGCATGGCGGGCCGGCCGGCCCCCCCACGCCGGCGCCGCCTCACAGCAAGCGCAGCAGCGCCGCCTTGATCACCGCCGCCGTCTTGTTGGCCGCGCCCAGCTTCTCGACGGCGTTGTTGACGTGGAAATTCACCGTGCGCTCGGAGATGCTCATGATCTGGCCGACGTCGGCCGAGGTCTTGCCGTCGGCGGTCCAGCGCAGCACGTCGATCTCGCGCGCCGTCAACACCACGGGCTGCTCGTTGGAGCGCTTGGCGATCAGGCGCGACAGGCTCTCGTGGGCGGCCTGGGCCAGCCAGGACATGCGCAGCGAGTTGGCGCTGATCTCGGCGGCCGACAGGTCGTCGTCCGAACGCGCCAAGGTCAGCATGCCGGCCACCCCCTTGGCGTCGAACGAGGACTGGGCCCAGCCGACGCGCAGGCCGTGGGCGCGGGCGTCCTCCCAGAACTGGCGCGACGAGGTGAACAAGTCGTCCGACCAGACCAGCGGCAGCACCGACGACATGCCGTGCGACACCGTCGGGTCGATCGCCAGATAATTCTGGCTGCTGTAGCGCTCCTGCCAGGCCCGCGAATAATTGTTGAGCAGCACCGTCTTCGGATTGCTCAGCGGTAGCGGCATGCGCATGCCGTAGGCGCAATACTCGAAGCCCAGCTCCTCGGCGGTCTTCGACAGCACGGCGAACAGCTCGGCCTCGTTGCCGGCCGACAGCAGCGCTTGCATGCTGAGCTCCTGCCAGTTGGCTTTGTTGGTCTTGTGCAAATGCATCCTCCCTCCGTGAAGTATCGACATGCAAGATGCAAGCGACTGCTGCCGGTCGCCTACAATACGCCAGCTGTCAGAGTTGACAGCTGCCGAGCAGGATGCATTCGCACTACGCTACAGTTGCCAGGCTTTTCGGCACTTTCCGCACAACGACCACGACGCCATGTTATCGACCACACCCCACTGCGCGCTGTCCGTCTCGGCCGACGGCTACGTGCGCCTGTCGCTGCCGGAGCTGGAAGCCATCACATTGAGCCATCTGATGTCCTGCCTGGATGAACAGAGCGGCCCGCGCGGCATGCAGGCCGCCGTCGCCACCGACCTGACCGGTTACACCGAATGGGTCAGCGCCGGCTGGCCGGCCATTTCGCTGGGCTGGGACTGGCAATTGGCCAGCGGACTCTATGTCAAGCTGTGCCGCCTGCACGCGCCGCGCAGCAATGTCATGTTGGTCGACGATAGCAGCAGGGTTGACCATGGTCAAGCAAAAACGGCAACCTTGCTGGAATTTTATATCGACCATCAGCAATGGCAGGCCGCCACGCTGGCCTACCTGAGCCGGCCGCCGCCGGCCCGGGCGCCCATCTGGCGTGACTGTCAAGATTGACAGCTTACCCCTGCTTCTGCATTCGGGTCCAATGAAGAGATCGCATCTCAATGAAGAGATCGCAACTTCAACCAATCAGAGGCAAACATGAACGTTATCTCAGGTAAAGCAGAAACGCTTTCCGCGGCATTGATGGCCGACATGGCCAGCTATCGTTATAAAGTCTTCATCGAAACCTTGGGCTGGGAACTCGAGACCCGCGACCGCCAGGAAGTCGACCAATTCGACCACGACGACACACTATATGTGGTGTCGAAGGACGAGGCCGGCCAAATCAACGGCTGCGCCCGCTTGCTGCCGACCAGCAGCCCCTACCTGCTGGGCGACGTCTTCCCGCAACTGATGAACGGCGCGCCGGTGCCCTGCAGCCCGGACGTATGGGAGCTGTCGCGCTTCGCGGCGGTCGACTTCAACCAGCAGGCCAGCTCGGCGCTGGACCAGTTCTCGGCCACCTTCTCGATCCAATTGCTGCACCAGGCCATCGCCTGCGCCAAGGCGCACGGCGCGCGCCGCCTGATCACCGTGTCGCCGATCGGCATCGAGCGCCTGCTGCGCCGTGGCGGCATCCACGCCCACCGCGCCGGGCCGCCGATGATCGTCGGCGGCCATCCGATCTTCGCCTGCTGGATCGAGCTGGGCGATGAGGCCGTCGCGTAAGGGCGCCGCCGCGCCGTGCCGTGGGCCGGACTTGCCGGCCGCGCCGGCCGCCGCCGCGCCCACCCCCGCCCCCAAAAGCCCCGTCGCCATGCCCAACGACGGCACAGTTTGCCTAACCTTCCTCGCGCTGCGCGGCTGCCAGGTGGTGCACCTGATCTCCGGCCTGGACGAGGACTGCCCGCCCGGCGGCGGCGACACCGCGCTGGACGCCATCACCGGCTACACCGAGTGGGTCAGCAACAGCCAACCGGCCCTGACCTTGGGCTGGGACTGGCAGATGCAGGCGGCCAGCCTGGTCGGCCTGCGCCGCATCAACGAGCCGCGCAGCAATGTGCGCCTGCTCAACGCCGCCGGCGCCGAGCTGGGCCACGAGCAGTCCTGCACGCTGCTGCAGGACTTCATCGACGGCATCGACTGGCAGGCCCAGGCGCTGCTCTACATCGTCGCCCGCTACGCACCCGCCGCCGGCCGGCGCTAGCCCGGTCGGCCGGCCAGCGCCCCGCCGAGGTGGCGCCGCGTCCGGGTGTCCGGGCGTCCGCCAGCGATGTCCGGCATCGCCTTTGCGCATTCCAGTCCGTCAAAAGCGCAGTTCATCGCATGCGGCATGCGGCGGCCAGCCCCCTTGTCTATAGTTCACTCAACGCAACGCACCCCAGACAAGGAGCAACAACATGAACATCGCCAAAAACATGGAAGCCATCTTCATCGGCGCCGCCGTCCTGATCGGCGCGACCAGCCTGGCCACGGCCGCCGTGCCGGCCCACCGCGCCGCCGCGCCCGCCGCGTCCGCCGCCGTGCGGATGGCCGACGCCGGCAAGATCCAGGTGGTCACGGTCGCCGCCAAACGTCTGACCAGCGCGCAAAAAGCCGCGCTGGGCAACTGATCCCGCCACCACCACACCGGAGCGCCCCATGCCCACCCTCCTCCGCGCGGCCCTGCTGGCCGCCGCGCTGGCCGCCACCGCCGGCGCCGCCCTGGCCGACGACGTGGTCAGCGAAAAGCGCGCCGTCGACGCGCGCGCCGTCAAGATCAGCCTGGACGGCGTGGTCAGCCTGAAGCTCAAGCAGGGGCCCAGCGCGGCACTGACGCTGTATGGCGAGAAACGCTACCTGGACAAGATCAGCGTGACGCAGAATGGTGACACGCTGCGCATCGACAGCGCGCTGCGCGGCGTCCGCCTGGGCAGGAACGAGCTGCGCGCCGAGCTGACGCTGCCGAATCTGCGCGAGCTGGTGTCGGGCGGCGTCGGTTCGGCCGAGGTCAACGGCTTCAGCGGCGAGGAGCTGCGCCTGGCGCTCGACGGCGCCGGCACCGTCAAGGTCAACGCCAACTACCGCAACGTCAGCGCCAAGCTGGCGGGGGTCGGCAGCATGACGGTCGAGGTCGGCCGCAGCGACAACGTCGACCTCAACCTGCGCGGCGCCGGCCAGATCCAGATCAGCGGCCAGAGCAAGACGCTGCACGCCAACCTGGGCGGCGTCGGCAGCCTCGACGCCCAACAACTGCATGCCGACAACGTCGACCTCAACATGTCCGGCCTGGGCGGCGCCAGCGTCTACGCGCGCAACGCCGCCAAGCTGAAATTGAGCGGCATGGGCTCGGCCACCGTCTACGGCAAGCCGGCCACGCGCAGCGCGGCGATGCAGGGCATGGGCGGGGTCAGCTGGCAGTAGCGCCGCCGGACGGCGCTGAAGCATAGATTACGGGTGTGTTTTTTTCCCGTCCAGGTGTAGGCCGGGACGGGATTTTTTTCGCCCGCTTGGGGGACCACGGCGCGCCGGCCGAGATGCGACGACCAGGCCGGCGCGGTGTCCGCGCTATTTCAAATAGCGCTGGCGCAGCAGGGCCGGATCGCGCAGGTCGCGGCCCAGCACGATGCGCAGATCGACGCCGCCGCGCGCCTCGGTCTGCGCCTGGGCGCGCAGTCCCAGCCGCGCCGCCAAGGCGCGCGCCGCCCCCTCCTGCACCTGCGGATACTCGATGTGGCTCGACGGCACGGCGAAGTGGCGCACGTTGCTCAACCGCACCACCTGCAGTCCGCCACCGCTCATGATGCGCGCCAACGCGGCGGCCATACCGGCGACGCCGTTGCCGTTGCTGATTTCCAGCCGGAGCGGCGCCGGCGTGACGCCGAGCGCGGACACCGGCATGGGCAGCGCGATGGACGCCAGCGTGGCGGCCGGGTCGAGGTCCTCGCTGCTCAGTGCCACCAAGCGGTGGCCGCCCACGATGTCGCTCGGTGGCGCGGTCGGCGCCAGGGGCGCCGACGATGGCGGCGTTGACGATGGCGGCGTTGACGATGGCGGCGCTGACGACGACACGGGCGCGCTGCGCGGCGCGACCCGATGCACGCTCACCAGCGCCGCGCCCTCGCGGCGCACCTCGGTCTGCGGCAAAGGCTGCGGCCCGTTGCGCGGCCACGGCGCGGCCACGGCGCCGGCGCCGGCCAGCGGCGAGGTGGTCGCCACCTCGGCGGATGTGCCAGCGGCGGCGAGCAAGGCGTAGTCGCGCCGGTGGTCGTGCTGGCGCAAACTGGCCGCCTGCTTGTGCATCAGCGCGGCACGCTCGCCCTGTCCCATGCGCCGCAGCAGCTCGCCCAGATGCTCCCAACTGAGCGCGTTCAGCGGATCGAGCAGGCAGGCCTGCTCCAGCGCGGCCAGCGCCGGTTCGTCGGCGCCACTGAGGAAATAGGCGTAGCCGAGGTTCCCCCACAAGAAGGCAGCCTGCGGGCCGCCGGCGCCGGCGCCGACAGAAGCGGTCGCGGTCGCGCTCGCGTTCCCATTCCCGTTCCCGTTCGCCGTCCCAATCGTCGTCGGCAGCATGGCGCGCCACAGCGCGATCGCCTCGGCGTACTCGCCGCGTCCGGCGTGCAGCACCGCTAGGCCGTTGCGGGCGTTGAGGTGCGCCGGGTCGAGCTGCAGCGCGCGCTGGTAGGCCGCCCGCGCCGCGTCGTAGCGCAGCGCGCCGTGCTGCGCCCGGCCCAAGGCGTAAAATCCGTCCGCGTCCGCCCCCGCCGCCGCCGCCGGCTCCGGCGCCGCCGCCTGCTGGAAGGGCGGCGCGCCGCCCATGCCGCCGCAGGCGAACAGCATGGTGCTGGCGCAAGCCAGGCTGATGATACGCATCGTGGTTCGCATCGCTACTCCCAGGTGGTGCGGCCGCCGCCGCGTGGTGCGGGCTCGCCCGCCGCTCAGGAGCCGGCCATGGCCGGCATCAGCACGCGCTGGATCTGGATCGCGGCCGGTCCCAGCAGGACCACCATCAGCGTCGGGAAGATGCAGAAGATCAGCGGGAACAGCAGCTTGAGGGCGACCTTGGCGGCGGCCTCCTCGGCCAGCAGGTTGCGCTTGCTGCGCAGGTTGTCGGAGTGCACACGCAGCGAGTCGCCCATCGAGGTGCCGAAGCGCTCGGACTGGATCAGCATCGCCACCAGCGTGTCGACGTCCTCGACGCCGCTGCGCAGGGCCAGGTTGCGCAGCGCCTTTTCCTTGCTGAAGCCGGCGCGCAGCTCCATCATCACCAGTTGCAGCTCCTGCGCCAAGGCCAGGCTCTTGATGTGGATTTCGCCGGCCACCTTGGTCAGCGCCCGCTCCAGGCTCAGGCCCGCCTCGACGCAGACCGTCAGCAGGTCGAGCGCGTCGGGCAGGTTCTCGAAGATCTCGCGCTGGCGCCGCGCCGCCGCGCCGCCCAGGATCAGGTTGGGCAGGTAGTAGCCGACGCTGGCGCCGCCGAGCAGCACCAGCAGCCAGCTGTCGCTGGCAACGCCGTGCAAGGCGCCGGCACCCAGGCCGGCCAGCAGCGCCGGCACGCCCAGCGCCAGCACGGTCTTGGCGGCGAAGTACAGCGTCGGCGCGTCGGCGCCGCGCCAGCCGGCGTTCATGAAACGGGTGCGCAGCGGCGAACGCTCCCAGCCGTCCTCCGGCAACGACAGGCGGGTGAACGGCTGCGCCACCCTGGCGGCACGCTCGACCCAGCCACCGGCCTCGCTCGGCGCGGCGCTGTCCGCCTGCATAAAACCGCCCAGGCGCGCACGCAGCGGCACCTTGGAAAAAGCCAGCATGGCCAGGCCGGCCAGGCCGGCCACCACCATGAACACCAATAGCAGGAATACGATTTGTGCGCCGTTCATGCCTCCACCTCCCCGGTTCGAACGCGTTCTTCAGATGCGGATGCGGATCACGTGGCGCATCCAGACGATACCGATCGCCATGCCGCCGGCGGCGTACCACAGCAGCGTGGCGCCGGCCGGATCGGTCCACAGCACGCTGATGTAGGCGTAGTTGGTGACCGACATGACCAGCATCACCACCAGCGGCAGCAGCACCAGGATCCAGGCCGACAGGCGGCCCTCGGCCGACATCACGTGGACCTGGGCCTGCAGCTTGAGGCGCTCGCGGATCAGCCGGCTGATGTTGCCCAGCACCTCGGCCAGGTTGCCGCCCGACTCGCGCTGGATCAGCACGGCGATCACCAGGTAGCGCAGGTCGGTCAACGGAATGCGCAGCGCCAGGTTCTGCAGCGCCTCGTTCATCGGCACGCCGTAGTTGATCTCCTCGTAGGTGGCGCGGAACTCGCCGGCGATCGGCTCGGTCAGCTCGTCGGCCACCATCTGCAGGACGTTGGAGAAGGAGTGGCCGGCGCGCAGCGCGCGGCCGAGGAAATCGGCCGTCTCCGGCAGCTGCCGCTCAAGCCTGTGCAGGCGGGCGCGGCGCAGGCGCAGCAGCAGCAGATACGGCAGCGCCGCGCCCAGCGGCGGCGCCGCCAGCAGCAGCGCCAGCGGCGGCTGCCACAGCGGTGGCAACACCAGCCCGGCCAGCAGCAACCCGGCCGACCAGGCCAGCAACTGCGCCACCGACCAGCGCCCGCCGGCCTGCAGCAGCAGGCGGTCGAGCAAGGCCAGTTGCGGCAGGCGGCGCAGGCGCGCCTCCAGCCAGGGGTTGGTGCTGTAGCGGCGCTGCTTGAGGATGCTGACCCGGTCGGCGCCGCCCTCGCCGCGCGCCGACATCAGCCGCAGCCGCTTGGCGATGCGCCGCGCGCCGCCGCCGTGGCTGGCGCTCCACCACAACCAGGTGCCCTCGACCAGCAGGATCACGGCGGCGAACAGCAGCACGACGAAGGCGGAGAAGACCATGTCCATGCCGCCCCCTATTCGTAGACGCGGTCGGGGTCGAACACGCTGTCGGGCACGGCGGCGCCGAACATGCGCAGGCGCTCGGCGAAGCGCGGCCGCACGCCGGTGGCGAAGAAGCGGCCCTGCACCTTGCCGGCCGCGTCGACGCCGCTCTGCTCGAAACGGAAGATCTCGTGCATGGCGATGACGTCGCCCTCCATGCCGGTGATCTCCTGCAGGCTGACCAGCTTGCGCGCGCCGTCGGTCAGGCGCGACACCTGCATCACCACCGTCACCGCCGCGCAGATCTGCTGGCGCGTGGCGCGCGGGCTGAGGTTGACGCCGGCCATGCTGACCATGTTCTCCAGCCGCGCCAGCGCGTCGCGCGCGGTGTTCGAGTGGATCGTCGCCAGCGAGCCCTCGTGGCCGGTGTTCATCGCCTGCAGCATGTCGAGCGCCTCGGCGCCGCGCACCTCGCCGAGGATGATGCGGTCGGGCCGCATGCGCAGCGCGTTGCGCACCAGGGCGCGCTGGTTGACCTCGCCCTTGCCCTCGATGTTGGGCGGCCGCGTCTCCAGGCGCACGACGTGCGGCTGGCGCATCTGCAGCTCGGCGGCGTCCTCGATGGTGACGATGCGTTCGTTGGCCGGGATGAAGCCCGACAGCACGTTGAGCAGCGTGGTCTTGCCGCTGCCGGTGCCGCCCGAGATGAGGATGTTGACCTTGGCCTGGCCCAGCGCCTGCAGCACCTGCACCATCGGCGGCGTCAGGCTCTTGTAGTCGAGCAGGTTCTGCACGGTCAGCGGGTGCACGGCGAAGCGGCGGATCGACAGGATCGGCCCGTCCACCGCCAGCGGCGGGATGATGGCGTTGACGCGCGAACCGTCGGGCAGGCGGGCGTCGACCATCGGGCTGGACTCGTCGACGCGGCGGCCGACCCGCGAGACGATCTTCTCGATGATCTTCATCAGGTGGGCGTTGTCGTGGAAGCTCACCTCGGTCAGCTCGAGCTTGCCGTTGCGCTCGACGTAGACCCGGTCGAAGGTGTTGACCAGGATGTCGGACACGGCGGCGTCGGCCAGCAGCGGCTCGAGCGGACCGAAGCCGAGCATCTCGTGCTGGATGTCGAGCACCAGGCTGTGCCGCTCGTGCTGGTTGAGCGCGATGCGCTCGTCCTCGATGATCCTTTGCACCAGCAGCGCCAGCTCGTGCTTGAACTGCTCCGGCGTGAGGCGCTTGAGGCGCTCCAGGTCGATGCGGTCGAGGATCATCTGGTGCATGTTTTTTTTCAGCTCCTGGTAGGCGGCGTGGGCCAGCCCCTGCGGGCCGCCCTGCTGCGCCCTGGCGTCGTCGGCGCCGGCCAAGCGTTCGCGCAAGCTCATCTCGTTCCCCCCTCAAATGCGGCACCGTTCACAGCTCCACCTCGCGGCGGCCGAACAGGCGGTCGAACAGGCCCTTGCTCTCGGACAGGCGGCGCGCCGTCACCAGTTCGACCAGTTCGGCCAGGCTGCGCGCCACCGCGCTGCTGCGCGACAGTTGCAGCACCGGGATGCCCTGGTTGACCGAGTCGGTGGCCGCCAGGTAGTCGTTCGGCACGGTGTGCACCACGTCGGCGCCGAGCGCGTGTTCGAGGTCGGCCAGGCGCAGCTTGCCGCCCTTCTCGTAGCGGTTGACGATCAGCCGGATGCGCTCGCTGGGGTAGCCGAGCGAGCGGAAAATGTCGAGCAGGCGGCGGCCGTCGCGGATGTCCGGCAGGGCCAGCTGCAGCACCGGGTAGATGGCGTCGGCGTGGTCGAGCGCGCGCAACGAGATGGCGTCGATCTGGCGGCCGACGTCGAGCACGATGTAGTCGTAGTGCTGGCGCGCCACGCGCAGGATCACGTCCATGTGCTCGGACTTCATCTCGACCTGGTTGGTCGGATCGTCGGCCGCCGCCAGCACGCCGAAGTTCGACGCCACGTGCACCAGGCAGGACTCGAGGAAGGCGCCGTCCATGCGGCCGATCTGCGCGCAGATGTCGGACAGCGTCATGCCCGGCTTCTGGTCCGAGACGTACAGCGTGGCGTCGCCGAACTGGCCGTGCAGGTCGATCAGCAGCACCTTCTTGTCGGCCAGCGCGGCCAGCGCGAAGCCGAAGTTGGTCGACAGGAAGGTGGCGCCGCTGCCGCCCTTGCAGGAGATGAAGGCGAGCACCTTGCCGTCGCGCCGCTGGGTGACGCCGGCGGCGATCTCGATGCGGTCCATCGCCTCGTGGAAGGCGCGGTGCACCAGCGGCAGTTGCAGCACCTCGCGCATGCCGGCGCGCATGGCGCGGATCAGCAGGTCCTGCTGCGCCTCGCGCGTCAGCAGCATGAAGGAGCTATCGGGATACAGCTTGCACAGGCGCTCGACCAGCTCGACCTCGTCGGCCGCCAAACCGCTGGCGTCGACGATGACCAGCTCGGGCGGCTCGCTGGTGGGCCGCTCGACGGCCTCGCGCAGGCCGTTGCGCGAGGCCACCAACTGCACCGCCGGCATGCGCGCCGAGCCCTGTGCGGCCACCTCGGCGTGCAGCAGGCTGTCCTGGCTAATCATCAACGCTTTCATCGTTTATCCTTTGTGATGGTACGGAAATCGGCCGCTCTCAAGGCCAGGTGCCGGGCAGGTAGCCGAGCGACTCGGCGCGCACCACGGTGCTCGCCGGCGGCAGGAACAGCGGGGCGAGCAGCGGCGCCAGCATGCCCAGCATCGGCGTGTAGGGGATGGCGTCGCAACTGCCCTCGGCCGAGCCGGGCCCGCACAGGCGCACGCGCACGAAGCGGATGCAGTTGGCGGCGTTCGGGTTGGCTGCGCAATTGAGCATGTTGCTGCCCGGCCCGGCCGGCAGCGTCGCCGCCGCGATCTCCTGCGGGCTGAAGGCGGCGTTGAGCGACAGGTAGTTGATCTGCACATAGCTGTCGCCCAGGCCGCCGCCCAGCGGCAGCTGGCCCGGCGTGCCGCGGAACACCGCGTTCTGCCGGATGGCGGCGAGCGCGGCCGGGTTGCTGAAGTCGGCCATGGCGGCGGCGCGGGCGGCGCGCCGGGTGATCTCCTGCGCCGTGTTCCACAGGAAGGTGGCGCGGGAGAACTCCAGAAAACCACCCAGGAAGAGAAAGAACAACAGCACCGCCAGGCAGAATTCGATCAGTGTGGCGCCGTGTTCGGCGCGCGCCGGCGGGGCGCCGCCCGGCGTCGGCGGACGGCGGCTAGTTTCCATAGCGCATGACGGCGACCGCCTGCAGCTTGAAGCCGTTTTGCAGCAGGACCTGGTAGGTGAGGTTGGTCAACGGGTCGGCGACGTTGAACTCCGCCACGCTCACCTGGATCACCGCCGGCACCGCCGAGCCGCAGGGTACGCCATCGCAGGTCACCGCCACCAACGGCGTGACCAACGGCGGACTGACCGGGGAGCTGGCGGCGGCCTGGACGACCATGCTCTGCGCCAGCGCGACGGCGGCGAAGGCGCTGCTCTGCGTCGCCATCTCGGCCGCCGGCACGGCGCTCAGATAGCGCGCCGCGTCGTGCACCGCCTTCTGCATCACCGTGTAGGCGTGCAGCGCCCGCCCCAGCACCACCACGGTGGGCACCACGGCCAGCCCCATGGCGAGCACCAGGGCCAGCTCGACGGCCGCGATGCCGCGCTGCGGCCGGCGCGCCGGCGGCGGCGGCCTCATTGGTACAGCTCCGGCCAGCCGCCCAGCGTCTGCTCGTCGACGACGCCGGCGAATTCGCCGCTGATGGCGTTGGCGGTGGCCGGCGCCGTCATGAAGAACCGGCCGACGGCCAGCACCCGGGCCAGCGCGGCGGCGCCGCCCGGCACCGGACAGGCCAACAACGCGATGTTCAGCACGCGGCGGTTGCGCAGGCCGGCGCGGGCCGGGTTGGGCGCCTGGAACTGCACGCCGCCGCTGGCGAAATACGGCGGCGGCTGCGGCGGCTGCAAATAATTGGCGTTGACGGCCGGCGCGGCCGGCACGGCGGGATACAGCGCGGCCCATTTCGCGGTGGTCAGCGCGGGATAGGGCGGCGCCGCGCTCCAGCCGGCGGCGGCGGCGTAGCTCCACAACGGACCGTAGCTGGTGGCGGCCACGCCGGCCACCGGCGGCGCCGTGTCGGCGACGGTGCTCAGCGAGGCGGCGCCGACCTTGGCCGCCGCCGTCTGCCCGGCCGGCACCACGCTCATCCACCAATTCGCCCCGGCCCCGGTGTAGGCCTTGATGTTGGCGTCGGGCGGCGCCACCGAGGGCTGGCAGGCCACGCCCAGGTTCTGGTCGAAGCGCGAGTTCAGCTGGGCCGCCAGCGGGAAGGCGGCCGGGCCGGGCGCCACGCTGATCTGCGCGGCGCCGATGCGGGTCAGCGGCATCGTGCCGCTGCAGACGAAGGGCGCCAGCACGGCCGGCGCGACGTTGGCCGGCGCGCCCTGGGCGCCCAGCGGGTCGATCGGGTTGAGGTAGTAGTACAGCGGCGTGCTGGCGTTGGGGTTCAGTTTCAACAGGTTGTAGCCGACGCCGCGGCGGAAGCCGTACTCGACCAGCTCGGCGGTGGCCGGCGGGTTGACGCGCTGCGCCGTCGCCGGCCCCATCGCGCACACCGCCAGCGGCGTCAGCCTGATCGAGGAGCGGCCGGCGACGGCGCTGGCGTTCATCTGCGACGTGGCCATGTTCGGCAACAAGGCGCGCATGAAGGTCAGCGCCACGCCGCCGAGCGCCGCGTCGAGCTGGCCGCTGTCGACCCGGGCGAACAACATGCCGGCCGGCGCCGCCTGGGCCGCCGCCACCGACAGCCAGCCGTCGGCCAGGGCGAAGGGCGTGCTGGCGAAGCTCAACGCGGCGTTGTTCCAGCCGGCGTTCTGCGTGTAGCCATAGCGGTGCCCGGCGGCGATCACGGCGGCCCGCGCCGCCGCCGTGGCGATGCCGGCCGCCGTGCCGTTGAGCGGACCGGCGGCCGCCAGCGCGGTGGCGTCGGCCAGGTTTTGCAGCTCGACCTTGCGGTTGTAGAGGCGCCCCAGGTCGAGCGCCAGGCCGATGAAGCCGAGCACCACGACGAACATCAGCGCGAAGCTGATCAACAGCGCGCCGCGCTGGCGCGGCCGGTGGCGCGGCGGGGTCATTTGGCGCCGCTCACGCCGATGGTGAAGACGGCCGGCTGCGGCGCCGGTTCGGCGTAGGACTTCAGATAGCGCGCCTGGACGGCGGCGGCGGCCGGACCGTCCAGGCCGGCGACCGGGTCGCGGTTGCGGCCGCCGTCCGGCCGCAGCACCTGCTGTCCCAAGGCGAGCCGGGCCGCCTCGCCGAAATGGCGGTCCCAGTCCGGCGTGGTGGCGACGCAGCCGGACAACAGGCCGGCGCCGGCGGCCAACGCGGCGGCCGCCGCGATACGCATTGGAATGCTGTGCATGGTGACTCCCTCCTGTCGACACGCCGGCCTGGCGCCGGTCTCACTTCAACTCGAAACCCGGCGCCGCCGCCGCGCGCGCGGCCGGCGTGGCGCCCTCCATGCGGCCGCCGAGGAACAGGGCGGCCCGCTCGGGCGCGGCGATGCGGTCGGTCGGCAGCGAGTAGTCGGGCGGCAGCGGCCGCACCAGATGGGCGGTGACGACGAACAGCAGCTCGCTGCGGTCCTGCTGGAAGTCGCTGCTGCGGAACAGCGCGCCGAGCACCGGCAACTCGCCCAGCAGCGGCAGGGCGCGGATGTTGCTGACCTGGTTGTTCTTGATCAGGCCGCCGATGGCGAAGCTCTGGCCGTCGAACAACTGCACCGTGGTGGCGGCGCGCCGCGTGGTGATCAGCGGCAGCACGGCGGTGCCGGAAAAGCCGGCCGCCGAGATGCCGATGCCCTCGCGCGACAGCTCGGACACCTCGGGCGCCACCTTCAGGTTGATGCGCCCGCCGGACAGCACGGTCGGCGTGAAGCGCAGACCGACGCCGAACTCCTTCTCCTCCAGCGTGACCTTGTTGTTGTCCTGCGCGACCGGGATGAAGATCTTGCCGCCGGCCAGGAAACTGCCCTCCTGGCCGCTGATGGCCATCACCGTCGGCTCGGCCAGGATGCGCACCAGGCCGTCCTGCTTCTCCGCCTCGAGGCCGACGCGGTTGCCGCCGGCCCTGCCGAGGCCGGCCATGCTGTGCATGGTGCCGCTGAAGAAGTTGCTCAACAACGTGGCGACAAAACTGCCCGAGGCGAAGCGCAGCGTGGCGTTGCCCTCGAGCTTGTCGAGCAGGCTCTTCGACACCTCGGCGATCTTCACCTCCAGCATCACCTGCTGCGGCGCGCTGACGCTGAGCAGGTTGATGACGCGCACGCCGCCGGCCGCCGCCGGCGCCGGCGCCGGCGCCGCCGTGGCCGTCTCGGCCTTCTCGCCCTCGCGGTGCAGCTGCAGCGCCTTGGCCGGCCGCCGCACGAAGGCGCCGGCCAGTTCGAGCGCGTTGGCGACGGCGCCGGCGTCGGCCACGCTGCCGCTCAACACCAGGGTGTCGGCCGCCGCGCTGACGCGGATGTCCTTCTCCTCCGGCAGCAGCAGCGCCAGCGCCGCCTGCAAGCCGGCGCCGTCCATCGCCACCGTCACCTCGACCACACTGCACTGGCCGTTGCGGCCCTGCACGATCAGGTTGGTGCTGCCGACGTCGGTCGCCACCAGATACAGCGTGTCCGGCGCCACCAGCATGGCCTGCAACACCTCGGGGTTGCCGACACTGCGGCTGAGCACGGCGTCCGGCAGGCGCATCAGCGTCGACTTGCCCAGCGACAGGGCCAGGCTGCCGGGCGTGGCCGCCTCGCCGGCGCAGCGCGGGCCGCCGCCGGCGGCGGACTGGGTGGCGCGGCCGGCGGCCGGCCTGGGCGCCGTCGCGGCAGATGTGAACGGCGCGGCCGGCGCGGCGGTTTGGTTGAAGGTTTGGCTGGCGGCCTGCGCCGCGGCCGACGCCGGCGGCAGCGGCGCCGGCGCGGCGGCATGGGCCGAGGCCGACCACGCCAGCCAGCCGGCCATCGCGCCGGCCAGACGGGCGCGCCGGCGCGGCACACTGCGCGCGCCGCTCACAGGCACTCCTGCACGCTGCGCATGCCGTCGATCGCGGCGATGCAGTGACGGGCCGGCGCGGCGGGCGCGTGGGCCAAGCGCACCGGCACCGGTGCCGGCGGCGGCGCCGCGCCGGCGGCCGGCGCCTCGGGCGGCGCGGCGGCGCGCAGGCCCAGCAGGCTGCCCTTGGTGGCGCCGCCGGTCACGCCGGGACGCGGATCGACCTGGTTGCGCAGCGCCAGCGACAGCGTGCCGACGCTGCGCGCCAGGTCGAGCTTCTCGGCCTGCTCCGGCGTCACCTCCAAGGTCACCGCGTTGACCACGCGCGGCTTGGTGTCATCGCGGCTGACCTCCTGCGCCACCGCCAGCACCAGTATGCGTTCCAGCACGATCTTCGAGATCGCCTGGTCGCGCCCGCCGCCCACCGCCTCGCTCTGGGTGTGCACGATGATGTCGACGAAATTGCCCGGCAGGGCGAAGCCGGCCACCCCCACCACGTCGTTGACGCGCACCGTGATGGCGCGCCGGCCTTCGCTGATCAGCGCCGACAGGCCGCCCAAGGTGCCGACCGGCGCCAGCTTGGCCTCGCTCAGCGGCTCGCCGCGCAGCACGCTGCTCTTCAGCACCCGGCCCTGCAGCTTGCGGACATTCAGCAGGGCGCCCGGCGGCAGGCTGTCGGCCGGCCACTCGGCCAGCTTGAGCATGTCCGGCCCGAGGCGCTGGCCGAGGTTGACATCGGCCGCCGCCACCACGATCTGCTTGCCGCCGCCCGGGTTCTGCCGCAGCAGCCAGCGCGAGGCCAGCAGCACCGCGACCAGGCCGAGCAGCGCGGCGCCGGCCAACATCAACAAGGCGCGCCGGTTCTTCATTGGATGCTCTCCTGCAGATCGGCTTCCGCCGGCGCGGCGCCGACGGCGAACATGCTGCTCCAGGCCTGGTCCAGCGCGGCCACGCTCAGCTGCGGCGCCAGGCCGGCGAAACCGGCGAAGTCGGCGATGCGGCCGACGATCTCGCCCGGCAGGCTGGCCAGCAGGGCGCGGCCGCTGCCGCCGTGCAGCTCATCGATCAGATAGCCCAGCGCCGCCTCGTCGCAGGCCAGGCCGGCCAGGCGGCAGTGGCGGCGGAACAGCTTGCGGTAGCTGGCCTCGGCGAGCGCGCCCACTTCTATCTTGTAGCCCAGCCGGCGCAGCGCCGCGGCATCCAGCAGCGCCTCCGGCGCCAGACTGGTGGCCAGCACCAGCGCCACGTCGAGCGGCACGGCGAACGGGTGGCCGCCCTGCAGCGACAACTGGTCCTGGCCCTGGTCGAGCGCCTGGCTGAGGCGGCGCAACAGATCGGCGGCGGCGACGCGCTGCCGGCCCAGGTCGTCGATCAGCAGGATGCCGTGGTTGGCCTTCCACTGCGGCGGCGCGCGGTAGCAGCCGCTGTAGCCGTCGCGCTGCAGTTCGAGCATGTCGATGCCCAGCTCGGCGCCCAGCGCCACCAGCGGCCGCCGGCACAGCGTCCAGCGCGTGTCGCTGCCGCGCCGCTCGCTGGCCAGGCGCACCTGCTGGGCGTGGCGCGGCCCGGGCGGCAGGTGCTGCGCCGCATCGTACAGCGCGACGATCTCCTGCTCGACCACGATGGCGTAGGGCAGCGCGATCAAGCCCTCGACCAGTTCGCCGAGCTTGCGCGCCAGCGCCGTCTTGCCGCTGCCCGGCGGCCCGTACAACAGAATGGAGCGGCGCGCGTACATGGCGGCGCCGAGCCGCTCGCGCAGCGCCGGCGCCAGGCCGTCGTTGGCGAACACGGCGGCCAGATCGTCGGGCGTCACGCGCGGCGCCTGCTCGGCCTGGCGCGCCACCATCACGCGGTAGGCCTCCAGCGTCACCGGCGCCGGCCCGACGTAGGGGCAGCGCTCCAGATACGTGGCGGCGCGCTGCTTGCCGGCCGTGGTCAGCTGGTATTGCACGTCGATGTCGGAGTCGCCGCGCCAGGCCACCTCGGCCAGCTGCTCGGCGAGCATGAAGTCGAGCACCTCGCGCAGCACGTTGATCGACAGGCGCAGCTTGCTGGTGAGCAGGGCCAGATGGCTCTTGCCGCCGACGAAGATCGTCTTGGCCAGCAACTCGACCAGCAGTTGCAGCTCCAGCCCCGTGTCGCGCACCGACTTCGGTTGCGGCGGCAACGGTGGCAAGGCGTCCGGATCGCGCGTGACGATGGCGTCCGGCGCGGCGCCGGACAGGGTGGATTCAAGCTCTAGCATGATTGCTCCCGGGTCGTTCCTGAGGCCAAAGTATTTCGCTCAGGAATAGATCTTATCGGTCGGTTTCTTGGTGGATATTGATAAGCAACAAAGTGCGCCGCGCGTCCGGGTCAGTGGTGTGTCCACGCCACAAAGAAGACGGTGCCCAGCGCGATCGCCACGCCGTAGGGCATGCCGCCGACGCTGGCGCC
>NZ_JAEMNU010000022.1:202249-241519 GCF_016461825.1 Rugamonas violacea | reverse complement strand
CCGGGCGCCAGCGGGACTCTGCACAAGGGCACGCCCAGCAAACGCAGCAACGCCGGCTTGCTCATCGCCCACAGATTGTCCAAACCTTCACGACAGCGGCCGCTCAACACCAAGATGCCCAGCGCCATCAGGCCGCCGAACAAACAGGTCAGCAAGGCGATGTAGCAGGCCGCCCACGGCCCGGTGAAGGCGCCCACCATCGCCATCAGCTTGACGTCGCCGGCGGCCATGCCGCGCAGCAGATAAAGGGGCAGGAATAAAAAAAAGCCGGCCAAGATGCCGGCCAGCCATTGTGTCGCCGGCGCCCAGCGCGGGCCCGCCAGCATATGCAGTATCAAGGCCAGCGCCAGGCCGCTCAACACCAGAACGTTGGGGATCTTGCGCACCGCCAGATCGGTCACCGCCGCCTGCGTGACCAAACAGATCAAAATCACTTCGATTATGCCAATCATGCTCATCACCTCCGCGAAAATGACCTTCCGTCGCCGCGGCGACGGAAGGTCGGCCTGCCGGTCAAGGGGCCAAGGTGTCGGCAATCGCCTGGAACCTGTTCTGCAGCGCGGTGCTCACCGGGCCGAGCGCCGCCGCGATGGCGGCGGCCATCAGCGCCGCGATCAGGCCGTACTCGATCGCGGTGATCCCCTCTTCGTCGCGGCCAAACTCTTTTGCTGCTGCAATCAGTGCGTTCATGACAGACTCCTAATAAGTGATTGAAAAATAACTAAGCGAAACACTCTGGCTCCCCCCTGGCGCGCCACACAAACCCTGCCGCCGCCTGGCTTGCATCGCTACCGCTGCGCCATTGAAACCACTATAAAGTCTGCGGAGAAATTGAAGTTGACGCTGCGCAAGTTTTCCATGTGGAATTAATTTTCGACGGAATGCGCCAAGCTTGCGCCGCTCGCGGACAGCGCCGCTGGCCTATGTCAAACTGCGACGGTTTGTTGACGGGTACGCTCGATTGGGCCATCCAACACGCTTGGCTTGTGGCAAAAACCGGCGTATTGATGACAGAAATGTTTTTTTTTGCACACATGAATTGCCTATAATGCAAAAAGCCATTATCCTACTTGACTGTTCTTTGGAAAGGCCCCGTGCAATGCGTCGCAGTGCGCCTTACCGTCACCGGCAAAACAACGAGCAATATGGTGATAGGCGTGAACGGAACGTGGCTAGGCACAATGGTTGTGTGATTTTTTTCCAGAGAAGAAAATGGATTCCCTACTGAAACACATGGTGGACATGACCGGCCACCGCGATCACACGATGCTCGATATCTCGGTGATCTCGGCGGTGCAGGAGCTTGCCCATGCCAGCCAGACGCGGGTGCTCAGCCTGGCCATGGTGCGCGGCAAAATGTTCGTCCGGCCGCGCGCCATCATCACGGCCGGCCAGCCGGCCCGCATGGAAGAGAATCCCGATCCGTCCAGCCCCGGCGAGCCGATCACCAACTTCCCCGCCCTGGCCGCCTGCATCGCCCGCCACGAGACCAGCGCCGACGTCGCCAACGCGGCCGGCGAGCATACGCTGTGGCTGCCGATCTGGCTCGGCGACAAGGCCGACACCTGCCTGGAAATCGTCAACCCGACGCCCTACACCAGCGACACCATCCATGTCATCGGCGGCATCGTCAGCGTCTACCGCAACTTCCAGAACCTGCTCGACTACAGCGAGCGCGACTCGCTGACCGGCCTGCTCAACCGCAAGACCTTCGACGACCAGCTGGCCAAGATGTTGGCCGCCAGCACCGAACAGGACGCGCTGAACCTGCCCGGCGAACCGGAGCGGCGCCACCATTCGGACCAGGAGAAACAATGGCTGGCGGTGGTCGACGTCGACCATTTCAAACTGGTCAACGACAAGTTCGGCCACCTCTACGGCGACGAGGTGCTGATCCTCATCGCCAACCTGCTGACCTCCTCCTTCCGCGCCCAGGACCGGGTGTTCCGCTTCGGCGGCGAGGAATTCGTCGTGTTACTGCGTTCAACCACGCTGAACAACGCCAAAAAGATCATCGACCGCTTCCGCATGAACGTCGAGCAGCACGAGTTCCCCCAAGTCGGCAAGGTCACCGTCAGCGTCGGCTTCGTCAGCATCAGCTCCTTCGAGGCGCCGGTGATCATCCTCGGCCGCGCCGACCAGGCCTTGTATTACGCCAAGAGCCACGGCCGCAACCTGGCCTGCCACTACGACGAGTTGGTCTCGGGCGGCCAGTTGCAGACGGTCGAATCGAACGACACCGCCGAATTCTTCTAGCCGGGAAAGAGCGGCGCCGGCCTCAGGCCAGCGTCAGGAAGCGCATCGGGTCGACATTCCACTTGCTGGCCGATTCGTGGCCGACGATCTTGTCGCCGCCGCCGAAGCCCAAGCCGCGCGACAGGTCCACCGTCTCCGGCTTGATGTAGAGGTTCTGCTTGGTGTTGAAAAACACGTTCACCTTGGGCGCCAGCAGATTGGTCTCGTGCGGTTCGACCACCACGCCGAGCCGGCCCGACTCCAACATCACCATCGTGCCGACCGGATAGATGCCGACGCAGCGCATGAACTCCTGGGCGTAGTGGGGATTGAAATGGAACTTGCTCCATTCATAGATCTTGCGCAGGGCCGCCGCCGCCGACATGCCCTTGTGATAACAGCGATCGGCCGTGATCGCGTCGTATACGTCGACAATCGCCGCCATCTGCGCCAATTCGCTGATGGCGTCGCCGGCGAACTTGTCCGGATAGCCGCTGCCGTCGCGCCGCTCGTGGTGGTGCAAGGTGATATCCAGCGGAATCGGGCCGATCTCCGGTGATTTCAACAGGATCTCGTAGCCATCCTTCGGATGGCGTTTGATGATGGCGAACTCCTCGTCGGACAGCGGCCCCGGCTTGTTGAGGATGGCGTCCGGCACCAGCGCCTTGCCGGTGTCGTGCAGCAGGCCGCCCAGGCCGGCCTGGTGGGTCACGGCGGGATCCATGCCGCGCGAGCGGCAAAACGCCACCAGCAAGGTGCACACGCTGACCGAATGGAGGAAGGTGTAGTCGTCCTTGTTCTTGATGCGCAACAGACCAACCAGCGCGCCGGGATTGCGCAGGATCGATTCGGTGATGCTCTGCACCACCGGTTGCACCTGCTCCAGCTCGATCGCCTTGCCCAGCCGGGCGTCGCGCATCACCGTGCGCACCAGCGTCGCCGCCTGGTGGCGGATCTGCGTCGCGCGCGCCATCTCCTCGCCCAGCGAAACCCGCGTCACCACCACCGGCTTGGCCGCCAGCGCCGTCAGCTCGCGCTCGGTCTCCTCCTGCGCCTCGTCCAAGGTCGGCGCGTCCTGCACGTCCAGGCCCTTGCCGGCGTCGATGACGACGTCGTGGATGCCAGCGTTGACGATCTTGCGGATTTCGTCCTCGCTGCTGAGCAGGAAACGGTTGCGCACGAAGGGGTGGGTCATCCAGTCGCAGCTCAGGTCGTGGATATACATGCCAACCTTCAGCTGCGAGGAGTCAACTTTCTTGAGCATATAAGAACCCACAAATAAAGGCTGGAACGACGAAGGCTGGAACGACGGAACTTGTTAGAATGAGTATAGCAAACAGTTTCCACTAGGACTAATTTTGCTATATCAACAGATGTTTCCTGTCCACTCTTCCGCCGCAGCGCCGCCCATCTCCCGCTTCCCGCCTATGGAATTACGCCAACTCCGCTACTTTGTCGCCATCGTCGACCATGGCGCGCTGTCGCGCGCGGCACTGGTGCTGCACGTGGCGCAGCCGGCGCTGACCCAGCAGCTGCGCCAACTCGAGCAGGAACTCGGCGCCCAGCTGCTGCACCGCTCGGCCCACGGCGTGCTCAGCACCGACGCCGGCAAGGTGTTCTACGAGCACGCCCAGGCCATCCTCAAGCAGGTGGCCGACGCCAAGTCCGCCGTCACCCAGTCGGCCGAGCGGCCCTCGGGCAGTGTCACGCTGGGCCTGCCGCACAGCATTTCCGGCGCGCTGGCGCTGCCGCTGTTGATGGCCGCGCGCGCGCGCTACCCGGAGATCACGCTGCAGCTGACCGAGGAGTTGACCGGCAACCTGGCCGAGCAGCTCAAGTCCGGCCGCGTCAACCTGGCCGTGCTGCTCGACGACGGCCAGCTCGGCCCGTTCGCCTGCACGCCGCTGGTGGAGGAGGAACTGCGCTACATCTGCCGCGCCGATTCGGCCTTCGCCCAGCGCGGCGACAGCATCGGCCTGGCACAGGCGCTGAACGCCACCCTGATCCTGCCCGGCCTGCAACACGGCGTGCGGCCGCGCATCGAGAGCGTGGCGCGGGCGGCGGGCCTGTCGACCGCCAACGTGATCGAAATCAATTCCATCGCTATTTTGAAGTCGGCCCTGTTGGCCGACATGGGCGCCACCATCCTGCCGGCGGCGCCGCTGCTGGCCGAGCTGGAGCGCGGCGCGCTGGTCTCGCAAGCCATCCACAGCCCGGCGCTGTCCCGCACGGTGGTCTTGTGCGCGTCGAAAAACATTCCGCTGACCAATGCGGCGGCGGCGGTCGGCCGGCTGGTGCAACAGGTCAGCGCCGAGCTGTGCGCCAACGGCGTGTGGCTGGGCGCGACGGCCCTGCCGGCATAAGGCGCGGCCGCCGCCCCTCTCCAACCCATCATTTTTTCTTATACCCCCATCGCCCAACGGTATTTCCGTATACGTCAACCTGGCCGTACACTGGCCGCCACAGCGGGTTTTTTAAGCCTAAAATATCCGCAACGCCGCTAAAAACGCGGCTCCTGGCCCGAGTCTGGCGCGCCTACCCGGCGCTCCCAAGCCCGGGCGCGATCTGAACACCATTTGGAGACAGCCATGCCCGATACCACGGCACACGGCCCAGCAACGTCCACCCGAGACGATGGGACCGCCCCCGACCGCCTGACCAGCGTCAGCCTCGACGACAAATACACCGCCACCGCCGGCGACATCTTCCTGTCCGGCATCCAGGCGCTGGTGCGCCTGCCGATGCTGCAGCGCCAACGCGACCTGGCCGCCGGCCTGAACACCGCCGGCTTCATCTCCGGCTACCGCGGCTCGCCGCTGGGCGGCCTCGACGAGACCCTGTGGAAGGCCCAGCCGCACCTGGAGAAGCACCACGTCCAGTTCGTCCCCGGCGTCAACGAGGACCTGGCCGCCACCGCCGTCTGGGGCTCGCAACAGGTCGACCTGATCGGCGAGGCCAAGTACGACGGCGTCTTCGCCATGTGGTACGGCAAGGGACCGGGCGTCGACCGCTGCGGCGACGTCTTCAAACACATGAACCACGCCGGCACGTCCAAGCACGGCGGCGTGCTGCTGGTGGCCGGCGACGACCACGGCGCCTACTCGTCGACCCTGCCGCACCAGTCCGACCACCTGTTCTCCGCCTCGATGATCCCCCTGCTCTACCCCTGCAACGTGCAGGAGTACCTCGACCTGGGCATCCACGGCTGGGCCATGTCGCGCTTTTCCGGCTGCACGGTGGCCTTCAAGGCGCTGGCCGACACGGTCGAATCGTCCGCCTCGGTCGACGCCGACCCGTTCCGCGTCGACGTCAAGATTCCACAGGACTTCGTCATGCCCGAGGGCGGCCTGAACGCCCGCCTGTCGAGCATCCCCTTGGGCCAGCAGGCGCGCAACCAGGAAGCGCTGATGCAGGACTACAAGATCTACGCGGCGCTGGCCTACGCCCGCGAGAACAAGCTCAACCACACCACCATCACCAGCCCGGACGCCAAGCTGGGCATCATCGCCTCCGGCAAGTCCTACCTCGACGTGCTCGAAGCGCTCGAAGAACTCGGCATCGACGAGGACATGGCCGCCAAGGTCGGCCTGCGCCTGTTCAAGGTCGCCATGCCCTGGCCGCTGGAGCCGGACAGCGTGCGCGAGTTCGCCCAGGGCCTCGACGAGATCCTGGTGGTCGAGGAAAAACGCCAGATCGTCGAATACCAGTTGAAGGAACAGCTGTACAACTGGCGCGACGACGTGCGTCCGCGCGTCATCGGCAAGTTCGACGAGAAGGGCGAGTGGGTCGCGCCGCGCGGCGAATGGCTGCTCACCTCGAAGGCCGACTTCTCCGTCTCGCAGGTGGCGCGCGTCATCGCCAGCCGGGTCAAGCGGCTGATCTCCGACCCGGTCACCTGCGACCACATCAAGGCCCGCCTGAGCTTCCTCGACGCCAAGGACGCCGTGCTGAAGAAGGCCATCAACACGCCCTTCCGCCCCGCCTTCTACTGCTCCGGCTGCCCGCACAACACCTCGACCAAGGTGCCCGAGGGCAGCCTGGCGCTGGCCGGCATCGGCTGCCACGTGATGGCCACCTCGATCTACCCCGAGTTCAACAAGCTGACCACCCACATGGGCGGCGAAGGCGCGCCGTGGATCGGTCAGGCCGCCTTCTCCAAGATCCCCCACGTGTTCCAGAACCTGGGCGACGGCACCTACTTCCACTCCGGCTACCTGGCGATCCGCGCCGCCGTCGCGGCCAAGGTCAACATGACCTACAAGATCCTCTACAACGACGCGGTGGCGATGACCGGCGGCCAGCCGGTCGACGGCATCACCTCGGTGCCGATGATCGCCCAGCAGATGGCGGCCGAAGGCGTCAAGCGCATCGCCCTGGTGACCGAGGACCTGAACCGCTACACCGACCGCTCGGCGCTGCCGGCCATCGTCAGCCTGCACGACCGCAAGGACATGGACGCGGTGCAGCGCGAGCTGCGCGAGGTCGGCGGCGTCTCCGTGCTGATCTTCGACCAGACCTGCGCCGCCGAAAAGCGCCGCCGCCGCAAAAAAGGCGAATTCCCCGACCCGGCCAAACGCATGGTCATCAACGAAGCCGTCTGCGAAGGCTGCGGCGACTGCGGCATCCAGTCCAACTGCACCTCGATCCTGCCGAAGGAAACGGAGTTCGGCCGCAAGCGCACCATCGACCAGTCGTCCTGCAACAAGGACTACTCCTGCGTCAAAGGCTTCTGTCCGAGCTTCGTCACGGTCGAAGGCGGCGCGCTGAAAAAGACCAAGACCGGCGTCACCAAAAACAACGAGGACGACGGCTACGGCGCCCTGCCCGAGCCGACGCTGCCGGACTGCGAGCAGCCCTACAACATCCTCATCAACGGCATCGGCGGCACCGGCGTGATCACCGTCGGCGCCCTGATGGGCATGGCCTCCCACCTCGAAGGCAAGGGCGCCTCGGTGCTCGACATGACCGGCATGTCGCAGAAAAACGGCTCGGTCACCTCGCACGTCAAAGTGGCCAAGAGCCCGGCCCACCTGCGCGCCCAACGCATCGCCACCGGCGAGGCCGACCTGGTGCTGGGCTGCGACATGCTCACCGCCGGCGCCGCCGACGCCGTCTCGAAGATGCGTCCCGGCCGCACCATGGCCGTCATCAACCTGCACGAGCAACCGCCCGGCACCTTCGCCCAGAACGCCGACTGGCAGTACCCGGTCGACGAGGTGCGCGCGCTGATCAGCGAATCGGTCGGCGCCGCCGAGCACAACAGCGCCGACTTCATCGACGCCACCAAGCTGGCCACCGCGCTGATGGGCGACTCGATCGCCGCCAACCTGTTCATGCTGGGCTACGCCTGGCAGAAGGGCCGCATCCCGCTGAGCGAGGCGGCGCTGCTGCGCGCCATCGAGTTGAACGGCGTCGGCATCGCCTCCAACAAGAAAAGCTTCCTATGGGGCCGCCGCGCCGCCGTCGACTTCAAGCGCGTCGAGAAGATCGCCACGCCGACCCAGGCCATCGTCGTGCAGATGCCGCAAAGCCTGGAAAACGTCATCAAGAAGCGCGTCGAGTTCCTCACCGCCTACCAGAACGCCGCCTACGCCAACAGCTACGAGGCGCTGGTGGCCCAGGTGCGCGCCAAGGAGACGGCCCTGGGACTGGGCAACAAGCTGTCGACCGCCGTCGCCAAGTACTACTTCAAGCTGATGGCCTACAAGGACGAGTACGAGGTGGCGCGCCTGTACACCGACGGCCGCTTCGTCGAGCAGCTCAAGCAGCAGTTCGAGGGCGACTTCTCCATCAAGTTCAACCTGGCGCCGCCGCTGTTCGCCAAGAAGGACGCCAAGGGCCACCTGGTCAAGGCCGAATTCGGCTCGTGGATGTGGAGCGCCTTCAAGCTGCTGGCCAAGGCCAAGGGCCTGCGCGGCGGCACCTTCGACATCTTCGGCTACAGCGCGGAGCGCAAGATGGAACGCGCCCTGATCGTCGAGTACCGCCAGATGGTCGAGGGACTGCTGGGCAAACTGACGCCGGAAAACCACAACCAGGCGGTCGACCTGGCCAACCTGCCGGAAAAAGTGCGCGGCTTCGGCCATGTGAAGGAACTGGCCGTCGCCACCTTCCACGCCGAGAAGGCGCGCCTGCAGGCGGCCATCGACGGCGGCAGCCAGCACGCCGCCTAAGGGCGACAACTGCGCCGCGGCGCAGTTCCGCGCATGCCGGATTAGCTTGACGTTAACGTTAACGTCATATAATTTAGAACGCGACCCAGATCGCGCACGCACAACAAGGACACCATGAACGACCTCTCCGCTCCAAAAGTCGCCGCAGCGCCCGAACAGCCCAAGCTGGCCAACAAAGTCCGCTTTGTCACCGCCGCCTCGCTGTTCGACGGCCACGACGCCTCGATCAACATCATGCGTCGCATCCTGCAATCGAACGGCGTGGAAGTGGTCCACCTGGGCCACAACCGCTCGGTCGACGAGGTCGTCACGGCGGCGCTGGCCGAGGACGTGCAGGGCATCGCCATCTCCAGCTACCAGGGCGGCCACGTCGAATACTTCAAGTACATGATCGACCTGCTGCGCCAGCGCGGCGGCGCCCACATCAAGGTGTTCGGCGGCGGCGGCGGCGTCATCGTGCCCGACGAAATCGCCGACCTGCACGCCTATGGTGTCACCAAGATCTTCAGCCCCGAGGACGGCCAGCGCATGGGCCTGGTGGGCATGATCCAATGGATGGTGCAGCAATGCGACATCGACCTGTCGCAATATTCGCCGACCACGCTGGCGCCGCTGCGCGCCGATGCCAACATCGGCGAACGCCACCGCCCGCTGGCCCAGCTGATCACCGCGCTGGAAAACGACAAGGCCTCCCCCGCCCTGCGCGCCGAGCTGCTGGCGGCGGCGGCCGGCCTGGCCGTGCCGACCCTGGGCATCACCGGCACCGGCGGCGCCGGCAAGTCCTCGCTGACCGATGAACTGATCCGCCGCATCCGCCTCGACCAGGGCGACGCCATCGACATCGCCATCATCTCGATCGACCCGTCGCGGCGCAAGTCCGGCGGCGCGCTGCTGGGCGACCGCATCCGCATGAACGCCATCAACCCGTGGAACGGCAAGGCCAGCGTGTTCATGCGCTCGCTGGCCACGCGCGAAGCCGGCTCGGAGATCTCGCAGGCCCTGCCCGACGTGATCGCCGCCTGCAAGGTGGCCGGCTTCGACCTGGTCATCGTCGAAACCTCCGGCATCGGCCAGGGCGACGCCGCCATCGTGCCGCACGTCGACGTCTCGATGTATGTGATGACGCCCGAATTCGGCGCCGCCTCGCAGCTGGAAAAAATCGACATGCTCGATTTCGCCGACTTCATCGCCATCAACAAGTTCGACCGCAAAGGCTCGCTCGACGCCCTGCGCGACGTCGCCAAACAGTACCAGCGCAACCGCGAAATGTGGAGCAAACGGCCCGACGAAATGCCGGTCTACGGCACCCAGGCGTCGCGCTTCAACGACGACGGCGTCACCGCGCTGTACCAGGGCCTGCTGCCCAAGCTGGCCCAGTTCGGCCTGAAAACGGCCGCCGGCAAGCTGCCCGCCGTCGACGTCAAATTCTCCAGCGGCAAACACGTCATCGTGCCGCCGGCGCGCGCCCGCTACCTGGCCGAAATCGCCGACACCGTGCGCGGCTACCACAAGTTCACCCGCAAGCAGGTGACGCTGGCGCGCGAACGCCAGCAACTGTCCGAAGCCAAGCGCATGCTGGCGCTGGCGCAGAAGCACGCCGACTTCGACGAGCTGATCGTCGAACGCGACGGCGCCATGGACGGCGGTGCCAAGAAGCTGCTGGCGCAGTGGCCCGACCTGCAAGCGGCCTACGCCGGCGACGACTACGTGGTCAAAATCCGCGACAAGGAAATCCGCACCCGCCTGATCCAGCACACCCTGTCCGGCACCAAGATCCGCAAGGTCGCCCTGCCGCGCTACGAGGACCACGGCGAGATCCTGCGCTTCCTGATGCTGGAAAACGTGCCCGGTTCCTTCCCCTTCACCGCCGGCGTGTTCGCCTTCAAGCGCGAAGGCGAAGACCCGACCCGCATGTTCGCCGGCGAAGGCGACGCCTTCCGCACCAACCGCCGCTTCAAGCTGGTCTCGACCGGCATGGACGCCAAACGCCTGTCCACCGCCTTCGACTCGGTCACCCTGTACGGCGCCGATCCGGCGCTGCGGCCCGACATCTACGGCAAGGTCGGCAACTCCGGCGTTTCCATCGCCACGCTCGACGACATGAAGGTGCTGTACGACGGCTTCAACCTGTGCAGCCCGAGCACCTCCGTGTCGATGACCATCAACGGCCCGGCGCCGACCATCCTGGCGATGTTCATGAACACCGCCATCGACCAGCAGGTCGACAAGTTCGTCGAAGAGAACAAGCGCCAGCCCAGCGCCGACGAGGCGGCCAAGATCCGCGCCTGGGTGCTGCAGAACGTGCGCGGCACCGTGCAGGCCGACATCCTCAAGGAAGACCAGGGGCAGAACACCTGCATCTTCTCGACCGAGTTCTCGCTGAAGGTGATGGGCGACATCCAGGAATACTTCGTCCACCACGAGGTGCGCAACTTCTACTCCGTGTCGATCTCCGGCTATCACATCGCCGAGGCCGGCGCCAACCCGATCTCGCAACTGGCCTTCACGCTGTCGAACGGCTTCACCTTCGTCGAAGCCTACCTGGCGCGCGGCATGCACATCGACGACTTCGCGCCCAACCTGTCGTTCTTCTTCTCCAACGGCATGGACCCGGAATACACGGTGCTGGGCCGCGTCGCCCGCCGCCTGTGGGCGGTGGCCATGCGCGACAAGTACGGCGCCAACGACCGCAGCCAAAAGCTCAAGTACCACGTCCAGACCTCGGGCCGCTCGCTGCACGCGCAGGAGATCGACTTCAACGACATCCGCACCACCTTGCAGGCGCTGATCGCCATCTACGACAACTGCAATTCGCTGCACACCAACGCCTACGACGAGGCGATCACCACGCCGACCGACGAGTCGGTGCGCCGCGCATTGGCGATTCAATTGATCATCAACCGCGAATGGGGCCTGGCCAAGAACGAGAATCCGAACCAGGGTTCCTTCATCATGGACGAGCTGACCGACCTGGTGGAGGAGGCGGTGCTGCAGGAGTTCGAACGCATCGCCGAACGTGGCGGCGTGCTCGGCGCGATGGAAACCGGCTACCAGCGCGGCAAGATCCAGGAAGAGTCGATGTTGTACGAGCACCAAAAGCACGACGGCACCCTGCCCATCATCGGCGTCAACACCTTCCGCAATCCGAAGGCCAACGACACGCCGCAGAAGATCGAGCTGGCCCGCTCCACCGACGACGAGAAGCAATCGCAACTGACCCGCCTCGACGACTTCCACGCCCGCAACGCGGCCGCAGCGCCGCAGGTGCTGGCGGCCTTGCAGCAGGCCGCCATCGACAACGCCAACGTGTTCGAGAAGCTAATGGACGCCGTGCGCGTCTGCTCGCTGGGGCAGATCACCACCGCGCTGTTCGAGGTCGGCGGACAGTACCGCCGCAATATGTAAGCCAGGGGCGGGGAAGGTTCAGGCGGCGGCTGGCAGATCAAGCCGTCCGCCCTCCCCGGATCGAAAGAAGGGAAAGTACGTCATCGGACAACGCTCTCTGGCGAAGGCGTATTTTTCAATACCGGCAATGCATCCGGCACTCAAATCCAAACATCGCTCACGCTCGTTCTCTCGCCGCCCTCACTTCCCGTATTCAACACACCGCGTGGTTCAATCAGAAGAAGCTTGACCTCGTTCTTTGCGAACGGTTTATGTTCGACACCCTTGGGCACAATGAACATTTCACCTTGCGACACAAGAACCTGACCATCACGAAAATCAATGCGCAACTGCCCTTCCAGAACGATAAAGGTCTCGTCCGTTTCAGCATGGGCATGCCAGATAAAATCACCTTGCAGCCTCACCACCTTGAATTGGTAGTCGTTCATCTCGGCGATGACTTTGGGTGACCACTGTTCATTGAAGAAGCCGAATTTTTCAGTGAAGTTGATGCTGTTGTATTTTTTTGTGTTTGAGGTTTGCGCGGTATTCATGGGACTCGTCCTTTTTCCTGTGAGCAGACGTCAAGGATAGCGAAAGTAGACCGGCGACTCTTGTACGATTGTGCGAAGGTCCAGGAAGCTCAAGGAGTAATCGCCGAGCCTATGCCGCGTATTTTCAGCCAACGCGACGGCGCCAAGCCGTAGGTTTTACTGAAGTGCCGACTCATGTGGCTTTGATCGGTAAAACCAGCGCTCAGCGCGGCATTGACCAGTGAATGGCCGTGAATCAGCAGTGTCTTGACCAGGTCGAGGCGGCGCATGGTCAGATATCGGTATGGGCTGGTTCCGAAAAGCAGCCGGAAGTCACGCGACAGGCTCCAGCGATCCCGCCCGCTATGCTCAGCCAATTCCTTGAGCGTGATAGTTCGCTCCATCGCGCTATGGATGAATTCCCGCGCCGTCTCCGCCGCCCGGTAATCGAAGTTTTGTTTGTGTTGGAGAACACCTGAAATCGAACTCAAGGCATGGGCAAGATCAAACAATGCGTCATCTTCCTCCAGTGCATCAATAGGCGAATCCATACTCTGGAGCAATGTATTTGTCGCGGCATAGAGGCGCGGATCGGCCGATATGCCGTCCTTGATGAAGGGTAACGGCTTACCACCAAGAATCTGTTGAATGAGTGCCGGTTCGACATAAACCATTCGATATTGAAAACCATCGTCGGTCCCCGCCTGTCCGTCATGGGCTTCGTCGGGATGCAAAACAATCGTTCCGCCGGGAAGGCTGTGGCGCTCCCTGCCACGGTATAAAAAGCTCTGAACCCCGGCAAGAGTCCGCCCTATCGCATAGGTGTCGTGGCGATGAAGACCGTAGGCGCTACCCGAGAAGAAGGCCTCGATACGCTCCAGCCTACCGGAACTTGGCGCGCGATGAATCCAATTGCTCAATCAATCGCCCTCCATCTCGGCGCCGCCCATCATCTGCGGCGCCGCCAGCAGCCACTCGCCCAGCTGGTGGTCTTCGATCTCATACACGCCGCGGCCGACCTGGTAGATGATCTGCTCGGCCAGCAGGCGCTCGACGGCCACCTGCACCTGGCGCGCCGACAGCGGCTCGCCTTCCAGCCCGATCGCCAGCGCCAGCCCGGTGCGCGTCTCGTCCGCGTACAGCGGCGCGCGTGCCACGATGACGCGGATCACCTCACGATCCAGGGGACGCATCCCCAGCAGCCGCTGGGCGTAGCCGGACGCCTCGCGCGCCTCGGCCAGCACACCCTGCGCCACGCCGGCGATGTCGACGCCACCCATTTTCATCACCCGCTCCACCGCATCGTGGAACAAGCCGGGCGTGCTGCCCAGCGCCAGGAAGGCGGCGTTGGCCTGCTCCAGCACCAGCTCGCGGCCGGTGGCCTGCCTGAACGCGCCGGCCATGAAGGCGACGAAGCCGGCGTCCAACTCGGGGAAGTCGGTGCTCTGGCTGAACTGGAACAGCGGCGCCTTGATCTGGCTGAACATCATCTGCAAGCGGTTGCGCGACGAGCCGGTAAAGATGGTCTTGACCGACTTCTTGCGCACGTCCAAGGTGGTGCGCAGCGCCGCCACCAGCTCCTGAAACTCCGGCTTGGCCAGATGCTGGATCTCGTCGAAGGCGATCAGCACCTTGCCCTTCGAGGCGGCGACAACGCTATCGATCAACTCCGGCAAACGCTGCAACTGGGCTTGGCTGCCGCCGTCCTTGGCGTTGAACTCGGCCTCCGCCTTGACCTTGCCGACGTGGCTCAGCTCGAATTCCAGGCTGGTCTTCTTGAAGGGGCGCAGCAGACGGTGCTGCAATTTGGCGCCCAAGGTCTTCGGCTTGGCCGCCTCGGCCAAGGCGGCCAGCAGGGCCGCCAGCGGATCGGAGCGGTTCTGCCACATGCTGCAGTAGACGGTCAGATAGCCGGCCGCCTCGGCCGCCGGCAGCAAATCGTCCAGCAGAAACTCGGTCTTGCCCTTGCGGCGAGGGGCAAACAGCACCAGCGACGCAATCAATCCGGCACGCAAAGTGTCCAGATAGCCCTGCGCCAACGCCGTGCGCGGATAGTGCCAGTCGATCTCGGCAGTGTGATTTACCATGAATTACCGCCATCGCTTGTAATTACAATTTTCTATTGTAATTCATTGTAAAGCGTTGCGGCGTTCAGTCCGGCGAGGGGCAGCGGGCGACCGTCTCGCCCGGCAGCAGCACCGGCTGCCACAGCTCGTGCAACTCGCCCGGCGGGGTGCCGTCGATGATGGCTTGCAGCATCTCGACCATGCGCGCGCCGGCGCGGCGCGGTTCCGGCTGGTCGACGGTGGTGACGTTGGAGCCGGCCAAGGTGTCGGCCATGCTGCCCCAAACGATGACGGACATGTCCTTGCCGATCTCGACGCCGGCGTCGAGCAACGCGCGCACGGCGCCGACGCCGGACAGGTGGTTGTCGACGATGACCGCCGTCGGCCGTGGCGAACAGGCCAGCAGTTGCAGCATGGCCTGGTGGCCGCTGCGCCGGTCCAGCGTGTCGGCGATCAGGTGGCGCGGATCGACCGCCAGCCCGGCCGCGTTCATGGCGGCAACGAAGCTGTCCTTGCGCTGGCTGGCGAAGTTCATTTCCAGCGGCGCGCTGAGCAGCGCGATGCGCCGATGACCCAGTCCCAGCAGACAAGACAGCGCCAGCTCGATGCCGGCCGCGTTGTCATAGTCGAACCAGGCGTAAGGCGCCTTCATCACCGTGCGGCCGTGGGCCACAAAGGGAAAGCCGCTCTTGCTCAGGTAGGCGATGCGCTCGTCGTGCACCAGCGTGCGGCCGACGATCAGGCCGTCGACGCGGCGCCCGCGCACGGTTTGCACATACGACGGCTGCTCGTTCTGCGGCGACACCGGCGCGATGATCAGGTTCATCTTGGCCTGCTCCAGCGCCTCGGACATGCCGCCCACCACGTCGAGAAACATCGGATCGCCCAGGTCGGCCGGCAGCAGCGGGTAGATGATGCCGAACACGTTGGTGCGCCCCACCGCCAAGCTGCGCGCCATCGGATTGGGCTGGTAGCCGGCCGCCTTGGCCGCCGCCACCACGCGCTCGCGGGTGCGACCGTTGACCTCTGGATAGCCGTTCAAAGCACGGCTCACCGTGGTTTTGGAGATACCCAGCAGGTTGGCGAGACTCTTGAGATTCATGGAGAAGCGATCAATGTTGACTACTAATTATAGCCGAGCCATCAAATTCGCCCTCATTGTGGTTCACCGCATTTTTGAAAAAATACAACATAATCAAGACGATAGAGATGGGAAGCAAAGTCAGGTAGAAGGCGAAATGGCCGCTGAAACTGCCAAACACATAACCGGTGATCAATGAGCCGGTGGTGCCGCCCAGTGCGGAAAAAATCACCAGCAGCCCGGTCATGGCCGAGTGTTGATGCTTGGGCAGGGAGCTCAGCATCACCGAATTGATGGCCGGATAAATCGGCGCCATGAACAGGCCGATCAGCGGGAACAGGAAGGTGGCCAGCGGCGCCGTCGACCAGCCGATGTGTGGATCCGCCACCACGTCGTGGGTCAGCGGCAGGGCCAGCAGCACCATCGCCGCCATGCCGACGACACAGGCGTTCATCACCGGATACCAGTTCAGGCGGCGCATCAGCACGCCGGCCGACAGGCGGCCAATGGCCAGGCAGGCGGCGAAGATGCTGGTCACCTGCACACTCATCGCTGCCGGCAGCTTGAGGATCTCGTTGTTGAAGGTGGGCAGCCAGGTGCCCACGCTCTGCTCGATCAGCACATACAGGAAGGCGGTGATGACGAACACGCAGACCAGCGGCTTGAAGAACAGTTGCAGCATGGCGGCGAAGTCGCGCGCGATGCCGCGCGCCGGCGGCAACGCGGCGCGGTCCTCGTCGAAGGGCGTCGACAGCAACAGCGCGAAGGTCAGCGCGCACAGCAGCGCCAGTACCCAGTACACCTGCAACCAGCTGGACGATTTGGCATCGCTGGAGTCGATGAAGTAGCCGAACACCCAGTAGGCGCTGAGCACGCCGAGCATGAAGAAACCCTCCAGCAGATTCATCAGGCTGGCGTGCTGCTTGCGGTCGGTGGCGACCAGGCCCAGGGTCGAATACACCGACACCTTGACCAGCGCGAACGCCACGCCGACGCAGAGGAACAACAACTTGGTGGTCAAAAAGCTCGGCAACAAGGGCATCGCCGTGCAGGCCAGGGTGACGATGGCCAGGCCGATCAACATCGACTTTTTGTAGCCCAGCCGGGGCAGGAAGGAGGCGACGAGGAAGGACACGATGGCGATCGGCAAATCCTTGAAGCCCTCCAACACGCTGGCGCTCGATTTGCTGACGCCATAGTTGCCGATCACCTGCAGGATGACCGTGCCGACGCTATTGAGCAGGATCGCAAAGACGAAGTAGATCAGGAATAGGGCAAAGAGGATGCGCTGGTTTTTCATGCTGTCTCCGGATGTTGTTCATTTTTATTCTTATTTTTATGTGGATGGAACTGTTTTTTCGGGGTGCGACCTGTGGTCCACCCCGAGCGTCACGTAATCTTGGCGCTGGGGACGCTAAAACCCACCCCAAGGCAGAGGCTGGGGTCAGACCCCGCACGGGGTCCGACCCCGGATTACGCCCTTGGGTTTTGCAAAGACACCGGCAACCGTTGCAGCATCGCCAGATCAAACTGATCCAGGCCGGCGATCACCCGGTCGGCCTGGGTCAACACTTGCGGCAGGCCGATGCCCAGCGCGAACATGCCGGCCGCCTTGATCGCGGCGACCCCGGCCACCGCATCCTCGACACCGAGACAGTCGGCCGGCGCCACGCCGAGCTCGCTGGCGGCCTTGAGGAAAATCTCCGGGTCCGGCTTGCCACGGGCGATCAGCGCAGCGTCGACCACATAGTCGAACTTGGCGCGGATGCCCAGGCGATCCAGCACCGTGAAGGCGTTCTTGCTGACCGAGGCGAGGCCGATGCGCAAGCCGGCGGCGCGCACCGCGTCCAGCGCGGCGACGGCGCCCGGCAACAAATCGGCCGCCGTCATGCCGGTAATCAGCTCCTGGTAGTGCAGGTTCTTGCTGTCGGCCAGCGCCAGCTTCTCCGGCGCCGTGTACTGGCGGCCGGCGGCGGCCAGGATCAGCTCCAGCGAACCCATCCGGTCGATGCCCTTCAACTGCTCGTTGAAGGCGTGGTCGAACCGCACGCCCTGCCGCTCGGCCATGCGCTGCCAGGCCAGGAAGTGGTAGTGGGCGGTGTCGGTGATGACGCCATCGAGGTCGAAGATGACGGCTTTGAAACGCGATGTCTGCATGGTGGCTCTCTCAATGGCTGCGCGATTGCACAGGGGTGGCCAGCGTCATCTCGATGCGCTCGCCATGGTGGTGGAAACCCAGCGTCTCGCCTTGCAACAGGCGGTACTCGACCCGCGCCGGCTCGACCCGCACCTCCAGCAAGCTGCCCTGGAAGTGGATCTTGAAGGTGTAGTGCCGCCATTGCTTGGGCAGGGTGGGCGCGAAGTGCAGCGCGCCGTCGAACACCCGCATGCCGGCGAAGCCGTAGGCCACACCCATCCAGGTGCCGGCCATGGCGGCGGTGTGAACGCCGTAGTGCGTGTTGCCGTGGGTGTCGTCCAGGTCCAGCCGCGCCGTTTCCATGAAGTAGTCGTAGGCCTTGTCGTGATAGCCGACCTCCGAGGCGATGATGCTGAAGATGCAGGACGATAGCGAGGAATCGTGGGTGGTTACCGCCTCGTAGTAGTCGAAATCGCGACGTTTGTCGTCCAGCGTGAACTGCTCGCCGAGCAACAGCAGCGCCAGCACCACGTCGGCCTGTTTGCACACCTGGTGGCGGTAGATCACCATCGGGTGATAGTTCAACAACAAGGGGTAGTGTTCTTTCGGCGTGGCGGCGAAGTCCCACTTTTTCTTCGCCAGGAAGCTGTCGTCCTGGGCGTGGATTTGCAGTTCCTCATCGTAGGGCAACAACATCTGCGCGGCGGCGCGGCGCCATTCGGCCGGTTCGGCGGCGTCCAGGCCGGCCAGGCCGGCGATGCGGGCGTACTCGGCCGGATGCTCGGCCTGCAACTGCTCGGCGATGGCGGCGGCGAAGTTCAAGTGCATCCGCGCCATGGCGTTGGTGTAGTAGTTGTTGTTGACCAGGGCGGTGTACTCGTCCGGCCCGGTCACCTGGTTGATGCAGTAGCGGCCGGCGCGGTCGTAACAGCCCAGGCCGATCCAGATGCGCGCCGTCTCCATGACGATCTCGGCGCCGTAACGGATCAAATAGTCGAGGTCGCCGGTGGCCTCCATGTACAACTTGATCGAATAGGCGATGTCGGCGTTGATGTGATATTGCGCGGTGCCCGCCGGGAAGTAGGCCGAGCACTCCTCGCCGGCGATGGTGCGCCAGGGATACAGCGCGCCGACCGCGTGCGACATCTGCCGCGCCCGCTCGCGCGCCTTGGCCAGGCCGGTGTAGCGGTACTCCAACAGTTTCTTGGCGATTTCGGGTTTGCTGTAGAGGAAGAACGGGAAGATATAGATCTCCGTGTCCCAGAAGTAATGGCCCTCGTAGCCCTCGCCGGTGACACCCTTGGCCGAGATGTTGGTCTTGCCGTCGCGCCCGACCGATTGCAGCAGGTGGAACTGGTTGAAGTGGATGCCCTGTTGCAGCGCGTCGTCGCCGGCGATCTGCACGTCGGCCTGCTGCCAGAAGTTGGCCAGGTATTGCTCCTGCCCCTGGGCCAGCGCGCGGAAGCCCTGCCCTTGCGCCTGTGCCAGCGTTTCCTTGGCGCGCCACATCAGCTCGGACTCGGGATAGTCGCGCGAGGAGTAATAGCAGCCGAACTTGCTCAGCCGCACGGCCTCGCCCTCCAGCGCGGCCACCGTGTAGGTCTGCTCCAGGCGCTGCTCGCTGCGACTCTGGCTCAGCTCGTAGATGCCGCGCAGTTCCGTCTGCGCCGCGCTGACCAGCATAAAGCCGCTGTTGGCGGTGCGCTGCACCAGCGCCGAGAAATTCGGCCCCTGTTGCGCGTCAACCACGCGCAGCGACTGGCCGGACACCGCCGAGCCGACGCGCGGATCGTCGCCCGCCTGGATGTTTTTGACGGCGCCGTCGATGCTGGACACCAGCCGCACGCGGCCGGAAAAATTCAGCGCCACCACCTCGTACTCGATGGCGAACAGATGCTTGTCGTCGAAGCTGACCAGGCGGCGGCTGCTCAGCGCCACGCGGCGGCCCTGCGGCGAGGTCCACTCCAGCGTGCGCAACAGGATGCCGGTGCGGAAGTCCAGGCTGCGCTCGTAGCGTTCCAGCTTGCCTTCGAGCAGGTCGAAGCGCTCGTCCTCCAGCCACAGCGCGATGCCCTTGCTGTTCGGCACGTTGAGCATGAACTGGTTGGTCTTGGCCAGGCCGTAGGCCGCCTCCGGATAGTGGATCGCCTCCGAGTCGTAGAAGCCGTTCAGGTAAGTGCCGTCGAGCGATGTGCCTGCCGGGCCGCTGTAGCCCTCCTCGTGCGCGCCGCGTAGGCCGATGTAGCCATTGCCCAGCGCGAACAAGGTCTCGTCGAGGAAATGCGAGGCCGTGTCGAAGGAGGTTTCCCGAATGCACCATGCTTCGAGGGGGAAGGTATGTTGGGGACGGTCGGACGGCTGCACGGTGGATTCCTTTAAAAGTGCTTATTCTTGTATCTCAAACCGGTTTGGATTTCGGATCAAACCCGTGCCGGGATTTTTCTGTTGGTTTTTTACATCAGGTGGAAACTATTTTGACGCCGAGCGCACTAGGTCTGGCGCACCATCAAGGTGGTCGGCAACATCTCCGACGTCACCGCTTCGCCCTCGATCAGGCCCAGCATCTTCTTCGCCAACAACACGCCGCCGTCGCGCAGATACTGGTGCACGCTGGTCAGCGGCGGCACGAAACTGGCCGCGCCGGGCGTATCGTCGTAGCCGATGACGGACACGTTCTCCGGCACCCGCAGGTTCTTTTCCGCCAAGGCGCGGATCGCGCCCATCGCCAGCAGGTCGCTGGCGGCGAACACGCCGTCGAAGCTGGCGCCCTTCTTCTTCAGCAAGGTCGAGACGCTGTCGAAGCCGGCCTCGAAGGTGAAGGCCTTGGGCCGGACGATGTGCACCATCGCCTGGCCGCCCATGGCGTCGATGAAGCCGGCGCAACGCTCCTGCACCTCGGCGTGGTCGACGTCGCCGAGGAACACCAGCTTCTTGCGGCCCTGGGCGATGAAACGCTCGGCCGCGCTGATGCCGCCCTTGCGGTTGTCGCTGCCGACCACGATGTAGTCGGCGCCGGCCTCCGGCGCGCCCCACACCACCAGCGGCATGCCGGTCAGTTGCAAGGTGCGCACCGCCTCGCCGTGCGAGCCCTGGCCGAGCAGGATCAGGCCGTCGGCGCCCTGCACCGGCGCCGTGTCCATCAATTGCTTGGAGGTCAGCACGACGCTGTAGCCGGCCGTGGTCAACTCCTGCGTGATGCCGCCCAACAACTCCAACGGATACGGGTCGGACATCGGCCGGCCGCGCACTGGTGTCATTTCCACCACAACGGCGACCGAATAGCTACGCCGCATGCGCAGATTGCGCGCGCTGATGTTCAGGCGGTAGCCCTGCTCGGCGGCGATCTGGCGCACCTTTTCCCGCGTTTCCAGGGTCACCAGCGGACTATCGCGCAGCGCCCGCGAGACGGTGATCTTGGAGACGCCGGCCAGCTTGGCCAGGTCCTCCATCGTCAGCGCCGAGTCGCTTTTACGCACGTTGATCTTGTTCGATGGCATTGATGGCTCTTAGGTTGGAAACAGGGTTTGCGCACGCATTATGACAGGTTTTTTGCGTGTGGCACGTTTGATGACATCGATAACAATTCAATTGACATCGATATCATTTATTGTTTCAATGGCCAATCTTCTGCTTTCGGTCAAATCCGCGACGCCGCTTCGGCGGCCGGGAACGGCCCGCTTTCAAGCGGGCGGAAGATGGGGATGGCACGGCCTTGCGGTGGATTGGAAGGTGGCGCACTGTCCAGGAGACGACACGATTCATACCAAAAAAGAGAAAGCCAAGCACATGAAAAGCCAGAACAAGTTCCTACTGTCCTCAGTCACGCTCGCGGTGCTGACCCTGATCAACCAAGCCCAGGCGCAGAACGCCGCCGAGGCATCGCCCCCGGCAGCGGCCGCAGCGGCCCCGGCCGGCGACGCCGTCGCCAAGGAAATCCAGCAGGTCGTGGTGACCGGCGTGTCCGGCGCCCGTGGCGTGCGCAAGATCGACTCGGCCTTCTCGATCACCACCGCCAGCGAGGAACAGCTGAAGTCGGCCGCGCCGAGCAGCACCGCCGACATCATGAAGCTGGTGCCCGGTGTCTACGCCGAATCGACCGGCGGCCAGTCCGGCGCCAACATCGAGGTGCGCGGCTTCCCCTCCGGCAGCGATTCGCCCTTCGTTTCCGTACAAATGATGGGCAACCCGATCTTCCCGCCGCCGACCCTGTCCTTCTTCGAGGGCTCGTCCGCCTTCCGCCTCGACGACACCATCGAGCGCGTCGAAGTGCTGCGCGGCGGCCCGAGCACCATCTGGTCCAACGGCCAGCCCGGCGCCACCATGAACTTCCTGCTGAAACAAGGCGGCGACACGCCGGAGGGCACGCTGCGCTTCACCACCGGCACCGGCAGCCTGCGCCGCGTCGACATGTTCTATAGCGGCAAGATCAGCGATGGCTGGTACGGCTCCATCGGCGGCTTCTACCGCAAGACCGACGGCATCCGCGACGCCCAGTTCCCGGCCGACGACGGCCACCAGCTGACCGCCACCCTGACCCGCAAGCTGGAGCAGGGCGAGTTGACCATCTACGCCCGCAACACCGACGACAAGAACGCCTTCTACACCGGCGCGCCGCTGATCTCCAGCAACAACGGCCGCAGCATCTCGGCCTTCCCCGGCTTCGACCCGTTGAAAGGCACCCTGGTCAGCGGCGAAATGCGCAACTTCACCATCGAAGCGGCGCCCGGCAAGACGCTGACGCGCGACCTGGGCGACGGGCGCGGCCTCAAAGCCACCGTCTTCGGCGCCAATTTCGACCAGAAGATCGGCGAGTGGAGCGTATCGAACAAATTCAACCACTTCAGCGGCGACCTCAACACCAACGCCATGTTCACCGGCAACAACCCGCTGAGCATGGCCGACTACACCGCCGCCGCCATCAAATCGGCCAACAGCAACGCCGCCGTGTTGGCGGCGGCCGGCGGCAAGCTGGCGACGGCGGCGAGCACCACCTATGTCCACGGCGGCAACGTGGCGGCCGACCAGCAGGTGGTGCAAGCCGGCCTGTGGGCGGTCGAGAAGAAACTCAGCTCCTTCACCGACGAGCTGCGCGTCAGCAAGGAAGTGGGCAAGGACAACACCGTCACCGTCGGCGGCTACTTCGCCGATTACTCCTCGCGCGATGTCTGGTATCTGGGCAACAGCCACCTGATGACGGCCGTGCCGAACGCCAGCCTGATCAACGTGACCCTGGACAACGGCGTCGTCGTGTCGAAAAACGGCACCGACGGCAATGTGTTCTACGCCCCGCTCGCCTCGTATGACGGCAACAACACCGCCGTCTTCGTCTCCGACGAGTGGAAGGTCAACGAGCGCATCAAGGTCGACGCCGGCGTGCGCCACGAGCGCCAGCGCGTCAATGCGACGATTTCCAACCTGATGTCCGGCGATACCGACAACAACCCGCTGACCGTCTACAACAACGGCACCTCGATGCCGAACGGCTCGAACACCTTCATCAGCCGCAATGACAGCGCCAACTCCTTCACCATCGGCGGCAACTACAAACTGGGCAAGGACGCCAGCGTCTTCGTGCGCGCCAACCGCGGCCACACCTTCGTCTCCTTCGACGATCTGCGCGGCGCCGGCAGCCAGGCCACGGCCAACGACCGCAGCGTCCTGCCGACGCCCAAGGTGAGCCAGTACGAGATCGGCTTCAAAACCGCCACCTCGCTCTACAGCGCCTATGTCAACGCCTTCCACACCGAATTCGACGGCATCGCCTTCTCGCAAATTCTCGCCAACGGCACCACGCTGAACTCGGTCAGCGGCTCCAAGGGCAACGGCGTCGAGTTCGAACTGGCGCTGCGTCCGCTGAGCAATCTGCAGCTGAGCCTGACGGGCGACTATCAGAAGTCGGAATACCGCGACAACCCGGCCACCGCCGGCAAGACCGTGCAACGCCAGCCGAAGTTGCAGTTCCGCTTCACGCCGACCTACCGCATTCCGCTGGGCGACAACAACTCGGTCAAGCTGTACGGCACCTACACCTCGATCGGCGAGCGCTACGCCGACCAGGCCAACCAGCAATACCTGCCGTCCTACCGCACCATCGACTTGGGCATCCTCGCCGCGCTGGGCGACAAGATCGAGCTGCGCCTGAACGCCAGCAACGTCAACAACGCGCTCGGTCTGACCGAGGGCAATTCGCGCCTGAGCACCGGCGGCAGCGGGCCGATCAACGCCCGTCCGCTGTTCGGCCGATCGGTCGAGGCTTCGCTGTTGTATCGCTTCTAAACAGGACGCGGCGGCGCGAGTAAGCGCTTACTAAACAGAGTCCCTTGCGGGCAAGGCGTAGTCGGCCTTGCCCTTTTTTATTTCTGCAAAGACAGACGACATTACGAAATCACCACGAAAGTTCTGGCTTCTTGACATTTTTTGACCTACGCTAAAGCGTTACTTGATTGATTACGATTCTGCATTTCCATGTCCGTCATTTTGACGCGCGGATCGCAGTATCTGGCCGAGGTGATGAGCGTGGTTTCCGTAACGTCCGTAAATAGTTTGCAAGCGTCGATTGCCCAGGCCGAGCGGCTGGTGCAACAGGACCAGTCGCGCGTCAACCAAGACGCCAGCCGGCTGGAGCAAAGCCAGCAATTGTTGGTCAAGGACAAACAGGACCTGGCCCAGACCCAGGCCCAAAGCCGTCAGGCGCAACAGCCGGTGCCGGCCGCCGCGCCGCTGATCCGGCTCGACAAGGCCATCGAGAATCCCCCCCTGTCGCAACAAAAGCTGCCGGCCGAACTGACCCTGGCCAAGCCACAGATCAACGCCCGGGGCGAAACCCTGGGCCGCCTCATCAACATCACCGCCTGAGCGGCATCACCGCCCGAGTCCGCCGCGCGCTACAGCGCCCGCAACCACCACTGTTCGCCCGGCGCCGGCCGCTTCACATCAAGCGCGCTGCCGATGCCCGGCGTGCTCAGCGTCTGCCCCCGCTCGGCCGCCAGCGCGACGATGCGTTCGAAGGGTTCGTTCCAGGCATGCAACGCCAGGTCGAAGGTGCCGTTGTGGATCGGCAGCAGCACCTTGCCGCGCAAATCGATGTGGGCCTGCAGGGTTTCCTCCGGTTGCATATGAACATCCGGCCACTGCGGATCGTAGGCGCCGGTTTCGATCATGGTCAGGTCGAAGGGACCGTATTTGTCGCCGATCTCCCTGAATCCCTTGAAATAGCCGCTATCGCCGCTGAAGAAAACCCGGGTGTCGCCGTCCTCGATGACCCAGGAGGCCCACAGCGTCTTGTTGCCGTTGAACAGGCCACGGCCGGAAAAGTGTTGCGCCGGCGTCGCCACCAGCTTCACACCGGCCACCCGCGTGCTTTCCCACCAGCCCAGTTGCTGCACCTTGGCGGCCGGGATGCCCCATTCGATCAAGGTGTCGCCGACGCCCTTGGGCGCGATGAAGTGCGCGGTCTTGGCGGCCAGCTTGCGCACGGCGGCATAGTCGAGGTGGTCGTAGTGGTCGTGCGACAGGATCACGCCGGTGATCGGCGGCAAATCGTCGATGCTGATCGGCGGCTGGTGGAAGCGCTGCGGACCGGCCCACTGCACCGGCGAGGCGCGCTCGGAAAACACCGGGTCAGTCAGCCAGAACTGGCCGCTGAGCTTGAGCAGCATGGTCGAATGGCCGAGGCGGAACAAACTATTGTCGGGCGCATCGAACAATTGTTGCCTTGCTAGCAATTGCACGGGGATGGGCTTGCTCGGCACCGTGTTGGCCGGCTTGTTGAACAGGAAGCGCCACATCAGGCCCAGCGATTTGGTCAAACCCATCTTGTGCATCGCGGCCGGGTTGCGGTACTTGCCGTCGCGCTGCTGGGCCGTGGTCAGGGCGTCGATGTTGTCGGCGGAAATGGCGGTGGTGTTCATCACGAGCATGGCTCCAAAAGTCAGGACGAGGCGAGATAGGCGCAAGATCGATACCGTTTCGCTGAGGTTTAACATATAGAATGTACACTACACAGTGTAGTTTCTATTTTTGGAAAAGTAAACTACCCAGTGTAAAATACTTGCATGCCTACTTCCCCCGCCGCCCCCGCTGCCGTCACGCAGCGCCTGACCGACCGCAAGCGCCACGCCATCCTCACGGCCGCCATCGCCGAATTCCGTGCCAGCGGCTTCGAGGCGACCAGCATGGACAAGATCGCCGCCAGCGCCGGCGTCTCCAAGCGCACCGTCTACAACCACTTCCCCAGCAAGGACGAGCTGTTCGCCCAGATCCTGCACCAGTTGTGGGACAGCAGCGCGGCCTTGATGGCGATCGCCTACCGCAGCGGCGTGCCGCTGCGCGAGCAGTTGTTGGAATTGATGTCGCAGAAGATGGCGCTGTTGCAGGACGGCCATTTCCTCGATCTGGCCCGGGTGGCCATCGCCGAAACTATCCACTCGCCGGCGCGCGCCCAGGACATGGTGGCGCGCCTGAGCGACAAGGAGGAAGGCGTGACCGCCTGGCTGCGCGCCGCCCAGGCCGACGGCAAGCTGCTCAAGGCCGATCCGCTGTTCTCGGCCACCCTGCTGCAAGGCCAGATGAAGACCTTCGCCTTCTGGCCGCAAGTGACCATGGGCCAGCCGCCGCTGCCGCCCGCCGTCCAGCGCCAAGTGGTGGAGACGGCCGTCGACATGTTCCTCGCCTACTACGCCTGAGTCCGCCGCCCCCCGCCAGCAAGCGGGGTCAGTGCCGACATTCGGACATTTTTCGTCTTCCAAGCGGACGCTCTACTTGAGCTCGTGTCCGAATGTCGGCACTGACCCCGAGGACCTGACCCCGAGGACGCTGCTGACCCCGGGGACGCTTGAGCTCGTGTCCGAATGTCGGCACTGACCCCGGGGGGAGTCGCGGGCTTAATCGGCGAAGCAGACCGCGTACACCGGCGGCATGGTGGTGGAGATGGTCTGCCAGTGCTGGCCGCCGTTCGACGACAACCAGACTCCGCCGGTGGTCGAACCCATCAGCAACGTGCTGCCGTCGGCGCCCACCGCCAAGCCGTGGCGATACACCAGGTCGTAGCAATGCTCCTGCGGCAGGCCGCTGCGCAGGGTGGTGAAGCTGGCGCCGCCGTCGCTGCTGCGGTTGACCGCCAACGCGGCGTCGACGGGGATGCGTTGCTGGTCGGCCACGGCCGGCACGAACCAGGCCGTGTCACCCTGCGCCGGATGCACCGCCACGGCGAAGCCGAAACTCGACAGCGGCGCCGTCACCTCGCTCCAGTTGGCGCCGTTGTCGTCGCTGCGCCAGATGCCGCTGTGATGCTGGCACCACAGCCGGTCCGGCATGCCATCGCAGCGCACGATGCGGTGCGGGTCCTGCACCGTCTGCTTGTCGGCCAGGTCGGGCGGCATGTAGCCAGCTTTCATGCCCTTGGCGCGCAGCGACCAACTGGCGCCCTCGTCCGTGCTGAGCCAGGCGCCGCCGCAGGACACGCCCACCAGCAGCGCATGGCTGTCGCGCGGATCGACGCAGATGCTATGGATGCCGGGCACGTCATAGCCGCCGCCCAGCCACTCGCCCCGTTCCGGCGCGTTCCACAAGGACTCCACCAGTTGCCACGACTCGCCCCGGTCGGCCGAACGGAACAGGCCGCCCGGCAGGGTGCCGGCCCACAACACGCCGGGCTGTTCCGCACCGCCGGCGGCCAGCGACCAGATCTGCCTGAGCTTCCATTCGACCTGGTCCGCGCTGTCGGCCGGCTTGGCCGGATAGGCCGGCGCCGCCACCTCGGTCCAGCTGCTGGCGCCGGCGTCGAGCCGATGCAGCTTGGCGCCGAAGTGGCCCAGGTTGAGGGCGGCATACAGGCTGCCGTCGCGCGGATCGGACAACAGCATCGACACCGGATCGCCGAGGAAGTGGTGGGCGCCCAATTGCCACAGCCCTTTCACCTGGTCCAGCTCGAACAGGCCCTTGCGGGTGCCGAGGTAAGCGCGTGTACTCATGTCAGCCTCCAGAGAGTGCTTGCAGTATGTAGACCCGGGAATCGGGCGCCAGCGCGTCGTCGAGCCGGACGCGGTCGGCGTTGCGCTTGCCGTCGATGAAGATCACCACGTTCTCGCGCAGATGGCCCTGCTCGTCGAGCACATAGCCGCGCAGCCGGGGCTGGCCGGCGAAGGCGGCGTCGAGCGCGGCGCGCAGGTCGGTGGCGTCGGTGTTCACCTGCGGCACCGGCAGGAAGCGGCCCAATTGCTGGGTGAAAATCAGTTGCGCCATCGCCCCTCCGATTCCGAATGGTCGATTCTAACGCGCCTGTCCGCGCGCGCGCCACGATTCAAAAAAGTAAGCTTGTCAGGCCGGCACGGTCGCTTGCCGCACGCTAAGCCGAGCTTACCGCTAGAATGGAACCGGGCGAACCACCGGAGCACAACATGACAATTACCCCGCAGGAGCTGGAACTGCTGATGCAGGCAGTGGAGAGGGAGGACCCGATCGATTTCGCCGACCTGCCGTTCAACGAGCAGGAGCTGCGCGGCCTGATCGCCAACCATCTGTGCGAGATGGCCGACGCGATGGAGAACTTCAGCGAGGAGGACAAGCGGCTGTCGCTGCTGGCCGTGGCGGCCAAGCTGGTGCTGGAGAATCTGGTGCTGAACGTGCAGCTGCTGCGCCAGCACGGCGTGCCGCTGAGCGACAGCGCCGAGGCGCTGCTGAACCGCCTGCGTCGGCGCTGATCCGGCCAAGGCCAAGGCCAAGGCCAAAGTCACAGCCAAAGTCACAGCCAAGGCCACGGCCACGGCCGCGCGCGCGCCGGCCTGCGGCGCTACTCGATGCGCCGTGCCGCCGGCACCCGCAACACCAGATCCGACTCGGCCAGCGCCACGCAGGGCAGGATGTAGCCCTCGCGTTTCTCGTCCAGGCTCAGTCCCGGCCACTCGATCAGATAGCGCACGCTGCCGCCGGCCAGCCGGCACAGGCAGCTGCGGCAGGTGCCGTTGCGGCAGGAGCTGGGCAGGCGAATGCCGGCCGCCTGCGCCGCCAGCAGCAGCGACTGGCTGTTGTCGGTGTCGAATGCCCAACCTTGGTCCTCAATGGTGACGCGGCGCACAACTGTCATAATCGTTTATATCGTTTCAATATTCTCTTCGGAAACGATATGGTAAACCAAAGCGGCCGGCGCGGCGGCCGGCCGCCCCGGCCGCGACTGCGCCTAGGCCAGTTGCCTGGCCTTGCGCGGCAGGCTGACCACCTTGGCCGACGACAAGGCCGACGGACGCAGCAGCGGCAGGCCGGCCAGCGAGGCCCGCTTCAGCTGGGCCATGCCGGCCGGCGCCGAACGCCCCTGCGCCTTCAGCTTGAACACCGCCATCGCCTGCTCGACACAGCGGGCCTGCTGCGCCAGGTTGCCGGCGGCGGCGGCGGCCTGCTCCACCAGCGCCGCGTTCTGCTGCGTGATGTCGTCGATGTGGATCACCGCGTCGTTGACCTGCCCTATGCCCTGGCTCTGCTCGTTGGTCGAGTTGGAGATCTCGTCCATCATGTGGTGACGCTGTCGACCGACTGCATCACCTCGCTCATGGTGGCGCCGGCGCTGTTGGTCAGCGCGGTGCCGGCGTTGACCTTGACGATCGACATGTCGATCAAGCCCTTGATCTCCTTGGCCGCCGTGGCCGAACGCTGCGCCAGGCCGCGCACCTCGGACGCCACCACGGCGAAGCCACGGCCCTGCTCGCCGGCGCGGGCCGCCTCGACGGCGGCGTTCAGCGCCAGAATATTCGTCTGGAAGGCGATGCCGTCGATCAAGCCGATGATGTCGAGGATCTTGCGCGACGAATCGCTGATGTCGCCCATCGTCACCACCACCTGCGCGACGATGTCGCCGCCCGCCTTGGCCACCCGCGAGGCGCTGCCGGCCAGCTCGTTGGCGCGCGCCACGCTGCCGGCGCTCTGCTGCACGTTCGAGGTCAGCTGCTCCATGCTGGCGGCGGTCTGCTGCAGGCTCGAAGCCTGCGACTCGGTGCGGCCAGACAGGTCCATATTCCCCGTGGCGATCTCGCCGGTGGCGATGCTGATCTCGGCGAAATTGCTGCGCACGTCGCTGATGATGCTGTGCAGGTTGACGTTCATCTGCCGCAGCGCCGCCAGTAGCTGGCCCATTTCATCGTCTTGCCGGATCTCGATCTCGCCGCTCAGGTCGCCGCCGGCCATCTGCCGCGCCGCCCCGGTGGCGCGCCGCAGCGGCACCACGACATGGTTGTGCAGGCTGCGCCAGAAATACACGGTCATCAGCGCCGACACGCCGGCGACGCCGCCCAGCCAGGCGTGCAAGGCGCGGCCGCTGCTGCCGTGGACGTCCCACAGCGCGACGGCAAACACCGCCATCATGATGCTGATCAAACCGCTGTTCACGCCGATGTGGCGCGCCAGCGACAGTTTGCACCAGCCGGCCAAGGTCGCCCGCACGCCGCTGCGCTCGACGCGGCCGTTGACGATGCGCAGGCCGCGCGGATTGCCCTGGCGGATTTCGTCATAGGCGGCGCCGGCCTGCTGAACCTGCTCGCGGCTCGGCTTGGTGCGCACCGACATATAGCCGATCGGCCGGCCCTGCTCGATCACCGGCGTGACGTTGGCCAGCACCCAGTAATAGTCGCCGTTCTTGCAACGGTTCTTCACCATGCCGGTCCACGGCATGCCGTCCTTGATGGTGCGCCACAGGTCGGCGAAGGCTTCGGCCGGCATGTCCGGATGGCGCAGGATGTTCTGCGGCGCGCCGATCAACTCCTGCTCGGCGAAGCCGCTGACCTCGATGAAATAGGGGTTGGCGTAGTTGATGTTGCCTTGCAAATCCGTGGTCGAGACGATGGTCTTGCCGTCGCTTAAAACATACTCGTTCTGCGTGACCGGGGAATTGTTGCGCATTGCCGCTTTCCTTCAATGTGGAATGACAGGACAAAAACGAAAAACAATATCGATACGCGAACCGGGGATGGGGGGTCGCCACACGTGGAACGGCAGCGGCAGGGGGGCGCGCCGTGCTGCGGCGGAAACCGCAGAGATGAACCAAGTGTAGCAGGACAAAATTGCTGGATTGTCTCCAAATATTGCGTCGCGGCGGATTGCGCTTTGACAGTCGCCGTGGCAAGGCAAGGGCGCGCGGCCCCTGCCCCGCCTCAATCGGCGCGGAAGTTCTGCCCCAGCGACATCGGCTTGTTGAGCAGGATGGTCTGCGGATTGCGACAGATGATGACCAACACGGCGATGGTGGCCAGATACGGCAGCATCGAGAGGAACTCGGCCGGCACCGCCAGGCCGAAGCCCTGGCCGTGGAACTGCAGCACGGTGACGCCGCCGAACAGGTAGGCGCCCAACATCACGCCGCGCGGCTTCCAAGTGGCGAACACCACCTGCGCCAGGGCGATCCAGCCGCGCCCCGCCGTCATGCCCTCGACCCACATCGGCGTCAGCGCCAGCGACAGGTAGGCGCCGCCCAGGCCGGCCATGGCGCCGCCGAACAACACCGTGCCGTAGCGCAGGCCGATGACGTGGAAGCCGATGGCGTGGGCGCTGTGCGGCGACTCGCCGACCGCCCGTATCATCAGGCCGAGGCGGCTGCGCGCCAGCATCCGGGCGATCGCCGCCACCAGCAGCAGCGAGGCGTAGACCATGCAGTCGAAGCGGAACAGCAGCGGACCGACGAAGGGGATGTCGGACAGCGGCGGCAAGTGCAGGTGCGGCAGCGGGTCCACCGTCTGGCCGACCAGGCCGCGGCCGAGGAAGGCCGACAGGCCGATGCCGAACAAGGTCAGCGCCAGGCCGGTGGCCACCTGGTTGGTCTGCAAGGTCAGCACCAGGAAGGCGAAGATCAGCGCCATGCCCAGGCCGGCCAGCATGGCCGCCAACAGGCCGAGGGTGATCTGGCCGGTGCCCAGCGTGACGGCGAAACCGACCACGGCGCCGACCAGCATCATGCCCTCGATGCCCAGATTGAGCACGCCGGAGCGCTCGGCCACCAGCTCGCCCATCGAGGCCATGATCAGCGGCGTGGCCGCGCCGGCGGTGCTGGCCAGGAAGGCGATCAACAGTTCGGGATTCATACGGCGTCTCCGGTTCGGGCGATGGCGGCGGCCGGGCTGGTCGGCCCGGCCGGCCCGGCCGGGTTGGCCTGGCTGGTCCGGTTGGCGGGGCCGGTCGGCACGGCGCCTTGGGCCGGCGGCACCACCCGCCGGCGCGGCTTGAAGCGGTAGTGGATGAACAGGTCGGCGGCCAGCAGATAGAACAGCAGCAGGCCCTGGAACAAGCCGGTGATGGCCGACGGCAGTTGCAGCTCGATCTGCGCCGACTCGCCGCCGATGTACAGCAGCGACATCAGCAAGGCCGACAGCAGCACGCCGAACGGATGCAGCCGGCCGACATAGGCGACGATGATGGCGGCGAAGCCGTAGCCGGGCGACACCGACGGTTGCAGCTGGCCCAGCGGGCCGGCCACCTCGCCGACGCCGGCGATGCCGGCCAGCGCGCCGCTGAGCATGAAGGCGGCCCAGACGTTGCGCGGCTCGCTGAAGCCGGCGTAGGCGGCCGCCGCCGGCGCCATGCCGCTGACCTGCATGCGGTAGCCGGCGAAGGTGCGGCTGCAAAAGAACCAGGCGCCGGCCACCGCCAGCAGCGACAGCGGGAAGGCGGCGTTGATGCGCAGCCCCTCGATCAGCAACGGCAGCGTGGCCGACTGGTTGAACATCTTCGACTGCGGGAAGTTGAAGCCGGCCGGGTCGCGCAGCGGGCCGTGCACCAGATAGCTCAGGTACAGATAGGCGACGTAGACCAGCATCAGGCTGACCAGAATTTCGCTGGTGTTGAAGCGGGTGCGCAGCAGCGCCGGAACGGCCGCCCAGGCCATGCCGCCCAGCGCGCCGGCGACGATCATCAGCGGCAGCAGCCAGCCGGCCTGCACCTCGTCGAAGTACAGCGCGACGGCGCCGGCGGCGATGGCGCCCATGGTCAGCTGGCCGTCGGCGCCGATGTTGGCGACGTTGGCGCGGAAGCTGAGCGCCAGGCCGACGCCGCACAGGATCAGCGGCGTGGCCTTGAGCAGCAGCTCGCCGATGCCGTACAAGCTGCTGGCCGGCTTGATGAAGTAGACGTGGAAGGCGTGCAGCGGTTCCTGGCCGAGACAGAAGAACAGCACGGAGCCGCTCAGCAGCATGGCCGCCGCCGCGATCAGCGGCGAGGCCAGCATCATCGCGCGCGAGGGTTCGGGACGTCGTTCAAGCCGTGACATGGTTTGCTCCTGGTTGCGAGCGGGACGAGCGCGCCGGCCCGTCGGGTTCGTCGGGTGTATCGGGTGCATCGTGGAGGTGGTCGAAATCGCCGCTCATCCACACGCCGATCTGGTTGATGTTGGTGCTGGCCGCCGGCAGCGCGCGCGACAGGCGGCCCTTGGCCAGCACGGCGATGCGGTCGCTCATCATGAACAGCTCGTCGAGCTCCTCCGACAGCACCAGCACCGCCACGCCCTGGTCGCGCAGGTCGATGATGGCCTGGCGGATCAACATGGCGGCGCCGATGTCGACGCCCCAGGTGGGCTGCGCCACCACCATCACCTTGGGCGCCAGCGCGATCTCGCGGCCGACGATGAACTTTTGCAGATTGCCGCCGGACAGGCTGGCGGCGGCCGAGCGCTCGCCGCCGCACTTGACGTTGAAGCGCTCGATGACGGCGCGGGCGAAGTCGCGCACGGCGCCGCGCTGGATCAGGCCGCGCTTGACCATGCCGGTGGCGCCGGCCGGCAGGTAGCCGGTCAGCAGCGCGTTGTCGGCCAGCGACAGGTCGGGCACGGCGCCGCGCCCCAGCCGCTCCTCCGGCACGAAGCACAGGCCGAGCTGGCGCCGCGCCGCCGCGTCGAGCCGGCCGGCCGCCGCGCCGTCGATGCGGATGGCGCCGGCGTCGGCCAGCGGCAGCTCGCCGGAGATGGCCTTCAACAGCTCCTGCTGGCCGTTGCCGGAGATGCCGGCGATGCCGACGATCTCGCCGCCGCGCAGCTCCAGCGCCACATCGCGCAGATGGGTGCCGAACGGATCGGCGCTGGCCACGCTGAGCGGGCCGATGGCCAGCCGCACCGCGCCCGGTTCACGCGGCGTCAGGTGGCAACCGGGCAGCTCGCGGCCGATCATCAACTCGGCCAGCGAACGCGCCGTCTCCTGGCGCGGCAGCGCCGTGCCGGCGACGCGGCCGCCGCGCAGCACGGTGGCCTGGTCGCACAGGGTCTGGATCTCGTCGAGCTTGTGGCTGATGTAGAGGATGCTGACGCCCTCGCCGGCCAGCCGGCGCAGCGACTCGAACAGCTTGAGCACGGCGTCCGGCGTCAGCACCGAGGTCGGCTCGTCCATGATCAGCAGGCGCGGCGACTGCAACAGGCAGCGCACGATCTCGACGCGCTGACGCTCGCCCACCGACATGCTGTGGATGCGCCGCTGCGGATCGAGCGGCAGGCCGTACTGCTCGGCGACGGCGCGGATGCGCGGCGCCAACTGCGCCGGCGTGCTCTTCTCGTCGAGCGCCAGGGCGATGTTCTCGGCCACGCTCAGCGTCTCGAACAAGGCGAAGTGCTGGAACACCATGCCGATGCCGAGCTTGCGCGCGTCCGACGGCGAGTGGATGTGCACCTGCTTGCCCTCCCACATGATCTCGCCGGCGTCCGGTTTGGTGACGCCGTAGATGATCTTCATCAGCGTGCTTTTGCCGGCGCCGTTCTCGCCCAGCACGGCGTGTATCTCGCCCGGCATCACCGTCAGATTGACCTCGGCGTTGGCGATCACCGACGGGTAGCTTTTGCAGATGCCCAGCAGTTGCAGGCGCGGTTCGACGCGCGCCGGCTGCGGTGGGACCACGTCGTGATTCATTCTGGCTTACCTCCATCGTCAATTTGTATACAAATGCACGGTTCATTTTCTTCAAACGACAGACGCAATTTGCATGCCATGAAAATCGTCGGCTGCTGTCCGCAAGGATACGCCGGCCTTGCGCGGCGGCGCCCGCTTTTGGCGAAGCTGTGTACAAAAGCGCACCAAATAAACCACAGCAACTCACCATAAAAGGGCTTAAACGCATTCGCGATGCGCAAGGCGGCGATTTTTTCGTACACAATGTGAGCACGAATCCTGCTTTATGTGTTGTTCACATATCCGCTGCCGATATGCCGTAACGGGCCAGTCCCGCGACCGACTCAGGAGAACGCAACATGAGCAAACCCGCCACCGCGCCACGCCCGGCCGCCAGGCGCAAGGCCGCCACGGCGGCGGCCACGGCGCCAGTGCCAGCGGCCGCCGCCGCGCCCGCCGCCACCGGGGCGCGGCTGAAACGCGGCACCACCGCCATCGATCTGCGCATCTACCGCGCCGTCGTCAACGCCGTCATGAGCCACCGCCTGCCGCCCGGCACCCATCTGGGCGAGGCCGACTTCTGCGAGTTGTACCGGGTCAGCCGCACCACGGTGCGCAAGGCGCTGCAACGGCTGGCGCACGACCACATCATCGAGCTGCGGCCGAATCGCGGCGCGGTGATCGCCTCGCCCACGCCGGAGCAAGCGCGCGACATCTTCGCCGCACGCCGCGCGCTGGAGCGCGAGATCGTGCCGCTGGTGATACGCCACCGCACACCGGCCTCGCTACAGCAAATCCGCCAAGCCTTGGAGGCCGAGGACCAGGCGCGCCGCACCGGCGACCGCGCCAGCTGGATCCGCCTGGGCGGCGAATTCCATTTGCTGCTGGCCGAGTTGGCCGGCAACCAGGTGCTGCTGCGCTTCATGGGCGAGCTGGTCTCGCGCTGCTCGCTGATCATCGCGCTGTACGAGAGTCCCGGCGCGTCGATGTGCGAGAACGACGAGCACAAGGAGCTGATGGCGCTGATCGAGCAGGGCAAGGCGGAGCAGGCCGGCGCGCTGATCGAACACCACCTGCTGGAGATCGAAGGGCGCCTGCGGCTGGGCGAACCGGGCAAGAAGATCAACCTGGCCGAAGCCTTGGCCGGCCTGTAGGAGGACATGGCCTGCAATTTGCTAGAGATTCCTGTTGAAGATTGAATCCAAGCGCCGCCACGTAAGGGATTCAAACAAGTTTTTTGGCACCGTAGCAATCTTATAACTAGACCAACCTGACTGGGAGTTTGCATGAAACCTCAACCGCTGAAGCACGCCATTGCCCTGACCATTTTCGCCGCCTGCGCCGGCGCGGCCCACGCCGCCGACTGGAGCGACACCTCGATCAGCTACCGCTACGGCAGCAAGTTCGCCGAGCCGTTCAACAACCAGGACATCAGCAAGAACATCGTCAACCTGAGCAGCTCCAGCGGCTACAAGTACGGCAAGAACTTCCTCAGCGCCGACCTGCTGATGTCGGACGACAGCGACCCCTCGTCGGCCGGCGCCAGCAGCGGCGCCCACGAAGCCTATGTGCTGTACCGCCACACGCTGGACCTGGGCAAGGTGCTGGGCCGCTCCTTCGCCGCCGGTCCGCTGCGCGGCCTGGGCGCCACCGCCGGCTTCGACTACAACACCAAGACCGACGCCGGCTACAACTCGAAGAAGCGCATGGTCGTCGCCGGCCCCACCTTGATGCTCGACGTGCCCGGCTTCCTCGACGTCAGCCTGTTCGCCCTGTGGGAGAGCAACGCGCCCTACAGCACCTTCTCGCAGACCGCCACGCCGCGCTACAGCTACAAGGTGCATCCGATGCTGACGGCGGCCTGGGGCATCCCCTTCAACGTCGGCATTCCGCTGTCCTTCGAAGGCTTCGCCAACTTCATCGGCAGCAAGGGCAAGAACGAGTTCGGCGTCGACACCGCCGCCGAGACCAACATCGACATGCAGATCATGTACGACCTGAGCGCCGCCGTCGGCGCCGGCAAGAACACCTTCAAGCTCGGCCTCGAATACCAGTACTGGAAGAACAAGTTCGGCAACTCCGACCACGCCAATCCGGGCGCCACCGCCAAGACCCCGATGATCCGCGCCGAATACCATTTCTGATTTCTGATCTCCGCGCCCGGTGCCGCGCCGGGCGCGCCAACCGCAAAGGAACACCCATGTTAAACCGCCGCACACTGCTCGCCTTCGCCACCATCGCCGCCATCGCCGCCAGCCTGGGCCTGGCCGCCGCCCCGGCGCGGGCCGAGGAGCCGTTCAAGGTTGGCTTCATCTACATCGGTCCGGTCGGCGACGCCGGCTGGACCTACGCCCACGACCAAGGCCGCCTGGCGCTGGAGAAGGCGCTCGGCGCCAAGATCAAGACCACCTATGTGGAAAACGTGCCCGAGGGCGCCGACTCGGAACGGGTGATCCGCAAGCTGGCCAGCGACGGCAACCAGCTGATCTTCACCACCTCCTTCGGCTACATGAACCCGACCGAGAAAGTCGCCAAGGCCTTCCCCAACGTGGTGTTCGAACACGCCACCGGCTTCAAGACCGGCAAGAACATGGGCGTCTACGAGAGCCGCATGTACGAGGGCGCCTACCTGCTCGGCGTGGTGGCCGGCAAAATGACCAAGTCGAAGAGCCTGGGCGTGGTGGCCTCCTTCCCGGTGCCCGAGGTGATCCGCAACATCAACGCCTTCACCCTGGGCGCGCAGAGCGTCAACCCGGCCATCAAGACCAAGGTCATCTGGGTCAACTCGTGGTACGACCCGGCCAAGGAACGCCAGGCCGCCGAGACCCTGATCGCCCAGGGCGTCGACGTGCTCAACCAAAACACCGACTCGCCGGCGACGCTGCAGGTGGCGCAGGAAAAAGGCGTGTACGCCTTCGGCTGGGATTCGGACATGCTCAAGTTCGCGCCCAAGGCGCACCTCACCGCCAGCACCAACAACTGGGGCGGCTACTACATCGACACCACCAAGGCGGTGATGGCGAAGACCTGGAAAACCGGCGAGGTGCGCGGCGGCCTGCAGGAAGGCATGGTCAAGATGTCGCCACTCAATCCGGTGGTGCCGGCCGACGCCGCCAAGATCTTCGAAGAGAAGAAGGCGCTCATCATCAGCGGCAAATTCCATCCCTTCCAGGGGCCGATCAAGGACCAGTCGGGCGCCGTCAAGGTGGCCGCCGGCGCCGTCCTGCCGCTGAAGGAACTGCTCTCGATGAACTACTACGTGCAGGGCGTCGACGGCAGCATTCCCAAGTAAGCGCACGACGCCAGCCGAAAAAGAGCGGCCGGCACCACCGCCGGTTGCGCGCCGACTGGGGCGGCGGCCGGCCGGCGGCGCCGGCCGTCCTCGCAAAAGTGACAGTTACCGCGAGCTAGCCCATATGGTCAAATCAGGGCGTCTACACGCGCAGGTGCGTGTTTCTCTCCGCCCGCAGTCGGCGTACAACCTGGCTAACTATGACCGCCCACATTACCCCGACTTTCTACCAACCGCTCATCGTACCGGCCGACCGTTTGATTCGCGCCCCGCTGTCCGGCTGGCGTCGCAAGGTGCTGCAGGACATGCTGCCGGCGGTGCGCGCGCGCGCCATCGACGAACTGCCGCAGTACCTGAACCTATTGGCGCTGCAGGAGGCCTACCGCGGCAACCTGGACGCCGCGCGCCAACTGTGCGACGCGCAAATCCGCTTCTGGCAGGCGCTCGCCGCCGCCGGGCAAACACAGCAACTGCTCAATGTGATCCAGCCGTGGCTCACCCTGATCCGTCTGGAGCGCTGGCAAGAGCGCACCGGCGAGGCCGCCGCGCTGTACCAGCAACTGGCGCCGCAGCAGCTGCACGAGATGGGCGAGCTGCAGCGCCGCTACGGCATCGAGCTGACCTTGGCCGAGCTGAGCACCAAGGACAGCCTGGGCAACGCCGCGCTGACGCTGCAAAACGCCTACTGGCAGGAGTATCCGCGCCTGCTGCTCAAGTCCGGCATGCACCAGGAGCTGAACTACCTGCTGCAGGACGCGCATGCGCTGCCGCTCGGTCCCTACCTGAAGGCGGCGCAGTTGGAGATGCAGCTGTCCTACCAGTCGAAGATCGGCCTGCACCGCAACAGCCTGACCGCGCTGGAAAAGATGATGCTCGGACCGCACTCGCCGTACTGGCTGCAGTTCAAGGTGCTGGAGGTGTATCTGGCCTTCCAGGCCGAGATGGTCAACGCGCCGGCCCGCGCCGAGCACCTGTTCCAGGCGCTGACCTCGGGCCGCACCTTGAATTGCCAGGCGCAGGACCTGTACTTCCTGGCGCAGGCGGCGCAGGTGTTCCGCCAGCTGCACCTGGGCGGCCACGAGATCGGCTGCCTCGACATGGTCGACGTGATGGCCACCAAGCTGGGCGACGAGATGTTCCAATGCAATGCACGCCAGCGCCTGGCCGAGCTGGGCCAGATATCGTACGAGCAGGTGCTGGAGCAGTTCCAGGACTCGGCCTACGTGCAGGTGCGCAAGCATCTGGGCCTGCCGTTGGACGACGACGCGGCCGGCCGCGCCGCCGGTCTGCTGCGCGCGGTCGAACAACTGGCCACGCTCGACTACGACGGCTGCGCGCGCGCGCTGGCCCTGGTCTGCGGCGCCGAACGCTAAGCGGGCGTCTTAAAGGCGCATCGAACAAGCTGAATTCGTCGTTCCGCATCGGCGGAACGACGGGGTTTTGGAGCTGCCCTTAAGCCGGGCGCGGCAACGCCGGCCCGTGCCGGCCGAAGCCGCCGGGGTTACGCACACAAACTGTGGATAAGCTT
>NZ_JAEMNU010000022.1:170821-202143 GCF_016461825.1 Rugamonas violacea | reverse complement strand
GACGGGGTTTCAACGGTGCCCTCAAGTCAAGCGGCCAAGCGGCGCCGCCGCCCAGTCCCCGCCACCACGCTTACTGCGGCAGACGGCCGACCATCGCATTGCCGTCGAGCAGGGTCAAGTCGCGTCCGGCGACATCGGCGCAGCCGCGCCGGCCGGCCGAGTTGCCCGGCACGCGGACCTCGGTGCCGTCCACGCTGAGCTTGGCGTCGAAGGCGTCGAGCGCGCAGACGCGGTAGGAGCGCGAGCTGTCGCCGAAATAAAAACGGGTCTGCGCGCGCACGGCGAAGCAGCCGCTCTGGCATGCCTCGACCGCGTACGGCGAGGCCGGCGACTGCGACCCGGATTGGGCGTTGCCGTTGGCCGAGGCCAACAGCGCGAGGGCGGCGCTCAGGCCGGCGAAAAAGAGGATGCGCATGGACTTGCCTTTTGAGTTGGAAATATTGCATTATAGGCAGCTTCGCCATGCAGCAAACTCTGGAGGCCCACAATGAATCCCACTGAAATGCGCACGCTGGTCGACCGCTACCTCGACGCCTACAACAACATGGACGTCGCCGCCATGCTGCTGACGGTCCATCCCGACATCGAATTCCAGAACATCGCCGACGGCACGCTCAACGCCAGCACCAGCGGACTGGCCGAACTGAAGGCGCTGGCCGAGCAATCGCTGCCGATGGTCTCGGAACGGCGCCAGCAGATTGGCTATAACTGGCTATAGCTGGCCATGTCGGCGCGGATGCCCAGACGGAGCAGCATCTCCTGCGGATCGACGCCCATCCGCCGCTGCATCGCCCGCACCTCGTGGCGGGCGTGTTCGATCGACTCGGCGCGGTCCCACTCGACGATGGTGACGATGTTGACGTCGCCCGAACGCGACTGCTGTTCCAGGATATGGCTCTGCAGGCAGCCGTCCAAGCTGCCGAGCAGCGCGCCGGTCCGGCTGACCTGGTCGAGGAACTCGTCGCGGGCGGCGGCGGGAACGATGAATTTATCGACGCGGAACAGCGTCGTCGGCGCTCTGGCCAGTTTCTTCAGCATACGATGCCTTTCTTGAAGTAAAGGTGCAACTGGACCCAGTGTAAAACCTCAAGTAAGATTGATGTCAAGCGCGAATTCAACGGGGGCATCGACGATGGAGCAACAATGTGGCGAGGGCATCAAGTTTTCCCTCAGCGTGGGCGAGGTGTCCAAGCGCAGCGGCGTGGCCGTCTCGGCGCTGCACTTCTACGAGGCCGAGGGCCTGATCCACAGCAGCCGCACGGCCGGCAACCAGCGCCGCTACCCGCGCGACGTGCTGCGCCGGATCTCCTTCATCCGCACCGCGCAGCGGGTCGGCGTGCCGCTGGCCGAGATCGCCGAGACGCTGCGGTCGCTGCCCGACGGCCGCACGCCGACCCGCGACGACTGGACCCGGCTGTCGCTGGCCTGGCGCGCCCGCCTCGACGAGCGCATCCGCATGCTTGAACGGCTGCGCGATAAGCTCGACGACTGCATCGGTTGCGGCTGCCTGTCGCTGGAACGCTGCCGCCTGCGCAACCCGGCCGACATGCTGGCGGCGCGCGGGCCGGGCGCGGTCTGGCTGGAGTCGGACGCGGCCGGCTGATCCGGCGCGCCGCGGTCTTGCGGCAAGTGGAAAGCTGCGACGGCCGGAGCAGCGGCCGGCGGGTTCGCGCCGGCCGGGCCGCCTAGGCCGCGCTGAGCAGGCGCTCGACCACCGGCTCCAGCGCCGCCGGGCGACAACCGTAGGCCGCCAGACGGCCCTGGGCGCCGACCGCCAGTTCGAGATCGTAGGGCAGACGTCCGGCCACCACCCACAGGCGCTCGGCCGGCAGCGCCGCCAGCAGGTGGCGCTGGCCCTCGACCAGCATGGCGTTGTAGGTCTGCACCACGATCTGCCGGGCGCCCTCGGCGAAGGCGATGGCCTCCGCCACCTCGTGCGCCGGCGCCTCGGCCGACAGGGCGTACTCGCGCACCGCCATGCCGGCCCGCCGCAGGCCGTCCAGCATGGAGCTGCGCGCCTCCTGGTTGCGCGCGCTGGCCACCTCGTCGATCTCGCTGCGGTTGCGCACCTCGACGGTGATCAGCGTGATCGGCAAGGTCGGGTCGAGCGGGCGGAAGGCGCCGGCCACCGTCAAGGCCTGCTGCTGCACGCGGCGCGCCAGCGCCAGCGCCTCGGCCTTCATCAAGCCCTGCGGCAGCGCCGGCCGGGCGCGCCAGTCGCGCACCGCGCCGACCTGCTTGAGGTGGCGCACCCGCGCCAGCGCCTCGTCGATGCGCGCCAGCGGCAACGCGCCGCTGTCGACCGCCGCCAGCACGGCGGCGATGGCGGCGCGCTGCTGCTGTTCGCGGTGCGAGATCAGCACGATGTCGGCACCGGCCTGCAGGGTGCGCACGGCGCCCTCGGCGACGCCGACGCCGTCGGCGATGGCGCCCATCTCCAGGCAGTCGGAGATGATCGCGCCCTGGTAACCCATCTCCTCGCGCAGCAGGCCGGTCAACACGGCCTTGGACAAGGTGGCCGGCACGCCGGCGTCCGGCTCGAAGGCGGGGAAGGCCAGGTGGGCCGTCATGATGGCGTCGACGCCCTGCGCCACCGCCGCGCGGAACGGCGCCAGCTCGACCGCGCGCAGACGCTCCTGGTCGTGCGTCACCGAGGCCATGGCGTAGTGCGAGTCGGTGCCGGTGTCGCCGTGGCCGGGGAAGTGCTTGGCGGTGACGATCATGCCGGCGCCCTGCTGGCCGCGCAGCGCCGCCATGCCGTATTCGATCACCGTGGCGGCGTCCTCGCCGTAAGCGCGCACGCCGATCACCGGGTTGAGGCGGTTGTTGTTCACGTCCAGCACCGGCGCCAGCAGCATGTTGATGCCGATCTGGCGCATCTCGTCGCCGTTGACGAAGTTCATCTGCTCGCAGTCGGCCACCGAGCCGGCGGCCTGGAAGGCCATCGCGGCGGGGATCGGCGTGACGCCCTGCTCGATGCGCATCACCATGCCGCCCTCCTGGTCGAGGGCGATCAGCAGCGGCTCGTCGCTGACCTCGGCGTTGATCGCCTGCAGCTGCTGGCACAAGGCCGACACCTGGGCCGGCGTGTGCACGTTGCGGCGGAACAGGATCACGCCGCCGATGCGCTGCTCGCGGATCAGCCGGGTGATGGCCTCGTTCGGCTCCAGCGCGTCGAAGCCGACCATGAACAGTTGTCCGATTTTTTGTTGTAAGTTTAGTTGTGCCATCTGTTTGTCCCCTATTTGGTCCATTAAAAAATTCCGTCTGTTTTTGTCCGCGCGGGCTATTCGCGCCACGGCCGCAGGCCCAGCAAACGTTCGCCCAGTTCGCTCAGCCGCGCCGTCTGGTAGCGCTTCTGCTCCAGGCCGCGCGGGTCGCCCTGCAGGCTGTAGCCCTGCGGCGCCAGGCGCTCGCGCCACGAGCGGATGCGCCAGTCGCGCAGCTCGGCGTTGTCCGGCTGGGCCGGCATCATCGAAATGTACTGCGCCATCCGCACCTTCTGGCGCGAGACGTTTTGCCGGATGCCGTGGCATAGCTTGCTGTTGAAGATCAGCAGGTCGCCCTTCTCCAGCGGCACCGGCACCAGCGTCTGGTCGGCCACGTTGGGACGATACCAGTCCCAGTCGGCCGGCTGGCGCGCGCGCCAGCCGGCGTAGTCGCGGAACACCTCCGGCACGCAGACGAAGCCGCCCACCTCCGGGTCGGTCTGGTCGCTGATCGACAGCACGCCCTGCACGTTCTGCGGATCGGTGTCCGGGTCGTAGTCCCAGTGCATGAAGCTCTTGAACTCGAAGCCCGGCTCGGGCGGCAGGTTGAAGTTCAAACGGTCGATGCTGACCCACAGCTCGGCCGTGCCCCAAATGTCGACGAAGGCGTCGTGCACGCGCGGCGTCTGGCGCGCGTCCCACAGGTACTGGTGGTTGTACAACTCGATCATGCCGGCGTTGTAGCTCAACACGGTCTTGCGCAACGCGGACTTCTGCGGCGGATACCAGGTGCCCGGATCGTCGCGCTCCATCTCCTCGAACTCCCAGGCCAGGCGCTCCAGATTGTCGATCTTGTCGCGCTCGACGGCCTGCTTGACGACCACGTAGCCGTTGCGCGTCCAGCACTGCCAGTCCTGTTCCGACAACACCCGCAACGGCGCGCCGGAGGAGCGGTCGTTCAGCCGCAGTCCCGCCGTGCCCACCGTCGACTTGTTGCGTTGCTCGATGCTGTTCTTGCCGATGCTTTCTATTGTGTCGTCCATCTCAGTCTCCTGGCAAAGCCGCCGTCTTGGCGAAGGTGTCGTATTCGAGAAAGTGCAGCCGTTCGAAGAACAGCTCATAGGCGTAGCCGAAGCTGCCGCAGATCCTGAAGCCCTTCTTCAGATACAGCCGCAGGGCGTCGCTGCGCTCCCACACGGTGAGCACGATGCGGCCGCTGTTCTTGCTGCGCGCCAGCCGCTCGACCTCGCCCAGCAGAGGCGTCAGCAGGCCCTGGCCGCGATAGCGCGCCTCGACCGCCAGGCTGGCGACGAACAGGTCGCCGGCGCGCGTGTGCTGGCGCACGAAGGCGTCGTAGGCGTCGTCCATGGCGCGCACCTCGTCGCGGTAGTAGGAGGCGGCCGGAATCCGGCCGAACTCCTCGACGGTGGCCGCCGTGAAGAAGCCGGTGAAGTTGCGCTCGGCGTCGTACATGCCGTAGACGTGGTCGATATAGGGCTCGATGTTCTGCAGCCGCTGCAACTGCGGCAGCGGCAGTTGCAGCTTGTTGCCGACCGAGCAGTACTCCAGATAGCTGGTGGCGAACAGCAGCTCGGCCATGCGGTCGCGGTGCGCGTCGGCCACCTCGGCGCCGGCGACGAAGTGGACCGCCGGGGCGCTGCGCCCCATGGTGGATGCCGGCGCGGCGCTCATGACGGCTCGTACAGTTCGACGCGGCTGTGGCGCGCGCGGCGCGGCGCGGCGTGCTCCAGCGGCTCGGCGCCGCGCGTCTTGCACCAGAAGTCGCCGCGGCGGATGCGCTCGCTGTTCTTGCTCATCAGGTAGGCGGCGAACAGCGAGTTGACGCGGTCCAGGCTGGCGTCCTGCGACAGGAAGGAGTAGTAGTTGCAGCTCTCCGGCTGGGCCCGCAGTTGCGGCGCGTAGGCCATGCGCGGCACCTCGCGCACCCAGGTGACGTCGGCGACGCGCTCCAGGTCGACGGCGCGGTCGAGTTTCCAGTCCAACTGCTCCAGCGCGTCGACGCAGCGCTGGTAGCTGCGCTCCTCGGCGGCGCTGAGCGGCATGGCCGCGTTGCTGATGGCATCGACCCGCAGGCGCATGCCGGCCAGGCCGCTGATCAGGCTCTCCACCTTGCCGTCGTGCAGGATGGCGTGGCACTGCGCCATCTCGTGGTGGCTGAGGAAGGTGCGGCCCAGGTGGCGGTGCCATGCGCCGTAAGTGGCGTCGTGCAGCCGCCCGGCGTAGCGCGCCGGCGCGTCCGAGCCGTCCCCCTTGTCCGGCACGCTGTCGTCCATCAACGCCAGGTTGGCGTTCATCTGCTCGACGATCTGCTTGAGCGCCGAATTGCCGCGCTTGGCGATCAGCAGGCCGTTCTCGTCGCTGAACAGGTTGAGCCAGGAGACGAAGTTGGCGCTGATCTGGCCGGAGACCGGGTCGACCTCGAAGTTGACGTAGTCCGGCACCTCCGGCTTGGCCAGCAGGGCCGTGGCGAAGCGGTAGGGCATGGTGTCGGCGTCGAGGTAGATGCCGCCGAATTCGCGCAGGATCAACAGGCGGAAATAGTCGGCCAGGTTGACGAAGTAGCGCTTGTCGTGCAGCTGTTCAAGCAGCTCGATGGCGCCGCCGGAGCACTGCTGCGCCAAGGCGCGCAGGCCGTGCACGGTGAGGATGTTGCGGCCGACCACGTAGCTGCCGATCACCTGCCGCGGCCCGCCGCGCGACGGCCGGAAGGCCGGATCGTGGGCCAGTTGTTCGGCGTCCCACACCCACAGCGCCAGCCGGTATTCCTGCTCGTTGACCGCGCCCACCTCGGTGATCGCCGCCTCCCACTGGCAGACCGATTCGCGCGCCAGCGCCGGCAGTCCGCCGCCCATCCAGATGCGGTGGATCAGCAGCTCGTCGGCGGCCAGGCTCTGGGTCGGGATGCCGGTCAGCGAAGACATGTTGCGCGCGTCGAAACGGGCGAAATTCTCCTTCACCAGCGAGCGCAGCTCGGCCAGCCGGCGCCGGTAGCCCTCCTCCAGGATGCGCAGGCGCAGCGCGTGTTCGCGCTGCACTTGCGGGTCCTGGCGGCAGAAGGCCTCCCATTGTTTGCAAGCCATAAACGCCGACTTCAGGTCTTTGATCAGCACTTCATATTCAAGATCGAAATTCATCATGTTCTCATCCAGCGAAAAAGCGTCAGAGGAAATGCGGAGGTTCTACTTTCATACAACGACTTCGCGACAGCGCCGGTCGCGCTGGACCGCGCGCAGCGGCGCGCGCACGGCGCAGCGCCTGCCGTCGATTGCTACAGCGCGGCGGCGGCCAGCGCCGGGCGCGGCTGGCGGGCGTCGTGCCGGCGCGCCAGGTGGAACAGGCCCAGGCAGATCACCAGGCCGAGCGGTACATTGAACAAGGCATACGAGGCCAGCGAGTAGGCGTAGTGCTCGCAAACCAGGTTGTAGATCTCCAAACCGGCGGAGATGTAGACGCAGTACAGCAGGCTCATCGCCGAGGAGGTCAGGCTCATCGACTCGCCGGTGGCGGTCAGCGAAATGCGGATCAGCGCGCCGTTGAACAGGCCGAAGCCGGCCGAGAAGACGAACATGGCGGCGATGAACAGGTGGCCGTTGTCGCGCAGCACGCCGGCAGCCAGCATGCCGAGCAGGGCCAGCACGGCGCCCTGGCGCAGCAAGCGGCTGAGCGAGAAGTTGTCGCCCAGGCGTTGGATCGCCACCGTACTGAGGATGAAGCCGGAGAAGATCACGCACTGGTAGAAAATGTAGCTGCCGTAGGAGGCGCCCATGCCCTGCAACATGATGGCCGGCGACAAGCCTATCCACGCCGTCAGCGGCGTGATGGAGATGCCGGCGATGAAGATGCCGAACATGAATTTGCGGTTGCCGAAGATCTTGCGGTAGCTGGCCGCCATCTCCCGCACACTGGCCTTGGGTGCGGCGGCGTCGTGCGCCGGCATGAAGCGGAACAGGCCCAGCCAGGCCACCGCGCCCAAACCGAAGGCCACCGCGAAGATGGCCTGCCACGGCGCCACGGCGATGATGGCGCTGCCGACGACCGGGCCGATCAACGGCGCGAACACGGTGGTGTTGCCCATGATGGTGGTCAGCTTGACCGCCTCGGCGTCGTCGAACAATTCGTGGATGGTGGCGTAGCCGATGAAGATGAAGCAGGAGCCCATGCCCTGGAAGAAGCGGATGGTGAGGAACTCGGTGATGGTCTGCGAGAACGGCACGAGGAAGGTGGCGACGAGGAACAGCGCGTTACCGAACAACATCACCTTGCGCTTGCCGACGCGGTCGGCCAGCGGGCCGAGGAAGATCTGCAACAGGCTGCCGCCCAGGATATACAGGCTGAGCGACATGCCGATGTAGCGGCTGGATGACTGGAACTGCTGCACCACCTGCGGCATCGCCGGCATGATCATGTCGTTCGACAGATAAACCGCCAGCTCGTACAGGACAAAAAACAGCGAAAAATACACCAGGGATCTTCTGTTTCCGAACATATTTCCACTCCAATGTGCTTGTGATACTGGCCATGCAGGAAGTAAGCTTGGTGATACCAGATGCTTACTTTATTGCAATGTGGTCTTACATTGGAATGTATACTATCCGAAGTGGTCACATATTGGTATTTGTTTAAATGGATTTATTTGTAACAAAAGTTAACTAGTAACTATTATTTCTGTACTGACCATGCCGGCTGTCGAAGGCTCCGTCGGCCGCGCCATCGAGCCGGTTTGCTCAGTCCGGCACCACGCGCATGCCGCGCACCGGATCGTCCAGCGCCTTGAACTGTTCGACCATGAAATCGATCAGCACGCGCGCCGACGGCAGCATGCCACGCCGGGTGGGGAACACCGCGTAGATCATTTGCAACTGCGGCGCCCACTCGGGCAGCAGCTCGAGCAACTCGCCCCGGGCGATGTAGTCGTGCACCAGCGACATCGGCATCTGCGCGATGCCGACCCCATCGAGCGCCGCCGAACGCAACATCGCCAGTCCCTTGGTCACCAGTTGCGGCACGTGGGGGACCAGCGTGGCCTGTTCGCCGTCGCGATGCAGCAGCGTCCAGCTGTAGTCGCGCTGCGGGCTGCCGTGGTGGACGCTGGGGAAGCGCGACAAGTCCGCCGGCGCGCGCGGCTGGCCGATGCGCCGCAGCAGCGCCGGGCTGGCGACCAGGCATTGCTGGCGCTCCGACAATATCCGGCTCACCAACTCCGAATCCTGGAACGGCGGCGGCCGCACGCGCAGCGCGATATCCACGCCCTCGGCGACCACGTCGACATGGCGGTCGCTCGACTCCAGATGCACCTCGACACGCGGATAGGCGGCCATGAAACGGCTGACCATGCCGCCCACGCATTCCTCCAGCAGCGTCACCGGACAAACCAGGCGCAGCAATCCGCCCGGCTCGGTGCGGCTCATGGCGACCGCCGCTTCGGCCGCCGCCGCCTCGGCCAGCATGGCGCGGCAATGGGCGTAGTAGGCCTGGCCCAATTCCGTCACCTTGAAATGCCGCGTATTGCGGACGATGAGGCGCACGCCCAGGCGTTGCTCCAGCAGTGCGATGCGCCGGCTAAGGTTGGATTTGGGGATGCTCAGCGCCCGCGCCGTCGGCGCGAAACCGGCGTGGTCCACCACCATCACAAAGTATTGCAGGTCGTTGAGATCGAGCACGGCGGGACGTCTTTACGCTGAAAGGGCGGCCATTATACGAAGCGGATGGGGCGCCGCGCCGTCCCGCCCATGGGAAGCAGCAGCCCACTTTTAGCGACTAGCGCGTTGAGAGGCAGGGCTCCTAGACTGTCGCCGTTTGATTCATTCCAGCTAAGGAGATACCGATGGAAATTACCGCAGCGCTAGTCCGAGCGGCGAAACAGGCACTCGACGTGACGCAGTTGCAACTCGACGAGCCGCGCGACGACGAGGTCCTGGTTCGCGTGATCGCCAGCGGCATTTGCCGCACCGACATCGATGTCCGCGACGGCTACCTGCCGACCCCGACTCCCGTCGTGCTCGGCCACGAGGGCAGCGGCATCGTCGAACGGGTCGGCCGCCAAGTGCGCCAGTTCGCGCCCGGCGACCACGTCGTGCTGTCGATGGGTTCCTGCGGCGTGTGCGAGTCCTGCCGGCTGGGCCAGCCGGCCTATTGTGTGCAACACCTGGCGATGAATTTCATGGGCTCGCGTCTGGACGGCTCGGTTTGCATGCACGACAACGGCAGCGACGTGCACAGTCATTTCTTCTCGCAATCCTCGCACGCCACCTTCACTGTGGCCCACCACAGCTCGCTGGTCAAGGTGCCGAACGATGTCGACCTGCGTTGGCTGGGACCGCTGGCCTGCGGCGTGATGACCGGCGCCGGCGGCGTCATCAACACACTGAAGCCGGAGGCCGGCAGCAGCGTGGTGATCTTCGGCGCCGGCACTGTGGGACTCAGCGCCCTGATGGCCTGCAACATCGTCGGCTGCGCCAGCCGCATCGTGGTCGACAACAAGCCGGAACGCCTGGCGCTGGCCAGGGAGCTCGGCGCCACCCACACCATTCTGTCCGGCGCCGAGATCGACGTGGCCGAGCAGGTGCGCAAGTTGACGGACGGCCTGGGCGCCCACCATGCCTTCGAATCGAGCGGCGTGAAGAGCGTGATCGGCAGCGCCTTGAACGCGATCCGCGAACGCGGCACTTGCGTGGTGACGGGGGTACTGCCGCAGGGCAGCCTGGTCGAATTCGACGCATGGAACTTATTGCGGGGACGGACCGTCAAGGGCAGCGTGATGGGCGATTGCCTGCCCTCGCAATTCATTCCACGCCTGGTCGAGTTCTACCGCCAAGGCCTGCTGCCGCTGGAGAAAATATCCAGGCTCTATCCCTTGGCCGACATCAATCAAGCCATCGCCGACGGCATTTCCGGCGCGGTGGTGAAAGCCATCGTCGTCATGCCCCACGGCCAATAGCCCGGGCCGCCTTAACTATCTCCGCACACCCGATACACACTGGAAAAATATGACCGTACACAGCACAATTTTTGATTTCGTCATCCTGGGCGGCGGTTCCGCCGGCGCCGTGTTGGCGAACCGCCTGTCCGAGGACGGCCGCCACCAGGTCTTGCTGGTCGAAGCCGGCCGCGCCTTCGATGCCGACGAGTATCCCGAGGCCATCTACAGCAGCAACATCATCGCCGCCAATGGCGACGCCCGCTACGAATGGGGCTACCACGCCACGCCGGTCGAGCAGGCCCAGGCGGTGTATGCGCCGCGCGGCAAGGTGCTCGGCGGCAGCTCGGCGATCAACGGCGCCGTCGCCTGCCGCGCCCTGCCCTTCGACTTCGCCCGCTACGCCGCCAAGGGCCTGCAAGGTTGGAGCTTTGACGAGGTGTTGCCCTACTACAAGAAAATGGAGAGCGCCCCGCACGGCGACGAGCAATGGCACGGCCGCGACGGCCCCCTGCCAATACACCAGATGAGCCTGGACTACATCACGCCGGTGCAACGCGCCATGGTCGAGGCGTGCTGGGCGCTGGGAGCGAACAAGGTCGACGACTTCAACAATCCGCAAGCGAACAACGGCGCCGGCCCGAATCCGATGAACGTAGTCAACGGCGTGCGCGTCAACACCGGAATGGCCTACCTCCCGCGCGCGGTGCGGGCGCGGGCCAACTTGGCGATTTTGGACCGCAGCGTGATCGACAAGCTGCTGTTCAAGGACGGCAAGGTGCAGTCGGCGCTGTTGCTCGGCGGCCTGACGGTGCAGGGCAAGGAGTTCATTCTCAGCGCCGGCGCCTACGGTTCGGCCGCCATCCTGCTGCGTTCCGGCATCGGCCCGAAGGCGGACCTGGCGGCACTGGATATTCCCCTGGTGAGGGATGCGCCGGTCGGCGTCCGCTTGCTCGACCACGCCTTCTTCTGGATGAACTTCAGCGGCAAGCAGGAACTGAAGGGTTTGGAGCATCCGGTGGTCGGCGCCCAGTTGTGGACCAACTCCTCGCTGGCCAGTTCAACACGGGAACTCGACATCGGCATTTCGCCGTCCCATCTGCTCGATCCGGCCAGCAGCCCGACCGGGGTGGCGTTTTCCCTCGGCCTGGAACTGATGCACTGTACTTCCGAAGGCCGCCTGCGCCTGCGCAGCCGCGATCCGCAAGATGCCCCGCTCATCGAACTGAACCACCTGACCAGCGAGGACGACATGCAACGGATGGTGGAGTGCTTCCGCCTGGCCAGAAAACTGGCCGCCACGGAACCGTTGAAAAGCCTGATCGTGGCGGAGATGTACCCCGGCCCCGCCGTCGACGACAGCGACGAGCAGATCCGCGCGGCGCTGGCGCAAGGCGTCGGCACCCTGCAACATCCCTGCTCGACCGCGCCGATGGGGCTGCCGGACGACCCGCGCGCCGTGGTCGACGCGCAAGGCCGCGTCCACGGCGTGGCGGGCCTGCGCGTGATCGACGCTTCGATCTTGCCGGAAATTCCGCTGATTAACTTGAATCCGACCATCATCATGATGGCGGAAAAGTTGGCCGATACGATCAGGGCGTCGGCCCGGATGGCATAGACGGCAGCCTGCTGCCCGGATCGCCGACGCCACCCGGGGCAGCTCCCCGCCCCAGGTGAATCACTTCTCGAATTTGATTGATGCTCAGTAATCGATCGAATACAATTCAAGTATGAAAACCGCACAGCGTTCCAAGAGGTTCCGCGAATGGTTCGATGGCTTGCCAGACGCAACAATCCGGGCGGCGATTTCGCAACGAATTGAACGACTGGAAAGGGGGCTTCCTGGAGATGTTGGGTCTGTCGGCAATGGCGTCCATGAATTGCGCATCCACCTTGGCTCTGGCTGGCGTATCTACTACATTGAGGTGGGCGCTACCCTTATCCTGCTACTCGGCGGCGGCACCAAGAGAACTCAACAAGCGGATATCAATCAGGCGCGCAAAACCGTTCTGGATTTAGAAGAGAAGCAGCGGGATGGCAAGAGGGCAGCTCCGGCGGCCAAGCCGGCCTCTCGCAAGAAGTAACTGTCGTCCCGCTTGAAGATTCACATCACTCTTTTGTCACGTAGGAATTTCACCATGCCCAACGAGCACAACCTTACGCTGGAAGATTTGGAAAGCCTGGAACTCGACGAGTTCGATGCTTCCGAATACCTGAGCAGCGACGAAGCCATTGCCGCCTACCTCACAGAAGCGCTGGAGTGCGGGGACGCGGGCTTGGTGGCTCAAGCGCTGGGAAATGTTGCCCGTGCTCGTGGCATGGCGGAGATCGCGCAAAAAACTGGCTTGGCCCGCGAGAGCTTATACAAAGCACTGCGCGCGAATAGCCAGCCACGCCTGGACACGGTAAGCAAGGTTCTCAGCGCATTCAATTTGCGTCTTGTCGCAGAGGTAATTCCACCGGAGCAGAGAGCAACGATGCCATCCGCTTTGGGGCAAGTCGAGACCTTGAAAAAACCAACTATTCAGCGTAGTTCAACTGCGAAACAAAACGACAAGCCGGCGCGGACAAAGATACTGGCAACAAAGAAGAAAGCCCTACCCGCCTAGTAAAAACTGAAGCAACAGCAGCGCGAAGAGGCGCCATCGTGGCAGCTCCCCGCGTCACGAAAGCCCCGGGGCACCGTTCGATCAAGCGGCGTAGTAGCCGGGCTGATCCAGATCGGCGAGCAGGCTCGGGCCTTCCGGCTTCCAGCCGAGCAGTTCGCGCGTGCGCGCACTGGACACCGACATGTCCGCGCCGGCAAAGTGGGCGAACCAGCCGAAATGCTCGCGTTCCCTCGATTCAACCGGCAGGCCCAGGCGCCGACCGATCACTTCGGCAATGGCCTTGAAGGTCACGGCGTCGTCGGCGACCGCGTGATAGGCCGCTTCCGTCACGCCTTGCTCCAGCGCAAGGCGGTAGACGCGCGCGGCATCAAGCCGGTGTACACCCGCCCAACAGTTCCGCCCCTCGTCCAAATAAGCCGATACCCCTTTTTCCTGTGCCAAGCGAATCAACAGCGGGACGAAGCCGTAATCGCCCAGACCGTGGACCGACGGCGCAAGGCGTACCGTCGCCGCGCGCACGCCGCGCTCGGCCAATGCTCGCGCGGCCGCTTCGGATTTGCGCGGTGAGGCCGGATTGGGCCGATCCGACTCGCTGGACCCCAGCGCCAGTCCGAGCAGGCCGGAGGTCACCAGCAATGGATGGCTCGATCCTTCCAAGGCAGCGCCCAGCGCTTCGATGACGCGCCGGTCCTGCTCGGCGTTCTCGATGAATTTGGAAAAGTCATGGTTGAACGCGGTGTGAATCACTGCGTCCACCTGCGACGCGGTGCGGCGTAGCGCATCAAGATCGTCGAGCGTGGCCAGCAGGACGTTCGCGCCGGCGGCAGACAGTTGGGCCGCCTTGAGGTCGGAGCGGGCCAAGCCGGTGACCTGGTGGCCAGCGGCGACCAGATCCTGAACCACGGCGGAGCCGACCCATCCGGTGGCACCTGTGACAAATACGTGCATTGTTAATTCTCCTCAGTTGAAATTGACCGGACCGGTCTTCGGGTTTAAGCCAGCCTCATCGACAGCTCCAGCTCTGCGCTGAGCGGAATGGACAAGTAGCCGCTACCGGGTGCGCGCACATGCGCCAAGTAGTCGGGGCAATAGTCGGTGTTGTCGGCCACGATCAGCGCACCCGGACGCAGGTGGCCTTCGACCAATGCCAGGATGTCGCCATAAAGCGCCTTGGCGCCATCGAGCAACAGCAGGTCGACGGTGGCGGGAAGATCGGTCGCCAGCGTGGTCAGCGCGTCGCCTTCGCGGATTTCCACCAGGTCGGCCAAGCCACCTTCGCTCAGATGTTCGCGCGCCCGCGCCACTTTGGACGGCTCGAACTCGCTGCTGATGAGACGGCCGCCGCCGTTGTCGCGCAAGGCTGCGGCCAGGTGCAGCGTGGAGATGCCGAACGAGGTGCCGAATTCGACGATGTTCCGGGCTTTCGCGTTGCGTGCCAGCATATACAGCAGCATGCCGGTTTCGCGCGAGACCGGCAGCCACAGGTCCTTCAGCAGACCGTAGAAGCGGAGATATTCCGTCTTGCTGTGCATCAGACGTTCGCGCTCTTCGCGGGAGACGCCGGCGATGGCCGGGCTGGTCGCCGCGTCGGCCTGCGCGAACAGACGGTCCAGCAAAGGGGCCAGCGGTGTGGTGGTCAGTGTGGTGGTCATTGATGTGTCCTTCATGGGATTGACGTGGTGTGAAGTTTCGCTAAAATGCGACTGATTCGTCGCATGGAAATAATACGACGGATTAGTCGCATTCGCTATTCGCATTCATTTCGGAGATGTCACACCACCATGAGCAAACAGCAGACCCCGCAGATTTCCTCGCGCAAACAACCCAAGCAGGCGCGCTCGACAGAACTCGTCGCGGCGATCCTGCAAGCGGCTATTCAGGTTTTGGCCAAGGAAGGGGCACAGCGCTTCACCACCGCGCGCGTCGCGGAGAAGGCCGGAGTCAGCGTGGGCTCGGTGTATCAGTACTTCCCAAACAAGGCGGCGATCCTGTTCCGGCTGCAAAGCGACGAGTGGCAGCAGACGACAGACATGTTGCGCAGCATATTGGAGGAGGTTCAGAAGCCGCCGCTGGAACGGCTACGCGCACTGGTGCTCGCCTTCATTCGGTCGGAGTGCGAGGAGGCGGAAATGCGCGTGGCGCTCAATGATGCCGCGCCGCTCTACCGCGACGCACCCGAAGCACAGGCGGCGCAGGCGGCGGGGGAGCGCATTTTCGACACCTTCATGCAGGAGGTGCTGCCCACGGTGGCGCAGGAAAGCCGTGTGTTGGCCAGCGACTTGATTATCACCACGCTCAGCACTGTGGGAAAAAACTTTTCGGAAAGCACGCGCACGCCCGCCGAGATCGAAGTCTACGCGGCGGCAATGGCCGACATGTTCGCCGCCTACTTGGGCAATATCGAAGGCCATTCGCAACATCCCGCGACATGGATTGCAAATGAAGCCATTCGGAGTGAGTATCAATAATCCGAAGTTAAAGCCTTAAAAACAACGATAAATTCATATATTTGAAGTTGTCTTAAAGAGAATTTGATTGAAACTCATTTAAATACTAAAATATTGAAATTATCCGCCATATATTGAGATAACTTCAGAATGTTGGATTTTACATTCGCAACACCATCCGAACTCTGCAAGGAAATAGCATCGCGTGTCAAAGCGCAACGCATGCGCCTAGAGCTCTCCCAACCTGAACTCGCGCAGCGCGCGGGCGTAGCATTGGGCACCGTGTCTGGTTTTGAAAAGACCGGGAAGGCCACGCTTGAAACTTTGTTGCGCCTCGTCGTAGCCTTGGGCCTGACAAAAGAACTCGAACCGCTCTTTTTGCAGAAGCCGACGTCGATCAAAGAACTCGAAGAGGCCAGCAGGCCTGTTCGCCAACGCGTCCCTCGAAAGATTAAAAGGGCTTCATGAAAAAGCTCAACATCAATTTTTGCGGATGGGGGCAAAACTGGCACCTCGGCACCCTTGCACACGAAGGGCGTGCCCTACTATTCGAATACTCGGACGAGGCGCTGCAGCGGGGCGTGGAGCTATCGCCAATTTATTTGAAGCTGCGCAAAGTGGCCTATTCGAATTTTCCCAGCACTCAAGAGAACTTGCCGGGCTTGATCGCCGATTCCTTGCCTGACGGCTGGGGCCGGCTTCTGATGGACCGCTACTTCCAAAAAAATGCGCGCGACCTGGCCAGCATCTCCCCGCTGGACCGACTGGCGTTCATCAATGACCGTGCGATGGGCGCGCTGGTTTTTACCCCTCCCGATGAGCTGAGCCACGACCCAGAATATCAAGAGTTGCGGGTGTTGGCGGAGGGCGCACAGGCGGTCTTGGCCGGCCAGGATACGGCCACCCTTCAGCAGTTGGCGCTTACCGGTGGTTCACCCCACGGCGCGCGGCCGAAGGTTCTCGTTCAGTACAACACCGCCACAGCGCAGGTCAGCACCGAGCGAGCGGCGCCAGGCGCGGCATGGCTTGTCAAATTTCAAGCCCAAGCTGAAGCGAAGGAAGTCTGTGCCATCGAGAAGCTTTACGCCACCATGGCGGAGAAGTGCGACCTGGACATGCCCGCCACGAAATACTTCGACCTGACCCCGAAGTTGGCCGGCTTCGGGATCGAGCGCTTTGATCGCAAACGCGGCATGCGGGTGCCGACCTTGAGCTTGGCCGCGCTGCTCGACGACAATTTCCGCTTGCCGACGCGGGACTACGAGGTGTTCTTGAAAGCGACAAGAACGCTGACCAAGGACGAACGGCAGGTGAAGAAGGCTTTCGAACGATGCGTGTTCAATGTCGTCTTCAACAACCGCGATGACCACACCAAGAATTTCGCCTACGTGATGAACGAATCGATGCAGTGGGAGCTGGCGCCGTGCTACGACCTGACGTACAACGTCGGCGTTGGGGGGGAGCACCAGATGACGATCAGCGGTGAAGGTCGCAACCCGGGGCTCAAACACCTGCTGGCGCTGGCGACCGCAGTCGATCTGTCCGAGGCATGGGCTAGGCAAACGATCGAGCGCATCACCACCGTAGCGGGGACCTTAGCCACTCATGCAAAGGGTGTCGGCATCAAGCCGGCCACGCTGAGCACCATCAAAAACGCCATCGAAGCCAACCGGAGGCGAATGGCTTAGCCGAGGGTGATCGACGGATGCGCTGTGGGACGCCATCCTGCCAATTAACGGCTGGCATCGTCGCTGGACGGGATGGGCAGCTATACGAAATAACGCATCACATCGCCAAGCAACGCAAGGGTTAAATATTTGATTTATATGGGGAAATATGGTGCGGCTGGCTGGAATCGAACCAGCGACCCTTGGCTTCGGAGGCCAATACTCTATCCACTGAGCTACAGCCGCACGGGGAACTACTTGAAGTGACCCGAAGGATACCGTCTTTCGCCCTTGCCGTCCATGAAAAGTGTCGTATTGCAGAGCGACCACATTCCAAGGAGGGGTTTTTGAGTCTATAATCGCGGGTTTGGCGAGGTTTGCAAATCAGCATGCAAAACGGCTTTCTCGCTCCGGTCCCAGCTTCGAAACCTGTATTAAGGAAATCATGAGCGACGCACACAACGAACACGAATCCGCCATCAGAACGCCAAAACAATTGGTCGCCGCCGTCATCGGCTTCTTCGCGATCACCGTCATCGGGATCATCTTGCTGGTTCAATACGTGACTGCCGACAAGCTGACCGGCGCCGGCTCCGAGAGCCAGACACCGGACGCCATCGCCGCCCGCCTGAGCCCGGTCGCCAACGACGGCTTCACCCTGAAGGACGCCAACGGTCCGAAAGTGCTGCAATCGGCCGAGACCGTCTACACCGCCGTCTGCGCCGCCTGCCACGCCAGCGGCGCCGCCGGCGCACCGAAATTCGGCGATGCCGGCGCCTGGTCGGCGCGTATCGCCCAAGGCTACGACACCGTGCTCAAGCACGCGATCGAAGGTATCCGCGCCATGCCGGCCAAGGGCGGCAATCCGGATCTGGACGACGTCGAAGTGGCCCGCGTGGTGGTCTACATGGCCAACAGCGCCGGCGCCAAGTTCAAGGAACCGGCCGTGCCGGCTCCAGCGGCCGCCGAAGGCGCCGCAGCGGCACCGGCGGCTTCGGCCAAGTAAGCCGGCCCCGCCAGGCGCCGACCCCGTCGGTGTCGGACACAAAAAACCCGCTGGCGCGAGCCAGCGGGTTTTTTTGCGTCCGCTCGCGGCGCCGCGGCGCGGCGCGCACGGCCCGGTACGGCCGGCGCAACAGTCGGCTGCAGCGGCGCGGTTCGTCAAGGTGCCAAGGATGGCGGCGAACCCCACCGGCGAAGAGCCGGGGTCAGACCCCCAGGGGTCTGACCCCAGTTTGCGCCTTGGGGTTTTGTCGGCGTCCCGCTAAGCTGAGAAGACGCAAAAAAGGGCCGCACAGCGTGCGGCCCTTTTCGATTGCCTCGACGCGCCGTGGCGCGGCTAGGCGCTTACCACATGATGACGCGGTCTTTCGGCGCCAGGTACATCTTGTCGCCTTCCTTGACGCCAAACGCGCTGTAGAAGCCCGGTTGGTTGCGCATCGTGCCGTTGGCGCGGAACTGGCCGGGCGAGTGCGGGTCGGTCTTGATCTGCACGATCTGCTGCGGTTCGCGCATCTTCATGCGCCAGACCTGGGCGAAGCCCATGAAGAAGCGCTGGTCGCCGGTCAAACCGTCGATCACCGGCGCCGGCTTGCCCTTCAACGACAGCTTGTAGGCCTTGTAGGCGATCGCCACGCCGGAGTTGTCGGCGATGTTCTCGCCCAGGGTCAGCTCGCCGTTGACGTTGTAGCCCGGCAGCGGGCTGAACTCGCCGTACTGCTTGACCAGCATCTTGGTCTTGGCTTCGAAGTTCTTGTGGTCCGACTTGGTCCACCAGTCGCGCAGATTGCCGTCGCCGTCGTACTGGGCGCCCTGGTCGTCGAAGCCGTGGCTGATCTCGTGGCCGATCACGCCGCCGATGGCGCCGTAGTTGACCGCGTCATCCGCGTTGGCGTCGAAGAACGGCGCCTGCAGGATCGAGGCCGGGAAGACGATCTCGTTCATCTCCGGATTGTAGTAGGCGTTCACCGTCTGCGGCGTCATGCCCCACTCTTCGCGGTCGATCGGCTTGCCCAGCTTGTTGAGCTCCTTGTTGTACTCGAACTGGTGCGAACGCAGCACGTTGCCCAGCAGGTCGTCCTTGACGACGTCCAGCTTCGAGTAGTCGCGCCAGTGGTTCGGGTAGGCGATCTTGGTGGTGAACTTGGCCAGCTTGGCTTGCGCCTGCTTCTTGGTGACCGGGCTCATCCAGTCGAGCTTGTCGATGCTGGTCTTGTAGGACGCCAGCAGGTTCTTCACCAGCGCTTCCATGCGCGCCTTGCGCTCGGCCGGGAAGTGGGCTTCGACGTACAGCTTGCCGACGCTCTCGCCCAGCGCGCCTTCGGTGACGCTGACGCCGCGCTTCCAGCGCGGCCGCATCTCGGTCACGCCGCTCAGCACGGTGCCGTAGAAGGCGAAGTTTTCTTCGACGAAGGCCTTCGACAGGTAGGGCGCGCTGGCGCGGATCGCCTGCCATTGGAAGTAGGCCTTCCAGGCGTCGATCGATGTGGCGGCCAGCACCTCGTTGAAGCCCTTGAAGTAGCTCGGCTGGCTGACGATCACATAGCTGACCTTGCCGGCGACGCCGGTTTCCTTCAGGTAGCCGGCCCAATCGTAGCCTGGGCTCAGCTCGCCCAGCTTGGCGACGTCGACCTTGTTGTAGGCCTTGACCGGGTCGCGCAGTTCGACCTTGCTCCACTGGATCTTGGCCAGTTCGGTTTCCAGCGCGACGATGGCCTTGGCCGAGGCGGCGGCGTTGGCGTCGCCGGCCAGGCTCAGCATCTTGGCGACGTGCAGCTCGTACTTGGCCAGCGCGTCGGCCATTTTGGCGTCGTCTTTTTTCAGGTAGTAGTCGCGGTCGGGCAGACCCAGGCCGTCCTGGTACAGGTCGGCGACGTACTTGGTCGAATCCTTGTTGTCCTGGTGAACGCCGTAGCCGTACGGTGCGCCGAAGCCCAGCTGGTTGAAGCGGGCGATCAGGGCCGGGATCTGTTTCTTGTCGCTCAGGGCGGCGACCTTGTCCAGTTCGCCGTTCAGCGGGCTCAGGCCCAACTGTTCGAGGCGGGCCTCGTCCATGAAGCTGGCGTAGAAGTCGCCGATGCGCTGGGCGTCGGAGCCGGCGGCTTTGGACAGCGCGTTGGCGGCGCCTTCGATGATGGCGCGCAGCTGCGGCTGGATGTCGTCGCGCAGCTTGGCGAAGGAGCCCCAGCTCGACTTGTCGGCCGGGATCTCGGTGTTGGCCAGCCACTTGCCGTTCAAGTGGGTGAAGAAGTCGTCCTGGGCGCGCACGGCAGGCTCGATGTATTCGGTGGCGATGCCCGACACCATCTTGGCGCTGGCGGTTTTGGCGCTGGCCGGTGCGGTGGCGGCGGCCTTGTCGGCGGCGCCGGCGTAGCCTGCGATCAGGCTGAGGGTTAATGCACTTAACAAATAACGATTCACGGAATTATCCCCATTGTTTATAACGAAAAAGGTGTGACACCCAGGACTTTTGGCCCATCTCCCACTGTAGCATATCGAGGCCGCCGCAGGACCTGGCTTGTCACACCGGGCCGGCTAGGTCCGGCTCACCACATCTGCACCCGCTCCTTCGGCGGCAGGTACATCTTGTCGCCCGGCTTGACCTCGAAGGCGTTGTAGAAGCCCGGCTGGTTGCGCACCGTGCCATTGGCGCGGAACTGGTCCGGCGAGTGCGGATCGCTCTTCAGGTAGACGATCTGCTGGGCCTCGCGGATCTTGCTGCGCCAGACCTGGGCGAAGCCCATGTAGAAGCGCTGGTCGCCGCTCAAACCGTCGATCACCGGCGCCGCCTTGCCGCCCAGCGAAATCTGGTAGGCCTTGTAGGCGATGGCGATGCCGGAATTGTCGGCGATGTTCTCGCCCAGGGTCAGCTCGCCGTTGACGAAGTAGCCCTTGACCGGGCTGAAGGCGCCGTACTGCTTGATCAGCATCTTGCTCTTGGCGGCGAACTGCTGGTGGTCGGCCTTGCTCCACCAGTCGCGCAGGTTGCCGTCGCCGTCGTACTGGGCGCCCTGGTCGTCGAAGCCGTGGCTGATCTCGTGGCCGATCACCGCGCCGATGCCGCCGTAGTTGACGGCGTCGTCGGCCTCGGCGTCGAAGAAGGGCGGCTGCAGGATCGCCGCCGGGAAGACGATCTCGTTCATCTCCGGGTTGTAGTAGGCGTTCACCGTCTGCGGCGTCATGCCCCACTCTTCGCGGTCGATCGGCTTGCCCAGCTTGGCCAGCTCGCGGTTGTAGGCGAACTCGGAGGCGCGCACCACGTTGCCCAGCAGGTCGTCGCGCTTGACCACCAGCTCGGCGTAATCGCGCCACTTGTTCGGATAGCCGATCTTGGTGGTGAACTTGGCCAGCTTGGCCTGCGCCTGCTTCTTGGTCGCCGGACTCATCCAGTCCAAGGTGGCGATGCTGCCCTGGTAGGCCGCCAGCAGGTTCTTCACCAGCGTGTCCATGCGCGCCTTGCGCTCGGCCGGGAAGTGCTGCTCGACGTAGAGCTTGCCCAGGCTCTCGCCCAGCGCGCCGTCGGTGACGTTGACGCCGCGTTTCCAACGCGGCTCCATCTCGCTGACCTCGCGCAGCGCCGTGTGGTACATGGCGAAGTTCTCGTCGACGAAGGCCTTGCTCAGGTAGGGCGCGCTCTCGTGCAGCAGATGCCACTGGAAGTAGGCCTTCCAGGTGGCCAGCGGGGTTTTCGCCAGCAGGGCGGCGTAGCCCTTCAGATAAGTCGGCTGGCCGACGATGACGTAGTCGACCTTGCCGACCAGGCCGGCGTCGGCCAGGTAGCCGGCCCAGTCCATGCCCGGGGTCAGCGCGCCCAGCTTGTCGAGCGCGACCTTGTTGTAGGCCTTGACCGGATCGCGCAACTGCACCTGGGTCCATTGCGCCTTGGCCAGCGCCGTCTCCAGCGCGACGATGGCCTTGGCCGAGGCGGCCGGCGTCGGGTGGTCGGCCAGGTTCAGCATGTTGGCGATGTGGCGCTGGTACTGGGCGAGGATCTTGGCCAGCTTGGCGTCGTCCTTTTTCAGGTAGTAGTCGCGGTCGGGCAGGCCGAGGCCGGACTGGCCGATGTCGGCGACGTACTTGGTCGAATCCTTGTTGTCCTGGTGGATGCCGATGGCGTAGGGCGCGCCCAGGCCGAGGCGGTTGAAGTGGGCGATCAGCGCCGGCAGGTCGCGCTTCTCCTGCACCGCGTCGATGCGTTCGAGTTCCTCCTTGAGCGGCTCCAGGCCGAGCTGTTCGAGGCGGGCCTCGTCCATGAAGCTGGCGTAGAAGTCGCCGATGCGCTGGGCGTCCGAGCCGGGCGCGGCGTGGCCGCCGGCCTCGGCGGCGGCGCGCTCGATGATGGCGCGCAGTTGCGGCTTGGTGTCGTCGTCGAGCTTCTCGAAGGCGCCCCAGCTGGAGCGGTCGGACGGAATCGCCGTGTTGGCCAGCCACTTGCCGTTCAGGCTGGCGAAGAAGTCGTCCTGCGCCCGCACCGCCGGGTCCATGTTCTCGACGGCGATGCCGGAACGCAGCGCGGCGCCGGCCGGCTTGGCGATGTTGGCGTTGGCGTTGGCGTTGGCATTGGCGTTGTCGGCCGCGCCGACGCCGCCGGCGGCGCCGGCCAGCAGGGCCAGCGTCAAGGCGCTCAATAGATGTGCTTTCACGTTCTTCTCTCCCGGATGGATGGCGAGCGGACAAGGTGTCGCCAACGCGGCGACTGTATCATGGCTGAATCGAGGGAATAACAAAAAAGCCACACGAGGTGGCTTTTTTGTTGGTTTTTGCTATCACCAAATGATGACGCGCTGCTCAGGCGCCAGGTACATCTTGTCGCCCTGTTTGACGTCGAAGGCCTCGTAGAAGCCGTTCTGGTTCATCATCGTGCCGTTGGCGCGGAACTGGCCCGGCGCGTGCGGGTCGGTCTTGATCTGCACGATCTGCTGCTGCTCGCGCATCTTGCTGCGCCAGACCTGGCCGAAGCCCATGTAGAAGCGCTGGTCGCCCGTCAGGCCGTCGATCAGCGGCGCCGGCTTGCCGCCCAGCGACAGCTTGTAAGCCTTGTAGGCGATCGCCACGCCGGAGTTGTCGGCGATGTTCTCGCCCAGGGTCAGCGCGCCGTTGACGTTGTAGCCGGGCAGCGGGCTGTAGCCGTTGTACTGCTTGACCAAGGCGTCGGTCTTGGCCTTGAAGTTGACGCGGTCGGCCTTGCTCCACCAGTCGCGCAGGTTGCCGTCGCCGTCGGACTGGCTGCCCTTGTCGTCGAAGCCGTGGCTGATCTCGTGGCCGATCACGGCGCCGATGGCGCCGTAGTTGACGGCGTCGTCGGCGCGCGCGTCAAAGAACGGCGGCTGCAAAATCGCCGCCGGGAAGACGATCTCGTTCATGCTCGAATTGTAGTAGGCGTTGACGGTCTGCGGCGTCATGCCCCACTCCTCGCGGTCGATCGGCTTGCCCAGCTTGTCGACCATGCGCTGGTAGGCGAAGTGCGAGGCGCGCATGACGTTGCCGGCCAGGTCGGCCTGGCTGATCGCCAGCTTGGAATAGTCGCGCCACTTGTTCGGGTAGCCGATCTTCGGCGTGAACTTGGCCAGCTTGGCTTGCGCCTCCTTCTTGGTTTCCGGGCTCATCCAGTCGAGCGTGTCGATCGATTGCTGGTAGGACGCCAGCAGGTTCTTCACCAGCGCCTCCATGCGCGCCTTGCGCTCGGGCGGGAAGTGCTGCGCCACGTAGAGCTTGCCCAGGCCTTCGCCCAGCGCCTGCTCGACCACGCGCACGCCGCGCTTCCAGCGCGGCTCCATCTCGGTCACGCCGGAGATGACGGTGCCGTAGAAGGCGAAGTCGGCGTCGGCGAAGGGCTTCGACAGGTAGGGCGAGGCGTCGCGCAGCAACTGCCATTCGAGGTAGGCCTTCCAGGTGGCCAGCTCGGTCTGGGCCAACACCTTGTCGAAGCCGCTCAAATAGCTGGGCTGGTTGACGATCACATAGTCGGTCTTGCTGGCCACGCCGGCGGCGGCCAGCGCGTGCTTCCAGTCGTAGCCGGGCGACAGCTCGGCCAGCTTGTCGATGGCCATCTTGTTGTAGCGCTTGACCGGGTCGCGGTTCTCCACCTTGGTCCACTGTACCTCGGCCAGCGCGGTCTCCAGCGCGACGACGGCCTTGGCGTGGTCGGCGGCGTGCTTGTCGCCGGCCAGCTTGAGCGTGGTCTCGACGTGGGCCTGGTATTTGACCAGCACGGCGGCCAGCTTGGCGTCGTCCTTCTTCAGGTAGTAGTCGCGGTCGGGCAGGCCCAGGCCGCTCTGGCTGATGCCGACGGCGTAGCGGGTCGACTCGCGCGCGTCCTGGCTGACGTAGACGGCGTAGGGGGCGGGCACGCCGATCTGCGCCAGGTGGGCGATCAGCGCGGGCAGGCCCTTCTTGTCCTTCAGCGAGCGGATCGCGCTCAATTCGCCGGTGAGCGGCTTGATGCCCATGGCGTCGAGTTTTTTCTCGTCCATGAAACTGGCGTACAGGTCGCCGATCTTCTGCGCGTCGCCGCCGGCCTTCTTGCTCTTGTCCTGCTGGGCCGCCTCGACGATGGCGCGCAGTTGCGGCAGCGTGTCGTCGCGCAGCTTGGCGAAGGAGCCCCAGCTCGACTTGTCGGCCGGGATCTCGGTGCTCTTGAGCCATTGGCCGTTCAGGTGCAGGAAGAAGTCGTCCTGGGCGCGCACGGCCGGGTCGATGTACTGCGTCTCGATGCCGGACGACAGCGCCGGGGCGCTCGGTTCGGCGGCGTTGGCGAAGGCCGTCAGCAGGCCGAGGGTCAGGGTGCTCATCAGATGTCGTTTCACTGGATGTCCTTATGGGGCATGGTAACAGGGGAAGGCGGTCGGCCGTCCCCGGGAAGGGTTTGCGACTGTAGCATGGCGGGCGCGGACGCGAAGGATAAATTGAGCCCACCCACAGGCGCAAATCTGGGGTCGGACCCGGCGGTCCGACCCCGGCACTCTGCCCTTGGGTGGTTTTTGGAGGCTTAGAACCTGGTTTCGAGTTTGATGCTCCAGACCCGGTAGGTCTGGTTGCTCGTGCTGGCCAGCTGGGTCAGGCCGTTGGTGGTGACCACGTTGCCGCCCCATGCGTCCTCGGCCAGCAGGTTGTTGAGCGAGACGCGCAACTGGGTGTGGGCGTCGAACTTCCACAGGCCGTACAGGTCGACGGCGCGCTTGCGGCCGCTGTCGATCAACTGGGTGGCGCTGGTCTGCACGGTGACGGCCGGGGTCCAGTTGAAGCTGCCGCCCAGGGTCAGCGGCAGGGCCTTCATGCGGTAGTCCAGGCCCAGGTTGGCGGTCTGCCTGGCCTGCTGGTCGAGCCGGTTGTCGGGGCCGGGGATGCCGTCGACGCGCGACCAGAAGCGGCTGTAGTTGACGCGCAAGTCGAGCGCCGGCGCGTCCTCGACCAGCTCGGCCAGCTGGAACTTGGCCTCCAGCTCGACGCCGCTGGTGCGGGCGTGGCCGACGTTCTCCGGCCGCGACACCCAATGCAGGCCGTCGGCCATTTGCTGCTGGCTCAGGCTGCGGCGGATCAGGTTGTCGATGTCGCGCACGAAGCCGCTGACGCTGACGATGCCGCTGCGGCCCAGGTAGTGTTCGTAGGCCAGGTCGAGGCCGGTGGCCAGCTCGGGCTTCAGGTCGGGATTGCCCATGCGGTCGGGCCGGGTCGGATCGCCGATCCAGTGCGACAGCGCCGGCAGGGCGATCAGGTCCTGCACGTTGGCCGCCTTGTAGCTCTTGGTCAGGCTGGCGCGCACCTGGTCTTTTTCGTGGCCGGGAATGCGCCAGACGCCGTGCAGCAGCGGGCTGAACACGCTGCTGCTGTTGCTGATGTCGCCGCCGGCGCGGCTGCTGGTGGTGCGGATGCCCTCCCAGCGCAGGCCGAAGTAGGCGGCCCACTGCGGCGAGATGTCCCACTCGTCCTGGGCGAACACGGCCAAGCGGCGGGTGTCGGCGCTGAGGTTGTCGCCGGAGTCGGAGAACTGCGGCAGGCCGTCCTTGTCGAGCGAGGTCTTGGTCTGGCTGCGGTGGGCGCTTTCGACGTCCCAGCCGGCCGCCAGCGAGTGGTCGCGGCCGAGCGGCGCGGTGTACTTGCCGCCGGTGCTGAAGCTGCGGTCGCGCGTGCTGTCGCTGTCCTTGAAACGCTCGAGCAGGACGCCGTTGCCGTCGTACTGGTTGCGCAGCGAGTCGTTGCTGCTGTGGCCGCTACCGAAGCCGAACTTGACGTCCAGCTTGGCGGCGCCCTCGAACTTGTGGAGCCAGTTGCCGAAGCCGCGCAGGAAGGTATTGCTGCCGTGCGTGTCGCTCTGCGCCAGGCTGTACTCGGGCGGGCGCAACCAGGCCGGCGGCACGGCGTCGCCCTGGCTCAGCACGCTGCTGCTGCGACCGTCGCTGCGCAGGCTCATCAGGAAGGGTTGGAAGTTCAGCGTGTCGCCGTTGTCGAACTTGTAGGACAGCCGCGGCGTGAAGTGGATGCCGCGTCCGGTGCGGCTGCTGTCGTCGCGCAAGGTCTGCTCCTTGCGGGCGACGCCGTCGGCGTCGGTGTCGAGGTCGTAGGTTTGGCCCTGGTCGTGCTGGCGGTTCTCGAAGATCGAGCCGGACAGCAGCAGCGTCGCCGCGCCGATCTTCAGCGGCGCGGTCAGCGAGAGGTTGGGCGCGCGGCGGCCCTGCTCGATCGAGTCGGTCAGCTTGAGCTGGTAGTCCTTCTGCTGGTAGCCGTCGCGCAGCACGATGTTGATGGTGCCGGCGATGGCGCGGGTGCTGTGCTCGGCCACCGGGCCGCGCATGATCTCGACGCGCTCGACCTGGTCGGGCGACAGCGAGTCCATCGAGAAGCCGGCCGGCGGCCGTTCGCCGTTCAGCAGCACCTGGGTGTAGCCGCTGCCCAGGCCGCGCATGCGGATTTCGCCGCCACGGCCGGGGCGGCCGCCGATGGTCACGCCGGGCAGGCGCTTGAGGATGTCGCCGAGGTTGCTGTCGCCGTTGCGGTCGAGCTCCTCGCGGCCGTAGACCTGTTTGCCGGCGGTGGAGCGGCGGCGCTCGTCCATGTCGTCGGCGCGGGCGCCGCTGATGGTGACCTGCGGCATGACCTTGCCGTCGGGCGACAGCAGCGGCGCGGCGGACTTGCCGGCGGCGGCGGGTTTGCTGGAGAGACTGGCTGGCTTGGCGGCTGGCTGGAGGGTGGACGGGGACTGCTCGGAAACGGCCTCGGCCGGCGCGGTCTGGGCATAGACCTCGCTGGCGGCGGCGCCCAACAGGGCCAGGCAGGCGAAGGGAATCAGTTTGCTCATAGCTTCATCAAATGGAGTGGCCGGCGCGCGGACGGCGCGGGCAAACACGCCGCAGGGGCGTGCGCCTGCATTCTAATGCCGGGCCGGCCGGGCGGCGGCGGCGGCGGCCGTTTTTTACTTTAGGATACACATCCAACAACACCGGCGCGGCGCCGTCCTGACGCTGCGCGCGCACGGCGCCGCGCCGTGGTGCGACGCGGTTCGATGCGGTGCGACGCCAGCGCCGGCTCAACCACCCGGCGTGCCGATGCCGACGCCGCCCATGCCGGCGCCGCCCCTGCCACGGCCGCCACCCTGGCGGTGTTCGCCGCCCTCCTCCTTGCCGCGTGGCGTGGCGCCGGGGCGGGCTCCGCTGTCGGCGGCGCGCAGCAGTTGCTCGGCCGCCAGCGCGGCGACCTTGCCGCGCTGGGTTTCATCCAAGGCATCGTTGACATTCAACCACCATTCGCGCGCCTGTTTTTCCTCGGCGGCGGCGGCGGCCGTTTCCGCGTCGAGCGCGCCGACCAGGTCGCGCAACTCGACCCGGGCGCCGGCCAGGCCGGCCTGGGTGGCCGTCTGCAAGCGCTCGCGGCGGGCATGCCGCTCGCGCATCAACTGGCGCGTCTTGTTCTCGGTCTGCTGCCACAGCGTTTGCTGGTTGGCGTTCAGGTTCAGGGTCTTCCTCAATTCGGACGCCATCGGCAACAGGTCGTCCAAGCTCAAGTCCATCACCGGCAGGGCCTGCGCCGGCAAGGCGGCCGCGCTCAGCAGCAAGACGCCGCCCAGCAGGCTTAGGCGGCCGGAAAGCTTGTTCGATATCAAAAAAAGCGGGGAAGACGACATGGCTGCTCCAGACGAAAGGCATGCTGTTGGGATGGCACAAAAAAAAGCCTGCGCAAGGAGGCGCAGGCAAAAACCACTTCAGGGTAGAGAGAAATACAGGTTCAGTGTAGGTCTGGCCCGGCGGCCGGGCCCGAAGTCTTACAATTGCTTACGCCCGCCACCGTGGCGGAAACACCGCATACAAAACTGTAACGCCAGCCCGCATTCCGGGCTGTTAAGGTAAAACCGGGTAAAGCCAGAAATAGATTACGCGACGGCTACTACGTTTGCCGGAAATCAGGTTTATACTGATTCCAGCGCGTTTCCTACCGCTAGCATGGGCTGCGCAGGAGAAATGCGCGATACGCATCGACAGGTGACACATGGGCAAGAAATTGAAGAATACCGGGCTGATCGGTCTGGGCGTGGTGGCCGGCATCGCCGTGTCGCTGCAGTTTTCCGCGATGGCGCAAAAGCCTGTCGACCCGGCCCTGCCGCTGGAGGAATTGCGCCAGCTGGCCGATGTGTTCGGCCTGATCAAGTCCGACTATGTCGAGGTGGTGGACGACAAGAAATTGCTGACCGAGGCCATCTCCGGCATGGTCGCCTCGCTCGACCCCCACTCCGCCTACCTCGACAAGAAAGCCTACGCCGAGCTGCGCGAAGGCTCGCAGGGCAAGTTCGTCGGCCTGGGCATCGAGATCGGCCAAAGCGAGGACGGCTATATCCGCATCGTCGCGCCGATCGAGGACTCGCCGGCCTGGCGCGCCGGCATCAAGGCGGGCGACCTGATCACCCGGCTCGACTCGACCCCGGTCAAGGGCATGAGCCTGGACGACTCGGTGAAGAAGATGCGCGGCGAGCCGCACAGCAAGGTCAGCCTGACCATCCTGCGCAAGGACGAGCCGCAACCGATGGTGTTCGTCATCGCCCGCGAGGAGATCCACCAGAAGAGCGTCAAGGCGAAAATGGTCGAGCCCGGCTACGCCTGGCTGCGCGTGGCGCAGTTCCAGGAACCGACGGTGGACGACCTGGCCGCCAAGATCAACGAGCTGTACAAGCAGGACCCGCATTTGAAGGGCCTGGTGCTGGACCTGCGCAACGACCCGGGCGGCGTGCTGCAGGGCGCCATCGGCGTCTCCGCCGCCTTCCTGCCGAAGGACTCGGCGATCGTCTCGACCAACGGCCAACTGCCCGACCAGAAGCAGATCTACTACGGCCGCCCCGAGTACTACGCGCTGCGCAGCGACAGCGACGCGTTGGCGCGCCTGCCCGAGGCGGTGAAGAAGGTGCCGATGGTGGTGCTGGTCAACACCGGTTCGGCCTCGGCCTCGGAGATCGTCGCCGGCGCGCTGCAGGACTACAAGCGCGCCACCATCATCGGCAGCCAGACCTTCGGCAAGGGCTCGGTGCAGACCATACGCCAGTTGTCGGCCGACACCGCCGTCAAGCTGACCACGGCGCGCTACTACACGCCGAACGGCCGCTCGATCCAGGCCAAGGGCATTTCGCCCGACCTGCTGGTCGACGAGAACGCCGACGGCGACGGCCTGAACAGCCTGCGCACGCGCGAGGCCGACCTCGACAAGCATCTGAGCAACGACCGCGACCCGGAGGCCGCCAAGACCCGCCGCGACGAGCTCGAGGAGCAACTGCGCGTGGTGGCGATGGAGAAGAAGCGCAAGCCGCTGGAATACGGCAGCGGCGAGGACTTCCAGCTGAGCCAGGCGCTGAACCATTTGAAGGGCCTGCCGGTGCAACTGGCCAAGGTCGAGCCGAAGCTGGTGCAGGTCGACGCGGCGGGCGCCGCCGCGGCCAAGCCGGCGGCGAAGAAATAGCCCGGCCGGCCGCGGGAGGCCACAGCGGCACCACAGCGGTATAGCGACACCACAGCGGCGCCCCACGGGCGCCGTTTTTTCATCCCGACTCGGCCGCCGTGGCGAAACGGGCTTGGCCCGAGGGCCGCCGGCTTGAGAAAACCCAGCGGCGTAAATCCAGGGTCAGACCCCCGGGGGTCCGACCCTGGCTCTTTGCCTGTGGGTGGTTTTTGGGCCGCCGGCACCTTGACCGGGGCACCACAGCCGAGTCCGCCGCCAGTGGTCAAAAAGGAAGCAGAAATCAGAAAATACGCAGCTAATGCCCGCCATTGTGTAGAATTTGCTCCATTATGGCGACAGCCAATTATTCAATTTGAAAGTTTACCAATGAAACAAGCCGTCATCAGCGGAACCGGCCTCTTCACGCCGACCCAATCGATCTCGAACGAAGAACTGGTCGCCAGCTTCAACGCCTACGCCGAACAGTTCAACGCCGACAACGCCGCCGCGATCGATGCCGGCAGCGTCGCCGCGCTGGAGTTGTCCAGCGTCGCCTTCATCGAGAAGGCCTCCGGCATCAAGTCGCGCTACGTCATGGAGAAGGCCGGCATCCTCGATCCGAGCCGCATGGTCTCGCGCATCGCCGAGCGCGGCGACGACGAGCTGTCGCTGCAGGCCGAGATCTGCGTGGCCGCCGCCAAACAGGCGCTGGACAACGCCGGCCGCACGGCCGCCGACATCGACATGGTGCTGGTCGCCTGCAGCAATATGCAGCGCGGCTATCCGGCCATGGCGGTCGAGGTGCAGGGCGCGCTGGGCATCGCCGGCTACGGCTTCGACATGAACGTGGCCTGCTCCTCGGCCACCTTCGGCATCCAGACCGCCGTGGCGGCGGTGCAGAGCGGCCAGGCGCGCGCCGTGCTGGTGCTCAACCCGGAGATCACCAGCGGCCACCTGAACTGGCGCGACCGCGACAGCCACTTCATCTTCGGCGACGCCTGCACCGCCATCGTCGTCGAAGCGGCCGACGCGGCCGTGTCGCGGCAGCGCTTCGAGATCGTCGAGACCAAACTGAAGACCAGCTTCTCCAACAGCATCCGCAACAACTTCGGCTTCCTCAACCGCTTCGACGAGGCGGGCATCGGCCAGCCGGACAAGCTGTTCCGCCAGCAGGGCCGCAAGGTGTTCAAGGACGTCTGCCCGATGGCCGCCGAGATGATCAAGACCACCCTGGCCGGCGCCGGCCTGGAAGTGGCGCAGGTCAGCCGCTACTGGCTGCACCAGGCCAACCTGAACATGAACCTGCTGATCAGCCGCCTGGTGCTGGGCCGCGACGCCGAGCCGGGCGAGGCGCCGGTGATCCTCGACACCTACGCCAACACCTCGTCGGCCGGCTCCATCATCGCCTTCCACAAGCACAAGGACGACCTGGCCGCCGGCGCGCTCGGCGTGATCTGCTCCTTCGGCGCCGGTTACTCGATCGGCTGCGTGGTGGTGCGCAAGCTGTAATTCCCCGGCGTGGGGGGGGGGGGGGGGGGGGG
>NZ_JAEMNU010000022.1:20774-170803 GCF_016461825.1 Rugamonas violacea | reverse complement strand
CCCCCCCCCCCCCCCCCCCCCCCCCGCCGCGCGGCGGCCCAACCGCCGCCGCCCGTCCCAATCGTGCTACGCTGCTGCCATCGATCCACCATAGCAGGAGCCCCGCCCGCATGCCCCACAACATCAGCCTGATCACCACCATCGCCGCCGCCCTCGGTTTCGGCCTCCTGTTCGGCTTCATCGCCACGCGCCTGAAGCTGCCGACCCTGGTCGGCTATCTGGCGGCCGGCATCCTGATCGGCCCGGCCACGCCCGGCTTTGTCGCCGACACGGCGCTGGCCGGCCAACTGGCCGAGATCGGCGTGATGTTGATGATGTTCGGCGTCGGCCTGCACTTCTCGCTCGACGACCTGTGGGAGGTGCGCCGTATCGCCCTGCCCGGGGCGATCCTGCAGATCGCCGTGGCCACCGCGCTGGGCATGGTGCTGGCGCACTTCTGGGGCTGGAGCCTGGGCGGTGGACTGGTGTTCGGCCTGGCGCTGTCGGTGGCCAGCACGGTGGTGCTGCTGCGCGCGCTGGAGGAGCGCGGCATCCTCGACTCGCTGAACGGCCGCATCGCCGTCGGCTGGCTGGTGGTCGAGGACCTGGTGACGGTGCTGGTGCTGGTGCTGCTGCCACCGTTCGCCGTCTCGCTGGGCGGCAGCGCGCCGGAGGCCGCCCACGGCGCCGCCGCCGCCGTCGAACCGAACCTGTGGCGCACATTGGCCGTCACCTTGGGCATGGTCGGCGCCTTCATCGCGCTGATGCTGGTGGTCGGCCGCCGCCTGTTCCCGTGGATTTTGTGGCAGGTGGCGCGCACCGGCTCGCGCGAGCTGTTCACCTTGTGCGTGATCGCCGCCGCCGTCGGCATCGCCTACCTGTCGACCCACCTGTTCGGCGTCTCCTTCGCGCTGGGCGCCTTCTTCGCCGGCATGGTGCTGCGCGAGTCGGAGCTGAGCCACCGCGCCGCCGAGGAGTCGCTGCCGCTGCGCGACGCCTTCGCCGTGCTGTTCTTCGTCTCGGTCGGCATGCTGTTCGAGCCGGCCATCGTGGTCGAGCAGCCGCTCAAGCTGCTGGCCGTGGTGGCCATCATCGTGGTCGGCAAATCGCTGGCCGCCTTCGTGCTGGTGCTGCTGCTGCGCTACCCGGCCAAGACGGCGCTGATGGTCTCGGCCAGCCTGGCGCAGATCGGCGAGTTCTCCTTCATCCTGGCGGCGCTGGGCCTGTCGCTCGGCCTCATGCCGGCCGAGGGCCAGAGCCTGATCCTGGCCGGCGCCATCATCTCGATCGGCCTCAATCCGCTGGTGATCCGCGCCACCAAGCCGCTGGAACGCTGGCTCGGCAAGGACGCCGGCCTGGCCGCCAAGTTCGAGCGCAGCACCGACCCGCTGGCCGAGCTGCCGATGTCGGTGCCGCAGGAGAAGCTGGCCGGCCAGGTGGTGCTGGTCGGTTACGGCCGCGTCGGCCGGCGCATCGCCCAGACGTTGACGGAACGCGGCATCTCCTTCGTCGTGGCCGAGCAGAACCGCGAGATCGTCGACCAGTTGCGCAAGCAGGGCATCCCCGCCGTGGCCGGCAACGGCGGCGAGCCGGCGGTGCTGATCCAGGCCCACGTGGCGCGCGCCAGCGTGCTGGTGATCGCCACGCCCGACACCTTCGACGTGCGCGCCATGATCGCCACGGCGCGCGCGCTCAACCCGCACATCCACACCGTGGTGCGCACCCATAACGAGACCGAAGCCGAGCTGCTGCGCGCCGAGCGCGCCGGACAGATCTACATCGGCGAGCACGAACTGGCCAAGGGCATGGCGCAGTCGGTGCTCGACGGCGTGGCGGCCGGCGCCGAACGCGCCAAGGCACACTGACCCAACAAGCGGGGTCAGTGCCGACATTCGGACACGAGCTCAAGCAGAACGCCCGTCCGGCAAGCAACAGTTGTCCGATTGTCGGCACTCGACCACGCTGGCAGCGCCACTGCGGCCCGGCCAGAGATCAAGGCGTTTGCCGAGCGAAATCGCCTGATTAGTGCCGAGTTCGTGTCCGAATGTCGGCACTGACCCCGCTAGTGCTGACCCCGCTAGTGCGCTAGTGCTACAGCCGCGCGGCCAGCTCGGCGCCCTCTTTGATGGCGCGCTTGGCGTCCAATTCGGCCGCCAGCGCGGCGCCGCCGATCTTGTGGAAACGCGGGCCGCCCTTGGCTTGCTCGGCCTTGGCCTGCTCCTCGCTCGGCATCAACTCGGTCAGGCTGTCCTGGCCGGCGCAGATCACCACGTTGTCGACCGCCAGCAGGCGCTCCTCGCCGGCCACGGTGACGTGCAGGCCGTGGTCGTCGATCTTGTGGTACTGCACCCCCGCCAACATCACCACGCCGTTGCGCGCCAGGGTGGCGCGGTGCACCCAGCCGGAGGTCTTGCCCAGGCCGGCGCCCAGCTTCGAGACCTTCCGCTGCATCAGGTAGATCTGCCGCACCGGCTCGGCCGCCACCGGCGCCACCAGGCCGCCGCAGGTGTCGGCCTTCAGGTCGACGCCCCACTCCTTGGCCCAGACGTCCAGCGCCAGCGGCAAGGCGTGCTTGGGGTCGTGCAGCAGGAATTCGGCGACGTCGAAGCCGATGCCGCCGGCGCCGATGATGGCGACGCGCTTGCCCACCGGCGCCTTGTTCTGCAACACGTCGATATAGGACAGCACCTTGGGATGGTTGACCCCCTCGATCGGCGGACGGCGCACCTTGATGCCGGTGGCGACGATGACCTCGTCGAAGCCGCCGGCCAGCAGCTGCTCGCGGCTGACGCGCTGGTTCAGCTTCAACTCGACGCCGACCAGTTCGAGCTTGCGGCCGAAGTAGCGGATGGTTTCGGCGAACTCCTCCTTGCCGGGGATCTGCATGGCGATCTTGAACTGGCCGCCGATGCTGTCGCTCGAATCGAACAGCGTGACGCGGTGGCCGCATTCGGCCGCCACCGTCGCCGCCGACAGGCCGGCCGGGCCGGCGCCCACCACGGCGACGCGGCGCGGCTTGGCGCTCTGGGCGTAGACCAGCTCCGTCTCGTGGCAGGCGCGCGGGTTGACCAGGCAGCTGGCGCGCTGGTTGGCGAAGGTGTGGTCGAGACAGGCCTGGTTGCAGCCGATGCAGGTGTTGATTTCGTCGGCGCGGCCCTCGGCGGCCTTGATGACGAACTGCGCGTCGGCCAGGAAGGGCCGCGCCATCGAGACCATGTCGGCCTCGCCGCGCTGCAGGATGCCCTCGGCCTCCTGCGGCATGTTGATGCGGTTCGACGCCACCACCGGGATGCTGACCTCGCGGCGCAGCCGGCCGGCCACGCTGGCGAAGGCGCCGCGCGGCACCGAGGTGACGATGGTCGGCACGCGCGCCTCGTGCCAGCCGAAGCCGGTGTTGAGGATGTTGACGCCGGCGTGCTGCAGCGCCTTGGCGACGGCCACCACGTCGTCCCAGGTGTTGCCGCCGTCGACCAGGTCGAGCAGCGAGTGGCGGTACATGACGATGAAGTCGCCGCCGACGGCGGCGCGGATGGCCTTGACGATCTCCACCGGCAGGCGCATGCGGTTCTCGATGCTGCCGCCCCAGCGGTCGCTGCGCAGGTTGGTGCGGGCGCAGAGGAACTGGTTGAGCAGATAGCCTTCGCTGCCCATCACCTCGATGCCGTCGTAGCCGGCGTCGCGCGCCAGCTTGGCGCAGCGGGCGTAGTCGGCGATGGTGCGCAGGATGCCGGCCTCGCTCAGCGCGCGCGGCTTGAACGGCGAGATCGGCGACTTCACTCCGGAGGCGGAGACGACGAAGGGTTGGTAGCCGTAGCGGCCGGCGTGCAGGATCTGCATCAGGATCTTGCCGCCCTCCTCGTGCACCGCGCCGGTGACGCGGCGGTGGTTGAACACGTCGCCCTTGAAGTTGAGCGTGCCGCCCATCGGCAGCAGCCAGCCGGAGCGGTTCGGCGAAATGCCGCCGGTGACGATCAGGCCGACGCCGCCGCGCGCCCGTTCGCGGTAGAAGGCGGCCAACTTGGCATAATTGTAAAAGCGGTCCTCCAAGCCGGTGTGCATCGAGCCCATGATGACGCGGTTGCGCAGCGTGGTGAAGCCGAGATCGAGGGGTGCCAGCAGGTGGGGATAGCGAGAAGTTGTCATTATGGTTTTAGAGTCGTTGACGTGGTGACCGGGAGTGCCCGCATTACAACCGAAATCTCTAGACCCGTGGTTCTAAACCGCCGGCCGCGCTAATTTGTAACCGCTTCGTGTCGCTCTTGTATTCTGCCACCCTTTCCCTTACGCTGGAAATATGATGCGATACTTCCTGTTCCTGTTGATCGGCGTGGCGCCCGCCGTGATGGCGCAGACCAGCAAGGCGGAACTGCCCAAGCTGGAGGTGTCGGTGAACCGGGTCGAACTCGATGTGCTACACATGTTCGAGGTGGATGCGGCTGGCACCGTGGCGGCGCCGCCGGCGGCGGTGTGGCGGGTGTTGACCGGCTACGAAAAAATGAACGAGTTCGTGCCCGACCTGGCCTCGTGCAAGGTCCTGGCGCGCAACGGCAACGAGGTCATCATCGAGCAGTTCGGCACGGCGCGCTTCCTGTTCATGTCCAAGTCTATCCACCTGGTGGTGCGCGCCACCGAAACGCCGATGACGGCCATCGACATCGCCCTGGTGTCGGGCGACATGAAGCACTACGAGTCGCACTGGGAACTGGTGCCGGTGCCCGAGACGGGCGGCACCCGGGTGGTCTACAGCGGCCGGCTGATTCCGAACTTCTACGTGCCCGGCATCCTCGGCATCAAGATCATCCGTGGCGACATCGAACGCATGATGGCCGCCGTGCTGGCGCGCATCGACGGCAAGCGCGAATAAGGTCGACGCCGACGCGATGCGCCGGCGTCGGTCGGTCGGTCAATCAATCACGCCGGCGGCGGCGCATCAGGCCAGGTAGGTGTCGCGGTCGCGCAGCTCGGCGAAGTTCTCCAGGCTGCCGAGTTTGATCAGCACCGGATTCAAACTCAGCTTGCTCTGCATGGCGCGCCAGGCGAACAACCACTCGTGCTCGGGCGCCTCGGCGGCGGTCTTGGTGAAGGCGGCGCCCAACGCGGCGCGCGCGCCGTATTCGACCACGCCGTCGATGCCCGCCCAGCTGGGCAGGGCGCGCTGCACGGCGCGGTGCAGACGCTCGCCGAATTCTTCGGTGTTGTGGATGATCAGGCAGCTGTCGGCCGAGAACAGGTCGAACAGCTTGCGTTCCCACACGGTGGAGAAGCTCAGGGTCAGGCAGTTGGCGGCCGGCCGCAGGATGAACTGGCCCTGGGTCAGCGCCAGTTCGAGGTCTTCGCGCACGCCGTAGCGGTGCAGGGTCGGGGGACGTTGGTAATCGTGCATATCAATACTCAATTCGGTGAGCCGGGCGGCCGATGGGCGGCCGCCCGGCGGTGTTATTTTGACGGTTGCCGCACGTGGCGGTGCGAGCGCATCGCCGCCGAGGCGATGAAGATCTCGCGCAGCAGCAGCACGAAGCTGCTGATCAGGCAGACCATGGCGACGACGAACATGCCGGCGACGTACTTGTCCAAGGCCAGGTTGAGGATGTCACCCAGGAACAGCATGGCGATGACCAGGCAAATCAGCAGGCCACAGGCGGTCGACTGGGTGATCGACATGTTGATCAGCCGCGAGCGGCGGTACAACACGTCCAACTCGTTCAGGTAGGCGTCGCTGTAGCCGATGTCGAGCCGGTCCTCCAGCACGCGCGAGCGGTCGATGATGCGCGCCAGCCGGTTGGTCAGCACCATCAAGTTGGTGCACACCCCGGTCAACAGGAATACCGGCGCGATCGCCAGTTGAATGATGTGGCCGACGTCGCCGATCTGGATGTTCATGAATGCGCTTATGCTGGTCTCTGGTGGGCCACTTGTTCAACTGCTAATGGGCTGGCTCGACGTTAGTTGATTGCAAATCAGGCGTTAGTGTAGCAGCCCGCGCGCCGCGCCGGCCAATTCGCGCGCCTCACTCGAAGTGGCCCATGCGCTTGAACTGCTCGGTGGCGCCGACCAGGGCGCGCGAAATGCCCTTCTCCATGGCGCCATGGCCGGCGTCGGGCACGATGGTCAGCAGCGCGCCGGGCCAGGCCTGCTGCAGGCGGTGGGCCGACAGCGGCGGGCAGATCACGTCGTAGCGGCCCTGCACGATCACCGCCGGCAGGTGGGCGATGCGGCCGATGTCGCGGATCAGCTGGTCGTCCTCGAAGAAGCCGAGGTTGGCCATGTAGTGCGACTCCAGGCGGCCGACGCCCAGGTCGAGGGCGTCGCAGGGCGACTCCTCGGGTTGCGGCAGCAGGAACACGCGGCGCCCCTCGAAGCGGCTCCAGGCGCGCACCGCCGGCCAGTGCACCGCCGGGTCGGCGCTCATGATGCGCTCGACGTAGGCGCGCAGCAGGGCCGGGCCGGCGCGCTGCTCGGGCGGGATCGGCGCGACGAACTCGTCGTACAGCTCGGGGTAGAACCACCGCACGCCGTGCAGGAACCAGTCGATTTCGGCCTGGGTGCAGAGGAAAATGCCGCGCAGGACGAAGCCGAGGCAGCGCTCGGGATGGGCCTGGCCGTAAGCCAGCGCCAGGGTCGAGCCCCAGGAGCCGCCGAACACCAGCCATTGCTCGATGCCGAACTGGACGCGCAGGCGCTCGATGTCCTCGATCAGCAGCGGGGTGGTGTTGTTGCGGCACTCGCCCAGCGGGGTCGACTTGCCGGCGCCGCGCTGGTCGAACAGCACCACGCGGTAGTGTTGCGGGTCGAAGAAGCGGCGGTGCTGGGGCGACAGGCCGGCGCCGGGACCACCGTGCAGGAACAGCACCGGCACGCCGGCCGGATTGCCGACCTCCTCCCAGTAGATGGTGTGCAGGTCGTCGACCGCCAGCATGCCTTGCCGGGTCGGTTGGACGGGCGGGAACAGCGGCGAGGTCGGGTCGAACATGGCTATCCTTTGCGGTTAGCCTCGATTGTACTATTGAGCAGGCGGCGGCGACAAAACCCGCCGGCGGCCCGCCGCCCATCCGCGATTTCGACCACTCGTCCAGCGCAATCGCGCGTTGGTGTGGCGGGCGCCGCCGCGGCGCTGCGGCGCCGCTAGGCTGTCGACATTCCCCACCACCGCGGCCACGCCGACCAGACCATCATGCACACCACCTCGATCCGCCCAAACAGCCTGCACACCATCGGCCTGCTCCTCCTTTCCCTGCTGGCCGTTCCGGCCTGCGCCCAGGCGCCGGCGGCTGCCATCGCCGCCGCCGGCGCGGCCGCGCCCTTGGGCGAGCGAAGCTTCGACGAGGCGCTGGCAGGCTACTTCTCGGCCGAGCGGCCCGGCGCCACCGTCATCGTCACGCGCGACGGCAAGACGCTGTTCCGCAAGGCCTATGGCCTGGCCAACGTCGACGCCAAGGCGGCGCTGCGGCCGGACACGACCATGCGGATCGGCTCGATCACCAAGCAATTCACCGCCGTGGCCATCCTGCAACTGGTCGAGGCCGGCAAGCTCAAGCTGAGCGACGACGTCCGGACCCTGCTGCCGCTCTTGCCATCCAAGGGCCAGACGATCACCGTCGAGCACCTGCTCACGCACACCTCCGGCCTGAAGAATTTCTTCGCCATGCCGGGCTTTGCGGCCTTGGCCGCGCAGCAGGTCGACACCGCCCAGGTGTTCGACTTTTTCAAGGACCAGCCGCTCGAATTCGAGCCCGGCCAACGCTTCGCCTACAGCAACACCGGCTACTTCCTGCTCGGCCTGATCATCGAAAAAGTCAGCGGCATGGGCTATGCCGACTATCTGGAAAAGAATATCTTCGCCCCGCTGCAGATGCGCCACACGGCCTATGAGGGCAGGGAGAGCCGCGCCTTGGCCCGCGCCGACGGCTACTCGCCCGGCCCGGACGGCGTGCGCCCGGCGCCGGCCATCAGCATCGATCTCGCCTACGCCGCCGGCGGCCTGCGCTCGACGGTCGACGACCTCGCCCTGTGGGACCAGGCCATCGGCGGCCAGAAACTGCTCAAGCCGGCGTCCTGGGCGCGGACGGTACAGCCCTACCGGCTCAACGACGGCAGCTACACCGAGTACGGCCACGGCTGGATGCTGTTCCCGCTGCGCGACGTGAAGGCGCAGTCGCACGACGGCATGGTGCCGGGCTTCAACAGCTTCGTCACCCGGCTTCCCGAGCAGAAGGTGTTCGTCGCCGTGCTCGGCAACAACGCCGGCCTGCATCCGGGCGCGGCCTATCTGGCCCAGAAGATCGCCGCCATCGCCATCGGCAAACCGTTCCCGGAGTACAGCGCGATCAAGCTGCCGGCGGCGGCGCTGGACCAGTTCGTCGGCAACTACCGGATCAACGACAAGGAAAGCCGGCTGGTCGGCCGCGACGGCGAACAGTTGTACATGCAGCGCAGCGGCCGTGGCAAGATGCCGATCCTGCCGTACTCGGCCAACGAATTCTTCGTCAAGGACAGTCCGAACCGGGTCCACCTGCGCTTCGAGCAGGCGGCCGACGGCACGGTCAGCCAGATGACGCTGGTACAGGACGACCAGGTCAGCGTGTCGCCGCGCGTCGCCGGCAAGGGCGGCGCGGAGTAAGCCCGGGCGGTGGGCGGACCGGGGGTGGCGCCGCATCGCCGCTTGCCCACTACAGCTTCATCTCCTGCTTGAACATGGCGGCGCGGCGGCGCGACATGCTGACCTTCAAGTCGTCCTGCAAGGTCAGCGTCAAGGCGCCGGCCGGCCCGGGCGCCATGCCGGTGACAAACTTCAGGTTCACGATGTGGCGGCGGCTGGCGCGCAGGAACTGGCTGGCGTCGAGCTTGGCCTCAAGCTGGTTGAGCGAACGCAGCAACAAGGGACGCGACCGCTCCAGATAGACGCGGGTGTAGTTGCCCTCGGATTCGAACAAGGCGATCTGTTCGAGCGCGACGAACCAGCAGCGCTCGCCATCGCGGATGAAGACCTTGGTGTCGCCCGCCACCGGCCGCGCCGGGGCCGGGGCCGGGGCCGCTTGCGCCGTCAGCGCCGGTGGCGGCGCGGATACCGGTGCGAGTGCGGTTGCGGGTGCGCCGCGCGCCGCGCACTTGCGCAGGGCCTGGGCCAGCCGATCCGCCTCGATCGGCTTGAGCAGGTAGTCGAGCGCGTTGGCGTCGAAGGCGCGGATGGCGTACTGGTCGTAGGCGGTGGTGAAGATCACCATGGGCGGATTGTCCAGCGCCGCCAGCAGGTCGAAGCCGCTGCCCTCGGGCATTTGTATGTCCAACAGCAGCAGATCCGGCTCGGCCTGGGCGATCAACTGCAAACCCTCCTCGATGGTGGCCGCCTCGCCGGCCAGCTCAACCCCGGGATGCGCACGCAACAAACGGCGCAGCTCGTTGCGCGCCAGCCTCTCGTCGTCAATGATGACTACTTTCATCCACGCTCCATCGGTAAGACCATGCGCGCCAGCACCCAGCCGTCGCGCTCGGACAGTTCACAACGGGCCTGCGCGCCGTAGCGCAAGGCCAGACGCCGGTTGGCGTTGGCCAGCCCCAGCCGGGTCGAGCCGCTGTGCCCGGCAAGCCGGCCCTGGTTGGCCACGCACAGCGCCAGCCGGCCGCCCTCGGCGCGCGCGCTGATGCGGATCTGGCAGGGCTTGGCCACCGGCTCGACGCCGTATTTGACGGCGTTCTCGACCAGCGTCTGCAAAATCATGCCGGGCAGGCAGACGCCGTCCAAGCCCGCTTCGATTTCCACGCTGACCTGCAGACGCTGCTCGAAGCGCAGCTTTTCCATGCCCAGATACGCGTCGACGGCGGCCAGCTCGTCGGCCAGGCGCACGCTGTCGAGCTGGCCCGCGACGAGGTTGTGGCGCATCATCGCCGACAAGCGGCCGATCGCCTGCGCGGCGGCGGCGGCGTCGTCGTAGACCAGCGAGCGGATGCTGTTGAGGCTGTTGAAGAAGAAGTGCGGATTGATCTGGGCCTGCAGGGCCCGCAGTTGGGCGTCCTTCAGGCTGACCTCGACCTGCAACTTGTCGAATTCGAGGCGCAGGGCGCGGCGGCGCGCCAGCACCAGGCCATAGCACAAGGTCCAGACGAAAAAGATGCCGAACCACATGAAGCTGAGCGCGAACAAGGTGATGCCGACATGCGCGTCGCCCTTGAGGATGCTGCCGTCCTGGACGACGACATTGGCGCCGACCACCACCGCCGCCTGCACCACGCCCATGCCGGCCAGCGCGGCGGCGATCTGCGCCAGGCCGCGCCAGCCCTTGCGCTCGAGCCAGGCGCGCCGGCGCAGCAGCGCGTGCCACAGATGGGACTGGACCAGTCCGCTGGCGACGCTCAACCACTTGATCAGCACGACGCCCGCCATGCCCGCCCCGCTGTCGCTGGCGGAGGTAATCACGGCGGCCAGCGCCAAGGTGCCCCAGCCGGCGCACTGGGCCAGCCAATACTCGCGGCCGCTGGCCTGCAGGACGGGTGGCAACGGCGGCGGGGGATGGGCGCCGACGCGGGCGGACGGCGCGAGGTCGAGCGGCGTGATCGGTGGGCTGGCGTTCAATGCGATGTCAATTCCGTTCAAAGCATGCGGGAGCGGCGGCCGGCGTGGCCTCCGGCGCGGAAATTGTTGCCAGTATATCAAATCGCTGTTCACTCATTGCTTGGACGGCAAACCACAAACCCATCGCAGTGAAGGAAGACAAACAGCCTGGCTCAAAAACAAAATGCCGCCCAGTCGGTTCAACTGGGCGGCATGCTCGCCGTGACGCGGCTCGCGCGCGCCGGTCGCCCGGCACGGCTGTGACGGTTAGGACATGTGCTGGCCGCCGTTGATGGCGATGTTGGCGCCGGTGACGAAGGCCGCCTCGTCCGACGACAGATAGGCCACCAGGCCGGCCACTTCTTCCGGCTTGCCCAGGCGGGCCATCGGAATCTGCGGGATGATCTTCGAATCGAGCACTTCCTGCGGGATCTCCATCACCATCTTGGTGCCGATATAGCCCGGCGAGATGGTGTTGACGGTCACGCCCTTGCGCGCCACTTCCAGGGCCAGCGCCTTGGTGAAGCCGTGCATGCCGGCCTTGGCGGCCGAGTAGTTGGTCTGGCCGAAGGCGCCCTTCTGGCCGTTGACCGACGAGATGTTGATGATGCGGCCCCAGCCGCGCTCGACCATGCCGTCGCAGACCGGCTTGGTCATGTTGAAGACGGAATCCAGGTTGGTGGCCATGACGGCGTCCCAGTTCGGCTTGTCCATTTTCTTGAAGGTCATGTCGCGCGTGATGCCGGCGTTGTTGACCAACACATCGATCGGGCCGATGTCCTTCTCGATCGCCGCCACGCAGGTCTGGGCCGAATCGTAGTCGGCCACATCGCAAGGATAGGCGCGGAAGTTGTAGCCCTGGTCGCGGGTGGTGGCCAGCCAGGCTTCTACTTTTTGATTGCCAGGGGAATACGTCGTGACCACGTTATAGCCCAGTGCCGCCAGCTTGAAACACACCGCTTCGCCCAGACCGCCCATGCCACCGGTTACCAATGCAACTCTTGCCATTTTTCGTCCCCTCAGTTGTTCAACAGCCAATAAAGAAAATTGTGCTCACTGCAAACCTTGCGAAACCTTGCGACCGGGNNNNCCCCCCCCCCCCCGCGCCGGGCTTACGCGCGTTCGATCGCCAAGGCCACGCCCATGCCGCCGCCGATGCACAGCGAGGCCAGGCCCTTCTTGGCGTCGCGCCGCACCATCTCGTGCAGCAGCGTCACCAGGATGCGGGCGCCGGACGCGCCGATCGGGTGGCCGATGGCGATGGCGCCGCCATTGACGTTGATCTTGCTGGTATCCCAGCCCATCTCCTTGTTGACGGCGATGGCTTGGGCGGCGAAGGCCTCGTTGATCTCCATCAGGTCCAGGTCGTCCGGGGTCCAGCCGGCCTTTTTCAGGCACAGGCGCGAGGCCGAGACGGGGCCCATGCCCATGAAGGCCGGGTCGATGCCGGACGAGGCGTAGGCCTTGACGCGGGCCAGCGGGGTCAAACCCAGCTCCTTGGCCTGCTTGGCCGACATCATGATGACGGCGGCGGCGCCGTCGTTGATGCCCGAGGCGTTGCCGGCGGTGACGCTGCCGGCCTTGTCGAAAGCGGGACGCAGCGAGGACAGCGACTCAATGGTCGAGCCCGGTTTGATGTATTCGTCGTTGTCGAAGACGATGCTGCCCTTCTTCTGCACGATCTCCAGCGGCAGGATCTCGTCCTTGAACTTGCCGGCTTTTTGCGCAGCTTCCGCCTTCAGCTGCGATTGCAGCGCGAACTCGTCCTGCTCGGTGCGCGAGATCTCGTATTTCTTCGCGACGTTCTCGGCGGTGACGCCCATGTGGTACTGGTTGTAGACGTCCCACAGGCCGTCGACGATCATGGTGTCGACCATCTTGGCGTCGCCCATGCGGAAGCCGTCGCGCGAACCGTTCAGCGCATGCGGCGCGGCGCTCATGTTCTCCTGGCCGCCGGCGATGATGATGTTGGCGTCGCCGCATTTGATCGCCTGGGCCGCCAGATGGGTGGCCTTCAGGCCGCTGCCGCACACCTTGTTGATGGTGTAGGCCGGGATGCTGCTCGGCAGGCCCGCCTTGATGACGGCCTGGCGTGCCGGATTCTGGCCGACGGCGGCGGTCAGCACCTGGCCGAGGATGGCTTCGCTGATCAGGTTGGGATCGATACCGGTCTGCGCCAGCAAACCTTTGATGACGTGGGCGCCCAGCTCGGACGCCGCAATCTTGGCCAGGCTACCACCAAACTTGCCAACCGCAGTGCGGCCGGCGGCCACAATAACTACCTCATCCATTTATTTCTCCAATACTAAGGTTAAGCCACAATCAGTCCTGCCAATATTGCTCCACAACCAGTGCCAGCCTCATTCGCGAGGACATTCCTGGTTTTTATCATACGCTTCCGCCACGCCGGCGCGGGCGGTTTTTGGGAAATCGAGGGTCAGCGGGTCCGCTGCGCCGCCAGCAACTGCCGCGTCGCGACGGTGCTTTCGGCCAGCGAGCTGCGGAAAGCGTCCACGTTGCGCTCCACCTGGGCCAGGCTGCTGTCGAAGGCGGCCTCGGTGAGAGCATGGATGCTGGCCAGTTGGGCCTCGTACAGGGCGCGGCCGGCGATCGCGAATTGTTCCGAAATGATAAACATGGCGTTCCTTATCACATTGATCGAATTGTTCCGCCGTGCAAACGTATCGTTCTCACCACACAGCCACCCATGCTAAGGGCCGTCATCCAACTCAGCCTTGATGAAAATCAAACCATCGCTTGCATTCTGAATAAACAGTGATAAAAAGTCACGATAATAATTTGATACCATCCAGCGTGCTGGCGCACTGCTCGCGTATCACGTTGACGAAGTCCAGCACATAGGCTTTCTGCTGCAGCGCCGGCGGCACGGAGACGAACAAATCGCTCCACAAACCCTGCTCGCCGACCGGCCGCGCCACCACATAATCATAGTCGACATAATTCTTGATGGCCCAGTTGGGCAGCGCGGCGACGCCGCGCCGGCTCGCCACCAGTTGCAGGATGGCCACGGTCAACTCGGCGCTGCGCCGCTCGAACTGCACGCCGGCCGGGCGCAGCACCTCGCGGATCAAATCGATGCGCGTCTCCGGCACCGGGTAGGTGATCAGGGTCTCGCCCTCGAAGTCGCTGGCGGCCAGCCGGCGCAGCGCCTGCAGGCGGTGCTTCTGCGCCATCACCACCAGAATTTCGAAGCGGAACAGGGGGAAGGTGGCGAAGTCCGGACCGTAGGGCGAGCCGATCACCAGGTCGGCCTCGCCGCTGCGCAGCAGCTCGGCCGGCTCGCTGTGGAAGCCCGACACCAGGTCGATCTCGACCTCCGGCCAGCGGCGGCGGAACTCGTCCATCACCGGCATCAGCCAATCGAAACAGGTGTGGCACTCCAGCGCGACGCGCAACTGGCCCTGGTCGCCCTGCGACAGGCGCGACACTTCGCGCTCGCACTGCTCGATCTCGGGCAGCAGCAGGTCGGCCAGCTTGAGCAGCCGGGCGCCGGTGGCGGTAAAGCCGATCGGCACCGATTTGCGCTCAAAAAGCGGCCCACCGTAGCGATCTTCCAGCAATTTGATTTGATGCGACAGGGCCGACTGGGTCAGGTTGAGAAGTTGCGCAGCCCGCACCAGGCTGCCGGCCGAGCGTAGCGCGCTCAGCGTGCGTAGATGGCGAATCTCTAGCATGGTCTATGTATGAATTCTTTTCATGTTAAGTCGCAAAATCTTTCGTTTTGATTATAAATCAGAATGCGCCACACTTTATCGCACCATTATTAAATGCGAATGACATCATGACAAAAAATATACAAATCCATATTCCCGGCTTCCCCCGCATCGGCGCCAAGCGCGAACTGAAGCAGGCGCTGGAGTCGCACTGGCGCGGCGACACCCCGGCCGAGGCGCTGGAACAAACCGGCCGCGAGCTGCGCGCGCGCCACTGGGCGCTGCAACGCGACGCCGGCCTCGACTTCGTCACCGTGGGCGACTTCGCCTTCTACGACCAGGTCGCCAACCACATCCAGCTGTTCGGCTGCGAGCCGGCGCGCTTCGCTTTCGACCCGGCCACGCCGCCGCTGCAACGCTACTTCGCCATGGCGCGCGGCGTCGGCAAGAACATTGACGGCAACGGCGACGCCCCGGCCGCCTGCGGCAACCCCGCCTGCGCCGGGCACGCCGCCGAGGCGGGCGCCAACGCCAACGCCAACGCCGACGCAGCAGCCGACGCCAGCGCCGGACACGCCGAACACAGCGCTCATGCCGGGCAGTCCGAGCAATCCGGCCACGAAGGCCACCACGGCGCCGCGCTGGAAATGACCAAGTGGTTCGACACCAACTACCACTACCTGGTGCCGGAGTTCTCGCCGCTGACCCGCTTCGAACTGGCCGGCGAGCGCCTGCTGGCCGAGGTGGCCGAGGCGCAGGCGCTGGGCCACGCCGTCAAGGCCGTTCTGCTGGGACCGCTGACCTTCCTCTGGCTGGGCAAGAGCAAGCGCGCCGGCTTCGACCGCCTGTCGCTGCTGCAACAATTGCTGCCGGTCTACGGCGCCCTGCTCGACCGCCTGAAAACGCTGGGCGTTTCCTGGGTGCAGATCGACGAGCCCATCCTCGGCCTCGACCTGCCCGGCGACTGGCGCAACGCCTTCGACCCGACCTACTGGCAGTTGAACCAGGTCGGCGTGCCGCTGCTGCTGGCCACCTATTTCTCGCCGCTGGAAGAAAACCTGAGCCTGGCCTGCCGCCTGCCGGTGGCCGGCCTGCACGTCGACGGCGTGCGCGCCGCCCACGAGCTGACCAGCATCGCCGACTGGCTGCCGCACCACAAGGTGCTGTCGGTCGGCATCGTCGACGGCCGCAACATCTGGCGCACCGACCTCGACGCCGCCTTGGCCGCGCTGGCGCCGCTGCTGGCCAAGCGCGGCGGCAAGCTGTGGCTGTCCACCTCCTGCTCGCTGCTGCACGTGCCCTTCAGCCTGGCCGAGGAGGACCAGCTCGACGCCGAGGTGCGCGGCTGGCTGGCCTGCGCCACCGAAAAGCTGGCCGAGCTGGCCCTGCTGCAACACACCCTGGCCGGCGCCGACACCGCCGCCGCCCTGCAACAATCGCGTCTGGCCATCGCCGGCCGCCGCGCCAGCGCGCGCGTGCACAACGGCGCCGTGGCGGCCCGCCTGGCCGCGCTGCCGGCCGACGCCGACCGCCGCCAAGCGCCCTTCGCCGCGCGCCAGACGGCGCAGCGCGAACGCCTGCGCCTGCCGCTGTTCCCCACCACCACCATCGGCTCCTTCCCGCAGACGGCGGCGATCCGCGCCGCCCGCGCCGGCTTCAAGCGCGGCGAACTGGACGCCGGCCAATACCGGAGCGCGATGCGCGCCGAGATCGCCGACGCCGTGCGACGCCAGGAGGCGCTGGGGCTGGACGTGCTGGTGCACGGCGAGGCCGAGCGCAACGACATGGTCGAATATTTCGGCGAGCAGCTCGACGGCTTCGCCTTCACCCGCTACGGCTGGGTGCAATCCTACGGCTCGCGCTGCGTCAAGCCGCCGCTCATCTTCGGCGACGTGGCGCGGCCGCGCGCCATGACGGTGGACTGGACGGTGCACGCGCAAAGCCTGACGGCGCGGCCGATGAAGGGCATGCTGACCGGCCCGATCACCATCCTGCAATGGTCCTTCGTGCGCGACGACCAACCGCGCGCGCAGACCGCGCTGCAACTGGCGCTGGCCATCCGCGACGAGGTGGCCGACCTGGAGCGGGCCGGCATCGCCATCATCCAGATCGACGAGCCGGCCGTGCGCGAAGGCCTGCCGCTGCGCCGCGGCCGCTGGGACGACTATCTGGGCTGGGCCACCCGCGCCTTCCGCGTCGCCGCCGGCGCGGCGGCCGACACGACGCAGATCCACACCCACATGTGCTACGCCGAGTTCAACGACATCCTGCCGCAGATCGCCGCGATGGACGCCGACGTCATCACCATCGAGACCAGCCGCTCGGACATGGAGCTGCTGAACGGCTTCGGCCAGTTCCGCTACCCCAACGAGATCGGCCCCGGCGTCTACGACATCCACTCGCCGCGCGTGCCCGACGCGGCCGAGATGGTGCGCCTGCTGCGCAAGGCCAGCGCGGTGATTCCCGCCGGCAACCTGTGGGTCAATCCGGACTGCGGCCTGAAGACCCGTGGCTGGGCCGAGACCGAGGCGGCGCTGCGCCACATGGTGGCGGCGGCGCGCCGGCTGCGCGCCGAGCAGGCCGACTAGGCAAGCCCCCACCCGACGGCGAAGGGCCGGGGTCGGACCCGCCGGGTCCGACCCCAGGGGGGCCGCTGGGTTTTCCGCGCCGCCGCGCCAGCCCGCATGGCGGCGCGCTTTGATTGCGCACACCCTCCCATTTCCCGGCTTTCCACAGTAAAATGCTTGTGCCCGCGCATCAGCGCGACGTTATCGCCCAGGTGACAGCGGAGGGCAACTCTGGCCCCAGCCTTTCGCCGACCCACAAATCATTTCGCCCATGTCCAAAAGCCTGTTCCAAAAGCCGATCGAGATCAAGATTTCCACCGTGGTCGCGGTGTCCGCCATCCTCTCCACCGCCGACCGCATCGCGCTCGACGCCGCGCTCAAGGAAATGACCGGCGGCAGCACCGATTTCTTCGAGGACGACCTGACCGTCATCGACATCGGCAACCTGGCGCCCAGCGCCGAGCCGGTCGACTGGGACGGCATCATCGCCCTGCTCAAGCAATACCGCCTGAACCCGGTGGCGGTGCGCAACGCCGCGCCCGAGATGGCGGCGGCGATCGCCGCCCACGGCCTGACCGTCGAGCCGGCCAACCGCCGCCGCGACGAGGCCGAGGCCGCCGAGGCCAAACCGGCCAAGCCGGCGCCCGCGCCGGCCGCGCCGGTGCCGGTACCCGGCCCGGCCGCGCTGGCCAACGTCAGCGCCGCCACCGCGCTGCTGACGCCCGGCACCATGATCATCGACACGCCGGTGCGCGCCGGCCAGCGCATCTACGCCCGCGGCTGCGACCTGATCATCACCGCCGTCGTCAACAACGGCGCCGAAATCATCGCCGACGGCAGCATCCACGTCTACAACACCCTGAACGGACGCGCCCTGGCCGGCGCCTCCGGCAACGCCGACGCGCGCATCTTCGCGCTCGGCATGGCGCCCGAACTGGTCTCGATCGCCGGCGTCTACCGCACCTTCGAGGACGGTTTCCCCGCCGAGTTCGCCCGCGTGCCGGCGCAAATTCGCTTGGTCGGCGACCGAATCGATATACTATCTGTCAATTCCGCATCCCGCGCTTAAGCCACGGCTTCTGCACGCACTCTGAAAAGGATTATTTGTGGCAAGAATTATTGTTGTAACGTCCGGCAAGGGCGGTGTCGGTAAGACGACTTCCAGCGCCAGCTTCTCCACCGGTCTGGCCATGCGCGGCCACAAGACCGCCGTGATCGACTTCGACGTCGGCCTGCGCAACCTCGACCTGATCATGGGCTGCGAACGCCGCGTGGTGTACGACCTGATCAACGTGATCAACAAGGAGGCCTCGCTGACCCAGGCCATGATCAAGGACAAGCACTGCGACAACCTGTTCATCCTGCCCGCCTCGCAGACCCGCGACAAGGACGCCCTGTCCGAGGACGGCGTCGAGCAGGTGTTGCACGAAATGATCAACATGGGCTTCGAGTACATCATCTGCGACTCGCCGGCCGGCATCGAACACGGCGCGCTGATGGCGCTGACCTTCGCCGACGAAGCCATCATCGTCACCAACCCGGAAGTGTCGTCGGTGCGCGATTCCGACCGCATCCTCGGCATCATCCAGGCCAAGTCGCGCCGCGCCCAGACCGGCGGCGAACCGGTCAAGGAACATTTGCTGATCACCCGCTACTCGCCGAAACGGGTCGAGGCCGACGAGATGTTGTCGCACGAGGACGTGCAGGAGATCCTGCGCATCCCGCTGATCGGCATCATCCCCGAATCGGAATCGGTGCTGCACGCCTCCAACCAGGGCAACCCGGCGATTCACTTCAAGGGCACCGACGTGGCGGAGGCCTACGAAGACGTGGTCTCGCGCTTCCTCGGCCAGGACGTGCCGCTGCGCTTTACCACCTACGAAAAGCCCGGCCTGCTGCAGCGCATTTTTGGGAGCAAGTGACATGGCTCTGCTTTCTTTTCTGTTCCCTTCCAAACCGAAAACCGCCTCGGCGGCCAAGGAACGGCTGCAGATCATCATCGCGCGCGAGCGCAACGGCCGTGGCGGCCCGGACTTCCTGCCCGCCCTGCACAAGGAGCTGATCGAGGTGATCTCCAAGTACACCAAGGTCAACGCCGACGACATCAAGATCTCGCTGGACCGCCAGGGCAACCTGGAGGTGCTCGACGTCAACGTGGTGCTGCCGGACGCCTGAGCCGCCGCCCTTCCTGCCCTAGCGGCAAGGCCGGCGCCGACGGCGCCGGCGCGCCGCCGGCGGCCGCCGTTTGTCCGCCGCTGCCGGCCGTCGCCAGTTTGTCCGCCCCTTGCGGCCGCCGCCGTCTGCACGCCCCTTGCGGCCGCCCCGCGGGCCGCGCCGTTACATTCCGCGTGGCACACTTCGTGTCACAAACTTACCCTTTAGCACCTTATCCCCGCTGTCCGCCGCGCCACGCCGGCCGCCTATACAACTGGCGCGACGCTTGCTCGCGGCCGGCGGCGCGGCCGGCCACCGCGGCGGCCCGGCCACGCCGCCGCCGCGCGCCCCGCGCAACAGCCGAGCGCCTAGCCGGCGATGGCGGCGCCGGCCAGGCGCCGCCGTCGGGTCCGCCATCCTGCCGCCCATCCCCCTATGAAGCGGTACTGCTCCGGTACTGTCCCGCGCCCCGCGCCGGCGTCCCCACCCGCCCCGGCGACGGCCGCCAAGGCGCCTGCCGACTTGCTTTCCAGCCATTTTTTGATTGAACTTCGGGCGCTACGGGTGTACCGTATAAACGTGAGCTGAGTTCGCATAAAAGTAACACTTATGTCCTAAAGAAAAGATTTTAGCTTTTTTACTAACTAATTTTGTAAATCTCTGTTATATTCAAAGTGACTATTCCTTAACATTTCCCGACGGGTGGCAGAAGTGGTGCCGCCGGTCGCTCTATCCTGTTCAATCATGAGAATCGCCGTACTTGATAACGACCGCAGCCAAGCCGATCTGATATGCCAGGTGCTCACCTCGGCCGGGCACGCCTGCCATAGTTTTCAAACCAGCAAAGACCTGCAGGCGCAATTGCGCAAGGACAGCTATGACATGCTGATCCTCGACTGGCAGGTGGTCGACCTGAGCGGCGCCGAGGTGCTGCGCCGCGTGCGCGAAAAGCTGACCGACAACGCCCCCGTCATGTTCATGACCACCAGCTCCGGCGAGGACGACATCGTCGCCGGCCTGGCCGCCGGCGCCGACGACTATATGATCAAGCCGCTGCGCCGCAGCGAAATGGTGGCGCGGGTGCAGGCGCTGCTGCGGCGCGCCTATCCGGCGCAGAACGGCGCCGAGCAGTTGCAGTTCGGCCAATACATCTTCGAGACGCGGCCGGGCCGCCTGCTGATGGACGGCATCGTGCTCGACGTCACGCACAAGGAGTTCTACCTGGCCTTGCTGTTTTTCCGCAACATCGGCCGGCCGCTGTCGCGCGCCTACATCCACGAGGCGGTGTGGATACGCGAGACGGCCGTGCCCTCGCGCACCATGGACACCCACGTCTCGCGGGTGCGCAACAAGCTGCAACTGAAACCGGAGAACGGCTTCCGCCTGGTGCCGGTGTACAGCTACGGCTACCGGCTGGAGAAGCTGGGCGCCTGAGCCGGCCTGCCCGGCGGCCCGGCCGGGCCGCCGGGCAGGAGACGGGGACAACACGGTATAATGACGCTCAACGCAACCTGCCTGGTCCCGAAATGCAACTGCTCGCCGTCGGCCTGAACCACCACTCCGCTCCCGTATCGCTACGCGAGCAGCTGGCGTTCGCCCCCGAGCAACTGGGCCAGGCGGTGGTGGCGGCGCGCGCCTGGTTCGAACGGCACGACCCGCGCGGCAGCGACGAGGCGGCCATCCTGTCGACCTGCAACCGCACCGAACTGTACGCCGCCAGCCACGGCGCCGGCTCGCTCGACACCGGCGCCCATTTCCTGGCCGACTTCCACAAGCTCAACTACGCCGAGCTGCGCCCCCACCTGTACCTGCTGCCGCAGCACGACGCCGTGCGCCACACCTTCCGCGTCGCTTCCGGGCTCGACTCGATGGTGCTGGGCGAGACGCAGATCCTCGGCCAGATCAAGGACGCCATCCGCACCGCCGACGCCGCCGGCGGCCTCGGCACCTATCTGCACCAGTTGTTCCAGCGCAGCTTCTCGGTCGCCAAGGAGGTGCGCAGCACCACCGAGATCGGCGCCCACAGCGTGTCGATGGCGGCCGCCGCCGTGCGCCTGTCGCAGCGCATCTTCGACAAGATCGCCGAGCAGAACGTGCTGTTCATCGGCGCCGGCGAGATGATCGAGCTGTGCGCCACCCACTTCGCCGCGCAGAATCCGAAAAGCATCACCATCGCCAACCGCACCATGGAGCGCGGCGAGCTGCTGGCGCACCGCTTCAACGGCAAGGCGATCCGCCTGGCCGAGCTGCAGCAGCAGTTGCACCAGTTCGACATCGTCATCTCCTGCACCGCCTCGTCGCTGCCGCTGATCGGCCTCGGCCTGGTCGAGCGGGCCGTCAAGGCGCGCCGCCACAAGCCGATGTTCATGGTCGACCTGGCCGTGCCGCGCGACATCGAGCCGGAGGTCGGCCGCCTCAGCGACGTCTTCCTGTACACCGTCGACGACCTCGGCAAGGTGGTGCAGACCGGCATGGAGAACCGCCAGGCCGCCGTGGCCCAGGCCGAGGCGATCATCGAAACCCGCGTCCAGTCCTTCATGCACTGGATCGACGACCGCGCCGTGGTGCCGGTCATCCAGGGCCTGCAGGAGAGCGGCGAGGCGCTACGCCTGCACGAGCTGGAGCGGGCCCGCAAGCTGCTGGCCAAGGGCGAGGACGTCGACGCCGTGCTCGAAGCCCTGTCGCGCGGCCTGACCGCCAAATTCATGCACGGCCCGCAGCAGGCGCTGCACCGCGCCCAGGGCGAGGAACGGGCGCAACTGGCCACCCTGCTGCCGCAGCTGTTCCGCGGCCGCCGTTAGCGTCCCCGCCGTTTTCCCGCCGCCGCGCGCCGGCGGCCCGGCGCCGCCCCGGCGCCCGCCGCCACTCCCATCCACGACGACCACTCTCACCGAATAAGCTATGAAACCATCAATGCTGGCCAAGCTGGACCAACTGGCGAACCGCCTGGTTGAACTCGACCAATTGCTGATGTCCGAAGGCGCCACCGCCAACATGGACAGTTACCGCAAGATGACCCGCGAACACGCCGAACTGGGCCCGCTGGTGGCGCTCTACCACAACTACCAGGAGGCCAGCGCCGACATCGCCACCGCCCAGGAGATGCTGGCCGATCCGGACATGAAGGACTTCGCCCAGGACGAGATCGAGTCCGCCAAGAGCCGCATGGGCACGCTCGAACGCGAGCTGCAAACCATGCTGCTGCCGAAGGACGTCAACGACGAGCGCAACATCTTCCTGGAGATCCGCGCCGGCACCGGCGGCGACGAGTCGGCCCTGTTCGCCGGCGACCTGCTGCGCATGTACAGCCGCTTCGCCGAGCGCAACCGCTGGCAGGTGGAGATGGTGTCCGAGTCGGCCTCCGACCTGGGCGGCTACCGCGAGGTGATCGTGCGCCTGGTCGGCAACGGCGTCTACTCCAAGCTGAAGTTCGAGTCGGGCGGCCACCGCGTGCAGCGCGTGCCGGCCACCGAAACCCAGGGCCGCATCCACACCTCGGCCTGCACGGTGGCGGTGATGCCCGAGGCCGACGAGGTCGAGGACGTCAACATCAATCCGTCCGAGCTGCGCATCGACACCTACCGCGCCTCCGGCGCCGGCGGCCAGCACATCAACAAGACCGACTCGGCCGTGCGCATCACCCACCTGCCGACCGGCATCGTGGTCGAGTGCCAGGACGACCGCAGCCAGCACAAGAACAAGGCCTCGGCGATGAAGGTGCTGGCGGCGCGCATCAAGGACGTGCAGCTGCGCGAGCAGCAGTCGAAGGAGGCGGCCACCCGCAAGAGCCTGATCGGCTCGGGCGACCGCAGCGAGCGCATCCGCACCTACAACTTCCCGCAGGGCCGCATGACCGACCACCGCATCAACCTGACCCTGTACAAGCTGGACTTCATCATGGACGGCGAGCTCGGCGAGCTGACCAACGCGCTGGCCGCCGAGCACCAGGCCGAGCTGCTGGCCGCGCTGGGCGACTAAGCGCGGCGCCGCTTAAGGGCACACCAAATTGTCGTTCCCGCGTAGGCGGGAACCCATGCTGAGCCAATGGACATGCGGGGTATAGATTCCCGCCTGCGCGGCGGTCCGCCGATGCGGAATGACGGTTTTTCGAGGTGCCCTTAAAGTTTAAGGGCCGACTAAGATCGGCCGCAACACTTTATGCGAGAATGAGCCGCTTCGCCGCCCGCAGCCGCCGGCCGGCGCGGCCCCCTAACCTGACCGGATCTCCCCGATGATTCAAACCCGCACCCTGTTGTTGGCCATCTCCACCGCCTGCCTCGGCCTGCTGGCCACCGCGCTCTACCTGCAGCACAGCCTGGACATGCTGCCCTGCCCGTATTGCGTGATCCAGCGCTATCTGTTCCTGGCCGTCGCCGTCGGCTGCCTGTGGGGCGCCAGCAGCCGCCGGCCGGCGCTGGGCGGCGGCCTCGGCCTGGTCGCCGCGCTGGCCGGCTTGGGCGTGGCCGGCAAGCACCTGTACATCCTGGCCCACCCCGGCCTGTCCTGCGGCATCGACCCGATGGAAACCCTGCTCAACAAGATCCCCACCGCCACCTACCTGCCCTCGGTGTTCCGCGCCGACGGCCTGTGCGAGGACGCCACCGCGCCCTGGCTCGGCATGTCGATCCCGCAGTGGTCGCTGCTGTGGTTCGGCATCTGCGCGCTGGCATTGATCTGGGCGCTGCTGCGCCGCCGCCGCGCATGAGCGGCCCGGGTCGGCCGCCCTTGACGGCGGCGCCGGCGGGCGTCGCCGCCGGCGCCAGCGTCGCCTCGCTGCAGGTGCAAACTGCGCTCGACCCGCTCGACAACCGCATCCTGCTGTGCCACGCGCTGGGCCTGACGCGGGTCGGCCTGATCACCCAGTCGGAACGCCTGCTGAGCGAGGACGAGGCGCGGCGCCTCGCCGCGCTGCTGGCGCGCCGCCTGGCCGGCGAACCGATCGCCTACATCGTCGGCCAGCGCGAGTTCTTCGGCCTGCCCTTCGAGGTCACGCCGGCCGTGCTGATCCCCCGTCCCGACACCGAGCTGCTGGTCGAACTGGCGCTGCAACGCCTGCCGGCCGGCGGCCGCCTGCTCGACATGGGCACCGGCAGCGGCGCCATCGCCGTCGCGCTGGCGCACACCCGGCGCGACGCCGCCGTGACGGCGCTCGACGTCAGCCCGGACGCGCTGGCCGTGGCCGGCCGCAACGCCGCCAACAACGGCGTCGCGCTGCGCCTGCTGCCAAGCGACTGGTACGCCGCGCTGGAACACCAGGACGGCGACGAGGTGTTCGATTTGATCGTCGCCAACCCGCCCTACATCGCCAGCGGCGACCGCCACCTGGCCGAGGGCGACCTGCGCTTCGAGCCGGTCGGCGCCCTGACCGACCACGCCGACGGCCTGGCGGCGCTGCGCCGCATCGTCGCCGGCGCGCCGCGCCATTTGCTGGCGCCGGGCTGGCTGCTGCTGGAACACGGCTACGACCAGTCGGCCGCCGTGCGCGAATTGTTGAGCACTCAAGGATATACCGAGGTGCAAAGCTGGCGCGACCTGGCCGGCATCGAGCGCGTCAGCGGCGGCCGCGTGCCGTAGCGCCGCCGGCCTTGGCGCGGCGTCAAGGCCGGCGTCGACGCCGGCCGCGCCCCGCCGCCGCGACTTTTGTTAATATATCAAGCAATCCTAGGCTGGAAACGGACCGCGCCACGGCGCGCCGGACCGACTTGAAGCCACCTCCGACGCGCTTGCCTGTTTTCGGTTACTCTCGCACAAATATTTTGTTTGATGCACAGAAAGGAAGATCAAATTGTCCAATCTATTGACTCGCCGCCTGGCCCTGCTGGCCGATCGGCAGCACCACGCGCTGCTGGGCGGCCTGCGCGGCATCGAACGAGAAACCCTGCGGGTCGACCCCCACGCCCACCTGGCGGCGACCGCCCATCCAGTCGCGCTCGGTGCCGCCCTGACCCATCCGCAAATCACCACCGACTACGCCGAAGCGCTGCTGGAGTTCATCACCCCGGCCGAGGCCGACATCGGCACCACCATCGCCAAGCTCGACGGCATCCACCGCTACGCCTACAGCAAGCTGGGCCGTGAGCTGCTGTGGAGCCAGTCGATGCCCAGCGTGCTGCCGGACGAGGCGGACATCACCATCGCCTGGTACGGCAAGTCCAACCTGGGCATGCTCAAGCACGTCTACCGGCGCGGCCTGGCGCTGCGCTACGGCAAGGCCATGCAATGCATCGCCGGCATCCACTACAACTACTCGCTGGACGAACGCCTGTGGCGCGTGCTGGCCGAGCACGAGGAAGGCGCCGGCCAGCGCTCGGCGATGGCCTACCAGTCCGAGCGCTACCTGGCGACGATCCGCAACTTCCGCCGCCACAGCTGGCTGCTGATGTACTTGTTCGGCGCCTCGCCGGTGCTGTCGAGCTGCTTCCTGCGCGGCCGCCAGCACAGCCTCGAACGGCTGTCCGACGACACCCTCTACCTGCCCTACGCCACCAGCCTGCGCATGAGCGACCTGGGTTACCAGAACGACGCCCAGTCCGGCCTCAGCCCGCACGAGAACTGCCTCGACAGCTACGTCGCCGCGCTGACCAAGGCGGTCAACCAGCCCTACGAACCCTACGCCAAGCTGGGCACCAAGCGCGACGGCGAATGGGTCCAGCTGAGCACCAACGTGCTGCAGATCGAAAACGAGTACTACGCGACGATCCGGCCGAAGCGGGTGATCCGCACCGGCGAGCGGCCGATCCAGGCGCTGTGCTCGCGCGGCGTGCAATACATCGAAGTGCGCTGCATGGACGTCGACCCGTTCGAGCCGGTCGGCATCAGCGTGGCGACCGGCCGCTTCCTCGACGCCTTCCTGCTGTTCTGCGCGCTGGAGGACAGCGCGCCGATCAGCGAGGCCGAGGGCGCCCGCCACACCGACAACTTTGCCCGCACCGTCAAGGAGGGCCGCCGGCCCGGCCTGATGCTGCACGACGGCGAACGCGAAGTGAGCCTGCGCCAGCTGGGCGGCGAACTGCTGGCGCGCATCGCGCCGGTGGCGGCCCTGCTCGACACGGCGCGCGGCGACACGGTCCACGCCGCGGCGATGACGGCGCAGGCGGCCAAGCTGGCCGACCCCGAGCTGACGCCGTCGGCCCGCGTGCTGGCCGAGCTGCGCGGCAACGGCGGCTCCTTCACCGGCTTCGGCCTGCGCCAGAGCGAGCGCCACGCCGCCTACTTCCGCGCCCATCCGCCGACGGCCGCCGAAGCCGGCTACTTCGACGCCCTGGCCGGCGCCTCGCTGGCCGAACAGGACCAGATGGAGCGCGCGCCGCACATCGACTTCGACGATTATGTCGCGGCCTACCGCGCCAGCAATCTGTGCCACGACAGCGGCGACTGCGACTAGCCATGGCCGCGCGGTGCTGACCTTCTACAACGAACAGCACGGCCAGCACCACGGCCGCGGCGAATTTTTTCGCGGCGCCATGGTGCCCTGCTTCGAGACGCCGGCGCGGGCCGACGCCGTGTTGGCCGAGTTGGGCCGGCGCGGCCTGGGCCGCATCGTCACGCCGCAGGGCGTGCCGCTGATGTCGCTCGAACGCATCCACACGCCGCGCTACCTGCACTTCCTGCGCCACGCCTGGAGCGACTGGCTGGCGCTCGACCCGGCCAACGCCGGCCGCGACGCCATCCCCTCCGTCTGGCCGGTGCGCACGCTGCGCCACGACATCGAGCCGGACAACTTCAGCGCCAAGCTGGGCCTGTACTCGATGGACAGCGGCACGCCGCTGACCGCCGGCACCTGGACCGCCGCCAAGACCGGCGCCGACTGCGCCGTCAACGCCGCCCACGCGCTGCGCCTGGGCGAGCGGGCCAGCTTCGTGCTGAGCCGGCCGCCCGGCCACCACGCCGGCGCCGACTTCTACGGCGGCTACTGCTTCCTCAACAACGCCGCCCTGGCCGCCCAGCACCTGCTCGACGACGGCGCCGGCAAGGTCGCCGTGCTCGACCTCGACTACCACCACGGCAACGGCACGCAGAGCATCTTCTACAGCCGCGCCGACGTGCTGTTCATCTCCCTGCACGCCGACCCGCGCGACGAATACCCGTTCTACCTGGGCCACGCCGACGAGCGCGGCGAGGGCGCCGGCCTGGGCTACAACCTGAACCTGCCGCTGCCGCCCGGCTGCGGCGCCCAGGCCTGGTTCGCCGCGCTGGAGACGGCCTGCATCCGCCTGGCCGGTTTCGGCGCCGACGCGCTGGTGGTCTCGCTCGGCGTCGACACCTTCGCCGGCGACCCGCTGTCGCGCTTCACGCTGCACAGCGCCGACTACCTGCGCCTGGGCGAACGGCTGGCCTATCTGGGCCTGCCGACCGTCTTCATCTTCGAAGGCGGCTACGCCGTCAAGGAACTGGGGGTGAACGTGGTGAATGTGCTGGAAGGCTTCGAGACGGCCTTGTAGCAAGTGGTTGCGATCGTCGTCATCGCTCAGTCAGGCACGCAACAACTCTTCAGCCCTGTTGTCTAGCCTTTCTTTGATCTCGCGCCAACCTGGCAAGGCTCGGTCTAGTGTCTTGTAGAACTTGGGACCATGGTTGTGATGCAGCAAGTGGCATAGCTCGTGCAACAAAACGTAATCAATACACTCACGCGGGGCCTTCACCAACATTGGATTCAATGTGATACGGCCTGCTGGTGAACAGCTTCCCCACTGAACTTTCATAAACTGAAGGCGAGTTGCGGGAAGATCTTTGACCCAGCTTAGCGGGGCCGCCACGACGTCTAAGCGATCAGCAAAAACGTCGCGCGCTCTGCCACGAAACCAATCGTCGAGAGTCTGCTGGATAACGACCGGCGACTGAACTGGCACGGTCACCACGATAAAACCACCACGCATTCGCGCAACCGGGATCACATCCGCCTGAACCATCACTTTTAGTCGATAGCGTCGGCCAAGGTAATGCAGCGACTCGCCGCTCACGTATTCACAGGGCAGTACATGAGCCAGCCTTTCTCGCGCAGCGCCAACATGCTGGCTTATCCAGCGAGCTCGCCTTTTCACTGCTGTCAACACCGCCTCGACAGCTGTTGCCTCGGCCGCGTCTACCAACACACTTCCATCGGGTTCGACATGAATAGCCAGACGCTGTGCAGTACGCAATGGCTGGCGACGCAGGGCAAAGCGGATGAGCTCATCGCCGTACTGGATGCTGTGTTGGGTCAACTGGTTTTCCATCATCATGCTCCAGAGCGACTCAATCCCACGCGGGTAATTTGGATGACCTGCTCGACCACCAACTTTGCATTGTCCAATCCCAGCGTGCCAAACAATAGTGGCAGCAAGCCCTTGCGGATGGCGGCCTCAATATTCTGCGGATTCAACGAGTTTTCGGCCACAGCATCACGCACAACGATATCCATGTCCATTGCTTGTTTCACCAGGGCTTCTAGAACCTCATTGCTGAGCGCCATGAAAGTACTTTCGCCCAATACCAGACGCATTGCACCAAAATATGCCCTTGCGTGCGGTTTCTCGGCCAGCGCATCGGGCACACCATCAGTCTGGCGGACTTCCAGCTTCTGTTCGAACTCCTGAAACAGTGCGTACTGTTTGAGCGGATGGTCGAACATCGCTTCTGCCTCAGCAATGGCTTGCTTCAAAAGCTCGCCAAACACCTTTTGTGCGTAAGGATCTTCTGCCAAGTCTTGTTCAATGGTTTTGCGCAAGCGCGTGCGGATCAGGTCAGTCTCATTCCGCGTCTTCTCTTCTGACCACTGCTTGGGATCTTCCACCTTGCCCAATTGATGTACAAGATACACGCCCTCCGGTTCACGCACTTCTCTGCCAATAACCTGCTTGTCCACCAGCTTGCGGATTTGCTCCTCATAGACGCTGTAGTCCACAGTTTCCATGGCATCGCGCCGCGCGGTTTGCCGTAACTCCGAGAAGAAACGCAGGTCAGACTTGTACTTAGCTATCAGACTTTCGGAAAAACTCTTGTCCTCAAAGAAGCTACGCGAGGACAACGCCGTCTGCAGGCATAGGCCAAACGCGGTCAACGCTTCATAAAAATCGTCGCGCAGCTTCTGTCGCTCGTCGTAGTCTTCACCATCAAGACCTTTGACGAATTTTGGAGTGAGCACCTGTCGGTACTGCTCTCGGTCGAGCCTATTTTTCACACTCGCGAAGAACGACCACAGCTTGTCGTGCAAAGCAGGTAAGCGTTTGTACTCGGTGCTGAACTGTTGGTACAAGCCTTCGATGTCCGCCATATCAAAGCCACCTTGGGTTCGGGTTTCCAAGTCTTGATAGGCGCGAATGGCCGTGTCCAATTCTTTCAGAATACCCCGGTAATCGACCAATACGCCATAGCGCTTCGCATCATGCAGACGATTGACTCGCGCCACGGCCTGAATCAGGTTGTGACCCTTCAGCGGTTTGTCGATATAGAGAACCGCATTCCGAGGCTCATCAAATCCGGTCAGCAACTTGTCCACCACGATCAGCAAGTCCGGGGCACCGTCAGTACCAAAGTCATTGATGATCTGCTTCTCGTACAACTCTAGGTCCGCAGCATAGGCGGCCATGTTTTGCTTCCACCATTTTTGGACTTCGGGTAAGGTGTCTTCGTCCACTTCTGAATTGCCCTCGCGCGTGTCCGGGGCCGAGATGACAACGGCACTAGTCACCAGCCCGGTTTCGTCCAGCGCCTTCTTGTAGCGTATCGCGTCCAGCTTACTGTCTGTGGCTACTTGCCCCTTAAGCCCCGTGCCGAGCGCCTTGATGTTTTCGCTGAAATGCGTGGCGATATCCCACGCGATCAACTCGATGCGATTGGCCGCACCGTAAATGGACCCTTTTTTGGCAAACTTCCGCTTCAGGTCTGTGCGTTGCTGCTCACTCAAGTTAACCGTTATTTTTTCAAACCAACGATTGACCGCTCCCTCATTCATATCCAGTTCAGGCACCCGCTCCTCATACAACAATGGAGCCACGGTTTCATCCTCGACCGCACGTTGCATGGTGTAGGAATGGACGATAGGGCCGAACTTGTTGGCGGTCTTTTCATCTTTCAGCAAAGGCGTGCCCGTGAAGGCGATGTAGGCAGCCTTGGGCAGGGCTTTCTTCATGCGCTCATGTGTTTCGCCGCCATGGCTGCGGTGCCCCTCATCCACCAATACAATCAGATTGTGAGAATCATTGTGACATTCAGACAACTTGGATGCAGTGTTGAACTTGTGTATCAAAGTAAAGGAGATTCGCTCGGTGCCACTGCCGATGCGCTTGGCGAGATCACGACCAGACAAGGCGCGGCTTTTCTCGCCGTCCTTCTGAGTGGCGATGGACGAACCAAATGCCCCACCTGATATGAAATTGCGTGACAACTGTCCTTCCAGATCAATCCGGTCGGTGACCACTACTACGCGGCACTCTTTCAACGGCTCCACTAGCAGCAGCGCCTTCGTCAGGAACACCATGGTGAAACTCTTGCCCGAGCCGGTCGTGTGCCACAGCACGCCACCCTCACGCCCCCCATCGGATCGTATCTGGCTGATGCGTGTCAACAGCGCACGAATACCGAAAAACTGCTGGTAGCGCGCAACGATCTTGCCAACCTTCCGGTCGAACAGCACGTAACTCCGCAAGAATTCCAATAGCCGCTGAGGCGTCAAGAGGCTAACAAGCATACGGTCCTGGTCAGTCGGCCGCATGGTTTGCGCCCACATGGCATCAAAGTAGGCCGCCAACGGTGCAGGCTTACCGTCAAAGAGAGCGTCACGCGTACCTGGTGGTAAGGCCGCGTTTTTCACGGAGCTGATCTCAGCATCATCAAACTCTTCTTCGCGCCATTTGGCCCAAAACTTGGCCGCCGTGTGCGTAGTGCCGTAGCGGCCTTCAGTCTGACTAATCGAAAGCAATAACTGTGCATAGGCGAACAGGTTTGGAATTTCATCATGTCGCTGGTTACGCAGATGCTGGCTGATACCTTCAGTCACCATTGCCTTGGCTGGGTTACTGCCGCCAGATGATTCAGGACGCTTGGCCTCGATCACTGCTAGCGGAATGCCGTTCACATAGCAAACCACATCCGGTAGCCGGCAATGTGTACCTTGGGCGGCCAGCACTTCCAACTCTTCTGTCACGTCCCAACGGTTGAGCGAGACATCGGTCCAGTCCACGACATGAATCGTGGGCTGGTGTTTCTTGCCGTCGGTCATGAACTCTGTGACTGTGATGCCCAACGCCAACTTGGCATACAGCCGCTCGTTAGCGGGTAGCAGACCCTCGGCAAGGCTCAATGCGGACAACTCCCGCACGATTTGATCGATACCGCTGGGAGACAGCGGATACCACTCCCCCTTGTACTCATATCGTCGCGTCTGCAACACCTCGATCAACCGGCCTTTTAGCAAAACTTCCCGCGTGCTGCCACGTAGAGCAAGAGCTTGAGCCACCGCAATGAAGTTCCAGCCGAGGTTGCACAGCAGGTGCAGCGCAGGAATGTGGGCGCTGTATTGCTCTCTGGAGTTTGGAGTTGTGTTCATACCTGCGCCGCCATTTTGGCATCAATCAAATGAACTCGACGCTTTCCCGTAAACAACTGTTGCATTAACGCCTGCCTTTCTATCAATAATGTCTGAAGATGCCTCTTAAAGTGCAGCTCCTCGGCCTCGGCCACATTGATAACTTCTGCAATATCGCGTTGCTCCGCCCCATCAGGAACATGCAACCGAAGCTTGAAAAAATCTGTTACTCCAACGTTCAAAAGACCATGGTTGCGCGCGCCTTCCTGAGCGATACCCTCTATCTCTTGATTCAGAAATCCAGCCTCAAAATAGTGTCTGAAAAAATCCAAGCTCGCATCAACCTCCTTACGTAATCGGAAGCAAATATATAAACTTGAAACAACTCCTGAATCGTATTCCAACAATGGCTTAATCGCACCCATCGGATAACCAGCCGAATAACTTTTGTTATAGGCAAAGTCTCCTCGATCAATTAGGGTATATCCTGCCAGATTCGTACTCGCTACAGATTTATTGAAATAGTCACGCTGATTAATCAAACCACGCTCGCCAGATATGGTTAAAACATTAATATTGCCAGTGGTATTTTTACAACGAACTCGTTCGAAAATTACACCAATATCTTCATATCCCCACGGGCCTCTTGGATTTGAAAATCGTCTCTTCCCGCTCAATAATATTTTTTTTAAGGAAAGCTTCTGCTTCTGGCTTTTTTCAATTAACCTTTCAGTCGTTGCAATGGCTTGATCCCAAGTAAAGAGGATATTGGCAATGCGGCGTTGCTCAGTAAGATCAGGAATTTTTACTTCAACTTTAGACAGAATTTCTTGGCTCAGATTAGATATGTTCGTCCCACTCCCGCCTAAGAAAATTTGATCCGTGACAATTTTTGATCGCATCAAATAGGATGCAAACTCTGGTTCGATCACTGAGGTATCGACTCTTCCACGTATGGTGAATCCAGAAAAAGATATCCTATCAGTTACATGAGGGAAATACAAACAGCGGCCGATCAATTCTTTATTTCCGTTGGAACGAACAAATAGAAGGTCACCCGATTTCAGCAAATCCGCATCACGAACCTTCGTTGCAACCTTGATTGAATCCAATTCATAATTTTTTTCGAGTTTCGAGCGATTTTTGAAATCAGCAACGCCGACCATCTTTATTTTTTCGCCAGCATCGGATTTCGTAAAGTTCAGTCCATTTCTGAAGGTTGCTATATTCCCAAGCAAGTATTTTTTCCAGCCACTAGGTAACATCACGCCCTCCTTTCTTAGTAAGCCGCTTTTCAACTTGCTCAAGCTCTTTCATATCCGCATTGTCCGCTTCGACGGCCTCAGCCTTGCGCCGCTGCTCGTCAAATGCCTCATACCGACCATGCACGATCTTAAGCATGGCGTCGTGGCTCATGCGGCCAACACCTTTGAGTAAGGGGCTTTCATTGAACTGGATAAAGTTGTCCACGTATTGCCGCCAGTCGGCCATGACCAACTGTTTGCGCTGGCGAATTCGCAGCTCGGCAAACTCCAGGAAGGTGGTAACCAGGCGGTTCAGATGGTCGATTTCATCCGCAGTTAGGTAATTCTTAGCAACGATGACATCCGTCTTGCGAACACGATCAATCTTCCATGCAGTCAATGCCATGTTGGGTTGTGTAGGATCGGCGCGATTGACAATAATTTCTGCCGCAGTTTGCTGAGTGACTGCGTACAGCATTTTATTTTGCACTTCGGCAAAAAAGTGCCCCACCGTGTTGACGTTGTCGTTGTAGTCCACCGACAAGGCAAACAGATCGCGTACCTTTTGATAGAAACGCTTCTCGGACGCCCGTATCTCACGGATGCGCTGGAGCAGCTCGTCAAAGTAGTCCCAGCCCACCGGGTCTTTCATACGGTCATCGTCCATGACGAAGCCTTTGACCAAGTATTCGCGCAGATGGGTAGTGGCCCACTGGCGGAACTGGGTGCCACGCGGAGACTTGACCCGATACCCCACCGCCAGAATCATATCTAGGTTGTAGAGTTTGACTGGACGTTTGACTTGCCGCCGGCCCTCCGTCCGAACTATTAAGTAATCTTTAATAGTTGCCTCAGACTGGAGCTCGCCTTCCTCAAGTATGTTTTTGATGTGGATGTTAACGTTGGGAACAGAGGTTTGGAACAGTTCAGCCAACTCCATCTGCGTCAGCCATACAGTTCCACCCTGCGCCCGTAGAAAGAAAGTGGCGCTGCCGTCCTCGGACGTGTACAGGACCAGCTCACCCTGGTCAGTTGTTGGCTTGGTGGGCTCACTCATAACCCAACTCCTTCAAGTACACGGACATTTGTGCCTCCAAGCTTGCCAGTTCAGTTTTGAGCTGTTCACGCTCTTTACGCACCGCCATCAGGTCAATCTCGGCCTCCTCCTCAAACGTGTCCACATAGCGCGGAATATTGAGATTGAAGTCGTTTTCCGCTATCTCTGCGGGGGTCGCAAGATGGGCGTATCTGTCTGCCCCCTGCAGTGTGAATGCAGTGCTCAGAATCCGTTGCAAGTCGGATTCGCGCAGGAAGTTCTGGTTTTTCCCGGCCTCGAAATCACGGCTGGCATCGATGAACAGCACCTTGTCATTTTTCTTGTTTTTGCGCAGCACCAAGACGGCAGCGGGAATACCCGTACCGTAGAACAGCTTTTCGGGCAGACCAATCACCACGTCGAGCAGATTCTCCTCGATCAGCTTTTGGCGGATGCGGCCCTCTGCTCCACCACGGAACAACACTCCGTGCGGAACAACCACCGCCATGCGCCCTGTGCCGGGTTTCATGGTTTCCACCATGTGCAGAATGAATGCGTAGTCGCCCTTGGTGCGCGGCGGTACCCCCCGACGGAAACGGCTGAACTTGTCGGCCTCCGCCCCCTCATGTCCCCATTTTTCCAGGCTGAACGGAGGATTGGCGACAACGATGTCAAAGTGTTTGAGGCTGGCTGCGCTGTCCAACAGTTTCGGGTTGCGAATAGTGTCGCCCCACTCAATCCGATGGTTGTCTTCGCCATGCAGGAACATGTTCATCTTAGCCAGCGCCCAAGTGCTGCCGATGGCCTCCTGCCCATACAGCGCGTATTTGCGCGAGCCCGTATTCTCGCGGATCAAGCGGCCACATTTCATCAGCAAGGAGCCGGAGCCACAGGTAGGGTCACAAATTTCATCGCCCTCTTGCGGGGCCATCAGCCGCGCCATCAATGACGACACCTCAGGTGGCGTGTAAAACTCACCGGCCTTTTTGCCGCTACTGGAGGCGAAGTTCTTGATGAGGAATTCGTAAGCGTTGCCAATAATATCCAGCGTGCCGACACGGCTAGGTCGCAAATCCAACTCTGGTTTTGAGAAGTCCTCCAGCAAATGACGCAGGATGTCGTTCTTCTGCTGCTCATCGCCCAACTTGTTTGAGTTGAAGCTGATGTCCTGAAACACATCCCGCAATTTGGTCAGGTTGGCGTCCTCGATGGCATGCAAAGCCTTGTCAATCCGCTCACCATTGCCGGGGCTGTGCCGCAAAGTGTGCAATGCATAGAAGCTGGCACTGGCGGGCAATACAAAACGCTCGTTCTTGAGCATTTCCGTAATCAGTTCCGGGTGGTCGCCATACTGCTTCTTGTAGCTGTCATAGTGATCCTGCCAAACATCGGATACGTACTTAAGAAACAACATGGTCAGGACAAAGTCCTTGTAAATGCTCGGGTCTACTGTTCCACGGAAGGTGTCGCACGCGGCCCAAACAGCGCCGTTGATTGCGTCTTGGCTCACGGAGGTTGTTGTCATTGTGGTGTCGTTCATGGGTATCCTGCAAATGTTTAGGTCGCTGCTTGGAACAAAGCGTCAGCGAGTGCATTGATTTGCAGCTCGCGGTTGCGAATAAGTTGTTTGAGTGTTTGGCGCTCTTGGCGGGCAAGCTCCACCAGAGCCACGATGCGTCGCTGATCACCCAGTGATGGAATGCTGAGCGTTAGTGCCTCAAGGACCGGACGACGTATGCTGAGTTGGCTGCTGCCCTCAGCCGCCTGCAATAGTTGTCGCTGAAATGGGGGCTGGTTGATTTGCCATGCAACGAACGCTGGCAACACTGCTACTGATGACTTCACTTGGAGGTGAAAAAAGTGTGGGCTACACACAGCTGGGCGTGGCGGGTGATCTAAGCAGACGGCGTAAAAGCGAGCACCTTTGGAAACGACAAGGATGTCGCCTTCCTTAAGCCAGTCCGGCTGTTTTCGCCCAGCCAACTCAGTACGAATCACGCCGGGCCAACTAACACCGTGCTCAGGATCGACGTCCTTCATCTGTACCGCTAGGGCGCTTCCATCCATCCACTCTTCGATGGAACCTCGGAACGGGTAGCCACCTCGTACGTCGGCCACTTCAGCAATATGTAAGATATTCGCATCAATCATCATGATGCAAATATACCTGCAATTTTTCAAATGTGCAAGTAATAATATGCATCAATTTGATTGATGCATATATTATTCCGGATAAATCTGCAGCTCAACATCCGATCTGTTTTACGCCTATTTGATGACAGGGATAAGAGGACTCAATTTTCAATAAATATCGCTTGCTATTTAATTGTGTACGATTTACAGTGTGTTCACGGGCGCCGCAGAAACGGCGCCGGAAGTAGCCGAACACCCAGTAGTCGTTTTTTAAAATAAGTAGCTTGCTATTTAATAGTAAACAATTTTGTTGCAATATTCTTGAACAATGCTGTTCCCACTCACTGAAAAGGAATCCATCATGTCCATCAAACAAGTCCTGTACCGCGCAAACGCTAAAGCAACCGGTGGCCGCGAAGGCCGTGCCGTCTCCTCCGACAACGTGCTCGACGTCAAACTGACCACGCCGAAGGAACTGGGCGGCGCCGGCGCCGTCGGCACCAACCCCGAGCAACTGTTCGCCGCCGGCTACTCGGCCTGCTTCATCGGCGCGCTGAAATTCGTCGGCGGCCGCGACAAGATCGCCGTCCCGGCTGACGTCTCGGTCGACGGCACGGTCGGCATCGGCGCCATCGAAACCGGCTTCGGCATCGAAGTCGAACTGAAAATCTCGCTGCCGGGCCTGGACCGCGCCGAAGCCGAGAAACTGGTCGCCGCCGCCCACATCGTCTGCCCGTACTCGAACGCCACCCGTGGCAACATCGACGTCACCCTGACCCTGGTGTAAGCCCGGCATTGGCCGCAGCGGACGACGGCACAAGGCGCTCGTCCGCCGGCCCGCCCTCGACGGCGCCGCCCTCCCCCGTGGAGCGCGGCGCCGCTTTCGTCGGCGACGCCGATCCCGCTCCTGCCTTACAATCATCGCTCCGACACGCTCCGAGGCACACATGATTGACTGGCAATGGCTCCCGTTTGACGACATCCCCAACGCCGACCTGTATGAGCTGCTGTACCAGCGCCAGCAGGTGTTCGTGCTCGAACAGACCTGCCTCTACCCCGACATCGACGGCCACGACCCGGCCGCCCACCACCTGATGGGCTGGCAGCTGGTCGACGGCAAGCGCGCGCTGGTGGCCTATCTGCGCTGCCTGGCGCCCGGTGTCAAATACAGCGAAATGTCGCTGGGCCGCGTGCTGACCACGCCGGCGGCGCGCGGCGGCGGCATCGGCCGCCAACTGGTGGCGCAGGGTATCGCCCACGCCGAGCGGCTGCATCCCGGCCACGGCATACGCATCGGCGCGCAGCAGCGGCTGGAGCAGTTCTACACCAGCTTCGGCTTCCAGACCGTCACCGCGCCCTACGACGAGGACGGCATCGCGCACATCGACATGCTGCGCTAAAGGCCAGGCGCGCAGCCAACAATGGACGAAAAAAGGGCGACCCGCAAGTCGCCCTTCCGCATCCTGCCGCCGCGCGCCGCAGCGCGCGCCGTCCGGCTTACTGGACCGTCACCAGCTCGATCTCGAAGATCAAGGTGGAGTTGGCCGGGATCTTTGCGCTGGCCGCGGCGCCATAGCCCAGGTCTGGCGGAATGATCAGGCTACGCTTGCCGCCGACCTTCATGCCGACCACGCCCTGGTCCCAACCCTTGATGACTCTGCCAACGCCCAGCGTGAAGGAGAAGGGGGCGGTGCCGTAGCTGGCCGAGCTGTCGAACTGGGTGCCCTTGAAGCCGCCCGCCGCGTTCTTGCTGTCGTACAGCCAGCCGGTGTACTGCACCGCCAGCGTTTTGCCGCCGGTGGCCTCGGTGCCGGTGCCGAGTTTAATGTCGGTCTTCACCAGCCCTGGCGGCGTCACGTCGATCGGCGGCACGACGGTGTTCACGCTGACCACCTCGATCTCGAAGACCAGCGCGGCGTTGGCCGGCACGGCGACGTAGTCGACGCCGTTGGCATCCTTCATGACCTTGCCGGCGGCGTCCTTCAACGCGTCGCGGCTGCCGGCGCCGTAGGCTAGGCTGGCCGGCAGGATCAGCTTGCGCTTGCCGCCCACCTTCATGCCCGCCACGCCCTGGTCCCAACCGGACAGCGCCATGCCGTACAACACCGCGCCGGTGCCCAGCTGGAAGGCCAGCGGCTGGCCACGGTCGATCGAGCTGTCGATCTTGCCGCCCTTCTTGTCGTCCTTGCTGGCGTCGTACAACCAGCCGGCGTAGTTGACGGTGATGTATTTGCCGGCCAACGCCGTGTCGGTGCCGGTGCCCGGCGTCAGGTCGGCGGCGCCGTAGGCCGGCTGCACCACCACCGGCGTGCTGTTGTTATTGTTGGAACCGCCGCCGCAGGCGGTCAAGGCCGCCGCGCAAACCAGCGCCGCGAGAATGTGAAACTTCGATTTCATGTTTACCCTTGTCTTGTTGGTGGTGGCGTGCGCGCAGCCGTGCGCGCGCCGGTTGCTGGCGAAGTTTAGCAGACCGGGTCCGCCGCCCTCCGGCCGCTACATTCGCTTACAATTTTTTGTCTCAGATTTCCACCTGGGTGCCCAGTTCGATCACCCGGTTGGTGGGAATCTGGTAGTAGTCGGCGGCGCCGCGCGCGTTGCGCGACATCGCCACGAACAGGTGCTCGCGCCACGGCGCCATGCCGGCGCCCGGCGTCGAGATGACAGTCTGGCGGGCGATGAAGAAGGAGGTCTCCATCATCTCGAACGGCAGCTCGTGCTGGGCGCACAGGGCCAGCACCTTGGGGATGTCCGGCTCGTCCTTGAAGCCGTAGTGCACGTTCAGCTGGTAGCAGTTGTGACCCAGCCCGGTGATGCGCACCTGCTCGTTGTCGGCCACGTAGGGCTCCTCCAGGATGTGCACGGTGAAGAACACCACGCGCTCGTGCAGCACCTTGTTGTGCGACAGGTTGTGCAGCAGGGCGTGCGGCACGCCGTCGCTCTCGCCGCGCAGGAAGATGGCGGTGCCGGGCACCCGCGTCGGCGGCGCCACGAACAGCGACTGCAGGAAGTCCTCCAGCGGAATGGCGTGCTTCTGCAGGTTCTCGAACACCAGCGCGCGGCCGCGCTTCCAGGTCATCATCACGGTGAACAGCACGCCGCCCAGCAGGATCGGGAACCAGCCGCCGTGGAAGAACTTCAGCGTGCTGGCCGAGAACAGCAGGATGTCGATGATGATGAAGAAGCCGGTGGCGCCGAAGCACAGCCACAGCGGCAGGTTCCAGCGGTAGCGGATGACGAAGAAGGTCAGCACCGTGGTGGCCAGCATGGTGGCGGTGACGGCGATGCCGTAGGCGCCGGCCAGCTTGTCCGACGAGCCGAAGCCGACCACGGCGATCAGCACGACGATCAGCTGCAGCCAGTTGACGGCCGGGATGTAGATCTGGCCGATCTCGCTCTCCGAGGTGTGCAGCACGCGCATGCGCGGCAACAGGCCCAGGGCGATGGCCTGCTTGGTCATCGAGAAGGTGCCGGAGATGGTGGCCTGCGAGGCGATCACCGCCGCCATGGTCGACAGCACCACCAGCGGGTAGACGCTCCAGCTGCCAAGCTGCTGGAAGAAGGGGTTGGAGATGGCCTCCGGGTGGGTCAGCAGCAGCGCGCCCTGGCCCAGGTAGTTCAACGCCAGCGCCGGGAAGGTGATCAGGAACCAGGCGGCGCGGATCGGCTTCTTGCCGAAGTGGCCCATGTCGGCGTACAGCGCCTCGGCGCCGGTGAAGGCCAGCACCACCGCGCCGAGCGCGATGAAGGCGATGAAGCGGTTCTCCAGCATGAAGCGGAAGGCGTGCAGCGGGTTGAGCGCGGCCAGCACCTGCGGCGCCTCGGCGATGTTGATCAGGCCCATGACGGCCAGCGCGGCGAACCAGACCAGCATGATCGGGCCGAACCAGCGGCCGATGCCGGCCGTGCCGTGGCGCTGCACGGCGTACAGCGAGACCAGCACGACGATGGTCAGCGGCACCACGTATTGCGCCAGGCCGGGCGCGGCCACTTCCAGCCCCTCGATCGCGCCGAGCACCGAAATGGCCGGGGTGATCACGCTGTCGCCGTAGAACATGGTGGCGCCGAACACGCCCAGCATCATCAGCGGAAAGTGCCAGCGCGAGATCTTGTTGACCGAGTTCAGCGCCAGCGCCATCAGCGCCATGATGCCGCCCTCGCCACGGTTGTCGGCGCGCAGCACCAGGCTGACGTATTTGAGCGAGACGATCATCGTCAGGCCCCAGAAGATCAGCGAGATGATGCCCAGCAGGTTGGGCGTGTTCAGCACCAGGCCGTGCTCGGGGTCGAAGATGGTCTTGAGGGTGTACAGCGGGCTGGTGCCGATGTCGCCGTAGACGATGCCCACGGCGGCCAGGGTCAGCGCGGCAAGCTTGCTTTTGGAGGAGTGTTGCGCGGTCAAGATTGCACCTGTTGTTGTTTTGGTGCGTTGCACAATAGGATAAGTATTTGCAAATAGCAAGAATATTTTGACATGCGTTTCGGCCTCGTCTGTATCACATGCGACAGTGTAACCCGCTCCGGCGGCCCGGCCTATTTGAAAAATGGCCAAGGCGGCACGCCCTGCGTCGGCGTGGCAATTCGGCGATAATGACCGGCCCTGCCGCCGCCCGCCCCGCCCCCTATGAACACCGGTATCCTCTACGCCACCCTGGCCTTCCTCTGCTGGGGCCTGTTCCCGCTGTATTTCCACGCCATCGGCGAGGTGCCGCCGCTGGAGATCCTGGCGCACCGCATGCTCTGGTCGCTGTTGTTCCTCGGCATAGTGCTGAGCGTGCGCGGCCAATGGAAATGGCTGCTGAAGCTGCGCGGCCAGCCGCGCGTGGTGGCCAGCTTCGTCGCCAGCGCCGTGCTGCTCACCGCCAACTGGTTCGTCTACATCTGGGCCGTCAACAACGGCCACGTCATCGACGCCAGCCTGGGCTACTTCATCAATCCGCTGGTCAACGTGCTGCTCGGCCTGCTGGTGCTCAAGGAAAAGCTGCGCCGGCCGCAGTGGCTGGCCATCGGCCTGGCCGCCTGCGGCGTCGCCTGGCTGACCTGGCAGGCCGGCCAGCTGCCCTGGATCGCCCTGGCGCTGGGCCTGAGCTTCGGCGGCTACGGCCTGCTGCGCAAGATGGCGGCGCTGGCCGCGCTCGAGGGCCTGTCCTTCGAGACCATGATCCTGTTCCCGGCGGCGCTGGCCTATGTGGTCTGGCTCAGCCTGCACGGCCAGAACACCTTCGTCAACAGCCCGCACGACGCCACCCGCTGGCTGCTGGCGGCGGCCGGGCCGATCACCGCCATTCCGCTGCTGCTGTTCGCCGCCGGCGCGCGGCGCATCCCGATGTCGGTGCTGGGCATGCTGCAATACATGTCGCCGACCATGCAGATGCTGCTCGGCGTCTGCTTCTTCCACGAGGCCTTCACGGCGCAGCGGCTGGCCGGTTTCGTCGTCATCTGGGGCGCGCTGGGCCTGTATGTGGCCGAGGGCCTGTGGGCCGGCCGGCGGCGCGCCGGCCAAGGCCGCTGAGCCGGCCCGCCGGCGCGCCTGCGGCGGCGTGATACGGCTTGGCGGACGCTGCCGCGCCAGCTGAATTTAGTGTCCGGCGGGGACGATTTATCGTATCCTGTCGTCCTCTTCGGCATTTCCGCCCATTTTCTTTATTTTCACCGAGATTCTCAATGGCAAATTACGTCTACACCATGAACCGCGTGGGCAAAATCGTTCCGCCCAAGCGCCAGATCCTCAAGGATATTTCGCTGTCCTTCTTCCCGGGCGCGAAAATCGGCGTGCTGGGCCTGAACGGCTCCGGCAAGTCGACCCTGCTCAAAATCATGGCCGGCATCGACACCGACATCCAGGGCGAGGCCGTGCCGATGCCCGGCCTGAACATCGGCTACCTGCCGCAGGAACCGGTGCTCGATCCCGAGCAGACCGTGCGCCAGGTGGTCGAGTCCGGCCTGGGCGAAGTGTTCGAGGCGCAAGCCAAGCTGGAGGCCGTCTACGCCGCCTACGCCGAGGAGGACGCCGACTTCGACGCCCTGGCCAACGAACAGGCGCGGCTGGAGGCGATCATCTCGACCTCCGACGGCGGCAACCTGAACCTGCAACTGGAAATGGCCGCCGACGCGCTGCGCCTGCCGCCCTGGGACGCCAAGATCGGCGTGCTGTCGGGCGGCGAGAAGCGCCGCGTCGCGCTGTGCCGCCTGCTGCTGTCGAAGCCCGACATGCTGCTGCTCGACGAGCCGACCAACCACTTGGACGCCGAATCGGTCGACTGGCTGGAGCAGTTCCTGCTGCGCTTCCCCGGCACCGTGGTCGGCATCACCCACGATCGCTACTTCCTCGACAACGCCGCCGAATGGATTCTTGAGCTGGACCGTGGCCACGGCATCCCGTGGAAGGGCAACTACTCGTCCTGGCTGGAACAGAAGGGCAACCGCCTGAAGCAGGAAGAGGCCACCGAGTCGTCGCGCCAGAAGACCATCGCCAAGGAATTGGAATGGGTGCGGCAGAATCCGAAGGGGCGCCAGGCCAAGTCGAAGGCCCGCCTGGCCCGCTTCAACGAGCTGTCCGAGCACGAATACCAGAAGCGCAACGAGACGCAGGAGATCTTCATCCCCGTCGCCGAGCGCCTGGGCAACGAGGTGATCGAGTTCAAGAACGTCAGCAAGGCCTTCGGCGACCGCCTGCTGATCGACAACCTGTCCTTCACCGTGCCGGCCGGCGCCATCGTCGGCATCATCGGCCCGAACGGCGCCGGCAAGTCGACCCTGTTCAAGATGATCACCGGCAAGGAACAGCCGGACAGCGGCGAAGTGGCGATCGGCCAGACCGCGCGCGTCTCCATCGTCGACCAGAACCGCGATTCCCTGAGCGACGGCAAGACCGTCTTCGAGGACGTCTGCGGCGGCGCCGACATGCTGTCGGTCGGCCGCTTCGAGATGCCGTCGCGCGCCTACCTGGGCCGCTTCAACTTCAAGGGCGGCGACCAGCAAAAAATCGTCGGCAACCTGTCCGGCGGCGAACGCGGCCGTCTGCACCTGGCCAAGACCCTGCTGATGGGCGGCAACGTCCTGCTGCTCGATGAACCGTCCAACGATCTGGACGTGGAAACCCTGCGCGCGCTGGAAGACGCCCTGCTCGAATTCGCCGGCAGCGTGATGGTGATCTCGCACGATCGTTGGTTCCTCGACCGTATCGCCACCCACATCCTGGCCTTCGAAGGCGACTCGCAAGTGTCCTTCTTCGACGGCAACTATCAGGAATACGAAGCCGACAAGAAGAAACGTTTGGGTGAGGAAGGCGCCAAGCCGAAACGCATCCGCTACAAACCACTGACGGTGTAAGTCTTTTTACAGCGGCACAACAAAAACGGCACGGTCATCAAGACCGTGCCGTTTTTGTTTGTCGGGGGAGGCGGACACAAGGACATTAGCGGCACCCGGCCGCCGCTGTCGCATCCGGCCTCGAACGGACAAGCCGGGGGGCGCCGCAAGACGCCCCCCGGCCCGGGAAGGAAGGACGCTAACTGTTAGAAGTTGTAGCGCAGACCGCCGGTGATGGCGCCGCTCTTACGGCCCAGGTCGCTTTCGTTCTTGCCGTAGTGTTCATATTCCAGCGACAGCGAAACGTTCTTGTTGATCGCGTATTCGCCGCCGACGGAAGCGTACAAGCCGGTCTTGTCGCCTTTGTTGCCGTTGATTTTATCGCTGTTGCGCGCCACGCCCAGCTTGCCGAAGACGGCGAACTGTTCATTGATCGGCTGGCTGTACTTACCGGCCAGATACAGCGAGTTGGATTTGCTCTCGATCTTGCCGCTCACGCCGTTCTGCGTGTAGTTGTAGGTATTTTTACCGAAATCGGCATAACCACCCTCAACGGCCCAGTTCTTGTCCAGGTTGTAGCCGGCGAACAGCTTGCCCGACACCTTGCTGCCGCTGCGGTCGTCGCTGCTGGTGCTGTTGGGAATGTCGAACTTGTAACGGCTGCCGACCAGGCCGGCGCCGACGTAAGCGGTGCCGGCGTCGGCGGCTTGGGCAACACCTGTCAGGGCGGTCGCGCTTGCAATCAATGCGAACAGAATTTTTTTCATAATATGGATCTTTCAGCAAAATAGTTTATGGACTTGCTTGGGATCGCAGTTCTTTGAATTGCGATGTGTCAAAGATAGCATCCAAGACAAGTCCCATGCGTGCCCAAGTCGTAAGAAGTGTGACGAGATGTAAGTTGGAATTTCACAGTGTCAAAGCGACAATACCATTGTGAATATCTGCATACTGAAGAGTAATAAGGCGGAGTTAGCCCGTCTTAATAGATGTTGCGGAAAGTTAGATTGATACGCGGCCCGCAGGGCCGGCTTTGCTTGTTGATGCCATGGCGCCAGTGCTGCTGCAAGGTTCCCGCCATCAATAACAGGCTGCCCTCGCCCAGCGCCAGCTTGACGGTCAGCGGCAGCCGCTTGTGCTTGAGGATGAAGCTGCGCGGCGCGCCGAAACTGAGCGAGGCGATGGCCGGCTCGGCCCCCAGCTCGGGCTCGTCGTCACTGTGGAAACCCATGCTGTCGCGCTCGTTGCGGTAATAGTTCAGCAGCACGCTGTTGAAGCGCCGCCCGCTGGCCAGCTCGACCGCTTGCTTGAGCTCCAACTGCAGCGCGGTGAACGGCAGCGGCGCCAGCGTCATGCCGGAATAGCGATAGGCCGCCTCGCCGTGCCAGGCCGTCAGGCGCGGCTGGGCGTGGCGCTTGCCCCAGACGGTGATATGTTCGGCGCGCCAGTCCGTCTCGTCGCGCAGCCTGGCCATCACCTCGTCGGCCGTCAGGCGCAGCGGCAAATGCTGCAAAAACGATAATTCACCATCGGCGATGGGAATCGGGCACAGCGTCGTGTCGGCGGAGAACAGGTCCATGCGCGTTATCATAGCGGCAGCGCGCCCGCGCCACCACCACAGGGGAGAGCCACGATGCAAAAACGCCAGTTTCTCGGCCGACTGGGCTTGGCCGGCCTGAGCGGCGCCGCCCTGCCGGCCAGCGCCCTGGCCGCCGCCAAGCCGGCCGGTCCCGCCTTGCTGACGCTGACCGGCGCCATCGGCAAGCCCAACCGGGGCCGCTTCGACCCGCTGCGCGACCAGATGATGCACAAGCAAAAGCTCAGCTTCGAGCGCGCCCACGCCTTCGACTTCGCCACCCTCGCCGCCTTGCCGGCGCTGACCATCGCGCCGACGCTGGAATACGACGGCAAGGTGCACACCTTGCGCGGTCCGCGGCTGCTGGACGTGCTGCAGGCGGCCGGCGTCGCCCCGCGTGACGGCGGCAGGCTGGTGTTGCGGGCGGTGGATGGGTATGCGGTGACGCTGAGCCAGGCGCAAGCGCGGGCTCAGGGTTTCATCGTCGCCACCCATCTGGACGGCCAGACGATGGCGCTGGGCGGACTCGGACCGCTGTGGGCGATCTACGACGCCGACCGGGTGGCGGAAATGGCGGCCAAGGCGCTGCCGGAGCGTTTCGGCTCCTGCCCCTGGGCGCTATACCACATCGACGTGCTGGACTGAGGCGCGCGCGGCGGCGCGCCCGCCGTCAGGCGTAGGCTTCCGCCAGCGACATCACGCGCGGCGCGATCTCGATGCCGATGCCGCTGAACAGGCTGGTGATGGCGGCCATATTGGCTTCGCGTTCATCGTCCTTCCAACCCTTGAACAGGTCGGTGCCGTCCTTCTGGAAATGCAGGTCGAGCACCTTGCCGCGATCCTTGTGGGTGTAGCCGGAGCTGTAGGTGCCCTGGAAGCCCAGCGCGGCCAGCGCGGCCAGCACCTCGGCCGGCGGATTGTCCGGGTCGGTGGCCAAAAAGACGCCGTAGGTCTTGCCGGGCGGCTTGGCCGCGATGTCGACCTCGTAGATGCCGGGTGCTTTGGTGACGGTGGTACTTTTCAGAAATAACATGCTCTTACCCCTATGCAAATGGCCCGGGCCGGGCCCGTTGTCGTATTGACCTGTTTTTCTGATTTCTAGATTCTTGTAGAAAACATTCCAAGAATCAAGCTTATTGCTAATCCTCTTGTTTGTCGACTAATCCCGCCAATTATTTGTGAAACCGTAGCATTAATACGGCAGGCGCAATTAGCAAGCTTCTCTTTAAAATATAGTTTCGGAATGTTAATTTGCAAGAAAATCGACGCGACCGGCCGGAGCGCGGCCGGCAGCCCCGTTCAACCGGTCTTTTTGCGCCGCGCCAAGGCCGCGGTCGGCGCCACCAGATCCTGGTACAACTGGCCGGTGGCGGCGTCCCAGGCCGTCACGGCGCGCTGCTGGCGCGCCACCGTGGCCAGGTCGCCACGGGCGATCGGCCCGCTCAGCGCCGCCGCCGCACCGAGCCGGAACACATTCTCCATCGACTCGCCGGCCAGCGGCCGCGCCAACTCGCGCGCCACCGCCTCCGGGATGCCGGCCGCCTGGTAGGCGCGCAGCGCGGCGTCGAGCACGGTGACCAGATAGTTGCTCGCGAACACGGCGGCGGCGTGGTAGACGGTCTTGGCCGCCGCGTCGATGCGCACCGGCCGCGCGCCGATCGCCAACAGCGCCGGCTCCAGCACGGCCAGCGCCGCCTCGTCGCCCTCGACGCCGCAAAAGGTGCCGGCGAAAGAGCCCGCCACGGCGGCCGGATCGGCGAAGCTGCGGATCGGATGCACGCTGGCCAGCAGCGCGCCGGCGTCGCGCGCCGCCGCCAGTTGGTCCGAGGCCAGCGCGCCGCTGCAGTGGAACAGCACCACGCCGCGCAGCGGCACGGCCGCCGCCAGCGCCGCGCAGGCCGGCCCGATCTGGTCGTCGCCGACCGCCAGCATCAACACCTCGGCCGGACGCAGCTGGTCGGCGCGCGCCACGGCCCGGCCGGCGCCGATGAAGGCCGCCGCCCGCTGCGCCGAGGGCAGCGAGCGGGTCAGCACGTCCTGCACGGCGAAGGCGCCGGCGGCGGCGAACAGGCGCCCCAGCACGCCGCCGACGTGGCCGCCGCCGACCAGGTTCAGGCGCCGCATCAGAAGCCCGCGCCCGGTTGCTGCAGAAAGGCCAGCTCCAGCATCGTCGAGACGCGGCCGAGCACGGCGTTGCGGTGCGGGAAACGGCCGAAGCGCTTGATGACGTCGCGGTGGCGGTGGGCGAAGTCGAGCATGCCGTCGAACTCGGGCGCCGCCTGCGCCAGCCGGGTGAACAGGCCGACCGACTGCACCTGCATCTCGTCGTCCTCGGCGTGCTCGAACGGCAGGTAGATGAAGGCGCGCTGCTGCGGCGGCAGCGCCAGGTCCTCGTCGGCGTCGACCATGTCCTGCGCCGCGCGCAGCGCCAGCGCGTCGCCGGCGAAGGCGCGCGCCGCGCCGCGATACACGTTGCGGGTGAACTGGTCGAGCAGCAGGATGCGCGCCAGCGCCGCCTGCGGCCCCTCGGCGTCCCACTCGCGCAGGCCGCCGGCCAGCGCCTGCTCGATCAGCGCGCCGAAGCGGTCGCCGATCTCGGCGTCGAAGCGCGCGTCCTTCTGGAACCATTCGCGCCGCGCCGCGCCGTGGCCCGGGCTGCCCAGCGGTGGAAACCAGAATTCGAAGACCGCCCTTGCCTGTGGATTCATCATGCCCCGCCCCCTTGAAGTCATGGCCGCCCTAGTTGCGGGCGTGCGACAGCTGGAAGCTGTCGATACCGTCGAACACCGCCAGTTCGGCGGCCACCGCCGCCAGCGAGGAGCCGCTGCGCTTGCTCAGCGCGATGGCGACGAAGCGCCACTCCTGGCGGCCGCCGTCGCTGCCGATCATCAGCGAGCCGCCGGCGATCTCGTAGCCGCGCGCCAGCGCCATGGCGCGCAGCGCCGGCTCCTGCGGCATGTAGTTCTGCCTGAAGCGCATGGTGATGGCCACCGCGTGGCGCGACGGCAGCCAGGCCTCCAGCTTGGACAGGAAGATCATCGACATCGCGCACAGCAGCGCCAGGCCCATCGCCGACAGGTAGAAGCCGACGCCGCACATCACGCCGATCACCGACGAGGCCCAGATCGAGGCGGCGGTGGTCAGGCCGCTGATGTTGAAACCCTCGCGCATGATGACGCCGGCGCCGAGGAAGCCGATGCCGGTGACGATGCCCTGGATGATGCGGGTCGGGTCGGTGCCGGTGGTGATGGCGGTGACGTGGCCGCCGAACCAGAAGCCGGGATAGCCGCCGATCACCGTCAACGCCGCCGAGGCCATGCACACCAGGCCGTAGGTGCGCATGCCGGCGGCGCGGCCGTGGTAGGAGCGCTCGTAGCCGACCAGCAGGCCGAGCAGCAGCGCGCCGATCAGGTTGAGCAGGATGACGCCGTTGGTGGCCAGCTCGCCGGTGGACCAGTACGCGGTAAGGAATTCGATGGTTGGCATTGCGGCCCTGTTGTCAAAGTTGGCGCCGGCTCGGCGCACGCTGCGGGCCAGGCCCGCGCCGCCGTAGCCTAGTCCGGGGCTTTCTTGTTCAACTGCTTTTCAAACGCGACATCGAGCTTGCTGACCCGCCGTGGCGTCTGCGGGCCGTGGCCGTTGACGAAGGCGACGAAGTCGTCCAGCTCCAGCGGCGCGCACAGCGGCGGGCCGCCCGGCGCCTCGGTCAGGAAGAACAGGCCGCCGCCGGTGCGCGACATCGAATATTTGGCATTGCCGCTGCGGACCTTGAGACGGTCGACGGCGGAAGTGGCCCGGGTTGAACGTCCGCTCATACGGCCTCCGTGCGTTGTTCCAGCCAGGCCAACGCGGCGCCCGACAGGTGTGGCCGCAAGCGCTCGCGCACCCGGGCATGGTAATCGTTGAGCCAGGCCCGCTCGTCGCCGCGCAGCAGCGCCAGGTCGAGGCAACGGCTGTCGATGGGGCACAAGGTCAGCGTTTCGAAGCGCAAGAAGGGGCCGAAATCGTCGCCCCACATGCTGGCCTCGGCGGCCACGTTGAGCACCAGGTTCTCGATACGGATGCCCCACTGGCCGGGCCGGTAGATGCCCGGTTCGATGGAGGTGATCATGCCCTCCTCCATCGCCGTCTGCGGCTCCGCCATGGCCGACGGCGAGATCGACTGCGGCCCCTCGTGCACGTTGAGGAAGTAGCCGACGCCGTGGCCGGTGCCGTGGCCGAAGTCGATGCCCTCGGCCCACAGCGGGGCGCGGGCGATGGCGTCGAGCATGGGCGACTTGACGCCGCGCGGGAAGTGCGCCGACGACAGCGCGATCACCCCCTTCAGCACCAGCGTGAAATCGCGCCGCTGCGGCGCCGTGATGGCGCCGACCGGCACCACGCGGGTGACGTCGGTGGTGCCGCCCAGGTATTGGCCGCCGGAGTCGATCAGCAGCAGGCCGTCGCCTTCGATGACGGCGTGCGCCGCCTCGCTGGCGCGGTAGTGCATGACGGCGCCGTTGGCGCGGAAGCCGGCGATGGTGCCGAAGCTGGGGCTGACGAAGCCGGGCCGGCGCGCCCGCGCCGCCGTCAACTCGCGGTCGATGGCCAGCTCGGTCAGCGGCGCGCGCCGCGCATCGGCCAGGGTCTGCTCCAGCCAGCTGAAGAATTCGCACAGCGCGGCGCCGTCCTGCTCCATCGTGGCGCGCACGTGCGCGGCTTCCTGCGCGCTCTTGCGCGACTTGGCGAAGGTGGTCGGGTTGATCGCCTCGACCACCGTGACGGCGGCCGGGACGCACTGGCGCGTGCCGTGGGTCAGGCGGCGCGGGTCGAGCAGCAGGACGGTATCGGCCGGCAGCGCGGCCAGCGCGGCGGCCAGGCCGGCGTAGGGCGCCAGGTCGACGCCGTCCTGTTCCAGCACGGCGCGCAGGGCCGGCGCGATCTTGTCCTCGCCGACGAACAGCGTGGCGCGCTGCGGGCCGATCAGCGCGTGGGCCAGGAAAACCGGATTGAAGTTGACGTCGGCGCCGCGCAGATTGAACAACCAGGCGATGTCGTCCAGGGTCGAGATCAGGTGGCGGCCGGCGCCCAGCGCGGCCATGGCGGCGCGCAGCTCGGTCAGCTTGTCGGCGCGACTCTGCACCGCGTGCGGCGGCAGGTGCTCATAGACCGGCGCGGCCGGCAGCGCCGGACGCTCGTCCCACACCTCGTCGAGCAAATCGAGATCGCTGCGCAACGTGACGCCGGCGGCATCCAATGCCTGCGCCAGCAAGCGCGCCGTGGCCAGGCCCAGCACGGCGCCGTCCACCGCCACCGTCTGCCCGCTGCGCATGCGCGCGGCCAGCCAGCCGATGTACTCGACGCTGGCGCCCGACGGCAGCTTCATCAACTGCACGCCGCTGCCGGCCAGCTCCGTCTCGGCCTGGGTCCAGTAGCGCGCATCGGTCCAGACGCCGGCGAAATCGGCCGTGACGATCAAGGTGCCGACCGAGCCGGTGAAGCCGCTCAACCATTGCCTGCCCTGCCAGCGCGCCGGCAGATATTCCGACAGGTGCGGATCGGCCGACGGCACCATCAACGCGTCGATCTGGTGACGGCCCATGGCCTGGCGCAGCTGCGCGAGGCGCCCGGCGACATCGGTTCTAGCTGGTGTGTGCATGAAGACTGTTCAAATCGTTTATACGGCTCTGCCGGCGGCGGCAGAATGAGACCTATGATACCGCGATTGGGGCCATGGCAGAAGGCGCTTCGCTGCGGAAACGCCCCACCTTCGCCAACACCTGCGCGAACCGACCGCAACCATACAAATAGCCGTACATTTTTATGGCTATTTTTCAGCTTCGTGCTAGCCTGACCTATGACACCGAAGTTCGAATGGGACTACAGCAAGAATGTCATCAACTGCCTGAAGCATGGCGTTTCGTTTGCTTCGGCTCAACTGGCATTTGTAGATCCCAACCGAGTTATCGCCGAGGACACGGCGCATAGCCAGTCCGAGGAACGCTATTTTTGCTTTGGCATGGTCAACGAAGAAGTCCTGTCGGTACGATTCACCTATCGGAACAGCACAATTCGAATTTTCGGCGCTGGCTATTGGAGAAAGGGGAAAGTGATCTATGAACGCGCGAATCAAGTACACCGATGAACCGATAGAGGCCAGGGTGATCGCCGATTTTCTACCGCCTCCCGACCAGCTCATCTTTCGCGAAGAAACGGTCAAGATCACGCTCACCTTGAGTAAAAAGAGCGTGGACTTCTTCAAGTTGGAAGCAACAAAGAACCACAGCCAGTACCAGCGCATGATACGCGCGCTGATCGACCAATACGTGGCGCATTACGACATGCCAACATCCTCGACTCCCAAACGCGCGCTCCCGAAACGCTAGCGGCTCACCTCAAGCCTCGTAGCGCCGCAAGCCGTCCAGATCGAGGATGCGGATGCCGCCGTAGTCGAGCCGCAGCAGGCCGTGCTTCTCCAGCACCTGCAAGGCCTGGTTGGCGCGCTGGCGCGAGGCGCCCGACAGCAGGCCCAGCTCCTCCTGCGAGATCTGCACCAGCTTCTCCAGCCCCGGATACAGATGCGAGTTGAACATCGACGCCAGGCAGCGCGCCACCCGCGTGTTGATGTCGAGCAGGCGCTCGTTCTCCACCATGCCGATGAACTGGCCGAGCCGCTCGTTGAGCTGCATCAGCAAAAACCGCGTGAACGGCAGGCTCGTTTCCAACAACCAATTGAAGGTGCCGACCGGCATGCGCGCGATGCGGCTGTCGCGCAGCGCCATCGCGTCGTACTTGAGCTTCTCGCCCTTCAGCAGGGTGCCCTCGCCGAACCAGCCGCCGGGCGGCACGCCGGTGAAGGTCACGCTCTTGCCCGAGGGCGAGAAGTTGTTCATCTTGACCATGCCGCTGACGATGCCGATCCAGTTTTCCGCGTTGTCGCCCTTGCGGCAAACGTAGCCGCCCTTGGGCACGAAAATCTCGTAGATGTCCGCCTCGACACGCTGCATCTGCTCCGGCGTCAGGGTCGGCGCCCAGACCGCCGCGCGCAGCGCTTCTTTCAACTGGACTGGATCACTGCTCATTGTTGCTACGCACCATGGAAAGTTCGGCAATTGTCCCCGAAATGACAACGCGCCCGGAAAGGTCAGGCTACTATCATCACACAAAACGCTTGCTGAATCAGAAATCAATAATATCGCTCTCACAGAAGAGCAACAGGAGACACTGGTGCAGACAAACTTGGACACCTTTCCCCGCCGGCTATTGGAGCACGGCCGGCTAAGGCCGCAGCATCCCGCCTTCCGCGAAAAACACCTGGGCATCTGGCAGACCTGGAACTGGGGCCAGGTCAACGCCGAGGTGCGCGCCATGGCCTGCGGCCTGGCCGCGCTCGGCTTCACACGCGGCATGAACCTGGCCATCGTCGGCGACAACCGGCCGCGCCTGTACTGGGCCATGCTGGCGGCGCAAAGCCTGGGCGGCGTGCCCGTGCCGCTGTACCAGGACGCGCCGGCGGCCGACATGGCCTATGTGCTGGAGAACGCCGACATCCACTTCGCCATCGTCGAGGACCAGGAACAGGTCGACAAGCTGGTCGAAGTGCAGGCGCTGTACCCGAACGTCCGCCACGTCGCCTACGACGACGAGCGCGGCATGCGCCACTACCGCCAGGCCGGCCTGATCTCCTGCGACAAGCTGGCCGAGATGGGCCGCGTCCACGACATGGCCCATCCCGGCTTCTTCGACGCCGCCGTCGCCGCCGGCAGCGGCGCCGACCACGCCATCATCCTCTACACCTCCGGCACCACCGGCAAGCCGAAGGGCGTGTGCCAGAGCCACGCCGCGCTGATCGCCGCCGGCGGCGGCGGGGTCGGCTTCGACCGGCTCAGCGCCGACGAGGACATCCTCTCCTACCTGCCGATGGCCTGGGTCGGCGACTGCCTGTTCTCGCTGGCGCAGGCGATGGTGGCCGGCTTCACCGTCAACTGCCCGGAGTCGGGCGACACCGTGCTGACCGACCTGCGCGAGATCGGCCCGACCTACTATTTCGCCCCGCCGCGCGTGTTCGAAAACATGCTGACCACGGTGATGATCCGCATGGAGGACGCCAGCGCCGTCAAGCGCCGCCTGTTCGCCTACTTCATGAAGGTGGCCAAGCGCAGCGGCTCGGCCATCCTCGACGGCAAGCCGGTGGCGGCCGGCGAGCGGCTGTTGTACGCGCTCGGCGCGCTGCTGGTGTACGGCCCGCTGAAGAACGTGCTGGGCCTGTCGCGGGTGCGCGTGGCCTACACCGCCGGCGCCGCCATCGGCCCCGACCTGTTCCGCTTCTACCGCTCGATCGGCGTCAACCTGAAACAGTTGTACGGCTCGACCGAAACCTGCGCCTACGTCTGCCTGCAGCCGGACGGTAACATCAAGTTCGACAGCGTCGGCATGCCGGCGCCCGGCGTCGAGGTCAAGCTGGCCGCCAACGGCGAGGTGCTGGTCAAGTCGCCCGCCACCATGGCCGGCTACTACAAGCGGCCCGACGCCACCGCCGAGGTGATCGACGCCGACGGCTACTTCCACACCGGCGACGCCGGCCTGTTCGACGCCGAAGGCCACCTGAAGATCATCGACCGCGCGGCCGATGTCGGCCACCTGACCGGCGGCGCCATCTTCGCCCCCAACTACATCGAGAACAAGCTCAAGTTCTTCCCCTTCATCAAGGAGGCGGTCGCCTTCGGCCACGGCCGCGAGCAGGTCTGCGCCTTCATCAACATCGACATCGAGGCGGTTGGCAACTGGGCCGAGCGGCGCGGCATCGCCTACTCCGGCTACACCGAGCTGGCGGCGCACGCCCAGGTCTACGGCCTGGTGCGGGACTGCATCGAGCAGGTCAACGCCGACCTGGCCGGCGAGGCGCTGATGGACGAGACGCAGATCCACCGCTTCCTGGTGCTGCACAAGGAGCTCGACCCGGACGACGACGAGCTGACCCGCACCCGCAAGGTGCGCCGCAAGTTCATCGCCGAAAAATACGCGGTGCTGATCGCCGCCCTGTACGAGGGCAAGGCCAGCCAGTTCATCACGACCCAGGTCAAGTTCGAGGACGGCCGCAGCGGCGTGGTCTCGGCCGACCTGAAGATCACCGAGTGCAAGACCTTCCCCGCCGTGCAAGCAGCGGCATGAGCACGGAGCAGAACATGCAAATGAACGAACCCGAGGCGCACTTCGGCCCGCGCCGCAAGACCGGCAAGGTGATCCTCGACCTGAAGAACATCTCGCTGTCGTTCGGCGGCGTGAAGGCGCTGACCGACATCTCCTTCGACGTCAAGCAGCACGAGATCCGCGCCATCATCGGCCCCAACGGCGCCGGCAAAAGCTCGATGCTCAACGTGATCAACGGCGTCTACCGCCCGCAGCAGGGCGAGATCATCCACCACGGCCAGCACCGCAAGGGCATGGACTGCTACGCGGCGGCCAAGTCCGGCATCGCCCGCACCTTCCAAAACATCGCCCTGTTCAAGGGCATGACGGTGTTGGACAACATCATGACCGGGCGCAACCTGAAGATGAAGTCGAACTTCCTCATGCAGGCGCTGTACTGGGGACCGGCGCGGCGCGAAGAAATCGAACACCGCGTCAAGGCCGAGGAGATCATCGACTTCCTCGAAATCCAGGCGATCCGCAAGACGCCGGTGGGACGCCTGCCCTACGGCCTGCAGAAGCGCGTCGAACTGGGCCGGGCGCTGGCGGCCGAGCCGGAGATCCTGCTGCTGGACGAACCAATGGCCGGCATGAACGTCGAAGAGAAGCAGGACATGTGCCGCTTCATCCTCGACGTCAACGACCAGTTCGGCACCACCATCGTGCTGATCGAGCACGACATGGGCGTGGTGATGGACATCTCCGACCGCGTCGTGGTGCTCGACTACGGCAAGAAGATCGGCGACGGCACGCCCGACGAGGTGCGCTGCAACCAGGACGTCATCAACGCCTACCTCGGCCTGGCACATTAAGGACACACGGATGAACATCAATTTTTTCTTCGAAGTGCTGATCGGCGGCCTGCTGTCGGGCGTGATGTACGCGCTGGTGGCGATCGGCTTCGTGCTGATCTACAAGGCCTCCGGCGTCTTCAACTTCGCCCAGGGCGCGATGGTCTTCTTCGCCGCGCTGACCTGCGTCGGCATCATCGACAAGTTCGGCGTCTCGATCTGGCTGGCCATTCCGCTGACCATGGTGGTGATGGCCCTGCTCGGCGTCGCCATCGAGCGGGTGGTGCTGCGCCCGCTGGTCAACCAGCCGGAGATCACCCTGTTCATGGCCACCATCGGCCTGGCCTTCTTCATCGAGGGCCTGGCCCAGTTGATGTGGGGCTCGCAGGTGCACAAGCTGGACCTGCCGATCGAGGACGTGCCGCTGCAGTACCTGCTCGACCACTTCAACATCATCGTCTCGCAGTTCGACGTGGTGGCGGCCGGCATTTGCGGCGTGCTGGTGACCGCGCTGGCCCTGCTGTTCTCCAAGACCAAGGTCGGCCGCGCCCTGCGCGCCGTGGCCGACGACCACCAGGCCGCGCTGGCCGTGGGCATTCCGCTGCAGCGCATCTGGGCGGTGCTGTGGGCGGTGGCCGGCATGGTCGCGCTGGTGGCCGGCCTGCTGTGGGGCGCCCGCAACGGCGTGCAGTTCGCGCTCACCTTCATCGCCCTGAAGGCCTTGCCGGTGCTGATACTGGGCGGCTTCACCTCGGTCCCCGGCGCCATCGTCGGCGGCCTGATCATCGGCGCCTCGGAGAAGCTGGCCGAGGTTTATCTGGGGCCGATGGTCGGCGGCGGCCTGGAGGGCTGGTTCCCCTACGTGCTGGCCCTGCTGTTCCTGCTGGTGCGGCCCGAGGGCCTGTTCGGCGAAAAGATCATCCGCCGCATTTGAGCGGCACACGAAATGCAGCATACGATTTATAAGATTTATATCGTTTTCGCGCCAATTTAGAGGAAATCCCGATGTTCTATCGTGAAGCAGGACAATTCAAGACCAGCTACCAGGCCGACAACCAGATCTTCCCGATCCGCCAGGACCGCTACGCCATGGCCGCGCTGCTGCTGCTGGCCTTTGTCGTCGTGCCGTGGTTCGCCTCGCCGTACGCGCTGTCGGCGATCCTGATCCCCTTCCTGATCTTCGCGCTGGCCGCGCTGGGCCTGAACATTTTGACCGGTTACGCCGGCCAGCTCTCGCTCGGCACCGCCGCCTTCATGGCGGTGGGCGCTTTCGGCGCCTACAACTTCATGGCGCGCCTGCCCGGCCTGCCCATCCTGCTGGCCTTCGTGCTGGGCGGCCTGTCGGCGGCGGCGGTCGGCATCGCCTTCGGCCTGCCCTCGCTGCGCATCCGCGGCTTCTACCTGGCCGCCTCGACGCTGGCGACCCAGTTCTTCGTCGTCTGGTGCCTGACCAAGATCCCCTACCTGACCAACTACAGCAGCTCCGGCGTCATCACCGCGCAAAAGATCAGCATCCTCGGCTACCAGTTCGACACGCCGGGCAGCAAATACCTGCTGGTGCTGGGCGTGGTGGCCTTGATGGCGCTGCTGGCCAAGAACATGATCCGCTCCAACGTCGGCCGTTCCTGGATGGCGGTGCGCGACATGGACGTGGCGGCCGAGGTGATCGGCTTCCGCCTGATGCGCACCAAGCTGCTGGCCTTCGCCGTCAGCTCCTTCTACTGCGGCGTGGCCGGCGCGCTGTACGCCTTCGCCTACCTCGGCACCGTCGAGCCGGAGGCCTACAACCTCGACCTGTCGTTCCGCATCCTGTTCATGATCATCATCGGCGGCGTCGGCTCGGTGCTCGGCTCCTTCCTCGGCGCCGCCTTCATCGTGCTGCTGCCGGTGCTGCTCAACGTGCTGGCGCACGGCCTGGCGCTGCCGACCAGCGTGGCTTCCAATTTGGAACTGATGGTGTTCGGCGCATTAATTATCTTTTTCTTAATCGTCGAGCCACACGGCCTGGCGCGTTTATGGCAAATTGGCAAAGAGAAGTTGCGTCTGTGGCCCTTCCCGCACTGAACCCGACCCTGGCCCATCCGATATTCAACCCCTTGAGGAGACAGCACATATGAAACGCATCAAGACTCTCGCACTCGGCGCCGCATTGGCCGCCGCCGCCGTCGGCGGCATCGCCCCTGCCTGGGCCCAGCCGGTGACGGAACAGTTCATCGCCCTGCCGTCCTACCGCGTCGGCCCGTATGCGGCCGGTGGTTCCGGCTTCTACGGCGGCATCATCGATTACTTCAACCTGGTCAACCTGAACGGCGGCGTCAACGGCGTCAAGATCAGCTGGGAGGAATGCGAGACCGAATACAACCCGTCGCGCGGCATCGAATGCTACGAACGCCTGAAAACCAAGAACGGCGGCGCCACCCTGGTCGAACCGCTGTCGACCGGCGTCGCCTACGGTGTGCTCGACCGCGTCGCGCAGGACAAGATCCCGATGACCACCATCGGCTACGGCCGCTCCGACGCCGCCAACGGCAAGGTCTTCCCCTACATCTTCCCGCTCATCACCAGCTACTGGAACCAGGCCGCCGGCATGATCAAGTACCTGGGCGACAAGAACGGCGGCATGGACAAGCTGAAGGGCAAGAAGATCGTCCACCTGTACCACGACTCGGCCTTCGGCAAGGAACCCTTGCCGGTGCTGGAGGCGTTGGCCAAGCAGCACGGCTTCGAGCTGATCAAGATCGCCGTGGCGCCGCCCGGCAGCGAGCAGCAGTCGCAGTGGTTGCAGATCCGCCAGGCCAATCCCGACCACGTCATCCTGTGGGGCTGGGGCGTGATGAATTCGGTCGCCATCAAGACCGCGCAGCGCAACGGCTTCCCGCGCGAGAAAATGCTCGGCGTCTGGTGGGCCGGCTCGGAGGAAGACACCATCCCGTCCGGCGAAGCGGCCAAGGGCTACTCGGCGATGACCTTCAACACCCCCGGCAACTACCCGTTGATGGACGAGATCCACAAGAAGCTGTACGACGCCGGCAAGGGCAACCTGGCCGACCGCAGCCGCATCGGTTCGGTCTACCACATGCGCGGCGTCAGCGCCGCCCTGCTGTGGGTCGAGGCGATCCGCACCGCGCAGGAGAAGTTCGGCAAGGGCAAGCCGATCACCGGCGAGCAGATGCGCTGGGGCCTGGAGCACCTCAACGTCGACGAGACGCGGCAGAAGGCCATCGGCGCGCTGGGCATGCTGCCGCCGGTGAAAACCAGCTGCGACGACCATGAAGGTTCCGGCGCGGTCAAGGTGCAGCAGTGGGACGGCAAGAAGTGGAACGCCATCACGCCAAACTGGATCGTCGGCGACAAGGCGCTGACCCGCAAGCTGCTCGAGGAGTCGTCGGCCGCCTACGCCGCCGACAAGAAGATCACGCCCGCCTGCGCCAAGTAAGCGCACGGGGCGGGGGGCGGAGTTAAGGCGCCAGCGGCTACACACCACCCAAAGGCGGAGAGCCGGGGTCAGACCCAGCGGGTCCGACCCCAGATTTGCGCCGCTGGGGTTTCTTAGCAAACCGCCCCCGCCCACCATGAACCAGCTTTTTAAACCTGACAGCATCCGCGAAGAACAGACATGACTACTGCCACCGCCAGCGCCCCAGCCGCCACCAGCGCCGCCCCGGCCAGCGCGCCCTACCTGTCGGTCAACAACGTCGAGGTGATCTACGACCACGTGATCCTGGTGCTCAAGGGCGTCTCGCTGCAAGTCCCGCAAGGGAAAATCGTCGCCCTGCTGGGCGCCAACGGCGCCGGCAAATCGACCACCTTGAAAACCATTTCGACCCTGCTGCGCGGCGAGCGCGGCGACGTCACCAAGGGCGAGGTCCAGTTCAAGGGCGAGCGGATCGACCAGCTGACGCCGAATGAACTGGTCAAACGCGGCCTGTCGCAAGTGATGGAGGGGCGCCACTGCTTCGGCCACCTGACCATCGAAGAAAACCTGCTGACCGGCGCCTACACGCGCGACCTGTCGCGCGCCCAGCTGAAGGAAGCGCTGGACAAGGTCTACCACTACTTCCCGCGCCTGAAGGAGCGCCGCGCCAGCCAGGCCGGCTACACCTCGGGCGGCGAACAGCAGATGTGCGCCATCGGCCGCGCGCTGATGGCCAAGCCGTCGATGATTTTGCTCGACGAGCCGTCGATGGGCATCGCGCCGCAAATCGTCGACGAGATCTTCGGCATCGTCAAAGACCTCAACAGCAAGGAGCAGGTGTCCTTCCTGCTGGCCGAGCAAAACACCAACGTCGCGCTGCGCTACGCCGACTTCGGCTACATCCTGGAAAACGGCCGCGTGGTGATGGAAGGCGCGGCCGCCGACCTGGCCAGCAACGAGGACGTCAAGGAGTTCTACCTGGGCGTCTCCGGCGCCGGCCGCAAAAGCTTCCGCGACATGAAGTTCTACCGCCGCCGCAAGCGCTGGCTGGCCTAGGCCGCGCCACCGCCGCCGACACCCGCCGCATCCCCCACCGCAACCTGATATGGAAAGACCGGAACAATGGCCGATACCCTCGACAGCCTGGAAACGCGCCCACCGGCCGAGCGCGAACGCGACCTGATGGCGCGCCTGCCCGGCCTGATCGCCCGCGCCCAGAGCGCGCCCGGCTGGGCGCGCATCCTCGCCGATGTCGACGCCGCCAGCGTCGACAGCCGCGCCGCGCTGGCGCGCCTGCCCGTCACGCGCAAGGCCGAACTGAAGAATCTGCAGCAGGCGCAGGCGCCGTTCGGCGGCCTGAACGCCACCCCGCAGGCCGAACTGGCCCGCGTCTACATGTCGCCCGGGCCGATCTTCGATCCGCAGGGCCAGGGCGCCGACTGGTGGCGCTTCGGCCGGCCGATGCATGCGGCCGGCGTGCGCGCCGGCGGGCTGGTGCAAAACTGCTTCTCCTACCACTTCACGCCGGCCGCCTTCATGGTCGAAGGCGGCGCCGCCCGCCTCGGCTGCGCCGTCATCCCGGCCGGCGCCGGCCAGACCGAGATGCAGGTGCAGGCCATGGCCGAGCTGCGGCCCGACACCTATGTCGGCACGCCGTCCTTCCTCAAGCTGATCATCGAAAAGGCGCGCGAAATGGGCGCCGATATCAGCAGCGTGCGGCAGGCGCTGATGGGCGCCGAGGCGCTGCCCGAATCGCTGCGCGCCTGGTTCGCCGAGCACGGCGTGCCGCGCGTGTTCCAGACCTACGCCTCGGCCGACATCGGCAGCATCGCCTACGAGACGGCGCGCGACGGCGTGCGCCAGCCCGGCATGGTGCTCGACGAGGACGTCATTTTGGAGATCGTCCGCCCCGGCAGCGGCGACCCGGTGGCCGAGGGCGAGGTCGGCGAGGTGTTGGTCACCTTGTTCAACCACGACTACCCGTTGATCCGCTTCGCCACCGGCGACCTATCGGCGATCTTGCCGGCGCCGGCCGATGGCGAGCGGCCCGGCGGCCATAGCAACACCCGCATCCGTGGCTGGCTGGGACGGGCCGACCAGACCACCAAGGTGCGCGCCATGTTCGTCCATGCCTCGCAGGTCAACGACATCGCCAAGCGCCACCGCGAGATCCTCAAGGCGCGCCTGGTGGTGACCGGCCGCATGGCCAACGACGCCATGACGCTGCACTGCGAGGTGGCCGATCCGCAGGCCGTCAACGACGCCACGGCCATCGTCGCCACCATCCGCGACCTGACCAAGCTGCGCGGCGAGGTGTGCTTCGTCGCCGCCGGCAGCCTGCCCAACGACGGCAAGGTGATCGACGACCAGCGCGACTACAAATAGGCGAAACGGTAAGGAAAAAACCAGCGATATAACCCTGGCCGCATGTGGAGTATCAGCGATGCCACAGCGGCCCGGCGGGATATGGCGGATAATACCGCCTTTCCCCACCCGCCCTATCGACGCCGAAGACCATGCAAGACTTCCACCACAACCGCGCCCGCGCCCTGCTGGAGAACGCGGAAGAACTGTTCAACAAAGAGACCGTCGACGCCGCCGTCACGCGCATGGCCGACACCCTCAACGAGCGCTTCAACCACGCCGACTGCGAAGAATTCCCGCTGGTGCTGGGTGTGATGGGCGGCGCCGTGGTCTTCACCGGCAACCTGCTGCCGCAGCTGAGCTTTCCGCTCGAATTCGACTACATCCACGTCAGCCGCTACGGCGACGACGACCAGGGCGGCGAAGTGGTGTGGAAGGTGGTGCCGCGTTCGAACGTGGCGGGCCGCACCGTCATCGTCCTGGACGACATCCTCGACGAGGGCGAGACGCTGGCCCACGTCAAGCAGCGCCTGCTCGACATGGGCGCCGCCGAGGTGATCCTGGCGGTGTTCGCCGACAAGGCGATCGGCAAGGCCAAGCCGGTCAAGGCCGACATCGTCGGCATCACCATCCCCAACCGCTTCGTGGTCGGCTTCGGCATGGACGCCTACGGCTACTGGCGCAACCTGCCGGGCCTGTGGGCGATCCAGACCGAGAAGTAGCTTGCGAAGAACTTAGGCGGTGGCGGCAGTGGCCGCCACCAGTCTGGCGTAGGCGATTTTCTTCTTCTTGCTGCCTCTGGCCCGGTGCATGTGTAGCGCGCGGATATTGCGGGCGGTGAAGCCGGCATCGGCTCGCGCTGCGGCCTCAGCCTCCAAGGCCGACACGAAGCTTGTCACCGGATAGCGGGCAAGAATAGCCGTGTACCAGTGCTGCAGCTCGCCCAGCCCGTTAACAGAAAAGCTCAGTTGAACCACCCGCCGCAGCAACTCCTTGTCGCGCAATCCCCTACGCACAACACGAAGCCCGAGGGTGCGCGCGCTGACCTTCGGATGCGTCAGCAGGGCATGAACGATGTGCCAGGTGCCCTCCCGATCCAAGGTCCGCAGCAAAGCGACAATGGCGTTCTCGAAGGTCGAATTCATCACGGCATCAGGCATACGCTCCAGTGCCTCAGAGCGTGAACCGAAAATTGTGCGGTTGTCATCAGTCATACTCGTATGCCTTAAACTTATCAACCGGCAATTTGATGGATTCCGCCCATTCCGGCTGAAGCGGTTCAGGGATATAGTGTCCAGAAGCGTTGTTCCAGAAATTCAACATCCCTTTCGTGGCTTTTCCAGCCCGAAATATTATTCGCCCCGCATACTCAACCGGATTGCCACGTGCGATATCGACGTGTACTTGGGCCGCATTGCCCGTTCCAACATAGACCGTCCCGTTCTGCACAATGTAGTTGAATGAGCCCTTGGGGGTTCGCGGTTCGCCTGAATCAAAGATCTTCCAGTGGCCACTGCCCATCAGTCTCAACTCGGCACGCCCCAAGTTGCCCGGATTGGGTAAATCGTGTTCCAGTGTATTAACGAATTTCCCGTCCGTCCCGCGCATTTGCGATCCGTCCGAATTCAGTATATATCGTTCGCAGGTAGTCACAATGTCACAGGCTCCCGCGCTGGCACAGTGCCGTCCTGACCTCACACAGAATATTCACGGTAGCGTTCCTTTGATGCCGCAGTGGCGACAATGCGAAAGGAAACTCTAGCGAGCGCTAGGCAATCACACCTTGCGACGGCTCAAGTCTAGCAAACCTGACGCCGCTTGTGGGCGGCCGAAAACCGCTACAGCCGCAGCCGCGCCCGCGCCGCCGCGTACTCGCGCTGCAGGCGCGCCACCATCTCGGCGGTGGTCGGCACGTCGTCCATCAGGCCGACGCCCTGGCCGGCGCCCCAGATGTCGCGCCAGGCCTTGGCGCTGCCGGAGCCGAAATTCATCGCGCTCTTGTCGGCCTGCGGCAGGGCGTCCGGGTCGAGGCCGGCGGCGACGATGGACTTCTTCAGATAGTTGCCGTGCACGCCGGTGAACAGATTGGTGTAGACGATGTCGGCGGCGGCCGACTCGACGATGGCGTCGCGGTAGCCGTCGTCGACGTTGGACTCGCGCGTGGCCAGCCAACGCGAACCGATGTAGGCGAAGTCGGCGCCCATCGCCTGCGCCGCCAGAATCGCGTCGCCGGTGGCGATCGAGCCGGACAAGGCGATCGGTCCCTGGAACATCTTGCGCACCTCGCCCACCAGGGCGAACGGCGACAGCGTGCCGGCGTGGCCGCCGGCGCCGCTGGCGACCAGAATCAAGCCGTCGACGCCGGCCTCCAGCGCCTTCTCGGCGTGGCGGATCGAGATCACGTCGTGCAGCACGATGCCGCCGTAGCCGTGGATGGCGTCGAGCATCTCCCGCGGCGGCGCGCGCAAGGAGGAGATGATGATGGGCACCTGGTGGGCGACGCAGACCGCGACGTCGTGCGCCAGGCGGTCGTTCGACTGGTGGACGATCTGGTTGACGGCGATCGGGCCGACGCGCCGCTCCGGGTGGGCCATCTGGTAGTCGCTCAACTCGGCCTGCAGCTCGCTCAGCCAGGTGTCGAGCATGGCGGCCGGCCGCGCGTTCAACGCCGGGAAGGAGCCGACGATGCCGGCCTTGCACTGCGCCGCGACCAGGGCCGGGCCGCTGGCGATGAACATCGGCGAAGCGATGACGGGGAGGCTGAGGTTCTGTAACGCTGCGGGCAGGGCCATGTGGAACTCGCTATCGAAGAATGGATCGGTGGGAAAACATGCTCAATCGGCCCATTATAGTTCGGAAAAGAACGCCCGTGCCGAAGCGCCGCGCGCCCCCGTCCGCCCTGTCCGCCTCACTCGTTGAGTAAGTACTCACCCTCGACGCGGGCGGCGACAGCGCGCACCAACTGGCTGGTGGCCCAGCGCGCCAGCTCCTCCGGCGACTGCCGTAAAAAGCGCTCGTTGGCCATGGCGAACACCGGCATCGACAGCAACAACTGCGGCAGCTCGGCCAGGGCGATGCGCTGGCGCTCCAGCAACAGGAACTTGAGCAGCACCTTGATGGCGTGCTGCGCATTGCGCTGCGGGTCGGCGGCCAGGTAGTCGACCCGCGAGCGGGCGCGGCCGATGGCGGCGGCGACGTCGGTGAAGGGCTTGCCGTGGCCGGGCACCACCAGGCGCACGTCGAGCGTGGCGATCAGGTCCAGCGTGGCGATCTCCTCGGCGAAGCCGGATTCGCCGGCCAGCTCGGGGAAGATGATGCCGAAGCCGTTCTCCCACAGCGCGTCGGCGGAGATCAACAGGCGCTCCTGCGGGCAGTAGAAGATCAGCGAATGCGGGTCGTGGCCGGGCGCGCCCAAGGCCTGCCACTCCATGCCGGCCAGGGTCAGCACGTCGCCCGGCGCGATGGTGGCGTCGAAGCCGAAGCGGTCGCACTGCTGGCCCGTGGCCTTGAAGCTGAGCGCCTCGGCATCCCAGTCGCGCACCTTGGCGGCCTCCGCCACCGGGATCGCGGTGTGGCAGCCGAAGTGCTGCTGCAGGATGGCGTTGCCGCCGCAGTGGTCGGAGTGCAGGTGGGTGTTGAGCAGGCGGTCGAGCGGCCGGCCGGCCAAGCCGTGGCGCACCAGCTCCAGCGTCTGCGCGGCGTGGATCTTGTAGCCGCTGTCGATCAGCGCGGTGTCGTCGCGGCCCAGCAGCAGCACGTTGTTGGACGACAGCCAGCCCCGCTCGAAGACGCGGATGGAGTCCGGCAGCAGGCCGCTCATCGCTTCATCTGGAACGCCAGCGAGATCTTGGCGAACTCCACCAACACCTCGCGCGAGCCGCCGTTGAAGGTCATGAAGGCATTCCCGGTGCGCACCACCATGCGCGGCGGGAACAGCCAGGACAAATACGGGATGCCGATCATCTTGGCGCCGCGCACGTCGCGCCATTCCACCTGCTTGTCGTACAACCAGGTCTGGCGGATGCCGGCCGCGTCGATGGTGACGCGGGCGCGCAGGAACCAGTAATAACTCACCAGCAGCATCAGCACGGCGCCCAGCAGCAGCGCCTTGACGCCCCAGCCGAACTGCGGCAACGGAAAGCGCCAGGCGACGCTGGCGCCATAGGCCAGCAGCACGGTGGTCATGCCGGTGGCGAACAGCTTGAAGCCGCCACCGTAGGCGGGGCCGTGGACCGTTTGCGCGGGCTGGTAGAACGAGGTCGGCGACAGCGCTGGCTTGACTGACTTGGCGGGCTTGGCGGACTTGACGGACATGGCGACCTTATTGGACTGGCGGTGAGGTGGATGGCGCGGCGGGCCGGCTGGCATCGCGGCGGCGGGCTAATCGAAATCGATCAGCTCTTCGCGCCGCTTGATCTCGGCCCAGACGGTGCGTTTAAAGTCGTCGCCGGCTTGCGCCCATTGGACGATTTCGTCGATGGTGCGCAGGCAGCCGACGCAAAAGCCGCTGTCCGGGTCCATCTTGCACAGGCTGACGCAGGGCGACGGCACCGGCGCGGCCGGCGCGCTGGAAGGCGCGGCGGCCGATGCGGTGGACGGCGCGGCGGCCGGGGCGGAGTTCAGTTCGGTGGACATCGCAGGCAGTGGTGATCGATCGTGCGCACATTATGCCGCGAAACGGGCGCCACGGTTGACCATCCCATGGCAATCTTAGCCCAGCCGCTCGATCAGCTCGATGCGGTTGCCGAAGGGGTCGGCGATGGTGGCGCGGCGGGCATCGGCCAGCGGCGCGTCGTAGTCGGCGGCGAAGCCGCGCGCCGCCAGTGCGGCCAGATAGCCGGCCAGGTCGTCGACCAGCAACGCCGGATGGGCCTTGCGCGCCGGGCGGAAGTCGGCCTCGCCGCCAAGATGCAACTGCTGGCCCGGGCCGCAGTCAAACCAGACGCCGCCGCGCACTGCCAGCGCGGGCGGCTTGGGAATTTCCGCCAGGCCCATGACGTGGCCGAAGAAAGTGCGCGCCTCGCCCTCGGCGCCGAGCGGCATGGCCAGTTGCACGTGGTCGATGCCAATTATTTTTGCCATGGTCTGCCCTCTGTAGAAGGCTACAACTTACCGCAAACGGCCGAATTTCGCTTGACCTATGCTGATTCAGGCCTATACTACCATCCATACAGATGGTCATTGGATGGTGTGACTGTTGTTTCAACCAGACGGCATGCGAATGCCGCAAGCAAGCGCACGGAGACATATGGCCAAGCAGGAACTCAAACTCAAGACCAGCGAATCGGAAAAAATCACCATCAACCTGGGACCGATCGACCTCGGCCAGATCGACCTGTTGGTGCAGGAGGGCTTCTATTCGAACCGCACCGACCTGATCCGCACGGCCATCCGCAACCAGCTCGGCATCCACGCCGACGTGGTACGTCAGACGGTGGCGCGCAAAAGCCTGGTGTTGGGCATGCAGCACTACTCGCGGGCCGACCTGGAGGCGATCCAGGCGGCCGGCCAACGTCTGCAGATCCAGGTGCTGGGCCTGGCCAGCATCGCCAGCGACGTCTCGGTCGAGCTGGCGCTGGCGACGATTGAATCGATTTTCGTGTTGGGCGCGCTGCATGCCAGCGCCGTCCTCAAAACCGCCCTGGCGGGGCGGATCCACTAAACCGCGACGACGCCCACCGGCGCTCCTCGCAATGACTCACCTGAGATTGAAGGATGCCCATGAAGCTGAACCACCCGATGTTTGCCCAAATCCGCGCGGCCACAATGCGCCTGATCGACAAGGGCCCGAGCGCCGCCACGGCGGCCATTCAACAAGCGCTGGCCGACGTGGGGCTGGGCAGCGCGCCCGCCGCCCGACAGGCGGCATCGGCGGCATCGGCGGCCCCCGCCGCCGCCGCCCCGACCATGCGCGACATCAATCCGCCGCCGGCCGGCGCGCCGCCGGCGCGGCAAAGCGACACCATCGACCTCGGCGACGGCGGCGCCAACCCGGGCAAGGCCGGCAACGGCGCCCGGCGCGAGGCGCCGCAGGCCAAGGCGGGCGGCGCGGCGCACGAGTCGAGCCAAGCCGGCGCCGCAGCGAACGGCAGCGGCAGCACCGGCCAGGACGCGGTGGCCCACGCCACCGCCGTGGCGCAGGACATGCTCAACCGCATGGGCATCCCGGTCGACATCCAGGCCAGCATCGACGCCGGCATGCAAGGCGGCATGCCAAACGGTCTGATGAATTTCGATATGAAGAACTTCGACATGAAGAACTTCGAGATGCCCAAGTTCGACCTGGGCGGCGACTTCTCCGGCCTCGACCTGCCCGGCCAGCTGCGGCCGAAAACGCCGCCGGCACCGCTGCCGCCGGGCGCGAAATTCCTCAGCGGCGCCTATAGCAACCAAGCCGGCAGCCGCAACTACAAGCTCTACATCCCCAGCAGCTACCACGGCCAAGCCATGCCGCTGCTGGTGATGCTGCACGGCTGCACCCAGGACCCGGACGATTTCGCCGCCGGCACGCAGATGAACCAGGTGGCCGAGGAAATGCAATGCCTGGTGGTGTATCCAGAACAGACCCGCAACGCCAACAGTTCGCGCTGCTGGAACTGGTTCAACGCCATCGACCAGCAACGCGGCCAGGGTGAACCGTCGCTGATCGCCGGCATCGCCCAGCAAGTGATCGAGGAATATCCGATCAACGAGCGGCAGGTGTATGTGGCCGGACTGTCGGCCGGCGGCGCGATGGCGGTGATCGTCGGCACGCTGTACCCGGAGCTGTTCGCGGCGGTCGGCGTGCATTCCGGCCTGCCCTTCGCCTCGGCGCAGGACCTGCCGTCGGCGTTGACGGCGATGAAAAGCGGCGCCAAGTCGCCGCACAAGGGCGACGGCTCGAAGCCGATCATCGTCTTCCACGGCGACCGCGACACCACCGTCAACCCGCGCAACGGCGAGCAGGTGATGGCGCAGGGCTTGGGCGGCGCGGCGGCAGCGCCGTCGGTGCAGTCGGGCAGCGTGCCGAACGGCCACCGCTACACGCAGACCACGCACAACCAGGCCGACGGCTCGCTGCTGGCCGAGCATTGGGTGGTGCACGGCGCCGGCCATGCCTGGTCGGGCGGCGACGCCAGCGGCAGCTACACCGACCACAAGGGACCGGACGCCAGCCGCGAGATGATGCGCTTCTTTAAAACGGTGAGCTGAGCGACGCCTGTCTGCCGAGGCGCCGGAGACGCCGGCAAAACCCGCAACGCAAAGCCGGGGTCGGACCCCGCGGGTCCGACCCCAGGTTCACGCCATTGGGTTTGGTCGGCGCCGCTGTGTTCAGACGCTGCGGTCGTCGGGCGCGACGCGCTCGAAGCGCCACTTCATCGCCAGCACGCACAGCGCCAGGATCAGCGTGATGGCATTGGCGATGATGATGGGCCAGGCCGAAATCATCAGGCCGTAGCACAGCCAGAGGAAAACGCCGAAGCTGAAGATCATGTACATGCCGTTGGAAACGCCGGCGGCGTAGCGCTGGCGCCACACCAGCCAGACCTGCGGAATGAAGGAGCAGGTGGTGCAGGCGGCGGCGAAAAAACCCAACAGGTCGACGTCAATTGCCATCGGCGGCCTTGGTGAACAGTTCGAGTTTTTCGCGTTTCTTATCCATGTCGTGGTCGGTGTCGGCGTAGCGGTGGGCGATGGCGATGAAGTCGGTTTGCAAGCTCATGAAGGCGTCCACCATGTCGGGATCGAAGTGCTGGCCGCGTCCGGCGCCGATGATGGCGACGGCGGCGTCGTGGCTCATGCCCTCCTTGTAGACGCGGCGGCTGATCAGCGCATCATACACGTCGGCCACCGCCATCAGCCGCGCCGAAATCGGAATGGCGTCGCCGGCCAGGCCCTCGGGATAGCCGCTGCCGTCCCACTTTTCCTGATGGCCGTAGGCGATCTCCTTGGCGTATTTGAGGAAGTCGACCTCGATGCCCAGCTCGCGCTCGGCGGCCAGGATGGCGTCGCGGCCCAAGGTGGTGTGGGTCTTCATGATCTCCATCTCGTGCGGCTCGAAGCGGCCCGGCTTGAGCAGGATGCGGTCGGGGATGCCGACCTTGCCGATGTCGTGCAGCGGCGCCGATTTGAACAGCAGCTCGATGGTCTTGTCGGTCAAAAAGGCGGCGAAGCGCGGATGCCCGCGCAGCTTCTCGGCCAGCGCCTTGACGTAATGCGCGGTGCGGCGGATGTGGTTGCCGGTCTCGCTGTCGCGCGTCTCGGCCAGCGAGGCCATGGTGTGGATGGTGACGTCCTGCAGCGCGACGATCTCGCGCGTGCGCAGTTCGATCTCGGTTTCCAGGAAGTGGTTCTGGTCGCGCAAAAAATCGTGCACCCGCTTCATCGACAACTGGGTCTTGATGCGCGCCAGGACGATCGGCGCGGAGATCGGCTTGGTGATGTAGTCGACCGCGCCCATGCCCAGGCCAAGCTGCTCGTCGGCCGTCTCGCTCATGGCGGTGACGAAGATAACCGGGATGTCGCGCGTGCCCGGATTGGCCTTGAGCTGCTGGCACACCTCGTAGCCGCTCATGCCCGGCATCATGATGTCGAGCAGGATCAGGTCGGGCTTGCTGTCGCCGTTGGCGATCTTCAGCGCGCGCTCGCCGTTGACGGCGATCTTGGTGCGGTAGTCGTCCTCCAGCACGGCGCACAGCAGGTCGATATTGTCCGGCGTGTCGTCGACCACCAGAATGGTCGGTTTGGTGTGGAACGGTGGCATGCTCATCTCTCTCTCACAGGGTAATCCGCAACGCCGCCGCCGCTTCGCGCAGCTGGGCCAGCGCGGCCTCGAAATCGTACTGCTCCAGCTGGCGGCGCAGCTGGCGCGAGTGCTCGCCCTGGCCGGAGGCGGTCAGCAGCGGACAAATCAGGTCGAGCCGCTTGAGCGCGGCGCCGTCGTCCTGCGCCAGCAGGCGCGCCATCTCCTGCATGCCGCTGCTCAACGCGGCCAGGTCGGGCGGCGGCACGGCCGCCAGCGGCGCGGCCGGCTTGTCGTGCAGCGCCAGCGCGATGCCGGTGATCAGCTCACTGAGCTCGTGCGCCATGTCGGCCAGGGCCTGGTCGCGTCCCGCCACCGCGCCCTGCGCCAGCATCTGCTCGACCCGCGCGGCGCTGTCGGCCATGCCGGCGGCGCCGATGTTGCCGGCCAGGCCCTTGACGGTGTGGGCATGGCGTGTCGCCGCCGCCAGGTCGTTGGCCTCGATGGCGACGGCGATGCGGCGCATGGCGTCGATCTGCGTGTCGACGAAGCGCCCCAACAGCTTGCGCATCAATTTGACATTGCCGCCGACGCGCTGCAGCGCCGCCTCCATGCGCAGGCCGGGGATGGCCGGCAGCGCCGGCTCGGCGCCGGCCAGCGCGGCAGCCTCGGGCGCGTCCGCCCGCCCCTGCGCCCGGGCGTCCGCCAGCGCTTCGGCCGCCGCCGCCTGGCTCGGCTTGACCCAGCGCGCCAGGGTGGTGAACAACTGCGCCACGTCGATCGGCTTGGCGATGAAATCGTTCATGCCGGCCTCCAGGCACTTCTCCTTGTCGCCGACCATGGCGTTGGCGGTCATGGCGATCACCGGCAGCGCGGCGTGGCGCGGCTCGGCGCGCAGCGCGCGGGTGGCGTCGTAGCCGTCCATCACCGGCATCTGGCAGTCCATCAACACGCCGTCGTAGTCGGTGACGGCGAGTTTGGCCAGCGCCATGGCGCCGTTGCTGGCGATGTCGACGCGCACGCCGGCGTCGCCGAGGATCTGCTGCGCCACCTCCTGATTGACCTCGTTGTCCTCCACCAGCAGCAGATAGGCGCCGCGCACGGCGTGTTCGGCGGCCTGGTAGTCGACCAGGCGCTGGGTCTTGCGGCAGCGCCCCAGGTCGCTGCCGAAGACGGTGGAAATCGAATCGAGCAGGGTCGAGGCGCTGACCGGCTTGCTCAGCAGGCCGCCCAGCGCCAGCTCGCGCGCCTCGTCGAGCAGGGCGTCGCGGTTGTAGGCGGTGACCATGATGAAGGCCGGCGCGGTGGCGCCGGCGGCGGCCGCCTCGGCGCGGATCGCCGCGATCGCCGCGACGCCGTCCATGCCCGGCATCTGCCAGTCCATCAGCACAATGTTGAACGGCCGGCCGTCGGCGCGCGCCCTGGCCACCGCCTCGACGGCCAACGGGCCGCTGGCGGCGGCGGCGGCGTCGAAGCGCATCGAAGCCAGCATGGCCAGGAAGATCTCGCGCGCGCTGGCATTGTCGTCCACCGCCAGCACACGCAGGCCGGAGACGTCGGGCAGCGCCTGCGGCGGCGGCAGCGCGGCCAGGCCGAAGCGGGCGCTGAAGAAGAAGGTGCTGCCGACACCGGGCTCGCTGCGCACGCCGATCTCGCCGTCCATCAGCTCGACCAGGCGCTTGCTGATGGTCAGGCCCAGGCCGGTGCCGCCGTGGTGGCGGGTGGTCGAGGTGTCGGCCTGGCTGAAGGCCTGGAACAGGCGCGCCTGCTGCTGTTGGTTCAGGCCGACGCCGGTGTCGCGCACCTCGACGCGCAGGCGCACGGCGTCGGCCTGCGGCGCGCCGTCGGCCAGCTGGACGCTGACCACGATCTCGCCGCGCTCGGTGAACTTGATGGCGTTGTTGGTCAGGTTGATCATCACCTGGCCGAAGCGCAGCGGGTCGCCGAGCAGGGCCACCGGCACGTCGGCGCCGACGTCGAACAGCAGCTCCAGGCCCTTGTCCTGGGCGCGTATGACGGCCAGGTCGGCCACCTGGGCCATCACGTCCTCCAGATAGAAGTCGACCTGTTCGAAGGCCAGCTTGCCGGCCTCGATCTTGGAGAAGTCGAGGATGTCGTTGATGATGCCGAGCAGGTTGCGCGCCGCCGACTCGACCTTCTCCAGGTAGTTGCGCTGCTTGCCGGTCAGCTCGGTCTGCAGCGCCAGGTGGGTCATGCCGATGATGCCGTTCATCGGCGTGCGGATCTCGTGCGACATATTGGCCAGGAAGTCGGACTTCATCTTGGTGGCGTCCTCGGCCACCGTGACGGCGCGGCGCAGCTGCTGCTCGGCGGCCAGGCTGGCCGTCATGTTCTTCAAGGCCTGCAGCAGCTCGCCCGTCTCGTCCTTCGAGTTCACCTCGATGACCGAGCTGAGGTCGCCGTTGGCGACCCGCGTGGCGATCTTGATGGCCTCGTCGAGCGGCCGGGTAATCGAACGGGCCGAAATGGCGAAGCCGACCCCGGCCAGCAGCGCGGCGCCGCCCATCAGCGACATCAGCAGCAGCGAGAAGTTGATGTCGGCGCGGGCGCGGGCGGCGCTGGCCATCACCTGGCGCTGCTGCAGCGCGTCGAGCAGGTGGATCTGGTCGAGCAGGTGGTTCAGCGCCGGCAGCGCCAGCAGGTTCATTTTTTCCTCGGCGGCGTCGCGCTGCTCGGCCTCGATCAGGTCGGCGACGGCGATGAAGCTGTCGTAATAGGCGGCGCGGGCCAGCTTGAGCCGCTCGATCTGGCGGCGCGCCTCGGCCGTGGCGTCGAGCACGGCGAGCTTGTCGAGCTGGGCGTCGATGTCGCGCTTGATCTGGTCGATGCGGGCGTAGCTGTCGATGCGGCGGCGCTTGTCCTTCTGAATGATCAACGTGACGATGCGGGTGGCCGCCTCGCGCGATTGGGTGTCGATGATGTTGATGGCGGCGGCGGCGGCCCAGTCCTGATCCAGGATATGCTCGCTCTCGGCGCGGATGGCGTAGATGCGGCTGACGCCCACCAGGATCACGCCCAGCATCAGCGCGATCAGGATGGCGTAGCCGACACTGACCCGGGCGCGGATGCGGATATCGCTAAAACGCATGGTGCTTCCTTTTGCTTGGAGTTCGGTACGGCGGGCGCGTCAATCTGCAGTCTGAGCCAAAAAGGCGGCGCAGTCCATGGCGCCGTCGCGCCAAGGCGGCGGCGACGCCGGCCAACCCCCACGGCGCAGAGCCAGGGTCGGACCCGAGGGTCCGACCCTAGGTTTGCGGTGGGGGTTCCGCCGCGCTCCCCCGCGTCCTGGCCGGTTCGGCGCTGGCGGCGATATGGCGGCGCAGGCAGTCCGGGCACCAGCAACTGCTACCGGGCACCGCCGGCACCGGCAGCGACGCCGGCAGATAGGTGCACCAGCAGGGTTCGGCCAGTTTGGCCGGATCGGCGCCCGGCGCCGGGTCGGCCATGGCGCAGCTGAAGGTGGCGCCGCAGCGCGCGCAGAGGCTCATTTCGGCCCGCGCGGCTTGTGCGGCTTGTACTTGACCTCGGCCGCGCCGCCCTCGCCGCCCTCGCCGTCGAGCGGCGGGAAGCTGTGCATGGCGCGGCGCAGCAGCGACATTTGGCCGTTGAAGCGGGTGCAGGCGTCGCACACCACCAAGTGCAGGCGCATGCGGATGCGCTCGACCACGGACAGTTTGCGGTCCAGCCCTTCGGACACCAGGCGGTGCACTTCGCGGCAGGTGGGTTTAAGCCCGGTTTTGTGTGCTTGCATAGTCGCTTCGTCCAATCTCGGCTTAGCCGGCCTGGCGCTTGCCGAACCAGTTCAGGTCCAGGCATTCGCGCAAGCGCATGCGGGCCCGATACAACAGTACCCAGGCATTAGACGTGGTGATCGCCAATTCCTTACAAATTTCCTCGGTTTCCAGGTCGAGCCACTCGCGCATCATGAAAATGCGCGCCGTTTTGGCCGGCAGCTTGTCGAGGCAAACCTCGAGCACGGCGAAAAAGTCCTTTTGCTCGAGCGTGCGGTCGGGATCGCCCCAGGCCAGCGGCTGCTCGCGGGTGTGGCCGTCGGCGTGGAACAGGGCGTCGATGGCGTCGTCCTCGGACTGGTCGTCGGCCGTCTCGATCTGCCGCTCACGGGTGGTGGCGCGCAGGTTGTCGATGATCTTGAACTTGAGGATGCCGGTCACGTAGGTGCGCAGCGAGGACTGGCCGGCGAAGCGCTCGGGCTTCTCCAGCACGGCGATCAGGGCGTCCTGCACGGCGTCCTCGGCCAAGGCGGCGTTGCGCAATTGCAATTGTGCGAAGCGGACAAGCTGGGGCCGCATGGCCTCCAGTTGGCGGTGCAGAGCGTCGATGGCGGGGGTGGCGGCGGTCATATGCTGGGAGCCTAATTGATCGCTCGGGAAATTACAACAAGATGGCCCTATAATGCGTACTTGAGCACAGCTGCAGGCTGTAAAATCGCAGAAAATTCATTTTCGGACTCGCCATGACCCAACTGACTAACCTGAACCTAGGCATGACTGACGACCTGACAGCGGTGGCACCGCAGATCAAGGCGCAGATTCTGGCCGAGGCCCTGCCCTACATCCGCAATTTCCATGGCAAGACCATTGTCATCAAATACGGCGGCAACGCGATGACCGACGAGCGCCTGAAGCACGGCTTCGCGCGCGATGTCATTTTGCTCAAATTGGTGGGCATGAACCCGGTGGTGGTGCACGGCGGCGGTCCGCAAATCGACAACGCGCTGAAAAAAATCGGCAAGCAGGGCACCTTCGTGCAGGGCATGCGCATCACCGACGAGGAAACCATGGAAGTGGTCGAGTGGGTGCTGGGCGGCGAAGTGCAGCAGGACATCGTGATGTTGATTAACCACTACGGCGGCCAGGCCGTGGGCCTGACCGGCAAGGACGGCGGCCTGATCCGCGCCAAAAAGATGGCCATGCCGGACAAGGAAAACCCCGGCCAGTTCCTCGACATCGGCTTCGTCGGCGAGATCGACGCGATCAATCCGGCGGTGGTCAAGGCGCTGCAGGACGACGCCTTCATCCCGATCATTTCGCCGATCGGCTTCGGCCAGGACGGCCAGGCCTACAACATCAACGCCGACGTCGTCGCCGGCAAGATCGCCGAGATCCTCAAGGCCGAGAAGTTGATCATGATGACCAACATCGCCGGCGTGCAGGACAAGCAGGGCAACCTGGTGACCGACCTGTCGGCCCGCGAGATCGACGAGATGTTCGCCGACGGGACGATTTCGGGCGGCATGCTGCCTAAAATTTCATCGGCGCTGGACGCCGCCAAGTCGGGCGTGAACACGGTTCACATCATTGACGGGCGAATTGAGCACTCTTTATTGCTTGAGGTGTTGACCGAACAGGCTTTTGGCACTATGATCCGTTCGCACTGAAAAAACGGCGACGCGGTATTTGCCGGTTTTCGCAGCGCGTCGCCACAATAATGCCCTTTTAGCTCAGTGGTAGAGCACTCCCTTGGTAAGGGAGAGGCCACGTGTTCAATCCACGTAAAGGGCACCATTTCGCAGCACCCCTCCCGCAGCACCCTCCCCTAGTAGATTCGCTCCACCGCCATGCCGCGTTTGCGCAGCAGTTCCGGCACGCTGTTTTTCCCCACCAGATGCAAGATGCCGATCGCCGCCACGCTGTTGTTTTCGCGCGCCAGCAATGTGGCGATGGACTCGGCCAGCAGCGGATTGCGCTCGTCGAGCAGCACCTTCTGCACGAAGCGGCCGGAGAAGCTCCGGTCGGCCGCCGCCTTCTCGGCCAACGCCTCAAGCGCGGCGGCGTCGGCGTGGCGCCAGGCGTCGGCGATCTGGCGCGCCTGCACGGCCTGCTCCTGGTCCTCGATGGCGACGATGCCCTCCTCCAGGAAGCGCAGCTGCTCGGCGCCGCTCATGCGGTCGAACAGGGCCATCTGGCCGTTGACCGACTCCAGCTCGACGACGGCCTGGCCACGGCCGTGGGCCAGGCGCGACAGGTGGGCGTCGACCGCCAGGCCGGCGTCGTAGCCCTGGGCGGCGAATTCGCTGACCGTCAGCACGCTGGCCAGCAGCCAGGGCTTCATGCCGGCCACCGACTGCGGCGGAATGCCATAGTGGCGCAGCAGACGGGCCAGGCGCGGCCGCCAGGCCGGCGCCAGCCGGGCCGAGGCGCCGGCCCCCGGCGGCAGCATGCCGTGCCGCTGCAGCGCCTTGGCGACGGCCTGCTGGTCGCCCAGCGGATCGATCTCCAGCGCCAGCACGGGGGCCCGCTCCAGCGCCGCCGCCAGGCGCGCCTCGAGCGGATAAAAATCGGCGGCGCCGACATGGATCGTGCCAAACAGGTACAGTGTGCGTTCGCCCTGCGCCACCTTGAACAGCGCGCCCCGGTTGGGCTGCTGCTGCGCCGCCGGCCGGGCCGCCGGCTCGGCGCCCTGGGCCGCGCCGAGGGCGAGCCAGAGCAGGCCGAAGAACATCACTATAATCTTTGCGCGCATGGCTTCCTTTTGATGGCTAGAACTGAGAATTTCGTGAATATTAACTCTTCCTCCCCGGTCTGGCTGTTCGACCTCGACAATACCCTGCACAACGCCTCGCACGCCATCTTCCCGGCGCTGACGGCGAACATGAACCGCTACATCGCCGAGGTGCTGGGCGACGGCGTCACGCCGGCCGGCATGGACGCGGTCAACGCGGCGCGCACGCTGTACTGGCGGCGCTACGGCGCCACCATGCTGGGCCTGGTCAAGCACCACGGCGTCAGCGCCGAGCACTTCCTGCGCACCACCCACGAGATGGCCGACCTGGCCTCGATGGTGCGCGCCGAGCGCGGCCTGGGCAAGCTGCTGCGCAGCCTGCCCGGCCGCAAGATCCTGTTCACCAACGCGCCGCACCGCTACTCGGCCGCCGTGCTGCGCCACCTCGGGCTGCAGCGCCACTTCTCGCATCACATCGCGGTCGAGGCGATGAAGGTGCACCGCCGGATGCGGCCCAAGCCGTCCAAGCTGATGCTGCGCCAGCTGATGCGCCGCCAGGGCCTGACGGCGCGGCGCTGCATCCTGGTCGAGGACACGCTGGCCAACCTGCGCAGCGCCCACGCGCTGGGCATGCGCACCGCCTGGGTCACCCAGTACCTGCGGCGCGGCGACATCCACGGCCTGGCGCATCCGCTGAAGACGCTAAATCGCCCCGCTTACGTCGATGTCAAAGTAAAATCTGTCCGGCTGCTGCCCGCGCGCCTGCATCGTTTGCGCTGAACGCCGCAATTCAATTGTCTTTTTCACCATCGTCCCTATCGAGATCACATGGCAAGCACACCGCCGGGCCAGCGCCGGATTCAAATCCTCCAGGCGCTGGCGGAAATGCTGGAACAGCCCAAGGGCGACAAAATCACCACCGCCGCGCTGGCGCGCAAGCTGGAGTTTTCCGAGGCGGCGCTGTATCGCCACTTCGCCAGCAAGGCGCAGATGTTCGAGGGCCTGATCGAGTTCATCGAGTCGACCGTGTTCGGCCTGGTCAACCAGGTCAACGAGCGGCAGAGCGACGGCTTGGAGCAGGCGCGCGACATCGTCGGCATCCTGCTGCAGTTCGCCAGCAACAACCCGGGCATGACGCGGGTGCTGATCGGCGACGCGCTGGTCAACGAGGACGAGCGGCTGCAGCAGCGCATGAACCAGTTCCACGACCGCGTCGAGCTGGCGCTGAAACAGGCGCTGCGCATCGCCGTCACCGAGGGCCAGGCGCACGAGGCCGACGTGGCGGCGCGCGCCGCCGTGCTGGTCTGCTTCGTGCTGGGACGCTGGCACCGCTACGCCAAGAGCGGCTTCAAGAACAATCCGGCGCAGGACGCCGCGCTGCACATCGCACTGCTGCTGTCCTAACCAAGCTCGCCAACCTCGCCAACCTCGCCAACGCCGTATGAACCAGCCCTCCCCTGCGGCCGCGCGCCGCGTCCGCGCATGAACCCCGCCGCCTGCTTCGCCCTGCTCGACGACGCCAGCCCGGACGGCGCGGCGCACAGCCGTTCGCGCCTGTACACCGGCCACGCCGGCACACTGGCCTGCGCCGACATCGACGCCTGGCCGGCGCTGCTGGACGGGATGCAGCGGGCGCTGGCGCGCGGACTGCACGCCGTGGCGCTGTGCAGCTACGAGCTGGGCGGCGAGCTACTGCAACTGGCGGCGGCGGCCGCGCGGCGGCCGGCGCCAGGCGCGCCGCTGGCGCGGGTGCTGTTGTTCGAGCAGTGCCAGTCGCTGTCCCCGGCCGAAGTGGGCGACTGGCTGGCGGCGCGCAGCTTCCCGCTGGAGCAGGCGGCCGGCATCGCCGGCGTCGCCGCCAACGTCGACCAGGCGGCCTTCGCGGCGGCGCTGGCGCGCATCCACGGCTACATCGAGGCGGGCGACACCTACCAGGTCAACTACACCTACCGGCTGCGCTTCGACGCCTTCGGCTCGCTGTTCGCGCTGTACAGCCGGCTGCGCGCGCGCCAGCCGGTGCCCTACGGCGCGCTGGTCGCGCTGGACGACGGCAGCGCCGTGTTGTCGCTGTCGCCCGAGCTGTTCGTGCGCCACGCCGGCGGCACGCTGACGGCGCGGCCGATGAAGGGCACGGCGCCGGCCGCCGCGTCCAACCGGCCGGCGGAAAACGCCGCGCGCGCGGCGGCGCTGGCGGCCGACCCGAAGAACCGGGCGGAGAATTTGATGATCGTCGACCTGCTGCGCAACGACATCGGCCGCATCGCCGCCACCGGTTCGGTCGCGGTGCCGGCGCTGTTCGAGGTGCGCCGCTACAGCCGCGTGCTGCAGATGACCTCGACCGTGACGGCGCGGCTGCGGCCCGGCACCACGCTGGCCGAGATCTTCCAGGCGCTCTACCCCTGCGGCTCGATCACCGGCGCGCCGAAGCGGCGCACGATGGAGATCATCGCCGAGCTGGAACCGGCGCCGCGCGGCCTGTACACCGGCGCCATCGGCTGGTTCGAGCCGGCGCCGGCCGGCGCCGTCGGCGACTTCTGCCTGTCCGTGCCGATCCGCACGCTGGCCCTGCAAGCGCCGCGCAACGGCGTGCGCAGCGGCGAGATGGGGGTCGGCGCCGGCATCGTCTACGACAGCGACGCGGCGCAGGAATTCGCCGAATGCCAGCTCAAGGCGCGCTTCCTGACCGGCCTGTCGAACGACTTCGAATTGTTCGAGACGCTGTACGCCAGCGGCGAACAGGGCGCGCGCCACCAGGAGCGCCATCTGGCGCGGCTGGCCGCGTCGGCCGCCTACTTCGGCTTCGCCTGCGACCTGGCGGCGGCGCGCGCCTACTTGGCCGCCGCCTGCGCCGAACTGACGCCGGGCGTGCCGCACCGGGTGCGGCTGGCGCTGACGCAGTCGGGCGCCTTCGCCGTGCAACAGGCGCCGCTGGTGCCGCTGGTCGAACCGGTGCGGGCCTTGCTGGCGGCCGACGCCACCAGCTCCGGCGAGCTGTTCCTGCGTCACAAATCGAGCGAACGGGCGCGCTACGACGCGGCCTGGCGCGCCGCCGAGGCGCAGGGCGCCTTCGACAGCCTGTTCTTCAACGAGCGGGGGGAGTTGACCGAGGGTGGCCGCAGCAATGTGTTCGTCAAGCTGGACGGCCGCTGGTACACGCCGCCGCTGAGCTGCGGCGTACTGCCGGGCGTGATGCGCGGCGTGCTGCTGGACGATCCGGCCTGGGCGGCGCGGCAGCGGGTGATCAGCCGCGCCATGCTGCAAAGCGCCGAGGAGATCGTGCTGTGCAACGCCCTGCGCGGCGCCTTGCGCGCGACGCTGCAGGGCGAAGAAAACCCACCGGCGCAAATCTGGGGTCAGACCCCGCGGGTCTGACCCCGGCTCTTTGCCTTGGGGTGGTTTGCTTGCCGCCGGCGCCTTGACCTGGCGGCATTTTGTTCAGCTCCCGGCTGGCGTGCCGGGGGCCGGCCTACTCGCCGTGGCGCGCCTTGGCGCGCTGGTAGGCGGGCAGCGCTTCGATGCGCGCGACAAAGGCCGCCAGGTTCGGATAAACGGCGGCGCCGCCGCCGAACTTGACGCCCATCTGCACCACGAAGGACAGCTGGATGTCGGCGCCGCTCAGCTCCTCGCCGACGAAGAATTCGCGGCCGGCCAATTCACCCTCCAGATAGCCGAGGTGGTTTTTCATCTCGCTCTGGATGCGCGGCTGCAGCGGCGCGGCGGCCTCGCCCAGGCGGCCGGTGTACAGCGCCAGCATCAGCGGCAGCATGGCCGAACCCTCGGCGTAGTGCAGCAGCTGGATATAGCGGTTGTAGGCCGGCGTGTCGACGGCGGGGGCGAAACGGCCCTGGCCGTAGCGGCGCACCAGATACTCGATGACGGCGCCCGACTCGATCAACACCTGGCCGTCGTCGCACAGCACCGGCGCCTTGCCCAGCGGGTGGATGCGCGCCAGCTCGGGCGGCGCCAGGCGGGTGACCGGGTCGCGGTCGTAGGAAATCACCTCGTAGTCCAGGCCCAGCTCTTCAAGCAGCCAGGTGATGCGGCGCGAGCGCGATTCCTTCAGGTGGTGCAGTTGGATCATGGCGACTCTTTCGGGATGTGGGGAAAACACCATTCTGCCAGAGATGGCCGATTGCGGTCGGCGGCCGGCACCAGCCCCGCAACAGATCCGCAACAGGCCCGCAGTAGAGGCCCGCGGGCGACGGATCACTTGTTGGACGGCGGCCGCGGCGCCTTCGCCGGCGCGGTTACAGGTCGATCAACATCTCGAAGCCGCCGTAGATCATGCGCTTGGCGTCGAAGGGCATGGCGGCCGGGTCCATGAAGGCCTTGACGCGCGGGTCCTGCATGACCTTGTCGTTGATCTCGTCGCGCGCCGCGCGCGAGGCGTAGACGATCCAGGAAAACACCACCACCTCGCCCTCCTGCAAATCGACGCTGAGGGGAAAGGAAGTAACCTTGCCGGGCGGCACATCGTCGCCTATGCACTCGCGGAACTCCAGCGCGCCGTATTCCTTCCAGACGGCGCCGCAGGCGAGCGACATTTCCTTGTAAGCGGACAGATTCTTCTTCGGTAGCGGAACCACAAAACCATCGACATAGGCCATGACATCCTCCTCAGTTGACTCGACACTCCGGTGCATCACCGTGGCCGTCCAGAGTAGCCAACTACGGCGCAGCTGACAAGCGCCGCACGCCTGGCGGCTAGAAGTAGGTCGAGATCTGGAACCAGGCGCGGCTGCGCGCCGCGCTGCCGTCGGCGTCGTTGCCCTTGGCGTTGCGGGCCGGATTGCTGCCGACCTTGGCCGCCACCTGCAGCTGCACCGAGGTGCGCGCCAGCGGACGCCAGGTCCAGCCCAGGCCGACGCCCTTCAGGCTGTAGCTGTTGCCGGGGCCGTCGGGCGCCAGCGCGCCGGCGTACACGCTGTGGTTCAGCGTGACGTGGCCGTAGTCGAAGAAGGCGGCCAGCTCCGACTTCAGCGCCGGCAGCTCGTAGCGCCCCTCCAGCGTGGCCACGTAGCCGGCGTCGCCGCTGGCCTCGCCGGCCGGATAGGCGCGCACGCGGCCCGGGCCGCCGAGCGAGATCTTCTCGCCCGACTCCAGGTTGTGCGAGGCCAGCTGGCCGTTCAGGCTGACGATGGCGGTGGCGCCGGCGCCGACCCGCTGGTAGCGGCCGAATTGATAGTTGGTGTGCGTGAAGCGGCCCTGGGTGGCGGCGCTGGCCGCATCGGCCGCCAGCGCGGCGGCGTTGCCGGACAGGTCGACGCGGCCCGCCGTGAGGTCGACCGAGGCGATGCTGTAGCCGCCGCCGAACAATGTGTCCTGGCTGGTGTAGCTCACGCCGAGCGGCAGCGCCTGCACCTGCTTGTCGCTGGTGCGCGCGCCGTTGGCGTCGTTGGTGTAGCGCTTGTCGTCGTAGCCGAGGCGCAGCTGGATGTTGCTGTCGCCGCTGCGCAGCAGTGGATGGGTCAGCAGCACTTGCACCACGGCGGCGCCGCCGAAGCCGTTCAGCGAGGCGAATTCCGCGCCCAGGTGGTAGCGCAGGTGCGAATAGGCGCCGCCGACGCGGGTGCCGTGGTCGCCGACCGGCATCACATAGCCGAGGCGGGCGTAATTGAAGTCGGCGCCGGTGGTCGAGGCCAGCAGCGAGGCCTGGCCGCCCAGGCCGCCGATGTCGTTGAAATTCAAACCGCCCTGCAGGCGCACGCGCCCGGTGTAGCGGTTGGAGGAGTTGTCCAGGCCGAGGCTGCCGTTGAGCAGCGGGCCTTCCGTCAACGCCACGTCGAGCGCGGTCTCGCCACGCTGCGCGCCGGGACTCAGTTCCGTCCGCGCGCTGACGCCGGGGAAGTCGTCGGTCAGCAGCAGCGCGCGTTCCAGCGGCGCGTCGCGCAGCGCCTGGCCGAGCGGCGTCAGGGCGTCCAGGTAGCGGCGCGCCTGCGCCGGCTGCAAGCGCACAGTGGCGTCGGGCACCAGGCGGATCTCGCTGACGCGCCCTTCCAGCACCATGATGCGCACCTCGCCCTGGCCCAGCTCCTGCGCCGGCAGCACCGCCGTGGCCAGGAAGTAGCCCTGCTTGCGGTAGTAGGTACTGACGGCGTTGGCGGCCTGGCTCAATTCGTCGAAGCTCAATTCGCGGCCGGTATAGGGCTGCAACAGCTGCTGCAACGCCGCCTCCGGCAGCGCACTCACGCCTTGCAGCGTGAAGCGGCGCACCATCACGCGCTGGGCGCCGGCCAGCTGCACGCCCTGGTTCGGCCGACTGTCCGGCAGCACCGTGCCGCCGGCCTTGGGCGGCACGATCAGCGCCGGCGCGCGGTTGGTTTCCAGCAGGCGCCCGGCGTCCGGCACTTGCGGCGCCGGCGCGCCCTGCGCCTGGGCGTAGACCAGGGCGGGACTGCACAGGATGGCCAGCGCCAGCGCGCCGCGCCGCGCCGCCCGCATGGACGGGACGGCACCGACGTTGTCGGAATGGTTGGAACTGCCGGTACTGCTGAGTCGCTGGCGCACTGGTTTACCTTGCTGATGCAAATTGAATGGGGTCTGCTGCATTATTCTTCCGTGCGGATGCCGCCGTTAATCGCCAGTACCTGGGTGCCGCCCGGCAGGGTGGAGGTGGTGGTCTGCGCTGCCGGATTCGGCGCGCCATTGCGGCCGACAGCGCCGTCGTTGCTGTTCACGTTCGCGTTGCCGCCGGTGCTGGCGCCAAGGCTGTTATTGCCGCCCGCCGAGACGGCGCCGGCCAAGGTGGCCGGCGTGGGAGCCGGCGCGCTCGGCACGCTGAAGACGTTGAGGTCGGGCGAACCCGCCGGTGGCGTGGCGATCAGCACGGGACGAACGATGCTGGTGACGGCGGTGGCCAGTTGCTGCTCGGCCGGCGTCGGCGCCGGCGCGCCGGTAACGGTCAGTACGCCGTCCACCCAGTTGACCTTGTAGTTGGCCAGCTCCGGCCCGGCGACCTTGATGCCATACGCGCCGGCGGCCGATTGCGCCGTCGCGGCGGTGCTGACGGTGGCCCTCACCAGGCCATCGTTGTCGCCGCCCAGCAGGCCGCTGACGCTGTAGCCCAGCGCCGGATTGGCCGCGCCGGCGCTGCGCGCCGCGTCGTTGGCGCGCACGGTCAGCGCGGCCTGGTTGATGCTGGCGGTGGTGGTGGCGCTGGCGGCGCCCAGCTGGTAGTTGGAGGCGCGGCCGTTGGCGCCGTCGGTCAGCGTATAGCCGCTGACGGTCACCAGCTTGGCGCTGCCGGCGTTGCGGTTGTCGAAGCTGGCGCTGAGCGTGCCGCCGAAGCCCAGCGACTCGCCGGACACCAGGCCGCTCAAGCTGCCGTTGTTGCTCAGCGTGGCGGCGACGTTGCCGTCGTAGGTCTTGGCGGCGGCGACGATGCCGCCGACGCTGAGCGCCTTCGGCACGATCGCGCCGGCACCGCTGGCGCCGCTCGGCAGCAGGTAGTTCGACAGCAGCGTGGCGGCGCCCGCCGTCACGTCGGCCGCGCTCAGCGTGGCGCTGACGCTGCTGGCGCCGACCACGTTGGCGTTGTTGTAGACGCCGTTGGCGCGGGCCACGCTGGCGCTCTCGCCGGCGGCGAAGCCGGACAGTGCCAGCTTGCCGCCATCGATGACCGCCGCCGTCGTGCCGTCGTAGTTCTTGACCACCACGCCGTCGATGGCAGCGCTGAGCGTCTTCCGCTCGATGCTGGCGGTGGCGCTGGCGCTGGACGAGGCCAGCGTGTAGTTGCCGGCGTCGGCGCCGGCCAGCACCAGGCCGTTCACCGTCACCAGCTTGCCGCTGCCGGCGTTCTTGTCGGCGAAGCTGGCGCCGGCGCTGCCGACGCTCAGGCTATCGCCGGACAGGCGGTCGTCGCTCAGCGCGGCGGTGGTGGCGACGCTGCCGTCGTAGACCTTGTCGGCGGCGCTGGCGCTGACGTTGAGCGCACGCGCCGTGATGCTGCCGGTGCCGCTGGCGCCGCTGCTGGCCAGCCGGTAGTTGGCCGCGTCGGCGCCGCCCAGGGTCACGCCCTGCACCGTCAGCGCCTTGCCGTTGCCGACGTTCTTGTCGGCGAAGGAGGCGCCGCCGCCACTGACGACGATGCGGTCGCCGGCGAGGCGGTTGTCGCTCAGCGAGGCCGACGTGGCGGTGCCGCCGTCGTACACCTTGCTGGCGCCGGCGGCGCTGACCTGCAGCGTGCGCGGCGTGATGTTCGCGCTGACCGGGCCGCCGGCGAAGTTCAGCGTGTAGTTGCCGGCGTCGAGGCCGGCCAGCGTCACGCCGCCCATGGTGATGAGCTTGGCGCTACCGGCGTTCTTGTCGGCGAAGGCGGCGCCGGCGCTGAAGTTGAGCGCATCGCCGGCGACGCGGTCGTCGGCGTAGGTCAGAGCGGCCGTGGTCAGGCCGTCGTAGATCTTGTCGACGCCGGCGGCGGTGGCGTTGAGCGCGCGCGCCGTGATGGCGCCCCGGCCGGTGGCGACGGTCGAGCTCAGCACGTAGTTGCGGGCGTCGTTACCCGACAGCGCCAGGCCGCCGACGCTGAGCGCCTTGGCCGCGCCGACGTTCTTGTCGGCGTAGCTGGCGCTGCCGGCGGCGACGGTCAGGTCGTCGCCGCCGAGGCGGTCGTCGCCGAGCGTGGCGCTGGCGCCGGCCAGACCGTCGTAGACCTTGCTGGCGCCGCTCACCGTCACCGTCAGCGCTTTCGCCGTGATGCCGGCGTGCGCGGTGGCGACGGTCGAGGCCAGCGTGTAGTTGCGGGCGTCGCCGCCGGACAGCGTGATGCCGCTGACGGCGATGGTCTTGTTGGCACCGACATCCTTGTCGGCGTAGTCGGCGGCGGCGCTGGCCAACACCAGCGTGTCGCCGGCGATGGCGTCGCCGCTCAGGGTCACCACGGCGCCGGTCAGGCGGTCGTAGACCTTGCCGGCGCTGCTGGCGCCGACCGTCAACGCCCGCGGCGTGATCGACGCGGTGGTGCTGGCCGGCGTCGCCGCCATCTGGTAGTTGCCGGCGTCGGCGCCGCCCAACGTCACGCCGCCGAGCGTGACGGTCTTGCCGCTGCCGGCGTTCTTGTCGTCGAAGCTGCCGCTGGCCGACAGGCTCAGCGCGTCGCCGGCCAGGTGGTCGTCGCCGAAGCGGACCACGGCCGTGGTTTGGCCGTCGTAGACCTTGTCGTCGGCGCTGATGCTGGCCGTCAGCGTGCGCTTGGTGATGCTGCCGCTGCCGTTGGCGGTGGTCGAGGCCAGCACGTAGTTGCGCGCGTCGGCGCCGGACAAGCTCACGCCGCGCAACGTCAGCGCCTTGCCGGTGCCGACGTTCTTGTCGGCGAAACTGGTGGCGCCGCCCGCCGCGCTCAGCACCAGGTCGTCGCCGACGACGCGGTCGTCGACGATGCTGGCGCTGACCGTGGCCAGGCCGTCGTAGACCTTGCTCGCGGTGGCGCCGGCGGTCAAGGTGCGCGGCGTGATGTTGGCGCTGGTCGACGCGCTGGTCGAGGCCAGCGTGTAGTTGCCGGCGTCGGGGCCGGTCAGCGCGATGGCGCTGACGCTGACGGCCGTGCCGGTGGCGACGTTCTTGTCGGCGAAGAGCGCGCTTTCGGTGTAGCCCAGCACGTCGCCGGCGAGGCGGTTGTCGTTGTAGGTGACGGCGGCGCCGGTGCCGCCGTCGTAGACCTTGTTGACGCCGCTGGCGCTGGCGTTCAGCGTGCGCGGCGTGATGGCGGCGTGCGCCGTGGCCGCGCTCGAGGCCAGGGTGTAGTTGCCGGCGTCGTCGCCGGACAGGCTGATGCCGTGCACCGCGATGGCCTTGTTCAGGCCGGCGCTCTTGTCGGCGTAGGCGGCGCCGGCGTTGGCCAGCGCCAGCCGGTCGCCGCCGACGCGGTCGTCGCCCAGCACCACCACGGCGTCGCTCAGGCCGTCGTAGACCTTGCCGGCGCTGCTGGCGCTGGCGGTCAGCAGGCGCGGCGCGATACTGGCGCTGGTGCTGCCGCTGGTCGCGGCCAGCGTGTAGTTGCGGGCGTCGGCGCCGCCCAGCGTGATGCCGCTGACGCTGACCGGCTTGCCGCCGGCGGCGTTCTTGTCGGCGAAGCTGGCCTGGCTGGTGAAGCTCAGGCTGTCGTTGCCGAGGTGGTCGTCGCTGTAGCCCACGCTGGCGCCGATGCCGCCGTCGTAGATCTTGTTGATGCCGCTGACAGCGACGGTCAGCGTGCGCGGCGTGATGCTGGCCCGGCCGCTGACGCTGGTGTCGGCCAGCGTGTAGTTGTGGGCGTCGGCGCCGCCCAGCGTCAGGCCGCCGACCGTGACGGTCTTGCCGGCGCCGACGTCCTTGTCGGCGAAGGCGGCGGCGCCGCCGCTCAGCGTCACGCTGTCGCCGCTCAGCTGGTCGGCGCCCAGCGTGGCGCTGGCGGCGGTGCGGCCGTCGTAGATTTTGTCGCCGGCCGACAGGCTGGCCGTCAGCGTGCGCGGCGCGATGCCGGCCTGGGTGGTGGCCGTGGTTGCGCTCAAGGTGTAGTTGGCGGCGTCGGCGCCGCCCAGCACGATGCCGGCGACGCTGACGGTCTTGTTGACGCCCACGTCCTTGTCGGCATAGCTGCCGGCGGCGCTGCTCAGCGTCAGTCTGTCGTTGCCGACGTGGTCGTCGCTCAGCGTCACCACGGCGTCTTTCAGGCCGTCGTAGGTTTTGCCGGCGCTGGCGGCGGCCACCGTCAGCGCGCGCGGGGTGATGTCGGCGCTGGCGCGGGCGCCGCCGTTGCTCAGCGTATAGTTGCCGGCGTCGGGGCCGCTCAGCGCGATGCCGCTGACGTCGATGGCCTTGGCGACGCCGGCGTTCTTGTCGACGAAGCTGGCGCTGCCGCTCAGGGTCAGCGTATCGCCCGGCAGGCGGTTGTCGGCATAGTTCACGCCGGCGTTGCTCAGGCCGTCGTAGACCTTGGCGACGCCGGTGACGCTGGCCGTCAGCGCGCGCGGCGCCACCACCAGGTTGTTGCCGACGTAGTTCACCACATAGCCCAGCGAGTTGGCCAGCGTGCCGAGGTCGATGGCGTAGCTGCCGGCGTTCTTCGACAGACCGTTGACCGCCAACGCGCCGCTCAGGATGGCGGCGGTGTCGCCGTCGATCAGGCCGCCGACGTTGTAGCCCAGCGTCGGCGCCGTGCTGAGGCCGTCGTAGGTCTTGCCGGCGGCGGCGGCGTTGACGGTCAGCGTCGGCGTGGCCGAGTAGAGGAACCAGTTGCCGCTGGCCGCGTAGGCCGGCGTGCTGCCGGTGTAGGACTGGGCGTAGTGCTTGGCGTAGCCGGTGACGCGGCCGACCGTCTGGGCGGGGCTGCCGGTGTAGACCAGATAGCGTCCAGCGCCGGCGTTCAGGCCGTGCGTCGCCGCGTCCGAGGTATTGCCGTTTTTAAAATTGGCCGTGGCGACCACTTCGATCGTCGTGCCGCTGCCGCCGCCGCGCAGGACGCCGCTGGCGCCCAGCAGCACGTCGCCGCCGCCGCCGTTGGCGCCCAGGTTCTTGACCGACACGGTGGTGCCGCTGACGCTGCTGTTGATGCCGATGCTGCCGGTGCCGCTGTTGGTCTTGGCGGTGTCGTTGCCGATGGTGATGGCGACGTTGGCGGCCGTCACGTCGGCGCCCGCCGCCAGCGTGATGCCGGCGGCGCCGGCGTCGCGGTAGTTGTCGATGACGCCGTGGGCGAGGCTGTCGTTGGCGGTCAGGGTCAGCGAGCCGCCGGCCGCCAAGGTGACGGCCGAGTTCAGCGCGATGCTGCGGCCGGCCGACAGGCTCAGCGAGGCGCCGGCGCTGCCGGCGCCGGCGTCGAGCGGATTGCCGGCCAACAGGGTGATGTCGTTGCTCGCCTGCAGCGTGATCGAGGTGCCGGCCTTCAGCGCCGTGGCCAGCGCGGCGGCGTCGATCAGGGCGCTGCTGCCCAGCCCGCCGTAGGAATAGGGGATGTTGCCGACGGCCTGGCTGCCCATGTTGAAGATGCGCACATTGCCGCTGCCCGCGACGCTGCCGCTGCCGCCGTCGGCGTAAGGCGCGCCGACGGCCAGCCGGTCGCCGGCCGCGTTCAGCGCCAGCGCGTAGCCGAAGCTTTCCCAAGGAGAGAGGGTGAGATTGACGTCGTTGGCGCCGGTGTAACCGCCGCCCAGCGTGGCGCCCAGCCTCGGCGCGGCGAAGTCGGCGCCGAAATTGATGATGCGCACGCTGCCGCCGCCCAGCTCGGTGGCGCCATACGCGCCGTCGGACGCGGCGCCGACCGCCAGCACGCTGCCGCTGGCGTTCAGCGCCACCGAGGAGCCGAACATCGCGCCGTCCATCAGCGGCAAGTTCAAATTGTTGGCGCCGCTGTAGCCCAAGCCCAGGGTCGCGACCTTGGCGATGCCGGCGAAGGGATTGGTGTACAGGTAGACGGCGCCCTTGCCGTCGTCGACGCCGACCGCGCCGACGGCCAGCTTGTCGCCGGCCGCGTTGAGCGCCACCGCCGTGCCGTACTGCGCGTCGGCGGCCAAGCCCGTGTTGTAGATGGAGCTGCCGCTGTTGCTACTGCTGCTGAGCACCCGGCTGAAGACCGGCGCGGCGTTCGCGGCGGTGTACAGATACACCGCGCCGCTGTTGGCGTGGTTGTCGTAGCCTTGGTCGGCCAGGGCACCGACCGCCAGCTTGCTGCCGTCGGCGTTGAGCGCCACCGCCGAACCGAAAGCGGCGGCCCGGCTCTGGTTGCCGCTGCCGCCGTTGATGACGGCGTAGCCGACCGGCGTGGCGCCCAAGGTGAACAGTCTGACCTGGCCGAGGCCGCCGTTGGCGCCGAGCGCGCCCACCGCCAGCCGGCTGGCGTCGGCGTTCAGCGCCACGCTGCTGCCAAACTGGGCGTTCGGGTCGAGCGCGATGTTCAGATTGCCGGCGCCGCCGTAGCCCAGGCCCAGCGTGGAGCGCAGCACCACGTTGGCATAGTTGGCGCCGCTGAAGCCGTACAGGCGCACCGCGCCGGTGGCGCTGGCCGTGCCGGCGGCGCCGGCGTTGTAGGGCGCGCCCACGGCCAGCACGTCGCCGGCCGCGTTGAGGGCGACGCTGGCGCCATAACCCTCGCCGGCGCGCGGGTCGACCACGGCGCTGGCGCCGGTCACGTTGCCGTAGCCGTTGCCGAGGATGGCCTGGTAGGTCCAGCTGCTGGCGGTGTTGCCGATGGTGAGGTTTTTCGGGTCCAGCAGCAATTGGCCGCCACGGCCGGCGACGATCTGCTCCAGGTCGACGTAGCGCAAATCGTTTTTCGAGGAGATCTCCACCGTGCCGCCGGCGCCGCCGCCGCCGGCCTTGAGCGCGCCCAGCATGGTGGTCTGCTGCTGCGACCAGACCACGGCGGTGCCGCCCTGCGCGGCCGCGCCGCGCGCCGACACGTCGATCGTGCTGCCGCCGCCGATGAAGGTGGCGTTGGCGTTGGCGATGGCGGCGGTGGCGCCCCACCGCGTGACGAAGCGCGCCGCGTCGGGCGCGTCGGCGCGCGCGGCGCCGCCCTGGAAGGCGCCGCCGACGCGCACCAGGCCGCCCCGGGTCTGGCCCGAGGCGTCCAGCTGGGCGCCGAGCAGGCGCACGTCGGCGCCGGAGACATCGATGCGGCCGCCGGCGCCGGTCGCGCCCTGCGCGCTGTGGCGGCCCGACGACAACACGCCGGCGCCGGCCGCCAGCACGGTGCCGCCGCCGCCGGCGCTGCCGTTGACGCTGCTGCTGGCGTTGACGTTTTCCACCAGCATGGCGCCGGCCCGGTAGGCGATGGCGCCGCCGTCGCCGGCCAGTCCGGCGGCGCTGGCGCCGGCCGCCACCGACAGGTTGCCAGTGGCGTCGACCTGGATGGCGCCGCCGCGCGCGCCGTCGGCGTTGAGGCGGCCGTCGAGCGAGACGCTGGCGCCGCCGACGCCGATGCTGCCGCCGGCGCCGTGGGCGCTGGAGACGTCGAGCGCGCCGGCGTACACCTCGCCGTCGCCGACCAGGCGGATGCTGCCGCCGTCGGCCAGCAGGCCGCGCGCCTGCACCACGCCGCTGTTGTTGACGCTTGAGCGGGTCAGCGCGTCGGCGGCGGCCGCCGTCAGCACCACCTGGCCGCCGTCGGCGACGATCAGGCCGGCGTTGTCGGCCAGCGCCTTGAGGGCGCCGCGCGTGACGCGCACGCTGACCAGGCCGTCGCCGCGCAGGTCGACGCCGACCTGCTCGCCGGCCGCCAGCGCCACGCTGCCCTGCGGCGCGCTGATGCTGCCGCTGTTGGCCACCGAGGGGCCGATCAGCGCGACATAGCCGCCGGTGGCGGCGGCGATGCTGCCGGCGTTGCGCACCGCGCCGGCCGTGCCGGCGCCGCTGAATTCATATCTGCCGGCGAGGAAGGCGCTGTCGGCCAGGCCCAGCGAGGACGCCGCCAGGGCGCCGACGTTGACCTGCGCGCCGGCGCCGAACAGCACGCCCTGGGGATTGATCAGGAACACGCTGCCGTTCGACGACAGCTTGCCGTAGATTTGCGACGGGTCGCTGCCGATCACGCGGTTCAGCGCGACGGCCGAGGCGGACGGCTGGTCGAAGCGCACGGCGGCGTCGGCGCCGATGTCGAAGCGCTGCCAGTTGATGATGGCCTGGGCCGATTGCTGCGTCACCGTCATCTGCGCGCCGTGGCTGGCGATACTGGACTGGCCGGCCACCAGCTGGGCGCCGCCGGGCAGCGCGTTGGGCGGCGGTGGCGCCGCCGCGCCGGCCGCACCGCCCAGCCCGCCGGCGAGCATCGCCAGCCCCAGGCGGCGCGCCGCGCGCGCGCTGGAACCGCCCTTGCCGCGACCGCGCGCGCCCTCCGCCACGGCGACCCAACAGGCATGCACATGGCTCCAGACGAGACGATAGAAACGATTGGCTGAGGCATGTTTGTGCATAGTGGGTCCGGGCGGAGTGGGGGTAGCGGGTAAAAATCTAGTCGGGGAAAATCGGCGCGGCGGGCTTACAGCAGCAGACTGAAGTCGGCGCGATAGACGGTGGCGCCCGGACGCGGTTCGCCCGGCAGCAACAGCAGCGTGAAGCGGCCGATCTGCTGGTGGTCGAGGTCGTAGTTGCCCTGCGTCGCCTGGGCGCCACGGGGGCCGACGAAATACAGGGAGAACTGCTCGGTGCGCGGCACGGCGGCGCTGGCCGGCGGCGCGGTCCGCATGACCACGGCCGGCGCGGCGGCCGCACCCACCGGGGTCGCCGGAGTCGCCGGAGTCGCCGGGGCAGCGCCGACGCTCGGGGCGACGCCGCGCACCGCCTCCAAGGTCAGGCTGACGGCGCCAAATTCCGGGTGGTTGAGCCAGAACGGTTGGCCGACCAGGGCGCTCGCCGCCGCTTGGCTCCAGACGAAGCCGGCCGAGCCGGCGCCGCCGTCGGCATCGGCCGCGCCGGCGCGCGACGGCGCGGCCGCCAGTCCCAGTCCGGCCAGGGCCAGCGAGCTGCCGCCGATTTTTTTCAAAAGTTCACGCCGTTTCATCATGTTGGTTCTCCGTCCTACGTTATGGTTGCGGCGTCGGCGCGGCGCCGGCGCGCCACTCCATCAGCCGGTACAGACCGGCGCTACTGACTTCCTGGAAGCCCAGCCGCGCATACAAGCGCTGGGCCCGATTGTGGATCTCGACATGGATGCTGACCGGCAAGGCGGCACGCTCGCCCTCGGCCAGCAGTTGCCGCAACAAGGCCGTGGCGTGGCCGCGGCCGCGCCACGGCGGCAGGATGGCGATGTCGATCACATGGATGCGCTCGGGCCGGCGCGCCACGTACAGCCGCCCCGCCGGCACGCCGTCGATGTCGATGATGGCGAAATCGGCGTCGGCCTCGTGGCTACGGTAGTGCTGCTGCTGGGCGGCGAACTGCATGCGCACGAAGGCCTCGGCCTGCGCCTCGCTCCAGCCGGTCTGGGCGATCTCGTCGGCGCGCGTGCTGGCGTAGACGCGCAACAGGAAAGCCTGGTCCTGCTCGCCGACCGGACGCAAATGCAGCATGCTCAACTCCGCGGCGGGAAAGTGCCCTGCAAGCAGATGCAGAAATTCAGCGTCAGGTAGGGTTGCATATTGTTGTGTGGCATGGAACCGCCGGCCGGGTTCAGCGCGAGCGCCGGCGCGACCACGTCGGCACCGGTGGCGGCGCTGTAGATCTGCGCCGGAGCGGCATCGGCCAGCAGCACCGAATCGCCCGGCGCGGCGTAGGCGGCGGCGGCGCCGGCGTGCTGCAATTGGTGCGCGTGGGCCGGCATGTGGCTGGCGTCCAGCGTGACCGTCTCGCTGCCGCCGTTTTGGCCGGGGTAGTAGTCGGACAAGCCCGGCCCCTGGCCCCAGAACATTGGCGCGCGGCCGCGCAGGTCGGGCAGCCCGAAGGTGTTCTTGCCGTCGCCGCCGTAGTTCGTGCCCAGCAGCGCAAACAGCGCCGTGTTCTGGCGGAGGGAGAGCAGCGCGCCATCACATATCGCCCAACCTGTGGGGGCGAAATCGAAGGAAAAAATGCGAATTTCTGCGAGAAATGGATCGGACATGACTACTGCTTCCGTTCAATGAGGTTAAGACGACGAGGGAAACATGCCAAACAGCGAAATGATGAAGCTGACGCACAGATAAGGCGCCATATTGTCGTGCGGCTGGCTGCCGCCGGCGGAACTGATCGCCCCGCTGCGCATCGGCGCCGGGGCGGCGGGATGGGCGTAGACGGCACTGCCGCCGGTGTTGGCCAGCAGGCCGGTGGCGGCGCCGGCGCTCGGCGTGGCGCGCTCGCCCGAGGCCAGCAGCGCGTGCGTATGCGCCGGTATCTGCTGGGTGGTGAGTGTGACTTGCTCGCTGCCGAGGGATTCGCCCAGCTGCCTGCCGCTGCCCGCAGCGACAGGCAACCTGCCGCGCAGATCGGGCAGGGCGAAGGTGCTCTGGCCGTCGCCGCCGTAGGTGGTGCCGATCAGATTGAACAAGGCGTCGTTCTCCGAGATCGGCAGGATGGAGCCGTCGCAGAACATCCAGCCCGCCGGGGCGTAATTTCCTGCGAACATGCGAATTTCACCGATGTATGGTTGTGCCATGGCGACTCCTGGTCTAGTTTCTGGAAGGGAAGATGCCCTGCAGCGCGATGCAGAAATTCAGCACCAGGCTGGGCTGCATGTTCTGATGCGCCTGCGAGTCGCCGACCGGCGCCACGGCCTGGCTGTTGAGCGCGACCGTGTTGCTGGCGGCGGCGAACAGGTCGCGCCCGAGCCGGCCCTTCCTGCCGGGCAGCGCACCGCTTGGCGCGCCGCTGTTGGCCAGCGCCGAACTCATACTCAAACGGTGGTTGTGGCCCGGCAGCTCGCTGCTGCTCAGCGTATGCTCCGCCGCACCGCCCCTCTCCCCCTGTACATGGCCCAGCCCCATATGGATGGGTACGCGGCCGCGCAGATCGGGCAAGGCGAAGGTCACCCGGCCGTCGCCGCCGTACCTGGTGCCCATCAGTGAAAACAGCGCCTGATTCTGGTTGATCGGCATTATTTGACCTTCGCAGCGCGCCCAGCCTTTCGGCACGACGGTGCTAGACATGATGCGGATCTCGCCTAGGTATGGACTGCCCATGCTTGGCTCCTTGAAATTGTGGAATGGCGGCGGGCGCTCAATTGAACACCGCTTCGTAGTGGACGGCCGCGCCGACGCTGGCCAGCGGCACCAGGAAGATGTCCACGCTGCCGGCGGCGGAGCGCAGCGTGAAGATCTGCTGCGGCAACGGTGGTTGCGGGCCGCTGAACAGCAAGGAAAACGCCGCGCCGCCCGCCAGGCTGGCGGTTCGCGCTTCGACGGCGATCAGTTCCAGTTCGACGCCGTCATGGCCGGCCAACTGGAAACGCTGGTTCAGCAATGCCGCAAAATAGGTTTGGGTGAGGGCTGGGGGCGAAGAAGGCATGGCTTTTCTGATAATAGTTTCCGGCATTATATCTCACTTGCATCCGGGAAAATATAAACTATTCAAGACTATTGTTGTTTCCATACCGTCCGGCAGGGGACGATTGTTGGCGGCGCAAGGGGGCCGCCGCAGCAGCGCCAGGGGATGGCGGACGGGGGACGGGGGACGGGGGACGGGGGACGGGATGGCGGGTGGGGCCGCTCTCCCGCCGGCGCGGCGGGAGCGGCGGTATGGCGGGGGCGGCGGTATGGCGGGGGCGGCGGTATGGCGGCGCGGACCTTACATCGCCAACGCTTTTTCGACCGCGCCGACCAGTTGCTTGTCGCTCGGCGTGACCTTGCTCGGGAAGCTCTCCAACACCTTGCCGTTGCGGTCGATCAGGTATTTGTGGAAGTTCCACGCCGGCGTCTTGCCGGTGCTCTTGATCAGGCTGACGTAGAGCGGGTTCGGATTCGGTCCGGACACCACCGACTTGGTGAACATCGGGAATTTCACGCCGTAGGTGTTGTAGCAAAAATCGGCGATCTCCTTGCCGTTGCCCGGCTCCTGCTTGCCGAAGTCGTTCGACGGGAAGCCCAGCACCACCAGGCCCTTGCTGCCGTACTTGGCGTACATCGCCTCCAACCCCTCGTACTGGTTGGTGAAGCCGCAATAACTTGCCGTGTTGACCACCAGGATGACCTTGCCGGCATACTGGCACAGGTCCTGCGGCGCCTCGTCCTGCAGACGGTTGAAGCTGTGCTTGAGGATGGCCGGGCAGCTACCGGCCGAGGCGGCGGCGGCCGGCGCGGCGGGCGCGGCGGCCGTCTGCGCCAGGGCGGGCGCGGCGCCCAGCATGGTCAGCGCGGAAACAAGGCTAAGCTTGGCGAAATTATTGGTCATGGTGGGCGGCCGAAAAATGGATAGGAAAACCATTCTAAGCCAAAGCCGGCGCGCGCGTTGTCACTGTGCCGCTGTGCCACTGTGCCGCGGCGCGCCGTCATGTGGACGGCGGCGAAGCCGGTTCCGATTGAGCCAGATTAAACACTTGTCGCTGAGCTACCGCAGAATGACAGCTCAAATATCGCCGACGGGGAGCTGCCATGCCATTGCATTGTCGAATATTCCTGACCCGCACGCTCGCGCTGCTGGCCGCGCTCACGCTGCTGGCCGCCACCGCGCCGGCCCGGGCGCAGCAGGTGGTCGCCCTGCCCGCCATGAAGGCCGGCCAGGTGTCGGTGTCGGGCCTGTCCTCGGGCGGCTACATGGCGGTGCAATACGGCGTGGCGTTCTCGGCCAGCGTCGACGGTGTCGGCGTGATCGCCGGCGGCCCCTACTACTGCGCGCGGGGCAACCTCAACACCGCCACCACCGTCTGCAGCTGCACCGGCAGCCCCTTCCTGTGCCAGGTCAAGCCGGGCGGCACCAAGGTGAGCGAGCTCGTCGCCATCACCGACCAGAACGCCGCCGACAAGACGATCGATGCCGTCGCCGGGTTGGCCCACCAACGCATCTGGATGCTGTCCGGCAGCGCCGACACCCTAGTGCCCCAGGCCGTGATGAGCGACCTGGAAACCTATTACCTCCACTACATTAATAGCGCGAATATATCGTACAAGAAGGATCTGGCGGCCCAGCACGCGATGCCCACCGACGACTTCGGCAACAGTTGCGACAAACTGGGTTCGCCCTATATCAACAACTGCGCCTTCGACGCCGCCGGCGCCCTGCTGCAATGGATCTACGGCGGCCTGAATCCGCGCGGCGGCGCCACGCCGGCCGGCAAGTTCATCGAGTTCGACCAGACCGCCTTCCTGGCCGACCCGACCAGCCACGGCATGGCCGCCAGCGGTTTCCTCTACCTGCCGCCCGGCTGCGACAACAACGCCGGCCAGGGTTGCCGGCTGCACGTGGTGCTGCACGGCTGCCTGCAGGACCCGACCAACATCGGCGACAAATACGTCAAGAACACCGGCTACAACCGCTGGGCCGACAGCAACCGCATCGTGCTGCTGTATCCGCAAACGGCGCCGATCAACCCGCTGGCCAACCCGAACGCCTGCTGGGACTGGTTCAACTACGACGACGCCAAGTACGCCCAAAAGGGTGGCCGGCAGATGGCGGCGATCAAGCTGATGGTCGACCGGCTGACCGGCGCGCCGCCGCCACCGCCGCCGCCCGAGGGCGACTGCGTGACGGCGAGCAACTTCGACCACGTCCGCGCCGGCCGGGCCCACGACAAGTTCTTCACGGCGCTGGCCAACGGCTCGAACCAGAGTATGGGCTTGGACAATATTTACATTCGCACTACACTAAAGCGCACTGGACCGAACTTCTACGTGATCGGCAGCTGCCCCTGAACGCCGGTGGGACGGCCGGCGCGCGGCGGCGGCCGGTTTCCCCCACCACACAGAGGAGTAGCTTATGCAACCGACGCAATGGAGTTGGGCACCACAAATCCATCTTCCCTGGAGCGGCAGCGTGGCCCAGGAAATCGGGCTCAAATCGTGGTTCGACGCCATCCCCGCCAAGGCCGGCGACGGCGATCTGGAACTGCAGGTGTTCAACCAGGCGTCCTACGGCCGGCAACTCGGTTGGCTGTCCGAACTGCTGCTCGACCTCGCCGAGCGTCACCCGCCGGCCACCGACAAGGGCAAGGAGGCGCGGGATCGGCTGAAAGACGCGGCGGTGGCGATCGAGGGACTCAAGGAAATCAAGAAAAACATGATACGGCTGACGGCCAGCGACACCCTGCCCGGCGCACCGGAGGTGGCCGAGTACATGCGCCGGCTGAAACACAAGGACCCCGGCGGCTATGCCGAGTTCTGCGCCGAAATGGGCGTGAAACCGGTCTGAGCCGCGCCGCCGCGCCGCCCCGCCGCGCCGCCCTGTCCCACCGCGCGGCTATTCGATCAGCGTCGCCGTCAATTTCGGGTCGGCCGGCGGGAAGCCCAGCTTCATACCCTCCAGCGTTTCCAGCAACAGCGAGGCGACCACCAGGTCGCGCTGGGTCTTGGAGTCGGCCGGCACCACGTACCAGGGCGCATGGTCGCAATCGGTGGCGACCAGCGCCAGCTCGTAGGCGCGCTGGTAGTCGTCCCACTTCTGCCGCTGGACCACGTCGTTCGGGTCGAACTTCCATTGCTTGTCCGGGTCGGCCAGGCGCTCCTGCAGGCGCTCGCGCTGCTCGTCCTTGGAAATGTGCAGGAACACCTTGATGATGGTCGTGCCCGTCTCGCTGAGCATGCGTTCGAAGTCGCAGATCTGCGCGTAACGGCGCTTGCACTCCTTGCTGTCGATCATGCCCTGCACCTTGGTGATCAGCACATCCTCGTAGTGGCTGCGGTTGAAAATCGCCACCTCGCCCTTGACCGGCACCTGCTGATGCACCCGCCACAGATAGTCGTGGGCCAGCTCGATGTCGGTCGGCGCCTTGAAGCCGACGGCGCGGATGCCCATCGGACTGATCTGGCTGAACATGGCGCGCACGGTGCCGTCCTTGCCCGAAGTGTCCATTCCCTGCAACAACAGCAAAACTTTTTGTTGGCGCTGCGCGTACAACATCACCTGCAGCTCGGCGATGCGGGCGATCAGGCCGGCGGTCCTGGCGCGGTCCTGCGCCTTGGCCTCGGCCTTGCCCAGCCCGGCGTCATCGGCGCGGCTCGACAGGCGGTTGGCGCCGGCGTCCTGCTCGCGCAGCTTGAGCTCCTTGCCGACTCGAAATTGTTCCCGAACTGTCATCGTGGCCTTTCCAGTGATATACAAGTAATGAATTCTTTTCCAAAAGCGATAACTTTGGCGCCCAATTGGTGGCGCCGCCAATGCCGCGCACGCCCTAAAGACGGCAGGTGATATCAAAACGGATATCACTTCCAAGAAAAAAGTTATTAGATTAAGTTTATGGAATACCTATGATCGTCTCTGCAGCCCAATAAAACAATACGGAGACCCACAATGACACGAATCAAGCTTCTGCTCGCCGGCGCCCTGCTGGGCGCCGCCACCCTCGCCGCCCCCCTGGCCGGCGCGCAAACCAAGGGGCCGATCGGCATCTCGATGCCGACCAAAACCTCGTCGCGCTGGATCGCCGACGGCGACAACATGGTCAAGGTGTTCAAGGAGCGCGGCTACAAGACCGACCTGCAATACGCCGACGACGACATCCCCAACCAGCTGGCCCAGCTGGAGAACATGATCACCAAGGGCGCCAAGGTGCTGGTGATCGCCGCCATCGACGGCACCACCCTGTCCGGCGTGCTGCAGAAGGCGGCCGACAAGGGCATCAAGGTGATCGCCTATGACCGCCTGATCCGTGGCTCGAAGAACGTCGACTACTACGCCACCTTCGACAACTTCCAGGTCGGCGTGCAGCAGGCCGCCTACATCGAGAAGGCGCTCGACCTGAAACACGCCAAAGGCCCGTTCAACGTCGAGCTGTTCGGCGGCTCGGCCGACGACAACAACGCCCACTTCTTCTACAACGGCGCCCTGTCGGTGCTCAAGCCGTATATGGACCAGGGCAAGCTGGTGGTGCGCAGCAAGCAATTGGGCATGGAAAAGGTCGCCACCCTGCGCTGGGACGGCGCCGTCGCCCAGGCGCGCATGGACAATCTGCTCAGCGCCTACTACGGCAAGGAGCGGGTCGACGCCGTGCTGTCGCCGTATGACGGCCTGAGCATCGGCATCCTGTCCTCGCTGAAGGGCGTGGGCTACGGCACGCCGGCGCAGCCGATGCCGGTGGTCACCGGCCAGGACGCCGAGATTCCCTCGGTCAAGTCGATCCTGCGCGGCGAGCAACGCGCCACCGTGTTCAAGGACACCCGCGAACTGGCCAAGGTCACCGTCAACATGGTCGACGCCATCATGAGCGGCAAGACGCCCGAGGTGAACGACAGCAAGACCTACAACAACGGCGTCAAGGTGGTGCCGTCCTACCTGCTCAAACCGGTGACGGTCGACAAGTCGAACTGGAAAGAGGTGCTGATCACCAACAGCGGCTACTACACCGACGCGCAGATCCGCTGACATGGAGGCGATTTTGCAGATGCGGGGCATCCGCAAGACCTTCCCCGGCGTGGTCGCCCTCGACCACGTCGACCTGACGGTGCGCGCCGGCGAGATCCACGCCATCGTCGGCGAGAACGGCGCCGGCAAGTCGACCCTGATGAAGGTGCTCAGCGGCGTGTATCCCTACGGCAGCTACAGCGGCGACATCGAGTTCCTCGGCCGGCCGCGCGAGTTCCGCGACATCCGCGACAGCGAGCGCCTGGGCATCATCATCATCCACCAGGAGCTGGCCCTGGTGCCGCTGCTGTCGGTGGCCGAGAACCTGTTCCTGGGCAACGAGCCGACCCGCTTCGGCGTGATCGACCGCGAGCAAATGCGCCGCCGCAGCGTCGAGCTGCTGCGCCGCGTCGGCCTGGCCGTGTCGCCCGAGACGCCGGTCAACCAGCTCGGCGTCGGCCAGCAGCAACTGGTCGAGATCGCCAAGGCGCTGTGCAAGCAGGTCAAGCTGCTGATCCTCGACGAGCCCACCGCCAGCCTCAACGAGAGCGACAGCGATGCCCTGCTGACCCTGCTGCTGGACTTGCAGCGCCAGGGCATCGCGGCGATCCTGATCTCGCACAAACTCAACGAGATCTCGCGCGTCGCCGACGCCATCACCGTGCTGCGCGACGGCAACACCGTGCACAGCTACGACTGCCGCGTCGGCACCATCAGCGAGGGCCGCATCATCGAGCACATGGTGGGGCGGCAGATGGCCGAGCGCTACCCGTCCCGGCCACGGCGGCCGGGCGCCACCGTCTTCGAGGTGCGCGACTGGCAGGTGTTCCATCCCGAACAGAGCGAGCGCGCCGTGGTCAAGCGGGTCAACCTGCACGCGCGCCGCGGCGAGGTGGTCGGCATCGCCGGCCTGATGGGCGCCGGCCGCACCGAGCTGGCGATGAGCATCTTCGGCCGCTCCTACGGCCGGCGCATCAGCGGCAGCGTGTACAAGAACGGCGAGGAAATCGACGTCAGCAGCGTCAGCAAGGCGATCGGCCACGGCCTGGCCTATGTGACGGAGGACCGCAAGGCGCTCGGCCTGCTGCTCGAGGAGGATATCCAGAGCAACATCAGCCTGGCCAACCTGGCCGGCATCGCCGCCCGCCAGGTGATCGACCGGGCCCGCGAATACAAGGTGGCCGATGGCTACCGCCAGCGCCTGCGCATCCGCTGTTCGGGCGTGCGGCAGAAAACCCTGCACCTGTCCGGCGGCAACCAGCAGAAGGTGGTGCTGGCCAAGTGGCTGTTCTCGGCGCCGGACGTGTTGATTTTGGACGAGCCGAGCCGGGGCATCGACGTCGGCGCCAAGTACGAAATCTACAGCATCATCAACGCCCTGGTGGCCGAGGGCAAAAGCATCATCATGATCTCGTCCGAACTGCCCGAACTGCTCGGCATGTGCGACCGGATCTATGTGATGAACGAGGGCCGTTTCGCGGCCGAAATGGACGCGGCCGAGGCGACGCAGGAAAAGATCATGCACGCGATCGTCAATCATGGAGAATGAGATGGGTAAGCAACTCGATTTGAAACTCGTCGGCACGGCGCCGGCCAGCGCGACGCCGGACGCGGCCGCCACGGCGGCGGCGGCGGCGGCGGCGGCGGCGGGGCATGGCCACGACACCGGCCGCGACACCGGCCCGGCCGGCGGCCACGGCCAGCCGGCCAACGATCCGGACGCGCCGGCGCGGCGCCACCAGGGCTTCCTGAAAAACAATATGCGCGACTACGGCATGCTGCTGTCGCTGCTCGCCATCATGGCCTTCTTCCAGGTGATGACCGACGGCACCCTGCTGCAGCCGCTCAACCTGACCAACCTGGTGCTGCAGAACAGCTATGTGGTCATCATGGCGCTGGGCATGTTGCTGGTGATCGTGGCCGGCCACATCGACCTGTCGGTCGGCTCGGTGGTCGGCTTCGTCGGCGCGCTGGCGGCGGTGCTGATCGTCAAGTTCCAGCTGCATTTCGTCGCCGCCAGCCTGCTCTGCCTGCTGGCCGGCGCGGCGATCGGCGCCGCCCAGGGCTATTTCGTCGCCTTCCTGAAGATTCCCTCCTTCATCGTCACCCTGGCCGGCATGCTGGTGTTCAAGGGCCTCACCCTGGCCGTGCTGGAAGGCCAGTCGCTCGGCCCCTTCCCGGACGGCTTCCAGCTGCTCAGCTCGGGCTTCCTGCCCGACCCCTTCGGCCACGCCGACCTGCGCCTGGGCTCGCTGCTGCTGGGCGTGGCCGGCGCCGTGCTGATGCTCGTGCTGCAATTGCGCGGCCGCGCCGGCCAGCAGCGCCATGGCATGGACAGCGAACCCTACGGCTTCTTCCTGGCCAAGCTGGCCGTGTTCAGCGGCGCGCTGGTCTACTTCAGCTACCTGCTGGCCTCCTACAAGGGCATCCCCAACGTGCTGGCCTTGATGGCCCTGCTGATCCTGGCCTACACCTTCATCAGCCAGCGCACCGTGCCGGGCCGCCGCGTCTACGCCGTCGGCGGCAACGAGAAGGCGGCGCGGCTGTCGGGCATCCGCACCGAACGCGTCAGCTTCTACACCTTCGTCAACATGGGCGTGCTGGCCGCCGTCGCCGGCCTGGTCTTCGCCGCGCGGCTCAACACCGCCACGCCGAAGGCCGGCGTCGGCTTCGAGCTGGACGTGATCGCCGCCTGCTTCATCGGCGGCGCCTCGGCCTCGGGCGGGGTCGGCAAGGTGATGGGCGCGGTGATCGGCGCCTTCGTCATGGGGGTGATGAACAACGGCATGTCCATCATGGGCATCGGCATCGACTACCAGCAGGTCATCAAGGGATTGGTGCTGCTGGCCGCCGTCTGCGTCGACGTGTTCAACAAGAACAAATAGGCGCGCAGGTCGGCCGCTGTCGGCCGGGGTTGGCCGGGGTTGAAAAGTCTAAACGCCTCAAACCTTGAGGTGTTTAGTCGACATAATCGACTCAAAATATGAGTCGATTATGTGCTATATTCGCCTCATCTCCCCCTTCAAGAACAATCGATGGACGCCCCGCACTTCATCTGGCAGCAGCCGGACTGGCCCCGCATGCACTACGATGGCGCCGTGGTAGGTGGGGAAGTCGCGCTCGCCCGGCGTGCCCAAGGTGTCATCGAAGGCAAGCTGAGCGCCATCGGTTTCGAGCAACGCCGAACGCTCGCGGCCGAAGCCTGGAGTCAGGAAGCGGTGGCGACGGCCGCCATCGAAGGCGAACATTTGAGCTTGTTGGCGGTGCGCTCGTCCGTCGCCCGGCGCCTGGGTGTTGCCGGCCAATCGGGAGCGAGCGTCCCGCGACATATCGATGGCTTGCTCGATATCATGGATGACGCCGTCAATCGCGCCGCAGTGCCGCTCAGCCATGAGCGTTTGCACGGCTGGCAGGCCGCGCTATTTCCAACTGGATATTCCGGCATCAACAAGATCCGTGTTGGCGCGTATCGGGAACACGCCGAGCCGATGCAAATCGTCAGCGGCCGCATCGGCCATGAAAAGCTGCACTACGAGGCGCCGCCCTCCGCCATGGTGCCGGCCGAGATGGCGGCTTGGCTGGACTGGTTCAACCACGACGGCCGTGGCGACAGCCTGGTACGGGCGGCGCTTGCCCATCTGTGGTTCGAGACCGTACACCCTTTCGAGGATGGCAACGGCCGCGTCGGCCGCGTCATCGTCGATCTGCTGCTGGCGCGGGACAGCGGCGAGACCAGCCGGCTGATGCGCATCTCGCAAGGCCTGCTGGCCAGACGCGACGACTATTACAGCGAACTGGAGCGGGCGCAGCGCGGCGGCTTGGATGTGACGGCCTGGGTCGCCTGGTTTGTCAAACAAGTCCGTGTCGCCTGCGAGCAGGCCGCGCTCATCATCGATGAAGCGATGGCGAAGGGCCGCTTCTGGCGGGCGCATGGCGAGCAGGAGCTTTCGCCGCGTCAACGCAAGGTAATCAACGTCATACTCGATGCCGGTCCCGGCGGCTTTGAGGGCGGCATGAGTACCAAGAAGTATGAAAGCCTCACCGGCGCCTCGCGGGCGACCGCGTCGCGCGACTTGAGCGAGCTGGAGGACTGGGGTTTATTGCTACGCGCAGGCAATGGCCGTTCGACCAGATACTACCCAAACATTCCGGACTGGGGCCTGCGGGCGGAGGCTGCCGACACGCCAGCCTAGCCGATAGGGACATCGTACCTATCGGAGGTGTCCGTCATGATGGGGAAAGTCATTTCGCCAATAACGTAAGCTTTGAGGCCAGCCGCCTGCTTTACTGTTGCACCTACGGCTACGTCGACGACTGCGCGGCGTACAGCTCGGCGTCCTTGGCGGCCGCCTTCTGCATCGCCGGGCGCTGGTTGACGCGCTCGATGTAGGCGGTGATCACCGGCAGATCCGGCACCATCTTGTAGGCGACGATCCAGGACAACGAGGTGGCCCACAGCACGTCGACGGCGCTGAAGGTGTCGCCCAGCAGATACGGTCCCTTGGCCAGTTGCGCGGTCAACGTGTCGAGCGTGGTCTGGTAGTCGCCGTAGGGGCAAGCGGAGGCGGGCGCCGGCTCGCGCTGGAGCGAAAAGTCGCACACTGCCGGCTCGAAGCAGGAACCGTAGAAGGCCATCCAGCGCAGATACGGGCCGCGCAGCGGGTCGCCGATGGCCGGCGCCAGCTTGGCCTGCGGATACAGGTCGGCCAGGTAGAGGAAGATGGCGACCTGCTCGGTCACCAGCGCCTCGCCATGCAGCACGGCCGGCACCTTGCCCATCGGGTTGACCGCCAGATACTCGGGCTGGCGCTGCTCGCCCTTCTTCTGGTTCAGCAAATGCAACTGGTATTCGGCATGCAGCTCCTCCAGCAGGGCCAGGCTGCCGCTGGAACGCGAGTAGGGAGTGTGGAACAGGGTCAGGGCGTTTGTCATGCTGGTCTCCGTTGTGTTATCAAGGCGATCATACTAACTCTTGCTATGATGGCGGTCTTGTAAAAACACGAAGGCGGCACAAATATCCAGTGCCGCGCCCGCCATCATCATGAGCACCTTGCAACCGCTGACCGACAGCCCGAAGGGCGTGGTCAACCCTGCCGCCGCGCAACAAGCCTTCCGCCTGGAACGCTATCTGCCGGAGGCCGACTTGGCCCCCTTCCTCGACTTTTTCTGGCTGGTCGAATGGCGTCTGCCCGCGGGCTTCACGCATGTGCAACGCACGCTGCCCCATCCCTGCGTCAACCTGGTGTTCGACCGCGAGCGCACCGCCGTGTTCGGCGTTGTCACCGGCGCCTTCGACTACACCCTGCAGGGCAGCGGCCGGGTGCTGGGCCTGCGCTTCCGCCCGGGCGGCTTTCGCGGCTTCCTCGGCGACAAGCTGAAGACCTTGACCGACCGCACCATGCCGCTGGCGCCCCTGTTCGGCGGCGACGGCGCGGCCGACGAACGCGCCGTGCTCGACGCGGTCGACGACGCCAGCATGCTCGCCGCCGCCAGCGCCGTGCTGCGCCGCGCCCTGCCGCCGCCCGACGCCAAGGTCGAGCGCATCGACGCCATCCTGGCCCTGCTGCGCGAGCGGCCGGACATCACCCGCGCCGAACAGCTGGCCGAGCAGGCCGGCCTCGGCCTGCGCAGTCTGCAGCAATTGTTCATGGACTATGTCGGCGTCAGCCCGAAGTGGGCGATCCGCCGCAACCGCCTGCAGGACGCCGCCGACCGCCTGGCCAAGGGCGACGAGCCCGACTTGGCCGGGCTGGCGCAGGCGCTGGGCTATTTCGACCAGGCCCACTTCACCTCCGACTTCGAAAAGCTGGTCGGCAAGCCACCGGCCGACTACCGCCGCAGCTGCCAGGCGGCAAACAATCGTTGACCTGCGCGTGGTGATGAGCAAGGCCGACATCGGCGTCGACGTCGCGGGGCGCCTGCAACAGTTGCGCTGGCAGCCGGACGCCGACGAGCACACCCTGGCGGCCGGCTTCGACGACATCGCCGCGCTGGCCGCGCGCTGCCAGTTCCGCGACTGCCGCCACGACGGCGAGCCCGGCTGCGCCGTGCGCGGCAGCGTCGACGCCGACCGCCTGCGCAACTACCACAAGCTGCTGCGCCAGGCCCGCCTGGTCGAGCAGACCCCGCTCGAACGCAGCGCCGAGCGGGCCAAGTGGAAGGCGATCACGCGGGCGCCGCGCAAGCGCACCTTGCAGGGACGCGATTAAGCAGAAAGGACCGGCGGCGCGACAAATCCAGCGCGCTGCCGGCCTCGAATAAGCCCGACATCGGCGAAGCTTTGATCTCCCCGCTTTTCTGCCTATACTCTTCGAGAGTATGGTCGGATCATGCTTACCGTGGTCGAAACTGCGTTGTTTCAACGGCTCTGGCCCTTGTATTGGACCGAGGAAGAACGCGGTGCGTTCGCGGCGTTCATTGCGGCGCATCCACTGGCCGGCGATGTCATTCCAGGCTCGGGCGGCATTCGAAAAGTGCGCTGGAGCCGGGCTGGCTCTGGCAAGGCGGGTGGCGTCAGGGTCATCTATTTCACCCGAAATGCCGCCGGTGAATTAGTCCTGCTCACACTGTATGCAAAGTCGAAAGTAGGGAATCTTACGGGCGCCCAACTCAAGGAGATCCGCCGTGCCTACCAGTAGCAAACTACCGCTGAGCGATGCCGAGCTGGAAGCCGTCGAAGAGACGCGCGACCTGGCGTCCGAATTGTTGCAGGCGGCGACAGAAATGAAGGCGGGATTGCTACAAGTCGTCTACTCGCCCGTCCTGCAGGCGCGAAAGAACACCGGCCTGTCGCAGTCCCAGTTCGCCGCATTGCTGGGCGTGTCGGTGCGCACCCTGCTGGCATGGGAACAAGGCCGCAAGCAACCGAGCGGCGCCGCCCTTACCCTGCTCGCCATTGCCCGCAGTAATCCCGCCGCGCTGCTGGCCGTGGCTGCTGCTGCGGCGGCGGCGAAATGACACCGTCCGATGGCAAACCGGCGGACGTAAAAAAAGGCAGCCGAGGCTGCCTTTTCCGCATTGCTGCTGTCCTGCCCGGTCTTGCTTAGTGCTTCGCGCGCAGCTTGGCGATGGCGGCCAGTTGGCCGATCGCCGCCGCCAGTTCGGCTTGCGCCTTGGCGTAGTCGATGCCCGAGCTGTTGTTGGCCAGGTTCTCTTCCGCGCGTTTTTTCGCGGCGGTCGCCTTGGCCTCGTCCAGATCCTTGCCGCGAATCGCGGTGTCGGCCAGCACGGTCACGGCGTGCGGCTGCACTTCCAGCAGGCCGCCGGCGACGAAGACAAACTCTTCTTCCGCTTGACCTGGAATCTGGATGCGCACCGCGCCCGGACGGATGCGGGTGATCAGCGGGGTGTGCTTGGGATAGATCCCCAGCTCGCCCTGCTCGCCCGGCAACGCGACGAATTCGGCCTCGCCGGAGAAGATCAACTCCTCGGCGGAAACCACGTCAACGTGAATAGTATTTGCCATGTGTGTCCTATCGGTTTTGAGCGGCCCCGCCAGCAGGCGGGGCCGCGCCAAACTCAACGATTAGTTGAGTTTTTTGGCTTTTTCGATGGCTTCTTCGATCGTGCCGACCATGTAGAACGCTTGCTCTGGCAGGTGATCGAGTTCGCCGGAAGCGATCATTTTGAAGCCCTTGATCGTGTCTTTCAGCGAAACGTATTTACCTGGCGAACCGGTAAACACTTCAGCGACGTGGAAAGGCTGCGACAGGAAACGCTGCATCTTACGTGCGCGCGCCACCAGCAGTTTGTCTTCCGGTGCCAGCTCGTCCATACCCAGAATCGCGATGATGTCGCGCAGTTCCTTGTAGCGTTGCAGGGTCATCTGTACGGCACGGGCGGTGTCGTAGTGTTCCTGGCCGACCACCAGCGGGTCCAGCTGGCGCGAGGTCGAGTCGAGTGGATCGACCGCCGGGTAGATACCCAGCGAGGCGATGTCACGCGACAGGGCGACGGTCGAATCCAAGTGGCCGAAGGTGGTCGCCGGCGACGGATCGGTGTAATCATCGGCCGGGACGTAGACGGCCTGGATCGAGGTGATCGAACCGGTCTTGGTCGAGGTGATGCGCTCTTGCAGACGGCCCATCTCTTCGGCCAGGGTAGGCTGGTAACCCACGGCGGAAGGCATACGGCCCAGCAGTGCGGAAACTTCGGTACCGGCCAGGGTGAAGCGGTAGATGTTGTCGACGAAGAACAGAACGTCCTTGCCTTCGTCACGGAACGATTCCGCGATGGTCAGACCGGTCAGCGCGACGCGCAGACGGTTGCCCGGCGGTTCGTTCATCTGACCGTAGACCATGGCGACTTTGGAGTTCTCCGGATTTTCCAGATCGACCACTTTGGCATCGGCCATCTCGTGGTAGAAGTCGTTACCTTCGCGGGTACGCTCACCCACACCGGCGAACACGGAAACACCCGAGTGCGCCTTGGCGATGTTGTTGATCAGTTCCATCATGTTGACGGTCTTGCCGACGCCGGCGCCGCCGAACAGGCCGACTTTACCGCCTTTGGCGAACGGGCACACCAGGTCGATCACCTTGATGCCGGTTTCCAGCAACTCTTGCGATGGCGACAGTTCGTCGTAGGCAGGAGGCGCGCGGTGGATCGAGGCGACCTGCTCGTGCGAGACGGGACCGCATTCGTCGATCGGGTTGCCCAGCACGTCCATGATGCGACCCAGGGTCGCTTTACCGACCGGCACCATGATAGGTTTGCCGGTGTTCTGGATCATCATGCCGCGACGCAGGCCGTCGGACGAACCCAGGGCAATGGTACGCACCACGCCGTCGCCCAACTGTTGTTGTACTTCCAGGGTCAGCTCGGAGCCGGCCATTTTCAAGGCATCGAATACCTTAGGCATCGCGTTGCGGGGAAACTCAACGTCCACCACAGCGCCGATACACTGAACGATTTTGCCATCAGCCATGTTCGTTCCTTCAAATATAGTTAAATTCGTTTAAACCGCAGCCGCACCGGCGACGATTTCGGAGAGTTCTTTGGTAATCGCAGCTTGGCGGGTCTTGTTGTAGATCAGCTTGAGTTCGCCGATCACACTCCCGGCGTTGTCGCTTGCCGCCTTCATCGCGACCATGCGCGCCGATTGCTCGGACGCCAGGTTTTCCGCCACAGCCTGGTACACCAGCGCTTCGATATAGCGCTCCAACAGTTCATCGATGACGGAAGCGGCATCCGGCTCGTAGATGTAATCCCAGCTGTGATTACCCTTGTCGGCCTGCTTCTTGGCGGCCGGCAGCGGCAGCAACTGCTCCACCATCGGCTCCTGCTTCATCGTGTTGATGAACTTGGTGTAGCACAGATAGACTGCGTCGATCTCGCCGTTCTGGAACTTCTCGAGCATGACCTTGACCGGTCCGATGAGTTTTTCCAGGTGCGGCGTGTCGCCGATCTGCGTTACGTGCGCGACGACGGGAACGCCGACGCGGTTTAAGAATCCCAAACCTTTGTTACCGATGGCAACCGCTTGCACCTTGTTGCCCGCCGCTTCCAGCTCGCGCGACTTGGCCGTCACCATCCGCAGCACGTTGGTGTTCAAACCGCCGCACAGACCCTTGTCGGTCGTGACCACGATGAAACCAACGGCCTTGGCCGCGTTGCTGGCCTCTTCGGCCAGGAACGGGTGGGTGTATTCCGGATTGGCGCTTGCCAGATTGGCGGCGATGTTCCGAATCTTGTCACTGTAGGGACGGGCGGCGCGCATCCGGTCCTGCGCCTTGCGCATTTTGGATGCGGCGACCATTTCCATCGCCTTGGTGATCTTCTTCGTATTCTCTACGCTCTTGATCTTGCCACGTATCTCTTTGCCTACTGCCATGAGTCCTTACTCCTTCTGCGCGTGGTGGCGGTCCGCCGCGTTGCCGCCGGGACCGCCGTGTCGCTGGTACGCCAGCCGCTTAAAATGCGCCGGATTTCTTGAAGTCAACAATGGCGGCCGACAGCGTTGCTTCGCCGTCTTTGTCGAGTTGCTTGGACTCTTCGATCTTGCTCAGCAGCGCGGCTTGCTTGGTCTTCAGGTAAGCGTGCAGACCGGCTTCGAATGGCAGTACCTTCTTGACCGCGATATCGTCGAGGAAGCCTTTGTTCACTGCGAACAGCGAGGCGGCCATCAGGGAGATCGACAGTGGCGAGTACTGGGCTTGCTTGAGCAGTTCGGTGACGCGGGCGCCACGGTCGAGCTGCTTGCGGGTCGACTCGTCCAGGTCGGAGGCGAACTGCGCGAACGCGGCCAACTCACGGTACTGGGCCAAGTCGGTACGGATACCGCCCGACAGGTTTTTGATGACCTTGGTCTGGGCGGCGCCACCGACGCGCGACACCGAGATACCGGCGTTGATCGCGGGACGGACACCCGAGTTGAACAGCGAGGTTTCCAGGAAGATCTGGCCGTCGGTGATCGAAATCACGTTGGTCGGCACGAATGCCGAGACGTCGCCGGCCTGGGTTTCGATGATCGGCAGCGCGGTCAGCGAGCCGGTCTTGCCTTTGACGGCGCCGCCGGTGAAGGCTTCGACGTAGTCGGCGTTGACGCGGGCCGCGCGTTCCAGCAGACGGCTGTGCAGGTAGAACACGTCGCCCGGGTAGGCTTCGCGGCCCGGCGGGCGGCGCAGCAGCAGGGAGATCTGACGGTAGGCCACGGCTTGCTTGGACAGATCGTCGTAGACGATCAGGGCGTCCTCGCCGCGGTCGCGGAAGTATTCGCCCATGGTGCAACCGGAGTAGGCCGAGATGTACTGCATGGCGGCCGATTCGGCGGCCGAAGCGGCGACAACAATGGTGTACTCCATCGCGCCGTGCTGTTCCAGGGAACGCACGATGTTCTTGATGGTCGAGGCTTTCTGACCGATCGCGACGTAGATGCAGGTCATGCCCTGACCTTTTTGGTTGATGATCGCATCAACCGCCACGGCGGACTTACCGGTTTGACGGTCGCCAATGATCAGTTCGCGCTGACCGCGGCCGATCGGCACCATCGCATCGATCGACTTCAGGCCGGTCTGCATCGGCTGCGAGACGGACTCGCGGGCGATCACGCCCGGGGCGATTTTTTCGATCGCCGAAGTCATCTTGGCGTCGATGGCGCCTTTGCCGTCGATCGGCTGGCCCAGCGCGTTGACCACACGGCCACGCAGCTCGGGACCGACCGGCACTTCCAGAATGCGGCCGGTGCACTTGACCGTGTCGCCTTCGGAGATGTGCTCGTAGGCGCCCAGAATCACGGAACCGACCGAGTCGCGCTCCAGGTTCATCGCCAGGCCGAAGGTGTTGCCCGGGAATTCCAGCATCTCGCCTTGCATCACGTCGGACAGACCGTGGATGCGGCAGATACCGTCGGCGACGGAAATGACCGTGCCTTGGTTACGCACTTCAGCGCCGCCGTCAAGACCTTGGATCCGGCTCTTGATCAACTCGCTGATTTCAGATGGGTTGAGTTGCATACTAACTCCTAAAAGTGTTTCTCTCAGCTTGCGCGAGGGGAAGAATCTGTTCTAAGCAGGCGGTGGCCGAAGTCCGACGGGGACTTAGGCGACCAGAGCGGCACGCATTTGCTGCAGCTTGGCGCGGACCGAGGTGTCGAGCACCTCATCGCCAACCACCACGCGCACGCCGCCGATCAACGTGGGATCGACGCTCACGGCCGGCTTCAACTTGCGGCTGAATTTCTTTTCCAGCGTAGCGACCAGCTCGGCCACTTGGGCCGCGCTCAGTTCGAACGCGCTCGAGATGTCTGCGTCGGCGGCGCCTTCCACACTGTTTTTCAGGGCGTGGAATTGGGCGCCGATTTCCGGCAGCAGGCTGATGCGACCGTTTTCGATCAGCATCGCCAGGAAGTTTTTGGCTTCCGCGTTGAGCGGCGACTTGACCAGCGCCAGAATGGCGGCGGCGACGTCGGATTCCGAGGCCTTCGGATTGCGTGCGAACGCTTGCACCTCGGGGTGGCTACCGATCTGGGCCAATTCTGACACCAGTTCGGACCACGCCGCGAGGTTGAACGATTCCTTACCTGCTTGGGCTACGCGGAACAAAGCTTCCGCGTAGGGACGGGCGACGGTTGCGTTTTCTGCCATGATTACAGCTCGACAGCGAGGCGCGACAGCAGGTCGGCGTGGGCCGCTGCGGTAACTTCGCGCTTCAGAATTTGCTCGGCGCCCTTCACAGCCAGGTCAGCCACCTGAGCGCGCAGTTCTTCGCGAGCCTTGGCCACTTGCTGATCGGCGTCCGCCTTGGCTTGCGCAATGATGCGGTCGGCTTCGGCTTGTGCATTTGCTTTGATTTCTTCAGCGACCAGTTGCGCGCGCTTTTCAGCGTCGGCAACACGTTGCGAAGCTTCTTCGCGCGCACCGGTCAGTGCCTCGGCGGCGCGCTTTTCAGCAACAACCATCGCGGCCTGGCCCTGGTCGGCCGCAGCCAGACCGTCAGCGATACGCTTGGCACGCTCATCCAACGCCGAATTCAGCGATGGAAATACGAACTTCATCGAAACCCAGACCAACACCGCGAAGGTGATCATCTGACCGATGAGAGACATATTGATGTCCATACCTTTGCTCCTAACTAAAAGTTTCTCCTAGAAGGGAGCGAATTACTTACCAGCAGCGGCGATAACGGCAGCCAAGAACGGGTTGCTGAAGGTGTACAGCAGGGCAACGCCGACGCCAATCATCGAGATCGCATCCAGCAGACCGGCGATAACGAACAGTTTGGTTTGCAGTTGTGGCATCAGTTCTGGTTGACGAGCCGAGGCTTCCAGGAATTTGCCGCCCAGAATTGCGAAACCGAGTGCGGTACCGATGGCGGCCAGGCCGATGATGATTGCTGCGGCCAGAACGGTCATGCCTTGTACTTGTGCGATCAGAGCTTGCATATATTTCTCCTAAGATTTTAAAAAAGACTACAGATACTAAAAAAGTAAAACCAATGTTGCTTAGTGCTTCTCAACCGCGAGGCTCAGGTACACGACAGTCAACGCCATAAACACAAACGCTTGCAGGGTCACCACCAGGATGTGGAAGATGACCCAAGGACCACCCAGCAGCCACTGCGCCCACCAAGGCAACAGAGCGATCAGAATGAACAGCAGTTCGCCGGCGTACATATTGCCGAACAAACGCAGCGACAGCGACAGTGGCTTGGCCAGCAACTCGATCATCTGGAAGGCGAAGTTGACCGGGGCCAGCACGATGGCCATGAAGCCATGCGCATGGAAGGGCGCGGTCAGCAACTCTTTACCCCAGCCGCCGAGACCCTTGGCTTTGATCGAGAAACCAATAATGCAGAGCATGACGCCGAAGGACATGCCGAAAGTGTGGTTGACGTCGGCGGTCGGCACGACGCGCAGCTTGTGCACGCCGGCGTAGCCGAGCAGCTTGGGCAGCAGGTCGACGGGCAGGAAGTCCATCGCGTTCATCAGCCAAACCCAGCAGAAGATGGTGATGGCCAGCGGCGCGATCACCTTGCTTTTGGCGTGGAAGGCCGAATTGACGACCTCGTTGACCAGCTCCATGACGGCTTCGACGAAGTTTTGCAGCTTGCCCGGCACGCCGGCGGTGGCGCGGCGCGAAGCCATGTAGAACACGCCCAGGAAAATCAGGCCCAGAATGGCCGAAACCCAGAACGTGTCCAGGTTGACGGTATTCTCCGCATTGCGCAGGTGGCTCAAGTGATGCTGGATGTACTCGATGGAAGTCGGCGCCTCGTGGGCCGCCTCAACAGCGTTTTCTATGGTCATAAAAGTTTTAGATTTTGGTGATTAAACTGCGAGCAGTGAGAACCAATATGCCAAGGTTGCCACCGCGAAACCCAAGATCAGCCATAACCATGCGGCCGACTGAAACAGCGCTAGTGCCAACACGAACAGCACTACCGTGATAAATATTTTTAGCATTTCGGCGCGCACATGCGTCCGGAAGGCTTTTTTGGCGTCATTTGTTCCGCCCGCGACAACGATCGCGTACATCAGACTCCCGATGACTGCGATCGCTCCGCCGTAGGCGGCTGACCAGGCTTTATTCGCATCGCCGATATTCCACGCAAGCAATGCAAATCCAGTGACGATGGCGAACTGGAGGGCGACGACTCGAAAGACTGGCTGGGCGATACTTTGTGTTTTATCACTCACTTGCCAAGTTCCCAGAAAAGCCGATATACCCAAAGACACGGGATTATAAGTGCGTTTAGTGGCTCCAGTCAAACATTGCTGCACCGCAGCAGAGCAAATGCTGCGCGAATGACACGCTGTTAGGACCCGATCCCCATGACTTGCACCATTTTGTGGCAGGGTGGATTTTTCGACAAATGCGCCGGGGCATGCGGCGATGATACGCAGTACTACTTACGCGGGGCTGTCGGCGGGGCCGGGCTTATCACGCCGCGCATATATCACACGGCTTGCCGGGATGGCAATGTGCTGGCAAGTGGGCGGCCGGGCTTGGCACAATGGCAAGCCCGGCCGTGATTGCATGATGGCAACACCGGGCGGCCGGCGCGCGGCGGCGCCGGCCGGGCGGCGGCCGACTTCCGGTCGCCGCCCTGTTCAGGCGCGCAGCCGGGCCAGCACGCCGTCGAGGATGTCGAGGTCGGCGAAGTCGATGATCATTTGACCACGGCCCTTGCTGCCCATCTTGAACACCACCGGCGTGGCCAGGGAATCGGACAACTCCTCTTCCAGACGGACGATGTCGCCGGATTTTTCCTTTTGCTTTGCGGCAACTGGATTGTTCAACTCCTCCATGGTCCGCTGCACCAGCTTTTCCGTCTCGCGCACCGACAGGCGCTTGGCGACCACGGTGTTGGCCAGGTTGATCTGGCTGGCGGCGTCGACCGCCAGCAAGGCGCGGGCGTGGCCCATGTCGATGTCGCCGGCCATCAGCATGGTTTGCACCGCGCCGGCCAGATTCATCAGGCGCAGCAGGTTCGACACGGCGCTGCGCGAGCGGCCGACCGCGTTGGCGGCCTGCTCGTGGGTGAAGCTGAAGTCGGTGATCAGGCGGTGGATGCCCTGCGCCTCCTCCAGCGGGTTGAGGTCCTCGCGCTGGATGTTCTCGATCAGCGCCATCGCGGCGGCGGCCTGGTCGTCGACATCGCGCACCAGCACCGGCAGGTTTTCCAGGCCGGCCAGCTGGGCGGCGCGGAAGCGGCGCTCGCCGGCGATGATCTCGTACTTGACGGCGCCGGTCAGCGTGTCGGTGCCGATCGGGCGCACCAGGATCGGTTGCATGATGCCCTGGCTCTTGATCGAGGCGGCCAGCTCCTGCAAGCCGCCCTCGTCCATGCGGGTGCGCGGCTGGTATTTGCCGGCCTGCATCTGCGACACCGGCAGTTCGGACGGGGTGCCGAGCGCCGGATTGTTCAGGTCGCCGTCGCCGCCGAGCAGCGCGTCGAGGCCGCGACCCAGGCCTTTAAGTTTTTTGGTTGCCATGCTGTCCTAAGTGTTGCGTCAGTGTTGCAGTATTTGGGTGTCGGGCGGCGCCGCTCACATCTTCTTGATGCGCTCGACCATCTCCGCGCCGAAGGCGATGTAGGCCTGGGCGCCCTTCGACGCCGGGTCGAAGGTGACGCCGGGCAGTCCATACGACGGCGCCTCGGCCAAGCGCACATTGCGCGGGATGATGGTGTTGAACACCTTGTCGCCGAAGTGCTGTTCGAGCTGGGCCGAGACCTGCTGCGACAGCGTCATGCGCGGATCGAACATCACCCGCAGCAGGCCGATGATCTTCAGGTCCGGGTTCAGATTGGCGTGCACCTTCTTGATGGTGTTGACTAGGTCGGACAAACCCTCCAGCGCGTAGTACTCGCACTGCATCGGGATGATCACGCCGTGCGCGGCGCACAAGCCGTTCAAGGTCAGCATCGACAAGGCCGGCGGGCAGTCGATCAGGATGAACTCGTACTCGCCGTCGATCAGGGCCAGCGCGTCCTTCAGGCGGCGCTCGCGGTTTTCCAGCGAAACCATCTCGACCTCGGCGCCGGCCAGCTCGCGGTTCGAGGGCAGCACGTCGAAGCGGCCGGCCTCGGAGCGCTGGCGCGCCGTGGCGACGTCGCACTCGCCCAGCATCACCTCATAGGTCGAGGCCTTCAGGCCGGCCTTGTTGATGCCGGCGCCCATCGTGGCGTTGCCCTGCGGGTCCAGGTCCACCAGCAGCACGCGCTGGTTCAGTTTGGCCAGTCCGGCGGCGAGGTTGACACTGGTGGTGGTCTTGCCTACGCCGCCCTTTTGATTTGCTACACAAAAAATTTTGGCCATGTATGTTCTTGTTGTGAAAAGTGCGGTATCTGTGCGGCGGCCTGCGCGGCCGGTACGACGATACGATTAATATTATTTATACTATTAATACGGTATAAACGATTTATACAATTTATATCGAATAAACAATTTATACCGTTTATATTGTTTACTCAGTTACTCGAATTCTTCCTGATGAAAACCAGGTGGCGCTCGGCGTCCAGCCCGGGCACCCGCAAAGGCTGCAAATCCACCACTTTCCAGTCGCTCGGCAGCCGCTCGCGTTCGTCCGGCGGCGCCACCCCTTTCAAGGCGATGAACTGGCCGCCCTCGGCCAGCAGATGGCCCGACCAGTTGACGAAGTCGGACAGGTCGGCGAAGGCGCGCGAGGTGATCACGTCGAACTGCTGCTTGACCTGCAGCTGCTCGACCCGCATGGTGTACACCGTGGCGTTGGCTAGGCCCAGTTCGGCCTTCACCTGGGTCAAAAACGCGGTCTTCTTGTGCACCGTGTCGATCATCGACACTTTCATGTCCGGCCGGGCGATCGCCAGCACCATGCCCGGCAGGCCGCCGCCGGCGCCGACGTCCAGCACATTCGTCGCACCTTTAAAGGCCGGCACCGCCGCCAGCGAATCGAGCAGGTGGAGGGTCACCATCTGCATCGGGTCGCGCAGCGAGGTCAGGTTGTACACCGAGTTCCACTTGAACAGCAGCGCCAGGTAGTCCAGCAGCTGCTCTTCCTGCGCCTCGCTCAACTCCAAATGCAACTCTTTGATGCCATTTTTCAGTACTTGCGCCAGAGTGGCCCGGTCAAACTGCTTCATTGAACAACCTCATCCTTTTGATTCAAGAACCCGCCAAAGCCGACTTTTTTCAAATGCACCAGCAGCAGCGAGATCGCCGCCGGGGTCACGCCGGAGATACGCGAAGCCTGGCCCAGGGTTTCCGGACGCTGCGCGTGCAGCTTCTGGCGCACCTCGACCGATAGGGCGGTGATGTCCAGATAGTTGAAAGCTTCCGGCAGTTTGAGGTTTTCGTAGTGCTCGTGGCGCTCCACTTCCTTGGTCTGGCGGTCGATATAGCCGGCGTATTTCAGCTGGATTTCGACCTGTTCCTGCACCGCGACATCGGCCACGCCGGGGCCGCCGAGCACCTGGCCGTCGACGCCGCACATGCTCATCAGGGTCTCGTATTCGACGTTCGGACGGCGCAGCAGATCGGCCAGCGAGTACTCGCGTTCGATCGCCTGGCCGATCACCCGTTCCGATTCGGCGGCAGCCAGAATGCGCGGATTGACCCACGTGGAACGCAGGCGCTGCAGCTCCAGTTCGACCGCTTCGCGCTTGGTCTGGAAGGCTTCCCACTGGGCGTCGCCGACGCAGCCGAGCTGGCGGCCGATCTCGGTCAGGCGCATGTCGGCGTTGTCCTCGCGCAGGCTGAGACGGTACTCGGCGCGGCTGGTGAACATGCGGTACGGCTCTTGCACGCCCTGGGTGACCAGGTCGTCGACCAGCACGCCGAGGTAGGCCTCGGAGCGGGCCGGCGTCCAAGCCTCGCGGCCCGAGGTTTGCAGCGCGGCGTTGAGGCCGGCCAGCATGCCCTGCGCCGCCGCCTCTTCGTAACCGGTGGTGCCGTTGATCTGGCCGGCGAAGTACAAGCCCTGCACGGCCTTGGTTTCCAGCGAGGCCTTCAGGCCGCGCGGGTCGAAATAATCGTATTCGATGGCGTAGCCGGGCCGCAGGATGTGGGCGTTTTCCATCCCCTTCATCGAACGCACCAGGGCGATCTGCACGTCGAACGGCAGGCTGGTGGAGATGCCGTTTGGATAGAATTCGTTGGTCGTCAAGCCTTCCGGTTCGAGGAAGATCTGGTGCGATTCCTTGGACGCGAAGCGGTGGATCTTGTCCTCGATCGACGGGCAGTAACGCGGGCCGACACCTTCGATGACGCCGGTGTACATCGGGCTGCGATCCAGGCCGGCGCGGATGATGTCGTGGGTCTGGGTGTTGGTGTGGGTGACCCAGCACGGCATTTGCCGCGGGTGCATGGCGGCGTTGCCCATGACGGAGAACACCGGCACCGGATCGAGGTCGCCCGGCTGTTCGCTCATCTGCGAAAAGTCGATGCTGCGGCCGTCGATGCGCGGCGGCGTGCCGGTCTTCAGGCGGCCCTGCGGCAGCTTGAGTTCCTTCAGGCGGGCCGACAGCGAGATGGCCGGCGGGTCGCCGGCGCGGCCGGCCGAGTAGTTGTTCAGGCCGACGTGGATCTTCCCGTCGAGGAAGGTGCCGGCCGTCAGCACGACGGCGCGGGCGAGGAACTTGATGCCGATCTGGGTGACGGCGCCGACCACGCGGTCGCCCTCCACCATCAGGTCGTCGACGGCCTGCTGGAACAGCCACAGGTTGGGCTGGTTCTCCAGCCGCGAGCGGATGGCCTGCTTGTACAGGATGCGGTCGGCCTGGGCGCGGGTGGCGCGCACGGCCGGTCCCTTGGACGAGTTGAGGATGCGGAACTGGATGCCGGATTCGTCGGTGGCGATCGCCATGGCGCCGCCCATGGCGTCGACTTCCTTGACCAGGTGGCCTTTGCCGATACCGCCGATGGAGGGGTTGCACGACATCTGGCCCAGGGTCTCTATGTTATGCGTCAGCAACAGAGTCTTCTGGCCCATGCGGGCGGAAGCGAGGGCCGCCTCGGTGCCGGCGTGACCGCCGCCGACCACGATAACGTCGAATTCAGTAGGAAATAGCATGATGGAATGGGTAAATGCGAAGGGATTAAGGTCAGATTATAGAGTCTTTTTGCTGCCCCGACTTTTTTCTGCTCAAATTTTCACCAGCAGGCGCGGTTCCACGCCCTCCACTGTTCCACGTGAAACATTGGTAAATGGTGGAAATGGTGGGGCGCAGGGGACGCACGCCCACCCCTGAGGCGCAAATCTGGGGTCGGACCCGACGGGTCCGACCCCGGCACTTTGCCTTTGGGTGCCCAATATTGCCGCCGGCGTCGGCAAAAAAAAGGCGCCGGTTTGACCCGGCGCCCCTGCTTTGTTCCACGTGAAACAGTGACAGCGTTCTAAGTTTGCCAGCGCATCACGGCGTCGTAGCCGGTCTTGACGATCAACACGCCGACCACCAGCAGGAACAGCTTGCGGACAAAACCGCTGCCGTGCTTGATCGCCAGCCGCGAGCCGATCACCGAACCGGCGATCTGGCAGACCGCCATCGTCAAGCCCAACTGCCAGACCAGGTGGCCGCTGTAGCCGAACCACAGCAGCGCGGAGAAGTTGCAGGCGACGTTGACCACCTTGGCCACCGCCGAGGCGCCGAGAAAATCGAAGCCGAACACGCGGACGAACAGGAAGACCAGGAAGCTGCCGGTGCCCGGCCCGAAGAAGCCGTCGTAGAAGCCGATGGCGGAACCAATCAGCAACGCCAGCATCTGTTCGCGGCGGCCGCTGTGCATGGGCGCGTGGACGCTGCCGAAGTCCTTCTTGGCGAAGGTATAGGCGGCCACGGCAATCAGCACCAGCGGCAACAAGCTGCGCATGAAATCGGGCGAAACGCGGGTCACCACGAAGGCGCCGAGGAAGGCGAACAGCAAGGCGGCGACGGCGGCCGGTGCGGCGGTCGACCAGGCGATGCGCACCCGGCGCGCATAGCTGACCGCCGCCACGCCGGTGCCGAAGATGCTGGCCAGCTTGTTGGTGCCGATCAAAGTGGCCGGGGCCATAGTCGGGAACACCGAGAACAGGGCCGGGATCTGGATCAGTCCCCCTCCCCCCACCACCGCATCGACCAGACCCGCGCCGAAGGCGGCCACGCCCAACACCAGATAATCCACCATACCGCGACAGCCTTAACAAAGGGAAACAAGGCTGACATTGTACGAAAGAAAGGAAGCGCCCTGCCCGTGCAATCCATGCCGATTGCGCATAAGGCAGGCGCTTGGTGTAAGCTTCACGTGGAACATTCTCGTCACCTTCAAGCCACATTCACATCAGCTCGACTACGCGGATCCCCCCATGACCAGCTCGCCAGCCTTCGCCTTCAGCACCGTCGCCCACATCGTTTCGGAGGCCGGCGCGGCGTGCCGGCTGGGCCAGTATGTGCAGCAGCACTTCCCCACCGCGCGCCAGGCACTGCTGGTGACCGACCCCGGTTTCCTCGCCACCGGCCTCGTCAACGGGCCGCGCGACAGCCTGCTGGCCGCCGGCATCCAGGTGCATCTGTACACCGACGTGGTGGCCGATCCACCCGAGCATGTGGTGTTGGAGGCGGTGGCGACGGCGCGCCGGCACGAGGCCGACATCGTCATCGGCCTCGGTGGCGGCAGCTCGATGGACGTCGCCAAGCTGATCGCCGTGCTGGCCGGTGGCGGCCAGCAACTGGCCGACATCTACGGCATCGGCAATGTGCGCGGCAAGGCCGGCGGCGATGGCAAGGGCGGCGCCGGCCGCCTGCCGCTGGTGCAGATCCCCACCACCGCCGGCACCGGCTCCGAGGTCACCAACATCGCCATCGTCACCACCGGCGCCACCAGCAAGATGGGCGTGGTCGCGCCGCAGTTGTACGCCGACTTGGCCATCCTCGACGCCGAGCTGACCTTGGGCCTGCCGGCCCGGATCACCGCCGCCACCGGCATCGACGCCATGGTGCATGCCATCGAGGCCTACACCAGCCGTCACAAAAAAAATCCCTTGTCGGACATGCTGGCGCGCCAGGCGCTGGAGCTGTTGTCGGCCAACCTGCTGCGTGCCTGCGAAAACGGCGCCGACCTGGCGGCGCGCCAGGCCATGCTGCTCGGCGCGATGCTGGCCGGCCAGGCCTTCGCCAACGCGCCGGTGGCGGCGGTGCACGCGCTGGCCTATCCGATCGGCGGCATCTTCCACGTCGCGCACGGACTGTCGAATTCCTTGGTGCTGCCACATGTGTTGCGCTTCAACGCGCCGGCGGCGGCGCCGCTGTACGCCGAGCTGGCCGCCATCGTGGTGCCGCAAGCCAGCGGCAGTGTCGAGGCCAGGGCCGAGGCCTTGACTGTTGCAATGCAACAAATCGCCATTTTGACGGGGATAGAGCGCACGCTGTTGCAGGTCGGCATCAAGGAGAGCGACCTGGAGCGGCTGGCCGACGAGGCCATGCTGCAGACCCGTTTGCTGGGCAACAACCCGCGCGAGGTGACGCGCGCCGACGCCCGCGCCATCTACGCCGCCGCGCTGTAAGTTGGCATGGCGCCGCGCCGGCGGGAACGCCGGGCGCCGCTCAACGCATCAGCCAGCCGGACACCGCGCGCACATAGCGCGGCATCACCACATACACCATCAGCCACACCAACAAGGCGGAGCCGCACAGCTGAAGCAGTCCGGCCGGCAGGCTCCAGCCCTCGGTCAGCTTGCGCAGCAGCGCCGGCACGAGCTGGCTCAAGGGGTAGATGGCCGAAAAGGTCAGCAGGAACTGCTTGAAAGGCTTGGCCTGGCGCGCGCCGGCCAAGGCCGGCGCAAACCACAGGCCCATGCCGGCGCGCAGGCGCTCGGCCCGCAGCAGCAGGGGCCGTAGCTGCTCGACCAGGCGGCGGCGTTGCACCGAGCCGACCCAGGCCTGCAACTGGGTGTGGCTGTCGAAATGCACCAGCAGCGTATAGGCCAGGTCGCGGCCTTCCGGCCGGATCACGGCCACGCCCTGGAAGCCGGCGAAGCGCTGGCATTCCAGGGTCACGGCGGCGATCCAGTCCTCGTACCGCGCCCTAGCGGCGGGCCGCACCGCGTGCCGCACCAGCAGCGCGGCCTGGTCCGCTACGCCGCTGCTCATAGATTGGTGAAGGCGATGTGTTTGCATTCGAGGAAATCGTCGATCGACGACACGCCGTTCAGGCGGCCCGCGCCCGACTGCTTGTAACCGCCCTCTTCGAACTGGTCGAAGACCTGGGCCCAGTCGTTGATCCAGACCGTGCCGGCCTTGATCTTGCGGGCCACGCGCAGCGCGCGTTTCGTGTCGCGGGTCCAGACAGCCGCCGCCAGACCGTACTCGCTGTCGTTGGCCAGGTCCAGCGCCTGCTGCTCGGTGTCGAAGACCTGCAGCGTCATCACCGGGCCGAAGGTTTCTTCCTGCACGATGGGCAGCTTGGCGTCGCTCACCTCCAGCAGCGTCGGGCGGTAGAAGGCGCCGGCCGCCAGCGCGCCCTCGCCCACCGGTCCGCCGCGCAGCAGCACCTTGGCGCCGGCGGCGATGGCCTGGTTCACCAGCGCGTCGACCCGCGCCACGTTGGCCTTGTCGATCAACGGTCCCATGTCGCTGTCCGGGTCGGCCGCCGGACCGACCCGCACCGCCGCCAAGCGGGCCGCCAGCAGTTCGCGCACCCGCGCGGCGATGCCGCTGTGTACCAGCAGGCGCGAGCCGGTCATGCAGAACTGGCCGCCGAACACGGTCAGCGACTTCTCGATCACCGGCAGCGCCTCGTCCAGATCGGCGTCGTCGAACAGCAGGTGTGGCGTCTTGCCGCCCAGCTCCAGGCCAAAACGCTTGAGCTGACGCGCGCCCACCGCCGAAATCGCCTGACCGGTGCGGGTCGAGCCGGTGAAGCTGATGACCGGCACGTCGGGCGAGGCCACCATCAGCTTGGCGCCCTCGGCACCGGCTTCGGTGAACAGGTTGATGACGCCGCGCGGCAGCGACGGCGCCTCGGCCATGATGCGGGCCAGCAGGGCGTTGACCTGGGCGGTCTGGCTGGGCATCTTGACCACGACGGTGGTGCCGGCGGCCAGCGCCGGCGCCAGCGAACGCACCATCAGGATCACCGGCGAGTTCCAGGGGACCATGATGCCGGCCACGCCGACCGGCTCGCGCAGCAGCAGCGAGACCGCGTTCGGGCGCGGCGTGCCGCTGCGGCCCAGCTCGGTGCGGGCCAGGGCGGCGGCAAAGCGCAGCTTGGACGGCGCCATGTCGACCTCGAAGCCGGCTTCCCCTTTGATCTTGCCGTTCTCCAGCGCCAGCAGCTCGATCAGCGCCTCGCGGTGGCGCTCGAAGGAGGCCGCCAGCTCATCCAGCGCGCGGGCGCGCAGCTGCGCGTTCTCGGCCCATTCACCCTGCTCGAAGGCGCGCCGGGCGGCGGCGATGGCCAGCCCCGCCTCGGCCGCGCCGCCGTCGGCGTAACGGCCGATCAGCTCGCCGGTGGCCGGGTTGAAAGAGTCGCCGATCTGGTCGGAGTCCAGCCATTCGCCGTCGATCCAGTGCAGGGCGAGTTTGGTGTCTTGTGATTTCATCATGATAGTTTGAAAGTGGGTCAGAAAAAACGGGCGGCGGCGTGTTCGGCCAGCGCGATGGTGGTGAGGTTGGTGGCCACCGAGACGGTGTCCGGGAAGATCGAGGCATCGACCACGCGCAGGCCCTGCAGGCCGCGCACCCGGCATTCCAGGTCCAGCACGGCATGCGGGTCGCCGTCGCGGCCCAGCGGCACGGTGGAGGTCGGGTGGTGGTAGGTGTCTAGCGTGTCGAGCATGGAGCGCTCGATGGCGCTGTCGTCCTGGGCGGCGGCGCCCGGCGCCAGCTCGCTGTGCACCATGGCCGCCAGCGGCGCCGTCCGGCCCAGCTGGCGTGCCAGCTTGACCCCTTCCAGCAGACGGGCGCGGTCGCCCGCCTCGGCGAGGAAGTTCAGGTCGATGACGGGTGCCGCCAGCGGGTCGCGCGAGCGCAGGCTGAACTTGCCCACCGACTGCGGCAGGGTCAAGGCCACCGCCAGCACAAAGCCGACCTTGGTCGGGCTCAGTTCATGCGGGAACAGATGGGTGGCGGTGATGTGCAGATCCAGCTCGCCCGGCTTGGCCAAGCTGCTGCGGGTCCACAGCTTGGCGCCGATGGCGGGCGACTGCGCGCCGATGGCCTCGGGTTTGGCGGCGTAGGCGTTGTAGTAGAAGGGGTGGTCCTTCAAGCGTTGGCCGACGGGCAGGTCGGCCAGCAGGGGAATGCCCAGCGCCGCCAAGTCCTTGGCCGGCCCCACGCCGGAGCGCAGCAGGATGGCCGCGCTGCCGTAGGTGCCGGCGCTGAGCACCACTTGTTTGGCCTTGATGACCTGGCCGCCGGCCAGGCGTACGCCGACCGCCTTGCTGCCCTCGAACAGCACCTGGTCGACCAGCGCCCCGCCCTGCACGCGCAGATTGGCGCGGGCGCGCACGCCGTTGTTCAGATAGGCCATGCCGGTGTTGACCCGCACGCCGTTGACGACGTTCATGCGGTAGGGACCGACGCCGTGCGGGTCGGCGCCGTCGAAATCGTCCACGGCCGCATAACCGGCGGCGCGGGCGGCGTCGACAAAGGCTTGCTGCATCGGCGTGGTATCGGCGCGCGTGAGCTGGCGCACCGGCAGCGGGCCGCCTTGGCCGTGCAGGTCGGTGGCGCCGCCGTCGCTGTCTTCCAGCCGCTTGAAGGATGGCAGCAGGTCGGCATAGGACCAGCCCGGCAGGTTCCAGTTCTTGAAATCGCTGGCGCGGCCGCGGATGGCCACGGCGCCGTTGATGGCCGAGCTACCGCCCAGCACCTTGCCGCGCAAGGCGCCCACCGGGTGGCCGATGAAGCCGGGCTCGGTCTTGTAGCCCCATTCGTGGTCCTGGTCGCCACCCAGGCGGTCGCTGCCGCTGACCACGGCCGGGTAGTCCCAGGCCGCGTAGGCCGCGCCGGCTTCCAGCAGCAGCACGCTGCGCTCGGCGCGCTCGCTCAGGCGGGCGGCCAGCACGGCGCCGGCCGAGCCGCCGCCGACCACCAGCACGTCGACGGTCTGGTCCGGCGGCAGCGCCTTGCGCGGCGTTGTGGTGGTCGCGGCGGTCGCGGTGGTTGCGGTGGTTGCGGTGGTTGCGGTGGTTGCGGTGGTTGCGGTGGTTGCGGTGGTCGCGGCGCCGGCAGCAACGGCGGGAGCTGCCAGCGCGGCGGCGACGGCGAGGGCGCCGGTCAATACGTCTCTGCGTTCGGGCATGGTGGGAGGGGCGGAAGGGATCGAAGTCATGGGTGTGATGAAAGTAAGAGGGAATTAGCCGAACAGCTTGGCGGCGGTCTTGGCGACGAGTTCGCCCTGGTGGCGGGCGCCGGCCAGGTCGATGGCGCTGGGCTGGCGCGAGCCGTCGCCGCCGGCCACCGTGCCGGCGCCGTAGGGCGAGCCGCCGACGATCTCGTCGGTGCTCATCTGCCCGGTATGGCTGTAGGGCATGCCGACGATCACCATGCCGAAGTGCAGCAGGTTGGTGATGACGGAGAAGACGGTCTGCTCGTGGCCGCCATGCTGGCTGCCGGTGGAGGTGAAGGCGGCGCCGACCTTGCCGGTCAGCGCGCCGCGCGCCCACAGGCCGCCGGTCTGGTCGAGGAAGGCCGCCATCTGGGAAGCCAGGCGGCCATACCGCGTCGGGGTGCCGATGATGATGGCGTCGTAGTGTTCCAGCTCGGCCGGGGTGGCCACCGGGGCGGACTGGTCGAGCTTGAAGTTGCCGCGCTGCGCCACCTCCACCGGCACGGTCTCCGGCACGCGCTTCACGTCCACGCTGGCGCCGGCGGCGCAGGCGCCTTCGGCGATGGCCTGCGCCATCTGTTCGATATGTCCGTAGGACGAGTAGTAAAGGACCAAAATCTTGGCCATAGGGGAACTCCTGTTGAGAAAGGGCGCACCCGCCGCGAGGGGGGACGCCGGGATGTATGGGGGATAGTTCTGACGAATGCATGCTGCCGGCGGCTACTCCAGGCGCCCAACAGCGGAGAGCAGGCGGCTACTCCAGGCACCCAACAGCGGAGAGCCAGGGTCAGACCCCTCGGGGTCTGACCCTAGTTGTACGCCGCTGGGTCTGGATGCGCGCCGCTGGCTCTTCTTGGCCCGGCCGACTTACAGGCCGGCCGCTTCCAGAATCACCTGGGCCACTTCGGCCGGGCGCGAGCGATGCGGCACGTGGCTGGTTTGCAGGCTGGTGGTCTTGGCCTTGATCCGGCCGGCCAGCGCGCGCTGCAGTGCCGGTGGAATCATGCGGTCCTGCTCGCTGACGATGTACCAGGAAGGCTTGCTGCTCCAGGCGGCGACGCTGATGCGCTCGCCAAACGCGCGGGCTTGGATCGCCCCTTGGCTGGCGGCCATCACCTGGGTCACCGCTGCCGGCAGGTCCTGGGCGAAGTTCTGGCTGACGCCTTGCGCCGTCAGCGAGAGGTAATCGTCCTGGTCCTTGACGAAGGAGCGTTCGCCCGGCGAGGGCGGGTAGTCCTTGCCCAATTCGCCGGTGCTCTGGCCGGCCGCCGGTGCGAAGGCCGCCACATACACCAGGGCCGTTACTTTGCTGTGGTTGCCGGCCTCGGTGATGACGCTGCCGCCCCAGGAATGGCCGACCAGAACCACCTTGCCCGGCGCCGCCTCGATGGCGCGACGGGTGGCGGCGGCGTCGCCGGCCAGCGATTCCAGGCTGTTCTGCACCGCCTGCACATGCAGGCCCTTGGCTTGCAGCAGCGGGATCAGTTGCGCCCAATCGGAGCCGTCGGTGAAGGCGCCGTGTACCAGCACCACCGAGGTCGGTGGCGTGGTGGTGGTCTGGGCTTGCGCGCCAAGGGCGGAGGCGGCCAGCAGGGTCGTGACGATGGATTTACGCAGCATGGGTGTTCTCTTCAATGTGAATGGGTTACTTGGGTGGATTGGTGGGTGGGAAGGCGCGGCGGCTCGCGGCCAGGCGGTAGACGGCGCTGCGCAGCGGGACCATCGGATCGTCGGACAGCATCAGGCCGTCGATCAGGCGGCCCGGGTCCAGCGCCAGACCGCGTGCGGCCTGTGCCTGGTCGGCGGCCAGCGCCTCGATGCGCAGCTCGCCGAGGACGACTTCCTCGCGCGCATCCGGCCCCGTGTGCGGCCAGGCCAGCGAGCCGTCGGCGCTGTCGTCGCCGACGCCGGCCAGCTGAAACACCAGCCGCATGGATACCGGCCCCCGGGTCAGCCGCTCGGCCAACTCCTCGGCCAGATAGTCGTCGCCCAGCGCCGCCAGTTCAGCGGCGGGCACGGGGTCCTGCGCCGGCATGGGATCGATCCGGTAGCGTCCCGTGCTCAGCGTGCCATCGGCGGCGACCAGGCGGAAGGCGTTGACGCCGAAGTAGGCGATGGAGGCGTAACTCCTCGGCGCGGGTTTGGCCGCCGCCAGATAATGGCGCGCTGTGGCATGGCCGGCGAGAAAGCGTTCCAGCGGCGCCGGATCGGGCGACGGCTCGGCGAGCGAGGCCGCGATGCCTTGCAGGAAAGCCAGGAAAGCCTCCGCCGTGGCGACCGGAAAACCGTCGAAGGAATGCGCCACGATGTCGGTCTCGGCGCCGCCGCCGGACTCAGACTCAGACCCGGCTCCGGCTCCGGCTCCGGCTCCGGCATGGAAGCGTAAGCCCAGGCCGTGCGGGCTGGCGCTCGGATCGCTATCCGGCGTCTGCGGGATGCCGCTGAAATTACTAAGGCGCAGCGTGACGGGAACCGCCTGGCCCTGGAAATGCGCGGCGCGGGAAAGCCGCCCGGCGGCGGCCGAGGCGGTGAAGCTGCCGCTCGCCACCAAGCCCTTGGCGTGCGTGGCGCGCTGGCCGGGGTGGCGGCCGAAGGTCGCTTGCAGGGCAGCGAGCAGCTCGTCCAGCAGCGCCTCGCCGGGTTCGTGTTGGTGGCTCATGTCGGCAGCTCAGGAGGCTTTGAAGGTCTGGTCCTGGCGGTCGACCCAGGGTTGGAACAGGGCGGCCGGCCAGTTCGGGTCGACGCGGGAGGTGCGCTCGACACATTTCCAGACGCCGTCGCGTTTTTCGAACTTGTCGAAGTAGCTGCCGGTCGAGAGGAAGCCTTCGCCGCCCTCGCGCCAGGTGACGACCCAGTTCCACTCGACGCTGGCGGCTTCGCCGGCGCCCTGGATCACGAAGGTGCCCAGGGAATGGCGCATGCGGCTCATCGGGAAGACGCTGTGCGCATAGTCGTAGAGCTGCTTCATGCCGGCCGGGCCGGTGAACACGTTCTGGCGGATGTCGATGACGGTGAAGTTCGCCTCGGGCCAGTACAGCGAGGCGTACAGCTCGGCCGAGGCGCGGCTCGCATCGTTGTCGATATAACGCTGGTGCAGGTGGAGCTGCTCGAAGATCTCGAAGCGGTCGATGGTGGAAAGTGGGGCGGCTGCGATCAAGGTAATACTCCTGGCGTTGGGTGGTAAGGCGGATGCCGTGGCGCCACGATGCGCTGCATCGCGGCGTCCAAAAGTTCGAAAGACGACGCAGTGTAGGTGCGCCCTCCCCGCCGCAGTAGCCGGTGGAAACGGTCCTCACCTTCCCACCCATGGGACAAGCACCGGCCGCTTTGGCCGTGCTATAGTCCGACCCTTTTCTATAAAGTTGCCAACACATGCTCGACCTCAACGATTTGCAATACTTCGTTCTTGTGATCGACCATGGCGGCTTCAACCCCACCGCCCGCGCACTGGGCATCCCCAAGTCCAACCTGAGCCGGCGCATCGCGCAGTTGGAGGCGCGCCTGGGCGTGCGCCTGATCGTGCGCAACACGCGCAGCTTCAAGGCCACCGAAGTCGGCCAGAACTACTACACGCACTGCCGCGCCATGCTGGCGGCGGCCCACGCCGCCGAACAGTGCGTCATCATGTCCAGCAGCGAGCCGGCCGGCCTGCTGCGTCTGACCTGTCCGATCGCCTTGCTGAAAGAGTGCGTCGGCTTGATGGTGACGCAATTCATGGCCGAGTACCCGCGCGTCGAGATCCATCTGGAGGCCAGCAACCGCAGCGTCGACGTGGTGGCCGAAGGGGTCGACATCGCGCTGCGGGTGCGCGTGCCGCCGTTCCAGGACTCGGATCTGATCACCCGCGAGCTGTCGCAGCGGGTGCAGCGCCTGGTGGCCAGCCCCGAGCTGCTCAAGCGTTTCGGCGCGCCCGAATCGCCGGAGGACCTGGCGCGCTTTCCCAGCGCCCACCATGGCCGGGTGATGCGCGACTACAGCTGGACCCTGCTCCATGAGGATGGCGGCAGCCACACCGTGGCGCACCGCCCCAGCCTGGTGGTCAACGACCTGCCGATGCTGCGCCTGGCCGCCCTGCGGGGCGTCGGCGTGGTGCAACTGCCCAGCGCGCAGGTGCATTTCGATTTGGCGCAGCGCCAATTGGTCGAGGTGTTGCCGGGCTGGGCGCCAAAGACGGAGGTGATCCACGCGGTGCTGCCGACCAGGCGCGGCATGTTGCCGGCGACGCGGCTGCTGCTCGACTTCCTGGCCGAGCGTTTCAGGCTGCTCGACGATCCCTTCCACGGCCCGCGCTAGACGAAAAAAAAGGTTCTTCGCGGCTGTCCCGGAAGAACCTTCTGCAGCACCGCCCTGCCCCAGCGGCGGCCATCCTGCTCACACAGCAAACCCTAGTTCGGCACGTCCACCGTGGTGCCGCTGACCACGATCGCGTTGGCCGGCGGCGGCGCCGTGGCGATCGCCGGCACGTTGACGATGGTGATCGGCGTCGTCGCGTCGGCCCGCGTCAGCGTGCGCACCACCTGCGACGGCGGCAGCGACGCCGTGCCCGGGTTCTTCAGGTTGGCGTAGAGGGCGTCGAGCGCGCGGTTCAGATACACGTGGAGCGGCACGATCAAGGTCGGTTGGGCGTTGGTGAAGGAGTCGAAGTGGTTGGCGTTGATGACTTCGATGTAGCGCAGCTTGCTGGCCGCGCCCTCGGCCAGCGCGTTCAGGCCCAGGTAGGCGCGCGAGGCGTGGTTGGGGACGATCAAGGTGTCGCTGCGGCCGTGCACGATGATCGCCGGCTTGCCGCGCAGATTGCCGGTGGCGGCCACCTCGGCCATGCCGGCGCGCACCCGCACGCTCTGCGCCGCCAGGTCGCCGCTGAGCGGCAGGCCGCTCACCGTGTCGACGCCGGTGGCCAGCGAACGCAGGCAGAGGAAGGCGTCGAGCGACTGGTCGGCCAGGCCACTGCTGGGCGAAACGCCGAAGACGTAGCCGCGCGGATCGCGCACGCCGCCGACGAGGAAGGAGTTCTCGTAGATCACGCCGCCGAGGATGCCGTTCTGCGTGGCGAAGCTGTTGGCCTTGGTGGCGGCCGGCATGGCGATCGGCAGGCCGCTGACGTCGGTGGTGCCGAAGGCGAAGCCGCAGATCTTGTCGGCCACGGAGAACTTGCCGTAGGCGTTGGCGTAGGTCACCGCCACCAGGATGTTGGTGCCGGCGTGGGCGGCCTGCAGCGGGTCGCTGTCGGCCTGCCAGCCGTAGGCGCGCAAGCGGGCCTTGGCGTCGGCCTGCTGCGCCGGCAGATCGGCGCCGCCGAGCAGTCCCTTGGCCACCAGCGCGGCGCAGCGGCCGGGGTTGGCGGCGCTCGCGGCGACGCAGGGCTGGTACAGCGCGGCGTAGGTGAAGTAGTCGTACAACTGCTTGCCCTGGGCGCCGACCGCCGCCCCGCCCTGGCGCACCGTGTAGCCGCTGGCGGTCTTGGGCTGGATCTGCGGCTCGGTCACGGCAACGCCGCTGATCAGGCCCTTGCTGTCCTGCTCGGCGGCCAGCAAGGCCGAGCCGCCGCCGTTGGAGATGCTCGAGGCGATGGTGATGGTGTTGGCCGGCTTGAAGCGCACGATGTGGCTCTTGCCGTCGCTGGCCAGGGTGCCGTACTTCTCGTTCAACACGTAGTAGGCGAACTCGATCGCCTGCAGGGTGTTCCTGCCCCAATCCTTCTCCGGGTTCTGCTGCGAGTGGGCGTGCTTGAAGGCGAAGCGGCCGGTCAGGTCGGCGTTCAGCGCGCTGCGCTGGGCGTCCGTCAGCGCCGGCGCGAAGTGGGCGTTCTTGCCGGCCGCCGTGCGGGTGGCGCGCACGCCGTTCTGCAGGTTGACGCTGTCGTCGTCGAAGGTGTACAGGCCGATGCCGCTGCCCTTGTCGGCGTAGGCGACGGCGCAGTTGTTCTTCAGGCCCCATTCGCCGGAGCTGCCGATGGCGCCGTAGATGCCGCGCGAGCCGCTCGAGGTGCCGGTGACGATGCAGGGATTGGCCGGGTCGAAGCCGGCCGGCACCTGCACCATCAGCGTGACGTTCTGGCTGGCGCTGCCGTCGTCGCTGTAGGCCAGGTGCTCGCTGCCGGCGATCTTGCCCTCGCCGGTGCCGACGTTGCCCTTGGCGTCGACGTTGGGGCCGTACAGCGTGCCGTAGCCGCTGTTGGCGGCGATGTCGAGCACGGCCCGGTAGTTGGAGTAGATGGCGTTGCGGCGCAGCTCGGCGGCGCTCGGTTTGAGCGGATCGGCGTAGAGCGGCGCGCTGCTGGCGGCCAGGCCGGTTTTGCCCAGGCCGGCGGTCAGCAGGTCGTCGCCGGCGCCGTCGTAGCTGGTGCTGGTGATCGGGCCGAGGTAGGTGGGCAGGGTGTTCAGTTCGTCCGGGATGGTCTTGCCGCCGCCGCAGGAGGCCAGCGCCAGCCCGGCGCCGGCCAGCGCCAGCGTGCGGCGCGCGCGGCGGACTACGCCGCCGTGTTTGCTCTGATTGCTCGTCTTATTCTTCATGTCATCCTCTTTTCCGTGGTTCAAAAATAGGTGCATCGAAATAGCTGCATCCACACTGCGCGCGGCGCCTTGCCGGCCTCGACCTCCAGTCTTGCGCTGGTCCGCCGGGACGGCGGACGTGCCGGTCCCGCCACGGCGCAAGGCCGGGCGGGTCCGACCGACAATTTGAAAATGCGTTGAAAACGCGCTGAAAATGAAAACGCCGGACAGCAGGTCCGGCGCCGTGGCAGATTACGCCGGCTTGCCGCCGGCTTTGCCGGCGAAGCGGGCGACCACCTCGCCGACGATGCCGCGGCGGAACAACAGCACGCAGGCGATGAAGATCAGCCCGGTCACCATGCTGACCGCCTCGCCCAGCGTGTTGAACCATTCGATGCCGGTGTGGCTGGCGAGGAAGGTGCCCAGGTCGCCCAGCTTGTTCTCCAGCGCGATGATGATCACCGCGCCGAGGATGGGACCGGCCAGGGTGCCCATGCCGCCCACCAGGGTCATCAGGATCACCAAGCCGGACATGGTCCAGTGCACGTCGGTCAGCGTCTCGAAGCCCAGCACCACGGTCTTGGTGGCGCCGGCCAGGCCGGCCAGCGCGGCCGACAGGACGAAGGCCATCAGCTTGTAGCGGTCGACGTCGTAGCCCAGCGAGATGGCGCGCGGCTCGTTCTCCTTGATCGCCTTGAGCACCTGGCCGAACGGCGAATGCACGGTGCGCACGATCAGCATGAAGCCGGCCACGGCGATGGCCAGCACCACGTAGTACAGCACGGTGTCGTTGGCCAGGTCGAGCATGCCGAGCAGTTTTCCACGTGGAACGCCCTGCAGGCCGTCCTCGCCGCCGGTCAGCTCGCCGGCGCGCAAGGCGAAGTAGGACACCACCTGGGCCAGCGCCAGGGTGATCATCGAAAAGTAGATGCCTTGGCGGCGGATCGCCAGCGCGCCCATCACCAGGCCGATCAGCGCGGCGGCGACGACGCCGGCCAGCAGGCCCAGCTCGAAGGGCCAGCCGTGCTGCTTGAGCATGTTGCCGGCGACATAGCCGGCGCTGCCGAAGAAGGCGGCGTGGCCGAAGGACAGCAGGCCGGTGAAGCCGATCAGCAGGTTGAAGGCGCAGGCGAACAGGGCGAAGCACAACAGCTTCATCAGGAACACCGGGTAGCCGAAGAAGGGCGCCGCCAGGGCCAGCGCTAGGGCGATCGTGTAGCCGATATTTTTATTCATGGACGAGCTCCTATTTTTCTTTGCCGAACAGGCCGGCGGGACGCAACAGCAGCACGATGACCATCACCACGAACACCACCACGGCCGACCCCTCGGGGTAGAACACGCGGGTCAGGCCCTCGATGACGCCCAGGCCCAGGCCGGTGAGGATGGAACCCATGATCGAGCCCATGCCGCCGATCACCACAACGGCGAACACGACAATAATCAGGTTCGAGCCCATCAGGGGTGTCACCTGGATGATCGGGGCCGCCAGCACCCCGGCAAAGCCCGCCAAAGCGACGCCGAAGCCGTAGGTCAGCGTGACCATCAGCGGCACGTTGACGCCGAAGGCTTCGACCAGCTTGGGGTTTTCGGTGCCGGCGCGCAGGTAGGAGCCGAGCTTGGTCTTCTCGATGACGAACCAGGTGGCCAGGCAGACCACCAGCGAGGCGAACACCACCCAGGCGCGGTAGTTGGGCAACATCATGAAGCCGAGGTCGGTGGAGCCGCTCAGCAGCTCCGGCGTCGAGAACGGTTGGCCGGAGACGCCGTAGAAGGAGCGGAACACGCCCTCGGTCAGCAGGGTGATGCCGAAGGTCAGCAGCAGGCCGTACAGGTGGTCCAGCTTGTAGAGCCAGCGCAGCATGGTCTTTTCGATCAGCACGCCGAGCGCGCCCACCACCAGCGGCGCCGCCACCAGCATGACCCAGTAGTTGAGGTTGAAGTAACTCAGGCCCATCCAGGCGACGAAGGCGCCCATCATGTACATGGCGCCGTGGGAGAAGTTGATGACGTTGAGCAGGCCGAAGATGACCGCCAGGCCGAGCGACAACATCGCGTAGAAGGAACCGTTGACGAGGCCCAGCAGCAGCTGGCTCATCATCGCTTGCAAGGGAACGCCGAAGATTTCCATGGCTTCACAATATAAAGAATCACCGTGGCAGCGGCGAAGGATGGACGGGAAATGGCGGCCGCGGCGCCGCGCCGTCGAACCACGGGTGGCGGCGCGCGGACGCGCGGTGCTGTCGGATAAACGCTGGCGCCGGCCTCGGCCGGGCGCAGCGGGCGGGCGGCCGCTTGCGCCGCCCGCCCCACTTCAAGGCCGGCTTACTTCCACAGCGCGCACTTGGTTTCCGCCTTGGTCACGTAGGCCTGGTCACCCGGCACGATGGCGGCGACCTTGTAGTAGTCCCAAGGGTATTTCGATTCCGACTGCTTCTTCACTTCCATCAGGTACATGTCGTGCACCATGCGGCCGTCCGGACGGATCACGCCGCCCTTGGTGAACATGTCGTTGATCTTGTTCGCCTTCAGGTAGGCCATCACCTTGTCCGAGTCGTCGCCGCCGGTGGCCTTGACCGCCTTCAGGTAGTTCGAGGCCGCCGAGTAGTCGGCCGCCTGCAGCATCGACGGCTCTTTCTTCATCTTCTCGAAGTAGCGCTTGGACCAGGCGCGGGTGTCGGCGTTCAGATCCCAGTACCAGCCGTCGGTCAGGTACATGCCCTGGGTCAGGTTCAAGCCCAGCGAGTGGACGTCGTTGATGAACATCAGCAGGCCGGCCAGTTTCATCTTCTTGGTGATGCCGAACTCGTTGGCCGCCTTGATCGAGTTGATGGCGTCGCCGCCGGCGTTGGCCAGGCCGAGGATCTGCGCGTTCGACGACTGCGCCTGCAACAGGAAGGAGGAGAAGTCGGAGGCCGACAGCGGATGCTTGACGCTGCCCATGACCTTGCCGCCGGCCGACTTGACGACCTCGGCCGTGTCTTTTTCCAGCGACTGGCCGAAGGCGTAATCGGCGGTCAGGAAATACCAGTTCTTGCCGCCTTGCTTGACGATGGCGCCGCCGGTGCCGCGCGCCAACGCCACCGTGTCGTAGGCGTAGTGCACGGTGTAGGGGGTGCACTCCTCGTTGGTCAGGCGGGCTGAGCCGGCGCCGATCGAGATGAAGACTTTTTTCTTCTCGGCCGCCACCTTGGCCATGGCCAGGTTGGCGCCGGAGTTGGTGCCGCCGATCAGCAGGTCGACGCCCTGCTGGTCGAACCACTCGCGCGCCTTGGAGGCGGCGATGTCGGCCTTGTTCTGGTGGTCGGCGGAGACGAACTCGACCTTCTTGCCGGCGATGACCACGCCGGCGTCGGCGATCGCCATCTTGATCGCCTCGGCGCCACCCTGGCCGTCGATGTCCGAATACAGGCCGGACATGTCGGTGATGAAGCCGATCTTGATGGTGTCGCCCGACACCTGGGCCTGGGCGGCGCAGGACAGGCCCATGGCGCACAGGGCGCTGGCGGCGATGGCGATAGCTTTGATTTTCATATTGTCTCCGTTTGTGGATTGGTTTTGTCGATATAGAAACGGTGCTGCGAAACGGTGCTGCGAAGCCGCGGACAGCCGGTACTACACGCCGAGCAGCTCGGTCAAAAGCGGCATCTTGGCGGTCAATTCGGAAGCGCTGAAGGTCTCGACGATCTGGCCGTGCTCCATCACGTAGAAGCGGTCGGCCAACGGCGCGGCGAAGCGGAAGTTCTGCTCGACCATGACGATGGTGTAACCCTTGGACTTGAGCGTGTTGATCATCCGCGCCAGGCCCTGCACGATGACCGGCGCCAGGCCCTCGGAGATCTCGTCGAGCAACAACAGGCGGGCGCCGGTGCGCAGGATGCGCGCCACCGCCAGCATCTGCTGCTCGCCGCCGGACAGGCGGGTGCCCTGGCTGTGCTTGCGTTCCTCCAGGTTGGGGAACATGGCGTAGATCTCCTCGATCGACATGCCCTTCTCGCCGGTGGCCAGTTGCGGCGGCAGCAGCAGGTTCTCCTCGGTCGACAAGGACGAGAAGATGCCGCGCTCCTCCGGGCAATAACCGATGCCGAGGTGGGCGATCTGGTGGGTCGGCAGGCCGATCGCCTCGATGCCGTTGACCTTGATCGAGCCCTTGCGCGCGCCCGTCAGGCCCATGATGGCGCGCAGCGTGGTGGTGCGGCCGGCGCCGTTGCGGCCCAGCAGGGTGACCACCTCGCCCTGCTTCACCGACAAATTAACGTCGTGCAAGATATGCGATTCGCCGTACCAGGTGTGCAGCTTGGAAATTTCGAGCGCGTTAGCCGCCGCTGCCTTGGTCATCAGTGCGCCCCTTCCAGAACCGCCGCTTCGCTGCCCATATAGGCTTCCATCACCTGGGCGTTGCTGGAGACCTCGGCGTAACTGCCCTCGGCCAGCATGGCGCCGCGCTGCAGGACGGAAATCTTGTCGCAGATGCCAGACACCACCTTCATATTGTGTTCGACCATCAGGATGGTGCGGCCGACCGAGACTTTCTTGATCAGCTCGGTGACGCGGTGCACGTCCTCATGGCCCATGCCCTGGGTCGGCTCGTCGAGCAACATCAGCTCGGGCTCCATGGCCAGGGTGGTGGCGATCTCCAGCGCGCGCTTGCGGCCGTAGGGCATGTCGACGGTGACGGTGTCGGCGAACTCGGTCAGGTCGACCTCGGCCAGCAATTCCATGGCACGGCCGTTCAACTGCGACAAGGAACGCTCGCTTTGCCAAAAATTGAAACTGGTGCCGAGCTGGCGTTGCAGACCGATGCGTACATTCTGCAACACCGTCAGATGGGGAAACACGGCGGAGATCTGGAACGAGCGGATCACCCCCATGCGGGCGATCTGGGCCGGCTTGGCCGCCGTGATGTCGTTGCCGTTGAAAAGGATCTGGCCCGAGGTCGGCACCAGGAACTTGGTGAGGAGGTTGAAGCAGGTGGTTTTACCGGCTCCATTGGGACCAATGAGCGCATGGATGTGGCCGCGCTGGACTTGTAGACTCACTCCGTTGACCGCAGTGAAGCCCTTGAACTCCTTGGTCAAATTTCTTGTTTCCAAGATAACGCTGGACATCGTGTCTCCTAGTTATTCTTTGCAAACTATCAAATTTTTTTCAGATAATACACACTAATAATTTCGCTAACAATACAGTATAACTACCATGATCTTTTGATCTATGCCTACCAACTAAACGTCATCCATTGTAGAAATAGCGACATTTCAATAATGTCATTTCCATGCCGAATGCACCATTTGCGCGGCCTTTTCCGCGATCATGATGGTCGGCGAATTGGTGTTGCCGGAGGTGATAGTCGGCATCACCGAAGCGTCCACCACACGCAGTCCGGCCACGCCGAACACCCGCAACTGGCTGTCGACGACGGCGCCGGCGTCGCCGGCGCGGCCCATCCGGCAGGTGCCGACCGGGTGGAAGATGGTCGTGCCGATGGCCGCCGCCGCCTGCGCCAGCTCCGCCTCGCTCTGGTAGGCCAGGCCAGGCTTGAATTCCTCCGGCACATATTGGCGCAGCGCGGGCGCGGCGACGATGCGACGAGTCAAGGCCAGCGCGGCGGCGGCGACGTGACGGTCCTCCGGCGTGCTCAAATACATCGGCGAAATCTTCGGCGCCGCATAGGAATCGGCCGAGCCGATCCGCACATGGCCGCGCGAGGTCGGCCGCAGATTGCAGACGCTGGCGGTGAAGGCCGGAAAGGCATGCAGCGGCTCGCCGAACTTCTCCAGCGACAGCGGCTGCACGTGGTATTGCAGATTGGGCGTGGCCTGGCCGGGGTCGGAGCGGGCGAAGGCGCCCAGTTGCGACGGCGCCATCGACATCGGCCCGCTTTGCCGCAGCGCGTATTCGAGGCCGATCTTCATCTTGCCATACCAATTGCCGGCCATGATGTTGAGGGTCTTGGCGCCGCTGACCTTGAACACCATGCGCAATTGCAAGTGGTCCTGCAGATTGGCGCCCACCCCGTCCAGCTCGGCCAGCGGGGTGATGCCGTGCTGGCGCAGCAGCGCCGCCGGACCGATCCCGGACAGCTGCAAAATCTGCGGCGAGCCGACGGCGCCGGCGGTCAGCAAGGTTTCGCGGGCGGCGTCGGCGCGGTAGGTGGTGCCGCCGCCGGTGAACACCACGCCACGGCAGACGGCGCCTTGCTCGCCTGTTTCGATCAGCAACTTTTCCACATGGCAGCCGGTCATGATGGTCAGATTCGGCCGGGCCGACGCCGGCTTCAAGAAGGCTTTGGCGGTGTTCCAGCGGATGCCGCGTTTCTGGTTGACCTCGAAATAGGCGCAGCCGGCGTTGTCGCCACGGTTGAAATCGTCGATCTTGGCGATGCCCGTTTCGGCGGCGGCGTCGCGGAAGGCGTCGAGAATTTTCCACGACAAACGTTGTTTTTCCACACGCCATTCGCCGCCGGCGCCGTGTTCGGCGCTGGCGCCGCCGTGGTAATCCTCGCTCAGTTTGAATAGCGGCAAGACCTGGTCCCAGCGCCAACCGGCGTCGCCGCACAGTTCGGCCCACTGATCGTAGTCGCCGGCCTGGCCGCGCATGTAGATCATGCCGTTGATGGACGAGCTGCCGCCCAGCACCTTGCCGCGCGGATATAGCAGGCTGCGCCCGCCCAGGCCGGCGTCGGCCTCGGTGCGGAACATCCAGTCGGTGCGCGGATTGTCGATGCAGTGCAGATAGCCGACCGGGATGTGGATCCACACATAGTCGTCCTTGCCGCCCGCCTCGATCAACAGCACGTTGGCATGCTTGTCGCGGCTGAGCCGGTTGGCCAACACGCATCCCGCCGTGCCCGCCCCCACGATGATGTAGTCGTACTGTCCAGCTGATTCCAAGACTGCTCCTCCAGGGAAATATGCGCCAGCAATCTGTGCTGCTTAAAGCGAACTCATCAATTTTGCGACGGACGTGCGCCGGCCAGCGGCGCCAAGCGGACCGCAAAGCAGCCGCCGAGTCACGGCGCCGGCGGCTCCAAAACCACCCAAAGGCAAACTGCCAGGGTCGGACCCCGAGGGGTCCGACCCTAGAATCCGCCTGTGGGTTTGCTGGCACCTTTGGGCATGCTCATTTGAGTCTTTTGGCGTGCTTACTTGAGCCGGTCGGCGTACTTAACTTGTCCCTCAGGCCGCCGCGATTTCCGCCAGCAAGGTCGCCACCAGTTGCGCGGCCGGCATCGGCCGGGCCCGCGCCACGCCGGTGCCGCACCACAACGACATCAATTCGGTGTCGCCGCGCTTGCCGGCCTCGGCGCGGATGGCGCCGGTCAGCGCGTTCTGGATCGGATAGGCCGGCACCCGCGCTTCGACGGGCGCCATCAGGGTCATGAAACGATTCTCCAGCCCGCGTGCGTAGCGGCCGGAAAAACTGCGCGTCAGCCGGGTCGGCTGGCTGCCGGCCGCCAACAGGCGCGCCTTGTAGGCCGGCGCGATCGCCGACTCGTCGACCACCAGGAAAGCGGTGCCCATCTGCACCGCGCTGGCGCCCAGGTCCAGCGCCCGCTTGATGTCGGCGCCGTCCATGATGCCGCCGGCGGAAACCACGGGAATCGTCACCGCCGCGACCACCGCCGCCAACAAATCGAAAGTGGACAAGGTGGCGTCTTCCTGGCGGCCGAGGAAGGTGCCCCGATGGCCGCCCGACTCGACGCCGGAGGCGATCACGGCATCGGCGCCGACGGTTTGCCAGGCCAGCGCCTCGGCCACCGTGGTGATGGTGCCGATGACGACGATGCCGGCGGCGCGCAGCCGCGCGACTTGGTCGGCGCTGAGGATGTTGAAGGTGAAACTGGCGACGGCGGGACGCAGCGCGATCAGCGTTTCAAACTGGGCGGAGAAATCCTCGCACCATTTGGCCGGCAACGGCAGCTCGTCCCAGCCCAGCAGGTCGAGCACCGGCCGCAACAACTGGCGCGCCTGCTCCAGCTCGGCAGGATCGGGTTGCGGCGTGGTCTGGACGAAGAAGTTCAGCGCGAAAGGCCGTTGCGTCAGGCTGCGGATCTGCTCGACCTGGCTGCGGATCGTCTCCGGCGTGAGCAACGAACAAGCCAGCGATCCGAGCGCGCCGGCGTTGCTGACGGCGGCGATTTGGGCCGGTGTGTTCTGCCCGCCGGCGGTCGGACCTTGAATGATCGGATGTGGAAAAAGTGTTTGTAAAACCATCAATTACCCTCCGAAAACTGCGTGCTCCGCCGGATTTTGCCTTCAATTTAAGCAAAAAAGGGGATTTCCCTTGTGGATAACTCTATGGATATCCACAGGCACGGAATGTGAGTAAACAAAAAATTTTTCGGGAGCCATTTTTTATCCCAAAACAGTTCCCAGCTCATACAGCGTTTACGCGCCCGCTTATGCATCGCGCAAACGCTTGATTCTAATTCAAAATCAGGACTTATCCACAGAAAGGTGTCCACGTTAACAACTACTACTATTTTTATATCTATATCTTTACAGTAAACCAAAGCCAACGCGAAAGGAACCGAAACCCCGAATCGCCCGCCGAACCGACGGCAAAACCACAAGCCGGCCAAATTCCTTGCCTGAGAGCAGAAATCATTTTTCGCGACCATAGCTTGCCCCTATACTGAAATCGCCTAGCCAGCCCAAAACGGAGTCATTTTGCCCATCCAGCGCAAACCTCGACGCCCTGCCTGCCGACGAGTACCGCTCGCCGCGATGGCGACTGTCGTTTTGCCGGTTTATCGCCGGGCAACGCAAGCATGAACGCCACGGACTACTTTTCGCTGGAGCACTTCCCGCGTTCCAAAGCGTATCTGCGCTTCCGCCGCCGCTTGATCGCCGGCTTGTTGTTGATGGCACTGTTGGCAATCGCCGTGGTCAGCATGCAATTACGCGCCGCCTTCGTCGAACGCGACCAAGCCGTACGCCAACAAACCCAGAATTTTGTCCAAGCCATGGAAGCCCATGTGCTGAACACCATCCAGTTCGTCGATTTGTCCCTGCAGGGGTATTCGAACGCGATCAAAATGCTGCCGCCCAAACAAAGTAGTTCGCCCACCACCATGACGACGCTACTGTCGCCGCGCACGTCCAGCTTCCGGCGCGATTTCTGGATCAGTTTCATCGACGCCAATGGCCAGGGCGTGGCGTCCTCGAACCAGTTGTCGATAACCGGCACGAACTACGCCGATCGCGACTATTTCCAGGCGCATATACAACCTGGAAATTCGCCCGGCTTATTCGTCGGCGGTCCGGCGATTGGCAAGGTCATCAAGGAAAAGGTGTTTTTCCTTAGCCGTCGCGTCGACGGTGCCGACGGCGAACTGCTGGGTGTGATCGTGGCACCGCTGAATGCCACTTTTTTCGGCAAGGTCTTCGAAAAATCCCGCTTCAGCCCGGATGTGTCGATCGCCCTGGTGCACAGCAGCGGCAGAGTCATCGCCCGCGCGCCGAACTTCGACGAATCGTTTAATTTCGACCTGAGCCACACGGCCTTGTTCGCCAACATCGCCAAGGGAAAACTGGGGAGCTATCAAACCGTCAGCACGATAGACAAGAGCTCGCGCATTTTCAGCTTCCGCGTGCTCGATGGTCTACCCTTGATCGTCGTTGTCGGCAGTTCCGATGCGGAGTCGACGCGGCTGGTGAGTAAAAACGTCGTGATCGCCGGCGCTGGTTTGCTGTTGCTGCTGCTATTGATGGTGGCCGGCGGCCATTTCGCCCTGCGTTCCTACGCCAAATTGGAGGAGCGCGAGTTGCGCTACCGCTTGTTGTACGTGTCGAGCCATGAAACCGAGCAAAAACTCTCGATCAGCGAACAACGCCTGCGCCTGGTCGCCGACAATATGCCGGTGATGATCGCCTATATCGACAAGGACTTGCACTACGAATTCACCAACCGCAAGTTCGACACGGTGTTCGACATCCCCTACCAGAGCAGCCCCGGGCGCAGCGTCGTGGATGTCGTCAGCCCGGAGATTTTCAAGCAGGCAGAACAACATCTGCGCGAAGTATTGGACGGGAAATTCGTCTATTTCGAGCGCCTGGTGCGCCAAGCCGGCGTCGAACGTTGGGACGGCGTCACCTATGTGCCGGATGCGCAGCCGGACGGTAGCGTGCGCGGTCTGTTTTTGATGGTGGAGGACATCACCGAGCGCAAAAAGAACGAAGAATCGATGAAGCTGGCGGCGCTGATGTACCAAAACAGCGCCGAGGGCATGTTGGTGACCGACGCCGAAGGCCGCATCCTGTCGGTCAATCCGGCGTTTTCACAGATCAGCGGCTACGCCGAGCAGGAGGTGCTGGGCCGGCGCGCCTACGAACTGACCTCCGGCCGGCAGGATTTGAGCTTTTTCACCCAGGTCCGCCAATCGATCGGCCGCACCGGTCACTGGGCCGGCGAAATCTGGCACCAACACAAGAACGGCGAGCACTATTTGGTGTCGCTGCGCTTCAACACCGTGTTCGACGAGCAGGGCCAGGTGTTCCGCCTGGTCGCCCTGTTCACCGACATCACGAAGAAAAAGGCCTCGGAGGAGTTGATCTGGAAGCAGGCCAACTTCGACGCGCTGACCGGTTTGCCGAACCGCCGCATGTTCCATGAACATTTGCGGCTGGAAATGAAGAAAACCGACCGCTCGCACTTGCCGATGGCGCTGGTGTTCATCGATCTCGACCATTTCAAGGAGATCAACGACACCCTGGGCCATGACAAGGGTGACTTGTTGCTCAAGGAAGTGGCAGGCCGGCTCGGCCAGTGCGTGCGCGGCACCGACATCGTGGCCAGGCTGGGCGGTGACGAGTTCACCGTGATCCTCAGCGAGCTGCACAATTCCAGCGATGTGGTGCGGATCGCCCAGGAAATCCTGAAAAGAATGGCCGCGCCGTTCACCTTGAACGAGGATATCGCGCATATTTCGTCGAGCATCGGCATCACGCTCTACCCCGACGACGGCGACAGCGCCGAAACGTTGATCAAAAACGCCGACCAGGCGATGTATGCCGCCAAGCAGCAGGGCCGCAACCGCTTCAACTATTTCGCCCCCTTCATGCAGGAGGCGACCCGCGTGCGCATGGCGCTGGGCAACGAAATGCGCGAAGCGGTCGGCCGCGACGAGTTGCGCATCGTCTTCCAGCCCATCATCGAGCTGGCCAGCGGCCGCATCTGCAAGGCCGAGGCGCTGGTGCGCTGGCAACATCCGTTGCGCGGGCTGATGAGCCCGCATGAATTCATCGCCATCGCCGAACACACCGGCAGCATTGTCGGCATCGGCGACTGGGTGTTCCGCCAGGCGGCGCGCGAGGCCAAGCGGCTGCAGCAAATGGCCCTGCCGGAATTCCAGATTTGCGTGAACAAATCGGCCTGGCAGTTCCGCGACGACGGCAGCAACTACCAGGAATGGCTGAATTTTCTGGCCGAGTTGGACTTGCAAGCCCACAACATCATCATCGAGGTGACGGAAGACCTGTTGCTCGACCCGGACAACGCGATCGCCGACAAGTTCAAGGCTTTCCGCAAAGCCAATATGCAGGTGTCATTGGACGATTTCGGCACTGGCTACTGTTCGGTGGCGTTTTTGAAGCGCTTCGACATCGACTACATCAAGATCGACCCGAGTTTCGTCTCGAATCTGGCGGAAGGCACCGACGGCATCACCTTATGCGGGGCAATTATCGCCATGGCGCACAAGTTGGGCATCCAGGTGATCGCCGAAGGCATCGAAACGCCGCAACAAATGCAGGCCTTGCAGTCGGTTGGTTGTGATTTTGGCCAGGGTTACCTGTTTTCCAGGCCGATTTCGAGTGAGGAACTGGAAAAAACCATCAGAAATCAGTACCTGCCTGTTGATAACTCGCTGGATATCCACAGGACGACTTGTGAGTAAGGACAAAGTTGCCCAAAGGGCGACATTTTATACAGAATTGCTCCTGAACTGGTACAGCCCTTGTCCGAGCGCTTATCTTTGTCGTAAACGGATGATTTTAAAGCTGTTAACAGGGTTATCCACAGCAAAGCGCGCGTTTACTATAACTACTATTTTTATATAAAAGCTTTTGTAAACAACTAAAGAACACGCCGAAGGCGGTTCGAATTTTTTTTCGTTTACTTCTCTACTGAAAAACCGCCAGCGGCAAGTGCAAGCTGCGCTTGTGCAGAAGCGTCGAATTGTTCGCCAAACCTCCCCTCTGCACGCCCGCAACAGCAAAAACATCGCCCAAGATGTCAAACCAGCACTGAAAAGCCGCTTTTTGGTCTTTCGTCTGTGGACAACTGCCTGCATATCCACAGGATGAGATGTGGGAAAAGTCGATCTTTGTCCACAAGCACTTTTTTATCCCGAACTCATCCTGCCTAGATACAATGTTTGTGCAAGCACTTTTCGGCAGGCTAAGTCGATGATTTTTCTTCGGTTTACAGACTTATCCACAGAAAAGCAGTGGTTTACTATCTACTATCAGATTTATATATATATCTTTATATAAAACCCTAAACAAACGCCTGCGGTGGACAAAAACCGCCCTCACAACCCCCAAAAAGCGAAACCAGGACGATGAATTCAAGCAAAACGATGCGTTTAGGAGTGATCAGTGCGCTTGCTGAAGAGCAGCACGGGCTCATAGAGGCCATGCAGAGCCCCTACAAGCTCACGCATGGCATGCGGGACTACACGGCAGGGAAGTTGTGGGAAATCGACGCTGTGTGCGTTTTGTCGCGTATAGGCAAGGTTGCGGCTGCCATGACAGCCTCTATCCTTGTGGAAAAGTTCGGAGTTACCCACATTGTCTTCACCGGCGTCGCCGGCAGCGCGGACAACTTGGTGAATGTGGGCGACATTGTGGTCGCCGATTCCTTGTTGCAGCACGATATGGACGCCAGTCCGCTGTTTCCACGCTACCAGGTGCCGCTGACCGGCCTGTCGCACTTCGAATCGGACCTGGATTTGAGCAATCGACTCAGCGACGCGGCCAGCCATTTCATCCAAAACACGCTCGATGAGGTCATCGACGCGGCGGAAAAGCGGGAATTCGGCCTGAATCGGCCGCAATTGCACCGTGGTTTGATCGCCAGCGGCGACCAGTTCATCCGCAGCGGCGCCCAAATCGCGCAGCTGAAAGCAGCCCATCCCGCTTTGCTGGCGGTGGAAATGGAAGGCGCCGCCGTGGCGCAAGTGTGTTTTGAGCTGGGCATCCCGTTCACGGTGATCCGGACGATTTCCGACAAGGCCAACGAGGCGGCGGCCGTCGATTTCATGCGTTTCGTCAAATCGGTCGCCTCGCGCTACGCTTTCGACCTGATCAAGGCGTTTTGTAAAGCGTCGGTGTAAAGGGGGGCTTTACGGTTTGGCGACGGCTGGCAAAACCCGAGGGCACAAACTGGGGTCCGACCCCGGCTCTTTGCCTTTGGGGTGGTTGGCGCCGCCGGCAGCGTGAGGACGAAAAAAAGGTTCTTCGCGGCATTGCTGCCGGGAAGAACCTAAAGGAGACGATGCCGGGCCGGAACGTCGTCCGGCCCAAAAACCGCTGGTTTGCTTACACGCCCAGGGTCATCAGGCTGGCGTTGCCGCCGGCTGCCGTCGTATTCACGCACAGAGCCCGCTCAGCGACCAAACGCCACAGGGGGATGGGGGCGTCCTCGTTGGTGTCGATCAAGCCCACCAAGGCCCCTTCCCGGGCCGCCAGTTGCGGTCGAACAATGTTGGTCAGGGCCGATTCGACCAGGGCGATCTGGAATTCGCCTTGGAAAACGTCAAGTTGACCGATCACTTGGACACGGTCCATCACCGCCGCCGGCAAATCCTTCGGCAACACGGCCGCCGAATCGCCCAGCACGACGGCGAAGTTGCCGGTGGCCAGGGCCGCCGCCAGCTGGTTCAACAGGCCGGCGCCGCTGGCCGCCGCACACACCACCGTGCCGCGCGGATGGAAACTCAGGGTGTTGCGTTCGCCGGTGGGGCCGGGCAAGACCGTGTTGCCGCCCAGCAGGCTGGTGCGGCAGTACTGTTGCGCCAGATTGACGATGCGCTCGTGGCCGTGCATCTTGGCCCAGACCGTCAGCGCGTCCAAGCCCGGCGTCGACTTGCGCTCGTGCTCGCCGAGTATCGCCATGCCGCGTTGCAGGCGCTTCAAGTAGAGCGGACCGCCGGCTTTCGGGCCGGTGCCGGACTTGCCTTCGCCGCCGAACGGTTGCACGCCGACCACGGCGCCGACGATGTTGCGGTTGACGTAGATGTTGCCGACATGGGCGCGCGAGCTGATGAAGTCGATGGTTTCATCGATGCGCGAATGCACGCCCAAAGTCAGGCCGAAACCGCTGCCGTTGATCTGTTCTATCAATTTCGGCAAGTCGGCGCGTTTGTAGCGGATCACGTGCAGCACGGGGCCGAAGACTTCCTGCGTCAATTCCTCCAGCGAACGGATTTCCAGCACGGTCGGCGGCACGAAGGTGCCGACCGGCGCGTCGCCGCCCTGTGACAGGTCGAGCGAGAAGTGGTTCAGTGCGGTTTTCTTCATGCGCTCGATGTGGGCCAGCAGATTGCCCTGGGCTTCGGCGTCGATCACCGGGCCGATGTCGGTGGACAGGCGGTCCGGGCTGCCGACGCGCAGTTCCAGCATCGCGCCCTTGAGCATCTTGATGGTCTTGTCGGCGATTTCCTCTTGCAGGAACAGCACGCGTAGCGCCGAGCAGCGCTGGCCGGCGCTGTCGAAGGCGGACGAGATGGCGTCCTGCACCACCTGCTCGGGCAGGGCCGAGGAGTCGACGATCATGGCGTTCTGGCCGCCGGTCTCGGCGATCAGCGGAATTTCGGCCGACTCGGCGGCGGCGCGCTTGGCCAGGGTGCGGTTGATCAACTGGGCCACTTCGGTCGAGCCGGTGAAGATCACGCCCTTGACGCGGGCGTCGTCGCACAGGCCGGCGCCGACCACTTCGCCGCGTCCCGGCAGGAATTGCAGCGCGCCGCGCGGCACGCCGGCTTCATGCAACAGTTCGACGGCGCGGTGGGCGATCAGCGGGGTTTGCTCGGCCGGCTTGGCCAGCACCACGTTGCCGGCCGCCAGGGCGGCGGCGACCTGGCCGGTGAAGATGGCCAGCGGGAAGTTCCACGGGCTGATGCAGGTGACCGGGCCGAGCGCCAGCGTGTTCGGCGCGCCGGCGACCTGGGCCGCGTAGTAGCGCAGGAAGTCGACCGCTTCGCGGATCTCGGCGATGGCGTTGGGCAGCGATTTGCCCGCTTCGCGGATGGCCAACGCCATCAGTTCCAGCTGGTGTTGCTCGTACAGGTCGGCGGCGCGGTTCAGCGCGGCGGCGCGCAGCGACGGTTCGGTGGTTTGCCAGTCCATGGCGAACTGGCTGGCGCTGCTCAGCGCCGTGGCCACGTCGGCGGCCGAGGCTTCGACCAACTGGCCGACGATGTCGCCGTGCTGGGCCGGGTTGACGACGTTCTGCACCGCTTGGCCGGTGCTCAGTTCGCCGGCCAGCAGCGGCGCGGCCTTCCAGCTGCGCGGCAGGGCCAGCGCGGCGGAAATGTCGCGCAGCACGTCCTCGTTGGCCAGGTCGATGCCGGCCGAATTCTTGCGTTCGGCGCCGAACATGTCCAGCGGCAGGGCGATGCCGGGGTGCGGCAGGCCGCCCTGGATGCGGGCTTGCTGCAGCGGGTCCTGGATCAGCGTCTCGATGGCGATGTTCTCGTCGACGATCTGGTTGACGAAGGAGGAGTTGGCGCCGTTTTCCAGCAGGCGGCGCACCAGGTAGGCCAGCAGCGTTTCGTGCGAGCCGACCGGGGCGTAGATGCGGCAGGGCTTGTCCAGCTTGTCCTTGCCGACCACCTGGTCGTACAGGGTCTCGCCCATGCCGTGCAGGCATTGGAATTCGTAGTCGGTGACGCCGTCGCGCTTGGCCCAGGTGTAGATGGTCGCCAGGGTTTGCGCGTTGTGGGTGGCGAATTGCGGATAGATCACGCTGGTGGCGGCCAGCAGCTTTTGCGCGCAGACCAGGTAGGACACGTCGGTGTAGACCTTGCGCGTGTAGACCGGGTAGCCGCTCATGCCGTCGACCTGGCCGCGCTTGATCTCGGCGTCCCAGTAGGCGCCCTTGACCAGGCGCACCATGAACTTGCGGCCGCTGCGCTTGGCCAGGTCGACCAGGTAGTCGATGACGAAGGGGCAACGTTTCTGGTAGGCCTGGACGACGAAGCCGATGCCCTCGAAGCCGGCCAGCGCCGGGTCGAAGGCCATCGCCTCCATCAGGTCGAGCGACAGTTCGAGCCGGTCGGCCTCTTCGGCGTCGATGTTCAGGCCGATGTCGTATTGCTTGGCCAACAGCACCAGCGCGCGCACGCGCGGCAGCAGCTCGGCCATCACGCGGGCGCGCTGGGCGCGGCTGTAGCGCGGGTGCAGCGCCGACAGTTTGACCGAGATGCCGGGGCCTTCCTTGATGCCACGGCCGTTCGAGGCCTTGCCGATGGCGTGGATCGCCGTCTCGTAGGCGGCGTAGTAGTAGGCGGCGTCGCTTTCGGTCAGCGCCGCCTCGCCCAGCATGTCGTAGGAGTAGCGGTAGCCACGGGCTTCGTTGTCGCGGCCGTTCTTGATCGCCTCGCCGATGGTCTGGCCGGTGACGAACTGGTTGCCCAGCATGCGCATGGCCAGGTCGACGCCCTTGCGGATCAGCGGCTCGCCGCCTTTGGTGATGAGTTTGCTCAGCGCCGAGCCGAGGCCGTTTTCGCTGCTGGTGCTGACCAGCTTGCCGGTGATCAGCAGGCCCCAGGTGGCGGCGTTGACGAACAGCGAAGGCGATTCGCCCAGGTGCTTGCGCCAGTCGCCCTTGCTGATCTTGTCGGCGATCAGGCGGTCGGCGGTGGCGCTGTCGGGGATGCGCAGCAGGGCTTCGGCCAGGCACATCAGCGCCACGCCCTCTTCCGACGACAGGGAAAACTCGTGCATCAGGGCGTCGACGCCGGAGGCGCGGGTGCGTTTGTCGCGTACAGACGACACTAATTTATGCGCCAGTTGTTGCGCCTGCAATTGTGTGTCGGGGCCGCTGTTGTGCACCTGGGCCAGCAACCATTGCACGGCGCCCACTTCGTCGCGGCGGTACACCGCCGTGATGGCGGCGCGCAGCGGCGAGGGGTCGCGCAGGACCTCGGCTTGCAGTGCGGCAAAGGGGACGGGGGGCGAAACCGGGGCGACGGCTGGGTGCATGAAGTGGCTCTTTTACAAGAAAAATGTCAGGGAAATGTGTCGCGGCCACATAGCAAAACACGCTCGGCATGCGGTGGCTGGCGAGCGTGAAACTGTGAACTGCTGATGATTTGATTGTAAAGCGGATTCTTCTGGATTAATTCTGGTATTACAGAGGACTAGCAATAGATAGTTTTTGGTGCGACAATTTAACCAAATAATATTGTGGGGGAGTGTGGGTATGCTGGACAAGATCAGTAAGAAAATTCTGATGGAACTGCAGAGTGACGGCCGCATCAGCAACGTCGAGCTGGCGGCGCGGGTCAACCTGTCGCCGGCGGCCTGCCTGGAGCGGGTGCGCAAGCTGCACGAATCCGGCTACATCATGGGCTACACGGCCCAGCTCAACCCGCAGTTGCTCGACGTCTCCTTGCTGGTGTTCATCGAGGTGGTGCTCGACCGCACCACGCCGGAGGTGTTCGACGCCTTCAAACACAGCGTGCAGGTGATCCCGGAGGTGCTGGAATGCCATATGGTGGCCGGCGGCTTCGACTACCTGGTCAAGGCGCGCGTCAAGGACATGGCGGCCTACCGCGAGTTCCTCGGCAAGACCCTGCTGCAAAAAGGGGTGCGCGAAACCCACACCTACGCCGTGATGGAGGAAGTCAAGAACACCACCAAGCTTCCAATCAAGTAGTGGGCAAGTAGTGGGCAAGTAGTGGGCAAGTAGTCGGCAAGTAATGAGTAAGTAAGGGCAATAGGCCAAAATAAGCATTGAGCCGTCCGGTGAATTGTTGTACTTTGGAACTGTTTCATTTGACAGTGACAAGCACGTGCAACTAGACGCCCCCGCGTTTTGGATGATGCATGATGACCAGGCGAAGATCTGGCTAGCAGGCAATCAAGCCGGCCTCCGGGAGACTCACACCATGCAATTGCGGCAGCACACCTTGCGCCAGGCCGGCTGGATCGCCGGCGCCACCGCCGGCGGCGCCGCCCTGGCCGGCTTGTCCCATCTGGTTTTCGCCAGTCCGCTGGCCGACGCGTTGCTGGCGGCGCTGGGCGCCGCCCTGCTCGCCCGCCTGGCCGGCGCCCAGCGGCAGGACGCCGGCATGCGCCAGTTCGGCCACACGGTGGGCGACGGCATCGACGCCATCATGATCGGCGCCGCCGAGACCTCCTACTTCGTCGACTCGGTCAAGAAGAAGATCGAGCAGGACGTCAAGACCGCCAGCGCCATCGCCGCCGGCTCCGAACGCAACGCCCGCACCACCGAGAACATGGCGGCCAACGCCGAGCGCGCCGCCGGCGTGGCGGCCCAGGTGCGCGCCGAAACCGTGGCCGGCCGCGCCGAGGCCAGCGCCGGCCTGCAACGCATCGTCGGCGCGCGCCAGGAGGCGCAGACGGCGGCCGGCGTGATGGCCGGGCTGCAGGACAAAGCACGGCGCATCAGCGGCTTCACCCAAGCCATCACCGACATCTCCGCGCGCACCAACCTGCTGGCGCTGAACGCCGCCATCGAGGCGGCCCGTGCCGGCGAGCACGGCCGTGGCTTCGCCGTCGTCGCCGGCGAGGTGCGCCAGCTGGCCATGCGCACCAAGGAGGCGGCCGACGAGATCACTTCGATGGTGCGGGAAATCAACGAGCAGTCGGAACGGGCGGCCAGCGGCATGAGCACGCTGGCGGCCGAGGTCAGCGCCGCCGCCGGCAACGTCGAGACGGTGCATGGTTTGCTGGGCAACATCGAGCGCTCCTCCGGCGAGTCCGAGGAGGAGATCGGGCAGATCGCCCGCGCCTCGCGCGAGCAGGTCGAGACCAGCCAGCGCATCGCCGCCGCCATCGGCCGCATCCGCGACAGCATGCTGGCCACCGACGTCGAGCTGCCGCGCGCGGCGCAGTCGGCGATGGCGCTGGCCGAGCGGGCCGAGTTGATCGCGGCGGCGCTGGGCGAGTCCGAGGTCGAGACCGCGCACGACGACATCCGCCGTGCCGCCCAGCAGGCGGCGCTCGAGGTCGGACGGATCTTCTCGGCGGCCATCGCCAGCGGCAAGATTTCGCGCGACGCCCTGTTCGACCGCCGCTACACGCCGATTCCGCACACCGATCCGCCCAAGCACAACAGCAGCTTCGACGCCTTCACCGACCGCGTGCTGCCGGATCTGCAGGAGGATTTGTTGTTGAGCATGCCGCAACTGGCCTACGCCGGCGCGGTGGACAACAACGGCTATTTCCCCACCCATAACAAGAAATTCGCCCAGCCGCTGACCGGCGCCTACGCCGTCGACATCGTCAACAACCGCACCAAGCGCATCTTCAACGACCGCACCGGCGCCCGTTGCGGCGCCAACACCGCAGCCTTCCTGCTGCAGACCTACAAGCGGGACACGGGCGAGGTGATGCACGATTTGTCGGCGCCGATCTACGTCGACGGCCGCCACTGGGGCGGCTTCCGCATCGGCTACCGCTCCAGCGCGGCGCACTGAGCCCGGCTTACCTAGCAAGCCGGGTCAGCAAGCGGGGTCAGTGCCGACATTCGGACAAATCTTGCCTGCCGGATGGGCGTTCTGCTTGAGCTCGTGTCCGAATGTCG
>NZ_JAEMNU010000022.1:18458-20764 GCF_016461825.1 Rugamonas violacea | reverse complement strand
CCCCCCCCCCCCCCCCCCCCCCCGGGGGGATTCGGGGGATTTTTTTTAGTAGGTGTCGCTGCGCGGGCTGGTGCCGGGGGCTATGCGCTGGGTGCTGGCGTTGTTCATGCCTTCCAGATTCAGACGCAGCCATTTGTGCGCCGGGCTGCGCGCGTCGCGCTCGTGCCACAGCATGTCGAGGTGCACCGCCGGCAGGGTGAACGGCAGTTCCTTGGAGATCAGCGCGTCGGTCATGCCGGTCGAGGCGATCAGGTGGCGCGGCAACACGGTGATCAGGTCGGAATTGGCCACCACCCGTCCGGCCGTGAAGAATTGGTTGACCGTCAACAGGATGCGCCGCTCGCGCTGGATCTGCGCCAGCGCCTCGTCGACCAGGCCGTGGGCGCGGCCGGAGAAGCTCACCAGCAGGTGGTTGGCGGCGCAGTAGTTGTCCAGCGTTAGGTCGAGCTTGGACAGCGGATGGTCGCGCCGCATCACGCAAACATAGTGGCCGGAGTACAGCCGCTCATGGCGGATCGGCGAGCCGGTTTCGTAGGACAGCTGGGCCGCCACGCCGGGGAAGAAGCCGACCGCCAGGTCGATGTCGCCGCGCAGCAGCATGGGGCGCGGCTCGCGCGTGGTCAGCGGCACCATGCGCACGTTGACGCCGGGCGCTTCGCGCTCGATCGAGCGCATCAGCGAGGGCAGCCAGAAGGCGGCGGTGGCGTCGGCCATGGCCATGCGGAAGGTGGCGTGGGCCTTGGAGACGTCGAAGGTTTCCGGCGCCACGGCCGCTTCCAGGCTGGCCAGCGCGCTGCGCACCGACGGCCACAGCGCTTCGGCGCGCGGGGTCGGCTTGACGCCGTAGGCGGTGCGGATCAGCAACTCGTCGCCCAGGCTTTCGCGCAGGCGCTTGATGGCGTTGGAGACGGCCGGCTGGGTCATGGCCAGGTGGCCGGCCGCGCGTGTCAGGTTTTGTTCCGTCATCACGGCGTCGAAGACGCGCAGCAAGTTCAAGTCCAGCGTCAAAAAGCTCATGGCGGCTCAGGGTAGTTGATGAATGGCAACAGTGTAGGGGAAGGTTGGATATTCGGGGAATACCCCGAACAGGCCGGTTTCATTCACCATTCATATAATTGTTATCGGGAAATGAAATTGGATACTTATGTTGCGCTGCACTATAGTTACACTTGATTCTAAATACACCGGAACATCATGTCTACCATCATCTCTTCTTTGCAAGCCGCCACCCTGGATTTCTCCTGGCTAGGCGCGCTCCAGCTGGTCTTCGGCCTGGCCCTGGCGGCCGCCCTGCTGCTGCTGTTCAAGCCGCTGCTGCGCGGCATAGTCCGCGCCCTGCTGCTGGTCGTCAAGCCGAAACTGAGCAAGGAAGAACAGTTGCAGCGCCGCCAGATGCGCGACTCGATGATGCTTAGCCGCATGTTGAACGCGATGGACGGCGCCCCCAGCCACGCCGCCGAACTGCGCGCCCTGGCCTCGCGCGCCTGAGCCAGTCAACACGGCGGCGGCGCAAGGCCGCTGCCGCAGTGCAGCAAATCAGTTCGCTTCGCCCAGCAATTTGGGTTTGAGCGAGCTGTCGGCCGGCTTGTCGCCCAGCCAGATGCGCAGGATCGCGTTGTAGAAGGCGACGTCGGGCAACACCTCACCGATCTTCTTGCCGTTCAAATGGCATTGCGTGCCCTCGCCCGGCAGCCAGTCCACCGTCAACACATCGCCCTTCTTCAAGCCCGGAATCTGCGCGAACATTTCGCCGAACTTCATCGTCTGCGACAGCACCTTGTTGCGTTCGGCCTTCTCGGTGTTGGCGTTCAGGCCGGCCATGAAGGCGTTGCCGAACTCTTCCGAGCTCAACTCGCGCAGCACCGTGATCGAGACGCGGCGCGGCCCGGCCAGCGCCAGGATGTCGGCCACGCTGGTCTTTTTCTCCGGCAGGTACAGGCCCAGCGCGTAGATCTTGAAGAACACCTTGGTGCGCAGGCCGGCGCCGTTCAGCTTGAGTTCCTTGCCGGCCAGGCTGACGCTGTCGTCGAACTTCACGCCGGCCACATCGGTGGCGGCGTGGGCGGGCAGGCACAAGCCGGTGGCCAGGAAGGCGGCCGCCAGCAGGCTGGTCAGGGTGGTTCTGCGGTTCATGCTCATTCTGTCTCCAGGGATATTGTTAGGTTGGCTGGCACGCACCCCGCCCGCGATGCACACGTCGGTCAAATATACCATTGGCAAGCGGAGGCGGGCACGCGGCCGGAAAATATGGCCGCACGGTCATGCTATTTCAAATCGGGACGCTGAAAACGACGGCGGGGGCCCCC
>NZ_JAEMNU010000022.1:0-18450 GCF_016461825.1 Rugamonas violacea | reverse complement strand
GCCCCCCCCCGCGGCGCTCAGGATGGCTGGCTGTCAGGGCTTGGCGGCCTGCAGGCGCTCGAACTTGGCGCGCAGTTCCGGCTCGCTCTCGCGCCAGGCCGGATTGAAGGGGATGCAGCTGACCGGGCAGACCTGCTGGCACTGCGGTTCGTTGAAGTGGCCAACGCACTCGGTGCACTTGTCCGGGTCGATCTCGTAAATTTCGACGCCCATGTAGATCGCGTCGTTCGGGCACTCGGGCTCGCACACGTCGCAATTGATGCAGTCGTCGGTAATCATTAATGCCATGGCAATACTCGCTAATTCGCTTACAGGTCCTGGTTGGCTGCGATCTTTTTCTGCAGCCAACGGTCGACCGATGGGAAAACAAACTTGGACACGTCGCCGCCCAGCATGGCGATCTCGCGCACGATGGTGCCGGAGATGAACTGGTACTGGTCGGACGGGGTCAGGAACAGGGTTTCGACGTCGGGCAACAGGTAGCGGTTCATGCCCGCCATCTGGAATTCGTATTCGAAGTCGGACACGGCGCGCAGGCCGCGCACGATGACGCGGGCGTCGTGCTCGCGCACGAAGTCCTTCAGCAGGCCGGAAAAGCTCTGCACCTTGACGTTCGGATAGTGGCCCAGCACCTCGTTGGCGATCGTCAGGCGTTCGTCGAGCGAGAAGAAGGGTTGCTTGTTCTTGCTGTCGGCCACGCCGACCACCAGCGTGTCGAACAGGCCGGACGCGCGGCGCACCAAATCTTCATGACCCCGGGTGAGCGGATCGAATGTTCCTGGATAAACGGCTACAACCATTGCGACTCCTACAGATGATGCACCAATATAGAACGCGCATTATGCCTGAAACACCCGGCATTGCCTAAATTTGGGGCAGTTTTCCGTGGTTTTGCGGGCCGTTATCGAAGATTCAAGCCGCCGCGCCCTTGTACCTGAGCAGGTGGAAGTGGACCATGCCGGCCTTGTCGGCGCGGATCACTTCCCACGGCGCCAGCCAGTCCGGCCGCGCCGCCTCGGCTTCGGCGCCGCTGTCCGTGTCGAGCGGCAGCGCCACGCCGGATTCGGCGTAGACCAGGCCGCCCTCCTTGAGCAACGGGGCGCACAGCGGCAGGATGCGGCTGAGGAAGTCCTGCTGGTAGGGCGGGTCGAGGAAGATCAGGTCGAAGCGCTGGCTGCGCGTGGCGGCCGACTGGGCCACGGCGAAGGCGTCGCCGCGCACGATCTGCACGGTGTCGGCCTTGAGTTTTTCCTGGATCACTTCGAGCTGGCGCACCACCGGGCTGTGGCTGTCGACCATCAGCACCGATTTGGCGCCGCGGCTGGCCGCCTCGAAGCCGAGCGCGCCGCTGCCGGCGAACAGGTCGAGCACCTGGGCCTCGACCCAGTTGGCGTTGCGCAGGTGGTTGATCCAGTTGAAGACGGTCTCGCGCACCCGGTCCGGCGTCGGCCGCAGGCCGAGCGCGGCCAACACCGGCAGCGGTGTGCGCTTCCAGGTGCCGCCGATGATGCGTACCTGGTTGCTGTGTTGAGGGCCGTGGACGGGGGTTTTTGCGGTTTTGGCGGGCTTCTTTTGCATGTGGCTAAGTCATTGATTCGTTGACGGCCACTATAGCATATGGGCTTTCGGGGCTTAGCGGGGCTCGGCCGCCAGGTGGTTGAAGTCGTCGATCCAGCCCTGCATGCGCTTGTTGGCGTGCGCCTTTTGCGCCGGCGTGGCCAGGCGGACCACCGTCAGCACCAGCTGAATGTTGGCCTCGTTGGAGGCGTCGAAGAAGGCCTTGCGTTCGGAATGTTCGAGGCGCTCGAAGGCGTCGAGGATCAGGCCGTGGATCTGCGCCATCGCCGCCTCCTTGCCGAGCTTGTCGCGCTGGATCTTTTGCACCAGGGCGAGAATGTTCTTTTGCCGGCGCATGCGTTCGTCGAGCCAGATCTCGTTGTCGAGCGGGCGCGCGTCGGAGGCCTTGCGGATGAGCTCCTCCTGCTCGCGGCTGAAGCTGCCGAACCACAGTTCGAATTGCTCCATCGACTTTTGGAAGCGGAATTTTTGCTGGCGCTCGCGGTCGCCCTTCATGTTCTTTTTGCGGAACTCGTCGTTGTTGGCGCTGAATTTCTTCTCCAGCTTGGCGATCTGCTCGGGCCGCAGCGAGCGCGCCAGCTCGGCCAGCTCGGGCAAGGCCTTGAACAGCAGCAACTGGGTGCGGCTTTTGATGTCCTTGTAGTCGGCCATCAGCTCGGCCGGGCCGGGATTGCCCTGCAACTGGCGCTGGGCGTTCTGCAACACCTGCACATAGTCGTGCAACTGGGTCTTGCGGTGCCAGGACAATAGACTGTCGATGTCCTTCTTGACCACGGCCTTTTGATCGGCGTTGAAGTCGATATAGGCGTCCAGCCACCAATACAGCAGGGTGTCGCCATGGTCGTAGGCCAGCCGCAGGGAACTGCAGCCGGCCAGCGCCAGCAGGCCGACGACGAGTAAATAGCGCCGGGCGCGGCGGAACCAGCTGTGCTGCATGTTAGACTTTGTCATATCCTCAACTTAGTGAACTCTCGACCATGAATGTTGTCATTCTCGCCGCCGGCATGGGCAAACGCATGCAATCGGCGCTGCCAAAAGTGTTACATCCGCTGGCGGGCAAGCCGCTGTTGTCGCATGTGATCGATACAGCGCAGAGCCTGTCTCCGAGCCGATTATGCGTGATTTATGGGCATGGGGGCGCCGCGGTGCTTGAGCTGCTGGCGCGCCGGCCGGAAACCATCGCCGCCGCGCTGCAGGAGCCGCAGCTGGGCACCGGCCACGCCGTGCGGCAGGCGCTGCCGGAACTCGACGAGAACGTGCCGACCTTGATCCTGTACGGCGACGTGCCGCTGACCAGCGTCGCCGCGCTGCGGGCTCTGGTGGCCGCCGCCGGCCCGGACCAGCTGGCCATCCTGACGGTCGAGCAGGACGATCCCTTCGGCCTGGGCCGCATCGTCCGCGAGAACGGCAAGATCGTCCGCATCGTCGAGCAAAAGGACGCCAACGAGGCCGAACGGGCCATCCGCGAGATCAACAGCGGCATCATGGTCGCGCCCACCGCGCGCCTGAAGCAGTGGTTGGGCGCGCTGCAGAACAACAACGCCCAGGGCGAGTTCTACCTGACCGACATCGTCGCCATGGCCGTGGCCGACGGTGTTTCGGTGGTCTCGGCGCAGCCGTCGGCGGTGTGGGAAGTGGCCGGCGTCAACAGCAAGGTGCAGCTGGCCGAGCTCGAACGCATCCACCAGGGCAACATCGCCCGCCGCCTGCTGGAACAGGGCGTCACCCTGCTCGACCCGGCGCGCCTCGACGTGCGCGGCGAGCTGATCTGCGGTCGCGATGTCAGCATCGACGTCGGCTGCATCTTTGAGGGCAAGGTCGAGTTGGCCGACGGCGTCAGCATCGGCGCCCACAGCGTCATCGTCAACGCCCGCATCGGCGCCGGCGCCAACATCAAACCGTTCTGCCACATCGAGCAGGCGGTGGTCGGCGCCGCTTCGATCATCGGACCGTATGCGCGCCTGCGCCCGGGCACCGAGCTGGCCGAGGACGTCCACATCGGCAACTTCGTCGAGATCAAGAACAGCCAGATCGCCGCGCACAGCAAGGCCAACCACCTGGCCTACGTGGGCGACGCCACCGTCGGTTCGCGCGTCAACATCGGCGCCGGCACCATCACCTGCAATTACGACGGCGCCAACAAGTTCCGCACCGTGATCGAGGACGACGCCTTCATCGGCAGCGACAGCCAGCTGATCGCCCCGGTCACCGTCGGCAAGGGCGCCACCCTGGGCGCCGGCACCACCCTGTCGAAGGACGCGCCGGCCGGCCAGCTGACCATTTCGCGCGCGCGCCAGGTCAGCATCGAAGGCTGGACCCGTCCGGTCAAGGTCAAAAAGTAAGCTCGCGCATGGCGGCCACAGGCCGCCAGCGATCGCAACGGCGCCTTCGGGCGCCGTTTTTCATTGTGGGCATTGTGGATAAGCATGTGGAAAAGCCTGCGAACAAGGCTGGGATAAGCGCGGGATAACTTTTTCCCGGAATGATGCTATCGATTTTGCTTGTGAGTAAGTCTGTGGGTAAGTGGTGAAAAAGCAGGGGGCAAGCCTTGCATAAGTTTGCCATTGGCAGATGCCGCCGCCAGTCCACATCGGCCCGGCCATGGCGCAGGGAGCTCATCCCATCGAAAACAGGGGAATGTGAACAACTCTGTGCATAAGCGGTGGAACAAGGCGCGGATAAGTGGTGCGCAAGCTGAGGATAAGTCCCTTTGGCGCGCGGCCGGATTTTCCTCCTGTGCATAAACATGTGGAAAACCATGCGCAAAGCAGCTGAATAAGGCTTGAACAAGTCGCTCTTTGGCGATAATTCGGTGTTTTTTCACCCGGGCTGTGATTGATCGCAATAGTTCCCGCGCTTTTGCAAGTTTGTTATAATTGAGAATAATTCTCATTCAAATAAATCGCCAAGCCGTGTCCGCCCAAGAACTCGCCGCCCGCAACGACCTCAGCAGCATGTATGTGGATCACCACGGCTGGCTGGTCGGATGGTTGCGCCGCAAGCTCAACGGTGCCGACCAGGCCATCGACCTGGCGCAGGACACCTTCCTGCGCATCCTCTGCCAGCCCGAGCCCAAACGGGTGGTGCCGCAGGAGCCGCGCGCCTATCTAACCACCGTGGCGCGCCGCTTGCTGATCAACCATGTGCAGCGGCAGGCGCTGGAGCAGGCCTATCTGGACGTGCTGGCCCAGTTGCCGGAGGCGCACACGCCGTCGCCGGAGGCGCGTCTGCTGATGCTGGAGACCCTGCACGAGATCGACCGCATGCTCGACGGCCTGGCGCACAAGGCGCGCGAAGCCTTCCTGCTGTCGCAACTGGAGGGGCTGGGCTATGCCGCCATCGCCCAGCGGCTCGCCGTGACCGAGCGCACCGTCAAGCGCTATATGGCGGCAGCGTTCGAACAGTGCATCCTGCTGGTGGCGGCGGACGCATGAGCCGGCAGCCTTCGGCCGACCTGCCGGGCAGCGCGTGCGCCAAGGCGCCGCTCAGTGCGCGCGCGGCCAAGGAGGCGGCGCAATGGCTGACCCGCCTGCATGCCGGCGCGATGACGGCGGCCGAGCAGCGCCGCTGCGACGCCTGGCGGCAGAGCGATCCCGAACACGAGCGAGCCTGGCGCCGCGCCGAGCTGGTGGCGCACAAGCTCGGTCTGGTGCCGGCCGCCGTCGCCCTGCCGACGCTGCGCCGCGCCGATCCTAGCCAGCGGCGCAACGCCATCAAGACACTGGCGCTGCTGGTCTGTGCCGGGCCGCTGGGCTGGACCGCCTGGCGCGCCGCGCCGTGGGACGAATGGACGGCCGACGTGCGCACCGCCAGCGGCGAGCGGCGCAGCGTGACGCTGCCCGACGGCAGCCGCGTCACCCTCAACACCGCCAGCGCGCTCGACGTACGCTTCGACGGCACGGCGCGCCGCCTGTTGCTGCGCGCCGGCGAAATCCTGTTGCAGACCGCGCCGGAGCGGGCCGCGCGCCCCTTCCTGCTCGAATGCGCCCACGGCGTGCTGGAGCTGTTCGGCGCCCGTCTGGTGCTGCGCCAGCACGCGGCGCGCGGTCGGCAGGCGGCGCACAGCAGCGTGGCCGTGTTGCAAGGTTCGGTGCGGCTCAGGCCATCCGATGGGGCAAGCGCGGCGGCGCCCGTGACACTGTTGGCCGGCCAGCAGGCGCGCTTCGACGCCAACGGCCTGAGCGGCGACATCGAAGCGCTGGCGCCCGGCGCCGGCTCCTGGGCCGACGGCGTGTTGTACGCCGAACAAATGCCGTTGGCCGACTTCCTCGCCGAGCTGGCGCGCTACCGCCCCGGCCTGTTGCGCTGCGACCCGGCCGTGGCCGGTTTGCGCGTGTCCGGCGCCTTCCAGCTGCGCGACACCGACAAGATCCTGCAAGCGCTGGCCGCCACCCTGCCGCTGCGCATCGCCCGCCACACCCGCTACTGGGTCACCGTCGGACCGGCCTAACCCCCCGCGCCCCGGGGTCAGTGCCGACATTCGGACACGAGCTCAAGCAGGGTGCCAGTCAAAACGGCAACATTTGTCCATTTGTCGGCACTGACCCCGGCTTTCCGCCTCCGCACGGGACCCGGGGTCAGTGCCGACATTTGGACACGAGCTCAAGCAGTGCGCCAGTCAAAACGGCAACATTTGTCCATTTGTCGGCACTGACCCCGGCTCGCTGCTGACCCCGGCTCGCGGCTTGCGCGCGCACCAGCGCCAGCAAAAAAACAGCGCTGGCGATGTCCCCTTTTCCGATCTCGCCGGTCAACCAATACAGGAGCACCACTTCATACCCATTGTTTTCATTTTGCAGAAAGACTTCGTCATGGCATATCCCCACCCCGTTTTCTCCCGACTCACGCTGGCGCTGGCCGGCGCCGGCGTTGTTGCTGTGCTGGCCGCCGCGCCCGCCGCCGCCGCCAACAAGAGCTACCACATCGCCGCCGGCCCGCTGAGCCCGGCACTGTCGCTGTTCGCCGGCAGCGCCGGCGTCACCTTCGCCTCCGATCCGGCGCTGACGGCCGGCCTGAGCACGCGCGGCCTGCAGGGCCAGTTCGGCGTGGCCGACGGCTTCGCCCGCCTGCTCGAGGGCAGCGGCCTGGAGGCGGTGCCGCGCGGCAGTGACGCCGACGTGTATGTGCTGCGCAAGGCCATCGCGGCCGCGCCCGCCAGCGCCAAGCAGGCCGCCGCCGCCAATGCCAGCGCAGACGCGGTGATGGCCCAGGTCACCGTGACCGGCCAGGGCCTGGGCAGCGGCACCGAGGGCAGCGGCTCCTACACCAGCGGCGCGATGAAGACGGCGCTGCGGATGGACATGTCGATCCGCGACACGCCGCAGTCGGTCAGCGTCATCACCCGAGCCCGCATGGACGACATGGGCCTGCGCCGCCTCGACGACGCGCTGGCGCAGACCACCGGGGTGATGGTCGGCCAGATGGACAGCGAGCGCACCAAGTTCTACGCGCGCGGCTTCGACATCAACAACGTGCAGGTCGACGGCATGCCGCAGGGCGCCAACGCGCCGCTGTCGGACACCGTGCTGTACGACCGCATCGAAGTGCTGCGCGGCGCCAGCGGCCTGATGGGCGGCACCGGCGACCCGTCGGCCGCCATCAACATGGTGCGCAAGCGCCCCGGCCGCACCCTGCAGGGCAGCGCCGGCCTGGTGTTGAGCCGCTGGAACGACCGCCGCGTCGAGGTCGACCTGTCGGTGCCGCTGAACGCCGACGCCAGCGTGCGCGGCCGCACCGCCCTGGCCTATTCGGACCGCGACTCCTTCCTCGACATGTACCACGAGCGCAAGACCGTCGGCATGGCCATCGTCGAGGCCGACCTCGGCCCGCGCACCCTGCTGACCGCCGGCGTCGACTTCCAGCACAACACGCCGAAGGGCGCCACCTGGGGCGCGGTGCCGTATTGGAATTCCAACGGCGAGCTGGCCAACCTGCCGCGCAACTTCAGCCTGACGGCGCCGTGGAGCACCTGGGCCAACCAGCAGCACACCCTGTTCGGCTCGGTCGAGCAGCGCCTGGAAAACGGCTGGAAGCTGCATCTGGGCTACGCCCGCAACGACAGCCGCAACAACACCACCGTCGTCAACGGCGGCGCCGGCTACCCCAACCCGGTCACCGGCGAGGGCATGACCTTGTGGAGCGGCATCTGGGGCGAGGGCAAGTCGGTCAGCGACAACGCCGACCTGTACGCCACCGGCCCGTTTTCCCTGCTGGGACGGCGCCACGTGCTGATCGCCGGCTGGAACGGCAGCCGCCAGGTCAACAACTCCTACGGCGGCGAGGCGCAGCACAGCTATCCCGACGCGATCCCCGACTACCGCAACTGGACCGGCAACATCCCCCGGCCGACCTTCACGCCGGACGGCAGCCGCGACGAGACCACCACCCGCCTGGGCGGCGGCTACCTGGCCGGCCGCTTCAACCTGGCCGATCCGCTGACGCTGATCCTCGGCGCGCGCCTGAGCAACTACCGCACCGAGACCGAGTCCTACAACAGCGCCGGCGCGCGCACCGGCAGCAGCGGCTTCGCCGAGAGCAAGAACGAGATGACGCCCTATGTCGGCGCGGTCTACGACCTGAGCCAGCAATTGTCGGCCTACGCCAGTTACACCACGCTGTTCAACCCGCAGACCGCGCGCGACAAGGAAAACCGCTTCCTCAAGCCGGAGACTGGCACCAACGCCGAGCTGGGCATCAAGGGCGAGTTCTTCGACGCCAAGCTGAACGCCTCCGCCGCCCTGTTCCGCACCTTGAAGAAGAACCTGGCCGAGCTCGACCAGACGGTGCCGCGCGGCTTCCTGCTGCCCGACGGCAGCCAGCCCCAAGTGGCCAACGGCGACGGCATCACCGTGCGCGGCGTCGAGTTCGACCTGTCCGGCCAGGTCACGCCGGACTGGAACGTCAACGCCGGCCTGACCCTGCTCGACGCCGCCGAGGCCGACGGCTCGCGCGCCGTCACCACCCAGCCGCGCCAGCTGCTGCGCCTGTCCACCTCGTATGCGCTGGGCCGCCTGGTGCCGGGCCTGAAGGTGGGCGGCGGCATCACCGCGCAGAGCGCCATCTACGGCGAGTCCTGGTACGGCCGGCCTTCGGCGCCTAAGGATGCGCCGAAGGCGCGGCTGAACCAGGCCGGCTACGCGCTGGTCAACTTGATGGCCTCGTATGACATCCAGCCGCGCCTCAACGTCCAGCTCAACGTCTCCAATCTGCTCGACAAGAAGTACTACCGCAACGTCGGCTTCTACGACAGCGTGTTGTGGGGCGAGCCGCGCAATATCTCGCTGTCGCTGCGCAGCAAGTTCTGAGGGCTTCCATGAGTGCATTGCATACGCATCGGCAGGAACCAACAAAGGGCTGGTTGCGGCGGCCCCATCCGGTGCTGTCGCGCACCGTCGCCGGCCTGTGCGGCGGCTATCTGCTGGCATCGGCCGGCGCCATTCTGGTGACCGCCCTGTGCGCCGGTGGTGGCGGCGACGGCAAGTCTGGCGGCGACGCCATGCTGGCCGGCGCACTGGTCGGTATGGCTCTCTACGTGCTGGCGATCATATGGGCCTTCGCCACCGGCAGCGCGGCGCGCGCCTGGGGCGGCATGCTGCTGGCCACCGCGTTGCTGGGCTTGCCCGGCTTGCTGCTGCTGGCGCTGCCCGGCGGTGTGGCATGACGGCCGCCGTCAAGGTGCAGGGAGCGCCGGCGCCGACGCCCGAGGCCAAGGCCGCCGGCCCGCTTACCGGCGCGGCCGCAGCCCAGGCCGACGCCAAGTCCGCAGCCAAGTCCGCAGCCAAGTCCGCAGCCAAGGCCGGCGTGCCGGCCCAGCCCGGCCTGCGCCAGCGCATGGCCTGGTTGCACACCTGGGGCGGCCTGTGGTTCTGCTGGCTGGCCTACGCGATCTTTTTGACCGGCACGCTGAGCGTCTTCGTCGAACCGCTGACGCGCTGGATGAAGCCGGAGCTGGCGCTGGTGTCGGCGCGGCCGGTGGCGGTGCCGACCGAGCCGGGCGCCGCCATCGAACACGGCCTGCGCTTCCTGCGCCAGCGCGCGCCGGACAGCCGCCTGTGGGAGATGTGGCCGCGCGCCGGCCAGGACAGCATGATGGTCTACTGGATGGACCAGCACGACCGCTACGCCGACGCGCGCCTGTCCGTGGCCACCGGCGCCGAGTTGCCGACCGAGCAAGGCGCCGGCCGCGACACGCTGGGCGGCAACCACTTCGTCGAGTTCCACCACGAGCTGCACGCCGGCCGCGCCGGCCTGTGGATCGTCGGCGCCGCCTCGGCGGCGATGCTGGTGGCGCTGATCTCCGGCGTCATCACGCACAAGCGCATCTTCAAGGACTTCTTCACCTTCCGGCCCGGCAAGGGACAGCGCTCCTGGCTCGACGCCCACAACGCGCTCGGCGTGTTGACCCTGCCCTTCCTGTTCATGATCGTCTACAGCGGCCTGGCGATCAGCTGGCCGACCTACATGCCGGCGGTCAAGCTGGCGCCGCTGCTGCGCGGCGACGGCAGCGCCAGGCCGGCCATCGAGAGCGACTCGCCCGCCGGCCGCGCGCGCAACGGCCAGCCCGGCGTGCTGACGCCGCTGGCGCCGTTGGTGCGCGCCGCCGAAACGGCGCTGAACAGCCCGACCTTCGCGCTGGTGGTGCACCATCCCGGCGACGCCGCGATGACGGTCGAAGTCTACGGCGAGGTCAACCCGGCCAACCAGCGCGGCAAGCTGTTCAGCACGCGCGGCATGATCGAGTACGACGGCGTGAGCGGCGCGCAGCGCTCGGTGCGCCCGGCCCACCAGGCGCCGGACGGCGTCGCCCGCACCGCCATGTCCGGCATGGACGAGCTGCACCGCCTGCACTTCGCCGACGCCGCCGTGCGCTGGTTGTACTTCGTCTCCGGCCTGGCCGGCACGGCGATGATGGCCAGCGGCGCCATCCTGTTCATGGTCAAGCGGCGGCAAAAGTCGCAGCGCGAGTTCGGCGCCGCCACGCCGCGCGTCTACCGCCTGATCGAAACGCTCAACATCGCCTCGATCAGCGGACTGGCCGTGGCCTGCATCGGCTTCCTGTGGGCCAACCGCCTGCTGCCGCTCGACTTGGTCGAACGCCACGAGTGGGAGGTCACGGCCTTCTTCGGCGTTTGGCTGCTCACCTTGTTGCACGCGGCCTGGCAACCGGGCCTGCGCGGCTGGATACAGCAGTTGCTGGCGGCGGCGGCGCTGTGCCTGGCCCTGCCGCTGTTGAACTGGATCAGCACCGGCGACCAGCTGCTCGCCTATCTGCAGCGTGGCGACTGGCAGCGTGCCGGCGTCGAGCTGACGTCGCTGGCCTTCGGCGGGCTGTTCCTGCTGGCGGTGCGACAGGTGCGCGCCCGCGCCGCGCTGGCGGCGGCCACGTCGGCCACCACGGCGGCCGGAAAGGCGGGTGCGTGATGGCGCTCTGGTTCACCATCATCGCCGGTCTCGGCCTCTGCTACGCCGGCATGACCGGCCTGGCGCTGGCGCTCGACCGCCACCACCGCCAGCTGCGCGGCGGCGATTGTCCGGCCCGCCTGGGCATGCTGCTACGCGCGGTCAGCGCCGCCCTGCTGCTGCTGGCGCTGCTGTCCTGCATCCAGTATTGGGGCGTCGGCGCGGGTATCGCCGCCTGGTTGGGCTGTTTGACGGTGGGCGCATTCCTGTTCATCGGTTTGCTGCCCTACGCGCCGCGTGCGGCGACCCTGCTGGCGCTGGTAGGCGGGCTGGCAGGCCTGATGGCTGCTGGCTTTAGCTGATTTTTAGCCTGTGGATAAACCTGTGAGCAAGCTTGTGAGTAGGCTTTTCATAACCCCGGTATAAGCCCGTGCACAAGCTGGGGAAATGCCAGGGATAAGCCCATGGATAACTCGGTGTAAAACTATTGGGTAAGCCGTGTATAAGCGCAGGAAAGACTGTGAATAGCCTGGGGGTAAGTCTGTATAACTTGTCTTCCCACCCTTTGTGCGAAGGCGCCGGCGGCCATCAAACCACCCAACGGCAGAGAGCCGGGGTCAGACCCCTCGGGGTCTGACCCCAGATTGCGCCGTTGGGTTTTCTTAGCTCAGCTGCGCGCGCGCCCCCCTCACACCGCGATGCGCGTCTCGAACTTGCTGCGGAAGGTGGAGAAATAGGCTTTGACATTGCGCACATTGGTCTGCGTGGCGAACAGCCGGTGCGCCAGCGCGTGGTAGGCCGGCATGTCGACCACCTGGACGATCAGCACGAAATCCGGCCCCGGCGCGACGCGGTAGCATTGCAGCACGGCCGCCTCGGCCGCCACATGCTGCTCGAACTCGCTCATGCGCTCGGCCGCCTGCACATCCAATGTGATCTCGACGATCGCGCTCAGCCGCGCCCCCACCTTCTCCGGCGCGACAATGGCCACCTGGCGCTCGATCACCCCGCTCTCGGTCAGCTGCTTGACGCGGCGTAGGCAGGTCGGCGCCGAAACGTGGACGGCCAGCGCCAGCTCGCCGTTGGTTTGCGACGCGTCAAGTTGCAGCGCGTTCAGGATGCGACGATCTATTTCGTCCAGCGGCGTGGTCTGGGTGCTCATGGTGTGATGAATCCGTAAAAATAATTCAATAAAATGAAATAATATTTCATCGATATCGAGCGATGAAATATTCTTTCAAATATACATGAATTATGAAAGCATATTTCACGACCTCTGCACTACGATGCCTGCATTGCAAAAAAATTCAACTCATACAACGAAGAGGTTCCTATGTGCGGCATCGTCGGCGCGGTAGCGCAACGCAACATCACCCCCATCCTGCTGGAAGGCCTCAAGCGCCTCGAATACCGCGGCTATGACTCCTGCGGCGTCGCCCTGCACGTCAACGGCCAGTTGCAGCGCTCGCGCAGCACCTCGCGCGTGGCCGACCTTGAGCAGCAGATGCGCGAGACCGGCCTGGAAGGTTTCACCGGCATCGCCCACACCCGCTGGGCCACGCACGGCGCGCCGGCCACCCACAACGCCCACCCGCACTTCTCGCCCAGCACCGAGCAGGCCCGCATCGGCCTGGTGCACAACGGCATCATCGAAAACCACGACGAGCTGCGCGCCGAACTGAGCGCCCTCGGCTACGTGTTCCAGAGCCAGACCGACACCGAAGTGATCGCCCACCTGGTCGACCACATGTACAACGGCGACCTGTTCGACACCGTGCAGCAGGCCGTCAAGCGCCTGCACGGCGCCTACGCCATCGCCGTGTTCAGCCGCGAGGAGCCGCACCGCGTGGTCGCCGCGCGCCAGGGCTCGCCGCTGATCGTCGGCATCGGCAAGGGCGAGAACTTCGTCGCCTCCGACGCCATGGCGCTGGCCGGCACCACCGACCAGATCATCTACCTGGAAGAAGGCGACGTGGTCGACCTGCAACTGAACCGCGTCTGGATCGTCGACGTCGACGGCAAGCCGGTCGAGCGCGAAGTCAAGACCGTGCACGCCCACACCGGCGCGGCCGAGCTCGGCCCTTACCGCCACTACATGCAGAAGGAAATCTTCGAGCAGCCGCGCGTCATCGGCGACACCCTCGAAGGCGTCACCGGCATCATGCCCGAGCTGTTCGGCGACGGCGCCTACGCCGTGTTCAAGCAGATCGACCGCGTGCTGATCCTGGCCTGCGGCACCAGCTACTACTCCGGCCTGACCGCCAAGTACTGGATCGAATCGGTGGCCAAGATCCCCGTCAACGTCGAGATCGCCAGCGAATACCGTTACCGCGACAGCGTGCCGCATCCCAACACCCTGGTGGTGACCATTTCGCAGAGCGGCGAGACGGCCGACACGCTGGCCGCGTTGAAGCACGCGCGCGGCCTGGGCATGGAGCACACCTTGACCATCTGCAACGTGGCGACCAGCGCCATGGTGCGCGAGTGCAAGCTGTCCTACATCACCCGCGCCGGCGTTGAAGTCGGCGTCGCCTCGACCAAGGCCTTCACCACCCAGCTGGCCGCGCTGTTCCTGCTGACCCTAACCCTGGCCCAGATCAACGGCCGCCTGAGCGAAGAGGAAGAGGCGGCCCACCTGAAGGCGATGCGCCACCTGCCCGTGGCGATCGCCGCCGTGCTGGCGCTGGAACCGCAGATCATCGCCTGGGCCGACGACTTCGCCCGCAAGGAAAACGCGCTGTTCCTCGGCCGTGGCATGCACTACCCGATCGCCCTGGAAGGCGCGCTGAAGCTCAAGGAGATTTCCTACATCCACGCCGAGGCCTACCCCGCCGGCGAACTCAAGCACGGCCCGCTGGCCCTGGTCACCGAGGAGATGCCGGTCGTCACCATCGCGCCGAACGACAGCCTGATCGAGAAGCTCAAGTCGAACATGCAGGAAGTGCGCGCGCGCGGCGGTCAGCTGTACGTGTTCGCCGACGTCGACTCGCGCATCACCTCGGGCGAGGGCGTGCACGTGATCCGTTTGCCGGAGCACTACGGCCTGCTGTCGCCGATTTTGCACGTGGTGTCGTTGCAGCTGCTGGCCTACCACTCGGCGCTGGCGCGCGGCACGGATGTGGACAAGCCACGCAATTTGGCAAAGTCGGTGACGGTGGAGTAAGCGCGGCGGTTGGCCTGACCAGGTGTAGACGAACAATAAAGTCGGACACAAGGCAGGCTTGCCGCGATGCTTTCGCGGACGTCTTATATCGGCCAATTTATGCGTTCGTCAAGCGGCCTCTCATTGAGCGCATCGGCGGCCCTATCCACGAATTGCCTGACGTCCCCCACCTCGGCAAATAACCCAGCATAGGCCGCCCGAATGAGGACCGTGCATTGCTCGAATTTTGCAAGTTGCGACAAGCCTTCATCAGTAGGCATGAATATCCGTCGCCGGGCATCGTCGTCATCGTTCCGATGCCGTATGAGGCCCAGGCGGACCAGCTTTGGTATCTTTTGCATGACCAACTGATGCGAATGTCCGAGTTCGCGCGCCAGATCGGCGGCCGAGGCCGCGCCGCGCATCGCAAGAACAGTCATCAGCGAACAGGAACGAACCGGGATGACGATCCCCATCGTATCGAAGACCATCTGCGATTGCTCGGCGATCAGGACGCTCAGCCGTTCGACAGCGCGTCCGAGAAACACGACGTCATCAATCGAGGCCGGATTATGTTTAGCCTCAGTCAAGGCGCTTGTACGACTGAATGCTGCCGTCCTTGTTCACGCGTTCCAGCGCCACCACTTTTCCGTGTACGGCATTCAGGCGATATCGAAAATCCGACACCCCTTCCACTGCGAGCAGGTTGGGACCGATCGGCTCCAGCGCGACCCGCAACCGATCGCGCCAGATATAGTAGAGCGTGCCATTGTCGAGGACGATCTGGCGACCTTCATATTTTCCGGCGGCTTTACGCGCTATGTCGGCATCGACGTGCGGGCGCTGGATACCTGCGGTTAAGGTCGGCAGCAGCCAAGCGAGTTCGGTTCGCCTTGCGTCATCGGTCTTCGCCAAATTTTCGAGCGCCAGCTTGTGCGCCAGCGGCAGCGCCAGAATGGAGGGGCTTTGAATATCGGGTTGCACCCCGACTCCTTCAAAATCGCCATGGTCCACCGGGTCCTTGATCTGGCCGATCGGTACTTGCACAAAAAAATCGTCGTTGACCGGCTTACGTGCGACCGGATGCGCTCCGCCGGCGGTCCGCTCGCCGATCAGGGTCGCTCGCCCGAGCTTTTTCATCGCATAGGAAAACCATTCTGCGGAGGAAAACGACGTGGAACCAGTCAGGATATAGACTGGCTTGTCCACCATGCGCTTGCCGGGCAGGCCGGGCAGAACCCATTGCCCGCGCTCGACCCGCTTGCCATCTTCGTTGTAATAGTAATCGAATAGCAGCTGGTCCTTCTCGTTGGAGAAGAAATAGCTCGCTAGAAATTGCGCCATTTCCAGATGGCCGCCATTGTTGTAGCGCAAATCGATGATAACGGCGTCCGTATTGCCGACGAAGCGCATCACGGACGCCGCAGTGTCGTAGGCAAGTTCCGGATCGGCAAAATAGCTGAATCGTATATAACCGATATTTCCCTTCAGGCGAGCGACCTCGTCGAAACCGAAATTGGTCTCCTCCAACCTGCTCGTTTCTTCCTTTCGTATCTTGGCCTTGAGCGCCGTGTTGCCCTTCACCTTGAATTCCGCGATCCATTTTGGGTCGACACCCACAAAGAAATGATGGTCGCCGCTGACTTTGACCAGATCATCGGTAAGCTTGCCCGCGAACTCTTCCTTCGTGGTCGCCGCGTCATAGTCTCCCTTTTTCAGATGCTCCTCCAGTACCGGCGCAATTTTTTGGGCGATGTCCGGAAACGCGTAGTTCACAGTCAAGGTGCTATTAAGGGACGCGATGATCACGCGCTTTTCGTCTCGCGAGATGCCCGGGACCTCAGCAAAAGCACCCGATGCACAAATCATCGAGAGCGCGGCCAGCGTTTGAAGTAGTGAAAGGTGATATCGCATTTTGATGTTTTCCCTTAGTGAAACCCAATCGTACAACATATTGTGCAATATGTTGTAAAAAAAAGATGCGCGCTGATTATTTCCCGCTGTTGGCCCGGCGGCGCCGGCTCGCCAGGGTGATAAGCCGGCTTGGTTAGAATGCGCACAGTAACTGCCCAAACAGTCGCGTAATTTGTTAGGAAGACTCAACATTTACTGACAACCATGCACGCACCGGATTCCACCGTCGCCGACGCCGCGACCGCCGCCGTCGCCAAATCGGACGCCGCCGCGCCAAATTCCTGGATCGACGAATTGGGCCCCGGCCTGATCGCCGGGGCCGCCGACGACGATCCCAGCGGCATCGCCACCTATTCGCAAGCGGGCGCCCAGTTCGGCTTCGGCATGCTGTGGACCCTAGTGCTGACCTATCCGCTGATGGTGGCGATCCAAAATGTCAGCGCCAGGATCGGCCGCGTTACGGGCCACGGCCTGGCCACCAATATCCGCCGCCACTACCCGGCGGCCCTGCTGTTTCCGCTGGTCGGTTTGCTGTTGCTGGCCAATACCATCAATATCGCCGCCGACGTCGCCGCCATGGGCGACGCCATGACCCTGGTGGCGGGCGGCAAGGCGCACTGGTATGCCGTGCTGTTTGGCCTGGTCAGCGTGCTGCTGCAGGTCTTCGTACCCTACAGCCGCTACGTCAAGGTGCTCAAATGGCTGACCCTCGCCTTGCTGGCCTACGTCGCCACCGCGTTTGTGGTCGATATTCCCTGGCGCCGGGTGCTGAGCGAGGGCATGGTCTTGCCCACGCTGCCGTGGAAAAAGGAGTACATCACGACCATTGTCGCCGTGTTCGGCACCACCATCAGCCCTTACCTGTTTTTCTGGCAAGCCTCGCAGGAAGTGGAAGATTTGCGGGCCGACGATAGCGCCTTTCCCCTCAAAAAGGCACCGAGACAAGCGCGCGCCGGCTACGCCCGCATCGACCGCGACACCTACATTGGCATGGGTTTCTCGAACATGGTCGCCTTTTTCATCATGTTGACCACCGCCGTCACCCTGCACCTGACTGGAGTGCGGTGATCAATGGCATCATCTCGATCCCCGTCATGGCGGTGATGATGCTGATGGCGGCCCGCTCGGACGTCATGGGCCGGCTGGTGATTTCCAGGCGCTTAAAGGTGATGGGCTGGTTGTGCACGGCTGTAATGACAGCAGCCGTGCTGGCGATGGCGTTTACGCAATTTCTATAAACGAATACGTCGAATCCTAGGACGCGGGCGCGATTGAATCCGCAGCCAAAAGCAGACGTCTACCCCACGTCAAGGTTGCAGTTCGAAATCCATGGTTTGGACTTTGCCATCATGGGAAGGTCAAGTCCAAACCGAGCATCCTGCTAAGGGTGACGGTGAGGAGCCCCAGGCCCAGGAGCGATAGCACGAAGACTGCGGCCACAATGCCGCCCGCGCGTAGCACCGCGCGCTTCTCCTTCGCCTGATCGTTCCCCTTCTTCTCTTGATCGTAATGCCACTTGATGGCGAAGAACATGCCCGTGCCGAGCACGAGAACCTTGAACGTAACGAAGACTACAGGGATCCAATCCATCATTTTGAGTATTTCCAGGCCTATTACTTGACATTATCTATCGTGAGGAGCACTACCTCAAAACGCTGCTTCAGCAGCTTCATTTTTTGTTCAACCCATCCCCCCAGGCATCCCGCTTGAATCTTTCATTACAGCTAGCTATGAAATAACAATGGCATCCAGCGGAGTGATGCGCTGAATGCCGATGAGAGAGGAGAAAACGTCAGCGACTGCCGTGCAAGGATGGTGTTGCTGTACGCTCTCCGGCATACTACTTAAAAGCAATTTCCATACATTGAGACAAAATGGGGAAATTGGTCGCGCATACACAACCGCCATGCGAACCGCCTGCGTGACCTCGACGATCAGGCGCCGGCGGCGCTCGACATCCCCGCCATAGCGGTCGGACGGACAGCGGCGATGGCCTCGATCTCTATCATCGCCGCAGGATCATACAGGGCCTTGATTTCGGCAATTGTGTCGGCCGGATAGGGCGCCGCGAAGAACTGACGGCGGAGTTCCACAACCTCCTTGAAGTTGCCCATATCGGTCAGGAAGATCGTCACCTTGATGACGTCTTTCAGGCCCGAGCCGCCGGCTTCGAGCGCGCGCTGGAGGTTGGCAAACGCCTGCTCTCCTTGGGCGCGGAAACCTCCGTCGACAATTTTGCCATCGTCGCCGGCGCCCGCTTGACCGGAGACGAACAGCAAATCGCCGAATTTGATCGCTTGAGAAAGCAGGTAGGGTTGGTAATTTGCTGTGGTCTAATTTGCCTGGACACCTCAATAGGTGGAAAATCCACCATCTGAGGAGTGATACATGGCAACAAGAAAGCGAAAGACATTCGA
>NZ_JAEMNU010000021.1 GCF_016461825.1 Rugamonas violacea | reverse complement strand
CCCGCCCCCCCCCCCGCCGCCGGCGCCACGCCAAACGAAAAAAACTTCGCCAAATTGTTCCCTATAGTAATAATGCGTTGCGGAAATATGACGTTTCCCAAAAATAATATTCGTTTTAAATATGATAAGTTCGGTCAAAATCATTTTAAAACCGCCTAAAAACAGACAACCTCAACAGTCGTCCGCGCACAGTTGGATCTAAAAAATGGCGAGGAAACGGAAGCACTCTACAATCGGCGCAGTTTCTAATCGCTAAGGAAATAGATGAAATCTGGAAAATTTAGGCTCGCCATGGCGGCCTTCCCCCTGCTGCTCCTGGCCGCCTGCGGCGGCGACGGCGACCGCGCCGGCGACACCGGCGCGGCCTCGCCGCAGTTGCTCGCCAGCGCCACTTTCAGCGGCGCCGGCGTCGCGGCGCCGGCGGCGAGAATGAGCCCGGCGGCGGCGGCGCGCTTCCTTGGCCAAGCCAGCTTCGGCCCCACCATGGCCAGCATCGCCGATGTCGGCGTGCGCGGCGCCGACGCCTGGCTCAGCAGCGAATTCGCCAAGCCGGCGCGCAGCCACCTCGCCACCTACCAGGCCACGCTGGCCAGCATCCCCGCCGGCAGCAAGTACGGCCAGGACCTGTTCCTCGAAACCTTCTGGCAGCAGGCCGCCCAGGGCGACGACCAGTTGCGCCAACGCGTCAAGTTAGCCTTGTCGGAGATCTTCGTCATTTCGCTGGCCGACGGCGGCGTCGCCGACTTCCCGCGCGGCGTGACCGGTTACTACGACATGCTGGGCAAGCACGCCTTCGGCAATTTCCGCGCCCTGCTGCAGGACGTCGCCCTGCATCCGATGATGGGGCGCTACCTGACCTATCTGGGCAACCGGCGCGAGTCCGGCGAGCGCCTGCCGGACGAGAACTTCGCCCGCGAGGTCATGCAGTTGATGAGCATCGGCCTGTACCAGCTGAACCAGGACGGCAGCCTGCGCCTGCAGAACGGCGCGCCGATCGAGACCTACAAGCACGACGACGTGGCCGGCCTGGCCAAGGTCTTCACCGGCTGGAGCTGGGCCGGGCCGGACAACAGCGGCCTGCGCTTCTACGGCGCGCTGGCCGATCCGGACCGCGACTGGAAACCGATGCAGCAGTACCCGACCTACCACTCGACCAGCGAGAAGCGCTTCCTCGGCGTCAGCGTCAACGGCAGCGCCGAGGCCGAACTGGCGGTGGCCCTCGACACCCTGTTCAACCACCCCAACGTCGGCCCCTTCTTCGGCCGCCAATTGATCCAGCGCCTGGTCAGCAGCAACCCCAGCCCCGGTTACATCAGCCGGGTCGCCGCCATCTTCGCCAACAACGGCAAGGGGGTGCGCGGCGACATGCAGGCCGTGGTGCGCGCCGTGCTGCTCGATCCCGAGGCGCGCCAGACCTTCGCCCTGCGCGGCGGCAAGCTGCGCGAGCCGGTGCTGCGCCTGGCCAACTGGATGCGCGCCTTCGAGGCCCGCTCGGCGTCGGGCCGCTACCAGATCCCGCAACAGGACGACGCCTTGTCCGGCCTGGGCCAGACGCCGATGCGCTCGCCGTCGGTGTTCAACTTCTTCCGCCCCGCGTACGCGCCGCCCAACACCAGCATCGCGGCGGCCGGCATGGTCGCGCCGGAGATGCAGATCACCGCCGAACCATCGGTGACCGGCTACCTGAACGTGATGCAGGAGGTGGTGCCCTACGGCGTCGGCTACAAATACGACGTCCTGGCCAGCTACTCCGCCGAGCTGGCGCTGGCGACCGACCCGCCGGCCCTGGTCGACCGCGTCAACCTGCTGCTGCTGAACGGCGCCATGAGCGCCACGCTGCGCGGCCAGATCCTGGCCGCCATCAACAGCGTGGTGATGCCGCCGCCCTACGCCAGCAACGCCCCCGGCATCGCCGGCACGCTGCGCAACCGCGTCTACCTGGCGATCTACCTGTCGATGGCCTCGCCCGAATACCTGGTTCAAAAGTAAGGAACAATGAGATGAACGAACACCATCAATCACGCCGCCGTTTTCTCGGCTCCATGTTGACCCTGGCCGGCGGCAGCGTCGCCCCCTTCGCCATCAACCTGGCCGCCATGGGTGGCGCCGCCGCCGAAGGCGCCGACGACTACAAGGCCATCGTCTGCCTCTTCCTCAACGGCGGCAACGATCCCTTCAACACCGTGCTGGCCACCGACAGCGCCTCGTGGGACGAATACACCCGCATCCGCGGCGCCGACGCGGCGATCGCCCTGCCCGCCGTCGGCGCGCCGCGCGGCGTGCTGCCCATCGTGCCGGCCAGCGGCCACGCCGGCCGCAGCTTCGCCCTGCACCCGAGCATGGCGCCGTTGAAGGAGCTGTTCGACCAGGGCCGCGCCGCCGTGGTGGCCAACGTCGGCACGCTGATCGCGCCGACCAGCAAGACGGAATACCTCAATGGCAGCGTCGCGCTGCCGGCCAAACTGTTCTCGCACAACGACCAGCAATCGATGTGGCAATCGTACAAGCCGGAGGGCGCCAGCTTCGGCTGGGGCGGCCGCATGGGCGACCTGCTCGCCGCCGGCAACGGCAACGCCAACTTCACCTGCATTTCCGCCGCCGGCAACGCGGTCTTCCTCAGCGGCCGCGAGATCCGCCAATACCAGATCAACGCCGCCGGCGCCGTCCCGGTGCGCAATCTGGGCGGCACGCTGTTCGGCGCCCCGGCCGCCGGCAACCCGCTGCGCGCCATCGTCAGCGGCGAGCGCAGCGAGATGTTCGAGCGCGAGCACGCCGCCGTGGTGGGCCGCGCCATCGCCTCGCAGGCGACGCTCGGCGGCGCCATGCTGGCCGCCGGCGCCGCCGGCGTGCCCAACCCGACGCCCTTCGTCAACCCGAGCACCGGCGCGACCAGCGTCAACAGCCTGGCGGTGCAGCTGCAAACGGTGGCCCGCATCATCGGCGGCCGCTCCGCGCTGGGCGCCCGCCGCCAGGTGTTCTACGTCAGCCTGGGCGGCTTCGACAGCCACGACAACCAGCTCGCGCTGCAGGCCGACCTGCTCGGCCGCCTGGCCCACGCGCTGGCCTACTTCGACACCACGCTGGCCACGCTGCAGGGCGCCGACATGCGCAGGCAGGTCACCACCTTCACCGCCTCCGACTTCGGCCGCACCTTCACCAGCAACGGCGACGGCAGCGACCATGGCTGGGGTTCGCACCACTTCGTCGTCGGCGGCGCCGTCAAGGGACGGCAGATCTACGGCGCCTTCCCGGCCAGCGGCCTGAAACACGAATTGGATATCGGCTCCGGCGCGCTGCTGCCGACCATCTCGGTCGACCAGTACGGCGCCACGCTGGCCGGCTGGTTCGGCCTGTCGGCCACGCAGATCGCCGACGTGTTCCCGCACATCGGCAACTTCAGCCAGCGCGACCTGGGCTTCATGGCCTAGGCGGCCACGCCCACCGTCAGCGTCACCACGTAGCCGTCCGTGGCGTTGCCGCTGACGGCGCCCATCTGCAGCGTGGTGCCGTCGCTGAACACGTTGTCGCTGGCGTAGCTGATCTGCGCCAGGTTGCGCACGCTGCTACTGTAGCCGGCCGTGGCGTAGACCTCGTTCAGCGTCGCCAGCGGGAAGGTGAACTGCGAGGTCTTGATCCGGTTGGCCGCGCTGACGCTCTTGGCCAGCGTCGGGTAAACCTCGAAGTGCACGTGCGGCATGCGGCCGGCGTAGCAGCCGGGGAAGATGGTGCTGAAGCTGACGTTGCCGCCGCCGTCGGCCTCCTGCACGCCGCGCAGGTAGTTCCGCCCCGTCACCCCGCTCGAATACAGCGAGTACTGGCCGTCGCGGTCGCAGTGCCACAAATAGACGGTGTAGCCGGCCAGCGTGGCGCAGCTGCCGTTGGTGTTGACGATCTGTAGCTTGATCGTCAGCGGCACGCCGGCCGCCACGCCGCTGGCGCCGCCGAAGCTGCTGCGGATGTCGCTGCGCACCACGCCGACCTGGTTCAGCACATTGGTCACCCCGCTGCCATTGCTATTGGTGCCGTCGGCCGGATACGGGCCGCCGGTCTCCTCCGGGATCACCGCGCAGGCGCCGGTGGTCGGGGTGGTCGGGGTGGCTGGCGGGGCCGGCACCGTCGGGGTGCTGCTGCCGCTGTCCGCCGTGGCGGCGCTCGAACCTCCGCCGCAACCCAGCAGCGGCAGCGCGCCGGCGCCGGCACCGACCAGCAGCCAGCGCAGCGACTGGCGCCGGTTGGCCACCAGGCTCATCATCGCGTCCAGGTCGGCCGCCAGACTGTGTTCATGTTCGGCCCGGGCATCGGGCCGGGTATCGTGCTGCTTGTCCATATTGCGAACTCCAATCAAGTAAATGCCGCCGCAGCTGCGGCGGCATCATGCGTCAGCGTGTTTAGACGGTGGTGTTAATCAGGTTGCCGCTGCTGCCGGCGCCACTCAGATTGCTCGACAAGGCCTGCAGGAAGCCGCCCAGCGCCTGGGCGCTGCTCTGCGTCGCGCTGGCGTCGTCGCTGGCGCCGCCCGCCGTCGCGGCGTCCGTGCTGGTGGCCTTGCTGCCGCTGGCGTCGCTCACACCGATTTGTTGCAAGGCGCTGGCGATCGCGCCGACCAGACCGCCGCCCTCCGGCCGCCGGTGGTGGCCGGCGCCGCGCGTGGCTTCGGTGCCGCCGCTGTCGCCGCTGCGCGTGGTACTGCTCAAATAACTCAACTGGCTGGTGGCGCTGCTGGAACTGATGGCGCTGATCGACATGCTGCTCTCCTTGGTGGGTGGGTGAAATAGTCGTGCTGACGTCGTATTGCCCGCTCAGGGACGCGGCGGGTGGCGCGGCGCATCGTCGGCCAACTGCTTGCGCTGCTCGGGCGTCAGCAGCGCAAGCAGCTTCTGCTCGGTGCGCACCTGCTGCAACATGATGTTGGCGTTGGCCTGAGCGGCGGCCTGGGCCAACCCGGCCGCCTTGGCGTCGTCGAACGGCGCGGCGGCGCCCAGCGCGCGCAGGGCCTCGTGCGCCTTCCTGGCGCTCTTCTCCTGCTCGCGCAAGTACGGCACCTGGGCGTGCAGCAGGGCGAACACCTTGTCCTGCTGCGCCTCGCTCAGCTCCAGGCCGCGCAGCCCCGCTGGAGCGTCGGCCATGCCGAACGGCGCAAACGGCGGACGGCCCATGCCTGGCGGGCCGTTGCGCTCGCCGTGCGATTCCTGCGCCGCCATGCCGGGCGCGTGCGGCGGCTTGCCGCCATGGCCCGCAGCGGGGCCGCCGTGGCCGGGACCGTCCATCTCATCGTCGGCGGCGCCGGCGCCGCCATGCATGCCGCCCAGGGAGAGCGCGGCAACCAGCAGCAGCATGGCCTTGACGGCGCGGTGGCGTGGTGGGGGGAAGTTCATGGCGGGTATCCTTGGTCTATGTTGTTGGAGTCGCCATTGTCCGAGCCGGCCATGTAAAGCGCCGTAAGCACCAGGTAAATCCATGTAAAGACGGCACCCGCCGGACGGTGTAAAAGCGGGTAAATCGGCGCTGGCGGCCGTTCCGGGTTTGTTATGATGGCCGCATCGACACGGGAATAAAGCGCTGCAATGAGCAAGGTACTGCTGATAGACGACGACATCGAACTGGTGGGCATGTTCCAGGAATACCTGGAGCAGGAGGGCTTCGAGGTCAAGACCGCGCACGACGGCGTGGCCGGCACCGCCGAGGCCTTCACCGGCCTGTACGCCATCGCCATCCTCGACGTGATGATGCCGCGCATGAACGGCCTGGAGACGCTGCGCCGCATCCGCGCCCGCAGCCAGTTGCCGATCCTGATGCTGACCGGGCGCGGCGACGACACCGACCGCATCGTCGGCCTCGAACTGGGCGCCGACGACTACGTCGCCAAGCCCTGCACGCCGCGCGAGCTGACCGCGCGCATCCGCGCCATCCTGCGCCGCACCCAGGCCGCCCCGCTCGACGCCTCGGCGGCCGCCGCCTTGAGCGTCGGCCAGCTGACCATGTGGCCGGAGCAGCGCCGCGCCACTTGGGCCGGCGCCCCGCTGGAGCTGACCAGCACCGAATTCAACCTGCTGGAAGTGCTGGCGCGCCACGCCGGCCGCCCGGTCAGCAAGAACACCCTGTCGGAACAGGGCCTGGGCCGGCCGATGGCGCGCTTCGACCGCAACATCGACGTCCACCTGAGCAGCCTGCGCCACAAGCTCGGCACCATCGCCGACGGCCGCTCCTGCCTGCAGACCGTCTACCGGCTCGGCTACCAGCTGATCAAGGAGTGAGCCGGTGGGCCGCCTGTTCTGGAAGTTCTTCCTCTCCATCCTGCTGGCCCAGCTGGCCGCCACGGTCGGCATCGGCGGCGCCATCTGGCTGAAGAACCGCAACCCGGTGCGCAGCCCGACGGCCGACATCGACACCAGCCCGCCGGCCGAAATGGCCATCAACGCCGCCGCCGCCACCCTCGAATTCGGCGGCAGCAGGGCGTTGCGCGGCCTGCTCGGCAGCATGGAGCGGCACCGCGTCTACGCCGTCGACGACAAGGGCCACGAGCTGCTCGAACGTATCGTCACGCCGGCCATGCAGGTCGAGGCGCACTACCTGCTCAAGCACGAGCAGCGCCACCGCGTGGTGCGCCAGGTGAAGGACAAGGACGGCCACCGCTATCTGCTGTTCCTGCCCTCGGCCGAGCACCAGCAAGGCATCGACGCGCTGGCGCCGCCGTTGTTGGCGCGGTTGGCCGAGGCCGGTTTGGCGCGCGGCGCCGACGGCCCCGGCGAGGACCGCCGCCCGCCGCCACCCGGCCCGGCCTTGGCCGGCGACAACGGCGGCGCCGCCCCGGGCGGCCGCGATGGACTCGACGGCCGCGACGGCCACGACGGCACCAATCCAGCATCGGCCGACGGCGCCAGGCGCGCCGCCGCCGGAGACGCCGCGCAAGTCGCGCCCGCCGGCGCCATGGCCGCCGGCGGCACCGGGCGGCCGCCATCCGACGACTGGTCCGGCCGTCGCCCCGCCGGCAATGGCGCCGAGATGCGCGGCCCGGGCGGCGTTCGCGGCCCGCGCTTCGAACCGCTGACGCCGTGGGTGCCGATCGTCGCGGCGGTGCTGGCCAGCACACTGATGGCGGTGCTGCTGGCCTGGTACTTCTCGCGGCCGATCCGCGCGCTGCGCCAGGCCTTCGAGGCCGCCGCCGGCGGCGACCTGGCGCCCCGCTTCGCCGACGCCGCCGGCAAGCGCCGCAACGAACTCAACGATCTGGGCCGCGACTTCGACCGCATGACGGCGCGCCTGCGCAACCTGATCGACGGCCAGACCCGGCTGCTGCACGACGTCTCGCACGAACTGCGCTCGCCGCTGGCGCGGCTGCAGGCGGCCATCGGCCTGGCCCACCAGCAACCCGACAAGACGGCCGCCTCGATGGAACGCATCGAGCGCGAGAGCGTGCGCATGGACAAGCTGGTCGGCGAGCTGCTGACCTTGGCCCGTCTTGAGGCGGGTGCCCTCAGCACGCTGCAGGAGGAGATCAGCATGGCCGAGCTGCTCGACCAGATCGGCGACGACGCCCACTTCGAAGCCGCCAGCCAGCAGCGCAGCGTGCTGCGCGAGGGCGAGGCCGACGTGGTGGTGATCGGCCAGGCCGACCTGCTCGGCCGCGCCATCGAGAACGTGGTGCGCAACGCCATCAAGCACAGCCCCGAGCGCGGCGCGGTAAAGCTCCAGCTTCAACTGCGCTGCCTGCCGGACGCGAGTCGCCTGCACATCCGCGTGCTCGATCGCGGCCCCGGCGTGGCGCCGGGCGACCTGGAGGCCATCTTCCGCCCCTTCTTCCGCGCCAGCGACACCCACAAGAGCACCGACGGCCACGGCCTCGGCCTGGCCATCGCCCAGCACGTGGTGCAGGCGCATGGCGGCAGCATCGGCGCCAGCAACCGGCCCGACGGCGGCCTGTGCGTGGAAATCGTGCTGCCGGTGGCGCCAGGTCCGGCGGCGCGCTAAGCGTCGCGCCGTTCCGGCGCCAACCCGTTTCCGCCAAAGCAAGCTTGAGGGCACCTCGAAAAACCACCAAATTGTCGTTCCCGCGTAGGCGGGAACCCATGCTGAGCCAATGGACATGCGGGGTATAGATTCCCACCTGCGCGGCGGTCCGCCGATGCGGAATGACGGTTTTTCGAGGTGCCCTTGAGTCTAGTCGAGCGCCACTATCCACCGGCAAAGTCGAGCAGCGCTCAAATCGGGCTATGTTGTTCCACAGCGTCTTTACCTATCGAATGTGACTAAGTGTTTAGATTCGTGTGATTATGCACCTTTCCGTAGCTGGCCCCTCTTCAAGGCACGGCACGTTTTGAGTACACTTATCCATCCCAACGATTCG
>NZ_JAEMNU010000020.1:81281-86811 GCF_016461825.1 Rugamonas violacea | reverse complement strand
GGCGGGCGGCGTGGCCGCGCGGCCACGTGACAGAGTGTCGGTGTGATGGCGTGATAGCGTGATGGCGCGATGGTGGCGCGATGGTGGCGTGGCGGGGGCGCCACGGCGCCCGCCGGCCGGGCGCTCCAAGGCGGCCCCGTTGCCGCCGCGATTGCGGTTTCGCAAGCCAGCGCCGCCCCGAAGCGCAACAATGAGTCTGATACCGACCCGCCGTGGAAGGACTTATGAAACCGCTCAAGATCGCCGCGCTCCTCCTCCTGCTGGCCGCCCTGGGCGGCTGTGCCGGCAACACGGCGCGCCTGCAGGCGGTGCGCGCGCTCAGCGCCGAATCGGCCAAGCTGGGCGCCTTCAACGAACTCAGCCAGCGCTTCCGCGACACCTATCCACGCGAACAACCCTATCTGACGCCGGCCGCCGACAGCCGCGAGCGCCAGCTCGACGCCGCCCGCCAGGCCGCCTACCCCGACTTCATCGCCATCGAAAACGGCGTCGTGCTATATCTGCGCGCGCTGGGCAAGCTGGCTGGCGACGAGCAGTTCGACCTGGAGGACCAGGTCAAGGCAATGAAAGGCGCCATCAACGCCTGGCCCGACAGCGGCCTCGACGACCGCCATGTCAACGCCTACGCCGGCCTGGGCCGGCTGCTGGCGCGCGCGCTGACGGCGCGCTACCAGGACCGCGCGGTCGAACAGATGCTCAACGACGGCCAGGACGAACTGCGCCAGTTGCTCGACGCCATGGCCGCGCTGCTGCGCTACTACGACAAGACCCATGAAAATGAGCAACGCATCGTGCTCGGTACGCTGGAAAGCGAGATCCCCTTCGTCGACAATCCGCGCGAACACCTGCTGGCGGCGCTGGCCAAGGCGCACCAGCAGGCCAAGGTGGCCGAATACCGGCTGATCGGACGCCGCTTCACGCTGGCCGAAAACAATCTGGCGGCGCTCAGCCAGGCCCACCGGAGCGCACTGCAACAATGGCAGCCGCGTGCCGACGGCACCGGGCGCGACAACGGCGCCGGGCCTGCCGGCGCCAAGGCCGCGCACCACGGCGGCATGCCAACCACCGCCGACGCCGGCAACACCGCCAGCGGGACGACAGCCGCCGCCCCATCCGGCGCCGTGGTCGTCTTACCCGCCGCCCGCCAACCCTGATTCCGGAGCCCCGCCATGTCCCTCCCCACCGATGCGCCGGCCAGCGGCGCCGACCTGGAGGCGCTGGCCGACCACTTGTCGGCCGCCGCCAACGCCCTGCACGCACGCCTGCTACGCGCGCTGCGCCAGCCGACGGCCGGCACCGGCACCGGCGCCGGCGCCGGCGCCGCTGCGCTGAGCCAGCCGCAAGCCCAAGCCATGTTCGAAGACGAGGTCGCGCTGCGCCAGAGCGCCAACGGCCTCTACCTGGACGCCGCCCGCCTGGCCGCCAGCGGCCTGGGTGGCGCCCAGCAAGAATTACTGGCCTTGACGGCCCGCGCCGGCGCCCAGATCGCCCACCTCGAACACATCCGTGAGTTGGCCGACCTGGCCGCCGAGCTGGTCGCGCTGGCCGGCGCCGTCGTCGGCGGCAAGCCCGAGCACATTCCGGCGCCGCTGGAAAAGATCCGACGCCATCTGGCCGCGCTGGACCAAGCAGGCCCGGGCAGCGCGCCGGCCCCGGCTTGATGCACGCGGCTTGACGCGCGTCGAGCGCGGCGGCCGAACAATCGGCCTCGTTTGCCGGTCCAACATTGACCGGTCAGTCCCGACCACCACCGCCAGCGAGCCGCCCATGCATGGACTGGACCCAGAACAAATTGCAAGCCTGCGCAAACGGCTCGAACAAGCCCGCGCCGCCCTCTTCGAGCAACTGGCCGGCGAGCTCGACGTGCAAGCCGGCACGGCCGGCGCGCCACTGCGCGAACTGGAAGCCTCGCCGGCCGACAACGCCAGCAACCGCACCCTGAGCGAGCTGGTGCAAGGCACCGTCGATCACACCGCGCGCCAATTGAAGCTGGTGCGGCACGCGCTGGGCAAGTTGGAAGACGGCGATTACGGCTTATGCGAGCAGTGCGGCGGAGCCATCGGCCATTCGCGGCTCGAGGCGCGGCCCGAGGCACGCCTGTGCATCGTCTGTCAAACCCGCGCCGAACGGCCGCCGCGCTAGGGTCCGCCGTGGCGGAACTCCCGGCGAGGCGCCAAGACGGCGCGTCAAGACGGCGCGTCAAGACGGGGAACCTCAACGCATGTGTTGGCCGCCGTTGATGGCGATCTCGGCGCCGGTGACGAAGGCCGATTGCTCCGAGGCCAAGTAGGCCACCAGCGCCGCCACCTCGTAGGGCTCGCCCAGGCGGCCGAGCGGGATCTGCGGCAGGATCTTGTCGCGCATCACCTCGGCCGGCACCTGGGCCACCATCGCCGTGCGCAGGTAGCCGGGCGCGACGGTGTTGACGGTGACGCCGTGGCGCGCCACCTCCAGCGCCAGCGCCTTGGTGAAGCCGTGCATGCCGGCCTTGGCCGCCGCGTAATTGGTCTGGCCGAAGGCGCCCTTCTGCCCGTTCACCGAGGAGATGTTGATGATGCGCCCCCAACGCTGCTCCACCATGGCGTCGAGCACCTGCTTGCTCATGTTGAAGACACTGTCGAGGTCGACGCGCATGACCTCGTCCCAGTCCTGCCGCGTCATCTTGCGCAGGCTTTGATCGCGGGTGATGCCGGCGTTGTTGACCAGCACGTCGACGCGACCCAGCTCGGCGCGCAGCCGGCCCACCATCGCCTCGCAGTCGGCGTAGTCGCCAACGTCGACCTGGTAGCCACGGAAGCGGAAACCCTCGTCCTTTTCCGCCTCGATCCAGTGCTGGAAGTGCTCGTTGCCGGGCGAATAGGTGGCGGCGACGACGAAGCCGTCGCGGTGCAGGCGGCGGCACAATGCCGTGCCCAATCCGCCCATGCCACCGGTGACCAGCGCCACCCGTTTGTCGGCCGCCTTGTCGCCGCCCTGTCCGTTATTGTTCTGGCTCATTCTGCGATCCTTGTAGTTGTCAAGATAACCATCACCAGTGTATGAGCCAGATCGAAGCCGACCTTGCGCCAAATCAAACGTAACGGCCGCCGCCCGTTTCGCGCCGCCACGGCCGCCACGCCGCCGCCGGCCTATAATGGACAGGCCGGCCACCCAGCGGACGGCAGCGAGGACTGCGCCATGTCATATAAAACCATCCTGGTCCATCTGGACGAATCGCCCCGGCTGAGCGAGCGGGTGCGTCTGGCGGCGGCGCTGGCGCTGGCCGACGAGGGCCACCTGATCGGCGTGGCGCTGACCGGCATCGCCCGCCTGGCCTACCACGACGGCCGCATCGACGAGCAGGACCCGCACCTGGCGCTGCACCTGAACCTGCTGCGCGAACGGGCCGGCCGCGCCCTGGCCGGCTTCGCCACCCAGCTCGACCAGCTGGGCCTGCGCGCCCACGAACAACACGTCGTCGACGACGACGCCGGCAGCGGCCTGAGCCTGCAAGCCCGCCACGCCGACCTGGTGGTGATCGGCCAGCGCCAGCCCGGCCGTGGCGGCGCGCTGCTGGGCGACCTGGCCGGCCACGTGCTGCTGCACGGCGGCCGGCCGCTGCTGGTGGTGCCGGAAAGCGGCACCTCGCGCGCCTCGCTGGAGCGCATCCTGGTGGCCTGGGACGGCGGCCGCGAGGCGGCGCGGGCGGTGACGGCGGCGCTGCCATTGCTGCGCCGCGCCGTGCAGGTCGACCTGGCCGTGTTCGCCAACGACGATGACGAGGCGGCGGCCGGCGGCGCCATCGCCGCCCACCTGCGGCGCCACGGCGTTCACGTCGAGCCGCTGGTGCGGCCGGCGCCGGCGCCCGGCCTGTTGCGCCACCCCGACCCGCTGGGCGCGGCGCTGCTGGCACTGGCGGCCGAGCGCCACAGCGACCTGCTGGTGATGGGCGGCTACGGCCATTCGCGGCTGCGCGAGATCCTGCTCGGCGGCGTCACCCGCACCGTGCTGGAGCAGGCCACGCTGCCGCTGCTGATGGCGCACTGAACGGACACTGAACGGGCACTGGGCGGCCATTGAGCTAACCTTGGGCTAACCTTGAGCGGGCATCGAGGGGGCATTAAGGGGGCATCGAGGGGGGCATTGCGCCGCGCGGCCGGCCCGGCCGGCGCCGCTAGCCCGGCAGCCAGGGCTGGCCGCGGATCTTCGCCACCTGGCGTTGCGCCAGCCACAGCCACAGTTGCATCGCCTCGGGCTGGCCCAGCGCCAGCATGCGGCGCGGCGCGGCCAGGGCGATCTCGCAGTCGCGGTCGGACCATTCGCCGAAGCGGATCTCGCCGCCGCCGGCCACCTCGATCTCGTACATCAGGCCGTCGTCGTAGCCGAAGCGCAGCACCGCGCTGGCCGGCCCGCCGTCGTTGGCCGGCGCGGCGCCGCCATACACTTCGGCCAACGCGGCCGACAGCTGGGCCTCGGAGGGCGACGTCACGGCGCGGCCGTCCACCCGGGTGAGCACTACCCATGCCTGTGTCATTGCCGCGTCCCCCTATTAACACTCGTGAGCCTGCCGACGATTTTTTTATTGTAGCAACTATCGTACCGAAAAGAATCACGGGCGCATCAAATTGTTGCGTCGGCGCGCAACAGGGCCGGCATGAAATAGTTCCGCGCGCGTTGACGTCGAGCGCAAGCTTGGCCTTATAATAAATTTGCCGCCCGCCCCGGACGGCGCCACAGCCAGCTTCCATTGCGATAGGAACGCCTGATGGACTTCGACGAGACGCAAGCGAGCGCGCCCTCCGGCACCGACCTGGCCGCCGCCGCGCGGCTGCAATTGTCGTTCGAGCAAGCCCCGGTCGGCCTGCTCTGCCTCGACCCGGACGGCCGCATCGTCCGCGTCAACGAGCGCGTCTGCCAATTGCTCGAACTCGACGAGGCCGCCCTGCTCGGCCGCCACTACCGCCAGTGCCTGGCCGACGGCGACGACGCCCAGATCACCGCCGGCCAGGCCCAGCTGCTGGCCGAGCCGGGCCGGCCGCAGCGCCACGAGGTGCGCCTGCTCGGCCACGGCGGCCGGCCGCACTGGGTGCAACTGACCCGCTACGCCATCGTCGACGGCGCCGGCCGGCCGTCCAGCCAGGTCTGGTGGGTCAGCGACATCGCCCAGCGGCGCCAACTGAAAAACATGCTGCAGTTGTCGAACCGGGCGCTGGCGGCCTGCTCGAACGGCGTGCTGATCACCGACGCCAGCGATCCCGGGCATCCGATCATGTACGCCAACCCGGCCTTCTGCGGCATGACCGGCTACACCCTGGCCGAGGTGATGGGGCGCAATTGCCGCTTCCTGCAGAACGGTGAAAGCGAGCAGGCCGGCGTGGCCGCGCTGCGCGCCGCGCTGCGGCGGAACCAGCCGGCCCACGTCGTGCTGCGCAACTTCCGCAAGGACGGCACGGCGTTCTGGAACGAGCTGCTGGTCTCGCCGGTGCCCGACGAGGACGGCCGCATCGGCCACTACGTCGGCATCCTCAACGACGTCACCGCGCTCAAGGAG
>NZ_JAEMNU010000020.1:79051-81259 GCF_016461825.1 Rugamonas violacea | reverse complement strand
CCCCCCCCCCCACGACGAGCTGACCGGCCTGCCCAACCGCGCCCTGTTCCAGCAACGCCTGCGGGAGGCGATGGCGCGGGCGGCGGCGCAGGGCGGCGCGGTGGCGCTGCTGTGCCTGGGCATCGACAACCTCGCCCTGGTCAACGAAAGCCTCGGCCACGCCGCCGGCGACGCCCTGCTGGCGGCCATCGCCGCCCGCCTGCGGCCGTGCATCGGCGAGCACGACACCGTGGCCCGGCTGGGCGACAACGAGTTCCTCGCCGTGCTCGGCCGGGTCGGCGGCAGCGCCGACGTGGCGCCGCGCTGCCGCGCCATCTTCGCCGCGCTGGCGCCGGCCTTCGCGCTCGAACAGCAGCAGCTGCACGCCCACGCCAGCATCGGCGTCGCCCTCTACCCGCAGGACGGCGGCGACAGCGCCACGCTGACCCGCTACGCCGACCTGGCCTTGTCGCGCGCCCGCGCCGACGGCGGCGGCCAGTGCCAGTTCTTCTCGGCCGAGATGAACCAGCGCACGCTCGAACGCATCGGCATGGAGGCGGCGCTGCGCCTGGCCATCGCCGGCGACGAACTGCAATTGCTGTACCAGCCGCTGGCCGACCTGCAGACGGGCGACCTGTGCAGCCTGGAGGCGCTGGTGCGCTGGCAGCATCCGCAGCAGGGCCTGCTGTCGGCCAACCGCTTCATCCCCGTCGCCGAGGAGGCCGGCCTGACCGCCGCGCTCGGCCTGTGGGTGCTGCGGCGCGCCTGCCGCGACCTGCGCGCCTGGCGCGACGCCGAGCGGCCGGCCGTCCCGGTGGCCATCAACATCTCGCCGCGCCAGTTCCACGACCCCGGCCTGGCCGACAGCGTCGCCGCCGCGCTGGCCGAGCACGGCCTGGCGGCCGGCGCGCTGACCCTGGAGATCACCGAGGCGGCGCTGCTGCGCGACGGCGCCGCCGCCAGCGTCTGCCTGGAGCGGCTGCGCGCCCTCGGCGTCGGCCTGACCCTGGACGACTTCGGCACCGGCAGCTCGTCGCTGAGCAACCTCAAACGCTTCCCCTTCGACGCCGTCAAGATCGACAGCGCCTTCATCCGCGACGTCGCCAGCGACAGCGGCGACGCCGCGCTGTCGAAGACCATCATCTCGATGGCGCACAACCTGGGCATCAAGGTGGTCGCCGAGGGGGTCGAGACGGAGGCCCAGTGCGACTTCCTGCGGCGCAATATGTGCGACCAGATCCAGGGCTACCTGTTCGCCCCGCCGCTGCCCTGCGCCGAGCTCGACGTGCTGCTGCGCGAGCCGCGCCGCCTGCCGGCCCACCTGCTGCGCATCCAGCGGCAAAAGCGCAGCCTGCTGCTGGTCGACGACGAGCAGAACATCGTCGCCGCGCTGAAGCGCCTGCTGCGCCGCGACGACTATCAGATCTACACCGCCAACAGCGGCCAGGAGGGGCTCGACCTGCTGGCCCAGCACGCCGTCGACGTGATCGTCTCCGACCAGCGCATGCCCGGCATGATAGGCGCCGACTTCCTGCGCAAGGCCAAGCAGTTGTACCCGGAAACGATCCGCATCATGCTGTCCGGCTACACCGAGCTGCAGTCGGTGACCGACGCCGTCAACGAGGGGGCGATCTACAAATTCCTCACCAAGCCGTGGGAGGACGAGCTGCTGCGCGGCCACATCGCCGAGGCCTTCCGCATGAAGGAGATCGCCGACGACAACGAGCGCCTCAACCTCGAGGTGCGCACCGCCAACCACGAGCTGGCCTCGACCAACCGCCGCATGGAGGAGTTGCTCAAGCAGAAGCAGCAGCAGATCCACCGCGACGAGATCAGCCTGAGCATCGCCCGCGAGCTGCTGCAGCACCTGCCGCTGCCGGTCATCGGCATGGACGACGGCGGCATGATCGCCTTCATCAACGGCGCCGCCGCCGCCCTGTTCCACGGCGGCGGCGCGCTGCTCGGCAACGAGGCCAGCTGCGTGCTGCCGGAACTGTTCCCGGCCGACGGCGCGGCGCCGCACGACGGCGCCGGCCACAACAGCCACCTGCACCAGGCCGACATCGGCGGCCTGCGCTACGCCGTGATGGTCTATCCGATGGGCGAGAGCTCGGCCTCGCGCGGCAGCCTGATCACCCTGAGCCGCTGCGAGGTGGCGCCGTGAGCGGGCGCCGCGTCGAGCTCGACGAGGCCAGCGCCGGCATGGTGCTGGCCGAGGCGCGGGGGGGC
>NZ_JAEMNU010000020.1:62246-78940 GCF_016461825.1 Rugamonas violacea | reverse complement strand
GTGCTGGCGCGCGAACGCCAGCAGCGGCTCGAACGCCTGCGGCACCTGTTCCGCCACCACGCCGGCGCCGGCGGGGGCGTGGACGCCGACGCCGACAACGGCGGCGGCGCCGAACTGCTGCGCCTGCTCACCGACTACCGCCTGCGGGAGCGCCCATGAGCGAACTGACACCCCAACTCGACCTCGACACCGTGGTCAAGCGCATCCAGGACCTGCCGTCGCTGCCGGCGGTGGTGGCCGAGCTGCTGTCGAGCATGGAACAGGAGGACATCGACACCCACGCCCTGGCCGCCAAGATCACCCTCGACCAGTCGCTCACCGCCAAGACGCTGCGCCTGGCCAACTCCTCGTTCTACGGCATGTCGTCGAAGGTCACCAGCATCGGCCAGGCCATCTCGGTGCTCGGCTTCCACAGCATCCGCACGCTGGTCACCGCCTGCTCGGTGACGGCCAGCTTCGCCCCCGGGCCGGGCATGCACTTCGACTTCCCCGGCTTCTGGCGCCACTCGGTCGGCACCGCCGTCTGCGCCCGCCTGCTGGCGCGCCGGCTCGGCCAGAACGCCGAGACCGCCTTCACCGCCGGCCTGCTGCACGACCTCGGCACGCTGGTGCTGGCGACCCGCTTCCCGGCCGACTACCAGGCGGTCGAGGACTGGCGCCGCCGGCACGACTGCTCGGCCGGCGCCGCCGAGCTGGCCGTGTTCGGCTTCGACCACGCCATGGTCGGCAGCGCGCTGGCGGCGCGCTGGAAGTTCCCGCAGAAGATACAGGAGGCCGTCGCCGGCCACCACGCCGGCGCCGACGCCACGCCCTCGCTGCCGCTGACCATCTACCTGGCCAACATCCTGGCCCACGCGCTCGACCTGGCCGGCCAGGAGGACGACCAGGTGGCGCCGCTGGCGGCGCCGGCCTGGGCCGCGCTGGCCCTCGACGACGCCGCCGCCCAGGCGCTCTTCGCCGAGGCCGAGCAACTGTTCCACGACATGTGCCAGATCCTGGTCAACTGAGAAAGCCGCCCCATGACCGCCCAGTTCAAACCGGCCCCGTCCGACGAGGAAACGCCCCCCGGCGGCGGCGCCATCGCCCTGTCCGAGTTCTTCGACGGCCATCCGGTGGCCACCTTCGCCATCGACACCGACCACGTCATCACCCACTGGAACCGCGCCTGCGAGCAGCTGCTCGGCTGGAGCAAGAGCGCGATGATCGGCACCAGCGGCCACTGGCAAGCCTTCTATCCGAAGGCGCGGCCGCTGCTGGCCGACCTGATCATCTCCGGCGAGCAGGACCAGTTCGAGCGCTACTACGAAGGCAAATACGTCCACTCGACCCTGATCCCCGACGCCTTCGAGGCCGAGGACTTCTTCCCCAACATCGGCAAGAGCGGCCACTGGCTGCAGTTCACCGCCGCCCCGCTGCGCGACCACAGCGGCCGCCTGGTCGGCGCCATCGAGACGCTGCGCGACGTCACCGAACGGCGCGTCGCCGAAAACGCGCTGCGCCGCGCCCACGACAACCTCGAACACATCGTCGAGAAGCGCACCGCCCAGCTGGCCGAGGTCAACGGGCGGCTCGAGGACGACATCCGGGCGCGCCAGCTGGCCGACGCCGAACTGCGCCGCCGCAACATCGAGCTCACCGAACTCAACGACCAGTTGTCGATGGCCCAGCAGCAGCTGCTGCAGTCGGAGAAACTGGCCTCGATCGGCCAGCTGGCGGCCGGCGTGGCGCACGAGATCAACAACCCGATCGGCTACATCTTCTCCAACTTCGGCACCCTGCAGACCTATCTGGCCCAGTTGTTCGACATGCTCGACGTCTACCAGCAGGCCGAGGCCAGCGTGGGCGACCCGGAGATGGCGGCGCGCCTGCGCGCCATGCGCGACGACATCGACCTGGGCTTCCTGCGCGAGGACATCCCGGCCCTGATGACCGAGTCCAAGGAGGGCATCGTGCGGGTGCGCCACATCGTGCAGGACCTGAAGGACTTCTCGCGGGTCGACGCCAACCAGGAATGGGTCTGGGCCAATCTGCACCAGGGCATCGACTCGACCCTCAACATCGTCGCCAACGAGGTCAAGTACAAGGCCGAGGTGGTCAAGGAATACGGCGACATCCCCGACATCGAATGTCTGCCGCTGCAGATCAACCAGGTGGTGATGAACCTGGTGGTCAACGCCGCCCACGCCATCGGCGCCGAGCGCGGCCGCATCGCCGTGCGCACCGGCGTGCTCGACGCCGAGCAGGTCTGGATCGAGGTGGAGGACAACGGCAGCGGCATCTCGCCGGAGGCCTTGTCGCGCATCTTCGATCCCTTCTTCACCACCAAGGCGGTCGGCAAGGGCACCGGCCTGGGCCTGTCGCTGGCCTACGGCATCGTGCAGAAGCACGCCGGCCGCATCGAGGTCGACACCGAACTCGGCCGCGGCACCCGCTTCCGCGTGCTGCTGCCGGTGCGCCACAGCGAAGCCGCCAAGGAGGCCAGCCTATGAGCCAAACCGCCCCGCCCCTGGCCGCCGCCGGCGCGCCGCCGGACGTCCCGGCCGCGCCCGACGCGGCGCCGGCGATGCCGACGCTGCTGTGCGTCGACGACGAGCCGAACATCCTGTCCTCGCTGCGCCGGCTGTTCCGCGCCAAGGGTTACCGGGTGCTGACCGCCGAGGGCGGCGCCGCCGGCCTGGAACTGCTGCGCCAGCAGCCGGTCGACCTGGTGATCTCCGACATGCGCATGCCGGAGATGGACGGCGCCCAATTCCTCGCCGAGGTGCGCGCCCACTGGCCCGGCACCATCCGCCTGCTGCTGACCGGCTACTCGGACATCCAGTCCATCCTCGACGCCATCAACTGCGGCGAGATCTACCGCTACATCACCAAGCCGTGGGACGACAACGACATCCTGCTGGTGGTGCGCCACGCGCTGGAGCGGCGCCAGCTCGAGCTCGACAAGCAGCGCCTGGAGGCGCTGACGGCGCACCAGAACGCCGAGCTGAAGGCGCTCAACGCCGGCCTGGAGGCCAAGGTCGAGGCGCGCACCCGCCAGTTGCGCACCCTGCACGAGGCGGCGGTGGCGGCCAACGACAAGCTCAAGAGCAATTTCATCACCACCATCAAGATCTTCTCCAACCTGGTCGAGCTGCGCAGCGCCAACCTGTCCGGCCACACCCGCCAAGTGGCCGACCTGGCGCGCCAGATCGCCGTCAAGCTGGGCCTCGACGCGCGCGAGGTGCAGGAGATCTTCATCGCCGCCCTGCTGCACGACATCGGCAAGATCGGCTTCTCCGACGAGATGCTGGCGACGCCGCTGACCATGCTGGCCGGCGACAAGCTGGGCCTGTACCGCAAGCACCCGGTGCGCGCCGAGCAGCTGCTGATGCCGCTGCCGGACCTGCGCGCCAGCGCCACCATCCTGCGCGCCCAGCTCGAACGCTTCGACGGCAACGGCTTCCCCGACGGCCAGGCCGGCCTGGCCATCCCGATCGGCGCCCGCGTGCTGGCCTTGGCCACCGACTACTACAACCTGCAGCAGGGCGCCATGGTGCAGCGCCACCTGCGCCCGGAGGAGGCCAAGTCGCTGGTCCTCGACGCCAGCGGCAAGCGCTACGACCCCAACGTGGTGGCGGCCTTCCGCCAGATCGTCGACGGCAGCGCCGACGAGGCCGGCGGCGGCGTCGAGGTGCTGTCCGGCGAACTGGTGCCCGGCATGGTGCTGGCGCGCGACCTGATCAGCCGCGACGGCCTGATGCTGCTCACCGTCGAGCACGTGCTCGACGCCCGCATGATCCAGCAGGTGCAAGACTTCGAGTCGAAGAGCGAGGGCCGGCTGGCCATCTGGGTGCGCAAGGCCGGGGGGGCGGCATGATCCGCCTGTTGCTGGTCGACGACGAGCCGGCCGTGCTGGCGGCGCTGCGGCGCAGCCTGCGCCTGGCCTTCGACGATTCGGCGCTGCAGATCGAGACCTGCGGCGACCCCTTCGCCGCGCTGGAGCGGGTCTGCGTCTGCGAGTTCGACATCGTGCTGTCCGACTTCATGATGCCGCGGCTGACCGGCGGCGCCCTGCTGCAGGCGCTCAAGGAGGTGGCGCCGGACACGGTGCGCCTGATGCTGAGCGGCTCGACCGAGTTCAGCACGGCGATGAGCGCGATCAACGAGGCCGGCGTGCTGCGCTTCATCCCCAAGCCCTGGCAGGCGGCCGAGTTGGAAGAGGCGCTGCGGCTGGCCATGGCGCGCCGCGCCGAACTGCTGGCCGAGCGGGCCGAGCGGCAACGCCGGGCCGCCGAGGCGGCCGCCGGCCTCAGCCCGCAGGAGCGCGAGGCGGCCCGGCTGGAGCGGGAGGAACCCGGCATCCTGCACGTGCGGCGCGCGCCGGACGGTTCGATCATTTTGTGAATGGCCGGCATGGCCGGCTGGCCGGCGGCGGCGGCCGGCGGCGCGCTCAGCCGGGCGGCGTCTGCGGCAGGCGGACGGTGAAGCGGCTGCCCTTGCCCAACTCCGAGGCGACCTCGATCTTGCCGCCGTGCTTGTTGACGATGCCGTAGGACAGCGACAGGCCCAGCCCGGTGCCGCTGCCCACCGGCTTGGTGGTGAAGAAGGGTTCGAAGATGCGGTTCAGGTGCTCCGGCGCGATGCCGCCGCCGGTGTCGGCCACCTCCACCCAGACCCAGCCGTCGGCCGCGCCGGTGCTGATGCTGATCGTGCCGCGCTCCTTGATGGCGTGGCCGGCGTTGACCAGCAGGTTCATGAACACCTGGTTCAGCTGCGAGGCCAGGCACTTGACCTGCGGCAGCACGCCGTAGTGCTTCTCGATGCTGGCCTTGTACTTGAGCTCGTTGCTGACGATGTTCAAGGTGCTGTCCAGGCCCTGGTGCAGGTCGGCGATCTGCCACTCGGTCTCGCCGACGTGGGAAAAATCCTTCAGCGCCTGGACGATGACCTTGACCCGTTTCAGCCCGTCCATCGACTCGCGCACCAGGTCGGTCACGTCCTCCTTGAGGAAGTCGAGGTCGGCGCGTTGGCGCAAGGCGGCCAGTTGCGGCGCCAGTTGCGGGTGGGCGGCGGCGGCCTGCTCGTACTCGGCCAGCACGCCGAACAGGGTGCCGACATAGTTTTGCAGCGAGCCCATGTTGGAATTGACGAAGCCCACCGGATTGTTGATCTCGTGGGCGATGCCGGCCGCCAGCTGGCCGATCGAGGCCATCTTCTCCGACTGCAGCAACTGGTCGTGCGCCTCGCTGAGCTTGCCGATCAGCAGTTGCTGCTCCTCGCCCTTGGCCTGCAGCGCCTCCTCCATCTTTTTGCGGCTGGTGATGTCGGTCAGCGCGCCGATCACCTCGAGCGGCGCGCCCTGCTCGTCGCGCACCAGGCGCAGGCTGTCGTGCATCCACAGGTAGGAGCCGTCGGCGGTGCGGAAGCGGTACTCGTAGGCGCGCTGGCCCTCGGTGAACACCAGCGCCAGGCTGGAGAAGATGGCCGGCGCGTCGTCCGGGTGGATGTGGTCGAACCAGAAGTTGGGGTCGGCCACCATCTCCTCCGGCCGGTAGCCGAGCAGGTGCAGCGCGTTGTTGCTGACGAAGGTCATCTTGAAGTCGCCGCTGGGCACGGTGCTGTAGATGATGGCCGGGGTGTTGTCGACCAGATATTGCAGCCTCACCAGCGGCGAGGCCGCCTCGGCCGGCAGCTTGGCGGCGGCCGGCGTGGGCGACGAAAAGAACTCGAACTCCTCGAATTGCATGGCGCTATTCTCGCTTAATTTCGCTTCACTACAGCCTGGAGCCAGGGCGCGACGGATGCGGCGGACAGGCGCGCAGGCAACGCGGCGAATTTCGATTATGCCTCAACTCGGCGCCGCTCAACACACAATTCACCAGCCGGCGGCATGGCCGTGTGGCGCCGCCGGCAACTCCTCCGCCGGCGGCGGCGGCGGCTGCGCCTGCCACTGGCGCGGATCGACGCGGTAGTACTTGGCAAACTCGGCGAACAGCTCGGCGTGGTGCTCGGCCATCTGCCAGGGCTTCTCGAAAAAGGTCTCGGTGGCGACGGCGAAGAACTCGGCCGGGTTGGTGGCGCCGTAATGGTCCATCACGGTGCGCTGGCGGTGCATGGCGTGGAAGCGCAGGTGCTGATAGTCGCGCTGCAACACCTCGGACCAGTTGCGGTAGCTGTCCGGGCTGCCCAGGTAGGGCGCGCCGTTGGCGCGGCCGGACTCGCTGTCGAGCTGGTGGGCGAACTCGTGCAGCACCACGTTCTGGCCGTCGCTCCAGTCGGCCGTGCCGCGCTGCACGGCGTCCCAGGCCAACACCACGCGGCCGTCGTCCCAGGACTCGCCGAGCATGCTGCTGCGGCCCGGCGTGACCACGCCGCCCGGGCCGACCTGGTCGCGCCTGGCGACGAACTCGCCGGGATACAACAGGATGGTGTGCAAGGCCGGATACACCTTGCTGGGCCGGTTGAGCAGCAGCAGGCAGGCCTGGGCCGCGATGGTCACGGCCATCTCGTCGCTCACTTCCAGCCCGGCGCAACCGATGAACTTCTTTTGATGCAGGAATTGGACGATCAGCCGGTGCAACTGGGTTTGCAGCCCGGGCGCCAAACGCCCCACCACCGGCACCTTGCGGCGCAGGATGTCCAGCGCGGCCGGCGGCAGCGGCCGGGCCAGCACGCGGCGCAAACGCCAACGCGGCCAGAAGATGGGCAGCAGGACGCCGAACGCCGACAGGGCAATAAAAGAGATTGCATCGATCATGCTGCGGGTCCGTCCGGTGGCGAGAGTGGGGCCGACGGCGCACATGCGCCCGGCCAGTCCACCGCAAGTGGGGCGACTTGTCGACAATTCAACCACTTTTCCCGCGCCGAGGCAAATCGGCCGGTCCCGACGCCGTCGCTGCGCGGCGGCGCAAGGAGGCGTTTTGAAACCGCCCTTAAGACTGTTCCTTCTGCTGCGACGGCGCCGAGCCGAACAGCGCCGCCACCAGCGGGTCGCGCATCACCGGGCCACGGTTGACGCGGATGGCGTAGTGGGTGTCGTCGGCCAGGATGTGGAAGTGGCGACCGCTGCCGGCCATGTGCTGCTCGCGCAGGCCGGGGCGCTCCTTGCGCGGCGGCGCGCCCTCGCGCTTCGGCTGGACGATGGCGGCCAGGAAGGCGCGGACCCGGTCCGGGTCCGGCGTCAGCTGGTAGACCGCCTTGCCCAGATAGGTGGCGGTGCCCTCGATGTAGCGGGCCAGCTCGATCACGCCGGCTTCGCGCAGGTCGCGGATGTACTTGCGCGCGCCGGACGGCGAGAACTTGAGGAACCAGGCGATCTCGTCGGCCAGCATCTCGTGCATCGACAACTCGCCGATCAATTTCTGCATGTTCTCGATGCGGCGCAGCGTCGCCGAGGTCGAGCGCACCCGCTCGATCGGCGCCATCGACAGCGGCGCGCGCTGCAATGGCTGCAGGGCCGGACGCTCCACCAGCGCCAGCTTGCCGTGCTGGCGCGCGGCGCCGTCGCGAGGCTCTTGCCGCGCCGTGTCGGCCGCGGCGGCCGGGCGAGTTTGTCTGATTGCATGCATTTGAATACTCCTTATAACAATTGCCGGGATAGCGGGCTGGGGCGGGGCGATGGCGCCAGCGACGTTCTCTATTTCTGTCGCCAGAGTGCCCGTTCCCGCCGTCCCGGTCTGTGCGCCAACAAACATAAGACGCAATCAACATATGAATCCGGTGGGAATATTGCCAGCGGGAACGGACCGCACCACGGCCGTCTCCCTGCAGTTTGGATGCCCGCCACGCCGTCCGGGTTCCCGCCGCGCCGGCGCGGCGACGAAATAAACCGAACATTCGTGGCGGATTTGATACGCCGCAAACCTGGGTGCGCCAGCGCACGGACCCGCCGTGGCAATTTCTCTATTCTCGGCTCCAATGCAGAGGCCAGCGTCAGCTTGCCGCCTGTCGCACCACCACACCATCGTCACCACCAACCGGAGCCTATTTGTGAAACTTGCCACCCCGATCCAGCACCTCGCCCTCGCCGCCGCCCTCTGCGCCGGTGCCGCCCACGCCGCCGACGCCGACATCAACCCGTCCTGGTACATCCAGCCCAGCCTGAACGCGCTGAAACCGGACGCCGATTTCGGCGTCGACAAGCGCGGCTACGGCCTGGGCCTGAAATTCGGCAAGCCGGTGGCCGACTCCTGGGACCTGCAGATGGGCACCACCTACGCCCGCTCGCGGGAAAACGGCGAGCGCTACCAGCAAAACACGCTGGGGGTCGACGCCCTCTACCTGTTCTCGCGCAAAACCTTCCGCCCCTTCATCCTGCTGGGCGCGGGCGCCGAGCGCGACAAGGCCAACCTGAACGGCATCGGCGAACGCAGCCGCACCTCGCCCTACCTGAGCGCCGGCGTCGGCTTCCAATCCTCGCTGAGTGATCAATGGTCGCTGCAGGCCGACCTGCGCAATGTGCACGGCTTCATCCGTGGCCACGACTTCCCCAACAGCAAAAGCAACAACTACTACCTGACGGTGGGCCTGAACTACGCCTTCGACAAGCCGCTGCCGCCGCCGGCGCCACGCGTGGTGACGCCGGACGCGCCGCCGCCGGCAGCGCCGGTCGTGCCGGCGCCGCCACCGCCGCCGCCACCGGCCCGCTTCGAGAAGGTGACCCTGTCGGCCACCGAACTGTTCGGCTTCGATAGCGCCGCGCTGCCGCCGCGCCAGGACAAGCTCGACGAGATCGCCGGCCTGCTCAACGCCAACAGCGGCGTCGACCAGGTGACCATCAGCGGCTACACCGACCGCCTCGGCTCGGACAAGTACAACCAGAAGCTGTCGCAGCAGCGCGCCGACGCCGTCAAGGCCTACCTGGTCGGCAAGGGTGTCGCCGCAACGCGCCTGAACGCCGTCGGCAAGGGCGAGCAGAATCCCGTGGTGAGCTGCGGTAACAAGAAGCGCACCGACCTGATCGCCTGCCTGGAACCAAACCGTCGCGTCGAGGTCGAACAGATCACCATCGAACGCCGCGTCCAGTAATGCCACCGGCCACGGCCCGACTCCGGGCCGTGGCGTGCACCGAGCAGCCGTCATGCCACTAAGCACCACACAGTCCGCACCGTCGGCACCGGCCGCGCCGGCGCCGGCACCGGCCCCGGCCACGACCACGACCACGACCACGGTGGCGCGCGCCACGCTGGACAGGGTGGCGCGCGCCGCGCTGCGCGACTGGCTGGCCCACCACGCCAGCAGCAAGGGCGCGGCGCTGGCCTTCTACACCCTGTTCTCGCTGGCGCCCATGCTCTTGCTGGTGCTCGGCGTGGCCGGCTTCTTCTACGGCGACCAGGCGGCGCGCGGCGAGTTGTTCCTGCAACTGCGCGGCCTGCTCGGCCAACAGGGCGCCCAGGCGATCCAACTGGTGCTGGCCGGCGCCCAGGACCACCAACAGGGCCGCCTGGCCACGCTGCTGGCCGGCGCCCTGCTGCTGCTCGGCGCCACCAGCGTGTTCGCCGAACTCAAGGACAGCCTGGACCTGATCTGGCAGGTGCCGCCGCCCCGTCGCGGCGGCCTGTGGGACCTGCTGCGCACCCGCCTGCTGTCCTTCGGCATCGTGCTGGTGCTGGCCTTCCTGCTGATGGTGTCGCTGGTGGTCAGCGCCCTGCTGACCCTGCTCGAACACTATTGGAACGGCATCTGGCGCGACGCCACCGCGCTGCTGGCGGCGCTCAACGCCCTGCTCGGCTTCGCCGTCATCACCGCCCTGTTCGCCGTCATCTTCAAGCTGCTGCCGCGCGTGCGCCTGTCCTGGCGCGACGTGCTGGTCGGCGCCCTCGGCACGGCGTTGCTGTTCACCCTGGGCAAGCACGCGATCGGCGCCTACATCGGCAACAGCGGCGTCGGCAACAGCTTCGGCGCGGCCGGCTCGCTGGCCGCGCTATTGATGTGGGTCTACTATTCGGCGCAAATTTTCTTCCTCGGCGCCGAGTTCGCCCGCCAATACGCCTTGCAAATGGGTAGTCTGCGGCCCCTTGCGCCGGCCAAAAATCAGGCCCCGCCCGGGCAAACCTAGACCACCGGCAAATCCCGTTGCCGCATGGGCAAGCCAAAAAATTTCCTTGCGGTAGGACTTCGCCGGCGCGGTGACAAAGTGTGTACATATGCTTGCCGAATAGGATTAATATTCCCTATGCACGCTGCCTGAAAGCCAGTCTTCGAGGAGAACGCATGACAACAACAGGAGTGCGCCCCCGCATCCTGATCGTCGACGACGAGGCGGCGCACATGCAAGCTTTGTGCGACACCCTGCGCAACCACGATTACGACACCTGCGGCTTCGTCTCCGGCGACGCCGCGCTGGCCTCGCTGCAAGCGGCCGGCTACGACCTGCTGCTGGCCGACCTGATGATGCCCGGCATGGACGGCATCGCCCTGGTGCAGGCGGCGCGCCTGCGCGACCCCGACCTGGCCTGCATCATCATGACCGGCGAGGGCACCATCGCCTCGGCGGTGCGCGCCATGAAGGTCGGCGCCCTCGACTACATCATCAAGCCGTTCAAGGTCTCCACCATCCTGCCGATCCTGGCCCGCGCGCTCGACACGCGCGCCCTGCGCATGGCCAACGCCCGCCTCGAGCAGCGCCTGCGCGAACACGCCGCCGAGCTGCACGCCGTCAACCAGGACCTCGAACAGGCGCGCCGCCAGGCCGAGCGGGCCAGCCAGGAGAAGTCGACCTTCCTGTCCAACATGAGCCACGAGCTGCGCACCCCGCTCAACGCCATCATCGGCTTCGCCCAGATCCTCACCTCGGACAAGCTGCCCTCCTCGCCGCAGGAAAAGAAGGTGTTCTCCAACCACATCCTGCAGTCGGGCCGCCACCTGCTGACCCTGATCAACGAGATCCTCGACCTGGCCAAGGTCGAGGCCGGCATGATGAGCCTGTCGCTCGAGGCGGTGCCGCTGGCCGAGGTGCTGCTGGAGTGCCAGGTGATGCTCGAACCGCAGGCGGCCAAGGGCGCCATCGCGCTGCGCTTCCCGCCGGCCGGCAACCAGCACGTGCTGGCCGACCGCACCCGCCTCAAGCAGATCCTGATCAACCTGCTGTCGAACGCCATCAAGTACAACCGCGAGCGCGGCAGCGTCGAGGTCAGTTGCACCCAGGCGGAAAAGGGCCGGGTGCGCATCTCGGTGGCCGACAACGGCGCCGGCCTCGACAGCCGGCAGATGGCCGCCATGTTCCAGCCCTTCAACCGCCTCGGCCAGGAGACCAGCGGCGCCGAGGGCACCGGCATCGGCCTGGTGCTGAGCAAGCGCCTGGTCGAGGCGATGCAGGGGGCGATCGGCTGCGCCAGCACGCAGGGCGTCGGCAGCACCTTCTGGATCGAGCTGGGCCGCTGCGCCCCGCCCGAGGCCCGCTCGGCCGAGCCCGCCTACGCCATCCTGCCGACGCCGGCCGGCGTCTCCGACAACGGCCGCAAGAAGCTGCTCTACGTCGAGGACAACCCGGCCAACCTGCAAGTGGTGCGCGAGCTGCTGTTGCGCCGCCGCGACGAACTCGAACTGCTCTCGGCCAGCGACGGCCAGCGCGGCCTCGAGCTGGCGCGGCGCCACCAGCCGCAACTGATCATGCTGGGCCTGAACCTGCCCGGCATGGACGGCGCCACCACCCGCCGCCTGCTGCAGGAGGACCCGCGCACCGCCCACATTCCGGTCATCGCCATCACCGCCAGCGCGCAGCCGGGCGACGTGCTGCCCGGCCTGGTGGCCGGCTTCTTCCGCTACATCAGCAAGCCGCTCGACCTGCACGCCTTCGGCGAGGCGATCGATAGCGCGCTGCGGGTCGGCGCCAGCTGCAATGAATAGGCGCCGCGGCGGCGCCGCACCGGGAGGCCGCATGGCGCCGACACCACAACGCGGCGGCGTCAGCCCGGCGCTGGCCGCCGGCCTGCTGCTGATCGTCCTGCTGGCCGCGCTGGCGGCGCGCTACGCCTGGCTGGCCCGCCAGACGCCGACGGCGCTGCCGCTCGAGCCGCTGGCGATCGCCACCAACACCGCCTACGCCGGCACCTGCCCGGTGCTGGCGGCCCAGGCCAGGGGCTATTTCCGCCAGCAGGGCTTCGTCGCCACCGTGCTGTCGCGCTCCAGCGGCAAGGCGGCGATGGAGGCGGTGCTGCAGGGCCAGGCCAACGTCGCCACGGTGGCCGACATCCCGATCATGTTCGCCGGCCTGAACGACGTGCCGGTGGCGGTCATCGCCACCATCTTCCGCACCGAGCGCGACCACGGCGTGGTCGGCCGCCGCGACCGTGGCGTGGTCGACCCGGCCAGCCTGAAGGGCAAGCGCATCGGCGTCACCCTCGACACCTCCGGCCACTTCGCCCTCAACGCCCTGATCAACCGCCAGGGCCTGGCGCCCGACGAGGTCAAAATGCGCAACTACAAGCCCGAGGAGCTCGGCCCGGCGCTGGCCCGCGGCGAGATCGACGCGGCGGCCGGCTGGGAGCCGATGCTCGGCAACATGCTGGCCGAACAGGGCAGCAACGGCGTCGCCTTCAACAACCAGGACATCTACGAGAGCCTGTACATGGTGGCCGGCATGCGCGACTACATCGCCGCCCACCCGGCCGGCATGCAGCGCCTGCTGCGCGCGCTGATCGAGGGCGCCCGCTTCTGCGCCGAGCAGCCGGCGGCGGCCCAGGCGCTGCTGGTGTCGGTGGCGCGCAACGACGCCGAGCAGTTGAAGGCCGGCTGGCCCGGCTACCACTTCGCCGTGGCGCTCGACCAGGGCCTGCTGCTGGCCCTCGAGGACGAGGCGCGCTGGGCCATGAAGAACGAGCTGACGCCGCGCGGCGCCATGCCGAACTACCTGAACTACCTGTACCTGGACGGCCTGCGCGCGGTCGCGCCGGCCGCCGTCACCGTCATCCACTAAGAAGGGCACCGTGAAGATCTCCACCCGCCTCACCCTGGCCGGCCTGTCGTCGGCGGTCGTGGTCGCGCTGATCCTGGCCGTGCTGGCCTCGGGCACGCTGCAGATGCGCCGCGAGCTGGCGCGCAACGAGGACGCCGGCGAGGTGCTCAGCGGCGTCACCGCGCTGCGCTACCTGCTGCTCGAATACGTGCTGCACCACGAGGAACGCACCCAGGCGCAGTGGCAGTTGCGCAGCGACTCGCTGGGCGCCCTGTTGTCGGCGCCGACCGAGTTCGCCGGCACCGACGACGAGCGCGTCATCGGCAAGCTGCGCCAGAGCCACCAGGGGGTGGCCCACCTGTTCGAGCTGCTGACGCGCAACCACGACGAGCTGCGCCGCGACCAGAGCAAGGCCGAGGTGCTGGAGGAGCTCGAATCGCGCCTGGCCGGCCAGATCACCAACAAGACCCAGGCCATGATCACCGACGCGCTGCGCCTGTCCGAGCGCAGCCGCGAGGGCGTGGTGCAGGCCCAGCAGCGCGCCAACGCCGCCCTGCTCGGCGCCGGCGCCGTGGTGCTGCTGTTCGTCGGCCTGACCGCGCTGATCACCCTGCGCAGCGTGATCCGCCCGCTGACCAGGCTGCGCGAGGGCACCCTGCTGGTCGGCGCCGGCAACCTCGACCACGTGGTCGGCCTGGCCAGCCGCGACGAAATCGGCGACCTGGCGCGCGCCTTCGACGGCATGACGGCGCGGCTGCGCCACACCACCGTCTCGCGCGACGAGCTGGTGCGCAGCAACGACGCGCTGCACACCGAGGTGGCGGTGCGCCAGCAGGCCGAGCAGAAGGTGCACGCCCAGGTCGGCCGCCTCAACCTGCTGCACCAGATCACCCGCTCGGTCGGCGAGCGGCTCGACCTGCGCAGCATCTTCCAGGTGGTCATCCGCAGCCTGGAGGACCAGTTGCCGGTCGACTTCTGTTGCATCTGCCTGTACGACCAGGCGCAAAACCTGCTGGAGGTGACCAGCGTCGGCCTGCGCAGCGAGGCGCTGGCGCAGGAATTCTCGATGACCGAGCACAGCCAGGTGGCGATCGACGAGAACGGCCTGTCGCAGTGCGTCCGCGGCCACCTGGTCTACGAGGCCGACATCAGCGCGGCCCCCTTCCCCTTCCCGCAACGCCTGGCGCGCGGCCAGTTGCACGCGCTGGTGATGGCGCCGCTGCTGGCCGAGAGCACGGTGTTCGGCGTGCTGGTGGCGGCGCGCCACGCCGCCAACAGTTTTTCCAGCGGCGAGTGCGAGTTCCTGCGCCAGCTCAGCGAGCACGTCGGCCTGGCCGCCAACCAGGCCCAGCTCTACGGCGCGCTGCAGCGCGCCTACGACGACATCCGCCAGACCCAGCAGTCGGTGATGCAGCAGGAGCGCCTGCGCGCCCTCGGCCAGATGGCCAGCGGCATCGCCCACGACATCAACAACGCCATCTCGCCGGTGGCGCTGTACACCGAGTCGCTGCTCGAAACCGAACCCAACCTGGGCAGCCGCACGCGCGACTGCCTGGGCATCATCAAGCGCGCCATCGACGACGTCGCCGCCACCGTGGCGCGCATGCGCGAGTTCTACCGCCAGCGCGAGCCGCAACTGACCCTGCTGCCGGTCGACGCCAACCAGCTGGTGCGCCAGGTGGTCGACCTGACCCGGGCGCGCTGGAGCGACATGCCGCTGCAGCGCGGCATCGTCATCACCCTGGCGCTCGAACTGGCGCCCGATCTGCCGGCCGTCATGGGCATCGAGGGCGAGATCCGCGAGGCGCTCACCAACCTGATCTTCAACGGCGTCGACGCCATGCCCGACGGCGGCACGCTGACCCTGCGCACCCGGCTGGCGCCGCCCGGCGTCGGCGCCGGCGCGCCGCTGCCCCACGTCGCCATCGAAGTCTGCGACAGCGGCGTCGGCATGGCCGAGGCGACCCGGCGGCGCTGCCTGGAGCCCTTCTTCACCACCAAGGGCGAGCGCGGCACCGGCCTCGGCCTGGCGATGGTCTACGGCATGACCGAGCGCCACGGCGCCAGCATCGAGATCGACACCGCGCTGCACAAGGGCACCACGCTGCGCCTGAACTTCCTGGCGCAGAGCGGCAGCGACGGCGCGGCGGCGGCGCCGGCCAGCTACCAGATCCCGGCCAACCTGCGCATCCTGGTGGTCGACGACGACCCGATGGTGCTCAAGTCGCTGCGCGACATCCTCGAGATCGACGGCCACGAGGTGGTGGCGGCCGACGGCGGCCAGGCCGGCATCGACCACTTCAACCGCGCCATGGACGCCGGCAGCAGCTATTCGGTGGTCATCACCGACCTCGGCATGCCCTACATCGACGGCCGCAAGGTGGCCAGCGCGATCAAGCTGCGCGCCCCGGCCACGCCGGTGATCCTGCTGACCGGCTGGGGCCAGCGCCTGGTCAGCGACGGCGACAACCCGATGTACGTCGACTGCGTGCTGAGCAAGCCGCCCAAGCTGCGCGAACTGCGCGAGGGCCTGTGCAAGGTGCTGCGCAGCAGCGCCACGGTGGCCTGAGCCGCGCCGGCGCCTACTCGCCGAGCAGCTCGGCCAGCACTTCCATGCCCTGCACGCGCTCGGCCACCACCTTCAGGATGGCGGTCAGCGGCACGCCCAGCAACAGCCCCCAGGCGCCCCACAACCAGCCCCAGAACAGCAGGCTGACGAACACCGCCGCCGGATTCATGCGCGCCGCCCGGCCCGTCATCCAGGTCGTCACCACGGTGCCGACCAGGGTGGCGACCGCCAGCGAGGCGCCGGCCGCCAACAAGGCCATGCGCAGCGACTCGAACTGCAACAGCGCCGCCAGCGTCACCGCGCAGGTGGTCAGCAGCGGGCCGAAGTACGGCATCACATGCAGCAGGCCGGCCAGGATGGCCCAGGCGCCGGCGTTCTCCAGGCCGAGCAGGCGCAGCGCGCCCCACATCAGCAAGGCCAGCAAGGCGTTGCTGACCAACAGCATGAACATATAGCGCTGCACCGACTGGTTGATGTCCTCCAAAATATGCACGGTGATCTTCTTCTGCGTCAGCGACGGCCCAGTCAGCTTGACCAGCTTGCGTTTGAAGGTGTCGCCCGACAGCAGCAGGAAGTAGACCAGGAAAATCACCATCGTCGCCTGGCCGACAAAACCGGCCAGGCCCATCGAGCCGGCCCAGATCCAGTCGCCCAGCTTGAGCGGCTCGCCGGCCGACGCCGCCGGCGGTGCGGCCTGGCGCGCGGCGCGGCGCGCCTGGCCGCCGGCGGTGGCCTGCTGCAACTCGGTGGCGGCGGCCTGCAACTGGCGCATCGTGGTGGCGCCCTGCCCGACCCGCTCGGACAACAAGCGCGCCAGCTTGTGGCTGGCCTCCGGCACCGCCTCGACGATGGACTGGAACTCGCCGTGCACCCGTTCGACCACCAGCACGCCGCCGCCCAGGATGGCCAGCGTCAACAGTGTGGCGCCGACCGAGCGGGCGACGCGGCGCGCCTCCAGCCAGCACAACACCGGATTGAGCGTGTAGGAAATCAGAATGCCCAGCAGCAGCGGCACCAGGAACAGGCGCGCCCATTGCAACGCGTACAGCAGGGCGACGCAGGCGATCACGCCCAGCGCCAGGCCGCGCGCGTGCACGTGCAGCGGCAGGCGCGCGCTGCTGCCCGGCGCGACGGCCTCGGGCGCGTTCGCGGCGACGGCGGCGCCGGGTGTGGCGGCGGCCTCGGCGGCTGGGCCGGGTGTGGCGGCGGCCTCGGCGGCGGGGCCGGGTGTGGCGGCGGCCTCGGCGGCGG
>NZ_JAEMNU010000020.1:57611-62113 GCF_016461825.1 Rugamonas violacea | reverse complement strand
AACCTGGGGTCGGACCCGGCGGGTCCGACCCCGGCACTTCGCCGGTGGGGTAGGCCGGCATTCCCGCCGCCTTGCGGCCCGTCGCAAAAAACAAAAGCCGCCAGGGCGGCGGCCGTTGACGGCCCCTGCCCTGGCGGCCGGTGCGACGCTGGCCGGCGCGTGGCGCCGGCCCGGTCCGCGCTTACTTGATGCGGATATCGTTTTTCACAGCGGTCACGCCTTTGACGCCACGGGCGATCTCGCCAGCCTTGGCGATGTCGGCCGGTTGGGCGACGAAGCCGCTCAGCTGCACGGTGCCTTTGAAGGTCTCGACATTGATCTCGGTCGATTTCAGGCTCGGCTCGTTGAAGATGCTGGCCTTGACCTTGGTCGTGATGACCGAGTCGTCGACGTATTCGCCGGTGCCTTCCTTGGTGCTGGTGGAAGCGCAGCCGGCGGTGGCCAGCAGGGAGACGGTGAACAGGGCGGTAGCGATTTTGTGGGCGAATTTCATGGTGATTCTCCTTGGAGGAATTGCGTTGGGACCAACTGGTGCTCACTGCGAGCGTTTCAACACCCGGCTTGTTGCTGAGCCGATGGGGATGTTTTACGCGATTCGCCCCGACCACTCTGTTCGGTATCGAACACAGTGCGATTTTTTCACCGCCGCGCAGCGGCATGGGCAAGGTTCGCCAGCGCACAGACCGGTGCCAACGGCGGGTCTACTCTGGCCTCACACTTTTCAGGAGGAGATCCCATGAACACCACCACCCCCATCGCCGCCGCGCTGTTGGCCGGCGCCGCCCTGTTGGGCGGTTGCGCCAGCACCGCGCCACAGCAAACCGCTTACACGAGCCAGTCGCAAGAGGCCAGCTACGGCACCATCGACTCGATCCAAGTGGTCGGCAGCAAGCCGGCCAGCAGCGGCGCCGGTGCCGTCGCCGGCGGCCTGGTCGGCGCCCTGCTGGGTAACCAGATCGGCTCGGGTGGCGGCCGCACCGCCGCCACCGTGGCCGGCGCCGTCGGCGGCGCCGTGGTCGGCAACCAGGTCGAGGCCAACCGCGCCCAGGCGCGCGACGCGTATCAGATCAGCGTGCGCATGGACAACGGCGACTACCGCATCGTCACCCAGGACAGCGTCTACGACCTGCGCGTCGGCAACCGCGTGCGCCTGGTCGACGGCCGCGCCTACCGCTATTGATCGCTGATCGCCGCCGCACGCGCCGCGTCACCACCACAAGGAGAATAAGATGGGCACACTGATTTTGATCATTCTGGTCCTGGCGCTGATCGGCGCCCTGCCGACCTGGCCGCACAGCCGCAGTTGGGGCTACGCGCCGAGCGGCCTCACCGGCCTGGTTGTCGTGATCCTGCTGATCCTGCTGCTGACCGGCAGACTGTAGGCCGGCGCCGGCGCGGCCGGCGAGACCATGCGACAGGGGGCGCCACGGCGCCCCCTGTGTCGTTTCAAGCGCCGGCCGCGGCAACCGCGCCGGCGGCCGCGCCGGCTCAGGCCGACTCAGGCCGGCTCGGGCGCCGGTGCCGGCACCGGATGCGGCGGCAGCTCGTGCACCACCAGCGGCGTGTCCTCGGTGACGAAGCTGAGCCAGCCGGCCGCCTTGAGGGCGCGCAGGGCGTCCTGGTAGCCCTGGTCCCAGCGCCACTCGATCGAACCGCGCGAGAAGTTGATATCCTTGGCCGCCATGTGCCAGTCGCGTCCGGCGTACGGCAGGCGGACGATGTGCAAGGTGGTGCCGCAGCCGAGCGCGGCTAGCTCGCGCGCCGTCTGCTCGCTCTTGACCGAGGCCGGCAGCGCGGCGTACAGCTCGCGCAGCTTGTGTTGCATGGTGTGGGTCGCCACATAGTCCTCGATGTGGCGCTTCGAACGCGAGGCGAAGGTGACGTCCTTGGCCCGCGTCTGCACCTCGTCGAGCGTGGTCGGCTCGTCGCCCTCGGCGCTCCACAGGTCGACCATGAAGCACAGCGTGTCGACGTGCGACGGGTCGTCCAGCACGGTTTCCAGCGGGGTGTTCGAATACAGGCCGCCGTCCCAGAACAGCTCGCCGTCTATGCGCACCGCCGGAAAGCCCGGCGGCAAGGCGCCGCTGGCGCGGATGTGGTCGGCGCTCAAGGTGGTCTCGGCGCTGTCGAAACGCTTCAACGTGCCGCACTTGACGCGCAGCGCGTTGACGGTCAGCCGCATGCCGCCCGGCGTGTTCAGATAATCGAAGTCGACCAGCTCCTCGAGCGTCCGGCCCAGCTCGCCCGTGTCGTAGAAGCTGGCCTGCTCGGGAGCCACCGCCACGCCCATGCCGAACAGGCTGAGCAGGCGCGGCTTGAAGAAGCCCGGCACGCCGCGCACGATGGTGTCCCAGCTCTGCAGCCAGATGTTGGCGCGGCGCTGCTGGTCGGGGATGCGGGCCATGTCGATCGGATCGTCGTGGGCGATGCGCTGCCAGAACTCCTTCAGCCGCAGCAGCCGCGACTCCTTGGGATTGCCGGCCAGGATGGCCGCGTTGATGGCGCCGATCGAGGTGCCGACGATCCAGTCGGGCACCAGGTCGTGCTCGTGCAGCGCATGGTAGACGCCGGCCTGGTAGGCGCCCAGCGCGCCGCCGCCCTGCAGCACCAGCACCACGCGCAGCCCGGCGGGATTGAGGGGTTGTTTCTTGTCGGACAAAATGGCTCCTGCGAAAAAAACGCCGCATGGTGGCGGCGTTGGTGGGATGTCGCCGGCTGGTCCTAGTCGGCGATCTCGTTGTCGTCGGCCGACAGCGCGGCCGCGCGCTTGCGGCGCAGCAACCAGGCCACGCCGGCGGCGAGCGCCACGCCGACGCCCAGCGCCGGCTTGAACAGGCGCTTGCGCACCACGAAGGAGCCGACCGTCAAGGCGTAGGGCATCAGCATCTTCAGGTTCAAGCCGCTCAGTCCGCCCGGCTGCAACAAGGCGCCGAAACGCGCCTGCGCCAGCCCGACGGCGTGCTCGACGGCGCCGTGCATCAGCGCCTCCGGCCGCAGCGCCATGGCGAGCCGCGCCTTGGCGTGCACCACGCCGATGCGGTACAGCTCGCCCTCGCCGATCAAACGCGCCTTGGCGGCCGCCAGGGCCGCCTGTTGGGCTTGCTTGCTCATAGTCTCACTCCCCGGTTACAACAACATGTCACGGTCGGCCTTGATCTCGGCCATCGTCGCCGGCAGCGACAGCTTGCCCTGGCGAATCATGGCGCGCGCATACAGGGCCAGGCCCAGCGTGAGGCAGGCGAACAGCGCCGTCAGCACCAGCAGGATCTTCCAGCCCATCGTTTCCCAAGCCAGATACACCAGGGTGGCCGTGCCGTAGGCGATGCAGAACCAGCTGGCCATCAAGGCCAGGGCGCCCACCACCACCAGGCGCAACAGGTTGTTGCGCACCTCCGACAGTTCGAGCGCCGCCAGCTCCAGGCGCGACAGCAACAGCCCGAGGCTGTTGCGCGTCATCGCGCCCAGCGAGGCGATCAGCCCGGCCGGATGGGGCGCGGCGGACTTGTCCATATCGTCAGCGTGCGCCACGATGGATTACTTGCGGCCCAGGATCACACCGACCAGCAGGCCGATGCCGGCGGCGGCGGCGATCGAGCGCCATGGGTTTTCCTTGACGTACACGTCGGCCTGCTTGGCCATTTCCTTCGACGCCACCAGCGCGCTCTGCTGCGCCTCGTGCGCCTTGGCCAGCGCCGTGTCCAGCGCGCGCATGCCGCGGCCGCGCAGTTCCTCGGCTTTTTCGCCGGTCAACGCGGTGGCGGCGGTAAACAGCGCCTGCGCGTCTTTCACCAGGGTTTTCACGTCGTTGTTCACGGTAGAGATATTGTTTTCCAGCATGATGTAGCTCCTGTTTTTAGTGAGAAAGTGAAAACCGTACTTGGTACTGCCACTACTACTGCCCGATCCCGCCACGCTCCGCTATTCAAGCAAATCGCGCATATCGTCGGCGTGTTCTTCTTCAACCGCCATGATCTGGATCAACAAGTGTTTGGTCGTCGGGTCCGTGTCGCCGATCAGCTCGATCATCTGACGGTAGGATTCGATGGCCACGCGCTCGGCGATCAGGTTGGCCCGCACCATCGATTGTACGTCGTCGGACTCATCATACTCGGCATGGCTACGTGCGAGCAACGTTGCCGGATTGAAATCGGGCTTGCCGTTCAACTGGATGATACGCTCCGCCAGCGTATCGGCGTGTTCCTGTTCCTGCGTGGCGTGCTCGAGGAACTCGGCCTTGACGGCGCCGTTCTCGCGCCCGCTGACGGTGTAATAGTGGCGTTTATAACGCAACACGCAGACCAGCTCGGTGGCCAGCGCGCCGTTGAGCATGGCGATGACGGCCTCGCGGTCGCCTTTGTAACCGGCCGTGACGGGGCCGTCCTGCAGATTGCGGGCGGCGACGCGAATCGCCTCGGTGTCGATGCCGGACCGGGTGGAAGTGGGTGCTTCAGCCATGATGGATTCTCCAGTGCGTGGTGGGGGTGGGGCCAAGCGGGGGGCGG
>NZ_JAEMNU010000020.1:53695-57604 GCF_016461825.1 Rugamonas violacea | reverse complement strand
GGCCGCCGCTGCTGAGTTCTGCTGAGTTCTACTGAATGCCGCTGAGTGCCGCTGAGTGCAGCCAAGGGCGGCGCAGTGCCGCGCCGGCCTAGCGGCGGGTGGCGATCGGCGCGCCGTTCTGTGACAGCACGATCTCGACGCGGCGGTTCAGCTGACGCTGACCGGCGCTGTCGTTGGCGGCCACCGGATAAGCCTCGCCGTAGCCACGGGTGGTGATGCGGTCGGCAGCCACGCCCATGCCGGCCAGCGCGTTACGCACCGCCTCGGCGCGGCGTTGCGACAGCTCCAGGTTGTGGGCGGCGCTGCCGGTGCTGTCGGTGAAGCCCTCGACCAGCAGCTTGCTCTCCAAGTTTTGCGCCAGCACGTCGGCCAGCTTGCGCGCGGTGCGCATGCCCTCGGCGCTGAGCTGGGCTTGGTCGACATTGAACAGCACGTCGCCGAAGGTCACCACCAGGCCGCGCTCGGTCTGCTTGGCCTGCAGGTCGGCCAATTGCGCTTGCAACGCGGCGGCACGCGCCTGGGCGTCGCGCGCGGCGGCTTCGGCGCCGGCGGTCTGGCTGTTGGCGGCCGCCGCCTGTTGACGGGCCTGCTCGGCGCTCAGACGGGCCTGGTCGGCCTCCTGGGTGCGCTGGTCGAGGCGGACCTGGTCGCGTTGGCGGGCGGCGTCAGCCACCTCGGCCTCGGCACCCTTCTGCTTGGCCACCTCGCGCGCCGTGGCGATCTTCTGCTTGGCCAGATAGGCCAGCTTGTCGATCGCCTCCGGGCTGTCCTTGCGGGCGGCGGCGGCGTTGGCCTGGTCCAGCGCCTCGCTGGCCTGCTTGAACTCGGTCGGCGCCAGACGGGCCACGTTTGGATTGGTTTGCGCCGCCATGTAGTCGCCCCGGGTCTGGTCGAGCAGACTGGTGGTGAGCGGCGTGCTGCTGCAGGCGGCGACGAAGATCGACATGGCGAGCAGGGTCGGAACAATGTGGACTTTTTTCATGATGGTTTCCTTGGTTGCTGGCGCCTTGCGTCCCCCGGCTGTGGGATCGACGCATAAGCGCTACTTATTCGGTCGGAGCCGGCATCAGCCCCGCTTATGTCCGGCGCTGGCGCCGGGCTATTCTTTCTGAAAACTATTGCTGAAGACTATCGCTGCTCAAGACTATTGCTGCTGCACCTTGCTGTTGCGATCGAGCTCTTCGCGCAACACGCGGATGCTCTGTTGCAGCTCATCGGCGGCGCTGCTGGCCTTGGCCGAGTTGGCCTTGCTCTGCGCCAGCTTGGCGTCGACCGAAGCCTGGTTGGCCAGGTCGCGCGCCACGCCGTAGTCCTTGGCGGCCAGCGCCTGGTTGGCGCGCATCAGCTTGTCGCGGGCCGACTGCATCTCGGCCGGCGCCAATTCGGCGGCGCCGGCGCTGGTGGCGTTCTCGACCGCCGCACGCGACACGGCGACATCGGCCGTGGCCGGCGTTTTCTGGCTGGCGCAGGCGCCCAGCGCCAGCATCGCGGCGATGGCGCACAGCAGGCGGACGGCGGGACGGGCGGCTTGCTTGGTGGTGGTGATGTTGGTCATTCTTGTTCTCCCAAAATGAAACGGTGGATCGAGCGGTTGCGGACGATGGATACCGTTATAGGCTCTTGCTAAGCCGCCATCAGTTCGCTGCCGCACACAGGCGATGAAAGCGCCGTCTATGCCGGCCGCCGCATTCCACCCCTTCAAATACGCGTCCTGTCGCCGCTTTGGCGCCGCCGGTCGGCGCCGCCACGTCCCCGTCCAGGCTTTCGTTTATGCTCCCCTGGCAACGAAAATCTATTCTGGTTTCCCGTTTCCCCAACATCGACGAGGTACTCATGCTCCGCTCCGCCCTGCTGCCCGCGCTTCTTCCCGCCCTCCTCCTTGCCAGCGCGCCGCCGGCGCTGGCCCAGGCCGCCGCCACCACGCCCGCCGCCGCCGTCGCCGCCGCCGCCGACAATACGCCGCTGATCGAGCGCGCCAAGATCTTCGGCAACCCCAGCAAGTCCAACGGCAAGATCAGCCCGGACGGCAAGTGGTTGTCCTGGATCGCGCCGCGCGACGGCGTGCTCAACGTCTGGGTCGCCCCGGCCGGCGAACCGTCCAAGGCGCGTGCCATGACGGAGGAAAAGCTGCGGCCGATCCGCAGCAGCTTCTGGTCGCCCGATTCGAAGACCCTGCTGTTCATCCAGGACAAGGGCGGCGACGAGAACTTCCTGTTGTACGGCGTCGACGTGGCCAGCGGCAAGCAGAGCAACTACACGCCGTTCGAGAAGACCCGCGCCATGGTGGTGCAGATCAGCAGCAAGGTGAAGGACCGCATCCTGGTCGGCCTCAACAACCGCGACCCGCGCTGGCACGACGTCTACAGCCTGGACCTGGCCAGCGGCAAGCTGACCCTGGTGCAAAAGAACGAGGGCTACGCCGGCTTCATGGCCGACCAGACGCTCACCCTGCGCCTGGCGCAAAAGCCGCGCGGCGACGGCGGCTCCGCCTACTTCCGCGTCAACGGCGGCCAGATCGACAGCACGCCGCTGGCCGAGGTCGGCCTGGAAGACTCGCAGACCACCGATCCGCTCAGCTTCACCGCCGACGGCCAGACGCTGTATTGGAGCGACTCGCGCGGCCGCAACACCTCCGCGCTGATCGCCCAGGACCTGGCCAGCGGCAAGGGCACGGTGTTGGCGCAGGACGCCCGCGCCGACATCGCCAACGCCTTGTTCGATCCGCAAACCGGCCAGGCGCAGGCCTACACGGTCGAGTACTTGCAGCATGAGTACCTGCCGCTGTCGGACCAGCTGAAGGACGACCTGGCCTTCCTGAAGAAAAACCTGCAAGGCCAGTTCACCATCGCCTCGCGCACCGAGGCCGACGACAAATGGCTGGTCCACCTCGACAGCGTGACGGCGCCGCAGTCGAGCTGGCTGTACGAGCGCAAGGGCCAACGCCTGAGCCGGCTCTACATCAGCCGTCCCGAGCTGGAAGGCGCGCCGCTGAGCCAGATGCACCCGCGGGAGATCAAGGCGCGCGACGGCCTGACCCTGGTGTCCTACCTGACGCTGCCCAAGGCGGTCGACCCGGCCGGCAGCGGCAAGGCCAGCCGGCCGGTGCCGATGGTGCTGCTGGTGCATGGCGGCCCGTGGGCGCGCGACCGCTACGGCTACAACGGCACCCACCAATGGCTGGCCAACCGCGGCTACGCCGTGCTGTCGGTGAACTTCCGCGGCTCGACTGGCTTCGGCAAGCAGTTCATCTCGGCCGGCGACCTGCAGTGGGGCCGCAAGATGCATGACGACCTGCTCGACGCCGTGCAATGGGCCGTCCAGCAAGGCGTCACCAAGGCCGACCAGGTCGCCATCATGGGCGGCTCCTACGGCGGCTACGCCACCTTGGCCGGCATGGCCTTCACCCCCACCACCTTCGCCTGCGGCGTCGACATCGTCGGCCCGTCCAACCTGTTCACCTTGCTGCAAACCATTCCGCCGTACTGGGAAGCCGGCAAGCAGCAGTTCTACAAGCGCATGGGCGACCCCACCACCGAGGCCGGCCGCGCGCTGCTGAAGGAGCGCTCGCCGCTGAACTTCGCCCAGAACATCCAGCGGCCGCTGCTGATCGGCCAAGGCGCCAACGATCCGCGCGTCAACGTGCGCGAGTCCGAGCAGATCGTCGCCTCGATGGCCGCCCAGCAGATCCCGGTCACCTACGTCGCCTTCCCCGACGAGGGCCACGGCTTCGCCCGGCCGGTCAACAACATCGCCTTCAACGCCGTCACCGAGAACTTCCTCGGCAAATGCCTGGGCGGCCGCGCCGAGCCCATCGGCGGCGCCATCAAGGCCTCGACCGCGCAAGTCAAGCACGGCGCCGAGTTCGCCCCCGGCCTGAGCGAGGCGCTGAAGTAAGCTGGCGACGCGCCC
>NZ_JAEMNU010000020.1:0-53679 GCF_016461825.1 Rugamonas violacea | reverse complement strand
GGCGGGGGCGCGTCCAGCAGCCGCCGGCAGCCGCGCGCTTGGTACGCCAGCGCACGGCGAGGCCGACGCGGCGGCGTTACACTGGAGGCAAGAGCCGCCTTGGCGTCCGCGCCAAAACGGCGTCGATGCCGCGACGGCGCGGCGCGCCTGACGCGTCGACGCGCAAAGCGCTGGCCTTCCGGCCGCAGCCGCGCTATGCTGCCGCCCGCCACCCATCAAGAAAGGCCATGCCATGCCCATGCCCAAATCGCGCCGCACCCGCCTCGTCCTCGGCGTCGCCGGCGTCCTGCTCGCCGCGCCCGTCGTCGCCATCGTCGTCCTGCTCAACTACGATTGGAACCAGGCCCGCCCCTGGCTCAACGCCAAGATCGGCGAGGCGATCGACCGTCCCTTCGAAATCCACGGCGCGCTGGCGCTGACCTGGCAACGCCAGGGCAGCTCGGCGCAGGACCGCAGCTGGAGCGACTACCTGCCGCTGCCGCATCTGGTGGCCAACGACGTCCACCTGGGCAACCCGGCGACCCTGCCGGCGCGCGGCTACACCCCCAGCCCCGGCGCCAACAAGGACGCGCGCGCCATGCCGCTGACGCCGACCGAGATGGCCAGCGTCGGCCAGTTGTCGTTCGCCATCGAACTGCTGCCGCTGCTGCAACAGCGCATCGCCATCCCCGTGCTGCGCTTCGAACGCCCCTTCGTGCTGCTGCGCCGCGACGCCGACGGCGGCAACAACTGGACCTTCAAGCCCGCCGCCAAACCCTCGCCCTGGCGCCTCGACCTGCAACGCGTGGTGTTCACCAAGGGCACGGTGCAACTGCTCGACGCGGTGCAGAAAATCGACGCCAGCGCCGCCATCGACACCATCAGCGACCCGGCCTACGGCGTCGCCTGGACCCTGCGCGGGCGTTGGAACGGCCAGCCGCTGACGGGCGGCGGCAAGGCCGGCGCCGTGCTGTCGTTGCAGGCGCAAACCGCGCCCTACCCGCTGGCGGCCGACGTCGCCGTCGGCGGCACCCGCATCGCCGTGGTCGGCACGCTGACCCGGCCCACCGCGCTGGCCGCGCTCGACCTGCGGCTGAAATTGTCCGGCCCCAGCATGGCGCGGCTCTACCCTCTGACCGGCGTGCTGTTGCCGGAGACGCCGGCCTTCACCACCGAGGGCCGCCTGCTCGGCAGCCTGGGCCGGGGCGGCAGCCGCTGGACCTATGAAAAATTCACCGGCAAGGTCGGCGCCAGCGACATCGCCGGCAAGCTCAGCTTCGAAACCGGCCGGCCACGGCCGCGCCTGAGCGGCGCCGTCAGCTCGACGCTGCTGCAATTGTCCGACCTCGGCCCGCTGATCGGCGCCGACTCCAACGCCAGCAAGCAGGCGCGCGGCGTGGCGGCGGTGCAGCCGGGCGACAAGGTCTTGCCGGTGGAAACCTTCAAGACCGAGCGCTGGACCGCGCTCGACGCCGACGTCGGCTTCCAGGCCAAGCGCCTGGTGCGCGGCGCCGACCTGCCGATCCACAACCTCGACACCGTGCTGCACCTGAAGGACGGCGTGCTGGCGCTGACGCCGCTCAACTTCGACGTGGCCGGCGGCAAGTTCAAGTCCGACATCAAACTCGACGGCAGCGGCAAGCTCAGTGCCGACGCCATCCGCGCCGAGTTGAAGGCCAGCGCCAGCCACATCAAGCTCAAGCAACTGCTGCCGGCGCTCGACGGCATGCCGGCCAGCGTCGGCGAGATCAACGCCGACATCGCGCTGTCGGCCACCGGCAACTCGGTGGCCAGCCTGCTGGCCAGCGCCAACGGCGAGGTCAAGGGCGTGGTCAACCAGGGCACCGTCAGCAAGCTGCTGCTCGAAGAGCTCGGCCTGAACATCGGCAACGTGCTGCTGGCCAAGCTGGCCGGCGACAAGCAGGTCAAGCTCAACTGCATGGTCAGCGAGTTCGGCGTCGAGCGCGGCCTGATGCGCACGCGCCGCTTCGTGCTCGACACCGAGGACTCGCTGCTCAACGTCAGCGGCACCGTCAACCTGGCCAACGAGCGGCTCGACCTGACCTTGAAGCCGGACAGCCGGGGCCTGCGCGTGTTCTCGCTGCGCGCGCCGATCTACGTGCACGGCAGCTTCAAGCAACCCGACTTCAGCATCGACAAGGGCGTGCTGGCCCTGCGCGCCGGCGGCGCGCTGGCGCTGGCCGTGGTGGCGCCGGTGGCCGCCGTGGTGCCGCTGCTGAGCACCGGGCCGGACCATCCGAGCGGCTGCGCCCGCCTGCTGGCCGAGGCCGCCGGCAAGGCGGTGGCGCCGCCGCCCGGCCAGCGCCCGGCGGCGCGGCGGTCGCGCTAGACCGTGTAACAAGTTTTACAACGCAATGTGCGTTGGCGAACGGAACCATTTCCGGTGCTCCACTAATCTCGGCTCATCGGTGGCAAGGCGACGATTCCGTCGGCAGCCACTTCAACAGGAGACTTCCATGAGCATCATTAAAAAACTGGCCACACCGGCCCTCGCACTGACCCTGGTCATCAGCCTGAGCGCCTGCGCCGGCATGTCGCGGCAGGACAAGAGCACCGCCATCGGCGCCGGCATCGGCGCCGTGGCCGGCTCGGTGCTGACCGGCGGCAGCCCGGTCGGCACGGTGGGCGGCGCGGCCGTCGGCGGCGTGATCGGCAACCAGGTCGAGAAGCACCGCTAAAAACAGGCAGGCGCGGCCGCCATGCGGTCGCGCCTGCCTTTTACTCCGCCGTACCCCGTCTTATTCCATCTTATCCCGTCTTATTCCGTCTTATCCCGTCTTATTCCGTCGTATCCCGTGTTACTGCGTTTGATCCCGCCCCACTCCGTCCCGCCCATCCCCCCGCAGCAGCGCCGCCCCTTCCCTCACAAGAACAGATTCGCCACGCCACCCGCGCCAGCGTCCTTGACCAGCTCGTAGCAGCGGCAGGACACCGCCTCCAGCCCGGCCGAGTCGAGGATCTCGATATTGCCCCGGCTATAGGAAATCAGTTTTTGCTGTTGCAGCGAGCTGGCCGCCTTGGTCACGCCGACCCGCCGCACGCCCAGCGCGTGGGCGAGGAACTCGTGCGTCAAGTGGAAGCGCTCCGACTGCAGGCGGTCGCGCGTGATCAACAGCGAGCGCGCCAGCCGCGCCTCCAGCACGTGGAAACGGCTGCACACGGCGATCTGGATGGCCTGCGCCAGCAGCGAGTCGGTATAGCGGTGCAGCAGCGTATGCAGCGAGGCCATGCGGCCGAATTCGGCGCAGAAGTCGCCGCTGTCAATGCGCACCACGCGGCCGGCGCGCTGCACCACGGCGCGCACCTGGGCCTGGGTGTGGCCCAACGCCACCGAGGCGCCGACCATGCCCTCGCGGCCGATCGAGCCGACCTCCAGGGTCATGCGCCCCTCGGCCACAGCCAGCAGCGAGATCAGGCAGTCGTCGGGGAAATAGATGTGGCGCATCGTCTGGCCCGGCTCGCACAAGACCTCGCCGGCCTCGACCCGCACCAGCTCGGACAGCGCGGCCAGATGGCGCCGGTCTTCCTGCGGCAGGCTGGCCAGCAGACCGTTGCCGGTGGCGCGCAACGGGGTTCTCCCGGCCCGGCCAGGGTCGGTGGACAAGTTCATTTCCCCCTCGCCGCCGCGACCGGCAGGGGCACCGGTGCGGCCGGGCGCCGCAAGCGGTGGCGCAGATATGGCATGGGCGAGAGCAACAACAAACAGATCATTGGAATAAGCGAGGTGGACATGGCTGAATGACCTTCCCGGCGCGCGCGCCGTGTGATATTGGTGCGGGTGAATGGGCGTATGGGGGAGCTTGCTTTGAGCGTAGCGGCGAATATATGACACGTATGTACGCTGACGCACGGAACGGCAAGATGCAAGCCGGCAAAATGACACCCATCAACAGTTCACCCTAAGGAAGCATCATGACCACCCCGATCCCGCTCGCCAAAACCGCCCCCCATCCCCTGATGATCACCGCCGCCGTCGCCGTTGTGCTGTTCTGCGGCGTCGGCACGGCCGCCGTCATGGGCTGGCTGCCCAGCTCGGCCGGCACCGGCCAGTCCGCCAGCGCGCCGCTGAATCCGCCGGACGAGCAGTCCGGCGACGCGGCGGCGCGCCGCCAGACCGAGCAGCGCCGCCTCGCCGCGCTCGACGAGCACCGCGAACAGAACGAACGGCACCGCGCCGCGCCCGCCCCGGCGCGCCAGCAAAACCTCCAGGCCGCCGTCTGCCACCAGTGCGGCGTGATCGAATCGGTGCGCGAGATCACCACCCGCGCCCAGGGTAGCGGCGTCGGCGCGGCCGGCGGCGCCGTGCTCGGCGGCCTGCTCGGCAACCAGGTCGGCGGCGGCCACGGCCGGCAACTGGCCACCGTGGTCGGCGCCGTCGGCGGCGCCGTCGCCGGCAACCAGATCGAGGGCAACGTCAACGCCAGCCACAGCTATGAAATCGTCGTGCGCATGGACGACGGCAGCAGCCGCACCTTGCACCAGGGCAGCAAACCCGGTTGGGGCAACGGCGACTCCGTCAAGGTCGTCAACGGCCAGCTGCGCGCCAACGGCTAGCCGGGCACGGGCGGCGGCGCCGCCATTCTTATCAGTTCGACCACACGCCCCCGCAGCTCGCTGCGGGGGCGTTGCGTTTGGCGCCGCTAAGTGAAATGGCGAACAGATCAATTTGCAAGGCGCCACGACAATGGAGGCCAGCCGCCATCCTCTCGGCCGCTTGCCTTACAAGGACCACAGAATCATGAGTAAATACATTTGGAGCACCGTCATCCTGCTGGGTATGCTGATCGCGCGCCTGGGTTTCGCCTCGCTCAACCTGACCGATCCGGCCATGCCGGTGTTGACCGTCACCCTGCTCATCACCGGCGGCATGCTGGTCGGCCTGGTCGGCGCCACCGGCCTGCTGGGCATGCTGGACTGGCTGGCCCGCGCGCCGCTCGAACGCCGCCACAGCCGCTGAATATCGACGCCCGCTACCGACCGCGTATCGACTGCATATCGACGGAATGTCGACGGCGAATATAGATGCCGAATATAGATGCCGAGTATTCAATTAAGTGCCGCCTATGTACGTCAGCGAACGGAAGCGCAATCCCCCTGTCGCGATAATAGCTACATGATTCGCACTGGCCGGTTTCGACGCCAGAGCGACATCGCGATCGATGTGCTCCGGCCCGCCAACAGGCACCGAGCTCATCGCATTTCACACTTTATGCAAGGGGACCATCATGCTCTATACCATCGCAGTAGTCTTGCTCATCCTGTGGCTGCTTGGCTTGGTCACGTCTTACACCATCGGCGGCTTCATCCACGTCCTGCTGGTGATCGCCGTCATCATGGTGCTGTTGCGTCTGATTAGCGGACGCGGCGTCTAGCGGCCACGCCCGCCGGACCGACGAACGGCGCGACACGCTAGGCGTGGCGCGCCGTTCGTCGTTGTTGTGATCGTTTGTTGTGATCGTTTGTTGTGATCGTTTGGATGACGTTTGAATTACAGCTGAACAGCAACACGGAAACCGGGCGCGGCGGCATCCGGCCGGCACGGCCGGGTCGCCTCAAAAACCGTAGCGCACACCGAAGTTGACGGCGCGATCGGTGCGTGGCGCAACGCCGAAGTTGGCCCCGCTGTTGGCGCCGAAGTTACTCCTGTTGACAGTCATAGTGTTGCCGCCGGCTTGGTAGCGCACGTGGGCCAAGGCGGCGTAAAAATCCGTCCGCCGCGACAGCGAATAGGTCATGCCCATGGCCAGTTGCCGCGCGTCCTGGTTGAGCATCGTGCGGTCGTTGCGGTGGATGACCGAGGCCAGCAGCGTGGTCCTGCCGAGCGGCACGGCGACGCCGAACAACAGGTCGCTGCTGTTGCTGACCGGCGAGGAGAAGGCCAGCGCGCCGTAGGGATTGCCGCTGTCCCACGGCAGGCCGGCGTCGCCATGGTTGTGGCCGTAGGCCGCGTAGACCGTGGCCCGTCCCAGCTTCAAGTTGGCCGCCAGTAAGCTGCTCTGCGCCGACAAATCGGCCGCCGGCAGTGTCGCCACGGCGTCGACCGCATTGTTCCTGCGCTGGTGCGACAGGCTGAGGTTGAACATGTCGCGCGCATAGCCCAAGGTCATGCTGTAGACGCGGTTGCGCGCGTCGTTGCCGGGCGACTCGCCGACGCGGTAAATGGCGCTGGCGCTGATGCCGCGCAGGCGCGGCGTCTGCCAGCTGATGGTGTTGGTGTTGCCGCGGTCGCCGCGCTGCAGCGGGTAGTCGGCCCAGTTGGCGTCGAGCACGCCGTACAAGGGCAAGGCCGCGCTGCTCTGCGCCCAGGCGAACACCGGCAGCAGCAGACCGCAGGCGAGGTAGTAGCTCTTCATGATCGTCTCCCGACTCATCTTCCAACTCTTCTTCCAACTCATCGTCGAATCCAGGCAGGGCGCCGTAGCGCGGCATTCCTGGCGTTCCGACGCACGCCGACCAGGCAGTCGATCCAGCTTACTTCTTCCTGACACACGGCCTCTGTGCGCAGGCAAACACAATATAGAAATACTACGCAACGCTTAACATTCTTTCACTATCGTGTTGGCGTATAGTCTGGCCACACGTTCATCGATAGTGAAAGGCCGCCGCTTCATGTCCCATGTATCCGCACACACCCTGTATGCCAGCAAACGCTGCTCGGCAAACGACGCCTTGAGCCATCTCAGGGACGGCGACTGCATCATCGTGCCCACCGGCGCCGGCGAGCCGCCGACTTTGCTGACGGCCTTGTCGGAACAACGCCGCCGCTTCCACGACGTGAAGGTGGCGCAGATCCTGGCGCTGCGCAAATACGGTTACTTCGACTGCGCCACCGTCGAGCACGTGCGCCACCTGGCGCTGTTCTTCGGCGGCGCCTCGCGCCCCGGCGGCCAGGCCGGCTGGAACGACTTCATCCCCGCCTATTTCTCCGAGCTGCCACAGCTGATCGAGCGCGGCGACATCGCCGCCGACGTGGTCTTTTCGCTGGCCTCGCCGATGGACGAGCACGGCTACTTCTCGCTCAGCCTGGGCGCCGACTACACCATGGCCGCCGTCCAGAAGGCGCGCGCGCTGGTGTTGGAGGTCAACCCCAACGTGCCGTTCGCCCACGGCCAGTGCCACGTCCACATCTCCCAGGTCAGCGCGCTGGTCGAGGACGACGCCGCCCTCTTCGAGGTGCCGCTGCCGGTCATCGGCCCGGTGCAGCAGGCCATCGGCAAGTACGTCGCCGACATGATCGAGGACGGCTCGACCCTGCAAATCGGTTACGGCGGCATTCCCGACGCCGTCGTCATGCAGCTGACCAACAAGGTCGACCTCGGCATCCACACCGAGATGATCGGCGACGGCATCCTCAGCCTGGTCGAGGCCGGCGTCGTCACCAACCGCCGCAAGACCCACCTGCCGGGCAAGATGGTGGCCACCTTCGCGCTCGGCTCGAAACGCCTGTACGACTTCATGCACCACAATCCGATGCTGGAGATGCATCCGGTCAATTTCACCAACGATCCCCACATCGCCGGCCAGAACGACAAGCTGGTCGCCATCAACGCCAGCCTGCAGGTCGACCTGCTCGGCCAGTGCGGCTCGGAGAGCATCGCCCACCTGCCCTACTCCGGCACCGGCGGCCAGGTCGACTTCGTGCGCGCCGCCAACCGCTCGCGCGGCGGCAAGGCCTTCATCGTGCTGCCGTCGACCGCCAAGAACGACAGCATCTCGCGCATCGTGCCGACCTTGACGCCGGGCACCCACGTCACCACCAGCAAGAACGACGTCAACTACGTGGTCACCGAGTACGGCGTCGCCCAGCTGCGCGGCAAGTCGGCACACCAGCGCGCCGAGGCCCTGATCGCCATCGCCCATCCCGACTTCCGCGCCGAGCTGCGCCTGGCGGCGCGCCAGATCCTGCTCTGCTGAACACGAGGCGGCGGCGCCCGCCTTGGGCGCCGCTTCGGGGATTTCCCCTGTGCAATGTACGGCGCCGTACATACCGTTGCCGCACAAAACGATATACTGTTGTTTTGACTAATGCGGCTAGTCCGTCTCCCCGCATGCTCGCACTCCTCGAACGTATCGATCCGAACAGCGGCAACATCGACCTGATGGTCGAGCTGTTCAACACCCTGCGCCCCAAACGTGCGGCCGACGCCGAACACGCCACGGCCAACGTCCGCACCCTCTGCCAGCTACTCAAAGGCAATCCCGAACACGCCGCCGCCTTGCACGGCTACGTCCGCAGCGTGCTGCGCGCGCGCCGCCACGCCAGCCTGTACACCGAGATCGGCGTGTTGTCGAACGACGGCTTCTTCACCGAGCTGAAGCGCCGCATCTCCTTCCGCATGCTGCCGCCGGCGCTGGGCGACGAATACCTGAGCGACGCGCTCGACCAGATCATCCACAAGAAGACCGACCACCTCTGGATCAGCGCCGTGCCCGCCGCCGACTGGCTGGCCCTGCTCGACGTGATCGGCGCGCCGGCCCGGACGCCGGCCCTGACCGAAAACGAGAACAAGAACAAGAACGAGAACGACAACGACAACGACAACGGCGCCGCGGCGGCCATGGCCCGGCCGGTCCAGTCCGGCGCCGCCGGCCAGCTGATGCTGCCCGGCCTGCTCGAAGCGATCCGCACCCTGTCCTACCGCGTCTGCGCCATCGGCCTGGAACCCAAGCTGACCAACTTCCACACCGAGATGGAGACCTACGACTCGCCCTTCATGGAGCAGAACGTCGAGGTCAACGCCTACCTGGACGGCTACAACCGCCTGCTGGCCGGCACCGCCGACACCATCGAGGACGCCAAGCACCTGCTGGTGATGCTCGACCAATGTGACGAGGTGGTCGCCAAGATCCGCAAGAAGGCGCTCAGCCAGGGCACCAGCATCGCCCTGACCTATCTGCTGGTGTCGCTGAGCCAGAGCATCGACCGGCTGCGCAAGCTGCTGTTCCTGGTCGACATGTCCGGCGAGCTGCCCAGCGCGCCGACCCTGGACCTGGCCGCCGCCTGCGCCGAGGCCATCCCCGCCGGCGCCGCCAACGCCGCCCAGGCCGCCACCCCGGCGCAGCAGCGCCGCGCCGCCGGCGTCGCCCTGACGCTCGAACTGATCGAGGCGCACAACAACAAGTACGCGGTGCGCGACCTGTTCGCCGACAATATCGACCTGCTGGCGCGCAACATCACCGAGAACGCCAGCCGCACCGGCGAGCACTACGTGGCCGACAACCGCAGCCAGATGGGCGCGATGTTCCTGTCCTCGGCCGGCGCCGGCCTGGTGATCGGTTTCATGGCCCTGTTCAAGATCCTCATGTCCTACCTGCGCGCCGCGCCGCTGGTCGAGGCCTTCCTGTTCAGCATGAACTACTCGCTCGGCTTCATGTTCATCCACTTGCTGCACTTCACCGTGGCGACCAAGCAGCCGGCCATGACCGCCTCGCGCATCGCCGCCGGCCTGCACAGCAAGGACGGCCGCCACATCGACCTCGACAGCATGGCCGAGCTGATCAACAAGGTCTTCCGCACGCAGATCATGGCGGTGCTGGGCAACCTGGCCACGGCCATCCCCACCGCCTGGCTGATCGCGCTGGGCTACAAGGCGATCACCGGGCGCCATCTGGTGACGCCGGAGAAGGCCATGCACCTGCTGCACGACATCGACCCGATCGGCAGCCCGGCCCTGTTCTACGCCGCCATCGCCGGCGTCTGCCTGTTCGTCGCCGGCCTGATCTCCGGCTACTACGACAACCAGGCGCTGTACACCCGCTGGGCGCAGCGCATCGGCCAGTTGCGCGGCCTGGGCCGGCTGCTCGGCCAGGAACGGCTGAACCGCCTCGGCCTGTATCTGGAGAACAACCTCGGCGGTTTAATGGGCAATTTCTTCTTCGGCGTGCTGCTCGGCACCATCGGCACCCTGGGCTATCTGCTCGGCTTGCCGCTCGACATCCGCCACGTCACCTTCTCCTCGGCCAACTTTGCGACAGCCCTGGTCGCACTCGACCATAATATGAGTTGGCAACTTGCCAGCAAGTCGATCGTCGGCTTCTTGGCCATCGGCTCGGTCAACCTGCTGGTCAGTTTCGGCCTGGCGCTGTGGGTGGCGCTGCGCTCGCGCCAGGTGCGCTTCGAGCACGGCATCGCCCTGCTCAAGGTGCTGGGACGCAAGTTTCTCAAGGCCCCGCTGGAATTTTTCATTGGCGCCAAGGAAGTGCCGCCGGCCTTGCCGGCGGACGAGGCCCCATCCAACCACAAGGTTCACAGATGAACACCACGAGCGTCGCGCGCTGGCTTCCTTCGACACTGATGTGCTGGGCGCTATGCGCCTGCGCTTCGCTACCGGATGTGAGCACCATCCAGGCCACGCCGAAGGCCGGCGCGGTGCCCAGCGTCAGCGGCGCGCACGGCGTGCTCAGCGAGGAGCGCGCCCGCGCCCTGCTGGCGCGGCGCTGGCCCAAGGCGACCCTGGACCAAAAGGCCCAGGCCGCGCTGGAGGAGGCCGCCACCGGCGTTCCCCTGATCGCCGGCAACAAGGCGACCCTGCTGTTCGACGGCCCGCAGACCATGGCCGAGATGCTCAAGACCATCGCCGCCGCCCGCAGCAGCATCAACCTGGAAACCTATATCTTCGACCAGGACCCGCTCGGCCTGCAGTTCGCCGACCAGCTGATCGCCAAGCAGCGCGCCGGCGTGACGGTCAACATCATCTACGACAGCGTCGGCACCATCGGCGTGCCGCAGGAATTCTTCGAGCGCATGCGCCAGGCCGGCATCCACCTGCTCGCCTTCAACCCGGTCAACCCGGCCAAGCTGCGCGGCGACGCCTGGAAGATCAACAACCGCGACCACCGCAAGCTGCTGATCGTCGACGGCAAGACCGCCTTCACCGGCGGCATCAACATCAGCGACACCTACGCCAAGAGCTCGCTGTTCCGCTCCAAGTCCAAGCCCACCGCGCCGTCCCAGGTCGGCTGGCGCGACACCCACATCAAGATCGAGGGACCGGCGGTGGCCGCCTTCCAGTGGAGCTTCGTGCGCCATTGGGCCGGCCAGGACCAGGAGGACCTGCGCGAGGCCGACTACTTCCCCCAGCCGGTGATCGCCGGCGACAAGCTGATGCGCGTGCTGGCCAGCGAGCCGGACGGCCAGTTCGAGATCTTCAAGGCCTACAACCTGGCCTTCCAGCAAGCCAGGAAATCCATCCACATCACCTCGGCCTACTTCGTGCCGGACCGCCAGACGGTGGACGCGCTGAAGGCCGCCGCCCAACGCGGCGTCGAGGTCAGCATCGTGCTGCCCGGCGTCTCCGACAGCGGCCTGGTGTTCCACGCCGGCCACGCCTTCTACGACGAACTGCTGGCCGCCGGCGTCAAGATCTTCCAACTCAAACTGGCCGTGCTGCACGCCAAGACCGCCGTCGTCGACGCCGCCTGGTCGACCGTCGGCTCGACCAACATCGACACCCGCAGCTTTCTGCACAACAGCGAACTGAACGTGATCGTCCTCGGCGAGGCCTTCGGCAACGAGATGGAAAAAGCCTTCCAGGAGGATCTGCGCGACTCGCAACAGATCACGCTGGAGCAATGGCGCGACCGTCCGCTGGGCAACCGCATCAAGGAGTGGGCGGCGCGCTTCATGAACTACTGGCTCTAAGCGCCCGGCGCTCAGAGCGCCGCCACCGCCGCCCACAGCGCGCCGCTGCGGCGGAAGCCGGCGTGGCCGGCCGACTCGAAGGCCGCCGTCGCGGCGACCCAGGCGTAGCGCTCGACCTGGATGTGGCTGGCGTCGATCCGGATCACGTTGAAGGAATTCGCTTCGCCGCGACCGCGCGTCGAGGTCGCCGTGCCGGCCTGCACCACCAGCGCCGCGTAGCCGCCCAGCGAATAGCGCTGCGAGCTGTCGCCACTGTGGCTGGCGTGCATGTGGCCGGCCAGCAGCAGGTCGACACCGGACGCGGCGAAGGCCTGCATGGCCTGCGGCGCGCGCAGCACCAGGGAGTTCTCGTCGGCGCCGGCCGGCAGGTCGAAGGGATGGTGGCTGACCACGATGCGCACCACCTCCGGCGCCAGCTGGGCGAAGCGGCGCTGGATCTGCTCGATTTGCTGGCGGTTGATGCGGCCGTCCTTGAAGGTCAGCGAGCGCGCCGTGTTCACGCCCAGCAAGGCGATCTCCTCGTCGACATATTCCGGCGCCAGGTCCAGCGTCACATGGCGCTGGTACTTGCGCAAGGGCGCGAAGAAGCGGCCGGCCACGTCGTAGAGCGGAATGTCGTGATTGCCCGGCACCACGATCTGCGGCCCCGGCAAGGTGTCGAGGAAGGCCCGCGCGGCGATAAACTCGGCGCTGCGGGCGCGCTGCGTCAGGTCGCCGGAGACCACCAGCACGTCCGGCGCCAGCCGCGTCACCAGCGTTTGCAGCGGCGCCAGCAGGGCCTGGTCGACGCGGCCGAAATGCAGATCCGACAGATGCACCAGTGTCCGCATGGCGCCCTCCTAGGCCGTCGCCGCCGAGCTGGCGGACGGGGCTGGCCCGGCGGCGACGCTGGCGGCGACGCTGGCGGTGGCGCTGGTGGTGGTGGTGGTGGTGGTGGTGGTGGTGGCGTTGGCGTTGGCGTTGGCGGCGGCATTCTCGGCGGCGGCGGCGGCGTTGTCGGCGGCGGCATCGACCGGCTCAACCGCGCGCGGCGGCGCCATCACCGTCAGCGCCGCCGGCAGCACGCGGTAGCACAGCGGCGTATGCACGAGGTTGACCTCGCCGTCGGTGGCCACGCGCAAATGCTTGTGGTGCGTCTCGATCACCATCTCGCGCGCCAACAGCAGGTCGAAATCCTTGGCCTCGGACAAGCGGCCGCGCAGCGCGTGGAAGGCCAGCCGTAGCAAGCCCAGCCGGGTCGGCCGCTGCGCCACGTACAGGCTCAGCGTGCCGCCGTCGAGCCGGTCGCGGGCGCCAAGGTTGAGTCCCTGCAGCAGATACTCGTTGTTGCCGATGAAGACGAACGGCGTGCGCCGCACGTGCTCGTCGCCGTTGACCTTGAGCTTGACATGGAGGAAGGGATAGCGCCGCAGCGCGGTCAGCAAGGCGCGGCCGAAGGCGGGCCACTTGCCCTGCCCCAGCTTGCGCTGCAACTGCTCGCGCTGGCGCACGATGTCGGGATACAGGCCGAGGCCGGAGTTGTTGAGGAAGATGCGGCCGTTGACCTCGCCCACGTCGACCTGGCAGGGCTGGCCGTGGAACAGGTTGGCGATGGCCTCGTCGAGCGCCAGCGGGATCTTCATGTCCTTGGCGAAATGGTTCAAGGTGCCCAGCGGCAGCACGCCGAAGCGCACCCCGCTGCCCACCAACACCGAGGCGACCGCGTTGAGCGTGCCGTCGCCGCCACCCGCCACCACCATCGCCGCGCCCTCGCGCAGCGCCTGCTCGGCGGCGGCGATCATCTCGGCGCCGTCGTGCGCCAGCTTCAGGGTCACCGCGACACCGGGCGCCTCCAGCTTGCCGCGCAGCTGTTCGGTCCAGTCGGACTGGTAGCCGAGGCCGGCGCCGGCGTTGATGATGACAGTGATAGGACCCAGCATATTCTCCCGTTGTTCCAAATAAAAAACAGCGGCGCTCCGGACTAAGCGGCGCGTCGGCGCCGCAAGGTCGAGCAGCCGGTGATGCACAGCGCCAGCCAACCGCAGCTCTCGACGATGCCGGCCAGCACGTCGCTCAGATAATGCGCGCCCAGATACACCCGGCTGGTGGCCACCAGCGCCACCATCAACACCGCCAGCAACACCGCCCACACGCGCGTGCCGTGCCGCCTTGCCGTCATCACCACGTAGCAGGCCAGAAAGCCATACAGCGCCGTGCTGGCCGAGGTATGACCGCTGGGAAAGCTGTAGGTGGCCAAGTCCACCATCGGCGCGTCGAACACCGGACGGCTGCGCTGATAAACGTACTTTAGCAGTACATTCAGCAGCATGCCGCCCGGGACGGCACAAACCAGCGCCAGCAGCCAGTAGCGCTCGCGCCGGCGCCAGAAATACCAGCCCAACAAGCCCGCCGCCACGGCCACGCTGGCCACGCTGTGCAGCGCGCTGAACACCAACACCACGCTGACCAGCGGCTCGGCGGCGTGCGCGTCGAACCACTGCGACACCCTCAAGTCGAGCAAGGCGATGCCCGTCCGCCCCACTACCGCCCCGGCGATAGCGCCGAACACGGCCGTGGCCAACACCATCAGCGCCACGCCGGCCGTCAGATGCAAGCCCAGCTCGCCACCCGGCGTGAAGCGTGCCTCGATAAAACGCAATACTCTATTTGTTGACAAAAACTTCATTTAAATCCATTCTTTGCTGGTGTAGGCAAAAAAACCACATCTGTGCCCGTCAGCTGTTTATTTATACAGTACCTGTGCATTCATACAGTAGTTATGCTATTCTGGACTCTCTCGTTCAACGCATCTCCCTCAAAAGGAAACGTCATGACAACATTGAATAGCGGTTTCGGCTCCCGTTTTGGTCTGGAATATGCCCCTACATCCTTCCTGGTCCGCATGGGCAAGCGCGAAATGCTGGTTTGCCGTGACTTCCGCAAACGCTACTACGCCGTCAATCCGCTCATCGAGTGCGACACCGGCATCGAACCCGGCCACGTCGAGGTGCTGCTGATGCGCCGCTGGCTGCTGATCCTGTCCAAAGCCCATTGATGCGGCCCCGGCCCGGCACAGGCCGTCGACCTACCGACGGACTCTGCCGCAGCCGCAGCCACGACGGCTGGCACCAGTTGGCACCATCACGCAGCATCAAGCACCATCAAGCACCAGCAGTACAGCTAGTACGGCAACAGCGCAATGACCAGGCAGCCTAGGCCTCGTCGAACAAATTGGCCTCGTACCACAGCGTCATAAACAGCACCATCACCACCGGCCCGATGAACAGGCCAACCAGGCCCAGGGTTTCCACTCCGCCCAGAATACCGAACAGCACCGCCAGGAATGGCAGGCGCGTCGCATTGCCAATCATGCCGGGCCGCACGAAGTGGTCGGCGACGAACAGCACCATCATGCCCCATACGGCCACGCCGATGGCGCCGGCTACGCTGCCGTTCACCGCCAGCAAGGCCGCCGCACCAAGGAAAGCCAGCGGTGCGCCAAACGGAATGATGGCCAGTATACCCGTCGCGGCAGCCCACAGCGCCGGCGACGACAGGCCGGCCAGCGCATAGCCTATGCCGATCAGCACGCCCTCGGCCAAGCCGACCAGCACCAGGCCGTTGACGGTGGCGCGTATCGCCGTGGGAATTTTTTGCACATAGTGGCCCCAGCGCCGCTCGCTGAAGCAATGGCTGCCGATGGCGGTGATTTGCCGCGTCAGCGCTTCGCCGTCCTTGTAGAAGAAGAACAGGCAGAGGAAGGCCAGGCCGAAGTCGACCAGGCGGTGGAAGAAGCCGGCGCCGAGGATCTTCAACAGGTCGCGCGCCGAATGGAAGCCGTCGATGCCGCTGCCGGAAAACAAATGCGCCAGCCCGTGCGGCTGGCTCAGCGTGGCCAGCCACCAATCGTTGACGGCGGCGCCGGCGAAGGGAATGGTCAGCAGGAAGGCCGGCGGCGCGAGGCCGTCGTTGTTGGCGTTGGCGATGAAATTGGCCAACTCGGGCGCCTGGCGCGCGGCCTGGGTCACACCCAGCAGCACCGGCACAATGAAGACGCCGGCGCAAATCAGCGTCAGCAACAGGGCCGCCAGCAGATCGCGCTTGCCCAGCTTGGCGCGCAGCCGCTGGTACAAGGGCCAAGTGGCCACGCACAGGATGCCGGCCCAGACCAGCGGCAGGAAGAAACGTTGCATCACAAACGCCGCCAGCGCGATCATGGTCAGGGAGAATCCGGCGCTCAGCACATCGCGTTGGGTTTCGGTCATCGACTAGTCTCCAGAATAATGTTGCACCCATGGTAAGGGCAAATTGCGCCGCAGCAAGCGCGACGTTCGGTTTTAATTGCCGCTGAAGCGATTTGCGGGACGTCCGCAAGACCCCAAGGCGCAAACTGGGGTCGGACCCAGCGGGTCTGACCCCGGCTCTTCGCCGCTGGGGTGCGCCAGCATTGCCGGCACCTTGACACTCAAGCCGGCGGCAGCAGCGCCGCCTCCCGCTCGCACTGTTCGCGCAGGAAATCGCGCAGATGCAGCACCGCCGGCGTGACTTGGGCGCGGTGCATGCACAACATGTGCAATGGCGCCGGCTCGCCCGGCAATTCCGGCAGCAAGACCTGCAAGCGTCCGGCGCACAGGTCGCCCACCACGTCCAACCGCGACTTGTAGGCGATGCCATGGCCGGCCATGGCCCAGCGCCGCACCACGTCGGCGTCGTCGGCGCTGCGGTTGCCGCTGACGTTCACTGTGCGCAGCGCCGCGCCATTCCCCCGATAGAAGGTCCAGCGCTCATGGATGCTGTCGTCGATGGCGAAACGCAGGCAGTTGTGCCGGTGCAGCTCGTCCAGCGTGGCCGGCGCGCCGTGCGCCGCGACATAGGCCGGCGAAGCCACCAGCACACGCCGGTTGTGCGGCGCCAGCGGAAAGGCGATCAGGCCGGAGTCCGCCTGGGCGCCGTAACGCAGGGCGATGTCGACCGGCTGCCGGTACAGGTCGGACAGGCGGTCGCTGACGCTGAGCTGGTAGTTGATTTGCGGATAGCGCGCCTGGAAGGCGTCCAGCCAGCCCAGCAGGATGTTGCGTCCCATGTCGGACGGCATCGAAATCTTCAGCGTGCCGCCGAACGATTCCTTGCCCTGGATCAGCGCCTGATGGCCCTCGCTGAGCAGGCGCAGCGCCTCGCGCGCGTGGACCAGGTAATGCTCGCCCTCCTCCGTCAGCCGCAAGGAACGCGTGGTGCGCGCCACCAGATGCAGGCCCAGCGCGCCTTCCAGCCGCTTCAGCGCGGCGCTGGCCAGGGCCGGCGAGATCTCCAGCTCGCGCGCGGCGGCCGACAAGCTGCCGCGCTCGGCGGTGCGCACAAACACGGTCAAATCATCAAGCCGCAGCAATTTTCTTCATTCCTTTGAAAGTGTTTCGTTGATTGGCATCTTTTTCTTTCCAGACGAATAAATGATGATACGCCAAACCACCCACCCAGGAGCAAACATGAAAGCCGTCGCCTACCGCCATTCCCATCCGATCGACCATCCGCAGGCCTTGCTCGACGTCGAGCTGCCCGAGCCGCGGGCGCTGGGACGCGACCTGCTGGTCGAAGTCAAGGCCGTCTCGGTCAACCCGGTGGACATCAAAGTGCGCCGCGACGTCGCCCCCGCCGAGGGCGAGAGCCGGGTGCTGGGCTTCGACGCCGCCGGCATCGTCAAGGCGGTCGGTCCCGACGTGAGCTTGTTCAAGCCGGGCGACCAGGTCTGGTACGCCGGCTCGCGCACCCGCCAGGGCAGCAACAGCGAGTTCCAGCTGGTCGACGAACGCATCGTCGGCCACAAGCCGGCCACACTGGACTTCGGCCGCGCCGCCGCGCTGCCGCTGACCGGCATCACCGCCTGGGAATTGTTGTTCGAGCGCCTGCAGGTCAGCCGCGACAAGGGCCGGCGCGGTCAAACGCTGCTGGTGGTCGGCGCGGCCGGCGGCGTCGGCTCCATCCTGCTGCAACTGGCACGCCAGTTGACCGGCCTGAACATCGTCGGCACCGCCTCGCGGCCGGAAACCAAAGAGTGGATCAAGCAACTCGGCGCCCACCATGTGATCGACCACAGCCGGCCGCTGGACGAGGAGCTGAACCGCCTGGGCCTGCCGCAGCCAGATTATGTCATCAGCCTGAACCAGACCGACCAGCACTGGCCGGCCATCGTCAAGCTGGTGGCGCCGCAGGGCAAGATCGCGCTGATCGACGACCCGATCGCGCTGGACGTGATGCCGCTCAAGCGCAAGAGCGTGTCGCTGCACTGGGAATCGATGTTCACACGCTCGATGTTCGAGACGGCCGACATGCAAAAGCAGCATGACCTGCTCAACGACCTGGCGCAACTGGTGGATAGCGGTGTGATCCAGACCACGCTGGCCGAACGGCTGGGCACGATCAACGCGGCCAACCTCAAACGCGCCCACGCGCTCATCGAAGGCCAGCGCATGAAGGGAAAAATCGTGCTGGAAGGCTTCTAGACGCCCTGCGGCTGCGGCTGTGCTTGCGGCGGCGGCCGCTGCTGCTGTAACAAGGCGATGGCCACCTTGTCGTGCATGGCCAGCAACTCCTGCATCATGCCGGCCGAGGCGTAGGATTCCTCCAGCACGCGCAGGAAAATGTGCTGGCGGCGCAGCAGGCCGGCCGAGCTGACGCCCAGCCGCTCGAACATCCGCGCCACGTCCAGGCACACCTCGCGCAACTCCCACAACACCTTGCGGGTCGACTCCAGATCGGCGTGCAAGCCCTTGTCCATGTCGATCAACTCGGTCCGGGCCGGTCCCTCCCGCCCCATCTCCTGCAAGGCGCCGCGCCAACGGCGGATCTTCTCGCCGATGCGGCCGATGCGGACGATTTTCTCGTCGAGCAATTTGCAGTAGTACCAACACAAACACCCCACCGGCAGCCGCGCCAGGAAGCGCGGCAGGCCGATGGAACGCATGCCGTGCTCCATCCTTTTGACGGCACGAAGCAACTGAACGATGCTGACACTGATCGACGAGGGACGCATGATGACACTCCAGAATGCGGCGAAAAGGACGAACGGGGATCAGCAACTACAGTAGCAAAGGATGAAGCGGGGAGATGGCCGCATCACGCACGGCCTTTGAGGCGGCTTAAGAAAGCGCCGATTGTCCCTACCCCGGCGTGGCGCCGGGGTAAACAGTTTTCCTACTCGACGGCGTCAACGGCATCAACGGCATCGATGGGCGCGAGCGCCTTGGCCGACTGCGGATTGCGCAGCATCGCCTTGATGCCGCGCAGGCCCTGGCGGATGCGCGCCTCGTTCTCGATCAGCGCGAAGCGCACATACTCGTCGCCATACTCGCCGAAGCCGATGCCGGGCGAGACGCAGACCTTGGCCTCGGCCAGCAGGCGCTTGGCGAATTCCAGCGAGCCAAGGTGGCGGTAGGCCTCGGGGATCAGCGCCCAGATGTACATCGACGCTTTCGGCTTGTCCACCGGCCAGCCGGCTTCGAGCAAGCCCTTCACCAACACGTCGCGCCGGCTCTGGTACTGCGCCACGATGTCGCTGACGCAGCCCTGGTCGCCCTCCAGCGCGGCGATGGCCGCCACCTGCACCGGCGTGAAGCTGCCATAGTCGTGGTAACTCTTGATGCGCGCCAAGGCCGACACCAGTTCCTTGTTGCCGACCATGAAGCCGATGCGCCAGCCCGCCATGTTGTAGCTCTTCGACATGGTGAAGAACTCCACCGCCACCTCGCGCGCGCCGGGCACCTGCATGATCGACGGCGCCTTGTAGCCGTCGAAGGTGATGTCGGCGTAGGCCAGGTCGTGCACCACCAAAATATTGTGCTGCCTAGCCAGCGCCACCACGCGCTCGAAGAATTCCAGCTCGACGCACTGCGCCGTCGGGTTCGACGGGAAGCCGAGCACCATCATCTTCGGCTTCGGATAGCTTTCGCGGATCGCCCGCTCCAGCTCGGCGAAAAAGTCGACGCCGGGCGACATGCGCACCGAGCGGATGTCGGCGCCGGCGATCACCGCGCCCCAGATGTGGATCGGATAGCTCGGGTTGGGCACCAGCACGGTGTCGCCCCGGTCCAGCGTGGCGAGCATCAGGTGGGCCAGGCCCTCCTTCGAACCGATGGTGACGATCGCCTCCGACTCGGGATCGAACTCGACGTCGTAGCGCGTCTTGTACCACTTGGTGATGGCGCGGCGCAGCCGGGGGATGCCCTTCGAGGCCGAATAGCCGTGGGTGTCGGGCCGCTTGGCCGTCTCCACCAGCTTGTCGACGATGTGCGACGGCGTGGCGCCGTCGGGGTTGCCCATCGACATGTCGATGATGTCCTCGCCACGGCGGCGGGCGGCCATCTTGAGTTCGGCGGTGATGTTGAAAACGTAGGGGGGCAGGCGATTGATGCGCGAAAAGCTGCGCGGAGCTGGGGATTGAGTCATCGATTGTGGTCTTCACGTAAGCGCCCGGAACCGTCCGAGCGACGCAGGCGCTGTGTTGCGCCTTAATTAATACTAGCCGAACGATCAAAGTCTTGGCAATTATTTTTCACGCCCACTTGATCCAAGTTAATCCGCGCGGCCGCAAAGCATGGCTATCTCCCTCCTACGCCGCCTAAAATAGTTGTTTTTTCGCGTTTTATTGAAAGCCACTTATGCTTCGCGCTCCAGAATTACTCTTGCCCGCCGGTTCGCTGGCAAAAATGCACGCCGCCTTCGACTACGGCGCCGACGCCGTCTACGCCGGCCAGCCGCGCTACAGCCTGCGCGTGCGCAACAACGAATTCTCCCGCGCCGAAGTGCTGGCCCAAGGCATCGCCCAGGCCCACGCGCGCGGCAAGCAGTTCTTCGTCGCCAGCAACATCTTCGCCCACAATGCCAAACTCAAGACCTATCTGCGCGACATGGAACCGGTCATCGCCATGCGGCCGGACGCGCTCATCATGGCCGATCCCGGCCTCATCATGATGGTGCGCGACAAGTGGCCGGACATGCCGGTGCACCTGTCGGTGCAAGCCAACGCCGTCAACTGGGCCGACGTCAAGTTCTGGCACCGCATGGGCCTGAGCCGGGTGATCCTGTCGCGCGAACTGTCGCTCGACGAGATCGAGGAAATCCGCCAGAGCTGCCCGGAAATGGAGCTGGAAGTCTTCGTCCACGGCGCGCTGTGCATCGCCTACTCCGGCCGCTGCCTGCTGTCGGGCTACTTCAACCACCGCGACCCCAACCAGGGCAGTTGCACCAACTCCTGCCGCTGGGACTACAAGGTGATGAACGCCGACGAAGACGCCAGCGGCGACCTGGCCCGCATCGCGCCGGAGAGCATCGGCTTCAACTACCGCCAGGCGCTCAACGAGGCCGACGCCACCTTCTCGGCGATGGGCGACATCAAGCGCCACCCGCTGGCCGAGCGCGCCTACTTGATCGAAGAGGCCGAGCGCCCCGGCCAGCTGATGCCGATCATGGAAGACGAACACGGCACCTACATCATGAACTCGAAAGACCTGCGCGCGGTCGAGCACATCGAACGCCTGGTCAAGATCGGCGTCGATTCGCTGAAGATCGAAGGCCGCACCAAGTCGCTCTACTACGCCGCCCGCACCGCCCAGGTCTACCGCCACGCCATCGACGACGCCGTCGCCGGCCGGCCCTTCAATATGGACTTGCTGGGCCAGTTGCAGGGCCTGGCCAACCGTGGTTACACCGACGGCTTCTACCAGCGCCACCACACCCAGGACCACCAGAACTACATGGCCGGCGCCTCCGAGCTGCACCGCAGCCAGTACGTCGGCGACGTGCAGGGCGTGCGGGACGGCTGGGCCGAGATCGACGTCAAGAACCGCTTCGCCGTCGGCGACGAGCTGGAAGTGATCCACCCTAGCGGCAACCAGTTGGTGCGCATCGAGCAGATGCGCGCGCTCGACGGCAGCGCCATCGAGGTCGCCCCCGGCAGCGGCCACCGCGTCCGCATCGCCCTCGACCAACGCTACGACAAGGCGCTGCTGGCGCGCATGCTGTAGGTTCAAGCCCGCCACGAACGGCGCCAAAACACAAATGCGTCAACTGGGGTCGGACCCCCAGGGGTCCGACCCCGGCTCTTTGCCGCTGGGTTCCGCAAGCTCACCGGCTCAGCACATTAGCAAGGCAACGCCGCCACCGACGCCTGCAAAAACAGCGCACGCTCGGCCTGCCGACGCCGCGTCAAACCCGCCACCACGGCGCCGCCGGCCTTATTCCACAACAGGAAGCTATCGGCCGCCGCCTCGAACGCCTGGCGCGCGCTGTGGCGGCACACCGAGCTGGCGCCGAACGCGCCCAGGCCGATGTTATAGGCCAGCGAAGTGCAGGCGGCCAGCCGCGCCGGCGCTTCCAGATGCAGCGCCGGACAGCGCTTCAGCACCGCCAACTGGAACTGCGCCACCCGCCGGCGCAGCACCTCGTCGGCCCGCTCCTGCGTCCACACCATGCCCTCCCTCACATCCAACGTTTCGCCCCAGCCGATGGTCCACACGCCGACCATGTCGCGGTAGGCGTGCAGACGACATCCCTCGAAGGCGCGGATCAGCCGCAGCGCCATCCCCAGCGCGGCGCCGTCCTCGATGCTCGCGGCGCTCATTTGCGCTTATCGAACACGCGTCCGACGAACCAGAACGCCAAGATGCCAGACAGGATGGCCCTGTCCTCGGCATCGTAAATTTTCAGGATCGCCTCCCAGCCGCCGATGCCGGCATGCAGCGCGACCATGAACATGGCCAGCTTGGCCACGCCGTACAACAGCAGCACGTAGTAGGTGGCCAGTGGCCGCACCAAAAAATTCAGCGCATCGGCCCACCAAATGCCGAGCGGTTGCATCTGGCCGGCCAGCGCATCCTTCTGCGCGTCGAGCAGGGCCAGCGTCTCCTCCACGCCGCCCCGGTACTCCACCAGCGCCTGCTGGCTGGCGGCGCGGCTCTGCTCCAGCTGGAACTGGCGCTCCAGCATGGCCAGCTCGTGGGCGTTGTCGGTCTTCTTGTGCAAGAAGCCGAACAGCTCGGGCAGCAGGCGTAACAGCCCGCCGCCCAGCATCGACAGCAAAGACAAAATCATGGCACATCCTTTCGGTCGTTGATTGATTGCGCGCGGCGCGGCGGCAGCACGTAACAGGCCAGCGCCACCACCAGCGCGACGCCGCCCAGCGACGGCGACGGCGTGCGGTCGAAGGCCGGGCTGATCACCACGTCCAGCGCGGCCGTGGTCAGCAGCAGCCAGGCCAGCCGGCTGCGCAAGGTGGTGTGGCGCCCCATATGGTTGATGGTGAAGAACAGGCCCTTGCAGAGGATCAGCATGGCCGCGCCCAGGTAGATAGCCAGCAGCATCACTGCCCTCCGATGAAGGAGCGCAGCCGTTTCAGGCCGGCCGGGATCAGCACCTGGGCCGCGATGCCGAGGGCGGCGCCGCCGGCGATGCGGCTGAAGTCGCCCACGCTTTGCAGCCAGGGCAGATAGTGCAGCGCCGCCACCGCGATGATCGGCGCGAAGAAGCCGGCCAGCAGCGCCGAACCGGCCACCGTGCCGACGACCTTCGGCGCCGACATCGGCGGCAGATAGGACAGCGACACCAGGCCGCCGAAAAAGCCGGCCAACAGCGCGTCGTACTGCACACCGAACACCGACCCGCTGAGCGTGATGGTGCCGGCGGCGATCGCGATGGAGGCCGTCGAGCTTACCGGTTCAGTCATAGGTTTTTTCCTTTCAAAGTAAATCGCGGGGACCTCGCCAGCGCTAGCCCGGCGCCACCAACTCCTTGCCGCCATTGGCGCTGCGCCCCTGCCCCGCCGTGGCCTTGCCCAGGTTGCCGGCATTGAGCTCGACCTGCATGCGCCAGGAGTCGTGCGTGTAACTGTGGGTGACCGACTCGACCAGATAGTCGCCGTCCACCTCCGGCTTCAAACCGGCGATGCCGATGATGCGTTCGGCGGCGATGTCGGCCCGCCCCATCAGATTCAGCGTGCCGCTGGCGGTGGCGCGGTTCAGCGCCGCCATGCGCGACTGCGCGGCGGCCTTGGCGGTGTCGGTGTCGGTGTAGGGGTGACGGTCGCTGTGCACCGCCGCGCCGTCCGCCGCCACCGGGTTGGCCACTTCCTGCTCGACCTGTTTCGCCTTGCCGGCATCGTGCGAGTTGGTCTTGACCGACTTGAAGCCGCTGCGGTCGGCGAAGGTGAAGCTGTAGCGCGTCAGCTGCTCCGCCCGCAACACCAGCTTGGGCGGAACCGCTCCGCTGGCCGTCTTGCCGGCGCCGCGCGGCAGCACCAGCAAGGCGCCGTTCTTGACGGTGGCGGTGGCGCCGTGCAGCCGCGCCAGCCGGGTGAGGAAGTGCAGGTCGCTCTCGCCGATCTGGTCGAGCCGCGCCACCTCCGCCGTCACCTTGCACACGGCGCGCCAGCCGTGGCGCGCCGCCACCGTGGCGACGATGGCCGCCAACGTGGTCTTCTCGTAGCCGGCGTGGCGCTGGCTCTTGGCGCTCTGCCGCAGGTCGGCGCCCTTGCCACGGATGGTCACGCCGGCCGGCGGCCCGTCCATCACCACCTCGTCGATCTTGAAGCTGCCCAGCAGGTTCAAGCCCTGGCCGGCCCAGCCCAGCGAGATCGTCAAGGTGGCGCCCTTCGGCGGCAAGGCCAGCTTGCCGCCCCGGTCGTCCAGGCGGATCTCGCAGGTGTCCGTCTCCAGGCCGGTCTTGTCGGTCAGGCGCAATTCCAGCAGGCGGTCGCGCAGCAGGTCGGTGATGTTCTGCCCGTTGGCGACGATGTCAAAATCGGCTTGCATGCGCCCTCCTCAATTCCACAATTGGATCACGTCGCTGCGGCGCGCCGGCAGCAGCGGCAAGCGCAGCGTCAAGCCGGCGGCGAACGGTTGCGGCTGCGCCGCCAGGCCGGGATTGGCGGCGTACACCGCCTCCACGCTGCCGGCCACGAAGCCGTAATGGTCCTGGCAGATCGTGTCGAGCACGTCGCCGTCACAGGTTCTGATAATCGTCGCCATAGCGTTTGAACTCCATCGAGAAGGTTTGTTTGCGCGCCGCGCCGTTGGCCAGCAGACCGTCCTGCTCCTCCGACAGCGACACCATGTACCAGCGGCCCAGCACCTCGCCGTAGCCGGTGGTCAGCAGCAGCGGCTTGGTTTGCTGGCCGATGGCGCGCAGCTTGTCGAGCTCCTTGCGGCCGGTGTTCAGCGCCGTGAAGATCACGCCGTTCAAGGACAGCGACTCGCCGCCCTTGCCCACCGCCTGCAGCGCGTCCTGCCGGTTCAGCCGCTCCTGCGCGGCGACCGTGTAGTTGGTCTGCCGCTTGAGTCCCTGGAAGCTGGCGTTGGACAGGCCGAAGCTGTAGCTCGAACCGTCCTCCGCGCTCAGCACCAGCATGTGCGGCGTGGCCGCCGTGGCGGCCGCACCCTCAGCCCCGCCCGCCGCGCCTCCCTTCGGCTTCAGGCCCAGCGACGACAAGGCCGCCGCCACCGGCGCCGGCGCCTTGCCGCCCAGTCCCGTCAACGCGGTGAAGGCCTTGCGCAGGCCGCCCACCGCGCCCGCCAGCTTGGCGGCGGCCTCCTTCACCAGCGCCACCTTGCTGTCGATAAGCTTGCCGGCGGCGGCGCCCAGCATGGCCAGGCCACGCTCGACCACGGCGCCGTCGAGCAACGGCAGCACCCGGTTCATCGTCGCCGTGGCGCTCTTGACCAGCGCCGTGGCGTGCTCGATGTGGCCGACGGCCATCGCCGCCAGCTTGCCCGCCTGGGCGATTTTTCCATCCACCAGCTGCTCGACCCGGCGCGCCCTTTCGGTGGCGCGGCCGATCTCGCTGGTGGCCCGATTGACCAACTCTTTGACATCCATGATTGCTCCTTAAACGTGTACGCCGTCGAACAGCACGCTGCGCGCCTGGCTGGCGCGCAGCTCGTCCATCAAACGCTGCAAATGCGGCATCAGCTCGCGCGCGATCGATGCCGGCTCCTTGACGTCGCCCTGCACCGTGACCGTGATGGCCGGCGCGAAGTGGATGGCCGGTGCGAACGGCACGGCCGGCGCCAACAGGGGACTGCGCAGCAGCGAGGCCGGCGGCGTCTGCAAGGCGCCCTGCACGGCACTGTGCAACGCCGCCACGCGGGCAGCGGCGGCCAGCGCCTCCGGCGTGCCGCCCAACAGCGGCCCGCTCGCCGGCCCACCTGGGCCACGCTGCCATGGCGCCGTCAAGCCCAAGGCCGCGCCGACCGGGGCGGCGCCGGTGGCTGCCGCAGCCGTCTTGGGCTCGGGCTTCTTGTCGCCGAAAAGCTCCTTGGCTTTTCGGCCAACATACTCTTCGCCCTTCCAGGCGCCCAAGGCGCCCAAGGCCACGGCGCCCACCAGCGCGCCTATCGGCCCGGCCACGCCACCAATCGCCGCACCGAGCATGGCGCCGGAAGCGCCGCCGGCCATACTGCCGGCCGCGCGCCCATAGCCTTCCGCCTTCTCGTCCCTGGTCTTCGCGCCGCGATACACCTGATAGACCTGCAGCGCGCCGCCCGCCACCGCCAGGGCGCCGCCCAGACGGCCCGCAAGCGGCGCCACGCGCCGAACCAGAGCCGGCGCCGCGCCGGCCGCCGCGCGTGCCGACGAGGCGACGGCACCGCCCGCACGGCCGAGCAGGCGCCCGCCGGCAGTCGCCGCACTCCGCCCCAGTCCGACGACGCCACGCCCCACGCGGCCAAGGCCGCCGGCCACCGCACCCAGCGGCGCACGCGCCACCCGGGCGATGCCCCGGCCAATGCCACCAAAGACGCGGCCGCCCGCCGCAAGCGCACGCCGCCCCAGGCCTGCCATGCCGCGCCCGGCGCGGCCAAGCCGGCCGGCGATGCGCCGTCCCGCGCGGCGCAAGGCGCCCGGTCGCTTGCGCCGTTTGCGTCCGCCGTCCGCATCCGCGCCACCGGCGTCGCCATCCGGACCATCCCCGTCGGCGCCGCCGCAGCACTTCCCGACCGGCCAGTTGGTCACAAACACACGCTGCACGTCGCCGCCCTTGGCCGCATCGTCGCCGGCCTCGCCCGCCGCCTTTTTCTTCCGGCCGAAAATGCCGCCCAACGCCACCTCGCCGGCGCCGCGCACCAGGCCGACGCCGCTTTTCGCCAGCTTGTACGCGGCGGCCGCGCCGACCACGCCGACCAGTGCCGCCGTCACGCCAGGCCAGGCCTTGGCCAGGTCGGCGGCACCGTTGGTCAAGTCGGTCAGCACGACCGCCACCTTGTCGCTGTAGGGACGCAGCGCGTCGCCCACGTTCACCAGCAGTTGGTTCGACGCCGCGTCCAACGCGCCCCACTTGTTCTTGGAGCCGCTGCGCGCGTCGCCAAAGTCCTTGTCGAGATGCTCCTCGACGGGTCTGCCCGGACCGGCCGGCGCCACCTTGTCCAGCTGCGCCCGGGCGCGGGCCAGCGAGGCGGCCGTGTCCGCCGTGGCGGCCTGGCCGGTCTTCCGGTCCTTGCCGCGCGCCTGCTCGCGCAGCTTCACCAGCTGCTCCTTGACCTCCTTGGCCGCCGCCTCGGGCGAGTCGGCCGTCTTCAGGCTGCGTTCCAGCATCGCGGCCAGCCGCTGCGGCGCCGCCTGGCCCTGCACGCCCAGCTTGTTCATCTCCGCCAGCAGGCCCGGCATGGCCTTGGCCAGCTCGCCCATGTCGACCTTGTTGCGCTGGCCCATGTCGACGATGCCGTTGAGCGCCTGGCGCATCTCGGCCGGCGAGCTGATGTTGGCCTGCTGCGCCAGCGCGCCGATCAACTTGGCGCCGGCGTCCATCGACACGCTCTGCCCCACCGCAAAGCGCGTCAGCAACGGCGCCATATCCAGCGCCTGCTTGCCGTCGAGGCGGGGATTGATCATCTTGCCGACCGCGCCGGCCAGCTCGTTGCTGTTGACGCCGCCCTGGCGCGCGGCCAGCGCCAGCCGCGCGGCGACGCGCGCCTCGCCGGCCGCGCCGCTTTCACCGGCCTCGTTGGCGATCGCCCGCACCGACACCTGGTACTCGGCCGACGCGTTCACCGGCGCCATCACCGCCTTGCCCAGCGTGGACAGGTCGCCCAGCGCCTCCTTGCCCTGCTTCATACTATCGCCGATGCGCTCGTACCCCTTGGCTTGGGTGCGCAGCGCCCTGACTTGGCGGTCCGCCTCGCCCGCCGTCTTGGCCAGTTCGTCGGCCGCCTTTTTGGCCTTGGCGCCGCGCGCCTCGGCGTCGCCGAAGACGCGGCCCAGGCCCACCTTCACGCCGTCCGCGACGAGCGTGCCCACTTGTTCCGTATTGTTCGCCATATGGTTTCGCCTGTTCCTCTTGTGTGCCTCACCCAGGCGGCCGCAGCGGACCGCCCGTCCCCTGCGGGATCAGGCCGGCTCCTCCAGCCACCACAACATGTCGTCCAGCGTCATCCGCTCTATCTCGGACGGCTGGAAGCGGCACTCAAGCGCCAGCCGCCGCGTCAGCGTTCGCAGCTGCTCCAGGCTCAATTGCAGGATCGGAAAGCAGGCGAAAATAACCGTCCTGCACGCGGTTGTAATCGCTCAGCTTGAGCTGTTCCAGGTCGGCCGGCGCCACCTGCGCCAGGCTGGCGAACAGCGCCAGCTCGCGCTCCTCGACGTCGGACGGATGCAGCTTCTGCGCGCCGCGCATGTCGCGCACGGTCGGCGCGCGCAGTTGCAATTGGTTGGTCTTGACGCCGTTGAAGCTCTCCGGCCGCGACAGCGTGACGGTGACGACGTCGTCGCCCTGGCGCAGCCAGGACGGGTTGTTGGTGTGTTCCATGGGTTCCTCGAATTGAAAAATGGTTCTGCGTGAAGTGGCGGAACGCAAACGACCCCAGCGGCAAAAACTGGGGTCGGACCCAGCGGGTCCGACCCCGGCCCTTCGCCGTTGGGGTTACTATGGCGCTCCCGCCACCTTCGCCTTACGACCTAAGCTCGGCGCTTACACGCCCAGCGCGGCGCGCACCTTGCTCAGTTGATCCTGGCCGTTGATGACGCGGATGCCGGCCACCGGATCGATCTCGATGATGGCCTTGCCGTCCACTTCCAGCTTGTAGTAGCTGCAGTTGACGTTGTACTTGGTCTCGGCCTTGTCGCCGGCCTTCCAGTCGCCCATGTCGACTTCCTGCAGCATGCCCTGGAAGGTGGCCACGGCGGCGACCACGACGCCCTTCTGGTCCTTGAAGGCGCCACGGAACACGCCGTGGAAGGAGGACTGGTCGGCCAGGCCGAAGTAGGCCAGCACGTCCGGCGCCACGCCGCTCATCGAGAAGGCGGCGTCGAGCGCCTCCAGGCCCATGTCCATCTTGACCGGCGCGTCCATGCCGCCGGCGCGGTAGTCCTCGGTCTTGATCTTCAGCTTGGGCAGCGTGAGTTGGGAGGCCACGCCGGCATAGCTATCGGCACCGACGAACAGGTTGAAGTTGTAGAGGGTTTGAGGAATCATGTGGTAAAGCTCCGTTGTGGTGAGATTGATGTGTTCACTGCTGGCGGCGCCGGCGCATCAAGCGTCGGTGCCGCGTCCTGCTGCGGCTTGCCCGCCCTGCTTAGTTACCGAGCGAGAGCACCTCGCCGACCCATTGGTTGGTGACCTCGACGCGGAAGTTCGGGTTCTCGGCCGGCGGCACGTCGGTGAAGCGGATGTTCCAATACACCTTGCCCTGCTCCAGCTGGCTGCCGGTGTTCAGGTCGGGGTCCGGGTAGACCTCGAAGTTGATGATGCAGCCGGCGTTGCGCAGGTCGCGCATGAAGGCGTTCAGGCCCTCGGTGACGTCCTTTACGTAGGTCTTGGTGATGCCGCGGTCGACCGCCCATTTGTGCGCGTACAGAATGGCGTCCATCACCATGTCGGTGGTGCGCACGCGGGTGACGAAGGCCCACTTCGGATCGGCCGACAAGGTGCGGTTGCCCCACAGGCGGAAGCCGCCGTCGCGGATGATGGTGGCGACGTTGGCCACGTTGAGCAGGTTGGCGCGGCAGGTGGCGTCGCCGTCGAGGAACTCGACCGGACGCTTGGTGCCGGTCAGGCCGACGAACTCCTTGTTCGACGGCGAGACCCAGAAGCCGTATTCCGTGTCGGTCCAGGCGAACAGGCCGGCGGCGGCGGCCGATGCCGGCGCGTCGATACTGGCGTTGGTCAAGGTGTCCCACACCTTGATGCCCGGGTCGACCATGTACAGGCGTTTGCTGCCGAAGTTCAGCGCGTAGGCCAGTGCGGCGTCGTCGGTGGTGTTGGGACCGTCGATGATGCCGATGGCGCGCAGCTTGCCGGCGATGCCGTCGATGGCGGTGGCCACCGCCTGGGTGGCCGAGGCGCCGGGCGCCACCAGCAGGCGCGGTTGCAGGCCGAGCACGGATTTGGCGTCGAGCAGCGCCTGCAGGCCGGTGCGGGCACCCTGCGCGCTGACGCCGCCGATGATGGCCGAGGTCTGCGCGGCGGCGTCGGCCACCTGGGCCACGCCGACCGCCGCCACCACGGCGCTGGTGCGGGCGTAGACGGCGCGCAGCGATTTGTAGATGTTGCTGGCGATGCCGAAGGCGGCGGCCGCCTCACGCAGCGAGGTGATCTTGACCGGCGTGTTGGCGGCGGCCAGGCCGACGCCCGGGGTGTAGGTGTCGACCAGGCCGATCACCGAGCTGGACGGCGTGGCGATCGAACGTGGACCGGAATCGACCAGGGTGACGGTAACGCCGTGGAAAAAGGATGCTGCCATGGTGAATCTCCTAGAAAAAGAAAAACCCGCACGGGGCGGGTTGGGTGGTGCGACAAAATAAAATGGTGAAAACAGCCGGGCCGGCAAAGCCGCCGCCCGCTGCGCTGTTCACCTACGAGGCCAGGGGGATGTAGGCGACTTCGGATGGAGCGTACAGTCTGACCTGCAAGGTGGTCAGCGTTTTGCGCACCGGCACGCGCATTGGTGATGCAAGCGCCGTGTGGTTGTACGGGTTGGCGGCACGACCGGCGAAGTTGACGTTGGTACCGTCGAAAACCACGTACTCGTTTCCTGACGTGTTCTCGCCCCAGGCATTAGGACCAGTGGTCGTCAGACGGACGAACAGGCATGGCCCGGTTTGTACATTCGTCACAGCCGACCAAATGACCGCACTCCCCCAGCCCATCTTCTTGATCAAAGGCGACGAGTAAAGCGCAACCATCGCCACATCGGATGAGTTGAAAGCGGTCATGGCAGCGGCATTCGCAGCACAGGACGTGATTGCGATTGCGTTGGCAGCGATCGCTGCCATAGCCACTGAACTGGGGGCAACCGCCGCCAGAGCCGTTGGACTGGCGATGACCGCCGCCAGAGCCGTTGGGTTGGCGGCGACCGCTATCATCGCCGTTGGGCTGACGGCGACCGCTGACATCGCGACCGGACTCGCAATCACTACCGCCAGGGCTGCACTATTGGCCAGCAGCGCCGTCATCGCCGCCTGATTTGCGGCGAACGCATTCATCGCAGCTTGGTTTGCGGCGAGCGCAGTCATCGCGACCGTACTTGCTAACGCCGCCGCCAGCGCAGCAGTATTGACTAGCAGCGCCGTCATGGCGACTGGGCTCGCGGCTACCGACGTCATGCCGACCTGGTTAACCACAAGTAACGCCACGGCTGGCGCATTGGCCAACAGTGAAGTGATTGCAGCCTGATTGGCGGCGACTGCCGTCATCGCCGTCTGGCTGGCTACCAAAGCCGCTACCGCTGCCGCATTGGCCAGTACGGCCGTTATGGCCGTCGGGCTGGAAGCAATTGCCACCATCGACGCCGTGCTGACCACCATCGCCGTCAGTGCCGGCGTATTGGCCAGCATCGCCGTGATCGCCGCTTGGTTCGCGGCAATCGGGGTCATCGTTACTTGGCTGGCCACTACCGTGGTCAGCGCGAGCGGACTGGCCAGAACCGCAGAAATGGCAACCTGGCTGGCAGCCACCGGCGCCGCCGCCGCCTGGCTTGCCACCATCGCTGACATTGCGGCCTGGCTCGCGGCCATCGCCGTCATTGCTGTCGCGCTGATTGCAATCTGGCTCATCGCCACCGAACTGGCGACGATGGCGTTGTAGGCGACTGGGTAGCCGACGACGGCGCTCATCGCCCGCGCGCTACCGGCGATCGCCGCCATCGCCGACGGGCTGCGCACGATGGCCGCCATGGCCTCGGCCGAATTGAGCACCAGATTGAAGCTCTGGCCGTTGCTGATGTCGGACAGGTAGACGTCCAGTATCGCGCCAGTCATCAGCTCCAGCGGCGCCACCGCGTCCGGCACGATGGTGTCGAAACGGTTGACCACGTCGTAGCTCTTCAACAGGGCGGCCAAGGTGATCAGGCTGGTGTTGTCGGCGGAGGCCAGGTCGGACTCCTTGATTTTTTGTTCTGCCTGCCTCAGGAAGGTGTTCCTGAACTCAGTCAATGTGCTATATGCCATGGATGGTCATCCCAGTAATCCCGCATAAATCAGCGGGGTGAGTGTGGAGAGTTGCGCCTTGTTGAGCGCGAACTCGTCTTTGCCGACCTTGGTCGCCAGCAGCGCCGTGACGTTGCCGATGTCGCCCTGGGCGCTCTTCAGCACGGTGACGATTTCCTGCACCGTGTCGAGGTTGACGTCGTCGCTGGCCACCAGGCTGCGCAGCGTGTAGACGGCGCCGTCGAGCATCGTCAGCGCGCTGCGCAGCCGGGCCACGTCGTCGTCGAGCTGGTTGTCCGGGTGCGGCAGCGGCAGCAGCAGGCGGGGGGTGGTCTGGTTGATCATGGCGCCGCCTTACAGCGCCATGGCGCGCAGATTCTCCAACTCGGGCCGCGCCGAGGCGGAGCCGCTGAGCACCAGCTTGACCTTGACGCTGTCCTTGTTGATGCCGGCCACCTCGTAGCTCAGCTCCTGCTTTTCCAGGCTCAAGGGACGCGACGACAGGAACGGCACTTCGACGTCCTTGTTGTCGGCGCCGGCGCCCGGCAGGATCACCACCAGCTTGGCGCCGGATGGCAGCGCCGCGTCGACGATCACGCGGATGCGGCTGTTGGCGCCGGCCGGGAAGGCGACCGACACGTAATCGGCCGTGGTCTGCACGGCGCCGGAGATCAGCTGGGTGCCGGGGTGCAGCACCGGCGAGACGGCCGCCGTTCCCGCCAGGCGGGCGCTGACGCCGATGTCGCCGCTGACGGGCGTGGCCAGCCGCACCGGCTGCCCTTCGGCGACGTTGATTTTGGCGCCGCCCGGCAGCGCCAGCGTGTACTCGACGCGCGACTCGAAGGTCGGCGCCTCGGCCAGCGCCAGCAGCAGCAAGTCGGTGGCATTGGTCACGCTGACGTTGCCCAGGCTGACCGTGCTGACCGTTTCGGAGAACACCGCCTTTTGCAGCTCGAAGGTCATGTCGCGGTCCTGGTGCGGCGTCCAGCTCGACGCGTTCGACGACGACAGCAGCACGCCCACCTGGTAAGGCTGGGCGGTGACGCGGCGCTGCGCGTTGTCGTCCCACATGCCCACTTCGGCCACCGCCAGTTGGGTCTTGTCGTCGCTGGTCAGCACCACCAGCGCGTACTCGGTGTTGGCGTCGATCCAGGCCGGCGCGGCGAACACGATCTGGGTCGGGCCGACCGTCTTGATGTCGGCCGCGTCGATCCGCGCCTCGGCATAAATGACGCGGTTCGGCACGCCGGCGGCCACGCCGCGAATCTGCACCATCACCGGCGCCGTGCCCTTGACGGTGAACCACAGCTTGACGCCGCCCAGCGCCGTGGCCTGCGGCAGTGTGAAGGTCTGCGCCAGCGGATCGTAGTAGTTGCTGGTGATGCGGGTCACCATCTGGCGCACCTCGGTCACGCGCAGGCCCTGGCCGCTGAAGGTGGCGGCGCCGCGCGTGCCGCCGGCGCCGGTGAACTCGACGCTCTTGGTGCCGGCCGGTACGTTGGCGGGAATCTGGAAGCGGCCGGACAGCACGCCCTGGGCGTTGGCTTGAATAGTCATGTTGTAGCTCCTGTTATGGGGTTGGGGTGACGACGATGCCGTCGAAGCTGACGCTGTCCAGCGCCTCGTTCGGACCAAAGCCGGAAATCGCGAAGCTGACCGGAATCTGACGCAGCTTCTCCAGCGCCTGCGACGAGGTCGACAACAGGTTGTTGACGGTGCTGCTGGTGGTGTTGACCAGCGCGCCGCCGCCGGTGACGATGCGCGTCGTCAACGGGCTGCTCCAGGTCGTGTCGACATCGGTCCAGCGGTCGATGGCCGGGGTCAGCGTGACGCTGGCCGGCAGGCCGTCGAAGGCCGCATACGGATTGACCTTCATCGTCGTGGTGCGCATCGGCTGCGACAGCACGGTGGCCAGCGTGAACTTCAGCGATGCGGGCGCCTTGACGTCGCCGCCCGGCGCGTTCGGCGTGGCCGTCACCGGCAAGGTCAACTTGCCGGCGACGATGGCCGCGCTCTGCGCCACGCCCTGGTCGCGCACGCCGTCGTTGAGGAAGGGGTCGACGAAGATGCCCTTCTTCAGCGCCGTGTCGCGGTTGGCGGCGTCGGTCTTGAGCGTTTGCTGGGCGATCAGCGTGGCCATGAAGTCCATGCGCGCGTTGATGTTGGCCAGGTCCTGCATCGGCACCACGCGCACGCCGTCGTTCTGCACCACGCGCGGCGCGCGCCAGCTCTGCTGCACGCTGGCCAGCGCCAGCAAGGCGTCCGGCACGGCCGGCGCGCGCGGGTTGACGTCCGCCGCGACACCCTTGATCCACACCAGGGCGCCGTCGGCGTCCAGGCACAGGCGGTCGACACGCGGCAGCTTTTGGCTGTAGTTGACCAGCACCTGGGTGCCGTTCACGGCGCCGGTGACGGTGAAGCCGGTGTCGTCGATGAGCGTCGGCGTGACCGCCACATTGCACTGGTAGATAACCTGATAGGTGCTGTTGGTGGCCGGCTCGGTGCCGGGCAGGCCCCAGTCGATGGCGCCGGCGGTCAGCTTGTAGCTGGTGCCGGCGACGTAGCTGGTGCCGCCGACGAAGCCGTCGCCGTTGGCGTTGATGGTGCCGCCCTGGTTGACGGCGACGATCTGCACGATGGACGAATCGGCCAGGTTGTCGGCGCCGCCGGTGTAGCCGCCGCGCGTCATCGTCGCGCTCTTTTGCAAGGTGATGTGGACCGCCGCCAGCGAAGCCAGCGGCACACGGTCGAGGGTGACGCGCTGCGGCGCCGGACCGCTCGACACATGCGGCTCCAATTCGATGTTGCGCAGGTCCGGCTTGGCCGCGTACACCGGGCGGCGGCTGGTGGCCAGGTTGACGCCGAAGCCGTTGACGCGGGCGCGGCCCTCGGACACGGTGTAGACCTGGGCGCCGTTGACGTCGGCCGAGGCGGCCACATTCAGGCCGCCGACGACATAGGAGCCGCCCGAGCTGTCGCGGTCATAGCGGGCCAGCGCCTGGGTCACGCCGTCCAGATTGGGCGGCGCCTCCTTGGCGCGCAGCACGCCGTCGTCGATCAGGTAGACCGGGTAGAACTCGCCGGACTGGCCGTCGCCGGCCACGCCCCACACGGCCAACGTCTTTTGGCGTGCCGCGCCCGGTTCCTGGTAGCCGCGCGTGCCGGCGGCCGGATTGCGCAGCTCGGCCACTTCCAGCTCGGTGACCACGCTGTCCTTCAGGTAGACGCCGATGGTGGCGCTGCCGACGGTGGCCACTTTCAGCTCGCGTGCGGCCAGGCCGCGCACGGCGCCGCGGATGTAGATGGCGCCGGCCTCGCAGACCGAGGCGCCGGTGTCCGGATTGATGCGCACGCGGGCGTCGCGGATGATGTCGCCGTCCTTGAACAGGGCGTCGCTGACGCCCTGCAGGCGGGCCATGGCGGCCGACTGGATTTCGTTGAGTTCGGCCGACTGCAGCACGCGGTCGGCGCGGAACATGATCTGCTCGTGGTTGTCGGCAGCGTTGAAGCGGTTGTAATACTGTTCGATCATGATAATTGTCCCGTTCAGAAAGGCAGTACGTATTCGAAGGTCTGGCGGATGGAGGGGCTGCGCGTGGTCTTGTCGAAGCGCTCCAGCGCATACAGCTTGCCGGGGCTGAGCAGGTCGGCCGCGATGAAGTAGCGTTGGCCCGGCGGCAGCTCCGGCTTGACCACCGTGCCGAGGAAGATGCCGACCTCGCGCAACTGGGCCGCCGGCGCGTCGAGGAAATCGAACACGAAGCGCACCAGCAGCCACTTGGTCGGCGTCTCGCTGAGTTTGTAGCGGCCGCCGACCACCGAGATTTCGCCGGCCGGGTCGGGCATGACGAAGCGCGTTTCGGTGGCGACGCGGCGGCCCACCTCGGCCACCAGCGCGGCCGCGTTTTTCGGCTCGGGCGCCGTGCCGGCGCTGTCCCAGGCCGGGTCGCCCGAACCCCAGGCCAGGTGGATGGGTCGGGACTTCACCGCCTCGGCCAGCGCCGCGCGGCCGTCGTCTTGTAAAACTGCCATATCAAGCTCCATTGTAAAAAGTGATGGTTGAAGGAATCGTGATGCGCCAGTGGCGCGCACTCCAGTTGCCGCTCCAGCCGGCGGCTTTGATCGGCGTCTCATAAACGCCGGCCGTGCCGCTGAAGAGGGCCTCGCGCGCCAGCCGGGCGAAACCGGCCGACGGCAGTTGCAGGACCGGCGCCAACGCCGCCCGCGCATCGATGTCGAAACGGTCGATAACGATGCGGCGCAAGCCCTGGTCATGGCTGTCGAGCCGTTCGCCGTCGAGCACGAAGCGGCGCTCGATCAGCGTCATGCCGCCGCCCAGCTGGCTGTTGATGTCGTCCAGCGCCGTCTCGTCGCCGTCCAGCAGGACCTGCGACAGGGCCATCGTGCGGTGCGCCGTCAGCGTGGCCGGCGTGGCCGCCGTGTCGGCCGTGGTGCCGGTCATCAGCTGGCCCATGATGAAGCGGCCGTCGGCGATCAACTCGCTGTCGAGCTGCCAGGTGTCGAGCATCATGCGGTCGTCGTAGGGCGCGTTGGCCGAGAAGGTATCGGTGCGGGCATGGTCGGAACCATCGCCCGGCGTCTCCGCCACGCCGCCACGGCGCGCCGCGAACGACAGCTTGATGCCGTCGACCAGCACGCCGGAGTCGTCGTCCAGCAGGCCGTCGTCGAGCCGGCCGTCGTCCAGCCGCAGCGGACGCAGGTCGTAGCCGTGGTACATGCGGTACAAGCGGGCGTGGGCCGGCAGCGAGGCGCGCACCAGGTGCGCCACCGCGCCGACGCGCAGCTGGGCGTAGGCGTCGCCGGGGTCGATCTGCAACCACGGCCCCTCCTCCTCCAGCTTGGCCGGGTAGCCCAGCCAGGACAACGCCCGCTTGACCGAGGCGGCCGTGCCGCGCTGGCGCAACCACGGCAGACCGGCCTCGATCAGCGCCGCCGTGCTCTCGAAGTAAGGCGCGAACTCGGCCAGCTGCCACTCCGCCGCCAGCCAGGGCGCCAGCGGGCCGGCACCGGCCTCGGTGCGGCGCAGGCCGGCCGGCGCGTCGGCCAACGCGTCGAGGGCGGCGCGCGGCACCGTGCGCGCCAGCGCCCGTTCCAGCCCGGTGGCGTTGGGCGGCAGCAGCCTGGCCGCGTCGGCCAGCGCTACCATGCGACACCGCCGTCGACGATGCGCATGCTGCCGGGCACCGCGTACTCGTGCGGCGCCACGGTGATGCCGCTGCCGACCAGTTCGACGCGCGACACGCCGGCCACGTGCAGGCGGCCGGCCAGCCAGGAGCCGGACAGGTCGCGCCCCAGCCGGGCGTAGTCGGCGATCTGCGCCGGCAAGGCCTGCCGCAGTTGGTCCACCAGATCGAGCGGCGCGCCGGCCTCGCGGTGGATGGTGGCGGCCACGTCGAGCGGGCGGGCCTGCGCCAGCATGATCGACAAGGGAATGCCGAGCGGCTTGGCGTCGTCCGCCGCGAACACCGCCCGCACCGCCGCCAGCACCGCCGCGCCGTCGGCGCCCTCCTGCGGCCAGACGGCCAGCGCCACGCTGCCCGGCGGCGCCGCCATGATGCCGGCGTCGCGCACCAGCGGGCTGGCCGACAGCGCCGCCAAGCGGTACTGCTCCGGCGTGCCGTTGCCGGCCAGCGCGGCGGTGCGCAGTTGGGTGCGCAGGCGCAGCCGCTCGTCGCTCTCGTCGGCAAGGCGGCGCACGTTGTAGAAGGCGGCGGCGTGGTCCAGGTCGGCGCCCTCGGCGAAGGCCAGCAGGCTGGCGCGCGCCGCGTCGTTGATGCGGGCGCGGATTTGCAGCTCGCGGTAGGCCGCCAGTTGCAGCAGCTTGACCACCGGGTCCGATTCGAGCGCGGCGTTCCAGCCCTCGCCCATCTGGCCACGGAAGGCGGCCAGCATGTCCTGGTAGATCTGCTCGAAGTCGAGCGGCTCCACCATGTCCGGCGGCGGCAGTTGGCTCAGGTCTATGGTGCTCATGTCTTCACCTCCAATATCATCGCCTCGCCCAGGTAGTCGCCGCTCAGGCGCAACGCGACGCTGCCGTCGAGCACCGACTCGACCGCCACCGCTTGCAGCTTCAGGCGCGGTTCCCAGCGCCCCAGCGCGCGCGCCACCTCGGCCTGCAGCGAGGACTTCCAGCCCGGCGTGACGGGCAGGTCGACCATGCGCGGCAGCGTCGAGCCGTAGTCGGGCCGCTCGCGCCGGCTGCCCAGCGGCGTGGTCAAAATATCGCGCACGCTTTGCAGCAGGTGCGCGTTCCCAGTGATCGGCTGGCCGGTGTGCCGATCCATGCCGACGAGCGCCATGGCTATGCCGCCGCGCGCACGACCGGCACCCGCTCGAACTCGGCGTGCTGGTCGAGATGCGCGATCAGTCCCGCGCTGGCCGCCGTCAGCGTGCCGTTGTGGACGCGGTGCTGGCTGCCGTCGGGCAGGAAGATGCTGCGGCTCTGGAAGGCGGTGTCGCGGAACACGACGGGGGGTTTGTTGTTGGCTCTTGCCATGGGTGACTCCTTAAAAAAATGCCCGCATCGGCGGGCATCGTTGAGAAAAATGGTGCTTCGTGTGTCGGCGCCGGCGGCGACGAAAACCACCCAAGGGCGTAAATCTGGGGTCGGACCCGCCGGGTCCGACCCCGGCTCTCTGCCGTTGGGTGGTTTTTGGCGCCGCCAGGCGGGATGCGGCCCAATCAGTGCTTGTGGTGGTTGCTGTTGCCGCCCGAGTCCATCACGGTGCCGGCGGCGTCGACGTTACCGTCCACGCCCAGGTTGCCCTTGACGCTGACGGCGCCCTCCACGCTGACCTTGCCCTTGAAGGTGGTCGAGGCGCAGTCCACCACCAGGCTCGGACATTGCAAGGTGACCTGGCCGCCGGAGACGATGCTGACCGTCTCGGCGTTGTTGACGCTGACCTTCTTGCTGCCGCTGACCTGCAGCGCGCCGGCTTCCCAGTCGTACTCGATCAGGCAGCCGTCGGGCATGCGCCAGCTCACCACCTTGGGGCGCTGCTCGCCGGCCTGGCCGTGCGGCTCGGAATAGAAACCGGGCAGGATGAAGCCGGCCGCCGGCTCGCCGGACGGCGCGATGATCAGCGCCTGCTCGCCCAGCGACGGCGCGCGCCAGTGGCGCACCTGGCCCGCGCCCAAGGTCTGCCAGGGCAGCAGCGCCGAGGTCCACTGGCCGACGCGGATGCGGCAGCGCGCCGCCGCGTGGTCGACCTCGGCGATGGTGCCGGCCTGGATCAGCGCCGCCAGGCGGCGGTCCAATTCGACTATCGGATAGTCCATCGCCATCTCCTAGAGGTTGGTGGGAACGTCGCCGGCGTCCCAGTAACGCGCCTTCTTGCCGACGCCCGTTTCCGGGTCCAGGCCCAGCATCAGCTGGGTGTTGCTGCTGTCCGGATACGGCCAGACCGGCGCGCCCAGTTCGAACTCGTGGCTCCACTCCAACTGCCATTCGAGGCGGCCGGCGGCACCGGTGCCGGCAACGGCCTGCTGCCACTGCGCCATGCCGACCGGCAGGCCCCAGTTCTGATGCTTGAGCACCAGCGCCAGCCGCGCCGCCAACTCGCGCAGCGCCAGCGCCGCCTTGGCGCCGGCCGCGTCGACGATCAGGCGCGCCACGAAGCGGCCGATCAGCGCCGACTCGCCGGTGCCGGGATCGCGTCCCGGCCGCAGCTCGGCCAGCTCGACCAGCACCGCCGGCAGCGCCAAGGCCGATTCGGACGGCGGGTAGTGCAGCACCGTCGGCACGCCGGCCAGCCGCGCCGCCAGGCCGCTGCGGATCGCCTCGTGCAATTGTTCTATCGATTCAAGCTTGTCGCTCATCTTGCGTCCTCTATCACGATGAAACCCAAGGGCGTCAATCTGGGGTCGGACCCGGCGGGTCCGACCCCGATTTTGCTTTGGGGTCAAAAAAAAACCCGCCGGGCTGTGGGGCCGGGCGGGCTGTGGGGGAAATGCTGGGGAAATCCATGTTTGCCGCAGAAACGACAAAGCCCGCTGCGGCGGGCTTTGGATGCTATTACTGCGAGAATGACTAAACTTTATACCCTCTGTAACACCTTGTCAACTACTTTTTTCTACAAACTAGCAAAAAACTTCTCCCACCACGCCCTGCTCCCGCAAATACGGCTCCAGCCGGTCCAGCGCCACCATTTCCAGCTCGTGCAAACGTTGCTTGAGCTTGTCGAAGTTGCGCGCATACGTCATATGGTTGCCGCCGAAGGACTTGGCCAGCTCGCGGAAGCTGATCGCAATGCCCTGATGGTTGGCGTACAGCTTGCCGACCATGCAGTCGAGGGCGAACGGCTGGATCGCCGGGAAGGCCGGCGCCATCCAGTCCGCCAAGCCCTTGATCGCGGCGATGCGCTCGGCCGAGAAGGCGTAGCGGCGCACGCCGGCGGCGTCTTCCATGTCGGTGTGGCCGTACTTCGCCTGCAAGGCCCACATCTCGGTGCGCGGCAGCTTGTGCGCCACGGCGTGGACGATCAAGGCGCACTGGGCGCGCACCTCCAGCGGGCTGAGTCCGGCGAAGTTGACCTGCTTCGACGTGCTGCCGCGCAGCTGTTCGAGCCATTCGCGCTGCGGCTCGGCCAGGCTGCCGGCCGACTCCATGATGCGCATCAACGCCTTGCGTAGCGGCGCGTCCTGCTGCGCTTCCTGCGCCATGATCATGTACGCCACGTGCACCGCCTGCCCGGCGCTGCTGAAGACCGCGTCGCGATACTCCTCCTGCTTACTTACCCCCGCCGCCCTTTTTCCCACTGCCATCGTTTGCATGTTTGCCATGTCCCTACCCGCCTTTCGCTGTGTTCCTGCCACTGTAAAACTTGCCAATTCACACAATATATACGAGAATGAATACAGGATCAATACGCAAATGGATAGAAATTCACCAAAAACTATACGCGGATGTATAATTCATTATGGATATTTCAAGCAGACTGGACGCGGCCATGAAAGAGGCCGGCTTCGAATCGCAGAGCGCGCTGTCGCGCGCCTCCGGCGTGCCGCAGCCGACCATCAACCGCATACTCAAGGGGGTCGGCAAGCGCGGTCCGGAAGCCCACACGCTGGTGCAACTGGCGGCCGCCTGCAACGTCGCCTTCGACTGGCTGCACGAGGGCATCGAGCCGCGCGGCCGCGCCATGGCACCGCCGGCCGGCTTCGTCCCGGTGGTGGTGGCGCAGGAGGACGACGTCCGCTTCTACCAGATCCAGAAGGTCAAGCTGCGCCTGTCGGCCGGCATCAGCGGCTTCAGCATCGAGCCGGAGATGCACGACGGCAGCATGTTCAGCGTGCCGCGCAACTGGGCCGACCGCAACGGCTTCATTCCCGAGCGCCTGATCGGCATCAAGGTGCGCGGCGAAAGCATGGAGCCCTCGCTGTACGAGGACGACTTGGTGATCATCAACACGGCCGACGCCAAGCCGGTCGACGGCGCCGTCTTCGCCGTCAACTACGAAGGCGAGCCGGTGGTCAAGCGCCTGTCGCGCGACGCCGGCGAATGGTGGTTGACGTCGGACAACCCGGACCAGCGCAAGTACCACCGCAAGGTCTGCCGTGGCAACGACTGCATCATCATCGGCCGCATCGTGCGCAAGGAGAGCGACCGCATTTGAGGCGGCGATTCGAAATAATTTCTTTCGATAGCAGGAATTTCCACCGCATTTACCCTTCAATTGTTTGCAGCCAGAATGGCCGCATTCATCCTGATTGGAGTCCGCCATGCGCCGCCTGCCCTCCCGGACCTCCCTACTGCTGTCGCCGTGCCTGCCCGCCCACGCCCACGCCGCGCCGAGCATGGCGACCGTGCGGCCCCTGCCGGCCGACTGATATCCGCAACGCGTGGCGGCCGGCGCGGACGGCAGTTTCTATGTCGGCGGCTGGCGCCAGGGCGCCGTGGCGCGCCTGGATGGCGGACGGATGTCGCTGCGTAGCGTGGTGGCCGGCCTGAACGATGCGTCGTCCGTCGTCGTCGTCGGCAACCGCGTCTACTTCATCGAATCGGAATACCGGCTGCTGCCCGACCACCAGGACGATGACAGCGCCGTGCCGCGCGGCGTGCCTTTCGATTTGCAGTCGCGCGAATTGCCGGCTGACGAATAAGGCCGGCGCGGCAGCGCAGCTGCAAATACCTCCATCCCGTCATCGATCATCGACAGCATGCTGCCGAGCGGCCCACCCCGGTGTGGCGCCGGCCCAACAGGCCCGCCGAGCTTGCGCGGATGTTTGTGCGGACAAGCAGCCTCTGCGGCAGAGTGGCGGCCCGCTCGCGAGGACGGCTCGGCGCGGCCCGGATTGCGGCGCTGTGACGATTGGAGAGAGTTCGGCTAAAAAATGAGAGCAAAATTGCCACTTTACGTAGGAGTAATCCTACAAGACTAGGAAAATCGGAGTGCCGATCCCTTTGCCGAGGACACGAACATGCTTCCCAGCACGCGCCGCGCCGCCCTGCTCTTGCTCGCCGCCATAGCTTTGCCGCCGGCCTTGTCCGGCTGCGCCACCGACCTGAACAGCAACACCACGCTGGCGCTCGGACCCAAGGCGGACTTCGACTCCGCCGACCTTGTCAGCAGCACCACCGAACAAACCAAGATACTGGCACAACTGCAGATCAGGGCGGGTCTGCCCCCACCACCGGAGGCGATCACCACGGACGCCTGGGACAAGGTGATCGACGCCGGCATCGAATACGCCGACTCCAAATGCGAGGCCTACATGGCCGCCCTGGTGCGCCTGAACCGCGACCGGAAAACCGTCAGCGGCGAGCTCGGCCTGCTGGGCACGGCCTCGGCCGGCATCATGGCGGCGGCGAAATCGGCGGCCAAGGATGTTTCGCTGGTCGCCATCGCCTTCGGCCTGAGCGCGGCCACCGTCGACAACCTGAGCAACAACGTGTTGTACGACATCGAACCCTCCTCGGTGCGCGCCCTGGTCAAGGCGCTGCAGGCCAAGTACAAGGACGAAAAGGTGAGCGGCTACACCTCGCGCCCGGCGGCCATGGCGGTGATCCGCGGCTATGCCTCGCTGTGCATACCCGCCTCGATCGAAGCCGAGGTCAACCACGCAGTCAAGAACGCCCAGCCGGGCGGCAAGGCGGGCAACGCCGCCACCGGCCGCGCGCCCGAGGTGTCGAACGCCCGCGTCACCGTCGACGCCTCCTTCGCCCCCGATGCCAGCAGCAAGCTGCTGAATCAGTTCGTCAAGCAGAACGGCGCCATCGACAACGAGCGCCGCAGCCGGCTGGAAGCCTTCATGCGGGCCAAGGGCATCGGCGTCAGTTACATCGCCTTCATCAACACGCCGGCCTATGCGCAGGACCGGGTCGAGGCGGTGCTGTTCTTCAACCTGGCCAAATAGGGAGTACACATGAGCACACAGGAAATCCTGCGCGGCGTGCCGCCGGACGGCGTCGCCGAGCTGGTGGCCGATTACCGCGCCATCGGCGCCACGGTGCAGAAAATCGCCGAGCCGGACGGCAACTTCACGGTGATCGCCACCTTCGCCGGTTCGCCGCAACTGGCCCCCCTGGCCACCGCCGACGAGGCCGAGGCCGCCCCGGCGCCGACCGCCGCGCTGGTCGAGGAACTGCCGCCGCCGCTGCCGGCCGGCCCCTTCGCGACCTTGGCGGCGCAGTACCGCGCCTGCTTCGACCTGTGCCAGATCCGGCCCCAGCGCCAGACCGAGATCAAGGGCCGGGTCGGCCGCCTGCTCGACAACGCGCCGCGCTACCGGGCGCTGGCCAACGACGTCAAGATTCCTTGGTACTTCATCGGCATCATCCACATGCTCGAATCGAACACCAATTTCGCCACCCACCTGCACAACGGCGATCCGCTCAGCGCCCGCACCAGCCACGTGCCGCGCGGCCGCCCCGCCGCCGGCAACCCGCCGTTCAACTGGGAGGACAGCGCGCTCGACGCGCTGACGCTGGAGGGTTTTGTCGGCTTGGGCGATTGGAACGTGGCCACCATGCTGTACCGCTGGGAAAAGTTCAACGGCTTCGGCTACCGCGCAAAAGAGCTCTGGTCGCCCTATGTGTGGAGCTATTCGAACCTGTACGAAAAGGGCCGCTTCGTCGAGGACCACCGCTTCGACCCGGACAGCGTCTCCCAGCAATGCGGCGCCGGCGTTCTGCTGAAGGCCCTGCAGACGGTGCTGTAACACCCGTCGCGGCCCCGCGCAAAAGGAGATGATGATGATGATGATGCGATCGCTGTGCCGACTCGTGCTGCTACTGCTCTGCGTGAACCACGCGGCCGCATTCGAATCGCCCGAACACAAGCAATTGGCCGACTTGTCCTATCACTTGGCGACGCAGATCTTTTGCGCCACCAACCCGAGGGTCGACTTCTGCCTGCTCAAGGACGAGGAGAAGACCTTCTTCGACCCGGTGGGCAACGCCGTCGAGGCGCAGCACTCCACCGCCACACCCTACAGCCACATCAGCTACGGCGACATCGTCATGTGCGTCGACTACTTCCTGACGCCGGAAAAACTGCTGGCCGGACGCGAAAACCAACTGATCCTGGCACGTCCGAAGGGCGACGCGCGCGCCCGGCACGGCCAATTGTTTCCCGAACGGAGGAGCGATCTGGAATTCAGGTATTGGCAGCGCTGCGATCCCGCGGACTCGAATTTCGAAGGCGCGCGGGCCGGCCATGTCAACCACTCCCACTTCCAGGCGGAGTTGCTGGCGGCGCAGCGCACCAATCATTTGCTGGCGCTGATGTTGCGCGCCTCGGACGGCAACCTGTTCGGCGCCATGGTGGCGAACGCCATTTCAGATCATTTCCTTCAAGACAGCTTCGCCCCCGGCCACATCACCACCTGGCGCAGCCGGCTCAGCGACATCGCCGCCAACGCCTACCACGACCGCAACAACCAGCGCGGTTGGACGATCGCCGTCGACAAGACGGTGCTTGCCGACACGACCAGCATCCCCAACGCCTCGCATGGAGTCAATCTGATCGGTACGATTTTGCAAAGCCTGTGCGAAGATTTGGCGGTGCGCCAGTACTTCTTCCGCTACATCGGCGAGTCCCCCAAACCCTGCGCGGCCGACTGCGCAGTGCTGGCGCAGAGCGAAGACAAACGCCTCGACAAGTTGCTGGAGTTCATGCGACGCGTCCACGGCAAGGAGGAGCTCAAAGTCAAGCTGCGCGGCGACCAGCACCTGTGGGACGCGGATCAGGACGAGCAGCGCCTGGTGATGCTGTGGACCGAGGTCCGCGCCATTTTCGACGTGCTCGAAAGCCAGTCCAGCGAGGCCGGCACCGCCGGTGCCGGTGCCGTGCGCGCGATTGTGCTGAAGGACTCGTTCTCCAAGAGCGCCTGGACCTGGGATTTCGACCCTCCTCCGCAGCCCGCCGAGGAGGTCTTTTACCCCATCAAGCCATCGAAGATCACGGCGGTGATAGGCCCTATCACATATGTCATCCCCGAACGCAACCGGCGTAGCGGCGACCTGGACGACGACCGCACTTGGATCGATTACAAGGCGATGGACCAGATCTGGGGAGTGAGTTACGGCATCGACAATATGACCTTCGGCGACACGCAAAACCGCAAGCTGCTGACGCTCGAAACCGTGGTCCAGGGCAAGGCCTCGCACGAGCGCTTCTCCGAAAATTACGCCTTGCTGGCAGGGCTGCAAGGCTATTTCGGCCCGGGCAGGGACGGCATCGCGCTGAGCAGCCGCCTGGCTTGGGTCCGGCCGGAGACCGAAACCGCGCTCAGCGTGCAGTTGCGGGCGCTACGCTTGGCGCGCGACGGTCTGCCGGCGGCGTGGCGGCCGTCGCTGGGCGGGCGCATCGACCTGGGCTTTTCCAGCTTCCTCACCGCCTATCTGCAAGGCAGCCGCGACGCCGCCGTGCAACGCAACGGCAGCATCCGTGGCGGCTGGTCGATCGGCGCCGGCGTGCAACTGGGCGCACCCACCTGCCGCATCCCGCTGGTCAAGCGGATCGACCAATGCCGCTGAGCGGCGGCGCGCCGAGGCGCTTGACCATGGCTGGCCGGACGACGATACTACTCAGCAATTCGTGACAACCCGCTCACGGAATCCACTGAAAGCCGTCGCCCATGAAACTGTTGATCAAAACGCTGCTGAGTAGTGCCGTCGCCCTCGCCTTCACCCTACCGGCCGGCGCGGCCGAGCTGCCCTGGGTCACCAAGAGCAACCTCAACGCCAAGCTGCTGCTGGAGGAGAAGGCCAGGCTGGCGCCGGAGAACGCCAGCAGCCTGGGGGTCGACGGCTACGACGAGAAGATCAGCGACCTGTCGCACGACACTTTCGAGGAGGAAAAACGCGGCACGCAGACGGTCGTCGCCGAGCTGAAAAAGCGATTGAAGACCGAGCCTGACGCGAAGATCCGCCAGGACCTGGAGATTTTGATCACCTCCGCCGAGGACGGCCTGCGCAGCAACGCGCTGGAGCGAAAATACTTCCTGCCCTTCATCGACGCCACCGGCAGCATCTACGGCGTGGTGCACGACATGCTGGACCCGCGCATCCCCCAGGAGCGGCAGAAATCCCTGCTGTCGCGGCTGGAAAAATATGCCGGCCTGAGCAAAGGCTACCGCCCCTACACGGAGCTGGCGCGCGAACGCCTGCACGAGCGCCTGAAGGCCAATCCGAAGCTGCTCGGCCCGTTCAAGGGCGAGGTCGAGCAGGTCATCAACGACAGCCCGACCTTGATCGCCGGCATCAAGTCGCTGTTGGAAAAGAGTCAGCTGAAGGGCTGGGAAAAAAGCTTCGCCGCGCTGGAACAGCAATTGACCGCCTACAACACCGTGCTCAAGAGCGAAGTGTTGCCGCGCGCCCGCCCCGACTCGCGCCTGCCGGCCGAGGTCTACGCCGACCGCCTGCGCCAGGTCGGCACCGACATCGATCCCGAGCTCTTGATCTCCAAGGCGCTGGTGTCGTTCGCCGAGATCCGCAACCAGATGAACATCACCGGCGGCCTGATCGCCAAGGAACAGGGCCTGGCCTCGGCCGACTACCACGCCGTGCTGCGCGAGTTGAAAAGCAAGCAGATCGCCAAGGAGGCGGTGATGCCGCTGTACGCCGACCGCCTGAGCCAGATCGAGGAGGTGATCCGCAACGAGCACATCGTCTCGCTGCCGGAACGCAAGGCGGTGATCCGCCTGGCCAGCGAGGCGGAGAACGCGCGCCAGCCGGCGCCGCACATGAGCCCGCCCCGGCTGGTCGGCAACACCGGCGAATACGGCGAGTTCGTGCTGACCACCGGCATGCCGCCCGACGCCAGCGGCAAGGCGCTGCGCTTCGACGACTTCACCCACCAGGCCGGCAGCTGGACGCTGACCGCCCACGAGGGCCGCCCCGGCCACGAGCTGCAGTTCGCCAAGATGATCGAGGCCGGCGTCTCGACGGCGCGCGCCGTGTTCGCCTTCAACAGCGTCAACGTCGAGGGCTGGGCCCTGTACGCCGAGGCCGAGATGCAACCCTACGAGCCGCTCGACGGCCAGTTCTTCGCCCTGCAACACCGCATGCTGCGCGCCGCCCGCGCCTTCCTCGACCCGATGGTCAACCTGGGCCGCATCTCGGCGGCCGACGTCAAGTCCTTCCTGATGGACGAGGTCGGCCTGTCCGAGGGCATGGCGACGCAGGAGGTGCAACGCTACACCTTCCGCGCGCCGGGCCAGGCGACGTCCTACTTCTACGGCTACCAGCGCCTGATGGAAACGCGCCAGGCCGCCCAGGTGGCGCTGCGCAACAAGTTCGACCGCCAGGCCTTCAACGACTTCGTGCTGGCGCAGGGACTGGTGCCGCCCAAGCTGCTGTACAAGGCGGTGATGGAAGAGTTCGTGCCGGCCCGGCTGAAATAAGCTTCGCCGCCCGGCCCCTGCGGCCGGGCGCACGCGCCCGCAGAGGGCTCCGCCGTCAAACGGAGCCGCCCCACATTTTTATCGGAAAAAACATGACGTATCGCGTAGGAAAAGGCGCGCTTGCCGCGCCGCTGCTGAGCTTGCTGTTCGCCGCGGGCGTACCGCCCGTCCACGCCGCCGCTGCCGCCAATGCCGCCGCTGCCGCCGCCAAGCCGGCGCCGACGGCGCCATCGCCAACCACAGCGTCGGCTTCCGCGGCGGCGGCGGCGCCGGCGCAGAAGCTCGCCTTCGAGCAATGGGCCGACGCCTTCGCCGCCGACTGGGTGCGGCTGCGGCCCGAGCGCGCCTCGACGGCGCAATACTTCGCCGGCGCCGAGCAAAGCGCGCTGGACCGCGAGCTGACGCCGCACACCACCGCCCAACGCGAACAGGAGGCGCTGCTGGCGCGGCGCGGCCTGGCCGAGGTCGAACGCTGGCTGGCCGGCCCCCTGGACGCCAACCAACGCATCTCCGCCGCGACCATCCGCTGGAATCTGCTGAGCGCCATCGACGGCGAGCGCTACCAGGACTACAACTTCATGTTCGCGCAGATGAACGGCATCCAGGTCGGCCTGGTGAGCTTCATGTCCGAAGCCCATCCGCTGCGCACGGCGGCCGACGTCGACAGCTATCTGGCGCGGCTGGACCAGCTGGGCCAGCGCATCGACGAGGGCATCGCCCTGTCGCGCGCCGCCGCCGCGCGCCAGCTGATCCCGCCGCGCTTCATCCTCGAACGGGCGCAAAGCCAGGTCGACAACTTCCTCAAGCCGGCCGCCGATGCCAACGTGCTGGTCGCCGCGCTGGCCAAGCGCAGCGCCACCATCGCCGGGCTGACGCCGGCGGCGCGCGCCGCCGCCCTGGCCCGCGCCGGCACCATCGTGCAACAGCGCATCCGCCCGGCCTACCTGCGGCTGCAGGCCTATCTGGCCGAGCTGCACCCGCGCACCACCGACCAGGCCGGCATCTCGCGCCTGCCCGACGGCGCCGCCGCCTACGCCCAGGCGCTGGCCACCTACACCGGCACCAAGCTGACGGCCGAGCAAATCCACGCCATCGGCCTGCGCGAGGTGGGCCGCATCGAAACCGAGATGGACCGCCAGTTGAAAACGCTGGGCCTGGCCGACGGCAGCGTCGGCGAGCGCATGGCCCAGCTCGACGCGCGCCACCAGTTGCCGGCCGATCCCGAGCCGCGCGCGCAACTGCTGGCGCGCTACACGGCGATCGTGCGCGACGCCGAGCGGCGCAGCGACGCCGTGTTCAAGCTCAAGCCGCGCGCCCCGGTCGAGGTGCGCCGCGAGCCGCCGCTGACCGAGCCCAGCGCCGCCGCCCACTACAGCGTGCCGGCGCCGGACGGCAGCCGCCCCGGAGTTTTCTGGGTGCCCTTGCGCGGGCCGCAATACGACATGATCCGCATGCGCAGCCTGGCCTACCACGAGGCCGTGCCCGGCCACCACTTCCAGCTGGCCTTGCAGCAGGAGCAAACCGGACTGCCGAAGTTCCGCACCATGCGCATCTTCGGCGGCGGCAGCGCGCACGCCGAGGGCTGGGCGCTGTACTCGGAGCGGCTGGCGGTCGAACAGGGCTGGTATGAGGGCGACGTGGCCGGCCTGCTCGGCGCGCTCGGCTCGGAACTGTTCCGCGCCAAGCGCCTGGTCGCCGACACCGGCCTGCACACCAAGGGCTGGACGCGCCAGCAGGCGATCGATTACGGCATCGGCGCGCAGGAGGTGGAACGCTACGTCTCCTGGCCCGGCCAAGCCTGCGCCTACATGCTGGGCATGTTGCGTATCATCGAACTGCGCGACAAGGCGCAGGCCGCGCTGGGCGACAAGTTCTCGTTGCCGGCCTTCCACGACGTGGTGCTGCGCACCGGCTCGGTGCCGCTCGACGTGTTGGCCGACGTGCTGGACCGTTGGGTGGCCGAGCAGCGCGGCTGAAGTTTGCGGTAAGGAAGGGGCGCGCCGCCGAGGGCGCCCCGTCATCGTCACTCAAGGGCACTTCGAAAAACCACCAAATTGTCTTGTCGTTCCCGCGCAGGCGGGAACCCATGCTGAGCCAATGGATATGCGGCGTATGGATTCCCGCCTACGCGGCGGTCCGCCGATGCGGAATGACGGTTTTTCGAGGGGCCCTCAACTGTTGTCAAAGGAGATAAAACCATGTCCAGTAACACGATTCGACTGCACCGCGTGCTGCGCGCGCCACCCGAGCGCGTCTACCGCGCCCTGCTCGACGCCGACGCCATGGCCAAATGGCTGCCGCCGCACGGCTTCACCGGCAAGGTCCACCACCTGGAGGCCAAGGTCGGCGGCACTTACAAGATGTCGTTCACCAATTTCACCAGCGGCCACAGCCATTCCTTCGGCGGCGAATATCTGGAGCTGGTGCCGAACGAACTCGTCCGCCACAGCGACAAGTTCGACGACCCGAACCTGCCGGGCGAAATGCAGACCACCCTGACCCTGAAGCAGGTGTTTTGCGGCACCGAGCTGAGCATCGTGCAGGAGGGCATTCCTTCGATGATCCCGCCCGAGGCTTGTTACCTGGGTTGGCAAGAATCGCTGACCCTGCTGGCGCAATTGATCGAGGCCGCGGTTCCGGACTGAGCCCTAGCCCGCCGAGCCAACCGGCACGCCGATGGCGCCATCGCGCTATCGCGCGGCGCCAAGTCGGCGTTTTATGTTCCAATGGGAAATTACTTTTGCCGAATCCAGCGGCAACAGGGTCACCTCACCTCTAGGAACAACATGAACCCGATCAAAATTATTGGCGCCCTGCTCATCGCGGCGGGCACGCTTGGCTTGGTGTATGGCGGCTTCAGCTACACGAAGGACACCACCGCGCTCAAGCTGGGGCCGCTCGAACTGTCGGTGCAGGAAAAGGAAACCGTCAACATTCCCTTGTGGGCCGGCATCGCGGCCATTGTCGGCGGCGTGGTGCTGCTGGGGATAGGCGGAAAGAACCGCTAGTCAAGATGGAGGGCGCGCGACAGCGGCGCCGTTCTGCCGCGCCGCGCCGTTTGGTGGCGGCGCAAGCCATGTCCAGAAAAGACTACTGACGGAAATTGACAGACGTGCCGGCTATTCTTTGAACTTCTGCGGGAGGATAATTCCGCCTGCATTCATCGACATCGGAAGGACGCTCCAATGACACGCTGCATCACGATTCTCACGGAAGATTTTGCCGATTGGGAAACCGCCCTGATCAACTCAACCGGGCGCGCCTATTACGGCTTCGAGACGCGCTTCGCCAGCCCCAACGGGACCCCGGTCACCTCGTCCGGCGGGATGATCGTCACGCCGCACTTGGCCATCGACGCCATTGAGCTCGACGAGCTCGACCTGCTTATCGTCTGTGGCGGAAGCATCTGGCAGACCGGTCAAGCGCCAAATATCGCCGCGCTAGTTGCCGCCGCCCATGAAAGAAACATCGTCGTCGCCGGCATTTGCGACGGCACGCGGGTGTTGGCGCAGGCGGGCGTGCTCGACCATGTCCGACATACGTCCAATTCGGCGGAGAATCTGTCGCAACTGAATTATGCTGGCGCCGCCCACTACCAGGATGTGCCCTACGCGGTTGCCGACCAGCGCGTCGTGACGGCGCCCGGCAGCGCCCCGGTCAGCTTCATGGCGGAAATCCTGCACAGCCTGGGGATAGGCGACGACCAGCTCAAAGCCTATCTGGCGATGCATGCCGCCGAGCACAGCAAGGCCGGCTAGAGGTTTTTGGTGTGTTCAGGCCGCTTTGTTTAAGCCCTGTTCAAAACCCGGAGAACACGATCTCCACATGCTCCATGTGTGACGGCCCCGCCACGTAACTTCCAGCCAAGCGGCGGAATTCCTGCAATTCCTCGCTCGCGCGGAAATGCAGGGTGTGGTCTTCCAGCGTCTCCCAGCCAATCACGAGCTTATAGCTGTCCGGCTGTTCGATCGAGCGCTCCAAGCGTAACGATTGGCAACCCCGGGAACGCTTGAACAGCGGCACGGCGGCGGCAATGGCCGCCTCGAATTCCGCGTGGGAGTCCGGCTTAAGCTATAGGGTCGCGATTTCATAAATCATTGATACTCCTTTCGGTGAAAAAACTATTTTTCCTCGGATCAAGCCGCCGGCGCGAAAGGCTTGATCGCCTTGACGATGGCCTTGCCCGCCAAAGCCTCGGCGATACGCAGGTCATACGCGCTTTGCAGATTCAACCAGCCTTGGGCCTCGCTACCGAAGTAACGCTCCAAGCGGAGCGCTGTATCGGCCGTCACGCCGCGTTCGCCCTTGGTGATTTCGCTTAAACGCGAATAGGGAACGTGCAGGGCCAGTGCCACAGCGCGCACGCTTACGCCCATGGGCTTGATGTAGTCCTCCACCAGGATCTCGCCGGGATGGACAGGACGCATACCGTTCTTAAACATGATGCACTCCGTTTCTGTTCGGGGTTTCAAATTCCGGCTGAGCCCGATTCAATGCGGGTCATCGATCAGCACGTCATAAGGGCCGCTCTCGCCCCATTTGAAGATCAAACGCCATTGGTCATTGATCCGCACATGCCAAGCGCCGTCGTACTCCTTCAGATCGTTACCGGGTGGCGCCTTCATAAAGTTCACCGAGGGCGCAGCATCGAGCTGGGCTAGCTTGCGCTCGGCCACACTCTTGATGTTGACGAACCGGCGGCTTTTACCCGTGGTGAACAGGGCTTCCGTGTCGGGGCACGCAAAGGACTGGATTGACATCAGTTCACGTTATCCGTTATCCGGTTAACAGTCAATTTTTTGTTATCAATCCATCAGTACGCGCGTGCCGGACTGTAGCGGTCATGCAATTTAGGGCACAACAATAGTGGGTTGCAACACATTACTTCATGTGAACCAATGCCTCATTGCGGAAACGATTTTGCGGCAGTCCCCGGCCTCCGACGGTAGCGCATCACAATTGAATATTTATAACTACAAATATTCAATTGTTCTCTCAAATAAGTGTAGTTATAATAAATCCATGCAAATCACTTGCGACCAGTCCAAGAACGAAGCCAATCTGCGAAAGCACGGCGTTGCACTCGCCGCTGCGGCGGAACTGGAATGGGATGGTGCACTAATCTGAATTGATGGACGGAAAGAGTATGGCGAGGAACGGAAGTGCGCCATCGGATACATCGACGATCGCCTGTTTTATGTTGTGTATGTAGACCGCGCCGAATCACGCCGAATTATCAGTCTACGCAAGGCAAACTCAAGGGAAGTACATCGCTATGCCGAAGCTTAAGCCGGGAACAATTATTCCAACAAGGGAAGAAGACGAGGCCATCACCAAAGCGGCGATGGCAGACCCCGACTCGATCCCACATACAGATGAAGAATGGGCTCACGTAAAGCCGGCCAAGGGCCGGGGACGACCACTCGGCAGTGGCACCAAGGAACAACTAACGGTGCGCTTTGACACTGAGGTAATCGACAAATTCCGTGGGACTGGTATTGGCTGGCAGAAGCGCATGAACGACGCGCTCAAGGACTGGCTAAGAACTCATACCCCTACATAAAAACGCAGCGCAGACGTCATGGTAAGGAGCCCAACGCGAACACAGGATTTTCCCTCGGATCAAGCCGCCGGCGCGAAAGGCTTGATCGCCTTAACGACGGCCTTGCCGGCCAACGCCTCGGCGATACGCGGGTCATACCGGTAGTTGTCAACAAAGTTGTCGCGTCACTTCATGCAGCCAGCTTCACTAATTCAGGTTCAGCCCGTTCCGGATTGAGCCAAACCTCGTC
>NZ_JAEMNU010000002.1:25747-34333 GCF_016461825.1 Rugamonas violacea | reverse complement strand
GCAGGGATTAGAATTTGACCGCGTAACGCCATCTCATGCGCAGCGGTCACGTTCCCCGGAATGACCGGTCACGTTCGCCGGAATACGCACAATGCGGTGTTTGTCGGCTTTACGGGTACTCCACTGCTCAATCAAGATAAACAGACTAGTCCGGAAGTGTTCGGGGGCTATATCCATACCTATAAATTTGGCGAGGCCGTTGAGGATGAAGTCGTGCTTGACCTTCTATATGAGGCACGCGACATCGACCAGCGACTCGGCTCCATGAAAAAGATCGATGCGTGGTTCGACTCCCATACCAAGGGTTTGAACGACTGGCAAAAGGCGGCCTTGCGTGAACAGTGGGGAACGATGCAGAATGTACTAAGTTCGAAGTCCCGCATGCATCGGGTGGTGGCCGACATCGTTTTCGATTTCAGCGATAAACCTCGCCTGTCCAACCAGCGCGGCAACGCCATCCTTGTTGCTTCCAGTATTTACGAAGCGTGCAAGTACTTCGAGCTGTTCCAGGGAACACCCTTCAAAGGAAAATGCGCGGTTGTCACGTCCTACAACCCGCAAACTCCGGACATCACGCTGGAAGAAATCGGCGCCAACAGCGAGACGGACAAACAGTTCATCTACAACACATACACGGCCTTGCTTCAAAACGTTGCGGCGCTGCCCAAAAAATCCAAGACCGAAACCTATGAGGACCAGGCCAAGAAGCTGTTTAAGGAGCAACCGGCGAACATGCGCTTGTTGGTCGTGGTCGATAAACTCTTGACCGGCTTCGACGCGCCAAGCTGTACCTACCTTTATATCGACAAACGTATGGAGGACCATGGTTTGTTTCAGGCGATTTGCCGCACCAACCGGCTTGACGGCGACGATAAGGACTTCGGCTACGTCGTTGACTATAAGGATTTGTTCAAGAAGGTCGAGAAAGCCATCGCAGTATACACGTCCGAACTTGACAAGAGTGCCGGCGGTGCCGATCCCGAGGTGCTAATGCAAGACCGTCTGAGCAAGGGCCGCGAGCGTCTGGACAATGCCCTGGAAACTGTCGCACTGTTGTGCGAACCTGTGGCGCCACCCCAGGGCGAGCTTGAGCACATTCACTATTTTTGCGGCAATACCGAAATTGCAGGCGACCTGAAAACACATGAGACCCAACGCGTCGCGCTCTACAAGGCTATGGTAGCGTTGGTGCGTGCTTACGCCAACATCTCGGACGACCTCGATAATGCCGGCTACACTCCCGCCGATATCCTGCACATCAAGCAGGCGATAGACCGCTATCTGAAATTGCGCGAGACCATTCGCAATGCGGCCGGTGAGAAGCTGGACATGAAGCCCTTCGAGGCCGATATGCGCCATTTGATCGATACCTATATCGAAGCTAGCGAACCCAGGACGATTTCACCCTTTGAGGATATGCCGCTGCTGGAATTGATCGTCAAGACTGGCATCGCAAGCGCTATCAATAGTCTGCCTGCGGGGCTAAAGGGTAACAAGGAAGCGGTTGCCGAAACCATCGAGAACAATGTCCGCAGCAAGATCATCAAGGAGCACCTGAACGATCCGGCCTATTACAGCAAGATGTCTGCGCTGCTCGACGAGCTCATCGCTGCGCGCAAGGCTAAGGCAATTGAGTATGAGGAATACCTGAAGCGGGTCGCGGAATTAGCGAAGCGCGTCGAGGCGGGACAGGCCGATGACACGCCGGAGCAACTAAACACGCCGGGACGGCGTGCGTTATACAATTTGCTGCGGCAAGGCGCCTCTGGCACGGACTTACTTCATGTGGAGCAATCCGTTGCGCACTATGATGTTGCTGGATCAGATGAGGTGATGGTGCTGACGCTTAAGATCGATGAAGCCGTCAAACATGCGCGGCCAGATGGCTGGCGCGGAGTTCAGACCAAGGAGAGCGTCATCAAGGCTGCCTTGTATGGGATTTTGCAGAACATGGACGAGGTCGAGCGTATCTTTCTCATCATCCAGAAGCATAAGGAATATTAATCTTTATGCAATTCAAGTTGGGCGACATTGCCGTTGAAGTCGTGCAAAAAGACATCAAGAACCTTCACCTGAGCGTCCATCCCCCGGCTGGCAAGGTGCGTATCGCCGCGCCCCTGCGCATGGACCTCGATACCATCCGTGTGTTTGCCATCACCAAACTCGCTTGGATCAAGAACCAGCAGAAGAAGCTGCGCGAGCAGGAACGAGAAACCCCGCGCGAATACCTCGACCGGGAGAGCCACTATGTTTGGGGCAAGCGCTATCTTCTTAAACTGGTCGAGAAGGAGGCCGCGCCGTCCGTTGAGCTCAAGCACAACAAGATAATTCTTCAGTTGCGGCCTGCAGCCGGCCACGAGAAAAAGCAGGAGGTGCTTGATGCGTGGTATCGCGAGCAGCTTAAAGAGGTCGTTCCGCCGCTGATTGCCAAGTGGGAAAAAGTTGTAGGTGTGAAGGCTGGAAAGTTCTTTATACAGAAGATGAAAACGAAATGGGGCAGTTGTAGCCCCGGCCCAAAAAATATCCGCATCAACACCGATTTGGCCAAGAAGCCGTTGCAGTGCCTTGAATATATTGTCGTGCATGAACTCACGCACTTACTGGAGCGACAGCACAACGACCACTTCACCGCACTGATGGATGCCCACATGCCGCAGTGGCGGCAGTATCGCGGGATGTTGAATAGCTTGCCGCTGGCGCATCAGGAGTGGAGGTATTGACGGGGAAATGCCGACGGCTTTAACAGATGCGCTACCTGAAAACTGCCGGGCTTTAGGCTAGCTAGGCAAGCTGCGCGAGCGCTTTGCGCGTTTAGAATGGCCCGGAATTGGGTCGGATGTCGATGTAGCGGTCTTGCTTGCCGCGCCGGCGGTTGCGGGCTGGCCAGTCGCAGGAGCAATTGTTCCATAGCTCCAGCAGTTCCGTCCACGGTGATCGGCAGTGCGGTGGTGTGCAGCTCGGAATATCGCAGCTAGGCAGATCGCAGCTTGGTAATTCGCAGCTAGGCAGGTCGCAGCTAGGCACGTCGCAGAAGCCGGCTTGCTGGCTTTGGCGTGGCGTTGCGCGCCACGGCGCCGCGAGGCCTGACGTCTGCTGGGGCCGATGGCGCCAGTATTGCTCGCCGCAAGCGGCCAGGCGGCGTCTGAGCAGGGCCAGGCCGATGCGTAGGCCGTAACGTTGAATGACCCGCTGGCCATAGGCGGAACAACTGTCGCGTCCGGTGTGCACGCGGTAGGCGCAGGAAAATCCTTTCCTGGGCGAGAGATGGCGGCGGTACAGCGCGATGGCGGCGAGGGCGATTCTTTTCATGGGCTGGACTGGAGGCATGCGCACTTGTATCGGGGCTGAATCCATGCGAGCATTGACTATTGCTCAATTGAGACAGATTGCCAACGCTCACTATGCCTACCTTTTACATCACGGTCAACGACCAGGCTGTCGCAACGGTCAGCACCGAGGAATGCGATATCCTGACGATCCGGATCGACGCCAGTTTCGACCGCGAGGAGCTGGCGACGCTCGACGTCAGCGGCGGCAAATACCCGGTGGACGTGGAGTCGACCTATTGGACCTGGGTGCCCGAGCGTCCCTTGCTGGCTGGCCAACGCGTCGCCGTGGAGATGCGCGAGCACGGCGCCAGCAGCCACGCCGGCAAGACGATCGCCGAGTTGTATCCTGATGATCCACCGTGCACCATCACCGATTTCACACTGACCGATGCGATGTGCGACGAGATCGCGCGCCGTCCCAGGTTCCGCGACAAGTTGGCTTTTCAGTTCGCGTCGTCGAGCGGCACCCGGCTGGCCGGGAAGACCGGCGCCGATGAAGACAGCCTGGCGCTCAGCGTGTTGTGGAATTGGACCGATCCCGCCACGGCCAGCGTTTCCCTGCATAGCTATTCGCTGGCCGACATACGCGCGCGCAATGGCGGCGGCGAGCGTGCGCGTGAGCAAATGAAAATCGGCGGCCGGCTGGCTTTCGTGCTGGGCGACGAGCCGTTCGCGCTTTCCGCTAGTCTTTGAAGCAACGGGGATAATTGATGAACGAGATGACCTTATATCCGTCCAGGAAAAGAATGCTGGCCTTCGCCGTGGGGAGCTTCGTCTTCTCGGTCATTGGCATGGCCACCGTCGAGGACAACGCCAAGCTGCTGGACTACGCCGCCTTCGTCGCCTTCGGTCTGTGCACCGTGGCGTTCGCGTCGCAATTGCTGCCACGCGCCGGCTACTTGACGATACGGCCGGACGGCTTCACCGCCTGCGCGATGTTCCGTGCGCACGAGATCAATTGGCTGGACGTGCTTGAGTTCCGCGTCGTCAATATCGGCGGCAATGACATGGTCGGCTGGAACTACCACGCGAATTACCAGGCGCAAGCGACGTTGCGCAAGGTCGCCGCCACCTTGAGCGGTGTCGAGGGGGCGCTGGCCAACACCTACGGCATGCCGGCGGAGCGACTGGCGGCCTTGCTCAACCAGCGACGCCGCATCGCGCTGGACGAGGGGACGGCCGTGCGTTGGGGCGCGGGCGGTGCCGACCTGCCGTCCGGCTGGTCCGGCGGGAAACGACCAAGCAAAGGGCAGTGAGGCCGCCGGCGGGGCGGCGAAATCATACAGCCTGAACATTTCCACTTGTAAATGAGAATCATTATTGTTAATATGAGCCGTTGCCAGCCATCTTTGCCTTACCACGTATCCACGTCGTGCAAGAGCCAGCCGTTCCCCACTCTCACACTTGGATCACTATGGCTGCTACCCACCAGGGCGCCCGGCATTCGGCCGCGCATACGTTCGCGTTTCCCACCTCCCGCCAGGCCGTTCGCCCGCGCCTGCTGGCGCTGGCCGTCCAATCCGCACTGCTGAGCCTGCTCGCCGCGCCGTTGATGCAGGCGCAGGCGCAGTCGACGGCAGCCGCCCCGGCCCCGGCCGCCAGTCCGGCCCCGGCGTCCCCGGCAGCCGCAACCAAGGCGGCCAACTCGGCCAACTCGGCCAACTCGGCCAATACGGCCAATACGGCCAAGGCGGCCAAGGCGGCCAAGGCGGCCAAGGCGGCCGATGGCGCCAAGCCGCGCACGGCCGCCGAGTTGTCCGAGATCGTCGTCAAGGCCAGGGCCGACGAGGCCGCCAGCCGCGCCGGCACCAGCACCGTCATCGGCGCCAAGGAATTGGGTGCGCGCAACGTCGCCGACATGGCCGACATCGCCCGCTACGCGCCGCTGATCAGCGTGCCGGGCGCCGCCAGCGGCTCGGGCAACATCTGGGATGGCGCCGGCAACACCGGCTTCAACATCCGCGGCATCGAGGGCAACCGCATCAGCCTGGAGGTCGACGGCATTGCCCTGCCGGACGCCGCGCCGAAACCGGACGGCACCAGCCTGGCCGGCTTCGGCGTGGCTCGCGATTACTTCGACCCGGAAACCTTCCGCGAAGTGCGCATCGGCTCCGGCACCACGCCGGCCGGCGCCGGCACGCCGGGCCTGGGCGGTTCGGTGCTGTTCGTCACCAAGTCGCCCGACGACTACCTGAGCGACAGCGTCAGCAACTACGCCGACTACAAATTCGGCTACAACTCGGCCAACGCCAGCAAGCTGCACGCGCTGACCGGCGCCACGCAACTGGGTCCGCTGCGGGCCTTGGCCGTGCTGGTGCACCGCGACGGCGAACAGGCCGACAGCAAGGGCAGCGTGAAGGTCAATCCGGACGATTGGCATTCCGACTCGCAACTGGTCAAATTCAACTGGGCGGTGGCCAAGGGCCACAAGCTCGGCTTCACCATCGACAATTTCGACACCAAGCACGAGCGCGCCTTCGACAACAAGCTGAGCACCGCCTACCCCGACGGCGCCAAGCAGAACTCGCACACCAAGCGCACCCGTTACAGCGTCGAGCAGCAGTACACGCCGACCGGCTTCGTGCTGTTCGACACGCTCGACAGCCGCCTCTACACGCAGGACTCCAAGGTCGAGGACAAGACCAACGCCCGCTATATCACCGGCAGCCAGCCCTATGTGCGCAACATCGACACCGGCTTCTACAACAAGAGCAGCGGCCTGGGCCTGGACGCCAGCAAGCAACTCGGCGCCGCCGCGCTGCTGGCCTACGGCCTGAGCTGGGAGCAGCAGGACAGCCGCCGGCCGTGGCGCGAGGACCGCACCGTCATCAGCAGCGGCGCCCACCAGGTGACGGTGAAGAACCGCATGGTCGACATGGGCACCGACCGCCTGGCCGCCTATCTGCGCGGCGAGCTCAGCTTTAGCCTGGGCGGCCACGCCGCCGTGCTGTCGCCCGGCCTGCGCGGCGAGCGCCGCAAGCTGAGCCCGAACAATCTGCAGGGCTATGTGGTGGCCGTGCCGAACGCCGCCAAGGAGATCCGCGACGAGAGCGATTTCTTCCTCACGCCCAGCCTGAGCCTGTCGGTCGAGCTGACGCCGAACTTCAACGCCTATGCCCAATACAGCCGGGGCACGCGCCTGCCGACGGCGGCCGAACGCAGCGGCACCTACGACTCGTTCAGCTACACCGGCAGCGGCGCCGGCTACGCCGTGCTGGGCAACGCCAACCTGAAAAAGGAAACCAGCAACGCCGTCGAGCTGGGTCTGAAGGGCGCGCCGACCGCCGGCATCGAATTGAGCGCCGCGCTGTTCCACACCAGCTACGACAACTTCATCGAGTACGCCGCGCAGGCGCCCGACCCGGTCAATTATCCGACGCTGAGCTACGGCCTGTTCCGTCCGGAGAATGTCGGCGACGCCAGCACCTGGGGCGGCGAGGTGTCGAGCCGCTTCGCACTGGGCCAGTGGTCGGCGCCGTTGAAGGGCTACAGCCTGCTGGCGGCGGCCGGCATGCAGCGCAGCAGCGCGCACAACCGGCTGAGCGGCAAGCGCAGCGAGCTGGCCTCGACCCTGCCGTACAAGGGCAGCCTGACGCTGGCCTACGACGACCCGGCGCGGCGCGGCGGCTTCTCGCTGAGCACGGTCTACCAGCGTGGCAAGCAGGCGCGCGAAGACGTGATTGGCGGCGTCACCGCCGAGCGTTTCGCGATTCCATCGTCGACGGTGCTGGACCTGGCGACCTACTGGAGCCTGGGCAAGCACGCCAGCCTGCACGCCGGCATCAACAACCTGACCGACCGCAAGTACTGGGACTACGCCTCGTCGCGCGCGCTGCCGGCCGGCACCAATGCGGCCACCCTGGCCGATATCGAACGCCAGGTGCGTCCGGGGCGCAATTACTCGCTCAACTTGCAAGTGATTTACTAAGCCGCAATTTACTCAGCGAAATTTACTCAGCCACATACCGGCGCCGCGCCGCGGCGCCCCCATCCATCGATAGGAGACAAAATGAAACACCACCACCGCTATGCCCTTGCGCTCACCGGCGCCTTGTTGTTGAGCAGCATGCAGGCCGGCGCCGCCAGTCTGGCCGAACGCTGGGAAACGTTGCGCGCCGAGCAGCCCAAGCTGCCGCTGCGCGACGCCGCCAAGACGCTCAACGTGTCCGAGGCCGAGCTGCTCGTCGTCGGCCTGGGCAAGACCGTCACCCGGCTGAAGGAGGGCGACAACGTGCCGCGCGAAATCATGCGCCGCGCGCTGGATTTGGGCAAGGTCATGGCGCTGACGCGCAACGAGAACGGCGTGCTCGAACGCACCGGCGTGGCCACCAAGCTCAAGCCGCAGGAAGAGATCATCGGCCTCGACGCCGACAAGGAAAAAGAGCGCGAGGGACGCATGCGCAACATCGCCGGCGGCTACCTGGGCGGCGAGATCGACCTGCGTTTCACCTTCAAACACTGGGCCTACTCCTTCGCCGTGGTGCAGCCGGGCCGCGACGGCGCAGTCACGCGCAGCCTGCAGTTCTTCGACGAGCACGGCAACGCCGCGCACAAGATTTTCGTCAAGAGCGAGGCCGGCAACGCCGTCTTCGACAAGCTGGTGGCCGACTTCCGCAATCCCGTGCAAAGCGCCGCGTTGACGCTGGCCGCCGCGCCCGTCAAGCCGGTCGAGAAGCCGGACAGCGCCATCGACGTCAAGGAATTCCAAGCCGCCTGGGGCGAGCTGAGCGATGTGCACCAGTTCAACCGTCTGCTGACCGAGTTCGGCGTGTCGCGCGAGCAGGCCATGCGCCTGGCGCCGGCCGGCGTGGCGCAGCGCATCACGCCGCAGGCGGTGCGCCAGTTGCTTAGCGAATCGGCCAAGCAGCAGCTCGACATCATGGCCTTCCTCGGCAACGAGTCGGTGATCCAGATCTTCAGCGGCAAGATCAACAAGGTGATGGAGGCGGGCGGCTACTTCAACGTGCTCGATCCCGAGTTCAACCTGCACCTGCGCGACAGCGCCTTCGCCAGCGGCTGGGTGATCAAGCGCGCCGGCGTCACCTCGGTCGAATTCTTCGACAAGAGCGGCGAGCTGGTGGTCAGCTTCTTCGGCGTGCGCGAACGCGCCAAGCCGCAGCCGCAAAGTTGGATCGACATGACCGCCGCGCTGCCGAAAGCCGTCGCCGTGCAGGCCCAAGCGGCGAAGTAGGCGTCGCAGCCCCCCGCAGTCCCCCGGGGTCAGTGCCGACATTCGGACATTCACCGCGTGAATGTC
>NZ_JAEMNU010000002.1:17796-25736 GCF_016461825.1 Rugamonas violacea | reverse complement strand
CCCCCCCCCCCCGCCGGGTTTTCTCTGACCCCGCCGGGTTTTTGGGAGGGGGATGAGCTGGGAATGTTGTTAGAATGGTATCGATATTGTGCGGCGGCGCACTCAACATTCGGAGGGGCAGTGGAAAAGATCGACCTGAAAAAGGACTGGAAGCAGTTGTACCAACCGTCGGCCAAGGAGGTGGTGGAGGTGGAGGTGCCGCCCTTGCACTATCTGATGGTCGACGGCGCCGGTGACCCGAACACCACGCCGGCCTATGCCGAGGCGGTCGAGGCGCTGTTTTCGGTGTCTTACACGGCCAAGTTCATGTTGAAGAAGGGCGCGCAGCCGATCGACTATGCGGTCATGCCGCTGGAGGGGCTGTGGTGGGCCGACGATATGGCGGCCTTCGAGGCGAACGAGCGCAGCCAGTGGCGCTGGACGATGATGATTTTGCAGCCGGACTTCGTCGGCGCCGATGTCATCGACGCGGCCATGGCCGAGGTCCAGCGGAAGAAGGCGCTGCCCGGCGTGGCGCGCCTGCGCTACGACAGTTTTGTCGAGGGCCGTTGCGCGCAGTTGCTGCACGTCGGCCCGTTCAGCGAGGAGAAGCCGAATATCGACCGTCTGCACGCCTACATCGACGGGCGTGGCGGCCGGCGCGGCAAGCACCACGAAATCTATCTGAGCGATATCCGCCGCGCCGCGCCGGAGAGGTGGAAGACCATCATTCGCCATCCGATGCAGGCCGCTTAGCCGGCGCCGGATGGCGTTTTTGCTACGCCGCGTGGCGGATGCGTCGTGGCGGGAATACATGCGAGGCATGCATTCCTGCCCACACGGCGGTCCGCCGATGTGGCACGACGCTCAGCTGCCGATGGCGGCCCGGCCCAGCGCGGGGTCGTCGGTGAAGAAGCCGTCGATGCCGGTGGCCAGATAGCGCTTGATCTCGGCGATCGAGCCGATTTCGTTGCGCGCGTTGTCGCCGCCACCGTCGCGGAAGTCGGCCGCCAGGAAGCGGTTCTCCGGACGGAAGGTCCATGGCTCGACGCGCAGGCCGGCCTTGTGGGCGTCGTCGACCAGCGAGGTGGGCCGGCCCAGCTTGCCGTTCTTGTCGAGCGGGATCAGCGCGCGGGTCGGTGGGGCGACCACGTCGGCGTAGCTGGCGATGTCGCGCAGGCCGGCCGGCGTGCACATCTGCTCGAAGGTCAGCGTGCCGCCGGCGGCGACCACGTCGCTCGGCCGCAGCGGGCCGCCGACCACCAGTTGCATCAGGCGCAGGTTGGCGCGGCGGCCCAGCTTGCCGCGCAGGTATTTCAAATTGGCCACTTCAAACGATTGGATCTCGACCGGGTTGCGTCGGGTGTACTCGTGCGCCGCCAGCGTGGCGAGGAAGCGGTCCTCCAGCGCCAGGCCGACGCCGGCGAAATAGGTCGAGTGCTTGAGCTCGGGCACCAGGCCGATGGCGCGGCCCACGGTGGCGGACTCGGCGGCGACGAAGTCGATGATCTCTTCCCAGGTGGCGACCTGGAACATGCCGTTGTACTGGGCGCTGCCGGGACGCACCACGGGCAGGCGCTCGACGGCGCGCAAGGTCTTCAATTCGGCCAGGGTGAAGTCGTCGACGAACCAGCCTTCGTGGGTCTCGCCGTCGATGGTCTTCCTGGCGCGGCGGCTGGCGAATTCGGCGCGGCCGGCGACGTCGGTGGTCTCGGTCAGGTTGGCTTCGTGGCGCGCCACCAGCACGCCGTCCTTGGTGCTGACCAGGTCCGGCTCGATGTAGTCGGCACCGTCGGCGATGGCCTTGGCGTAGGAGGCCAGCGTGTGCTCGGGGCGCAGCGCGCTGGCGCCACGGTGGCCGAACACCAGCGGCCGCGTGGTGGCGAGCGGCGTGGCCGATGTCGGCGCCGCCGACGATGATGTCGTGGCGGCCCCGGCGGCCGCTGCCGCCGCGGCCTTGGCCGGGCCGGAGCCGGCCGCCGCCGCCAAGGCGCCGGGCGCCAGCAGCGCGGCGCCGCCGGCGACGGCCGCCGTCCGCATGAAGCCGCGCCGCGACAGCCGGCTTGGCAAGATCAGTTTGTTCATCAGAAGTCCGCCGTGACGGTGAGGAAGCCCTGGCGCGGTGCGATAGGGAAGGTGTTGTAGGTCTTGTCGGCAGCGCCGACCACCACGTTCAGGCTGCCGTCGCGGTTCATCAGGTTGCTGACGTTGACGCGGTAGCGGGCGTTCTTGACGACGCCGCCGTTCATGAACGGCAGCTTGCCGGACACGCCCAGGCTGAGCAGGAAGTAGCTCGGCACGCTGAGGTCGTTGGTGTAGGTGGCGTAGCGCTTGCCGACGTAGTCGCCGATCAATTGGAATTCGGTGTCGGCGACGTTCAGCGTGGCGACGAACTTGTTCATCCATTCCGGGCTGCCCGGCACGTCCTTGCCTGCGGTGGGGACCACGTTCGCTCCGTTGCTGTAGTTGTCCGAGTACTTCGAGCGATTGTACGACAGCGCGTCGTAGAAGGAGAACATGCGGCCGAAATGCAAGGTGCCGGACAGGTCGATACCGTCGGTCTTGACACTGCCGACGTTGGCCAGCACCGGGTTGCCGCCGATGATGGACAGCAGCACCGGCGTCGGGCTGATCTGCAGCAGGCGGTCCTTGAAGTCGACGTGGTAGACGTTGACCTGGCCGTCGATGGCGCTGACGGGGCCGAACTCGACCGGGTGGTTGGAGCGCAGGCCCAGTTCATAGGTGACCGAGGTTTCCGGCTTGGCGGTGGACTTGAACAGGTCGAAGGCCGGCTGGCTGGCCAGGCTCCACGGCGAGGCGCCGCCGCCGCCGTAGGTGACAAACTGGCGCATGTTTTTTTGCACGTTGACGAACATCTGGTCCTGCGCGCTGATGTCCCAGCGCGCGCCGGCCTGCGGCAGGAACCATTTCTTGGTGATGATCTCGCCCACCGGCAGCGCCAGCGAGCCGTTGGCGATGGCGCCCTTGGCCGGTTGCACGGGGAACTGGCCTTCGGCGAATTGCAGGCTGGACTTGAAGCCGGCCTGCAAGGACAGGTCGGGCCGCACGCGCCACTCGTCCTGCAGGTGGAACTGGACGACCTTGTTGTCGATCGTGCTGCCGTACTGGGTGATCAGCGGATTGGTTGGACGGTCGTAAGGCGAGCTCGGGTTGTTGACGTCGAGCGCGTACCAGCGGCGGTAGGCGGACGAGCGGTTGCGCTCGAGCCAGACGCCGGCTTGCAGTTGGTGGTCGCCGATTTCCGTGCGCAGGGTCGACAGCAGGCCGCCGCGCTTGATTGTGTATTCGGTGGTGCGGGTGGCGTAGCCGGAGCCGCCGAACACCTGCTTGAGGTTTTGGTTCGGGTAGTAGACGCCGAACAGGGCCGGCAGGCCGGCCACGCCGATCGGGCCGGCGACGACGCCGACGCCGTCGTCGTTGTGGTAGTAGAGCTGGTTCGACCAGGTGGTCGACTCGCCCAGGTTGGCCTCGTATTTCAGGTAGCCGAGGTAGTCGGTGCGCTGCGCGTCGCTGTAGTAGTTGCGGTAGTTGTTGCCGTCGGCGGGCGGGGTGGCGCCGGTCGGCGACAGGTATTTCAGCGCGGCGTTGAAGTCGGGGAACAGGAAGGGGCGGGTGTAGGGCGCGCTGGTCTCGCCGGCGACGTGGACGGTGCTGTCCTCGTTCGGTTCGATCTTGTCGGACCAGTTGAAGAAGGCGGTCAGCTTGCCGGCCGCGCCCTGGTTGACGAACTTGGCGTTGACCTGGTCGCCGCCCTGGCGGCCGGCGAAGTCCCAGGCGCGCGCCTCGTGGTGCAGCGCCGACAGGTAGGCGCGGTTGCCGTCGCCGAAAACGCCGCTGTCGAAGCGGGCGTAGGTGCGCGAGGTCTTGTGGCTGCCGACGGTCTGCTGCAGCGTGGCGCCGCGTTGCATGGCCGGCTCGCTGGAGAAGGTTTCGATGGTGCCGCCCAGGTTGCTGGTCGAGGCGGTGGCCAGGTCGCCGGCGCCGGACGACAGGATGACGTTGCCGACGTTCTCGCTGATGACGGCGCGCTGTGGCGACAGGCCGTTGTAGTTGCCGTACTGTTGGTCGCCGAGCGGCACGCCGTCCATGGTGTAGCCGAGCTGCTGGCCGCTGAAGCCGTGCACGAACAGCGACAGGTTTTGTTCGTTGTTGCCCCACGGGTCGGCGGTCTGGAAGCTGACGCCGGGCAGGGTTTGCAGGGCCTTCAGCGGATTGATACCGGGCAGCATCTTCTGCATGTCGCTCTTGCTCAACGCCACCGAGGAGCGGCTCTTGCGGGTGGTGATCTCGACCTTGGTGATCGGACCGGCGACGGCGCCGGCCAACTCGGCGCCGGCCTCGGCCGGGGCGGCGTTGTCGGCGGCCGGGGCGGCCATCTCGGCCACGGCGGCGGCGACGTTGGCCGCCATCGCCATCATGGGGAAGCTCAGCGCGGCCGCCATGCAGACGGAGGCGGCGGAGATGGTCTTGATGGCGGTGGAGGAGGGCGCGCGCGGCGTGGTCGAGTGCTTGATCATTGGATATGCCTTGGATGACAGAGTTGTAACATGAGAGGAACTGCAACGCTGCGCATGGTAGGCCGCCCGTGTGACGGGCCGATGACGGGCCGATGACGTCTTGATGACTTGCTGTGGGCGGGGACTAGAGGAAGCGCTCGCTTTGCCGTTAGAATGGGGTTCCGAACCGAGGCCCATTTCCTATGCGTAAGCTTTCCCTCCTGATGTTGTTGGCGTTGTCCGCTTGCGCCAGCGTCGACCAGTACCCTTCGCCCGAGCTGACATCCTTCATCAACGCGACGGTTCCGCCCGGCATGCCGAGCGAGCAGGCGCTGCTGCGCATGGATGTGGAGGGCTTCACGTGTGACGGCCGCGCCGGCCTGCAACTGGTGACGTGCACGCGGCAGCAGCCGCGCATGATGCGCTCGCCCTGCGTCGAGACGGTGCGCCTGACGCGCGACGGCAAGGGCAAGACCATCACGGCGGTCGACGTGGCGCCGAAGACCTGCCCGCGCTGGTAAGCGGCGGTGCTAGCGACGGCTCCCCGAAATGAAAAAAACCAGGCCGCTGGCGCGCGCCTGGTTTTTCTTTTTGCCGTGGTTCGTCGTTCGGGGTCAGTCGTTCGGGGTCAGTGCCGACATTCGGACACAAGCTGAACTGTATCGCAAGGCCCCGTCCCAACTACGGCAGAGGCCGTGTCCGAATGTCGGCACTGACCCCGGGGGGGATTGGCTTAGTGCTTGACGTCGCCGACCGGAATCAGCACCTCGACCGGCACGTCGATGGCGAACAGCTGGGCGCAGTCGACTTTGTCGTACTCGTAGTGCTGGCCGCAGAAGTCGCAGTTGACGCCGACCGTGCCGAACTCGGCGAGCACGCCGTCGACCTCGGGCTGGCCCAGCATCTTCAGCATGTTGCCGACCTTTTCGCGCGTGCAGCTGCAGTTGAACGTGGGGTGCAGCGGCTCGAAGACGCGGATCGTCTCTTCCCAGAACAGGCGCTGCATCAGCACCTCGATGCCGGTGTCGAGCAGCTCTTGCTCCTTCAGCGTCGAGCCGAGGATGACGGCGCGGTTCCAGGTTTCCAGCGCCTCGTCCTGGGTCAGCGGCGCGGCCTCGGTCTTGCCGCCGTGGTGGGGCAGCTTTTGCAGCAGCAGGCCGCGCGAGACGCCGTCGTCGGCGGCCAGCCACAGCTTGGTGTCGAGCTGTTCCGAACGCAGCATGTAGTTCTCGATGACGGTGGCGACGTCGTCGCCGTCGAGCGGCACGATGCCCTGGTAGGCTTGCTGGCCCGGCATCTTGTCGGCCGGGTCGAGGGTGATGATGAAGCGGCCCTTGCCGTTCACGTTGAGCATGTCCGGCAGCAGGGCGTCGTCGGCGATGAGCGCTTCCGGGTCGAGCTTGGCGGTGGCGCGCAGGCGCAGCTCGCCGTCGCACTCGACCACCAGCAGGCGCACCGGACCGTCGCCATGGATCTGCATGATGATGGCGCCGTTGAACTTCAGGTTGGCCGACAGCAGGGCGGCGGCGGCGACCATCTCGCCGAGCAGCTTCTTGACGGCGCGCGGGTAGTCCTGGTGGTGCGACAGGACTTCGCGCCAGGTGGCCGAGATGTCGACGAACTCGCCGCGCACGGCGGCGTTGTCGAAGATGAACTTTTGCAGGGTGTCGGCGTCGGCGCCGACGATCTGCGTCGTGGCCGGGGTATTGGTGCTAGTGGTCATGCTGGTTATCCAATCTTTTTGAGTTGCTTCTTGAACAGCTGGCCGCGCTGGACGTAATTGGCCGCGTTGCCTTGTAGTTTGACGATTTCCTCTTCGCTCAGCAGGCGCACGGCCTTGGCCGGCGAGCCGATGATCAGGCTGTGGTCGGGGAACTGCTTGCCCTCGGTGACCAGGGCGCCGGCGCCGACCAGGCAGCCCTTGCCGATCACGGCGCCGTTCAGCACCACCGCCTGGATGCCGATCAGCGCGCCGTCGCCGACTGTGCAGCCGTGCAACATGGCCTGGTGGCCGATGGTGACGTTGTCGCCCACGGTCAGCGGATAGCCCATGTCGGTGTGCATCACCGTGCCCTCCTGCACATTGCTGTTCTCGCCAATGGTGATACGCTCGTTGTCGCCGCGCACGGTGGCGCCGAACCACACCGAGGCGTTGGCGTGCAAGGTGACTTTACCGATCAGGTTGGCGCTGTCGGCGACGAAAGCGGATGCATCGATGTCGGGCGCGTCTTCGCCCAATTGGTAGATAGTCATGGAGAGCCTTGGTAAAGTGCTGAGGGATGGCGCTATTTTACGCCCTGGCGGCCATTGCCCGCCGAAAAGTCCGGCGCCGCAGGAGGGGGCGGGACGGTGGATCTGTCTCTCGGGCAATTTAAGAACGGTCGTGCTATTATCGTGTTTCTCGGCCAGCAATGAACCGATATTGCGCCGAGGGCGCCAATTTCAAGCCAGCATCCCCAGACATTCAAGGCAGCCCGCCATGCACACGACACCGACACCTTCCCGCTCCGAATTTCTCACCGTGCGCGGCCTGCGCACCCACGTCCGCCACTGGGGCCGCGAGGGCGCGCCCAAGCTGTTCATGGTGCACGGCTGGATGGACGTGGCCGCCTCCTTCCAGTTCGTGGTCGACTGCCTCAAGGGCGACTGGCACGTGATCGCGCCGGACTGGCGCGGCTTCGGCCTGAGCGAGCGCTCCGGCGCCGACACCTACTGGTTCCCCGACTACCTGGCCGACCTCGACGCCATCCTGCGCCACTACGCGCCGGACGGCGCCGTCAATCTGCTCGGCCACAGCATGGGCGGCAACGTGGTCAACCTGTACGCCGGCGTGCGGCCAGGGCGCATCGCCAGGCTGGTCAACCTGGAGGGCTTCGGCATGCCCGCCAGCAAGCCCGAGCAGGCGCCGGCGCGCTACGCCAAGTGGTTGGACGAGCTGTGCACGCCGCCGGAAATGCGCGGCTACCCGGACGTGGCGGCGGTGGCGGCGCGTTTGCAAAAAACCAACCCGCGCCTGACCGACGCCCGCGCCGCCTTCCTGGCGCCGCACTGGTCGGCGCCGAACGCGGCCGGGCAGTGGGAGATCCTGGGCGATCCGGTGCACAAGCAGGCCGGACCGTTGCTGTACCACATCGACGAGGTGCTGGCCTGCTGGCGGGCGATCACCGCGCCGGTGTTGTGGATCGAGGCGGCGGAGACGAATATGTGGCAATGGATGGGGCCGAAGGCCGAGGCGCGCATCGAGATCGACCGCCGCCTGGCCCACCTGGCCGACGTGCGCTGCCACATGATGGCCGACGCCGGCCACATGCTGCACCACGACCAGCCGGAGGAGCTGGCCCGGCTGCTGGAGGCGTTCCTGGCCGACTGAGTCCGGGGGCAATGCCGTTGCTCAAGGCGCTAGCGGCTTCCAAACCGCCCACAGGCGCAGAGCCGGGGGGGGGG
>NZ_JAEMNU010000002.1:0-17769 GCF_016461825.1 Rugamonas violacea | reverse complement strand
CCCGAGGGGTCCGACCCCAGGTTTGCGCCTGTGGGGTTGGCTGGAGTTGACTACATACGGGGCCGTCCCCCGGCACCGGCCGCTGCTTGTTGCGCCCGCGCCCGGCTTAGCGCGTGCAAGCAGCGTACAATGGACTCTTCATTCTTGTCGCTGAAGTAAGGGTTCGTTTTTGTATGTTAAAAGTTGATCTGCACTGCCACTCCAATGTCTCCGACGGCGTGCTGGCGCCGGCCGCCGTGGCGCAGCACGCGCGCAAGGCCGGCATCGATGTCTGGGCGCTGACCGACCACGACGAGGTCGGCGGCACCGCCGCCGCGCGCGCCGCCGCCATCGACCTGGGCATGCGGTTCGTTTCAGGAGTGGAAATTTCGATTACCTGGGCCAAGGAGACGGTGCACATCGTCGGCCTGCAGCTCGACGAGACCAACCCGGCCCTGCTGGCCGGCCTGGAACGCACCCGCGCCGGCCGCGACAGCCGGGGCCGCGAGATCGCCCGCCAGCTGGCCGCCGTCGGCATCCCCGGCGCCTACGAGGGCGCGCTCAAGTATGTGGCCAACCCGGACCTGATGTCGCGCACCCATTTCGCCCGCTACCTGGTCGAGACCGGCGCCTGCGCTAACATCCCCGAGGTGTTCAGGAAATACCTGACCGAGGGCAAGCCGGGCTATGTGCCGCATTGCTGGGCCAGCCTGACGGACGCGGTCGGCTGGATCCGTGGCGCCGGCGGCATCGCCGTGATCGCCCACCCGGGCCGCTACAAGTTCAGCCCCACCGCCCAGGGCGCGCTGTTCGACGAGTTCAAGCAGCTCGGCGGCAGCGCCATCGAGGTGGTCACCGGCAGCCACACGCCGGACCAGTACGCCGAATACGCCCATCTGGCCAACCAGTACGGCTTCCTCGCCTCGCGCGGCACCGACTTCCACGCCCCCGGCGAGTCGCGCGTCGACTTCGCCCTGTTGCCGGCGCTGCCGGCCAGCGTCAAGCCGGTCTGGCACGACTGGTTCTGAGCGGCGGGCAGGCCGCCCCGCTTGGCGGCATGTCTCACAGCCCGGCGTTGCCGCCTGCGCGGCAACNCCCCCCCCGGGGCCTTAACACCCGCTTAAACACGGCGCCGGACGCTTGCATTTGGCGGCGCCCGGCCGTATCTTGTAAACTTGGTACTTGCGCCGGGAGAAACTATTTATGAAACGAATTATCTTATTCATCGCCACCAACCTCGCCGTGATGTTGGTGCTGTCGTTGGTGCTGTCCTTGCTCGGCGTCGGCCGGCCCGGCGCCGGCGGCGGCCTGAACCTCGGCAGCCTGATGGTGTTCTCGTTGGTGGTCGGCTTCACCGGCGCCATCTTCTCGCTGCTGATCAGCAAGCCGATGGCCAAGTGGTCGACCGGCGCCCGCGTCATCGAGGCGCCGTCCTCGTCGACCGAGCTGTGGCTGGTCAACACCGTCAAGGCGCTGGCCGAGCGGGCCGGCATCGGCATGCCCGAGGTCGCCGTCTATGAAGGCGAGGCGAACGCCTTCGCCACCGGCGCGTTCAAGAACTCGGCGCTGGTGGCGGTCTCCACCGGCCTGCTTGAAAGCATGAACCGCGACGAGGTCGAGGCCGTGTTGGGCCACGAGATCGCCCACATCGCCAACGGCGACATGGTGACCATGACCTTGATCCAGGGCGTGGTCAACACCTTCGTGGTGTTCCTGGCGCGGGTGGTCGGCTTCTTCGTCGACAAGGTGCTGCTCAAGAACAATGACGAGCGGCGCGGCCCCGGCATCGGCTACACGGTCACCGTGTTCGTCTGCGAGATCCTGTTCGGCCTGGTCGCCTCGCTGATCGTCGCCTGGTTCTCGCGCCAGCGCGAGTTCCGCGCCGACGCCGGCTCGGCCAAGTTGCTCGGCAGCAGCGTGCCGATGCAACATGCGCTGGCCCGCCTGGGCGGCCTGGCGCCGGGCGAGTTGCCGCAGTCGATAGCGGCGGCCGGCATCACCAACACCGCTGGCTGGTCGGAGTTGTTTTCCACCCACCCGCCGTTCGAGCAGCGTATCGCCGCCCTGCGTGGCGTACAATTGTAAGTAGTTCAATCATGCGCGGCGTGCCCGTCACGCCGCCCAATCCGCCACATGAGTCAATTTTTCCAGGTCCATCCAGATAACCCGCAGCAGCGCCTGATCAAGCAGGCGGCGCAAATCATCCATGGCGGCGGCATCGTCGCCATGCCGACCGATTCCTGCTACGCCTTGGTGTGCCACCTGGACGACAAGGGCGCCGTCGAACGGCTGCGGCGCATCCGCGGCATCGACGACAAGCACCATTTGACCCTGCTGTGCCGCGACCTGAGCGAGATCGGCGTCTACGCGCGGGTCGACAACCGCCAGTTCCGCCTGCTCAAGGCGGCCACGCCCGGCCCCTACACCTTCATCCTCGAGGCGACCAAGTGCGTGCCGCGCCGGCTCAGCCACCCGTCGCGCAAGACCATCGGCCTGCGCGTGCCGGAGAACGCCATCGTCCAGGCCTTGCTGGCCGAGCTGCAACAGCCGCTGCTGGGCACCACCCTGATCCTGCCCGGCGACGACGACTCGCTGACCGACGCCGACAGCATCCGCGCGCGGCTCGAGAAGCAGATCGAGCTGATCATCGACGGCGGCGCCTGCAGCCTGGAGCCGACCACGGTGATCGACCTGAGCGGCGACGGCGCCACCCTGATGCGCCAGGGCCGGGGCGACGCCGCCGTGTTCGGCCTCTAAGGTCGGCCTTGCCAGCGTGTCGTTTGCCACCGAGTTTGCCGGCGCGCCGCCCGCCACGTTCGACATCATTACCCCGCCGCGTCCCTGGTTCGACGCGCCCGACCATGCCCCACACCGCGCCCGGCCCAAGTCCGCCGGCGCGGCTCTGATAGAATCGCGTCCATGAACGACATCATGCAAACCATAGCGGTGTACGCACTGCCCGTCCTTTTTGCCATCACCCTGCACGAAGCCGCCCACGCCTACGCCGCCAAGTATTTCGGCGACAGCACCGCCTTCCTGGCCGGCCGCATGAGCATGAATCCGCTCAAGCACATCGACCTGTTGGGCACCATCGTCATCCCCGTCGCGCTGTACATCGCCACCGACGGCCGCTTCGTCTTCGGCTATGCCAAGCCGGTGCCGGTCGACTTCGGCAACCTGCGCAATCCGAAAAAACAGATGGCCTGGGTGGCGCTGGCCGGGCCGGCGTCGAACTTCGTCATGGCCTTCGGCTGGATGATCGTGTCGCTGCTGCTGGGCGCCGGCGGCCTGCAGGAGCCGTTTTTCTGGGAGATGGCCAAGGCCGGCGTGCTGGTCAACATTTTGATGTTCTCCTTCAACCTGGTGCCCATCCCGCCGCTCGACGGCGGCCGCATCGTCACCAGCCTGTTGCCGCACAAGCTGGCCTACCAGTTCGCCCGCATCGAGCTGTACGGCTTCTTCATCGTGCTGGCCTTGATATACTTTAAGATTCTGAACTTCTGGGTGGTGCCGGTGGCAGTCTTGACCGAGACCTTCCTGCATCTGATCCTGAGTCCGCTTTCCTTTCTTTTGAACTGACCCACTATGTATCCCGATCGCGTTGTATCCGGCATGCGGCCCACCGGCAGCATGCACCTCGGCCACTTCCACGGTGCGCTGAAGAACTGGATCAAGATGCAGTCCGAGCTGCCCTGCCTGTTTTTCGTGGCCGACTGGCACGCCCTGACCACGCACTACGACGACCCGACCATCATTGAGCGCAGCGCCTGGGAAATGTTGATCGACTGGCTGGCGGCCGGCGTCGACCCGTCGCAGGCGACGCTGTTCATCCAGTCCAAGGTGCCCGAGCACGCCGAGCTGCACCTGCTGTTGTCGATGGCCACGCCGCTCGGCTGGTTGGAGCGGGTGCCGACCTACAAGGACCAGATCGACAACCTGAGCAGCAAGGACCTGGCCACCTACGGCTTCCTCGGCTATCCGCTGCTGCAGGCGGCCGACGTGCTGATCTACCGCGCCAGCCAGGTGCCGGTCGGCGACGACCAGGTGCCGCATATCGAAATGATGCGCGAGATCGCGCGCCGCTTCAATCATCTGTACGGCAAGGAAAAAGGCTTCGAGGAAAAGGCGCAGGACGCCGTCAAGAAGCTGGGCAGCAAGCGCGCCAAGCTGTACAACGAGTTGCGCACCGAATACCAGCAGGACGGCAAGGACGACGCGCTGGAGCAGGCCAAGGCGATGCTCGACGATGCGCAGAGCCTGTCGATGATCGACCGCGAGCGCCTGTTCGGCTATCTGGAGGGCAGCCGCAAGCTGATCCTGGTCGAGCCGCAGGCGCGGCTGACGGCGTCCCCGCGCCTGCCCGGCCTGGACGGACGCAAGATGTCCAAGAGCTACAGCAACGCCATCGCGCTGCGCGAGGACAAGGACGTGGTCGCCAAGAAGGTGCGCACCATGCCGACCGACCCGGCGCGGGTCCGCCGCACCGACGTCGGCGACCCGGCCAAGTGCCCGGTGTGGCAGTTCCACGAGGTGTATTCCGACCTCGCCACCAAGGAGTGGGTGGTGAAGGGTTGCAAGTCGGCCGGCATCGGTTGCATCGAGTGCAAGCAGCCGGTGATCGACGCCATCGTCAAAGAGCAGGAACCGATGCACGAGCGCGCCCAGCAATATCTGGACGACCCCTCGCTGGTGCGCGCCATCGTCGCCGACGGCAACGACGTGGCCCGCAAGCTGGCGCAGGAAACCATGCGCGACGTGCGCGAGGCCATGGGATTGGCTTACTCGTGAGCGGCGCCGCCATGACTCCAAATGAAACCCACGGCGCCGAGCCGATTTCGGCCTGGGTGCGCCGCTACGCCCCGCTGATGCCGGGCGGCGAGGCGCTCGACCTGGCCTGCGGCAGCGGCCGCCACGCGCGCCATCTGGCGGCGCTGGGCCACGCCGTGGTGGCGGTCGACCGCGACCCGGCCGCGCTGGCCGCCGCCGCCGGGCCGGGCATCGTCACCTCGGAGATCGAACTGGAGGCGGCCGGCGCCGGTTGGCCGTTCGGCCCGGCGCGCTTCGCCGGCATCGTCGTCACCAATTACCTGCACCGCCCCTTGATGGCCGAGATGATCGCCAGTCTGGCGCCGAACGGCATGCTGATCTATGAAACCTTCTCCGACGGCAACGCCCAATTCGGCAAGCCGTCGAATCCCGACTTTTTGCTGCGGCCCGGCGAACTGCTGGCCTGGGCGCGCGACCACGAGTTGCGCGTGATCGCCTATGAGGACGGCGTGCTGGACACGCCAAAAGCTGCGATGGTGCAACGAATCTGCGCCGTCAAGCCCGAATTCCCCCGCGAGGCGGCGTTATTGCCGTCATTTTGAACGCCGATTGTCGGCCGAGATGCTCCATTGGCGCGGGCTATCGTCTACAATCGTTGTTTTAATTCTTTACGCAATTGGTTACCTATGATTAAGGGCAGCATAGTAGCAATCGTCACCCCGATGCACGCAGACGGCAGTCTGGACTATCCGGGTTTGCAGAAGTTGGTGGACTGGCACATCGCCGAGGGCACGGACAGCATCGTCATCGTCGGCACCACCGGCGAGTCGGCCACCGTCTCGGTCGAGGAGCACTGCGCGCTGATCAAGGCGACGGTGGGCTATGCCAAGGGACGCATCCCGATCATCGCCGGCACCGGCGGCAACTCCACCGAGGAGGCCATCAAGCTGACCCGTTACGCCAAGGAAGCCGGCGCCGACGCCGCCTTGTCGGTGGTGCCGTACTACAACCGGCCGACCCAGGAGGGCATGTTCCAGCACTTCAAGGCGATCAGCGAAGCGGTCGACCTGCCGATCATCCTGTACAACGTGCCGGGCCGCACCGTGGCCGACATGAGCAACGAGACCGTGGTGCGCCTGGCCGCGCTGCCCGGCATCGTCGGCCTCAAGGACGCGACCGGCAACATCGGCCGTGGCTACGACCTGCTGCGCCTGGTGCCGAAGAGCTTCGCCGTCTACTCGGGCGACGATCCGAGCGCGCTGGCGCTGATGCTGGCCGGCGGCCAGGGCAACATCTCGGTGACCGCCAACGTGGCGCCGCGCGCCATGCACGAGATGTGCAAGGCGGCGATGGCCGGCGACATCGCCCGTGCCGTCGAGATCAACAACCGGGTCTTCCCGTTGCACCAGAAACTCTTCATCGAACCGAATCCGGTGCCGGTCAAGTGGGCCTTGGCCGAGATGGGCATGATGCCCGCCGGCCTGCGCCTGCCGCTGGTGCCGCTGGCCGCCGAGTGCCACGACGCCGTCCGCGCGGCGCTGCGCGAAGCCGGCGTGATGCCGTAAGCAGCAACAAGCCCCGGCCAGACCCGGCCGGGACCTCCCTGATACCAGCTGCATTTGAGCTACTTATCCAGTAACGACATGACTATTCGCAAGACAGCTTCTCTTTCCCCGCAGCGCGCCGTGGTAGTTGGCGCCCTGATGGCCAGTTTGACCGGTTGCGGCATGATCGGCTCCGTCATCGGAACCGACAAGGTGGACTACAAGTCCGCCAAGAAAGCCAGCACGCTGGACGTGCCGCCGGACCTGACGCAATTGCAGAAAGATAATCGCTATACGCTGCCGGATTCGACCCTGGGCGTGGCCACCGCGTCCGGCTACAACGCGCAGAAGAACGGCTTGCCGGCCGGCGCTGGCGCCGCCGCCGGCGCCGAGGCGGTGGCCCCGGTCAGCCTGAGCAGCATCAAGGTCGAGCGCGCGGGCAACCAGCGCTGGCTGGTGCTCAAGCAGACGCCCGAGCAACTGTGGCCGCAGCTGAAGAGTTTCTGGGAGGAGTCCGGCTTCACGCTGGCGCTCGACATGTCGAGCGCCGGCATCATGGAAACCGAGTGGAACGAGAACCGCGCCAAGATCCCGCAGGACTTCATCCGCAACACGGTGGGCAAGGTCTTCGATTCGCTGTACTCCAGCGGCGAGCGCGACAAGTTCCGCACCCGCATCGAGCGTCTGCCCGACGGTTCCAGCGAGATCTACATCAGCCACCGTGGCGCCCAGGAGGTGATCACCGGCGCGCAGAAGGAAACCACGATGTGGACCGCGCGTCCCAACGATCCGGGCCTGGAGGCGCAGTTCCTGGCGCGCCTGATGACCAAGCTGGGCAGCAGCACCGACGAAGCGCAGGCGAAGACCGCCGTCGCCTCGGCCATCGTGCAGCCGCAGCACGCCACCCTGGTCGGCGCCGGCGTCAGCCGCGCCGTCGAGGTCGACGAGGGCTTCGACCGCGCCTGGCGCCGGGTCGGCCTGGCGCTGGACCGCGCCGGCTTCACCGTCGAGGACCGCGACCGCACCCAGGGCGTGTATTTCGTCCGCTATGTGGACCAGGACGCCGGCCAGACCAAGGGCTTCTTCAGCAAGCTGTTCAGCTGGGGTTCGTCGGAGTCGGACAAGGAAGCGCAACGCTACCGCATCTCGGTCAAGGCCGGCAGCGGCAGCAGCAGCATGGTTACCGTGCTGAGCAATGAAGGCAAGGGCGACCAGAGCGCCACCGCCGAGAAGATCCTGACCTTGCTGCACGAGCAACTGAAGTAAATTCGGCGCCGAAGGCTGTTCAGTCAAGGCGCCGGCGGCCAGCAACACCACCCACCGGCAGAGGGCCGGGGGGGGGGGCNNACCCGCGGGGTCCGACCCCAGCTTTCGCCGGTGGGTTTTTTTTGCCCGGCAGGCCGGTTCGGCCGCCGTGCAAAAGCATCAGGCGAAAAAAAACCGACCCGAAGGTCGGTTTTTTTCATCGTGCTGATTACTTCGAAGCAGCAGGAGCAGCCGAAGCGGCTGGAGCAGCGGCAGCGTCCGAAGCAGCAGGAGCAGCAGCAGCCGAAGCGGCTGGAGCAGCAGCAGCGTCAGCAGCTGGAGCAACAACAGGAGCAGGAGCGGCGGCTTCTGGAGCAGCTACTGGAGCTGGAGCAGCAGGAGCTTCTTCTTTTTTCGAGCAAGCAGCCAGAGCAACGGTCAGCAGGGAGATGATCAGCAGGGATTTTTTCATGGGGTTTTCCTCAATTAATTCAAAATTAAAACAACAATGTTGCGATGAATAATTACCGGTAATTATCGCTCATATTAGGGCGTCTTCGAAGGCTTTTCGTACCATAGGGTGCCTGCCAGACAACGGAAACTTCCTAACCGAATATTATAGCGATTTTTGGTGCGTCGCAATAGCCGCGCAAGCCGTTTTCACAACTATTTTGCGATATCGCAACTTTTCGGTTCCAACCCCGTAGAACGGAATGGGCACCTTCACCAGTTTTCAAGTCGAACAAGCGCATTCTACCTTGATCTTGGTCATAATCCAGCTGTACTTGCATGCAAACCGGGCAAGGATTCACTCCATATTGATTCAAATCGATCCGATGCTAACTTTATGGCATCGGAATCGGCGAAAACCGCCACGCCGCGCAGGTGGTCGCAATGAAAACGCCGCACCAGCATGGCGCCGTCGGCCAGGCAGAAGGAGTCGCTCAGCTGGCGCAGGCCGGCCGGCGTGACGCGGCATTCGACGGCGTGGCCGAAATCGCGCAGCAGGCGCAGGAAGCGCGGTTCCTGCCGTTGCAGGTGCTCGTTGCCGTGCGCCGCCAGGCGCAGCCGGCCGTGGCCGGCCAGGAAGCGGCGCAGCTCGGCGTCCACCGTCGAATGGCCCAGCTGCCACAGGGAAAAGTCGGGATCGAACAGGTCCAGGCGATGTTCTGCCCGCGCGAAGCAGTCGCGCAGATGCTGTTCGAATTGCGTGCGGCTCGAAAACGGCTGGCTTGACTGCTCCATGGGGCCTCCTGAGGGGGTGCTGCGCTTAGGCCAGTTCGATCCAGCCGTCCTGGTACCAGGTGTAGAGCGCGTCCATGACGTCGTCCGAGGCGCCGGCCAGGGCGGCGCCGTCGAGGGCGCGGGCGTTGGCCAGGGCCTCCAGCGTGGCCTTGTCGGCGCGGCCGATGGCGAAGGACTCGCCGTTGATGAAGACGTGCTTGCCCCGGTACAGCATCAGCGTCTTGCGCGACAGCGCCAGGCCGCGCTTGGCGGCCGCCTCGGCGAACTTGCCGACGTTGAGCGGTCGCGCCGGACCCTTGAAGAACACATTGTGCTTCGGCTCGGACAGGTGCTCGCCGAGGAAGATGGTGACGTCGTCCTCGGTGAAGCGCACCTTGTTGAGCTCGTCGGCGACGGTGCTCAGCATGTGGCGCGGAATCTCGGCCGGCTTGTTGCTGGCTTCCAGCTCCGGGTCGGCGTAACGGCCGGGCAGGTCGATCGAGTCGGCCATGAATTGCAGGAAGGCCTCGCCCAGTTCCTGGTAGGACGGCGAGCGGAAGCCGATCGAGTAGGTCTGGCAGTCGCCGATGGCGACGCCGTCGTGGGCGTAGTGGGGCGGCAGGTAAAGCATGTCGCCCGGCTCCAGCACGAACTCCTCGTTGGGCTTGAAGTTGGCCAGGATTTTCAACGGCAGGCCGTCGACCAGGCTGAGGTCCTTCTGCGGGCCGATGCGCCAGCGGCGCTGGCCGTGGGCTTGCAGCAGGAACACGTCGTAGGAATCGAAATGCGGGCCGACGCCGCCGCCGTCGGTGGCGAAGCTGACCATCAGGTCGTCCAGGCGGGCGTCCGGCAGGAAGCGGAACTGGCGCAGCAGCGCGTCGGCGCGGGCGTCGTGCAGGTTGACGCCCTGCACCAGCAGCGACCATTCCTTCTGCGTGCGCGGCGGCAGCGCCGTCAGCGGGCCGTTTTGCATGGCCCACTGGCCGCCGCCGGCGCTGACCAGGCGCGCTTCGACGTGGTCCTGGGCGGCCAGCGCGGCCAGCGCGTCGACGCTCAGCAGGGGCTTGAAATTGGGGATGGCCTGGCGGATCAGCAGGGGCTTTTTGTGCCAGTAGTCGCGCAGGAATTGCGCCGGCGTGATGTCGCCGAGGAGGGGTAATTTTTTCATACGACATTATAACCATCGGCGCCGCGGCGCAGCAGGGATTTGCGCCGCAGCCGCCGCGCCAGCGGCGGGCGCAGGCAGGGTATAATCGCGGGGATTATCTACAGAAAGGAAATACAATGAAGATTGCCAAGAACACGGTCGTGACTGTGAATTACAAACTGTCCGATGCACAGGACAATCTGATCGAAGACGGTAGCCAGCCTATGGTCTACCTGCACGGTGGCTACGAGAACACCCTGCCGAAAATCGAAGAGGAACTGGACGGCAAGGAAGTCGGCTATTCGTCGATCATCCAGGTCGAGCCGGACGACGCCTTCGGCGAGTACGACTCGGCGCTGGTCAAGGTCGAGCCGCGCAGCCGCCTGCCCGAGCCGCTGGAAGTGGGCATGCAGTTCGAAGGCATGCCGGATAGCGAGGACGACGAGGAAGCGATGATCTTCACCGTGACCGATATCGCCGACGACAAGGTTGTGCTGGACGGTAACCATCCGCTGGCCGGCATCGCGCTGCGCTTCTCGCTCAACGTGGTCGACGTGCGCGCCGCCACCGACGAAGAGATGGCCCACGGCCACGTGCACGGCGCCCATGGTCACCACCATGGCGACGAGGATGACGAAGGCGAAGCGGGCGACCACGTCGCCATTCACCCGATTCACTAAGCACCCGCAACACCCGCAGCACCCCGGCGGTGGGCGCGCCCCAGGGCGCGCCTACTGCTGCGCGGCGTCGGCGCCGCCGCCCTTGACACTGAAAAGGGCGGCGGTGCCGGGGCTGACGCGCAGCTCGGCCCATTCGGCGGTCAGGCTCAATTGTCCCAGATTGCCGCGCCAGACGATGGCCGGTTCAGCGTTCGTCGCAACCCCGTTCGCAACCCCGTTCGCACTTCCCGCCGCGCTGCTTGACGCGTTGCCCGCCGCAGCCGCCGTCGCATTCCCCGCCGCTCCCGACGCGCCGCCCTGGGCGTCGATCAACAACACCTTGCCATCGAATTTTCCCGCCAATGCCTTGAGCTGCCGGCGCGGTTCGGCGAAGCCGTCCTGTTTGTCGGCTTTCGACTGGAAGCCGGCCAGCAGCGAGAAGCCCTCGTCGGCCTGCAGGCCGGGATCGCCGTCGGAGAACAGCACGACGGCGGCCAGGCGCTTGCGCGCGGCCAGCGTGAACAGGCGGTGCAGCCAGGCGCGGTTGGCCACCAGGCGGTCCTCGAACTCGCTGTTGCGGCCCGCCTCGGGCAGGTAGTGGTTGTTCTTGGCCGGCAGGTTGAGGGTGGCGAACAGCACGTTGCCGTGTTCCCAGTGGGCGTTCTCGGCGTAGCTGCGGAACTTGGCGCTGGCCGACTGGCGGGTCAGCGCCAAGCGCCGCTCGCCGAGCGACTGGGCGTCGGCGAAGTACAGTTCGCGCAGACGGTTCAGCCGCTCGATGGCGTTGGAGCGGCCGGCCGAGTTCTTGCACGCGCTCCAGTCGCTGCCGGCCAGCGAGACGATCATCGGCTTGTCGGCCGCGTCGAGCATGGCGCGGCGCTGGCCGTACAGCTTGTCGCTGCACGGTTCGCTGGCCGCCTTGATGCCGGTGGCGACGACGAAGGCGGCGTTGCCGGCGCTGGACTCGGCGATCGCCCGGCGCAGCACGGCGGCGTCGGCGCTGGCCTTGAAGGAGTGGCCGATGACGCCGAACTGGAAGCCCTTGGCCGGCGCCGCCGGCGCGGCGTTGGCCTTGGCCGGTGCTAGCGTCACGGCCAAGGCCAAGGCTAAGCTCAATGCCGATGCCGATACCGCCAGCGCCATCAGCCGGCCCTGTGGTTGTTGCTGCTGCTGCTGCTGCTGCTGCTGCTGCTGCTGCTGCGCCGTCGATTGCGCGCGTCGCAGCGATGGGGGCGCGCTGGAGCTGGCCGGGCGCGGCCTCATGCCAGTGCCGGCCGCGCCAGGCGTTTCAGTTCGTATAGCTGGGCCAGCGCTTCGCGCGGCGTCAGCGCGTCCGGGTCGATGTCGTCGAGGGCGTCGAGCAGTTCGTCGAAGGCCGGGTTGGCCGTCGTCGCTACCGTGGCGGGCGCCGCGACCACCTCGTCGTTGGCGTCGGCCAGCGGCATGGCGAACAGGTCGAGCTGCGGCGTGGCGTCGAGCGCCTGCGCCTCCAGCCGCGCCAGGTGCTTGCGCGCCGCCTTGATGACGCCCTGCGGCACGCCGGCCAGTTGGGCCACCTGCAGGCCGTAACTCTGCGAGGCCGGACCGTCCTGCACCGCGTGCAGGAAGACGATGGAGTCCTTGTGCTCGACCGCCGACAGGTGCACATTGGCCGCGCTCGGGTGGCTCTCGGGCAGCTGGGTCAGCTCGAAGTAGTGGGTGGCGAACAGCGTGAAGCTGCGGCTGCTGTCGATCAGGTGGCGGGCGATGGCCCAGGCCAGCGCCAGGCCGTCGAAGGTCGAGGTGCCACGACCCACCTCGTCCATCAGCACCAGCGAGTGTTCGGTGGCGGCGTTGAGGATGCCGGCCGACTCGGTCATCTCGACCATGAAGGTGGAGCGGCCGCCGGCCAGATCGTCGGTGGCGCCGATGCGGGTGAAGATGCGGTCGATCGGGCCGATGACGGCGCTGGCCGCCGGCACGTAGCTGCCGACGTAGGCCAGCAGCGTAATCAGCGCGACCTGGCGCATGAAGGTCGACTTACCGCCCATGTTCGGGCCGGTGATCAGCAGCAGGCGGCGTTCGTTGACGAACTTGCAGTCGTTGGCGATGAAGCGCTCGATCTGGTTTTCCACCACCGGATGGCGGCCCTCGACGATGTTGATGCAGGAATGCTCGACCAACTGCGGCGCGCACCAGTTGTGGCGCAGCGCGTGGTCGGCCAGCGCGGTCAGCGTGTCGAGCTGGGCCAGGCCCTGGGCGATGGTCTGCAGCACGCCGATGTGCGGCGCCAGGTCGAACAGCAGCTGCTCGTACAGCATCTTCTCGCGCGCCAGCGCCTTGTCCTGCGCCGACAGGGCCTTGTCCTCGAAGGCCTTCAGCTCCGGCGTGATATAGCGCTCGGCGTTCTTCAGGGTCTGGCGGCGGCGGTAGTCGTCCGGCACCTTGTCGGTCTGGCCGTTGGTGACCTCGATGTAGAAGCCGTGCACCCGGTTGTACTCGACGCGCAGGTTGGCGATGCCGGTGCGGGCCCGCTCGCGCGTCTCCAGGTCGACCAGGAACTGGCCGGCGTTCTCGGACAGGCCGCGCAGCTCGTCGAGTTCGGCGTCGAAGCCGGCCGCGAAGACGCCGCCGTCGCGCACCATCGCCGCCGGCTCGACCGCCACGGCGCGGGTCAGCAGGTCGAGGCAGTCGGCCGGCGTGGCCAGCGCCTGATGGATCGCCGCCAGCAGCGCGCTGTCGCCGGCCGGGCCGCCGGTCAGGCTACGCAGCATGGCCTGGCGCAGCATGGGCAGCTGGCCCAGGCCGTCGCGCAGGCTGGCCAGGTCGCGCGGGCGGGCCGACAGCAGGGCGATGCGGGTGGTGATGCGTTCGATGTCGGGCACCTGGCCCAGCGTGGCGGCCAGCGCGCCGGTGGCGTCGCTGGCGCTCAGCGCGCCGATGGCGACATGGCGCGCGCGCGCCACCTGCTGGTCGCGGCGGGCGTGGTGCAGCCAGTGGCGCAGCAGGCGCGAGCCCATCGCCGTGCGGCAGTGGTCGAGCAGCGAGAACAGCGTCGGCGACTCCTGGCCACGGATCGTCTCGGTCAGTTCCAGGTTGCGGCGGGTGGCCGCGTCCAGGCCGATGAACTCGGTCTCGCTCTCGGTGGTCAGGCTGCGCACGTGCTGCAGGCCGCGTCCCTGGGTCGACTGGGCATAGCGCAGCAGCGCGCCGGCCGCGCCGAAGGCCGCGCCCAAACCGTCGGCGCCGAAGCCGGTCAGCGTCGCCACGGCCAGCTGGTCGAGCAGGGCCTTGTGGCCGCCGACCACGTCGAAGTGCCAGTCCGGCACGCGGTTGGTGTTGGCACCGGCGTTTTGCTCGAACATGTCGGCGCTGTCGCCGCGCAGGATCTCGGCCGGCGCGATGCGCTCCAGCTCCTGCTGCATGCGCGCGGCGACGGTCTTGGCGTCGCCGGAGAACTCCATCAGCTTGAGCGCGCCGCTGGCCAGCGACAGCCAGGCCAGGCCGGCGGTGACCACCTTGCGCTGGCTGATCGAGCACAGCGCCAGCAACGGCCGCTCGGCTTTTTCCGGCAGCAGGTCGGCGTCGGTCAGGGTGCCCGGCGTGACCACGCGCATCACCTTGCGCTCGACCGGTCCCTTGCTGGTGGCCGGGTCGCCGATCTGCTCGCAGATCGCCACCGACTCGCCCAGCTTGACCAGCTTGGCCAGATAGCCGTCGAGCGAGTGGAAGGGAATGCCGCACATCTTGATCGGATTGCCGCCCGAGGTGCCGCGCGCCGTCAACGTGATGCCGAGCAGGCGGGCGGCCTTCTCGGCGTCCTCGTGGAACAGCTCGTAGAAATCGCCCATGCGGTAGAACAGCAGCATGGTCGGGTGGTCGGCCTTCAGACGCAGGTATTGTTGCATCATCGGGGTGATTTTTTCGGAAGGTTTTGCGGTCATTGGGCTTGCTCAGTTCTGTTGTTTTTTGTCTTTGAAATCAAATGCTTAGACATTTTTGTGTACCGCAACTTGCCGCAGCTTTCCGCAACTTGCCGCAAAGTTCCTTCTTCAAAAAGTGAACCTAAAGGGGATTAGCAGAAAAAAGCAGAAATATGCTTCGAAGCTGGTCCCCCGCGAATATGGGCTGTAAAAATGTTTAAGATAATCAATAGCTTACAGGGGAAACCTGGTCCCCCGCGAGGACGGAACGTGGACGTCGGATTATACGGGAAACCTAACTCCCCGTCCTCTGCAAAACCACCATACCAAGGAAAACAAACTATGAAATTTAGCTTCACAATGCCCTTCATAAAGAGCCTGTCGATCCATCAGCGCCCGGCTGGCAGGGACACGACAGGTCAAGTCATCTTCGAGCCAAATCCCCAGAAGACTCCCGACATCCTCTACGATGGGGCACAGGATGCGCTGGGCGGAGTTGGCTAGGAATAAAAATCGGCGACTTCGATCTCAACGATATTTTGAATAAATTTATCGAAGAAAAAGTGATGTTCCCAAGCGCGAAAGAACGCGCGTTCAAGCACGCCACAGTGTCGTGTAATTGGGCACCGGAAAATCGCCGAAGGCGAGTTTGTTCATGCTCCCCGCGAAACCCTGCAATGCGCGCAGTGGCAGGCGAAACACCTGTTTGAGTCCGAGCAGCATCTCGACGACCGGCTCGGCCTAGACGCGTGGCCGGCCGCGCTTGGCGGCTCCGTCCCCGGCATCGCGTTGCCACAAGTCCTGCTTAATCCCGATCGTCATGTCACCTCGCGCGATCAGCCCGGCGTTGTAGGCCGGCCAGTTCTTGACTCGGTACTTGCCCTTGGGCTCTTGCCGCTGTTGTTCGTCCTTGCGCATCGTTTCAGGCAAAAGGCCAGAATCTACGCAAGTTCGTCGAAAGCTAACAGCCCTCCGGCACCGGCTGTTGCCCGTAAACGTCAGCCCTCTCCATGGCTGGATTTATGTAACAACGCCTATCGGATCGAGGATCTGCAGGAGGCCGTGCTGTTCGAGACGCTGGAATTCGAAGTTGTGTATATAACGACGTGCGACTAAGGCTGTCTTTCATTTTTTTCCAGAAAGTGCACGATGTCTTGCATTGTTTTTGACACTTCATGAATTCCGTCGGAACTCAGCACAGCACCGGAAGATTTATCCAGGATTAACTTTTCTATCAGTTCAAGGGACTCTTTTGTGTCGGAAATAAATAAGCGTATTGCTTTTGTTGATTCATCTGTCAGCGCATATCTAGATTCATCATCGGGTTCATTCGCCCGGCTGGGTAGCATTTCTGGAAAATTTTTCCAAATCGGAGAAATGATATTTAAAAAACTTTCCATTTTAAATTTTGAAAGGAGATCTGAAAATTCATTAATTAATTTTAGATTTTGATTATCTTTTATTGTTTTAAGTGCCATGTTTCCAACTTGATCTGACACGCCGATTATACTAATTATTTCTTTGGCGACTTCTTCGTTGAATATCATTTTATATCCCGCTAATAAATATGGTCTGTTTCAATAATATTATATTGAAAATTGTAAAATAACCTACCAAACTGAGTGGTTTGGTAGGCGCATTAAATGTAGGTGGGAATTATTTATAAAATAATAATTTCTATATTGTTAAAAATTAAATCAATGGAAATCAAAGAAATTAATAATAAAATCCCCAACCCGCCATGCATTTACGAAAACAAATATTCCAATTATTTCCATCGTTTCCCGGTGGTGTTTCCAGTTGCGAGTCTGAACATTTTGCTCGGCATATCGCGCTAACTTCTCTTTCACGATCTTTTTCACTCTTTATCGGCGGTGGAGGCGGGGGAACTGAACCGTCAGAGTTACAAAATACCCCTAGTGTGTTGCATAAATTCCAAGCTACTGGAGGCATTGGTGGAAACGCGGGGTCGGCCGGAGGCTGGGGAAGACGCGTATGGCAGACAACGACAATCTGCGATACCGTGTTTTCATCCGATCTTGCCGCCAACATGCTTTCGCTATCGGTGCAAATTGGAGCTGGCGGCAATGGCTCAGGGTTTTGAGCACCACCACCATCATCGCCACCACCACCAGCACCACCACCACCAGCACCACCGCCACCATCGCCGCCGCCACCACCATCGCCGCCGCCACCATCGCCGCCGCCACCATCGCCGCCACCATCGTCGCCGCCGCCTCCATCGTCACCGCCGCCGCCTCCGCCACACCTGATAGAATTCACGGAAATTGCCGATGTGGAAACGCCGCCGCCGCTCCTCTCCACCGCATTTTCGTCGCAATCAGTGGGTACCGAATTCGACGCCACACCTAGCCCAATTTTATCACTTGTTGGAATTTGTTCCAGAGCCTCACTTTGTAGCGCGGCGGTCGCCTTGTAAAGCTCAGTCATAAATTTCTTTGGGAACTGAGCTGTTGAAGGTGTTGCTTCTTCATTTAACTTGAATATCAGTTGTCCGTCGACATTACTTATTTCAAATTTCTTTACATCATAGCTATGATGAATATTTTTACAGATAATATTCGTACTTCTCTGGCTAAATGTACAAATATTTGCTCCACTTCCTGAAATGGCCAACCATGCTGCAGGAGTGTTCGCAATATAATATCCAGGAATAATTTTCTTCAGCAGCCCGAATTTTTTTGGCATTTCGGTATTTATGCATCTGGGCGAAAGATTAGCATCAAACTCACATGCAGCGATAGTTCGTGGGGAAATCCATCTTAAATGAAAGTTTGTGGGGGTAGTCGTTTGCGCCGCATTATTAATTTCCTCAGAGAAGCTTTCCGCTGAAAGCACTAAGGATATAAACGAGCATGCCAAAATAGCAATGCATTTGATTTTCATAATTCCTCTAAATAGTCAACAAATTACCTGGAATGCAATATTGCTTTACAGGAATCTATATATTGCAATATTTCATTTTGGAAAGCAAGTTTTTTCAAAGCAAGCTAGTTGTTTAGATTCGTGTGATTATGCACCTTTCCGTAGCTGGCCCCTCTTCAAGGCACGGCACGTTTTGAGTACACTTATCCATCCCAACGATTCGCATCAGACTCTATGAGCCAAGCACTGCACAGCCTTGCCAGAACCACGCACTTGATCCGTAAGGAAATCCGTGAATCTGAGCTATCCCAAGCCGAACTTACCCGCCGATACAACGTGACCCGCCAGACTATTCGCAAGTGGAAAGAGCGTGACAGCGAAGAAGATCGGTCCCATCGGCCGGACACCTTGCGCAC
>NZ_JAEMNU010000019.1 GCF_016461825.1 Rugamonas violacea | reverse complement strand
TGCGGCCGGCGTCGTCGAGATAGACGACGGACGGCGGCGCGATCCGGCTCTTACCGTGGAAGGATTCGACGATCCGCACCAGCGCCGTCGCCGTCGCCGGCGGGCAGTCGGCCGTACAGCTCTTCTGGTAGTAGCGCGACTCGTTGCCGTCGGCGCGCAATTCCCTGGACACCCGGCCCAGACCGTCGACTTCCCACTGCGTGGCCAGGCCGTTCGGTCCGACCCGCTCCAGCCGCGCGCCGCTGCCGGCGTCGTAGCGGTGGCGCTCTTGGTGGCCCAGCGCGTTCGTCGCCGTCGCCGGGAAGCGGCCGTTGGCGTCGTAGGTCGTGGCGCTGAGCACCCGGCTCTGCGCCGTGGCGGGCAGCGGATAGATCCACTCCTGCGTTACCTTGCCGCCAGGCACTCAAGGAACGGCAACGTCCCAAGGCGGAACTATTCGTTTAAACGCGTCTACTATAAAATGGGACTGGACAAGTAGGCGATGTCGAGCCAGGACGATGCCAATAAGGGACTGGAAAGCGGTAGTTGTCAACAAAGTTGTCGCGTCACTTCATGCAGCCAGCTTCACTAATTCAGGTTCAGCCCGTTCCGGATTGAGCCAAACCTCGTCC
>NZ_JAEMNU010000018.1:18675-19921 GCF_016461825.1 Rugamonas violacea | reverse complement strand
CGTATCACCAATTCAAGCGCTCAAAGCATGGCAGAAGAAAAAGCCCGAATTATTTGTTAAACGCGTGTATAACCACACGAGTCTTGACAGCTAGCGACCGATAGGTCATCGACGCATTACATCATGCGAATAGGGAACTTATTGCCAAGTGCGCCGCCGCCCCGACCACCCAGGCCGCCGCCAATATAGCCACCTAGCATGCGACCAATAACGTAACCACCCATTGCGCCGGCGGGCCCATCAAAAATATGCCTTGGCATAATTTTCATCAGAAAATAGAACAATAAAAATAGGAAAATATAGATTTCTTTCACCTCACTCAAGTACACATTTAAATTTTACATCAAATAAAGATAACGAAAAATTCGTCTCAATGATCAAACAGTCGGATCTAGCAACCTCAAAACCATAATCTATTTAATCATAAAAAAATTCCAAATAGAAATATTTGATTTAACATTGATAATAATCACATCGTTAAATCTGGACGAAGGGAAATATATTTCCACATTGAAAGTTTTACGTCGAAGGATATGAAGCCCTGCGGCCAGGACGCCATCGACAAGGATCGCGCGCATGCTTCGCATGGACATGGCATAGCAGCGCTTCGGCTCCGCCGACAAGGGCATCATCAAGGATGCGCTACTTCAAGCAGTCCGAGCCGCAGCGCAACTGGCTGATCGGCGAGCTGAAGGCGTCCAAGGCGACGTGGAAGGTGATCGCCGCCGACATGCCGCTGAGCCTGTACGTGCCGGACGGCACCGAGGCGAACGGCGCGACGCGCTGGGAAGCCAGCGCCAACGGCGACGACGGCCCGGCCTCGGGCCGCGAACTGGAAATCGCCCGCCTGCTCAAAGCCATCAAGGCGATCAAGAACGTCACCTGGATCACCGCCGACGTGCACTACTGCGCGGCGCACTACTACGATCCGGCCAAGGCCAGCTTCACCGACTTCGCGCCGTTCTGGGAATTCGTCGCCGGGCCGATGAACGCCGGCGCCTTCGGCCCGAACAAGCTGGACATGACCTTCGGCCCGACCGAGGTGTTCGCCAAGGCGCCGAAAATCGCCAACTCTTCGCCGTTCGCCGGCTACCAGTTCTTCGGCGAAGTGACCATCGACCCGCAGTCGAAGGCGATGACGGTCGAGCTGCTGGACCTGGACGGCGTGTCGCAGTTCAAGAAGACGCTGGAGCCGCAAGCGATATAGGGGCGTCAAACAAACCCAAAGGCATGAACCTGGGGTGGG
>NZ_JAEMNU010000018.1:0-18668 GCF_016461825.1 Rugamonas violacea | reverse complement strand
CGGACCCCGAGGGGTCCGACCCCAGCTCTTTGCCTCTGGGTGTTGCCAAGGCCGCCGCCGCCCCAAACCGCCGCGCTAGCGCGCCAGCCAGCCCAGGCTCTTGCCGTCGGCGTTGTGGATGTACAGGCGCTGCGCCGTCTCCGTGGCGCCGGTGGTCAGAGGCGAGTTGCCGCTGGCGTCCTGCAGATCGGCCAGCACCCGACCGTCCTCGTCGAAGGCGATCACATGGCCGTAGGGCTTGGGTGTCGGCCACAAGGGGCGCGGCACGCGCAGCATGAGCTTGCGCAGGAAGGGCCGCCCGGCCATCTTGTCCAGGTCGTTGCGCTGGCCGGCCAGCCCCAGCCAAATGCGGCCGTCCAGGCCGCGCTGCAGGTTGTCCGGATAGCCGGGCAGATTGTCCAACAGCACCCGCGCCTGCGCCGACGGCCGCGCCACGTCCAGTTGCTCGGCCGCGACGGCGATCTTCCACACCCGGTAGCGGCCGCTCTCGCTGACCAGCAGGCTGGCCTGGTCGCCGCTGAGCGCGATGCCGTTGGCGAAACTCAAGCCCTTGGCGACCACCCGCGCCGCCTGCCTGGCCGGATCGTACTCCAGCACCCGCCCGGTGGACGACTGCTCCAGCACGTCGAGCGTGGCCGCCTGCAGGGTGCCGCCCCATTGCGCCGGGCCGAAGCGGGTCGAGGCGTCGGTGAAATAGATCTTGCCGTTGCCGGCGACCACCACGCCGTCGAGAAAGCGCAGCGGCTCGCCGGCAACCGCATCGACCAGCACCGTCGCCTTGCCATTGCCGCCGATCGACAACAGGCCCTTGACGGCATCGGCGACGATCAAGCGGCCGGCCGCGTCGAAGGCCATGCCCAACGGCTTGCCGCCGGTATCGCAGAAGACTTCCTGCGCGCCGCCGTCGGGCTTCATGCGCAGGATGTGGCCGCTGGCGACGCCGGTGTACAGCAAGCCGTCGGCGCCGAAGACCACATGCTCGGGCCCCACTTCGCCCTTCAGGTCGATCTGCCGGACGCCGGCCAGGCGGCTGTTGGGGGCGTGGGCGCCGACGTAACCGGGCGCCGCCGGCGCCTGCCAGGCCAGCGGCTCGATGGGCACGGGCCACAGGCTCAGGTAGGCGGCCGGCACCAGGATCAGTAAAACAGGCAGCAAAATGGTTCTCTTCATTGTCGATGTGACGATCAAAAAGCGAACGATCAGCGGCCTACGCCGCCGCCCGCCCGTGCAACAGATGGCGCAGACGCAGCGGGTCGGCGCCGCCATCGGCGGCCATCGCGATGAAATGGCGCAGCTGCCACTGCTGGGTACGGATGGCGTCCTTGGCAAGCGGCGTGGTCCACGGCGGATAGACGCGCATGGCGCGCTTGCCGCCGACGCCGTCGCGCGACATCACGCCCTTGGCCAGCAGCACCGCGCGGTCGAAGATGAACTGGCCGCGATGGCCGGCGTCGGCCACGCTGACCACCACCACGTCGACGCCGTCGGCGCCGTCGAGCGGGGCGATTTCCGCGTCCGGCGTCGGCCGTTTCCAGATCGTCACGAACTGACCTATCTTGGTCGGCGTGGTCTTGGCGACGCGGAACACCAGCGACAAGCCGGCCAGGTCCAGCCGGCAGGCGCCGTACTCGGCGCTCTCGGCCTCGCGCGCGGGCGCGCCGCCGCCCGCCAGGCCGGCCTGGCGGTAGGCGTCCAGCGCCGCCAGCAGTTGGGGCGGCAAAGGGCCCTGCGCCGGATCACAATTCATCGTATTGATAGTTCCACCCGAAATTCACACTGTAGTAAAGCGCAGACGGCTATAAAACCACCCAAAGGCAAAGAGCCGGGGTCAGACCCTGCGGGGTCTGACCCCAGATTTGCGCCCTGGGGTTTCGCTGACTTCCCCCACGCAACATGCGTTTTCCCGCATTATTGCATTAAATCCAATACGCGATCGAAGATACCACCCCGCCTCCAAGCATCTTCACCCGCCGCGCCGATTTCGCCGATAATACCGGGAACATCGCCCGCCGCACCGGCGCGGCGCCCGCAATTGCTTTGGAAACAACATGACCCAATTGACCATCATCGTCGCCATGGACACCCAGCGCGGCATCGGCATCGACAACACCCTGCCCTGGAAGCTGCCGGAGGACATGGCGCACTTCAAGCGCGTCACCACCGGCCACCCCATCGTCATGGGTCGCAAAACCTTCGACTCGATCGGCCGGCCGCTGCCGGGCCGGCGCAACATCGTCATCACGCGCAACCAGGACTGGCGCCACGACGGCGTCGAGACGGCCTCGTCGATCGAAGCCGCCGTCGCCCTGGTGGCCGGCCAAACGGCCTTCATCATCGGCGGCGCCGACATCTACACCCAGGCGATGGCCGTGGCCGATCAATTGATCGTCACCGAGGTCAAAAAGCTCTATAGTTGCGACGCGTTCTTCCCGCCGATCGACCCCGCCCAGTGGCGGGAAGACGAGCGCGAGGAGCACTCGTCCCCAAGTGCCGATCTGCAATACGCCTTTGTCACTTGGCGCCGCACGCCGGCGCCGCTTGTTTGACGCTTGTTTGACGCTTATTTGACACTTTCTCAACACTTTTTAGGATTCAAAAGACCATGTCAGGAGACGGTTTTCACGTTCACGGCCCGCACGACCACGCGGTGGAACACGCGGCGCACGGCGGCGATGGTTTTTCCAGCAACATCGCCGTCATGACGGCGATCCTCGCCACCGTCGGCGCCATGTTCGGCTACCAGGGCGGCGCCACGCAGAACGACGCGGCGCTGTTCAAGAACAACGCCGCGATCGACAAGACGCAGGCTGCCAACAGCTGGAATTACTACCAGGCCAAGTCGAACAAGCAGAACCTGGCCGAGCTGGCCGCCACCCTGCCCGGCGTCGACCCGGAAAAGTACAAGGCCGACGTGGCCCGCTACAAGGGCGAAAAAGAGGACATCAAGAAGGAGGCCGAGAAATGGGAGGCCTCCTCGACCGAGTGGAACCATAAATCGGACGAGGCGATGCACCAGCACCACCAGTGGGCGCTGGCCACCACCGCCGAGCAGATCGCCATCTCGCTGGCCGCCATTACCCTGCTGACGCGCAAGAAATGGCTGCAGGGCGCGGCCTACGCCGTGGCCGGCGTCGGCATCGCGCTGGGCGCCTTCGCCTGGCTGCACGTCGATCCGATCGGCGCGCTGATGCTGAAACTGGGCGCCGGCGCGGCCGGCCACTAGCCGCGCCGGCGGCCGCGCCAAGGCCGATGGCCACGGCGCTTAGCCGCCTGTCATCGCCGTGTCACACCGTTGCCACACTATGCGGGATTGTCGCTTGTAAATTTCTGTATGATTTTTCACCAGATCGGCAGCATTTCTGCGAGAATCCCGTTCTTATTTTTTTTTGGCGCCGTTGCGCCCTGCCCGCCCCGCCAATCGATGGCCAGGGGCGGTCTTCTTTTCTGGAGACAGCATGAAATTTCGTTTCCCCATCGTCATCATTGACGAGGATTTCCGTTCTGAAAATACGTCCGGCCTGGGCATCCGCGCCCTGGCCGCCGCGATGGAAAAAGAAGGCATGGAAGTGCTGGGCGTAACCAGTTATGGCGACCTGTCGCAGTTCGCCCAACAGCAATCGCGCGCCTCGGCGTTCGTGCTGTCGATCGACGACGAGGAGTTCGGCACCGGCTCGGTCGAGGAAACCGACCACGCCCTGAAGTCGCTGCGCGCCTTCGTCGAGGAAATCCGCTACAAGAACGCCGACATCCCGATCTACCTGTACGGCGAAACGCGCACCTCGCGCCACATCCCCAACGACATCCTGCGCGAGCTGCACGGCTTCATCCACATGTTCGAGGACACGCCGGAATTCGTCGCCCGCCACATCATCCGCGAAGCCAAGTCCTACCTGGACGGCCTGTCGCCGCCGTTCTTCCGCGCCCTGGTGCACTACGCCAACGACGGCTCCTACTCCTGGCACTGCCCCGGCCACTCGGGCGGCGTGGCCTTCCTGAAGTCGCCGATCGGCCAGATGTTCCACCAGTTCTTCGGCGAGAACATGCTGCGCGCCGACGTCTGCAACGCCGTCGAGGAACTCGGCCAGCTGCTCGACCACACCGGCCCGATCGCCGCCTCGGAACGCAACGCGGCGCGCATCTTCAACGCCGACCATTGCTATTTCGTCACCAACGGCACCTCGACCTCGAACAAGATGGTCTGGCACTCGACCGTCGCGCCGGGCGACATCGTGGTGGTCGACCGCAACTGCCACAAGTCGATCCTGCACTCGATCATCATGTGCGGCGCGATCCCCGTCTTCCTGATGCCGACCCGCAACCACCTCGGCATCATCGGCCCGATCCCGCTGGAAGAGTTCACGCCGGAAAGCATCGCCCGCAAGATCGAGGCCAATCCCTTCGCCCGCGAAGCCGCCAACAAGAAGCCGCGCATTCTGACCATCACCCAGTCGACCTACGACGGCGTGATCTACAACGTCGAGACCCTGCGCGAAATGCTTGACGGCAAGATCGACACCCTCCACTTCGACGAAGCGTGGCTGCCGCACGCCACCTTCCACGATTTCTACAAGGACATGCACGCAATCGGCAAGGACCGCCCGCGCGCCAAGGAGTCGATGATCTTCTCGACCCAGTCGACCCACAAGTTGCTCGCCGGCCTGTCGCAGGCCTCGCAGATCCTGGTGCGCGAGTCGGACTCGGTCAAGCTCGACCTGGACGCCTTCAACGAGGCCTACCTGATGCACACCTCGACCTCGCCGCAATACTCGATCATCGCCTCCTGCGACGTCGCCGCCGCGATGATGGAAGCGCCGGGCGGCACCGCCCTGGTGGAGGAATCGATCATCGAGGCGCTCGACTTCCGTCGCGCCATGAAGAAGATCGACCTGGAATGGGGCAAGGACTGGTGGTTCCAGGTCTGGGGACCGAACAGCTTCGCCGAGGAAGGCATCGGCTCGCGCGAGGACTGGATCATCCACGCCGACGACGACTGGCACGGCTTCGGCAAGCTGGCGCCGGGCTTCAACATGCTCGACCCGATCAAGGCGACCATCGTCAACCCCGGCCTGTCGCTTGACGGCCAGTTCGGCGACACCGGCATCCCGGCCTCGATCGTCACCAAGTACCTGGCCGAGCACGGCGTCATCATCGAGAAGTGCGGCCTATACTCGTTCTTCATCATGTTCACCATCGGCATCACCAAGGGCCGCTGGAACACCCTGCTGACCGCTTTGCAGCAGTTCAAGGACGACTACGACAAGAACCAGCCGATGTGGCGCATCCTGCCGGAGTTCGCGGCGGCCAACCCGCGCTACGAGAAGATGGGCCTGCGCGACCTGTGCCAGCAGATCCACGACTTCTACAAGGCCTACGACGTGGCGCGCCTGACCACCGAGATGTACCTGTCGGACATGGTCCCGGCGATGAAGCCGTCGGACGCCTTCGCCAAGATGGCCCACCGCGAGATCGAACGGGTCGCCATCGACGAACTGGAAGGCCGCATCACCTCGATCCTGCTGACGCCGTATCCACCGGGCATTCCGCTGCTGATCCCGGGCGAGCGCTTCAACAAGACCATCGTCGACTACCTGCGCTTCGCGCGCGACTTCAACGAGCGCTTCCCCGGCTTCGAGACGGACGTGCACGGCCTGGTCAAGCGCGAGGTGGACGGCAAGCGCGGCTACTTCGTCGACTGCGTCAAACAGTAAGCGGCACAGCGGGCGGCCCCGCGGGGTGCGCCGCGACGCCGAGCAAACCCACCGGCGCAAACCTGGGGTCGGACCCAGCGGGTCCGACCCCGGCTCTTCGCCGCTGGGGTGTGCTGGCGTCCCGGTCGCCTTGACACGAAAAAAGCGGCCGCGCCGCTTGCCCCAGGGCGGCCTCGGCCGCCCTTTTTCACGTCCACCGGGTCCACCGGGTCCACCGGGTCCGCCGGGTCCGCCGGCGACCCGGCCCCGGCATGAACCCTACTGCATGAACCAGCCGTGGCTGACCACCAGCGACTGCCCGGTCAGCGCGTTGGACGGGAAGCTGGCGAACAGCAGCGCCACCTCGGCCACGTCGGCGGTGGTGGTGAACTCGCCGTCGACGGTATCCTTCAACATCACCGTCTTGACCACCTCGTCCTCGCTGATGCCCAGCGTCTTGGCCTGCTCGGGGATCTGCTTGTCGACCAGCGGCGTGCGCACGAAGCCGGGGCAAATCACGTTGGCGCGCACGCCGTGGGCGGCGCCCTCCTTGGCGACCACCTTGGCCAGGCCGATCAGGCCGTGCTTGGCCGTCACGTAGGGCGCCTTCAACAGCGAGGCCTCCTTCGAGTGCACCGAACCCATGTAGATGACGCTGCCGCCCCGGCCCGAGGCGTACATGTGCGGCAGGCAAGCCTTGGTGGTGAGAAAAGCGCCGTCGAGATGGATCGCCAGCATCTTCTTCCATTCGGCGAAAGGAAAATCTTCCAGCGGATGGACGATCTGGATGCCGGCGTTGCTGACCAGCACGTCGATGCCGCCCCAGGCCGCCACCACGGCGGCGATGCCGGCGTTCACTTGCGCCTCGTCGGTGACGTCCATCGCCACGCCCATCGCGCCGCCGCCGATGGCGTCGATCTCGGCGGCGGTGGCGTTGGCGGCGTCCAGATTCAGGTCGGCGATGACGATGCGGGCGCCCTCGCGGGCGAAGGTCAAGGCGATTTCCTTGCCGATGCCGCTGGCGGCGCCGGTCACGACGCAGACTTTGTCTTTCAGTTTCATCTTGGTTCTCCTGTGGGTGGTACGAGGTAGTCGAAGGCCACTGTGCCGAGGCCCAGGGTCAAATCGGTGAGGATGTGGGTGCCGGAGATCACCTCCAGCACCGGCAGTTGGGCCACCTGGGCCAGCGCGTGGTGGGCCAGTTGCAGCGCGGCGGGGCCGCTCCAGGCGCCCTTCACCTGCACGTCCTCCAGGTAGTAGCGCACCAGTTCGCAGATGCGCGCCGTGCCGTCGACGTGGGGAATGATCTTCAGCAGGAAGCTGGGCGCCAGCAGGCCGGCCAGCACCGGCCCCGGGTCGAGCGTGACGTGCTTGTAGCCCATCGAGGCCGAGGCGACCCGCATCGGGCCGTAGTCCAGCGTGCCGATCAAGGTGTCCTTGTCGACGCCCAGCGCCGGCGAGGCCAGCTTCTTCGGAAAGCCCCACAGCTCGCGGCCGCCGGCGATCGGCGCGTCGTCGTTCAGGTACATCGAATGGACGTAGCTGCCGCGCTCGCCTTCGAAAGTGACCGGGATCACCTGGCCGGCCTCGGTGTAGTCGCCGAAGCCGGTCGAGTCGGGCATGCGGATGAACTCGAAGCGGACGATGGGCTCGTCGAACTGCAGCGGTTCGGGGATGATCGCCCGCAGCGCGTCGGGGTCGGTGCGATAAGTGACGATGAAGAACTCGCGGTTGACGAAGCGATATGGACCGCGCGGATAGGACGGACTGGTCAGTGGCATGGCGAATGCAGTCTTGCGGACATCATCTATTTTCATGGAAGCTCCGTTCGCTGGTGGCGGCTGGTCGACGCGCCAGACCGGCGCGCCGAGGGGACGGCGCGCGTCGACGCCGCGCCCGGCGCGAACGCGCGGGCTGCGGCAATCTGGCGCACCTCGAATAAACCGAATTCGTCGCTCCCGCCTGCGGAGCGGTCCGCCGCACAGGCGGGAATCTCTACCCCGCATGTCCATTGGCTCAGCATGGGTTCCCGCCTGCGCGGGAACGACAATTTGGTGGTTTTTCGAAGTGCCCTTTAGTGGTGTCCATTAAGCGCGCAATTCCCGCCCCCATCTGTGCGCCAGCGAACAAAGCGGGCCGTCCGGGCGGGCGCGACGACGACAGCAGGCGGCAGGCGGCAGGCGGCAGGCGGCAGGCGGCAGGCGGCAGGCGGGCACGATTGGCGCACATCAAGCGCCGTGACGCCGGCGGATTTATAGTGCATCTGCGCCGCCCCACCGGCCGAGCGGACGCGCCTCAACTTGCCGGTTCGACTCCCACCGTTCAAACAACATGGCTTTCCTGCAGGCGCCGTCGGTTTGGCTGCACGTCCACGATCAAGCCGGATCGCCCGCTGCAACTCGGATCAAAAGCGAGCTGGAGCAATTGGGGCTGGTCCTGCTGCCGGCCGCCGCGCCGCCGCACGCCGCCGGGGGGCGGGGCGGAGCTGGGACTGGAGCCCGGACCGGGGCCGGGCTCGGGGTCGGGATCGGAACCAGGGCCGGGGCCGGGAGCTGTGGCGGGAGCGGGAGCGGGAGCGGAATTGGAACCGGGGCCGCGACCGGGGTTGCCATTCTGCTCTTCGCGGCGGCTGACCAGGCGCTGTCGCAACGCCTGGGCGAACTGGCCGGCGGTGCCGTGCTGGCGCTCGCCGTCGCCGCCGAGCCGCCCGCCGCCGACACGCTGTGGGCGCTGCTTGAGGCCGGCGCCAGCGATGTGCTGTGGTGGCCGCCGACGGCCGGCGCCGACGTCGCCAGCCAGGTGCTGGCCCGCCTGCGCCGCTGGCAGGAGGTGCAGCAGTTGATGGACTCGGCCGCCGTGCGCGGCTGTCTGGTGGGCGACAGCGCGGCATGGCGCGCGCTGGTGCGCGGCGTGGTCGAGGTCGCCGCCTTCACCCAGTCGCCGGTGCTCATCACCGGCGAAACGGGCACCGGCAAGGACCTGATCGCCCAGCTGATCCACCGCCTCAGCGGCTGCCAGGGCGAGTTGACCGTGCTCGACTGCACCACGCTGTCGCCGGAGCTGTGCGGCAGCGAGCTGTTCGGCCACGAGAAAGGCGCCTTCACCGGCGCCGCCGCCCGCGACGGCGCCTTCGCGCTGGCCGACGGCGGCGTGCTGTTCGTCGACGAGGTCGGCGAGCTGCCGCTGCCGCTGCAGGCCCAGCTGCTGCGCGCGGTGCAGGAACGCAAGTACAAGCGGCTCGGCGGCAACAGCTGGCAGCCCACCCAGTTCCGTCTGGTCTGCGCCACCAACCGCGAGCTCGAGGCCGAGGTGGCGCAGGGCCGCTTCCGCGCCGACCTGTACTACCGCATCGCCGGCTGGCGTTGCCGCCCGCCGCCACTGCGCGAACGGCCCGACGACATCCTGCCGCTGGTCGGCCACTTCCTGGCCCAAATGGCGCCGGCCGGCGCGCCGGGCCGCGACGTCGGCGCGCTCGACCCGGCGGTGCGGCAATATCTGTTGACGCGCGACTATCCCGGCAACGTGCGCGAGCTGCGCCAGACGGTGGCGCGCATCTGGCACCGCCACAGCGGCCCGGGGCCGATCACCGTCGGCGCCGTGCCGCCGGACGAGCGGCTCGGCACCGGCACCGGCCGGCGCTGGCCGGGTGCCGGCTTCGAGGCGGCCGTGCGCCACGCCATCGACCTGGGCGTCGGCCTGAGCGCCATCAGCCAGGCCGCCGGCGACATCGCCGTGCGCATCGTGCTCGAACAGGAGGGCGGCAGCAACCAGCGCGCCGCGCTGCGCCTGGGCGTGAGCGACCGCACCTTGCAACTGCGCCGCAAGGCCCGCCAGGCCGGCACCGAGGCCGAGGCCGACGGCAGCGAATGATATCGGGATGGATTATCGGGATAGATATCGGGATCGATGCCGGGATGGATGCCGGGATGGATGCCGGGCTTGGTGCAGCGATGTAAGTGCCGACAAGTCGCGCTTGATGCCGCATCAAGCCCGCCTCGCGCGCCGTGCGGTATAGTCGCCCGATGACCTGGCTAAGCGAGCGATTCGAACTATCCCACGGCGACGGCGCGCAGCCGCTGCGGCCGATGGAGGGCCTGCGCGGGCTGGCCGTGCTGCTGGTGTTCCTGGTCCACTACACCACGCTGGCGGCGCCCTGGCTGGACGGCGCGTCGCTGTCGGCGTTGCTGGCGCGCCTGCTGCACCTGGCCGGCAACAGCGGCGTCGACCTGTTCTTCGTCCTCAGCGGCTACCTGATCTATGGTTCGTTGATCGCCCGCCGGCAGGCCTTCCTACCCTTCATGCGGCGCCGTCTGATGCGCATCTACCCGACCTACGGCGCCGTGTTCCTGCTGTACCTGGCGCTGTCGCTGGCCGTCCCCGCCGAAAGCAAGATCCCGCCAGCGGCGGTGGACGCCACGCGCTACCTGCTACACAACCTGCTGCTGCTCGCGCCGCTACTCGGCGAGGCGCCGCTGATCACCGTCTCCTGGTCGCTCAGCTACGAGCTGTTCTACTACCTGGCGACACCGCTGCTGATCGCCGCCTTCGGCCTGCGCCGGCGACGCCGCCGCTGGCGTGTCGCCTTCCTGTTCGCCGTGGCCGGCGCCATTGTCGCCGGCTACCTCGCCTTCGGCGTCCCGCTGCGCTCGCTGATGTTCGTCGCCGGCGCCCTGCTGCACGAGGCGCGCGGCCATCGTCGCGACCTGGGCGGCCGCCGGCGTCCACCCGGCGAGGCCGTGACGCTGGCGGCACTGGCCGGCGCACTGGTCCTCCTCATGCTGCCGCTGGCCGCGCCGCTGAAGATCGTCGTGCTGGCCGCCGCCCTGTACCGGCTCTGCCTGTGCTGCTTCGAGCGAGCGCAGGGCCGGCTGGCGCGGGTTTTCTGTTTCGCCCCGCTGCGCTGGCTGGGCAATATGAGCTACTCCTACTACCTGCTGCACGGCCTGCTGCTCAAGGCCGCCCTCGCCGCGTTGGCGCGCCTGCCCCAGCCCGAGCCTGGGCCGCTGCTGTTCTGGGGCATGCTGCCGCTGCTGCTGGCCGTGACGCTGGCCGGCGCCGCCGCGCTGTTCCTGTTGGTCGAACGGCCGCTGTCGCTGGCGCCGCGCCGCGCCTCATTCCTGGCCAGTCAGGCGTAGAAAGTTCCCGCCCAAAATCAGCGCCTCGTCCGACGCCGACAGCTCCAGCAAGCGCACCTTGTGCAGCTCCAAGCCCGGATGCAACCACGGCCCGTCGGTACCGAACAAGACCTTGTGCGCGCCGGCCCGCCGCACCGCCTGGCGCAGCAGGTCGAAGCGGCGCACGCCGGAGGTGTCGGTGTAGATGTTGCGATGGCGCCGCAGATGGTCGATCAGCGCCAGCTGGGCCGCCCAGTCGTCGGAGAAACTGCCCAAGTGCGGCAGGATGAAGTTGACGTCCGGGTAGTCCTGCGCCAGCAACTCGGCCACCGCCACCTCGCCCATCGGATCGTACAGCACCGGCAAACGCCAGGCCCGCGCCGCCGCGCACACCTCGCCGTTGATACGGCCGTCGTGGCGGTGCACCTTGATGCCAACGAAGCCGTGCCGCTCGACCGCCTCGCCGACCATGCGCGCGATGCGGCCCCGGTCGCGCACCGGGTGGACGAAGGCGAAGCCGTAGAAGCGCTGCGGATCGGCGGCGACGATGCGCGCCACCGCCCGGTTGGCCAGCGTGTAGTCCGAGTGGAAGGTGGCGAACAGCACGCTGCGCGCGATGCCGGCCCGCTCGGCGCGGCGCAGGTAGTGGCGCAGGTCGGCGTGGGCGTCCCACGGCCCGGACAAGCCGTCGCCCGGGCCGGCGTGGCAGTGGCAGTCGATAATCATCGGCGGCCACCGTTCACCAGTCGCCCATCAGCACGATGCGGTTGCCGCGCCGGCGCCAGCGCCCCGTCACCACCGTCGGCAAGGTGCCGCGTGCGCGGATCACCGGGTCCGGCGAGATGTAGGGCAGATGGCGCCGCAGCGACACCAGCAGCGCGCCGCGCAACGCCCCTGGGCTGCCGTCGCCGCGCCCGGCCAGCTGCGCCGCGCTACCGGCCAGACGCACGAAGCGGCGCGCCGTCTCGTACTCGCGCTGCACCGGTTCCATGCCCTCGAACTCCATTTCCAGCGCGTTGCTGGCGGCGCGGCCCAGGGCCGTGCCGAGCGCCGTGCCGACGCCGGGGATCGGAATCATCGAGCCGAGCGCGCCGCCGACGAAGGGCAAGGCCTGCTTGGCCACCGCCTTGAGCGCGCCGCCCAGCGGCGCCGCCACCTTCTTGACGCCCTTCCAGACGCTCTTGAACACATTGCCGAGGAACTGCTCCAGCTCTGCCTCGCTGGTGACCGACAACAGCTCCATCGCCAACTCCTCCTCCTGCTGCGGGCTGAACGGCGCGGCGGCGGCCGGCGCGCCGAACCGCATCACCTCGAATCCCGCCGCCTCGCGCTGGAGACACTTGGCGCATTGGCATGCGGCGGTTTGCATGGCGAACTCCTGTTGATCCTGGTTGCCATCGGCCGCGCCGTCGGAGCCGTCGTTGGCGAAGCCGTTGCCGTTGCCGAAGCCGAAGCCGAAGTCGTTGCCGTTGCCGCCGTCGTTAGCATCTCCCTGCGCGGCGGCCTGGTCGGCGTAGCCGCCATCGGCGCCATCGTCGAACACCGCCGTCGTGGCATAGGGCCAGCCGGGGCCGGCATAAGCGCCGTAGTAGGGCCAGCCATATGGGCCGCGCGGCCAGCCAGCCGGCGCGGGATGCGGCCGGCCATAGCGGCCATCGCCGCGCTGTGGCACAAAGCCGCGCGGGCCGGAGCCGAATTGCCCGGCGGTGCCGGCACCGGCACCTTTTCCCAGCGGTCGCGGTCGCGCCACTTTGCCAGGCCTGGCCTGCGCCCCGCCGGCGACCGGCTGGCCGCCGCGCGGTCCCGGTCGCGCGCCGGCACGCGGTGCCGCACCGCTTGGGCGCGCGCCACCGCCGCGTCCGCCGCCACCGCCACCACCGCCGCCGCGCCCCATGCGCGTGCCGCGCTCGTCCTGCTGCTCGGCCCCCATCCGCCCCTGTTCCGGATACAGCGCCCGGTACGGGTCACGGTAGTCGGCCTGGTACGGCGACTGTTGGCGGGCGCGGTGGCGCGCGCCGAAACCCTGTGGCGGCAGCGGCGAACGGCCCGACACCACGAAGGGCAACATCTCAAATGGCTGATTCATGCTGTCTCCTCAACTGTTGTTCGAGCGCGGCGACGGCCTGCTCGATGTCCTGCGGGCGGTGGTCGGCGCGCAGCAAAAAGCTGAGCGCCGCGCCGCCCTCCGTCATTTGCGCCACCGCTTCGACGCCGTCGCGCGCCAGCGCCGCCTGCAGCGCCGCCGCGTCGACGCCTTCGGCCAGGCGCACCGTCTGCACCGGAAACTGGCCGCCCCGGCACTCGATGCCGCGCGCCGCCAGCGCCCGGCGGAACTGCTCCACCACCCGCCACAGGCTGCGCCGCAGGCCGTCGCCGCAGGCGCGGTTGATGCGCAACGCGCGCTGGCCGGCGGCGATGGCCGCCAGCGACGGCGGGCTGCAGTGGCGCCGCGTCTGGCTGTGCGCCTCGAAACGCGCCACCAGCTCGGCGCTGCCGGCCAACACCGCCAACGGCGCGCCGAAGGCCTTGGCCAGCGAGGCGCCCACCAGCACATGCGGTCCGGCCACGCCGTGACGGCGCAGCGAGCCGCCGCCGGCGCGGCCCAACACGCCGAGCGCCTGGGTGTCGTCCAGCACCAGATAGCCGCCGCCCTCGCCGGCGATGCGCGCCAGCCGCGCCAGCGGCGGCGCGCCCGCCGTGCCGGGGCTGTAGCCGTCGGCCAGGATCAGCGGCCGGCGGCCCCGGCGCGACCACTGCCGCGCCAGCGCGGCGGCGGCGTCGACCGCGCCGTGGCGGAACACCTGTTGCGGCAAGCCGCGCGCCACCGCCCGCTCGGCGCCCCAGCGGGCGATCGGATAGGCGCCGCCGTCGACCAGCAGCGCCAGCGGTTCGGCCGCCAGCATGCCGAACAGGTCCCAGAACAGCTGCATCGTCGAGACCTGCAGCGTGGCCGCCTGGCAGCCCTGCAGCGCCGCCAGCTGGGCCGCCAGCGCCGCCGCGCCGGGCGGTTCCTGCAGCGCCGCCGGCCGCCCCAGGGTCAGCGCCGACCAGGGCGCCAGCGCCCACGCCGGATGGCGCAGGCCCAGGTACAGGGCGCTGGAGAAGTCGGCCATGCCGGCTCAGGCGCTGCGCGCCTGCTCGCTCAAGCGCTGCCGCAGCAGCACCGAGGGGATGGTCGACTCGGCCACCGTGTCGACCGCGTCGATCGACAGGTCGACCCCGGTGGCGGCGCGGTAGGCGTGGATGTAGCCCTGGATCTGCGGCCGCCAGAAGCGCGCCCAGTTGAAGGCCGGCGTCGGCTCGTAGATGTCGCTCCAGGCGCCGTAGCGCACCGACAGCAGCACCTGCTCGCCGAACATGCCCAGGCTGCGGAAGTGCACCACGCTGGTGTCGGTCCAGTTCTGCAGCTTCTTCATGGCGTCGACCCGGTCCATCCACGGCTCCGGGTAGGCCACCATCAGCCGGGTCGGCAGGAACTCGCGGAACTCCGGCCGCGCCAGCAGCCACTGCTGCATCAGCATCTCGATGCGCGCCGTCGACGGCAGGTCGCCGAACTGGTTGTGCGCGCCCTGCGACAGGATCAGGTGCACCTCCTTGAGCGCGTTGAGCACCGGGAAGGCGTCGGCCTTGACGGTGGTGTCGTCGTCCTGCCGGTAGAACGAGGTGCACAGGCGCAGCAGGTGGTGGAAGGCCTCCAGGAAGCGCGAGCGCGTGTCGGCCGGGCGGAAGTTCTGCACCGCCTTGCCGTCGAGCCGCACGCCGTAGTGGTGGTCGTACTCGTAGTTGCGCCGCACCACCGTCAGGCGATGCTGCTCGTCCTGGGTGTAGCCCCAGATCAGGTTGTTGAGGGGCCGCAGCATGTCGATCTCGGTGTTGGCCAGGGCGTCGCTCAGGCCCGGTGCGCGCACGTTCTGGAAGCGCTGAGTGATCGCGTTCATGGTCTGCACCAGCATGCCCTCCTCGTGCCAGTACGACCAGATCAGTTCGAGCAGGCAGGGGTTGGCCAGCTTGTCCTGCAGGATGCCGAAGCACAGGTCGGCCTGCGGCTCCTGGCCGCGCGGGATGGTGATCGGGATGTCGGGCAGCTTGCGGCGGATGATCGCCAGGTAGGGCAAGGTGGCGCTGCCGTCGACGTTCTCCAGGTAGTCGTTGAGCAGCACCGTCTCCAGGTCGCGCCCGGGCGGGATGTCGCGCCGGTCCAGATACGCCTCGTCCTCGGCCGGGTTGAAGGCCAGCGGTTGCGACAGCACGCCGCAGTTGACCATGACGAAGGCCTCGGTGGCCGCCTTCAGCACGCGGTAGGCCTCGGAATCGGTGAAGGGCAGCGCGCGCCGCTTGTTAAGCGAGCCGAACTGCTCGGCCTTCTTGACGAAGCGCTCCCCTTCGAAACCGCGCACCCCGCCGATGTCGCCGCAGAACAGGCCGTCGATGAAGTGCAGGTAGTTGTTGAAGCCCATCGCCTCGGTGCTGTTGCGGATCAAGGTCCACAGCGGCAGGTCCTCGGTCGGCTCGGTTTCGGTGCGGCTCAGCGAGACGCCGACGTTGCCGCCGATCAGCTGAGGGGTGCGCTCGTCGGCGTCGAAGTCGGCCGCCAAGGCGATCATCGCCCGCAACGCGCCGCCCACGCTGCCGACCGCGTCGAGCGGGATCAGGCCGGCCAGCGCCGTGTCGGGCCGCCGCGCCAGCAGCATCTGCGCCTCGAAGCGGTGCACGCCGGGACGCCGCACCACGTAGCTGAAACCGTAGTCGTCGTCGCGCTCGATCAGCCACGGCGCCGCCGCCAGCACCTGCACGTTGGCCCGCGTGTTGGCGTCCTGGTCGCCGAAGAAGGACACCTTGGCGCGCACCCGGTCGGCCACCCGCGCCGTGCGGCAGGTGCTCGGCTTGCAGTCCGGCGTCTCGAAGCTGAGTGTGACGCCCGGCTCCAGGGCCAGTTCGAAGCACAGCAGCGCGCCGCAGCCGGCGTGCACCTGGGCGCACTGCGGCGGCGTGACGGGGAAGTTCTCGTAGGCGGCGACATAGGCGCCCGGCGCCAGTTCGGCGAACACGGCGTAGCCGCGCGCGTCGGTGAAGCGGGTGTCGACCAGCACGTCGCTGCGGCCGTCCCATCGCAGCGGGTCGAAATTGGCGCAATCGACCATGGCGCAGCGGTACAGCGCGATGGCGGCGTTGACCACGACGGCGCCGCTGGCGCGCTCGTGCACGCTGACCTGCAGCGAGCCGGGCCGGCTATCCCTGGGCGGCGGATTGACCGATGGATTGATCGGCGGATGGGCCGGCGGATTGGCCGGCGCGATCTTGGTACTCATGGCACTCATAGCTAACTCCTTCAAGATGGACTATCGGATTCAGGCCGCCTCCGCCGCGCCGCGCCGGCCTGTCAGCGCGCCGCACAGGACCGCGGTGTCGAGCGTGCTGCGCAACGCCCAGTGGGTCAGCAGGCGTCCCAGCAAGGCCGCCTCCGGCTCCGGCTCCAGCGTGCCATCGGCGCGCGCCTGGCCCAGCACGGCGAACACCAGCGAGGGCGCGGCGCGGTACATGCGCGCCGGCGCGCGCTGCCACAGGCCGAACAGGCGCGAGAGCCGCTCCGGCTGGCGCGCCGCCACCCCCAGCGCCTGCGGCAGCGAGCTGCCGCGCAGCGCCGCCGGGCGGTGCCGCGCCAGCAGCCGGACCAGCGCCGGCATGCTGGCCTGCAGCGCGCTCAGCTGCGCCAGCAACGCCGGCGCCAGGCCGGCCGGCGGATAGTAGGACTCCCACAGCCGCTCGATGCGGTCCCACTGCCGGTGCGGATACAGCTCGCGCCCCATCGCGCAACTCAGCTTGACGCGTATCCACGGCACCGGATGCGGGTCGTCGGCGTTGAGGCGGAAGACGAAGGGGCGCGGCAGGCTGACCACGCCGATCAGGCCCAGCGTGGCCGTCACGCCGACCCGCGCCAGCGACCAGAAGTCGGCCACGATCTCCGAAATCCAACGCTCCCACAACCGCCAGGCGCCATCGTCGCCGCCGTGCTGCATGGCCTGCAGCAGCGGCCGCAGCGAGTTGACCAGGTCGAGCAGCGCCGCGCCCTGGTGGCCCACCTCGTGCACCAGCGACGAGGCGATGCCGCTGCCGACCATGCGCTCGCGCGGCACCCGCACGATGGCGACCGGATTCTCGCCGCCGCCGGGCAGGCGGGTGCGGGCGCGGCGGATCGCCGCGCCCGGCCCACGGTCCAGATAGCAGACCACCGGCGGCGCCGTGTAGTAGCCGCCGGCCAGCGCCAGCGCATCGGCCGCCACCACGTCCAGGCCGGACAACCAGACCCCGTTCTCGTTCTCGCTGCGCTGGGTGATGACCTCGTTGAACAGGTCGAACTGGGTCAGCGCGGCGTTGAAGCGCAGCCGCAGGAAGGTGAAGCGGCGCTGCGCCTCGGCCGCGCTAGCGCTGCTGGCGGCGCCGTCCAGCCACGCCAGATAGCTCCTGACCAGCGCGCCAAGCTCGCGCCGCCCCGCCGCCAAGTGGCCCTCGATGGCCGACTGCGCCTGCGGCAACAGCGCCGCCGCCGGCACCATCGGCTCGATCAAGGCGAACGGCCGCACCCGCGCCAGGCGCGCCAGCAAAGCGCGCGCCTCCTGCGCCAGCATCCACGAGGCATAAGGAGCGATGGCCATCGCCGTCAGGCTCCGTACAGCACGATCTTCTGGCCTTGGCGCACCCAGCGGCCGGACTGGCCGCGCGCGCCGCCGCGCGCACCGGCGCCGCCGCCGCCAATCGCTTGACCTCCGGCAGCCAGGCCGCCGGCGCCGGCGCCGTTGGCGCAAGCCTGCCCGCCGCCCATGACCCCGGCCGCGCCCCGGCCCAGCAGACCGGGCGCGTGTTGGCGCGCCGCCGCCGTCGCCGCCGACTGGGCGATGGCGCGCGGGTCGCCGCCGCGCGCCTGGGCGGCGCGGGTGACGGTGTCGGCCGCCAGCCGGACGAACTGCTTGGCCCCCTCGTACTCGCGGTCCTCGCCGGACAGCATCTCGGCCTCCAGCCCCAAGGCGCTGCCGGCCGCCGAGGCCAGGCCGCTACCGATCTTGGCGCCCAGCGGGCCGCCGAAATAACCGCCGATGGCGCCGCCGGCCAGCGGGATGGCTTTCTTGGCCACGCCCTTCAGCACGCCGCCTATGGCCTGGCCGACGGGCGACTTGATGACCTGGCCGGCCACCGACGCGGCCTTGCGCAGGAAATTGCCGAGGAACTGTTCAAGTTCGGCCTCGTTGCTGACCGACAGCAGCTCGTTGGCCAGCTCCATCTCCTCGGCTTCGGAAAACAGGCCCTGCAGGCCGCCCTCGCCGCTCCATTCGCCCTGGCCGAACTCGAACTGCTCCGCCTCGTAGCCGGACATCTCCTGTTGACCGAATTCTAGGGTCGTGCGATCTATGTCATGCATGGTGCTCTCCCGAAAAATATGTAACGACAAGTGAAACAACAACGGTCCGGGCGGCCCTTCCGCCCGAACCGGCTACCCGCTCAGACATCGAGCAACACGATGCGGCCGCCCTCGCGGCGCCAGTGGCCCTGGCCCGGCGCCGCGCAGCGCAGCAAACCCGGCGCGTGGCGCCGCGCCGCCCGCCACAGCGCCGCCTGCGTGGCGGCCTCGGAGGTGGCGCCGGCACCGCCCAGCGCGCCGCGCGCCGCATCGCAGGCGAAGCGCACGAAGCGCTGCGCCACCTCGAACTCCTTGTCCTCTGGGCTCAGGCCCTCGAGCTCGATGCCGAAGACGCGCGCGGCGCGGCTCTTCAGGTCGCCGCCGGCCGGCTCCGCCGCAAGCGCCACGGCGCCGTCCGCCGCGCCGCTGCGGATCGGCAGCACGCGGCGCGCCGCGTCGGCCAACGCGCCCGCC
>NZ_JAEMNU010000173.1 GCF_016461825.1 Rugamonas violacea | reverse complement strand
ACGATCTGGCAGGGCATTCAGGATGTGCGCGTGGCTGCGCTCACGATTAAGGCGCTACGCGACGAAGCTGGGTGACTTGTGTATAAACCTATGACGATAGGGGCGCCAAAATAGTAATCGCCGGCTTCAATCAACAGCTCCTGATTGTTTTTCACCACAGCCAAGGCGGCGTTGATTGCCGCCGAATTATTCACTGTTGCGCCCTCTTTCAGGCCGAACCATTTTGCATTCAGGGCACCGCTATACAAACGCTTGTAACGACGTCCGGCGCTGTTGACGATCACGGTGCCGCCGTTGTGCGCGCTCAGACTATCGGCGGCGTCATAAAAGAACAAGCCCTCTTTTCCGGGATTGGAAACCAGCACGGTGTCGGCCGTGCCGGCTCCGGCTTGCAAGGCCTCGGCGGTGATCAAACTTTGGGCACTCGCAGTGGTCGACAACATCACACCGGCGAACATCAGCACAATCAAATTTTTCCCCATTACAGCCCCTTGTTTATGCACATTGGTTAATAAAAAATCGGCGTATGACTAATCGATCGAGAAATCGATCAATTTCAAAATATCATGATGGCTTGATATTTGTCAATATATAAACTTTTGTATTATTGCAAGTGCGTGAGACTGATCAATTGCTGCGAAAAACAGAGCGTGGGCAGACGCGCGGCAACCGCTTGCTGCTTGGTAACTGAGGGGGGATGGATGGCGAACGCCGGTGGGGAAGAACAGACCCGGCGGCGCGCGGCCGCCGGGCTGGGATGCTGCGGAAAGGAATTACTTCTCGGCGAAGGCGCGTTCGATGACGAAGTCGCCGGGGGTCGAGGTGTTGCCTTCCTTGAAGCCGCGCGCTTCGAACATTTCTTTCAGTTCTTTCAGCATCGCGGCGCTGCCGCAAATCATCATGCGGTCGACGGCCGGGTCCAGCGGCGGCACGCCGAGGTCCTCGAACAGCTTGCCGCTGGCCATCAGATCGGTGACGCGGCCGGTGTTGCGGTAGGCTTCGCGGGTCACGGTCGGGTAGTAGCGCAGCTTGCTGGTGACCATGTCGCCGAGGAACTCGTGGTTCGGCAAATGCTCGACCAGCAGGTCGTGGTAGGCCAGCTCGTCGACTTGACGCACGCCGTGGACCAGGATGATCTGGTCGAACTTTTCATACACGTCCGGGTCGCGCACGATGCTCATGAACGGCGCCAGGCCGGTGCCGGTCGACAGCAGATACAGGCGCTTACCCGGCAGCAGGTAGTCGGCCACCAGGGTGCCGGTCGGCTTGCGGCCGACGATGACGGTGTCGCCCACCTTGATGTGTTGCAGACGCGAGGTCAGCGGACCTTCCGGCACTTTGATGCTCAGAAACTCCAAATGGTCTTCGTAGTTGGCGCTGACAATGCTGTAGGCGCGCAACAGCGGCTTGCCTTCGACACGCAGGCCGATCATCGTAAAGTGGCCGTTGGAGAACCGCAACGCCGGATCGCGCGTGGTGGTGAAAGAGAACAAACGGTCGGTCCAGTGGTGAACGCTTAAGACGCGTTCCTCATTCATATTACTCACGGTGTGGTCGTCATAAGAATTTTAGAAGGCGTAAGCATACCAGACCTGCCGTCCGCAGCATAGCCGGCACGGGGCAAACCATGCGCTGGCAAGGGTTTTACGGGGATAAGGGCACGCCGAAGTCGCACTTATTCTTCACCGGGATTTAACTTCTTGAGCTCGATCAAGAACGCCGTGCCGGCTTCGACAGCTGCGCGCCGATGCCGATCCCGATCCAGTTCTGCTTCCCGGGGATCAGCAAATCGGTTGTCAGGCTGCCGGCCAGCCCGGCCAAGCCGCCACGGACGAAGCCCATGCCGAATTGCTCGGTTGCACCGTCGCGCGCCCAGCCGCCCCCGAAATCGCCCTCCCCCACGCCCGACTGCACCCCGGCGCTCACCGCCGCCCTCGCCACGCCGGCCCAGCTGAAGGTCATTCATCCGCAAGCCCGCACCACCCCGAAAATTCGCCAAGAAATCAAGGACTCCGGGCTTTCCGACCGCGAGGCGGCCAAGGTGTTCAACATCACACGCGCCACGGCCGCCAAGTGGCTCAAGCGTGACGATGTCCAAGACCGATCCCATCGCGCCCACACCTTGCATACGACCTTGAGCACTGGCCAGGAAGCCATTGTGCTGTCGCTACGCCAAACGCTGTATCTGCCACTCGACGACCTACTTTACATCACCCAGCAATACATCAATGCCGACGTGTCGCGCTCTGGCCTAGCACGCTTGCTCAAGCGCGAAGGTATGGCCCGACTGGAAGATGTCATCCCCAAAGCGGAAGGGGACGTGATCCAGGCCAAGAAGACCTTCAAAGACTACGAGCCGGGCTTTGTCCACATCGACATCAAATACCTGCCCCATATGCCCGACGAGACGTCACGCCGTTATTTGTTCGTGGCGATTGATCGCGCCACACGCTGGGTCTTCCTGCACATTTATCATGACATGAGCGACACCAGCAGCATCGATTTCCTGCGCCGCCTCAAGGACGCTTCGCCCATCAAAATCAGCAAGATCCTGACCGACAATGGCTCGCAGTTCACGGATCGCTTCACGAGCAAAGAGAAGAAACCCAGCGGCCTACATGTGTTCGACAAAGTCTGTGCCGGCATGGGCATCGAACATCGCTTGGCGCCGCCCCGTCATCCACAAACCAATGGCATGGTCGAGCGCTTCAATGGTCGCATCAATGAGCTTTTGCAGCAAACCCGCTTCGACAGCCAAGCCGACTTGGAGAAGACGCTGCACAACTACCTCAAGCTGTACAACCACCACATACCACAGCGCGCTATCGGCTCAAAAACACCGATCCAGGCCCTCAAAGAATGGCAACGTCAGAAGCCCGATCTATTTGTGAAACGCGTTTATGAACAGACGGGACTGGACACCTATTCGCGTCCCGCCAGGCCTTGGGAGAACGGCTACATTGAACGCTTGTTCGGCACGTTCAAAATGCACCTGCGCGGCCACATGATAAGGGACGAGCTGCATCTTGCTCGATCGCTGCCGAGCTTTCAATTTTGGTACAACGTCGTTCGTTCGCATCAGCATCTTGGCGGACGTACGCCTCATCAAGTCTGGTGTGGTGTTGATCCGTTCAAGGCGGGGCCAAGATCGGTGCGCGCGTTTTGCGCGTGGGACGGACGGCTTAAGGCCGTGGTGTTGCGCCATTAGCCACCGCCGGGAATGCTCGAATTGTTAAAGATCGGACGGACATTGACGGTGTCCGTGGGAACGCTCGTGCTGGGTTGGCACAGTTGCTTGATTTTTTTGCGACACGTTCCTGATTTACTGCTTTATTGCCAAGGTTTCTTTTGAAAACCGCGCGAATTTTATCAAAAATTGCGTCCGCGTGGGCTTAAAAATCATCTGTCCGTAGTGCGGACGGGACACTGAAAAAATTATTAGCGCGGCATCCGCATCAGTAGTGATCTTATGATCTGCATTCCTGAGGGGCTACTTCTCAAGACATCAATAGGTACATGCGTATCTAATGCACCGCAAGGATTGTTAAACCAATCGACTGCGTGTACACCAAGTGACGCCGTCAATACGATGGCAACCTCCTCGTCGCCCAATCTAGAGGTGTACAAATCTTTTTCTTGCCATAAGCCCCAAGCTGGGCGAAAAACCTCAACAAATCGTTGCCATGCGTCGTCACCTGGATACTCATCTCTCAGTACATCTATTGCGCTCATTTGTTTTCCTTTGGAAAAATAATCAAATTGCTTCCAGCTAAATTTCGTGCGGATGGCGCCAGAATCCCGTCATAGCCGCTACTTCGTAAGCGATCCATGAACCACAATCTTGTGGCCTGGCCCTGATTTCGCCATGCTTGCCCTTTCAATTTAAACGGGAGCAAGCATGGACGGCGAT
>NZ_JAEMNU010000172.1:17505-23867 GCF_016461825.1 Rugamonas violacea | reverse complement strand
GGCCGCCGCGCCGGCGCCGGCGCCGACGTCGGCTCCGGCTCCGACCGCAGCGGCCGCGATGGCGCCGCGTCCGGCCATGCCGTCGGCGGCTCCGGCCGCGCCGCGCGCTCCGGCGCCGTGGGAGGACAGCCCGCCGCCAGCGACGGCGCTGGGTGATGGACCGACCGCCGTGTTGGAAGCGCCGGTGCGCCAGACCATGCAGCAGGCCGCGCCGATGGCGCAGCCGCCGCAGCCACAGCAGGTGCAAGCCGCCCAGCGGCCGCAGCAGCAAGGCGTGCAGCAGACGCAGCAGATGCCGCCGCAGCATCTGCCGCGGCATCTGCCACAGCAGACACAGCAGACACAGCAGACACAGCAGACACAGCAGACACAGCAGCAGATGCCGCCGCCGCAGGCCGCGCGCACGATGCCGCAGCAGGCGGCGTACCAACCCGCGCAGCAAGCCCAGCCGGCCCGTCCGCCGGCGCCGGCCGCCGACGAGGATGAGCTACCACCCTGGGTCACCGAATTTACCGACGACACGGCCATCGCCCAATCGGCGCCGGCCTCGTCGCCGGGCTCGTCCGCTTCGGCCGCGTCCGCGGCGCCGTCGGCCTACGCCAGCGACAACGCGCCGGCCTACGCCGGCGATAATGCGCCGGCCTTCGCGCCGGTGCCGCGCGCGGCCCCCGCGCCCGCGCAGGCGCCGCACGCCTATGTCATCACCCCGGTGCCCGAGCTGGACTGGGACGGCAACTGGCCGGCCGTGGCGGCCGGCTTGCCCTTGCGCGGCGTGGCGCAGCAGTTGGCCATGCAGGCCGAGCTGCTCAGTTGCGGCTTCGACGGCAACACCGTGGTGTTCGGCCTGCGCGTGCCGATCGAGACCTGGCGCACGCCGGGCAACGTCGACAAGCTCACCGCCGCCCTGTGCGAGCGTTTCGGCCGCACCGTGCGGGTGGAGACCGAGCTGGGCGCCGTCTGGTACACGGCCAGCGCCGAGGCCCAGGCGCACCGCGCCGCCTGCCAGCGCGCCGCCGAGGACACCATCGCCAACGATCCCTTCGTCAACAGCATGATCCGCGAGTTCGGCGCCTTCGTGGTGCCCGGCTCGATCGTGCCGCCGCCGGCCGCCTCGGCCACGTTGCATTGAACGAAACCATTTATATCATTTCACTTACGGAGTAACCCATCATGATGAAGAACCAATTGGCCGGCTTGATGAAACAAGCGCAAGCAATGCAGGACAACATGAAAAAGGCGCAAGACCAACTGGCGCTGATCGAAGTCGAAGGCCAGTCCGGCGCCGGCCTGGTCAAGGTGGTGATGAGCTGCAAGAACGACGTCAAGCGCGTCTCGATCGACCCGTCGCTGCTGGCCGACGACAAGGACATGCTGGAAGACCTGGTGGCGGCCGCCTTCAACGACGCAGTGCGCAAGGCCGAGGCAACCTCGGCCGAAAAACTGGGCGGCCTGACCTCCGGCATGAACTTGCCGGCCGGCTTCAAGATGCCGTTCTGATCGACGTCGTTCACCCGACCGCGCGCCCGGCCTGATCCGTGTCCAAATCGTTAGAATTCCTGACCGAGGCGCTGCGCCGCCTGCCTGGCGTCGGTCCCAAGTCGGCCCAGCGCATGGCTTTCCACCTGCTGCAGCATGACCGCGAGGGTGCGGCCATGTTGTCGCGCGCGCTGGGCCAGGCGGTCGACGCGGTGCAGCACTGCGCCATGTGCAACACCTTCACCGAGGAGGAGGTGTGCGACACCTGCAACGACGAGCGGCGCGACCGCCGCCTGTTGTGCGTGGTGGAGACGCCGGCCGACCAGTTGATGATCGAGCAGACCCTGACCTACAAGGGCTTGTACTTCGTGCTGATGGGGCGGCTGTCGCCGCTCGATGGCATCGGCCCGAAGGATATTCATCTGGAAAAACTGGTGGCGCGCGCCAACGACGGCGTGGTCGGCGAGGTCGTGCTGGCCACCAATTTCACCAACGAGGGCGAGGCCACCGCGCACTACATCAGCGAGATGCTGAAGGCGCGCGGCCTGCGGGTCAGCCGGCTGGCGCGTGGCGTGCCGGTCGGTGGCGAGCTCGAGTATGTCGACGCCGGCACCATCGCCCGCGCCATGCTCGACCGCCGCGCCACCTGAGGCGTCGGTCCGCACGTCGGGCGGCCTGGCGGCAGTCCCAATTGAAACCCACAGGCGTGACTCTGGGGTCGGACCCGCAGGGTCCGACCGCGGCTTTCCGCCTGTGGGTGGTGTGGTAGCCGCCGACATTTTGGCGTCCCCACCGACCCGCGTAGTTTCTTTTTTTTTAGGCCGCTGACATGACGCAATCCGCTTCCCCCGGCCCGTTGGCCGGCATCAAGGTTCTGGAACTGGGCACACTGATCGCCGGGCCGTTTTGTGCCCGCATGTTGGCCGAGTTCGGCGCCGAGGTGATCAAGATCGAAACCCCCGGCAGCGGCGACCCGATCCGCCAGTGGCGCGTGCTGAAGGACGGCACCTCGCTGTGGTGGTCGGTGCAGGCGCGCAACAAGAAGAGCCTGACCCTGAACCTGAAGGACGCGCGCGGCCGCGCCATCGCCCGCCAACTGGCGCTGGAGGCTGACATCATCATCGAGAACTACCGCCCCGGCGTGCTGGAGAAGTGGGAGCTGGGCTACGCGCAGTTACAGGCGGTGAAGCCGGCCACCATCATGGTGCGCCTGTCCGGCTTCGGCCAGACCGGGCCGATGAGGGACCTGCCCGGCTTTGGCGCGATCGGCGAGTCGATGGGCGGCTTGCGGTACGTTTCCGGCCATGCCGACCGGCCGCCGGTGCGGGTCGGCGTGTCGATCGGCGACTCGGTGGCGGCCTTGCACGGTGTGATCGGCGCGATGATGGCGCTGCGCCACCGCGACGCCACCGGCGGGCGCGAGCACGGCCAGGGGCAGATGGTCGACGTCGCGCTGTACGAGTCGGTGTTCAACCTGATGGAGTCGCTGGTGCCGGAGTTCGACCAGGCCGGCGTGGTGCGCGAGCGCACCGGCGGCGCCTTGCCCGGCATCGTGCCGTCCAACACCTACACCACCGGCGACGGCGAGAACATCGTCATCGCCGGCAACGGCGACGCCATCTTCAAGCGCCTGATGCTGGCGATCGGCCGCATCGACCTGGCCGGCGACCCGGGCCTGGCGCGCAACGACGGCCGCGTGCCGCGCACGCGGGAGATCGACGACGCCATCCAGGCCTGGTGCGGCGGCCGGGACATCGATGCCGCGCTGACGGTGCTGAAGGCGGCCGACGTGCCGGCCGGCAAAATCTACTCGGTGCGCGACATGATGACGGACCCGCAGTTCCTCGCCCGCGAGATGTTCGAGCAGCACCATTTTCCCGACGGCACGCCGGTCAAGTTGCCGGCGATCTCGCCCAAGCTGTCGGCCACGCCGGGCAAGACGCAGTGGATGGGACCGACCCTGGGCCAGCACAACGACGAGGTGCTGGCGGCACTGGGCTACAGCGCCGCGCAGATCGCCGAACTGAAGGATGGCGGGGTGGTGTAGCTGCTTGCGCAGACCCAAGGGCGCAGACTGGGGTCGGACCCCTCGGGGTCCGACCCCGGCGNNGGCCCCCCCCCCCGGCGCTTCGCCGTTGGGTGGTTTTTATCGCCGCCGGCGCCGTTCAGGCCGTTCAGGCCGAACCGGCCTGGGGCAGTAGGGCGTAGCCGTTCTGGCCGGACGGCGCGTGCTGGTTGCTCAGCATCTGGGTGATCGCCTCGTGCGGCAGCGGGTGGCCCAGGTAGTAGCCCTGCGCCACGTCGCAGCCGAACTGCTCGAGCATGACCAATTGCTCCTCGGTCTCCACGCCCTCGGCCACCACCACCATCTTCAGGCCGTGCGCCATGGCGATGATGGCGCGCGTGATGGCGGCGTTCTCCGAGTCCTGCGGCAGGCCGCTGATGAAGCTCTTGTCGATCTTCAGCGCGCGCACGTCGAAGCGCTTCAGGTAGTTCATCGACGAGTAGCCGGTGCCGAAGTCGTCGATCGACAGGTAGACGCCGATGGCGCGCAACTGCTCCAGCGTGACCATGGTGGCGCGGGCGTCGTCCATCAGCGTGCCCTCGGTCAGCTCGAGTTCCAGCAGGGCGGCGGCGAGGCCGGTGTCGTGCAGGGCCGAGACCACGATCTGGGTCAGGTTCTCGTCCTTGAACTGCTTGGCCGACAGGTTGACCGCCATGCGCACCGGCTGGCGGCCGTCGGCCTGCCAGGCGCGCGCCTGGGCGCAGGCGGTGCGCAGCACCCATTCGCCGATCGGCACGATCAGGCCGGTCTCCTCGGCCAGCGGGATGAACTCGGTCGGCGAGATGATGCCGCGCTCCGGGTGGCGCCAGCGCACCAGCGCCTCGACGCCGACGATCTGGCTGCTGGCGACGTCGATCTGCGGCTGGTACAGCAGGTACAACTCGCCGTTCTGCAGCGCCTTGCGCAGGCCGACCTCGAGCTTGACGTGGCTCATGATCTGCATGGTCAGCGAGGAACTGTACAGCTTGGCGTTGTTCTTGCCGCAGTTCTTGGCGTGGTACATCGCCGTGTCGGCGTACTTGAGCAGGGAGTTGCAGTCCTCGCCGTCCTCCGGGTACAGCGAGATGCCGATGCTGGCGGTGACGAAGATCTCGTGGGCGTCGATCAGGAAGGGCCGCCGCATCGCCTCCTTGACGCGGTGCGCCACGTTGAGCGCGTTCTCGACCCGCTCCAGGTCGGGGATCAGGATGGTGAACTCGTCGCCGCCCAGGCGCGCCAGGTTGTTATTGTTGTAGTGCTCGGCGCGGGTCACCAGGTCGCTGGGGCGGATGGTGTCGCGCAGCCGGTCGGAGACCACCTTGAGCAGGTGGTCGCCGACGTTGTGGCCGAGCGTGTCGTTGATGCGCTTGAAGGAGTCGAGGTCCATGAACAGCACGGCGAACTTCTTGTTGCCGTTGCGCGAGCGCAGCAGCTCGCCCTCCAGCGTCTCCAGGAAGGCCTGGCGGTTGGGGATGCCGGTCAGGCTGTCGCAGTAGGCCAGGCGGCGGATCTGCTCCTCGGTGCGCTTGCGCTCGCTGATGTCGCGCACCAGGCCGAGCACCTCGTCGCTGCCGGTGGTGACCAGGCGGGCCTCGAAGTGCTGCACGGTGCCGTGGCGCACCAGCTCGTAGTCGACCGAGCGGATGTGTTGGGTCGCCAGCACCGTGTGGGCCTGCTCCAGCAGGCGCTCGGCGATGTCCTTGGGCAGCACCTCGCTGACGTGGCGGCCGACGCAGTGCTCGACCGAGAACACGGCGCTGAGGTCGTGGCCCTGCTCGTAGTCGAGGTAGTAGCCGTCCTGGTTGAGGCGGAAGAAGGTGTCGGGGATGGCCGCCAGCACGGCGCGGTTGTGGGCGTCGGCGATGCGCAGGCGGGCGATGGCGTCGGAGGCGCGCAGCACGTAGAGCACGCGGTGGCCGAGGATGGGCCAGTTGATCGGCTTGGAGACGAAGTCGGTGGCGCCGACCTCGTAGGCGTGGGTGACCGATTCGAGCTCGTCGCCGCCGGTGACCATGACGATGGGCACGGTGACGTTGGTTTCCTGGCGGCGGATTTCGGCGCAGACCTGGAAGCCGTCCAGGCCGGGCATTTCGACGTCGAGCAGCACCAGGTCGGGCGCCATGCTGTGGTAGTAGGCCAGCGCCTGCTTGCCGTCCTCGGCCTCGATGACGTCGAGGCCGACCTGGCCGAGCATTTCCAGCATCAGCATGCGCATCACCGGGTCGTCGTCGGCGACCAGGACCAGGCCGCGTTTGGGGGAGGGTGCCATCTCATGTTTCCTTTTCTAGAATCGCGCTGAGAGCCTGGCGCACGGCCTGGAATTCCCGCTCCATCTGTTCGAGCAGGACGGCGGCGCCGTCGGTGGTGTCGTCGCGGCCGAGCTGTTCGAGCTCCTTGCACAGCTGGGCCAGCTGTTCGGCGCCGACGTTGGCGCTGCTCGACTTGAGGCTGTGCGCGGCCTTGCGCAGCGGGCTCGGCTGGCCGCCGTCGATGGCCAGGCGCAGCGCCTGGAAGTGGCTGGGCGTGTCGGCGACGAAGGCGTGCAGCACCCGTTCGAGCAGGGCGTCGCCGTGCTGGGCGCTGAGGGCGCGGATGTTTTTCAGCGCCTGGCGGTTGATGATGTCGCGCGCGGCGGGCTGGCCGAGTAGCGGCGCCGGCGCCGCCGCCGGCATCGGCAGCGGCGCCGTGGCGGCGGCAGTGGCGCTGGCCGCCGGCGTGGCCGGTGCGGCCGCCGTGCGCGGCGCTTTCCTGATCGGCGCGGCTGCCGTCGACAGCGCCGGCGGCGCGGTCGGCGCCGCCGCCGGGGCGGTGGCGCTGCCGGCCTTGCCCGGCCCGGCCGAGG
>NZ_JAEMNU010000172.1:1922-17491 GCF_016461825.1 Rugamonas violacea | reverse complement strand
GCGGCCGTGCTCGCGGCGGCCGCCGTGGCCTGCGCCGCCACCACCACGGCGCTGGCCGTCACCGGCGGCGTCGGCGCGTCGTCGTGGTGCAGCGTGGCGGCGCGCGGCAGGGTGATCCAGCGCGCGATGGTCTGGCCCAGCGCCTGCTGGGTGAAGGGCTTGCTCAGGTAGTCGTCCATGCCGGCGGCCAGGCAGGACTCGCGGTCGCCCTGCAGCGCGTTGGCGGTGATGGCGATGATCGGCAGCACGCGGGCGCGGCCGCTCTGCTGCTCGTAGCGGCGGATCTCGGCGGTGGCGGCGAAGCCGTCCATGACCGGCATCTGGCAGTCCATCAGCACCAGGTCGAAGTCGTCGGCGCAGACCGAGTGCAGCGCCTCGGCGCCGTTGCAGGCGCGGCTGACCTCCAGCCCCAGGCCCTCGAGCATGGCGCTGGCCACCTCGACGTTGACCGGGTTGTCCTCGGCCAGCAGCACCTTGCGCCGCTTGCGCGCGCGCACCGGCCGCGCCAGGTGCGGCGGGGCGTTGCGGGCGCCCTCGCTGGCGCGCAGCGGTGTGACGATGCAGTCGTACAGGTCGCACTCGCGCGGCGGTTTGATCAGCTGGAAGGCGACGCCGGCCTCGCGCCGCTGCACCGTGTCGGCGGCGCCCCGTTCGCTGCTCAGCAGCAGCAGGCGCACCGCCGCGATGGCGGCGTCGGCCTTGATCGAGGCGGCCAGCGCCAGGCCGCTGGTGCGCGCCAGGTCCATGTCGAGCAGGGCGACGTCGTAGGGCTGGCCGGCGGCGGCGGCGGCCTGTAGCTGCGCCAGGGCGTCGTTGCCGCCGGCGCAATGGGCGGTGATCTGCCAACGCGCCAGTTGCCGCTCCAGCAGGACGCGGCTGTCCGGATGTTCATCGACGATCAAAGCGCGTAGCCCCTGGGTAGTCTTGCAATTGAACGAGGAATCGTCGGCGTCGATGCGACGCTTATCGAAATTTACGACAAACCAAAAGACCGATCCTTGCGGTAGAGCATTGTCGACGCCGATTTTCCCTCCCATCAACTCGACCAGTTGTTTGGAGATCGCCAGGCCCAGGCCGGTGCCGCCGTGCTTGCGGGTGGTCGAGCCGTCGGCCTGGGAGAAGGAGTCGAAGATGCGCGCCCGCGCCTCGCTGGAGACGCCGATGCCGGTGTCGTGCACCTCGAAGCGCAGGCCGACGGCCTGGGCGTCCTCCTCGACCACGCCGACCTTGACCACGATGCGGCCGCGGTCGGTGAACTTGATGGCGTTGCCGAGCAGGTTGACGATGATCTGGCGCAGCCGGTTGGGATCGCCGCAAATGGCCACCGGGATGTCGTTGGCGATGGCGAATTCGAGTTCGATGCCCTTGGCCTGGGCCTGCGCCAGGAAAACGTTGTCGACGTCGTCGAGCAGTTCGCGGAAGTTGAAGTGGATGTACTCGACGGTCAGCTTGCCGGCCTCGATCTTGGAGAAGTCGAGGATGTCGTTGATGATCACCAGCAAATGCTCGCCGGAGCGCTTGACCATGCCGGTGTAGTGGCGCTGCTGCTCGCTCAGCGGGGTGGCCAGCAGCAGCTCGGTCATGCCCAGCACGCCGTTCATCGGCGTGCGGATCTCGTGGCTCATGGTGGCCAGGAAGGCGCTCTTCGCCTGGCTGGCCGCCTCGGCGGCGTTCTTGGCCTTCTCCAGCTGCTCGGTGCGCACGCCGACCTGGCGTTCGAGCTGGTCGCGGTACTGCGCCAGCTTGAGGTCGCGGCCCTCGATCTGCGCCAGCATGTCGTTGAAGCTGTCGATCAGCGAGCCGAGCTCGTCGCTGCGCTGGTGGGCCACCCGCAGCGTGTAGCTCTGGCTGCTCGAGACCAGCTGGGCGGCGCCGATCAGCTTGCTGATCGGCTCGGCGATGCTGCCCTTGAAACGGGCCGCCATCAGCAGCGCGATGACGAAGGAGACCGCCGTCGCCGCGCCGGCCGCGCCGAGGTTGCGCAGCACCGCCAGCCACATCTGGGTCTGCTCGCCCTCGATCATCACCGCGCCGATCAGCTCGCCGTTGTTGCGGATGGCCCGGTACAGGCGCATGCCGGGGGCCCACGGCGCGCCGCTGCGCTCGGCCAGCTCGGCGCCGCCCAGGTCGGCCAGGCGCAGCGCGCTGAGCTCGGCCGGGGGGGCGGCCTCGGCGTCGGCCTCGGTGTTGCGGCCGGGCGCCGCGTAGCGGGCGAACAGGCGGCCGTCGCGGTCGAACAGCGCGGCCTGGGCGATGTCGTCCTTGACGCTGAGGGCGGCCAGCGTCTGCTCGGCCTGTTTGCGGTCGGCGAACAGCAGGGCCGTCACGCTGTTGATGCCGATCACCCCGGCCAGCGAGGAGAGCTGCTTGCGCTCGTCGCCCGTGTGGCTGAGCACGGTGGTGGCGGCGAAGGCGAAGAAGACCAGCAGCAGCGCGCTGCCGGTCGACAGCACCGAGATGATGGTCAACTTCTTGCTCAGGCCGGAGCGGGCGAAGTCGAACACGGCCTACCTCCCGACCACGTTGCGGGCCAGCTTCAGCACCTGCGAGCTGAGCCGCAGACCGGCCTGGCGCGCCACGCCGGCGTTGACGCTGAACTCCAGTTTGCCGTCCGGCGCGGCGGCCGGCAGCAGGCCGATGATGCCGCCGATGTCGGCGAAGTCGGCGATGTCGCTGACCGTCAGCGCGGCGCTGGCGTGGGCCGCCGGCAGGATCTCGGCCAGGTGCCTCTGCTCCGAGCGGGCGACGAACAGGATCTGGCAGCCGAGCGGCTCGCCCAGATAGGACATGTGGCGCACGCGCAGCTCGCGCCCCTGCATCGGCCGGTTCTCGATGGCCGCCAGGGCCAGCGTCAGGGCCTCGGTGTCGCCCATCATGCACAGCGTGATCGGCCGGCCGGGCGGGCCGAGCGCGGCCGGCGGCCACTCGGTGAACTTGCCGAGATTGTAGATGTAGGCCATGGTCTGCGCCGGATCGGCGGCCGGCTGGGCCAGCGTGGGCGCCGCCAAGGCCGAGGCCAGGGCCAGCGCCAGCAGCGCGGCCGGCCGGCATGGCGCCGACTCCGCCCGGCGCGCGGGCGCGGCCGCCGCGCCCGCGTGGGGAGCGAGCGACGCGACGGGGCGATGGCGTGGCGCACTGTTCATTGTCGAGGCCGGCGGTTGGTGTCGTGCGCTTGTGGCAGCGACGCAGGTAGGATTGCGGAGGATGGTGTCACGAAGAAAAATATATGCCCAGGGGTGCTCGCTACATTGATCTACATCTAATCGTCGCCCGCTAAGCGGAACTTTCACCGTCCGCGAACAACGTCCGTGCGCGCCGCGCCGACGCGGACACTTTTGCGCATTCTCAAAGGACGTTCCGGCGCCGGCCGCAAGCTGTGCGAATGCGGCCGGCGCGGCCGCGTCCAATCAAGCCGACATATGATGGAACGCAAGAAGATCCTGTTCGTCGCCGAGGCGGTCACGCTGGCCCACCTCGCCAGGCCGCTGGCGCTGGCCGCCGCGCTGGACCCGGCGCGCTTCGCGGCGCAGCTGGCCTGCGCCGACGGCTACGCGCAGTTCCTGGCGGCCGGCGCGCCGCCACGCTGGCGCCTCCACAGCATTGCCCCCGCGCAGTTTCTCGCCGCCCTGGCGGCCGGCCGCCCGGTCTACGAGGTCGGCACGTTGCGCCGCTACGTCGAGGATGATCTGCATGTATTCAAGCAGGCCCGGCCGGACTTGGTGGTCGGCGACTTCCGCCTGTCGCTGTCGATCAGCGCGCGCCTCGCCGGCCTGCCGTATGTGGCGCTGAGCAACGCCTACTGGAGCCCCTACGTGCGCCAGCGTTATCCCCTGCCGGACATTCCGTTGGCGCGGCTGCGGCCGCTGGCATTGGCCGGCGGCCTGTTTTATCTGGCGCGGCCGCTGGCCTTCGCCATGCACACGCGGCCGCTGAACCGGGTGCGGCGGCAGTACGGCCTGCCGTCGCTGGGCTGGGACCTGCGCCGCGTATATACCGACGCCGACCGGACCTTGTATGCCGACGTGGCGGAAATGTTCCCGCCGCACGACATGCCGCCCAGCCACTCCTATCTGGGACCGCTGGGCTGGTCGCCGCCACTGCCGCCGCCGCCGTGGTGGTCGGCCTTGCCGGCGGATTTGCCACTGGTCTACGTCACGCTGGGCAGTTCCGGCCACCAGCGCCTGTTGCCGATGGTATTGCAGGCGCTGGCGTCGTTGCCGCTGGTCGTGGTCGCCGCGACGGCCGGCAAGGCCGCGCCAGCGCAGCCGCCGGCCAACGCCAGGATCGCCGATTATCTACCCGGCGAACTGGCGGCGCGACGCGCGCGTCTGGTGATTTGCAACGGCGGCAGCCTGACCAGCCAGCAGGCGCTGGCCGCCGGCGTGCCGGTGCTGGGCATCGCCGGCAACCTGGATCAGTTTCTGAACATGCAGGGAATAGTCGCGGCCGGTGCCGGCGCGGTGCTGCGCGCCGACCGGGCTGACGTGGCCGCCGTGCGCGGCGCCAGCGAGCGGCTGCTGGAAGAGGGCGGCGCGCGCGCGGCGGCGGCCGACCTGGCGCAGGTGTTCCAGCGCTACGACGCCGGCGCCAGGTTCGACGCCGTGCTGCGCGAGATGTTGTCGATGCCCGCCTGAGGCCGCGTTGGCTCAGGCAGCGGCGACGGCCCCGGCCCCGGCCCCGAGCCCGACCTTGCGCCGGTGACTCAGCGCCAAGCCAGCCAGGCCCAGGCCGAACAGCGCCACCGTGGACGGCTCCGGCACGGTGGCGGCGAAGCTTTGCGAGGAGTCGACCTTGAAGAAGGGTACGGTGGTCGGCGTCGTGCCGTCCCAGGCCCTGACCGGGTTGAAGAAGGAGGGCAGGATGGTGGTGCCGGTAAAGTTGTCGTTGATGATGGAGCCGCTGACCACATCGAGGTAGTCGGCGTTGACATAGTCGATCATGAAGCTGGTCGAAAACGAGCCGGTGCCGACGCCGGGAATGCTGCTGAAGGTGAAGCTGGCCTCGTTGAAGATCAGGTGACCCGACATGATCAGCGTGCCGTCGCCGTCCGGATCGCCGGCGCCGCCGCAGCCGGCCGACGTGGAGCCGGTGCCATAGCAGCGCACCGTGTTGGCGCCGTTGCCCGGCGTGGCTTTGCTGCTGCCGCCCGGCGTCAGACGGTCGAAGTAGATCACCACGTTTTGTATGCCGGAATGGAACGGATCGACGTCCATCGCCGCATCCTGCGCGCCGGGTAGCGTGAAGTGGATGTTGTTGGCGCTTTGCGCGTCGACCAGTTGCTGGTAGCGGGCGATTTTGCTGATCTCGAAGGTGCTGTTCAGCCCGAGCGGGGTGACGATGCTGCCGAGATTGCTGTTCGACATGGTGCCGACCACCGTCTGCGTGCGCAACTTGGTCACGTAACCCTGCGATCCTGGGGCGACGATGCCGCCGATTTGGATGTCGGTGGCCACGCCGCTGTCGGTGACGTTGGTCCACAGGTCGGCGTAGGTGTCGTAGACGTGGTTGCCGTTGGTCGACACGCCGATCATGGGCGCCGCCAGCGTCGTGGTTGGCGCCGCCAGGACCGCCGCCGCCAGCATGCTGCCTAGTGTGGATATGAAGTGCTTCATGTTTGCTCCCATTCAGGAAAGAAATTTACTGGAAGAATCCCTTGCGACGGGATCTGCTCAATTCTCAGCAATAAGCTTGCCACGCAAGTTTTCTTGAGTAAAAACAAACACTTATGATGGGTTGGCCGACCCCGGTGAGAGCGCACAACGGCCGACTGTAAAAATTGCCGTCAGCGAACTTGCCGTGGCGCAGGGAAATGGCGGGCGGAACACCGCCGGCGGGTGTAAAAATCGCCGTCATGGCGGCATGGCCGGTGTGGCCGTATGCAAGGGGATGGGGCGGTTGCGGCCGTCAGCGCTCGGCGCGCCGTCACGCCTGGCCGTTTGCCGCCGACGCCGTCTCGGCCTGCAGCAACTGGCGCAGCGGGAGGCGCAGCGAGCGCGCCTCGGCCGTGCGGCCGGCGCCGATGCGGCCCATGAAGACGGCGTGCTCCCAATCATGCCGGCCGAACAGGCGCTCGGCGCGCAACGCCAGCGCGGCCGCCCGCGCCTGCAGCGTGGCGTTGGCGGTGAACGGGCGCTGCTCGCGCAGGTAGCGGGCGAAGATCAGCGGCGTCATCTGTGGCTGCAACTGCAGGCCGAGTGCCGTGGCGGTCAGCCAGAAGCGCTGCATGGCGCGGCCGGCGGCGACGTAGTCGTCGATCGACAGCGGCCGTTGCGGCGCCAGCAGCAGGAAATGCGCGGCGCAGGCCAGCGCCGGCAGCAGGTCCATTTGCAGGCGCGGCGCCACCGTGCCGGCCAGCCAGGTGTTGCAGAACTCGACGCGGCGCCAGCTCTGCATGACCCAGCGCATCATGTGGCGGGTCAGCGGATCGACCCCCAGCGCCCGGTCCGGAATGCGGTCCTCGCTGGTGTCCACATTCCATTCGATGACGGCGCGGTGGGTCGGGTAGGCCTCCGGCATGCGCAGGCGCAGGCCGGCGTTACGGTACAACAACGCGGCCAGCGCCAGCCGCTGGCCCGGGCGCTCGTGCCAGACCAGGCGGTAGCCGGCCGGCAGCGTCTGCGCCAGCGTGGTCTTCTCGGTCGGCGTCAGCGGACGGGTGCGCAGCGGGCGGCGCTGCACGCAGCGTTGTACGATGAACTCGGCCAGCGGATCGGCCGACGCCTCGGGCGCGGGCATGAAGGCGACGTCGAAGGTGGGGCGGCTGTCGGGGCTGTCGTGGCGGCGCCGCACGCTCATGCTCAGCTGGTAGGTGCCGGCGGCCAAGGCCATGGTCTCCAGCAAGGCGCCCAGCGACATCTGGCTGGGATGGCCGTCGAGGTCGTAGACGCAGTAGGCGCGCGTGTCGTGGCCGTGCACCACCAAGCGGCGCGCGTCGATGATCTCGAAGCGCCAGGGCTGGCTGTTGTCGCCGCTGGGCGCCCAACGGGCCAACTCAAGGATGTGACGCAGCGTGTCGTCGAGTGGCGGCATGGCCGCACTCGCGTCGATTGCGTGCTGCTGGGGAAGATCTTCTGCCATGCCGTCCTCGGACCCCGTTGAAATGCCGGATCGCACAAGGTTGGAGTTGGCCTGGAGGGAAAAGTTCCGAAATTAAAGTGAGGCCTGCGGCAGCACATGGCGTGGCGGGAAATTGCCGCCCTTTGGCACCGGGGGGGGCTTGCCGAGATGGACTTGTCGAGGGGGCTTGCGTAGAGAAGGACGCAGCGGGGGCGCGCCGGCCATGCGGCGCGCCCCCGTGCGCGGAAGATCGTGGCCGGCGGCCGCTAGCAGCAGCCGCCACGCTTGCCGGCGCCGCCGTAGCGGGCCTCCTGGCGTTCGCGGAAGAACTCCTCGTAGCTCATCATCGGTTCGCCCGGATGGGTGGTTTCGCGATGCGCCAGGTAGGTGTCGTATTCCGGCAGGCCGACCATCAGGCGCATGCTTTGCCCGAGGTAACGGCCGGCTTTGACGATCTCGTCGAACATCAGTGCACCGTCGGCATCGGCACCAGCGGGCTTTCCTGCGTGCTCGGCTTGGCGTTGGCGCGCGCCACCAGCACGGTGCGCACACCGAACACCAACACGCTGAGGACGACGATCATGAAGAAGGCGGCCAGCGAGGCGTCCAGGTAGTCGTTGAAGATCACCTGCTGCATCTGCGCCACCGACTTGGCCGGCGCCAACAGCTTGCCGTCGGCGTAGGCGGCCTGGTACTTGGCGGCGTGGGCCAGGAAGCCGACGCGCGGGTTGGCGTCGAACACCTTCTGCCAGCCGGCCGTCAACGTGCACAGCAGCAGCCAGGCGGTGGGCACCAGGGTGACCCAGGCGTACTGGCCGCGTTTCATCTTGAACAGCACGCAGGTGCCGAGGATCAGCGCGATGGCGGCCAGCATCTGGTTGGCGATGCCGAACAGCGGCCACAGGGTGTTGATGCCGCCCAGCGGGTCGACCACGCCCTGGTACAGGAAATAGCCCCAGGCGGCCACGCACAGGCCGGTGGCCAGCAGGTTGGCGAAGACGTTCTCGGTCTTCTTGAGTTGCGGCACGAAGCTGCCCAGCAAGTCCTGCAGCATGAAGCGGCCGGCGCGGGTGCCGGCGTCGACCGCCGTCAGGATGAACAGGGCCTCGAACAGGATGGCGAAGTGGTACCAGAAGGCCATCATGGTCTTGCCGCCGATCACGCCGGAGAGGATGTTGGCCATGCCCACGGCCAGGGTCGGCGCACCGCCGGCGCGCGAGATGATGCTGGCCTCGCCGACGTCCTTGGCGGTCTGCGTCAGCATGTCCGGGGTCAGGTGGAAGCCCCAGTTGGAGACCACCTGGGCGACCGCCTCGGGGGTGGTGCCGATCAGCGCGGCCGGGCTGTTCATGGCGAAGTAGATGCCCGGCTCGATGGTCGAGGCGGCCACCAGCGCCATGATGGCGACGAAGGATTCCATCAGCATCGCGCCGTAGCCGATGAAGCGGGCGTGCCGCTCGTTCTCGATCATCTTCGGCGTGGTGCCGGAGGCGATCAGGGCATGGAAGCCGGACACGGCGCCGCAGGCGATGGTGATGAACAGGAAGGGGAACATGCTGCCCGACCAGACCGGGCCGCTGCCGTCGATGAACTTGGTCATGGCCGGCATTTTCAGGTAGGGCGCGACCAGCACGATGCCCAGCGCCAGGCCGACGATGGTGCCGATTTTCAGGAAGGTCGACAGGTAGTCGCGCGGCGCCAGCAGCAGCCACACCGGCAACACCGAGGCGACGAAGCCATAACCGATCAGCATCCAGGTCAGCTCGGTGCCGGTGAAGGTGAACATCGGCGCCAGTGCCGGATTCTCCTGCACCAGCTGGCCGCCGAAGATGGCGGCCATCAACAGCACGAAGCCGATGACGGAGATTTCGCCGATCCGGCCGACCCGGATGTAGCGCGAATACACGCCCATGAACAGGGCGATGGGGATGGTGGCCATGACGGTGAAGCTGCCCCACGGCGAGCCGGTCAGCGCCTTGACGACGATCAGCGCCAGCACCGCCAGGATGATGACCATGATCATGAAGGTGCCGAGCAGGGCGATCATGCCGGGGATCTGGCCCAGCTCGGCCTTGATCAGGTCGCCCAGCGAGCGGCCGTCGCGGCGCATCGAGATGAACAGCACGATGAAGTCCTGCACGGCGCCGGCGAAGACCACGCCGGCGAGTATCCACAGCATGCCGGGCAGATAGCCCATCTGCGCGGCCAGCACCGGGCCGACCAGCGGACCGGCGCCGGCGATGGCGGCGAAGTGGTGGCCGAACAGGACGAACTTGTTGGTCGGCACGTGGTCGAGGCCGTCGTTGTACTTGTAGGCCGGGGTCATGCGCTTGGGGTCGAGGCCGAGCACCTTGTCGGCGATGAACTTGCTGTAGAAGCGGTAGGCGATCAGGTAGACGCAGACGGCGGCGATGACGATCCAGATCGCGCTGACCGCTTCGCCGCGCCGCAGGGCGATGACGCCCAGGGCGCCGGCGCCGGCCAGGGCCATGGCGGCCCAGCCGAGCTGGCTGGTGAGTCGTTTCATATTGTTTCCTCCAAAGGTGAACGGATGCTGCACTGTGTCGAGCGGGCAACAGCGCCGCCCTTCGTCGGGGCAAGTCGGACTGTTGCGGGGGGCTTGATGGCATGTCGGCAGCTTATGTCGAGTATTCACGATGGCTATATCTGCCGCAAGCGCAGCACTACGCAGTTTCGCTGCGTACAACTACGTAGTCGGTCATGCCGATACGGGCGTAAAATCGCGCCCACATACTCCTTGCACCGGGTCCCACATGAAGTTGCGGCAAAAAGTCATTTTTCTGGCCATCACACCGCTGATCCTGGCCCTGTTCGCCATCGCCCTGGCGGTGCGCCACCAGGCCGGCACTCTGGCCCAGCAGCAGCGCGACACCATCCAGCAGGCCTATCTGGCCAGCAAGGAGGCCGAGCTGAAGCACTACGTCGCGCTGGCCTCGCACTCGGTGGCGCAGCTCTACGACTCGGGCCGCAAGGACCCGGCCACCCTGGCCGAAGCCAAGCGCATCCTCAGCGCGCTGAGTTACGGCGACGACGGCTACTTTTTCATCTACGACATGCGGGGCAACAACCTGATGCACCCGCGCCAGCCCGAGCTGGTCGGCCAGAACCTGTGGGAGTTGAAGGACCAGGACGGCAACCCGACCATCCAGCGGCTCTTGCAGCGGGCCAGGGCCGGCGGCGGACTGGAGCGCTATTTCTGGGTCAAGCCCTCGACCCACAAGGCGGCGCCCAAGCTGGGCTACGTGATCGCCATGCCTGACTGGGGCTGGATGCTGGGCACCGGCATCTACCTCGACGACGTCGACCAGGCGCTGGCCAAGATCGACGCCCAGCAGTCCGGCAACATCGACAACACCATGCTGTGGATCGCCGCCATCGCCATCGCCAGCGCGCTGGCGGTGGGCAGCTCCGGCCTGGCGCTCAACATCAGCGAGCTGCGCGTGGCCGACGCCAAGCTCAAGGCGCTGGCCCAGCGCGTGGTCGAGTCGCAGGAGGAGGAGCGGGCGCGGCTGTCGCGCGACCTGCACGACGGCATCAGCCAGTGGCTGGTCTCGATCAAGCTGCAGATCGAGGCCGGCATCATCCGCCTGACCGGCGACGCCGGCCAGCGCCAGGCCGCCCAGGCGGTGTTCGAACACACCGCCGAGCAGCTCAACAACGTGCTCGGCGAGGTGCGCCGCATCTCGCACAACCTGCGCCCGGCCATCCTCGACGACCTCGGCCTGGCCGCCGCGCTGGCCCACCTGGCCGAGGAGGTCACCCTGAGCAGCGCCACGCCGGTGCACTTCAGCGCCGAGGGCGCCACCGACAGCCTGCCCGACATGGCCAACACGGTGCTGTTCCGCATCGCCCAGGAGGCGCTGACCAACATCGGCCGCCACGCCGGCGCCGGCCGCATCGACATCAACCTGGCCGGCGACGCCGCCGGCGTCAGCTTGACCGTGCGCGACGACGGCGCCGGCTTCGACGCCGACGGCATCGCCCTGCATCCGCAGCGCGGCATCGGCCTGCGCAACATGATGGAGCGGATGGAGGCGATCGGCGGCCGCTTCGACATCAGCTCGTCCGCCGCCGGCACCACCGTGCTGGCGCGCGCCCACAACCACGGCACACCGACATGACACCCACAATCAAAATCCTCCTGGTCGACGACCACCCCCTGGTGCGCGACGGCCTGCGCGCCCGGCTCGAAGCGGTGCCGCAGTTCCGCGTCGTGGCCGAGGCCGGCGGCGCCGCCGAGGCGCTGGAACAGGCCGCGCTGCACGACATCGACCTGGTGCTGATGGACATCAACATGCGCGGCGGCAACGGCATCGAGGCCACCGCCCGCTTCAAGCAAGCCTTCCCCACGATCGCCGTGCTGATCCTGTCGATGCACGACAAGCTCGAATACGTCTCGCAGGCGATCCAGGCCGGCGCCCGCGGCTACGTGCTGAAGGACGCGCCGGGCAAGGACATCGTCGTGGCGATCGAGACGGTGATGTCGGGCGGCATCTATTACAGCGCCGCGCTGGCGCGCCAGCTGGCCAAGCCGCTCAGCCAGGAAAGCCAGCTCACCTCGCGCGAGCACGAGGTGCTGCGCCACATCGCCAACGGCGAATCGAACAAGCAGATCGCCCGCGCCCTCGACCTGAGCGTGCGCACGGTCGAGACGCACCGCCTCAACATCAAGCGCAAGCTGGGCATCGAAGGCCAGGCCGAATTGATCCGCTTCGCCGTGCAACACGCCCAGTTCGCCCGCGACGGCGGCTGAGCAGTCGAAGCGGGGCTCTAATACCAATATGCAAGCCGGTGCCATTCCTTGCCACAGCGACAATTTCTGCTATATTGCTGCTCCCGCTAGCGGGGATTGTGAATTGTTTAAAAACGAATGTTTCACGCGCGAAAAATTGGTCTTGTATTGGTCGCAACATTAAAAGTCGCACACACTTGGCGTAATAGGTTGCCATCGGTTAATACATGATCTAAGATTGCGCGCACTACCCACACTGAGATACTGATGTCAGCGTCTGATCCGAGCCCGTTTCCGTTAGTGGGATTACAAGCAGTGTCGAACGCCCGCAAGGAGTGGGTGGCGCTGGCTTTCACCTTCCCTTCCGACACCGTCGATGCCCTGCAGGCGTCGCTGACCTTGCTCAACTATCCGGATGTGTTCGCCGCCCTGGCGCCGCTCGACTGCATCATTCCCGTCGCCGAGCCGCTGCGCCTGGAGCTGTCCCACCTGGCGGGGCTGCCGCCGCACCGCCTGATCCTGCGCGTGCCGGCCGGCGCCGTCGACGATCCCGCCGCGCAAAAGAAATGCGCCGCATTGGCCGAGCAGGGCTACCGCATCATGTTCGACGGCGTCGCCGCCCACGCCACCCAGGCCGGCGCCCGCGCCCTGATGTATGACTGCGCCGCAACCCTGCCGCCGGTGCTGGCGCTGGTGGCCCAACCGGGCCCCCACCTGGCGCGCAATGTGGACACAGAACAACGTTTGGACGAATGCGCCGGCGCCGGCTTCGCCTGGTTCATGGGCGACTTCGCCCGCTGCCCGGCGCAGGCCGCCAGCGCCGGCGACGGCACCTCGCGCAAGCGCCTGCTGGCGCTGCTCGGCATGCTGGCGCGCGACGCCGACTCGCGCGAGCTGGAAACCCTGCTCAAGCAAGACCCGGCGCTGTCCTACCAGCTGTTGAAGGTGGTCAACTCGGCCGCTTTCGCGCTCAGCACGCCCATCCACGGCTTCGGCCAGGCCATCAACGTGCTCGGCCGGCGCCAGCTGCAGCGCTGGTTGCAGTTGCTGCTGTACGCCCGCCAGCAGGACGACGCCAACGCCAACCCCCTGCTGCCGCTGGCCGCCGTGCGCGCCGCGCAGATGGAGGCGCTGTGCAAGGCGCAGGGCGGCGACCGCGACGCCCAGGACCTGGCCTTCGTCACTGGCGTGTTCTCGCTGCTCGATGTGCTGCTCGGCATGCCCATGACCGAGATCGTCGCCGCCCTCAGCCTCGACCTGGACGTGATGGCGGCCCTGCTCGAACGCAGCGGCCCGCTGGGCCAGATGCTGTTGCTGGTCGAACACGCCAGCGCCGCCAGCCTGGCTGCCGCCGGCATCGAGCGGGAAAACTACTGGCAGGGCCAGTTGCAGGCCTACCACTGGGCCATCCAGGTGAGCAGGAACCTATAGCATGCTGGCCCATCCCGTCTCCGACTTCCTCAGCAACAGCGCGGCCCTGTGCGACGCGGTCTTGCGTTTGCGTGGCGCGGCGCTGGCGGAGGAACTGGGACGCATCGCCCGCAGCGTGCTCAACAGCCCGGAAGGCCACTACTTGCCGGCCGACCACGAGGCCGTGCGCGGCGCCGCGCCGGCCGACCCCGAAAGCAGCCTGAGCCAGGACGTCCGCTTCGACGAACAATGCTTCGGCCGCTTCGTCGTCAGCGGCCGGCCGCACTACAGCGAGATCGACCGCCAGCACCTGGCCAGCCTGGCCAGCGTCGCCGCCAGCGTGCTGCAGGTGCACTCGCTGGCGCAGCGCTCGACCCACGCCTACGTGCAGGTCGAAGCGCAGCTGCAACACCAGTCGCAGATCCTCGACCAGATCCACGAATCCGTGCTGACCATGGACCTGAGCGGCTTCATCACCAGCTGGAACAAGGGCGCCGAAAAGTTGTTCGGCTACAGCGCCGTGGAAGCCGTCGGCCGCAACATCCTCTTCCTGTACGAGGACGAGGACATGAGCTTCCACGACGCCTTCGTCGAGCAGGGCGGCCGGCTGATGGAAGTGCGGCGCAAAAAGAAGTCCGGCGAGATCTTTTGGGCCAGCCTGTCGCTGTCGCCGCTGTGCGACATGCACGACCGCTCGATCGGCCTGATCGCCTACCTGACCGACATCACCGAACGCAAGCTGGCCGAGGAGCGCATCCACCACCTGGCCTACTACGACGCCCTGACCAACCTGCCCAACCGCACCCTGCTGACCAAGCTGGTCGACCAGGCGCTGACCGTGGCGCAGCGCAGCAAGCTGCACGGTTGCGTGCTGTTCATCGACCTCAACCGCTTCAAGATGATCAACGACACGCTGGGCCGGCAGATCGGCGACGAACTGCTGCGCGACGTCGCCCAGCGCTTCCGCTCCGTGCTGCGCGACCAGGATCTGGTGGCGCGCCTGGGCGGCGACGAATTCGCCGTCGGCCTGTTCGACATCAGCCAGCACTACGAAGCCAGCATGGTCGCGCACAAGCTGCTGGCCGCGCTCAGCGCGCCGTTCCTGATCGGCGGCCATGATTTGCGCGTCGGCGGCAGCATCGGCATCAGCGTCTACCCGCAGGACGGCAGCGACGCCGAAACCCTGCTGCGGCTGGCCGACATCGCCATGTACCGCGCCAAGCAAGGCGGCGGCGACGCCGACGGCGACCATGTCGCCTTCTACAGCCAGGACATGAACCAAGGCATGCAAGAGCGCATGCGCATCGAATCGGGCCTGCGCCACGCCCTGGGCAACGGCCAGTTGTTGCTGCACTACCAGCCCAAGTTCTCCATCGCCAGCGGCAAGATCATCGGCGCCGAAGCGCTGGTGCGCTGGCTGCACCCCGAGCGCGGCCTGGTGCCGCCGATCGAATTCATCCCCCTGGCCGAAGCCACCGGGCTGGTGGTGCAGGTCGGCGAATGGGTGCTGGAAGCCGCCTGCGCCCAGGCGCAGCAATGGAAGCAGGCCGGCCTGCCGCCGATCCGGCTCGCCGTCAACGTCTCCGCGCGCGAATTCACCTCCGCGCTGCCCGGGCGGGTGCAAGAAACGCTGGCCCGCTACGGCTTGGAGCCGAGCTGGCTGGAGCTGGAGATCACCGAGAGCACGCTGATGCACAACATCGACCGCGTGATCGGCATCATGGACCGCATCACCGCGCTCGGCGTGACCCTGTCGCTGGACGACTTCGGCACCGGCTACTCCAGCCTGTCGTATTTGAAACGCTTCCCCATCGACACGCTGAAGATCGACCGCTCCTTCACCACCGGCATCCCCGGCGACGCCAACGACTGCGCCATCGCCAGCACCATCATCAGCATCGCCCAGCAGCTCAAGCACAAGGTCATCGCCGAAGGGGTCGAGACGGTTGAACAGCTGGCCTTCCTGAAGAGTTCCGGCTGCGACGAAGTGCAGGGGTATTTGTTCTCCCGGCCGCTGACCGCCGAAGCGTTCGAACGGGCCTTGCGGGAGAACTGGCAGCCGGGGCAGGGCGACGCAGCCGCTTGAGCCGAAGACGGCCGCCGGGTAGTCGATGTTGCTGTCGAGGGCGGGGAACGCAGGCTTTTGCTGCAATCGCACAATGAATTCTGTATAATGCGCGCACAACTAAGGAAGCGTGGCCGAGTGGTTGAAGGCACCAGTCTTGAAAACTGGCGACGGGTTACACTGTTCGTGAGTTCGAATCTCACCGCTTCCGCCAAGAAAACGACAAAACCGCCCACTGGGCGGTTTTTTTGTTTTCGGACGGAAGCGGTGAGATTCGAAGGGCTG
>NZ_JAEMNU010000172.1:0-1853 GCF_016461825.1 Rugamonas violacea | reverse complement strand
GGCCAGCCCCGCGCGCCGAGGGCGCGCGTTGTACCTCTAATCAAGCTCAGCATCCGCCGCCACCAAAGCAAGCACCTCACCACCAATCTGGCCTTCCAGATCCCCCCGCAATGGTTCCGCTCGTGTCCAAAAGTCAAACCTGACCTTCGCGCCCGTAACCATTGCGTCTGTTTCTTGCGCAGCATGAACTGCAACAGCCATTGTGCGGACTCAAGCATGCGATTGTGCAAGCGGAGGAGGATCAGGCTTTTGGGCCGCGCTGGCTGCGGCTCGGTGATGCTCGATTCCTCATTCCCGAAGGAGCGAAAAAATGCCGTATATTTATGCAGCTGCGCGCGAGTTGGTTGGTAAGCCCAAAGTCGGGGATTTTCAATGTGTAGCCTTGGTGAGGCACTTTACGAACGCTCCGCCAACCCTATCGTGGCGCCAAGGTGAAACGGTCCTCGGAAACAAGAACCTGCTTCCCGGTACTGCTATCGCAACCTTTGAACATGGGCGCTGGCCAAGTCTAGCAAGAGGCAACCACAGCGCGCTTTATCTGGGGCAAGTGTCCGATGGGATTTATGTCGTTGATCAGTGGCCAAATAACGGCACGGACAAGATTGAAAAACGGTTTATTCGCTTGAAGAAGAGATATGCAAACGGAATCTATGAGACGCCTTCCGACAATGCCGCCGCCTTTTCTGTTATCAGATAGCAAGCCATGAACGGATCATCCGAAGATAAATCGCAGGTGCTGCTGCTGGGCCTGTTAGCCTTTGTTCAGACTGCTGCGGCGGCGCCACACCAGATCAGCTGTCCGGCTGAGGTGGCCCCTTCAGCTATTCAGCTGGTCACGCCAGGGTGGACGCCGCACGTCAAATTTCCGGTGCCGCTCAGAGCGGCGGTGGCATCGGGTGGACCGCCGGAGCAGGAGGCAAAGCTGGTCGGCGAAACGAACTGGAGCAGAGGCACGTCGGAGTGGTCGACAACCTACACGTTCGGGGAGATAGGCTTCCCGGATGGGAAATGGATCGATTGCATTTATGGGCGCGATGCGCAATTCTCATTGTCAAAACGGCTAGCAGATGGCGTAAAGGAATGTACGATTACGGTCCTGAAAGTGAACAGGGGGCATCAGATAAATGTCAAAATTCTTTGCAAGTGAGGGGATTGTTTGGGGCGTTACAGGTCGAAAAAAAGTTTCGGCAACCGAGATATCGTGCCGCATGAAATCAGCTCAACTCCGTGACGGAGTTTGTTGACCATGAGCGGCGAGCGCGAAGCGCCGATCATCGACTGGAGTCTGCATGGTTTGGGCAAGGTGCGACACTAAAGGAAAAGGCACTTGAACAGGCGTTGGCAATGATTGCTTGAAGTAATTTCATGACTGCTTTTACGTGTTTGTATATGGTCTATAGAGTGCAGAAGTAGAGGGGCAACATACGTATAGTCCGGGTCATCGTCGCAGAAATTTCCTTGCGCCGATGACTCGATCCTTGTAGCGGTGAACTGCTCATGTCGGACGGTATTGTATCGCCTCGCCTCGCCAGTACGGGGACACCAGAGACGACGAAAGCAAATTGTTTGACCGAGTTGCGATCACGGTACATTTGGCTTGGTCATCGCGATTGAGCCATATGCTTTCCAGATAACAGTATCGAGCTCTGCCAGATTCTTGGCGGGATAATTTGGTTTTTGCGCGAGTGACAACCTCAACTTGTTGGCTAGGTCGATGTAGTAGGCACCCTCGCTTGAATTCCGCGGTGCTCTAAACTTGTTGGCCCCCTGTGTCAGGATAGTTGTCGCGTCATCTGATTTCTCGTAATCGTACAGGGGGCGGAGCAAAGACGGGCAGTGAAACACTATTCAGC
>NZ_JAEMNU010000171.1 GCF_016461825.1 Rugamonas violacea | reverse complement strand
TCTGCTGAATAGTGTTTCACTGCCCGTCTTTGCTCCGCCCCCTGTACGATTACGAGAAATCAGATGACGCGACAACTATCCTGACACAGGGGGACGGGCGAAGTCGCTTATCTGCTGATCAACCAACAGCTCCACTCCCTCATCACGCACGGTCGGCGAAAGCCCAAGGATCACCCCCGACGAGCGGTAATCAACGGACTGGACGGCTTGAGAGCCGCCCTGCGGGATCGTCACAGCACCAAGCGTCGGAACGTCCTGACCAACGACGAGCCGCGCCTGCTGACCCGACTTGACCCGCACCCGTGGCGTGCTGACCGCCTTGAAGCGGGAATCGGCCGCCAATGCCGTCACCGCCGCCTCGATGTTGGCCGCCCGGAACGTCACCGAGTTAGTCAGCGCCGATCCACTACCAACCGACACCCCCAGCCTGCCGCCCAGTACATGAGCGACCAGCGAGAACGCCGTACCATCCGTCTTACCCGTCGTGACCTCGACCACCACCGCCTTGATGACGACCTCACCGGCCGCCACGTCAACCTGCTTGAGCAAGCGTTCCAGCGTGGCGATCTCCTTGGCCGTGCCGTTGAAGATCAGCGTGTCGGCGTCCTGATCGATCAACGCGGCAGCAGACGTAGCCGGGATCGACATGGCAGTCCCGGCGCCACCGATGTTAACAGCGCCACCGGCGGAAGCACGCACTGAGCGCGTCAGGCCAAAGCCACCCGCCTTGAACAGCGGCGACAGCATCTCGACCAGATAGGCTACAGCGCGATGCTTGGTACGATAAATGAACGGCTCCCGATCAGGCTCGGCGTCCTTCTGGTCAACAACACGTTTAAGCGCTATAAAGTCGCCTCCTCCCCTGACCGTTACCGCCATCCCCATCTGGTCCAAAAAATCACGCCAGAAACGCTTTATATCGCCCTTGGCCGCATCGAAACGAAACGAAACCGCGCGGTCGTCCTTCAACACCGCCGGATCGATCACATACGGCTGACGCAGAATCTCGCTGTACACGACCGCAACCGCCTGGGCTAAGCTGATGCCGCTGAAATCGACCTTGACCGGCTTGGGCACGTTGCCGACGACCTGCGACACACCGCCTACGCCGGGCGGCGGCGGAATATGACCCGGCGCAGCACCGAAGGCCAGCAACGGCATGCAGAGGTGTGCTTGGCTACCGGCGCCAGGTGGACAGAAGCCGAATCACTACGACGCCCGCAGGTGAGGAACGGGCTGATCCAATTCGCACTGACAAAATCAAAAAAAGTTCGAGCGGTGCCAATCGACGCGCACTTACGGTAGTTGTCAACAAAGTTGTCGCGTCACTTCATGCAGCCAGCTTCACTAATTCAGGTTCAGCCCGTTCCGGATTGAGCCAAACCTCGTCC
>NZ_JAEMNU010000170.1 GCF_016461825.1 Rugamonas violacea | reverse complement strand
TCTGGCTTGGCATGAAAGAGGTCTACGTTGCAGCGAAAACAATGGGAAAATTACGAGACCGGGCCAGCACCAAGAATTGTGTATAACGGCGTGCCCTAAACGAGCCAACCGTACGGAAATCCGTAACGCCAGACATTGAAGAGTTCGGCGGAACTCTCGACGCCACAAATCTGCATCACCTTGGTAAGATACACTAGCACTTGGTCCCGCTCTGCAGACTCGGAGCTGTCATAGTCGGCCAAGGCCAGCTTCATTGTCCTGAGGACGGTGGAGCGCTGTGGCCGTGTGGGCAACTCGGCGATGAGAGAACGAATAGTGGAATCTACCACCGCCTGCGCTGCAAGCCGCTGCTCTTCATTTGCGACTCCGGGATAGAACGTGAGGGGATCTGGACCAAACTTACTTTCCGATTGCAAACTACGTAGGCGCTGAATAAGGTCGGGTGTTACGGATAATTTATGGTCTGGGAAGCTTGTCGGCCAAATGTAAAAGCTTAGACCAGACACCCCTGTGAGGACAATCATCACAAAAGTAATCCCGATGCGGGCAAGTGTTTGAAGAATCAATTGTTTTTCAATCTATTAATGTTGCTAGGGTTATGGGCATTTCGAAAAACCACCAAATTGTCGTTCCGCATCGGCGGACCGCCGCGCAGGCGGGAATCTATACCCCGCATGTCCATTGGCTCAGTATGGGTTCCCGCCTACGCGGGAACGACAATTTGGTGGTTTTTCGAAGTGCCCATAAGCCGACAATAAAAAAAAATCGCCAATAGCGTTGGCACTGGCTATTCGTCGGTTACTGCCATAGCATTTATTCGTCCAAGCGTAAGCACATGTGTTCTTCATCGTAAAACCGCTTGCCTATCCTCATGGACCGGGGTTCCGTGGCAAATTTCCGAAAGCCTAGAGACTCGTAGAGATTCTTTGCGCGCTGGTTTTCAGAATTCACAGATAAATGAATTTGCAGGACACCGGTTTTATCAGCGTATTGCTTGATGCACTCGAACAGGTGCCGGGCGATTCCTTCTTTTCTAAATTCCTGGCGCACGAACACTCCCCATACCAGCGCCTTGTGAGCCACTTGAACCAGAGATTCCCGCCGTAGTCCTGCAATTGCAATGAGCTGCCCATCGAAAAATGTGCCGAACACAACTTGGCTCGCCGTTTGCTGTAACTTTGCCTGGACCTCGGCGGAAGTGCGCATTTCCTCTTCTTCGGCAGTAGGCCATACAGTGCTTGGCGAATCAGCAATCGCCACAAGGCGGATTTCCTTGAAAACGCCGCTATCGTTTTCGTTTAGGGGGCGAGTGAGCCAGTTCGGTTTCAGCATATTTGAAAAATCTTTATCTATCCATCGAGTGGTGGTCACCAGAGTCAGCTGAGCTGGCACTATCGCGTAGCGGATGAAATTTGGCTCTATGCCGTTTCCTGTGGAAATTGACGTCAGGCGAAATGCCGGGTAACGCCGTATTCCCGAGGCACGGCGGCGCGCAGCGGACTGGACG
>NZ_JAEMNU010000017.1 GCF_016461825.1 Rugamonas violacea | reverse complement strand
CGATCTGGCAGGGCATTCAGGATGTGCGCGTGGCTGCGCTCACGATTAAGGCGCTACGCGACGAAGCTGGGTGACTTGTGTATAAACCTATGCGCTTATGGCATCCGTGAATCTTCGCCAAATCTTTCGCGTTATTGCCGCCCTTCTTTTCCTTTTTGCTGCGCTGGGCGGCTGCGACGACAAACAACCCAATCCGCCGGCGCGTTATGGTGCCGAGCTGGCGCGCACTAGCAATGGGATTGTGCATATCCGCGCAGACAACTTCCGCAGTCTTGGTTATGGTCTTGGCTTTGCATACGCGCAAGATAATATCTGCATGATGGCCGACAGCATACTCACCGTGCGCGGTGAGCGATCCAGATATTTTGGTCCGAACGCTTTTGCCACTCGATCACAACATGGTGAATACGGCGCCGCCATCGATTATCTTTCGCTCAACAACCTGGACAGTGATTTCTTCTTCAAAGGCTATGTCGATCTTACGCAGCTTAGAGCGGGCTATGCCGCCGGCAAGCGTGAGATTCGCGATTTGTTGACCGGATATGCCGCTGGATATAACCGTTTTCTGGAGGAGAACCGGGACCGCTTACCTGCCGCCTGTCATGGCGCGCCTTGGGTGCGCCCGATCAGTCTGGACGATATGTATTTGCTGGTCGCCGAGAAGGCGCTGCATGGCTCCGGCGAGGTGTTCGGTGCCGAGTTGGTCGCCGCCGCGCGCGATGTGCCAACTGTCGCCGTCGGGATGGCACGCCAGGCCGCACGCCTGTCATCGTCGACGGCTAGGACGCATGAGCCGCTCGGCAGCAATGCACTGGCGGTCGGGAAGGATCTGACAGTGGATGGTCGGGGTATGCTGCTGGGTAATCCGCATTATCCATGGACGAGCACGGATCGCTTCTATCAGGTGCACCTGACGGTGCCGGGCAGCTACGACGTGATGGGTGTCAGCCTGGGCGGCCTACCGATTGTCGTGATTGGCTTCAACCAGGATGTCGCTTGGACGCATACCGTCACCAAGGCCATCCACTTCACGACATTCAAGTTGGCGCTCGACCGCCGCGACCCTAGCGGCACCACCTATTTTTACGATGGCATGCCCTTGAAAATGAGCAGCAGGGTGGCGACGGTCGAGATTCTCCAGCCCAATGGCAGTGTGACGAGCAGGAGCAAGACTTTCTTCTTCAGTCGACAGGGCGCGGTGATGGTCAAGCCCGAGGCCGGCGCAGCGTGGACGGCTGACAGCGCGGTAGTGCTGGCAGATGCCAATCGCAACAATACCCGCTTGTTGGAGCAATGGCTGGCGATGGGCCAGGCGAGCAGCGTTCGGGCGTTGAGGAGTGCGCTGGTGACGGTCGCCGGCCTGCCGTGGATCAATACCGTGGCGGCTGACCGGGATGGTGAGGTGATGTATATCGACGCCAGCATGGTGCCGCACCTTGGCGCGACCCAGTTTTCTTCCAATTGCCTGTTGCTGCCATCGCTGTTGACCTTCGACGGCTCGCGTAGCGTGTGCGCCTGGGGGCGGGATGCCGGTGCACCGGAAGGTGTGTTTTCGCCAGCGCTGGCGCCAACCTTGATACGCACGGACTACGTCGGCAATTCCAATGACGCGTATTGGCTGAGCAATTCAAGCCAGTTGCTGCGCGGTCCCGCTCCTTTTGGATATTCGCCGCTGTACGGCGCAACAGACATCGAACAGACCTTGCGCACACGTATCGGCTTTATTCAAATGGATGAGGTGGTGGCATCCGGTCGGCGCTTTGAGCTAAATGATTTATACGATTTACTATTTGCGAATAGAATCTATGCGGCGGAATTGATATTGCCCGACTTTTTGCCGGTTTGTCTCGCCGCCGGCGATGCCACCACAATGTCCGCCTGCCAGGTGCTTGCGGCCTGGGACCGCCGAGCCAATCTGGACAGCCGCGGCGCCGTGTTGTTCCGCGAGTTCTGGAATAGCGCAGTCAACATCCCCGGGAAGTGGCGGATACCCTTTAACGCTGCAGATCCTGTGCATACGCCACGCGGCATGGCGCCGGATGCGGCCGGCGCCATGTTGGCGACCTTGAAGGCGGCCGCACAAAAATTGCTTTCGACTGGCGTGCCGCTCGACGGCAGCCTGGGCGCCTATCAAAGTGACACGCGTAATGGCGTGCGCTTTGCTATCCATGGTGGAATTGGGGATGTTGATGGTTCCTACAATTCCATCCACATGGACAGCCCCCTCGAGGCCGACGGATACCATACCGTCGCATGGGGCACCAGCTATATCCAAGTGGTCGGCTTTGATGCTACCGGACCGGTGGCCAGGGGGCTGCTGGCATACGGCCAATCGACTGATCCGCAGTCGCCCTATTATGCGGACCAGTTGCCGTTGTATTCGGAAAAGCACCTGCAGCAGCTGCCCTTTACCGCGCAGCAGATCCGCGCGGACCGGAATTACCAGGTTTTTACGCTGACTGAATGATTGGCCCTTGCAAGGCGTTGATGGCTTTGCTATAGTTCGCCTCCCCGCAGAAATGCACGCAGAAACAAGCGATTGCAGAGTAAGCGGGTAGAAAAAGAAGGTTGACGAAATGGCCGAAACGCTGCATACTCTTCCTTCTTCGCAACTGACAAACAAAACGCTTTGTCAAGGGTTCAAA
>NZ_JAEMNU010000169.1:13223-14894 GCF_016461825.1 Rugamonas violacea | reverse complement strand
ATCCGGCCCTCTCGCAAATCAAATCGTCGTCGGCATCCATTTTACCGGCTCACCTCGCTTCTTTCTAGACGATAGTCCGACAGACTGCTAGGCCGTGCGGGATGCGAACCGGCGACCAAGGGCTGAACAGCCCGCAGCTCCGCCAGGTTTTCTCATTCGCCCCGCAAACGCGCCAGTTACGATCAAGGCGTTTTTTTCTTTTGCGTTTGCCGCTGCTGCTGTTTGCGCTGGGTTTGCACCTTGTTCTGCTTGGCCGTGTGGAGCGTGGCGGCGTCCAGCTTGGCCTGGTCGACGGTGCGCATCTCTTCCTTGTCGTCGTGCGCGACAAAGAAATCGGCGGCTTGCGCGTCCACCACCAGCTTGATCGCGGCGGCATCGTCGAGGTCGTACATTTCGGCGAGGAGGGTGGTTACCTCGTCAAGGAATTCTTCGTAGGTCATGGCGATGCTTTCGTGGGATCACTGGAAACAGAAAAGCCAACCCGAGGGTTGGCTTTTCTGATGTATCTTGGTAGGCCGTGCGGGATTCGAACCTGCGACCAACGGATTAAAAGTCCGCTGCTCTACCAGCTGAGCTAACGACCCAAGGTATTGCGCTGTACTACAAAGAAGGCGGTGATTTGCCATTCTATTCACTGCTGAATTCGGTGGTAGGCCGTGCGGGATTCGAACCTGCGACCAACGGATTAAAAGTCCGCTGCTCTACCAGCTGAGCTAACGACCCCCGAAGAAGCGAGATTATAGGGGGTAATGACGGCAACTGTCAAATGCCCGGAGGAATTTATTGACCCCGGCGCAGCAACGACGCGGCCGCCGCGCCGCCGGCGGCACAAGGTCGCGTCGGCGGCGGCCCGTGGCGGCCTTATTTGGCGCCCAGGCGCTCCTTGGCGGTGGCGGCGGCGCTGGAGTCGGGGTATTGCTTGATGAGCTCCTGCAGCGTCTTCTTGGCGGCCTTGTCCTTCAGCTCGGTCTGGCAGCTGGCGATGTTGAGCATGGCGTCGGCGGCCTTCGGGCTGTCCGGGTAGTTCTTGATCACCAGTTGCTGCGCGGCGATGGCGCTCTTGCAGTCGCGCTGGGCGTAGTAGGCGTTGCCCAGCCAGTACTGCGCGTTGGCGGCGTAGCCGGAGGCGGGGAACTGGCGCACGAAGTCCTGCAGCGCGGTGGCGGCGGTCTTGTAGTCGCCGGCCTTGAACAGGCCCAGCGCGGCGTCGTAGTTCTTCTGCTCGGACGGATCGACCTCGGCGGCCTTGCCGTCGATGGTGATCTGGCGCGGTTCGAGCTTGCGCAGGCGGGTGTCGAGGTCGACGTAGAAGTCCTTCTGGCGCTTCTGCGTGTTGGCCACTTCGTTGGCCAGCACTTCGAGCTGGCCGCGCAGCTTGGCGATTTCGTTGAGCGTGGTTTCGTTCTGGTTCAGCAGGTCCAGCGTGGCCGACTTGTCGGCCTTGGTGTCGAGGCGGCCGTTGACGTCGCGGGCGAGGACGTCGACCTTGGCGCGCAGGTCGAGGATGGCCTTGCGGGCCTCGTCGTCGTCGAACAGGGCGGCCGAGGCGTGCAGCGGCAGATAGCTCAGCGCGGCCAGGGCGGCGGCGGCCAGGGCGGATTTGGTGAATGTCGTCATGTCGGGCGCTTTCAAAACGGATCGGGCAATGGAAACGGGGGGGGGGGGGGGGGG
>NZ_JAEMNU010000169.1:0-13218 GCF_016461825.1 Rugamonas violacea | reverse complement strand
CGCGCGGTCTGATCCGCGCGTCGCCCCGTATTATGCCTGTGAGCCGGCAAGTGGGAAGATCAAATTACTTGTAGACGATGTCGGCGCGACGGTTTTGCGCCCATGCTTCTTCGTTGCTGCCGGTGGCTTTTGGCTTTTCTTTGCCCAGCGAGACGGCTTCGACTTGCGATTCCGGCACGCCCAGGGTGGTCATCGCCTTGCGCACGGCTTCGGCGCGTTTCTGGCCCAGGGCCAGGTTGTATTCGGCGCCGCCGCGTTCGTCGGTGTTGCCTTGGATCAGGATCGAGCGGGCCTTGTTTTTGCCCAGGTATTGCGAGTGGTTCTCGACCACTGGCTTGCCGTCTTCACGCACGACGTATTTGTCGAAGTCGAAGTAGACGCTGCGGTTGGCCAGCACGCCTTTTGGATCGTCGAGCGGATCGATCGATTTGGTTTCGACCGGGGCGACGGTGCGGGTGTCGGCCACCGGGGCGGCTTTTTCCGGCGCGCGCTCGACCACTGGTGCCGGCTCGGCCAGTTTGACTGGGGTGCTGCAAGCCGACAGGACGGCTGCGGTGGTGATGATGAAGGCTAAGCTGCTTACTTTACGCATGTTGACTCTCCTGGTTGTGAACGAAAAATGTTACTGCATGAAAGGACCCCAGGTGGGCTCCTTGATATTGCCCGCCTGAGTGGTCAGACGTTGCTTGACGCGGCCATCGACCGACACCACGGCCAGCGATTTGCGGCGGCCCGACTCGGTGGCGTACAGGATGTACTTGCCGTTGGGCGAAAAACTGGGCGACTCGTCGCTGGTGGTGTCGGACAGGCGCTGCTCCTGGCCGCTGGCCAGGTCGAGCGCGAACAATTGGAAGGCGCCGCCGTCGCGGCGCGAAATGAAGGCCAGGGTCTTGCCGTCCGAGCTGATGCGCGGGCTGATGTTGTAGCTGCCGCCGAAGGTGACGCGCTTGGCGTCGCCGCCGCCGGCGTTCATGCGGTAGATCTGCGGGCCGCCGCTGCGGTCGCTGGTGAAGTAGATGCTCTGACCGTCGGCCGACCATTGCGGCTCGGTGTCGATGCCGTTGCTGTTGCTGGCGCGGCGCAGGCCGCTGCCGTCGGCGTTGACGGTGTAGACCTGGGTGTGGCCGTCCTTGGACAGGGCGACGGCCAGCTTGGCGCCGTCGGGCGACCACGACGGCGCCGAGTTCGAGCCCTTCTCGTTGGCCACCACGGTGCGGGCGCGGGTGATCAGGTTCTGCACGTAGACCACCGGCTTTTTCTGCTCGAAGGAGACGTAGGCGACCTTGGTGCCGTCCGGCGACCAGGACGGCGAGATGATCGGCTCGTTCGAGCGCAGCGCCACTTGCACGCCTTCGCCGTCGGCGTCGGCCACTTCCAGGCGGTAGCTGCGGCCTTCCTGGGTGACGTAGGCGATGCGGGTCGAGAAGGCGCCGCGCACGCCGGTCAGCTTGAGGTAGATGTCGTCGGCGATGCGGTGGGCCGACAGGCGGGTGAATTGCGGCGCCAGCGATTGGTCGAGCTGGGACAGCTTGCCGGCCTTGATGGTGTCGAGCAGCTTGTAGCGCACGTCGTAGCGGCCGTCGGCCAGCGCCTGCACGCTGCCGACCACCAGGGCGTCGGCGCCGCGCGATTTCCAGGCGCCGTAGTCGATGTTGTTGACGTCGCCGATGGTGCCGGCGTCGATGATCTTGAAGGCGCCGCTGCGCTCCAGGTCGGCCTTGATGATGGCCGAGATCTGCGCCGGCGCCATCGACTCGTCGGCGAAGGCGGCGACGGCGACGGGGATCTGGTTGCTGCCGACGCCGGAGATCTCGATGCGCATCTGCGCCTGGGCGCCGCCGGCGGCGATCGCCAGGCCGGCGTAGATGATGTAGTGGTTCAGTTTGTTCATGGTAGCCATTAATGCAAATCCTTCATGTTAAAGACGGCGTCAAATTCACGTTCGACCGTGCCGTCCTTCTTCTTGGGCAACGGGGATGATTTGAAGATCGCATTTTCAATCGCACTATCATAAGCGGCCACGCCGCTGCTCTTCGTCTTGCGTACCGAGATGACCTCGCCGGTGGGCAACTGGGTGATCTTGAAGGTCGCGCCCAGCGAGTCGTCGCTGCCGCTGTAGACCAGGTTGCCCTTGATCTTGCCACGGATGGCCGCCTCGTAGCTGCCGTCCGAACGCGGGCCGGTCGACTTGGCCGCCGTGCCGCTGGTGCCGGCGCCGACCGCGCCGGTCAGGCGGCTCATTTCGGCGGCGCGCAGTTTCTCGGCGACCTTCTCGGAGGCCTTGTCGGACTTGGTCTTGGCCAGCTTGTCGGCCGCCTTCTTGTCCTTCTCGGCTTGCTCCTTCTTGTCCTTTTCGGCCTGTTCCTTCTTCAGCTTTTCATCCTTGAGCTTTTGCTCGGCGGCCTTCTTGTCGGCCAGCTCCTTGGCCTTGTGCTTGGCCAGCTTGTCCTCGGCCTCCTGCTTCAGGCGCTCCTGTTTCAGTTCTTCCTGCTTTTCCTTGATCGCCTTCAGCTTGGCCTTCTGGCGTTCAAGCGCGATGTCCGGCTCCTTCGGCGTCGGCGGTGTTGCCACCGGCGGCGCGACAGGCGGCGGTTTGACGGCCGGGGTCGGTTCCGGCTCGGGTTCCGGCTGCGCCTCGGGCGCCGGCGCCGGCGGCGGGGCGGCGCTTTGCACCTTCATGTCCCACACCTCGGCCTCGACGGCGACCGGCTGGTTGCTCTGCCAATGCACGCCGACCCACAGGAAGAACACCAGACCGGCGTGCATGGCCGAGGCCAGCGCAATGGCGCGCCAGCCGTCGTGTTCGCGCGGCACCTTGTAGGGGCCGCCTGAGGTCGCGGGATTCATCGTCTGCACTGGTTCTATCGCCTTACTTGGTGGCCAGGCCAACCCGGTTGATGCCCATCTTTTTCGACTCGGAGATCAACTGGATCACGTCGTCGTACTTGCTTTCCTTGTCGCCGGCGATCAGCACCGGGTATTCGGGATGGCCTTCGTGCAGCACGCGCAGCTTGCGCAGCAGGGCGTCGCGGTTGGGCGCCGTCTCCGGCGCCTCCTGCTCCTTGCCCTGCACGCCGATCGACAGCGCGCCGTTCGGCTTGAGCACGATCTGGATGTAGTCGTCGGGCGGACGGGTGGTTTTCTCGGCGTTGGGCAGGTCGACCACGCTCGGGTTGTTGGACGAGGGCATGACCATGAAGATGATGAGCAGCACCAGCATCACGTCGATGTAGGGCACGACGTTGATCTCGGACTTGAACTTGCGGCCGCGACCGCCGCGCATGCTGCTGGAGAAGGAGGATGCCATGATCTCGCTGCCTTATTAACGCGACTGCCGTTGCAGGATGTTGGAGAACTCTTCGACGAAGCTCTCGAAACGGATCGCCAGGCGGTCGATGTCGTGGGCGAAGCGGTTGTAGGCGACCACGGCCGGGATGGCGGCGAACAGGCCGATGGCGGTGGCGATCAGCGCTTCGGCGATGCCCGGCGCGACGGCGGCCAGGGTGGCTTGCTGCACGTTGGCCAGGCCGCGGAAGGCGTTCATGATGCCCCAGACGGTGCCGAGCAGGCCGATGTAGGGCGACACCGAGCCGACCGAGGCGAGGAAGGCCAGGTGCGATTCGAGCACGTCCATTTCGCGCTGGAAGGCGGCGCGCATGGCGCGGCGGGCGCCGTCGAGCACGGCGCCGACGTCGAGCGCGTCGCGGCTGCCGTAGGAGGCCTTGCCCTTGATGAACTCACCCATGCCGGCCTCGAAGATGCGGGCCAGCGCGCCGTTGTGGGCGCGGTCCTTGCCGGCGCTCTGGTGCAGCGCGTGCAGGTTGCCGCCGGCCCAGAAATTCTTTTCGAACTCGATGGTCTGGCGGCGCGCCGCGCGCACCGCGAACATCTTGCGGAAGATATAGGTCCAGCTGGTCAGCGAAATGCCGAGCAGCAGCGCCATGATCAATTGCACGATCAGGTGGGCGTTGGTGATGAGGGACAGGAAGGACAGGTCTTGGGTGACGTTCATGGGATATCAGTCAGGTGTGCTTATGGTGTGGGGGCCGGATCAGGCGACGACGTCGACCATCTTGGCCGCCACCGCAGGGGGAACCGCGCGCGGGCGCAGCGCCGAGTCGACGCAACCGACTTTGACGCGCGCGGTGTTGAGCAAGACGTCGCCGCACCAGGCTTGTTGCACGAACAGGATGGAGGCGCGACCCAGTTTTTCGATTTTCAGGGTTAATTTTAGTACATCGTCGAGCCGGGCTGGCGCGTGATAGTCGGCGTTGACGTTTTTGACCACAAACATGGCGTCGTGCTCCCGCAGCAAGGCGTGCTGGCCGACGTCGATCGCGCGCAGCCATTCGGTGCGGGCGCGTTCGAAGAATTTCAGGTAATTTGCATAATAGACAATACCGCCGGCGTCGGTGTCTTCATAGTAGACACGGACATTCCAGGTGAACTCTGCAGACATGTTTTATTCACTACTAGTGAGATTGAGCAACATTTTACGCCAGTTTGTCATAATCGATGAAGATTCGACGGCTAAATTCCTGCAAGTGCCGAAAATTCCGAGGTTTCTTCATGAATGGCGCTTAAAGTTGTAGCCCGAGCAGTAAAGCTGATCGTCGGCAAATTGCCAAGCCCTGTAACAACCGCTTACGTTTTGCTTCATTTCTGAAATGTCTGCCGGCGCCGGCGCCAAGCGCCGCCTGGAATGAGCTTGGCGGCGGTTCGCGTTGTTTGGCGTTGTTTGCCGGCGCGATGGCGGCCGGTTCGCGTTGTCGCGGCGGCGCCTAGGCGCGCTTGATGGTGAACGGCGAGAAGCCCTGGCAGGTCGGCATGATCTCGATGTTGTTGATGTTGATGTGGGGCGGCAGCGTGGCGATCCAGTAGGCGGTGTTGGCGATGTCCTCGGCGGTCAGCGGGGTGGTGCCCTCGTAGACCTTGGCGGCGGCCTCGTCGTTGCCCTTGAAGCGGACGTTGGAGAACTCGGTGCCGCCGCACAGGCCGGGCGCCAGGTTGGTGGCGCGCACGCCGGTGCCGACCAGGTCGGCGCGCAGGTTCAGCGTGAACTGCTCGACGAAGGCCTTGGTGGCGCCGTAGACGTTGCCGCCCGGGTAGGGGTAGCTGCCGGCGGTCGAACCCAGGTTGATCACGGTGCCCGAGCCGCGCGCCACCATGGCCGGCAGCAGGGCGCGGGTCATCGCCACCAGGCCGCCGCAGTTGGTGGCGATCATGGTGTCCCAGTCTTCCAGCGAGGCTTCGTGGGCGGGCGCGGTGCCCAGCGCCAGCCCGGCGTTGTTGATCAGCACGTCGATGTCGCGCCACTCGGCCGGCAGGGCGTCGAGGGCGGCGCGGATGGCCGCCTTGTCGGTGACGTCGAGCTCGACGGCGTGGGCCGCCTCGCCCAGTTCGGCGGCCAGCGTTTGCAGGCGGTCGGCGCGGCGGCCGCTGATGACGACGCGGTGGCCGTGGCCGACGAAGGTGCGGGCCATGGCGGCGCCGAAGCCGGCGCTGGCGCCCGTGATGAAGACGATCATGGTGTTTCCTTGTGCGTGGGTGGAAGGTTGCACAAAATTGTAATCGAAAGCGGCATGCGGGCAGGGGGATTACTTTTTGCTCGGCCGACGCGGCGCGCCGCTGGCTTATTCGAAGGGCCGGACGCGGCTGCGGGAGGCAAAGCGCAGGACGATGACTATGGCGCCGAGCAACAGGATCAGCCAGGCGGAGGGCTGCCGCTGGGCGGTCGGCGCCGCTGCCGAGGGGGCGGTCGGCGCGCCGGCTTCGCGTTGGCGCGACGTTGCCGTCGGCGCATCGGCCTGCGCCAGGGTGATGTCCGGCCGCAGTTGTTGCGCGGCGGCCCGCTGGTCAATATTGACTTGTTTGCGGTCGAGGTGGGCTGCGCTGCCGGTGGCAACCGTCTGTGCCGCGCCGGTTGCGGTGGCGGCGAGCAGGGTCAGTGCCAAGGCGGCGTGTAGGAACGGGGAGCGCTGCAAACTATATCCTTTTGGTTGAAATGCCGGTTTCGCTTGTTGGATAAAATAGAATCCATTGTTTGTTTTGTATTAATGGCATGTTGCAATCATATTCGCCGAGTTGCCTTGTTGATTATCTTGTTGCAATAAATATATTCGCAATGTGTTTTAATCACGCTTCGATATCCATTTGGCTAGTCGGTGGGCAGCCAGGCTTGCATTTGGCCGCCAAGTCAGCATCCATGCGGTCTGCGGACATCGCCATCGGTGTATTTGGTTGCATTGGGGAAATTCTATCATGGAATTTATTTCCCCATGGAAATAATATCAGATATGAATATATTGCTTCTGATTTATCGCGGTTAATCCGTCCGCGTTAAAGTGCTTATTCAATGCGCCGTGCAGCGCTCTGTTTGGCGCGATGGGAACGGAGAATATGGCGCCGGCGGAGTAAATGCCGGCGGTGGCTTGCCGCGCGATGGCCGCCGCCGGCCAAGGCCGGGCGGGCAGCGGCCGACCGGCCATTTCCTTGCTCAAAACAAGCACTTACCTTACAATTTGGCTTCCATTACGTCTCACGTAACTGGCGAAAAGCCGAGCGGCTCCCCATTTTGGTGCGGGGGCCGGCGCTCGGCGAAAGGTGGACATCCACCGGGGAACGTGAGATTTCAATAGCCGTTCGCCTGGGCAGCCACCGATGGAATTGCACGAAGAGGCTGCCTTTCCGCTATCGGCTTCCCTCATTCGATCCAACCTGCCTGCAACAAGTTATTCATCTCACTTGGAGTTTTTTTATGTTCGCAAAAGATCACACCCTCGCCAACGTTGACCCGGAATTGTTCGGCGCCATCCAGAAAGAAAACACCCGCCAGCACGATCACATCGAGCTGATCGCGTCGGAGAACTACACCTCGCCGGCCGTGATGGAAGCGCAGGGCTCGCAACTGACCAACAAGTACGCCGAAGGCTACCCGGGCAAACGCTATTACGGCGGCTGCGAGTACGTCGACGTCGTCGAGCAACTGGCGATCGACCGTGTCAAGCAACTGTTCGGCGCGGAAGCGGCCAACGTGCAGCCGAACTCGGGCTCGCAAGCCAACCAGGGCGTCTTCTTCGCCGTGTTGAAACCGGGCGACACCATCATGGGCATGTCGCTGGCCGAAGGCGGTCACCTGACCCACGGCATGCCGCTGAACATGTCCGGCAAGTGGTTCAATGTGGTTTCCTACGGCCTGACCGAAGCGGAAGACATCGACTACGTCGCCATGGAAGCGCTGGCCAAGGAACACAAGCCGAAACTGATCATCGCCGGCGCCTCGGCGTTCTCGAAAAAGATCGACTTCGAGCGCTTCGCCGCCGTGGCCAAGGCCGTCGGCGCCTACTTCATGGTCGACATGGCCCACTACGCCGGCCTGATCGCCGCCGGCCTGTACCCGAACCCGGTGCCGCACGCCGACTTCGTCACCTCGACCACGCACAAATCGCTGCGCGGTCCGCGCGGCGGCATCATCCTGATGAAGGCCGAGTTCGAGAAGGTCATCAACTCGGCGATCTTCCCCGGCATCCAGGGCGGTCCGCTGATGCATGTGATCGCCGGCAAGGCCGTCGCCTTCAAGGAAGCGCTGCAGCCTGAATTCAAGGCTTACCAGCAACAAGTGGTGATCAATGCCGACGTGCTGGCCAAGACCCTGATCAAGCGCGGCCTGCGCATTGTTTCCGGCGGCACCGAGTCGCACGTGATGCTGGTCGATCTGCGCGCCAAGAATTTGACCGGCAAGGAAGCCGAAGCGATTCTGGGTTCGGCCCACATCACCACCAACAAGAACGGCATTCCGAACGATCCGCAAAAACCATTCGTCACCTCGGGCATCCGCCTGGGCAGCCCGGCGATGACGACGCGCGGTTTCAAGGAAGCGGAAGCGGAGGAAGTGGGCAATCTGATCGCCGATGTGCTGGACAATCCGCACGACGCCGCCACCATCGAGCGCGTCAAAGCGGCTGTCAAGGTGCTGGCCGACAAGTACCCGGTCTACGCCGCCTAAGCATTGCGTTAGTCCGGTAGTAGGGCGCCGGCCACGGCCGGCGCCTGTTTCAGATGTTTAATGCACGTAGTACCCGCCACCATGAAATGTCCGTTCTGTCAGCATGAAGAAACCCAGGTCCTCGATACCCGCGTATCGGAGGAGGGCGACGCCATTCGCCGGCGCCGGCGTTGCGGCAAATGTGATAAACGATTTACCACCTACGAGCGGATCGAACTTGTGATGCCCTTCGTGGTCAAAAAGAACGGCAGCCGTACCGAGTACGCCGCGGCCAAGTTGCGCGGCAGTTTGATGCTGGCCTTGCGCAAGCGGCCCGTTGCGGCCGCCTCTGTCGACACGGCGATCCAGTCGATCGAAGAAAAATTGCTCACCAGCGGCAAGCGCGAGGTCGATTCCGGCTATATCGGCGAGCTGGTGATGCAGGAGCTCAAGCGGCTCGACAACGTCGCCTACATCCGCTTCGCCTCCGTCTACAAAAATTTCGAGGACTTGGCCGAGTTTCAGGACGCCATCGCCGAGGTCGGGCAAGAGCGCAAGCCGCGCAAGCCCTGAAGCGGCCTCGGCCGCAGTTAACTCGCCATCCTCCCACCACCCTGTCGCTGCGCCCCGCGCGCGCTTGACACACCGCATATCCCCACCGTCGCACACTGTTAAGGTCGTTCTCAGTTCCTGCTGAGATGTGGAGGTGTGTGATGCGCGCTCGCGCCGCCGGTTTCGCCATGCTTGAAGTGCTGGTCGCCATTTTGTTGCTGGCGCTCGGCGTGCTCGGTGGCGCCGCCATGCAGTTGACGGCGCTGCGCACGCGCCACCAGTCGGCGCTGTTGTCGCGGGCGATGCAATTGGCCGCCGGCCTGGCCGAACAGATGCGCGCCAATCCGGCGCAGATGCGTTTGCCCGACGGCAGCAATCCCTATCTTTCCCTGCGCTACGACGCGCTGGCCGAGCCGAGTCCGGCGCCGCCGGCGGCCTTGTGTTTCGGCGCCGGCGCCCGCTGCGACAGCGCCGAGCTGGCCTGGTTCGACCTCTATCAATTGAAGTGGCTGGTGAGCCAGGGCTTGCCCGGCGGCCGCGCCGTGGTCTGCCGCGACCGTGCCGTCTGGCAGGGCGGCCGGCTGCGCTGGCAGTGCGACGGCGGCGCCGACGCGCCGCTGGTGGTCAAGGTCGGCTGGCAACACAAGAATCCCGACGGCAGTGCGCAGCGCGACGCGGGCGGCCAGTTCGCGCCCGGCGTGGCGCTGGCGGTGGGAGTGGCGCCGTGAGCGCGCCGCGTTTCTTGGCGCGGCGCCAGGACGGGCTGACGCTGGTGGAGATCATGGTGTCGTTGTTGATCGGCATGGTGGTGGTGTTGGTGGCCAGCGCCTTGTTGGTGGGCGCCAACGGCGACTACCTGCACCACAGCGAGAGCATGCGGCTGAACGACGGCGGCCGCTACGCGCTCGACATCGCCGGCCAGGCGGTGCGCCAGGCCGGCTACGTCAACTGGGACGGCGCGACGGCGCCGCTGTTGTTCGGCGCCGAGGTCGGGGCCGGCGTGGCCGGACTCGACGCGCGCAGCCTGAGCCGGGGCGGCGACGGCGTCGAGGCGCCGCTGCCCGGCGCGGTCAACGGCAGCGATGTATTGGCTTTGCGCTACGGCGGCTCGGGTGCGGGCGGCAACGGCGACGGCTCGGTGCTCAACTGCGCCGGTTTCGGCGTCGCCGGCGTCGCCGCGCCCGCGTCGCCGGCGCCGCCTGGCTGGAGCATCTTCTATGTCGCCCTCGGCACGGACGGCGAGGCCGAACTGCGCTGCAAATACCGCAGCGCCAACGGCTGGGGCGCCGACGCCATCGTGCGCGGCGTCGACTCGTTCCAAGTGCTGTACGGCATCGACACCGACACGCCGGCCGACGGCGCACCCAACGTCTATGTCAACGCGACGGCGCTGGCGGCGCTGGACGACGCGCTGGCGCTGCTTGGCGCCAACGCCGCCGAGCGGGCGCGTGACAAGCTGCGCAAGACCTGGTGGAAGCGGGTGCGCAGCATCAAGATCGGTTTGCTGCTGCACGGCGACATCGGTTCGCGGCCGCAGGCGCCGCTCGCCAGTTACGAGCTGTTCGGGCGCGATTACAGCGACGCCCATGGCGGCGACAGCGGGGTGCGCGTGAACGAGGCGGATCTGGCGCCCGCGCTGCGCCAGCGCGCGCGGCAGCAGTTCTCCACCACGGTGTTCCTGCGCAACGGGAGCGGTTAGCATGCGGCCGGCGCGTTGGGGGCGGCAGCGCGGCGTCGCCTTGCTGGTCACGGTGCTGATGCTGATCGCCGTGGTGTTGGTGGGCGCGTCGGCGGCGCGGCTGGCCTTGCAGGGGGAGAAAGCGGCGCGCGGGGATCGCGATCGGCAGATCGCATTTGAGGCGGCGGAGGAGGGCTTGATGGATGCGGAACGAGATATCGAAAGCGGTCTGTTCACTGCGCGCAGCGTGTTGTTCCTGGCCGGCAGCGCGCTCGGCTTCGACGACGGCTGCGGCGACGGTCGGGGCGACAATCTGGGCCTGTGCGCAAACGCGGCGGACGCGGCGGCGCCGGCCTGGCAGCGCGTCGATCTGGCCGGCGACGCGGCCGGGGCGCGCTCGGTCGAGTACGGCAGCTTCACCGGCGCCGGCATGCGCACCGGCGAGGGCGCGCTGCCGTTCAAGCGGCCGCGCTATGTGATCGAGCGTTTGCCTTATCACCGGCCGGGCGAGGAGGCGGGGGCGGCGCCGGCCTATGTCTACCGCGTGACGGCGATCGGCTTCGGCGCGCGCCTGGGCACCGAGGTGGTGCTGCAAAGCGTGTATCGCAAGCTGGACTGAGGGGAACGGATATGACAGCGTGTAGATGCTGGTTGGCCCGCAGGCGTTGCGCTGCTTGGCGTGTGGCAGTGCTGTGGCCGGCGTTGGCGCCGAGTTATGGCTTGGCCGCACCGCCGTTGCTGGCGATCTCCGCCGAGCCGTTGACGGCCGGCTGCGCGCTCGCCGGCGCCGCCGCGCAGGCGCCCATGCACGGCGCGGCGGTGGCGCCGGCCTTGGTCGGTGGCGACATCTTCCAAGCCGATCTCCAGCCGAGCGACTGGAGCGGGCACGTCTTGCGTTACGGTTTGACCTTGGATGCCGGCGGCGCGGCGGCCGGCGCGCCGAAATGGGATGCGGGCGAGATCCTCACGGGCGCGCCGGGCCGGTTGGCGCGGCCGGAGCCGGCGCGGCGCAACATCCACACCGCCATCGCGCGATCTGACGGCACGCTCGATTCCGTTCCTTTCGAATGGGCCGCGCTGTCCTCGGCGCAACGCGCGGCGTTGAACCAGGCGCCTGCGCTGAATCAAGCCGGCTCGCTGAACCTGGCGGCATCGGCGGGCGCCGCACCCGCCGCGCCGGCCGCCACTGCGGAGGTCGCAGCAACGCAACGCAGCGATGGCCTCGGTGAACAGCGGCTGGCCTTTCTGCGCGGCGACAGAACACTGGAGGGCGGCGTGTTCCGGCGGCGCGGCAGCGTGCTGGGCGATTCGGTGCACGCCACGCCGGTGTATGTCGGCGCCGCGTCGGCCGGGGTGGGCGGCGCCGATTATGCCGCGTTCCATAGTCGCAGCCTGGCGCGCCGTGGCGTGCTCTACCTCGGCGCCAACGACGGCATGCTGCACGCTTTCGACGCGGCCGACGGCGTCGAGTTGTACGCCTACGTGCCGCAGGCCGTGTTCGCCGCGCTGAACCAGCTGAGCAGTCCGCGGTATGTTCACCGCGCCTATGTGGACGGGCCGGCGGCGGCCGGCGAGGCGCTGCTGGCCGGCCGGTGGAAGAGCGTGCTGGTGTCGGGTTTGGGCGGCGGCGGTCAAGGCGTGTTCGCGCTGGATGTCAGCGATCCCGAGAGGCTGGGGGCGGACACTTTGCTGTGGGAGTTCGGCGACGCTGACGACCCGGCGATGGGCAACGTGGTCGGTGTGCCGCAGATCGCCAGGCTGCGCGTGCGGACGGTGCAGGGCGTGGCCGAGTTGCGCCACTTCGCCGTGGTCGCCAGCGGCCTCAACAACTACGCCGACGACGGCCACCGCACGGCGGCGGGCGAGGGCGCCCTGTTCCTGCTGGCGCTGGACAAGCCGCGCGGCACGCCGTGGCGGCGCAACGTCAATTACTACCGGCTGAACACGCCGGTCGCCGACCCCGCGTTGGCCAACGCGCTAGGGCCGCCCGCGCTGGCGGCCGACGCCGACGGCGCGCTGCGCTACGCCTATGCCGGCGATCTGCAGGGCAATCTGTGGCGCTTCGATTTTTCCGCCGGCGCGCCATGGAGCGGCGCGGTCGGCCCCGGCGCCGGCCGCACGCCGCTATTCGTCGCGCGCGACGCCGCCGGCGAGCGCCAGCCGATCAGCCAGCAGCCCAGGCTGGCTTTCGCCAGCGGCGGCGGCTACCTGGTGCTGTTCGGCACCGGCCGGCTCATCGAGCAGGCCGACCGCCTGCCGTCTCGCTATGCCCAGCAGTCCTGGTACGCCATCGTCGACAAGCTGGCGCAGCCGGCCGAGGTGGTCGCCGGCCGCCGCGACTTGACCCAGCGCGTGGCCATCGCACTGCCGGCCGCCGCCGGCAACGGCAGCGGCGGCGGCGGCAACGGCAACGGCAACGGCGCGGGTGGCGATTATGCGTTCGCCGGCGCGCCGCTGGCGCCCGACAGCAAGGGCTGGTACATCGATTTTCCGCAATCGGCCGGGACGGGCGAGCGCAGTCTGCTCGGCGCGGTGCTGGCCGGCGGCAGCCTGTTTTTCGACACCTTGCTGCCGTCGCGCGATCCCTGCGCCGCCGCGCTCTCGCGCAGCTACGCGCTCGACGTGCTCGACGGCGTCGCCGCCGCCACTGGCCGGCCGCAGCCGGACTATGCGCCCGCCGCGCCCTTGCTGCGGCAAACGGCCGTGGTCAACGGCGCGCGTACCGCCGGCGGACAGGTCGCGCAGCGCAAGAGCGTCGCCATCGTCCGCTTTCGCGCCGACCCGGCCACGCCGTTGGCGCAGGCCGGCAGCGTCAGCCTGAGCGCGCCGGCCGGCCGCCTGAGCTGGCGCGAGGTGGCGAACTGGCGCGAACTGCACGACGCGACGCGGCCGTGAGCGGCAAGCGTTTTCAAACAAGGACGCAACCATATTAAGGGCACCTCGAAAAACCGTCATTCCGCATCGGCGGACCGCCGCGCAGGCGGGAATCTATACCCCGCATGTC
>NZ_JAEMNU010000168.1 GCF_016461825.1 Rugamonas violacea | reverse complement strand
GACGAGGTTTGGCTCAATCCGGAACGGGCTGAACCTGAATTAGTGAAGCTGGCTGCATGAAGTGACGCGACAACTTTGTTGACAACTACCGAAAACCGCCATAGCTTTCGATCCTAGCGCCAGGCCTGTTTATTCTCACTTAGACCCCCTTGTGGAGCTGTTGCTACAAAATGGGAATAAATTAGCTAGAGAATATCGATGGGGGGAGGATCGAACAGGATTCTACTGCCCACTTCAAGACTTGTTAGACTTCGATTTGATCGGGCGCACGTTTGATCTTCCTGAATTTATACGGCTTGATCGTGAAAATAACGCGATAGAGTGTGACCGAACTTGGGCATCAATACGCGGTGGGGTGGAGAAGAAGTAGTTAAGCCATCGGCCGACCATATAGCTGGCACAGCTCCTTGATGACGTTCACGTAAGTGATCTCGCCGGTGATCATTCGGCCGGCGCGCTCCACATTGTCGTCGGTGGGTTTAAGCCCCTCCAACGCCCACGACGCCTTGATCTCCTTCCACGCCCAGTGGGCGTTGGCCAGGTCGATGTAGTGGCGCCGTTGGCGCGCAGCGTCGAGCGAGCCGTGGTGTTGGACGCCCTGTATACGCTGGATTGCGCGGCCTGTTTGCGCCGTCGGCGCTTAATGTGCCTGCCAGGAAGGCGTGGCCTACGATTCTTGGTATTACCAATTCCTGCGTCAGAAAAATGCCAAGGCAGGATAGGCTTTCGCCCCCACTTGTAATACTAGGCGTCGGCGCCTCCTTGGGCTACTGTCCCAGCGCGGATAGAAATCCCTGCACGAAAGCGGCCCGGCGCGCATCGGCCGCCAGATAGCCGTGTTCGGCGGCTTTGGCCAACGCCAGTTCGGGCGTCGCTGCGTCCCCCGGCTGCGCTGCCGCCTCCCCCTTCATGTACGCCAGATCGGCGGCTGACATCAACATTGCTTTCTCCCTTTCGTCATCACAAAACCATTGCCGCAGCCGCCCCGAAAGGGTTGGCCCGGCCGTCCCAAATCCATACACCGTTTCATCGTAAGCGCTCCACGAACCCCAACCTATTCAGCCAGGCAGAATGCTGGTTAAATCCGGGGTATGCAAATCCTTCACATTCCACGGCAGCAGCGC
>NZ_JAEMNU010000167.1 GCF_016461825.1 Rugamonas violacea | reverse complement strand
GCAGGCTGTCGAAGGTGCGCAACTGCTCCTTGGTCCAGGGGATGGGGAACCATGGCGTTGGCTTCCAGCCGCGCGGCGGGCGGTTGATCGGGTGATCGACATGGTGGGCGAGGTTGGATAACGTGCCCTGATTCACGACGTCGTGGCGCTTGGCGAACGCCGCGCTCGCTTCCAGCCATTCGCTGACGGATGGAGTACGGCGCACAGGCCCCATAGACATGTGGTGTGACGGATCGGCGCCGATTTCGGCTGCGCTCCGGCTGGGAGTTTTACGGCCCGGTTGCGGTAGCTCGCCCTCCAATGTTCCGTACATCCAGCGCAGTTTTTCATGTAGGAAGTCGTCATCGGGATCGTCCCAAATGAACTTCCGCAACGGTTCAACGCGCTCGCGCCGTGCCAGCACGAACACGGTAGAAGTGTCAGGCATCTCCGTGACATAGTAGCCATCCTTTAGTAACCGCGGTGTATCAGGGGGCCGCGCCGAATCGCGCATTCCCATGCCATCGATTACGGTAAATACCACGTAGGGAACGTCGGGATGTGTATCGAAGAATGTAAATATCTCCTCCAGAATCCGATCGGGTCGCTCTGCCAGCATCCATGGTGCCGTGACAAACAAGTGGAACCCCATATTCGCACCCGAAATAGCGCCACTGATAGGATCGTCTGGTGACGGATTGGCCGATTCAGGATCTGGGCTGGTTGCAAAAAATGACGGAACGCCCCAATACATCGGCGTATAAGCGAAACTGTTTCGCAAAGCATCGTCAACTCGCTTTCCACCCAGTCCATCTTTGTCGTTCGCACTCCATGGATATTTATTCGGATCGTCCTCGCGAATCGTCACATAAGGATTTCCCTGTTGCAATGCATCCCACAATTTCCCCTGTCGGTACTTGTCCAGCGTTACTCCCATCGCGATCACCTCCAGGACATATTCCCGCCGTACCTTTTCCACCTCGTAGGCGCTGGGCATAACCAGCTTGTTTTGTACGATCACGGCCTTCGGCATTTCCGCTTGATGCACAGCATTCTTCCAGCGGGTTCCGGCCGTCAATACCACCGCCGCCACGGGTATGAGCACAAACCAAAGCAGATGGGTTTTCATCGGCTGCTCCTCGATAAAATGGGTTTCGGGTTGCGCGGCATACATTACATACATGACGAAGACAGTCCACAAGGGAATCAGAATCGCCATGGCGAGCATGGAGCCCAGGATGTAGCGAAGCATTTGCGGCCGTTGCGCCGCAGTCTGTTGTTTGCTCATGATTTTTTCCCCTTCGGCGGCGTACTTCGCTCCATGCGCTTGCCATCGAGGCTTTCGCACACCACATCGAGCGGTAACTGGGCCGGCAACACGGGTAGGCAGGCAGGAAGCTCGCCGGTGCTGTAGTAATCGCAATTTCCCTCAATCAGTTTCTTGCGCCATTCGGGTTCAGCATCCAGAAAGATTTTGAATTGCATCAGAAAATTGCCCCAAAGCGCAATCGACGGCCGCTCAGTTCCTCGTCGTCCCGGCTTCTTCATCCGCCAATCCGCCACCGCGCACAGGTAGGCATAAAATTTCGGATCACTCACTGCGGTCCCTTGGCCGATGGCAAGGTCATACGCGGTGACGTGTTCGTGGTTGCCGCTACTGCCGAAAATCGAACCGTGGAAGGATTTCTCAACCTCCTCGTGCTGCCAGCGTAGCCGCGCCTCATCGGGCGTCTCGGTGCGCTTGACCAATAGCTGATAAATGCCTTTCCTGTCCTTTGTACCCAGGCATTTGTAGACGGCCAAGACATCGCAGCACTGTCCGGCCGACTTATCCCGGTTCATGGCATCGCGCACTTCGCGGATGAAGCCGTTGGCGTTCTGCACAGGTCCTTTGAAGAGCGCCGGGTGAGGACTCGAATTGGAGTCGTGCGAATCGTAGTATTTTTCCGAACCGGTGGGATCGGCAATGAGCACCCACTTGTCGTTTACTCCCTTGCCACTGGAGACGGCGGTGCTGGCATCGATGGGGTCGACCGCCTCGTAGGGACCATCCTTGCGATCGATCTGCTGTTGCCCGCGCAGATCGGCAGCCACCGGTGTCGGCAACGCCTCGCCGGTGACACTGCGGATGCCGTCGCGTTGTTCACGTTCGCTGCGCCTGTCTGGCCAAGCCCCGTTCTTTGCGATGGGCCATTTCACTGCGGGGAAGCCGTCGCGCATGATGCGGTTTCCGCTGGCCACATGGTCATGGTCATTTTCGCCCTTGATGCGCAAAGCGTAGTCGTGCGGCGGAGCGCCCACCAGCACGGGTTCGGCATTCCCTGTCGCAGGATTGATCCTTTGCTTGTCCGTGAATACGCGCTGGTAAAAACCCTCCCCCAATTCCTGCAACGGCCGGCGCAGCACGGTCTTGCTTCTTGTCGGGGCGCTGCCGATGCGCCGCGTCTCTCCCGCCGTCGCATCGAAGTAGCGGACGCGCTCGTCCGGTAGCAATTGTTCGCCCTCGATGAAGTCCGGCACACCCTGCCAGCCTATGCCCTGCACACTATCGAGTGCTACCGTCATGTCCTGCGGACAAAAATACAGATAGACCTTGCGCCGGTTGTCCCGTTCCTTGGCGGGATCCCATCTGGCGCCGACTGTGCCGTAATACGGCGTGTCGCTTTTCAGGAAGTCCTTCATATCGATCGGCGTGACGTGCTGCCTGATTACGGTGTGTACCGTGTTAACCAGCGTTTGCAGGCGGGCGTGCAGGTTCTGCCAGCCGGTCAGTTCATCGTAATGATCATGCATCTGCGCGTCTTCGCCGCTGCGGTAGGTTTCTCCCGTCTTGACGATCCAATAGGGATGTTCGGCCAGACTGTAGGGCGGATGCGTCAGGATCAGCGTGTCTGCCGGACGACATCCTTCCTCCTTGAGAAATGCCTGCGCCAGCAGCGTGATCAAGCACCCCTGGCTATGCCCGACGACGGTCACCGTTTCGTCGGGGCCGTAGTCGCGGATCATGGCGATCAACGCCGCCAAGCGCCGCGCGGCCAGCACCATATACATGCGTGGCGGCGTATTGAACAGGGGACGCGTCGGATCGCTGCTGAGATTGAAGCGCCAGCTTGCGCCCCGGTTCCACATATCCGGCAACGTGGTGGTGGCGTTGCCGAACGGGCCACCGCCTTTGGTGTAGTCCAGGTCCAAGCGGTTGCCGTCGCGATCGGTGATCTGGCCTTGGCGCACTTTGGCCAGCGCTTTCATTTCAGAATAACCCCAATAAAACGGAATAACGGGACTGAACGTTTTGTCGTTGGCGAGGCGCTTGAAAAAAATATCGTCAGGATCGGCCAGCACTTTGTTCCGGTCGTCCGATTTGGGAATCCGGTATGTGGCCGGCACGAAGGCGCCGCACAGGCGCTTTGTCAGGCCGGCACACAAGCCCTTTTCCACTTCGTCGTAGCTGGTACCGACGTCATTGACACCATGCACCACGATGACGGCACCCGGCATCTTGGGGCGCCGATCCACCACCGTATCGCTCATCCGGTTGGACATCGTGATGCCGGACCGGCTGCCCGATACGTATTCCGTCTTCTTGTACAGTCCCATGCCGCCTCCGCTGTTCAGCAATTGAATCCGCCTGGACTACGCCTTGTTTTCGAGCACACGCAACCTCGCCACCGTCATCGCTTCGCTTTCCTTCAGATCGGACTTGCCCTGCTCGTCAGTCTTGCCGGTGTTGGTGTCGCCATTGGCCATGCTGACTTCGGCATGCTCTGCCGGTGAAACCAGCTCGTCCGGGGAATTCGCGAAGTGTTTGACGGCGAACTTCAAATCGGTGTCGCTGGTGCGAAAGGTGGGGAATTGCGTCTGCATCGAACTCGGTCCCTTGAACGGGAATTTGGCGCCGTGGTGGATGATGTTGCCTTTAGTTCCCAGCGTGATGTCCTCGGCCAGCCGGATGAAGGAACCGCCTTCCGTGATCAGCAGGATCTCCTTGGCCATACCGACCAGCTTGCCATCGCTGGCGGTCAGCGTGATATTGAGCGCCGCATTGATTTGCGTTTCATCATGCTGGCTCTGGAGCACGAGCTTGCCGTGATGGGCGATGGCCTTGATCCCGTCATGGTGCGCAAACAGCGAAATCCCCTTGCCGGCATTGAGGTTGCAACGCTGGCCGGCGGTCATCTGCATATGCTGCCGGGCCACGCTGTCGATGTTGACGGCGGCGTAGCTGACGATGGCCTTGGACGTGGCGAAGCTGATCCCGTCCGGCGCCGTCACGCCGATGGCGGCCGCGCCGCCCTGCTCGCCCCGGGGCGCCGTGTTGCTGCCGTTCTCCCACCGTTTGACGGCCGATTGCAGGTCAAGCTGCGCCACCTCGTCCAGCGGCAGGGCTTGATTCTCGGCGGCGTACTTGCCCAGGGTGCGGAACAGCTCGACACAGTCTTCCATCAGCGCCAGATAGTCCTTCCGTTCCAGCTGCTTGTCGTCGCCGTCCAGCCGTTGCCAGGCCGACAGCAACATGCCCTTGCCGGCGCGCAGGGCCAGCTGCTCGTCGGTGCGCAATTCGGCCCCTTCGCCGCGCGCCGCGCCGGCGCCCTTGTTGCGGGGCGCCGTCAACCAGCCCAGGTTCAGTTCGCTAACACCGTGCTCGCTGGCCAGTTGCGCGCTGATCTGGCCCGGCGTGTCGTCCAGGCGCAGCTGGTTGGCGCGGTTGCCGCGCACTTCGCGGCTTTTGATGCCGGACAGGTATTTGTTGCCCGGCAAATCCCCCAGGCCCAGCTGCGGCGGCCGCGCGGCGCCGTTGTAGAGCTGGCCGACGATGACGGGCTTGTCCGGATCGCCGCCCAGGAAGGCCAGCAACACTTCGGTGCCGGCGCGCGGCAGGCACAGCATGCCGAAGTGGCCGCCGCCGCCCTCGGCCGTGCCGGCCCAGGCGCCCGCCACGCGCACCCAGGCCGAGCGGGGACCGGCGGCGGCCTCGGCCGCATCGTCGCCGGGCGTGCGCGCGCCGACCAATGTGACCTCGACGCGGCCCAATCCGTCCGTGTGAATGACTTCGCCGGACGGACCCGCCACGATCGCGCTTTGCAGTTGCGGATGCGGCAGGTCGACGCGGGGATCGTAGGCCGGCACGAAGTCGGTGCCGCGCCGGATGCAGGTCAGCCGGCTCAGGAAGCGCAGCTCGCCGGCGTCGAACCAGTTGCTGCCCGCCAGCGGCAAGTCGGCCGTGTCGATGGCCCAATGGTTGCGCGCGAACATGCGCTCGACCCGCGCGTCGAGTCCCTTGGGCAGATTGTTCTGCGCCGTGACGTGCTGGGCGACAATGATGAAGTTGCGCTCGTCCTCGGCATGACTGTCGAGTTCGGCGTGGCCGTCGAGGCCGATATACTCGCCGGGGCCGACATCGCGCAGGCCGCCTTCGGCATAAAAACACTTGGCCTCGAAGTCCGAGCGCGCCATGCGCTGGCGGGCCAGCGCGCACAGGTCGTCGTAGTTGTCGCCGACATGGGGCGCGTCCACCAGATACTGCTCCAGGCCGGCGGCCAGTTGCTCGCCTTTGACGCCCTGATCGGCCGCGCTGCGCATGCCGGCCAACATGAAACCGGCGGCCCGCGGGTTGCTGTAGTTCCAGCTGAAGCGGCTGACCCGGCCGGGCCGCAAGGTGCGCACGCCGCTCCAGGCGGTGATGGTGTCGCGCTCCTCGGTGGCGCTGTTGCGGTGGAAACGCACCCGCCCCGCCGAGCTCGGCTTGAGGCGCATGGCGTCGTGGAACAGCACCATGGTGTGCACGGGCGTGCCCAGCCTGGCGTCGGCCGCTTCGGCATCGGCGCGGTCGGCACCGGCCCGGCCGGCGCGGAAGAACCAGCCTATGCCGCGCCGTTTCAGCAGGCGGCGGATGAAGGCGCCGGTGCTTTCGTTGCACTGGATGATCTGGCTGCGCGCGGGGTCCTGGCGCAACTCTAGCGCCGTGTCGACCTCGAACTCGAAAGCGGCGGCCAGCGCCGGCATGCGCAGGCGCGCCTCGTCGAGCAGGGTCTTGACGACCGCCAGTTCGCTACTGTTGCGGAAAACGCGGGTGTGCACGTCCAGATCCAGGATCGCCAGGGCGTCGCGCACCACCAGCTGGTAGGTGGCCAGGCCGCCGTCGCTTTCGCCCTGGCTGGCTTCGGCGACGAGGCCGCAGATGCTGCGCAGATTGCCCTGGTCGGTGACGATCTGCAGCGCCACCGGCAGGCCGATAAGCGTCTTGAGCGGCAGCAGCTCGTCGGTCGACACGCAGTAGATGCGCATGTCGATGCCGTCGCAGATGGCCTCGACGCCGCTGAGCCGATGCGGCAGCAGCACGCCGTCCGATGCGCCGCTGGCGAAGCCCACGGTCATGCGCATCGGCCGGTTCCTGGCGGTCAGGTGTTGCTCGACAAGTTGAGCAACATTGAAATCGTCGCTGTCCACTGCGTCCTCCCGGTCTAAGGTTGTTCGGTGCTTACAAGGTGATGTGGTAACGCTTGCCGTTGCGGTCGACCGTCGACGGCTGCCGCACCAGAAAGGCGCCGTGGCCGATGCGTTGATGGGAACCCAGCCGTACCGGCAGCACGTCCTGGGCGCGCAGGATCAAGTCCAGCGCAAAGAGCACATTGGGAATGGCAAACAGGGCCAGCATCGCCGTGAGCGCCTGCTGGCCGCTGCTGCCGGGCAGGAAGCGGTCGAAGTCGGCGCGGGCGAGCGGCCCCAGCCGCAGGCGCACGCACAAGTCCCGCCGCCAATAGCGCTGGCCGATCATCGCGTTGCTGCCCAGCTTGCGGTTGGCGCCGCCCAGGCGGCTGCGCTCCTCCGGCCGCAGCGTCTCCCACGCGCCGACAAATTGCTCCAGCGCGAAAGGGAGGCCAAAGTACTCGTTCAGTATGCCGACCAGCACTGCGCCCGACACGGGTCGATGCCGGATCAGCGCGGCGTAGTGCGCCACCACTTCCTCGACGAGCGCGCCGTCGCCGCGCGGGCGCGGCCTGGCGCCGGCCAGCGCCAGTTGCAGCGGCAGAAAGCCATCGCGGCCCTGGGCGTCGCGCCGGTATTCGACGCGGCATTTTTCCCAGGCCCGGTAGAACAAGGTCAGCGAACGGTTGGAAAAGACATCGAGAAAGGCGCGCGCCCCTTCGTTCTGGTTGAAGTGGATGCGCGCGGCGACGCTGTTCGTGTAGCAATACGGCAGCACGCCGCAGACGCCCAGGAAGCCCATGAAGGCCGGCGTGATGCATATATTGCGCAGCTGTCCCCGATCGAGGGCGGCTTGCAGCGCCGCGTCGGTATCGACGGCCACCTCGGCGGCAACGCTCAAGGCTTCGATCTGGCTGGGCGGAAAGCGCAAGGACACGCTGTTCCTGAAACGCACGAAGCGTTCCAGCGTATGGCCCTGGCCGCGCAGCCACAGGTCGAAGACGCGCGCCAACTGAAAGAAGTCGAACTGCTGCGGGTGCTCGATGGCACGCCGGATCAGACTAGATGGATGGCGCCATTTCGGGGTGGGCATCGTATCAGCTCCTCGCCGCTGGACTGCGATAGGACGGTCAGTTGTATGTAACTGTTGATGTGCACGTACAGGCCGAAGAAGTGGTCCAGCACCTGCGCAAACAGATGCAGGCCGCTGCCGGCGAAGGCGTCCTCGTCGAGGGTGAGCAGCACTTCGATGCCATGCACCAGGCAGCTTGCACCGGCTTTGCGCAAGCGCGTCCTGGCCGGCCGATGGGCCAGGCCGGTGATGCCGCCAATCTGGCGTTGCGTCACCGGCGACTGCGGCAGGTCGTGCAGCGTCAGTATCTCCTTGAGTGCGTCCACGCCGTCCCGCACCAGCGAACTGTGGCTGAGCGACAGCAGCGCGATCAGGCGCCAATGGGCGTCCGAGCCGAAGCGGTGGGGCGGCGTCGGCTTGCGCAGGAAGCGGAGCGGAAAAGCGGCCGTGGACTGCTCCAGCTCCAGGTCGCCGCCGGCGGCGCCGTAACGCAGGCCGCCGGCCAAGTCGCGATTGCTGCACGTGAGGTCGATCGACACGCTGGCGTGTTCCACCGCCATCGGGTCGAGGTCCAGGTCGACCAGGGCGATGCGCATTTCATGGCCGGGCTTGCTCAGCGCCAGCACGCCGTCGCGCCGGACCAGGTAATAGCGGCCACGGTGGCCGCCGGCCTCGCCGTGCCGCAGGGAATAGTAGGGACGGAATTCGGTGATCGCCTGTCCCTTCGGCGAATTGCGCACGACATACACTTTATCCACGCTGTGGATCTCATGGGCATGCGCGGCGCCGTTGGGGATCAGCTCGTAGTCGGGCGCCGTGTGCGTCATGTCGATGGGACAGGCGCTGTGCCTGAACAGATTGACGACCGGCGTGCACGCCAACAGGAAGTTTTTGCTCGACAAGGTGGCCAGGCTGCGCGCCGTGGCGGAATTGGCCGCCACGCCGGACAGGCCGAGGTGCAAGCTTATCCGCCGACAACCGGCGGGCAGATGTTGCGACAACTGCGGCCAGTCGATATCGAAGAAATTGAATTTTTCGGGGAAGGCGAAATACTCCGTCAACAGCCGATACGCCGGATGCGAGGACGCCTTGAACGGAATCAGCGCGTCCTCCGGCGCGAAGCCGACGGGCCGGATCGGCGGACTGTCCAGCGCCGTCCAGCCGGCGCCGCCGCCCTCCCCGGCCAGCTCGATATAGGCGCTCTCCGCCCGCATGAACAGGACGTCGCGCGTGATCGCGCACAAGGACTGGTCGGCGTCGATGAACACCCGCAAGCGCGCCAATGCGAGCTGTTTCAGGTCCAGGCTGCCGGCCCCGCATTCGATGACGATGCTGAGCGACGAGCTCACCGTCGCAGGCCGTGGCAAGGCCGGTGGAATGTCGATGATGGGATGGAAGGCGACTTTGGACAGCAGGACCGGCGCGAGCAGCATGTCGTAGCTGCTGCGGAAGCGGCACGGCGTGCCGTCCCTCAATTTCGCGTTCATCATCGTGCCGCGCGGAATGGTGCCGACCGTCGTCAGGCTATCGGCCGCCGCCGCGAGGTCGGGACCGACGATGGCCGTCGCCGGGAATGGTTGCAAATAATGCGGATAGTTGACGTTCAACAGCGCTTCGGTGAACCTGGCGTCGCTGTCTTCGATCAGTTGCGCCGTGCGGGCGTTGGACAGCGCACTGGCCTGGATAATCCGGCCGCTGTGGGTATCCTCGCTCGCCCTGCCGAGCATGCCGGCCTTGCCGGCCTCGGCGGGAAATTCGGCGGCGAACTCCTCGGCGTAACCGTCCAGCGCGCCAAGCTCGCGTTCGTAATGCGTGCGCAGTTTCTTCATCGTGGGTTTCCTCGCAAAGGCAGGCCGAGCCCGCCATCAACGGACGGCGTAACGCAAGCTGGACGGCTCCAGCATCAGATCGAAATTGACGCGATCCGCTTCGGCATCGGCGCGGATGACGGCGGAAATGGAAAAGCTGAGGCGGTTGACCACGCCCGCTTCGCGTATCAGCTGCGCTTTCACCTTGCTCAGGCGCGGCTCGTGGCGCTCGATGGCGAGCTTCAGGCGGTCGCAAATTTCCTTGCGATCCTCGCTGCTGCTCAGACATAGCTGGGCAAAGTCGGTCAGGCCGAAGTTGGCGATCGAGCGCCGGCAGCGCGGCAAGGACGCCAGCAGGTCATCGGGGATCGCCGTGCGGGTGTTGAGCAACGCTTCGAGGTCGCGCGCAATGAGGCTTTTGTATTGCTCCGGCGTCAGCTGCGGGCCGCGATCCTGGCTAGCGGGATCGTCGGGATCGCCGATGAGCCGGTCCCACGGGCCGGCGGTATAAGTATCCATGTTGTTCGCCTCAATATTTTCCACCAAGAAATTTAACGGCTGGGCACGGTGGTAATTATTAAGTCATCTTCTTGCGGCACATCTGTGATTGCGCAAGAAGTTTTGAACAACATCGGGGATTTTTTGGGAGGGCTGAACGGCACCGGCTGGTGCGGAGCCTGGTCGACACTCACCAAACACGGCAGGGAACCGACGTGTGTCGGCACGATTGACGTCCAAATTGATACGCGGAAGTTGCGTCAGGCATTCTCGGACGTGCTCTGAGCGGAATTTATTGATACATTGTATAAACAATTGCGTTTGACGTTGCGTCCTGAATGAATCTACAATGTATCAACATTTGGAGGTCTTATGGAATTATCAATTCAGAAATGGGGCAATAGTGCAGCAGTGCGTCTGCCTACCGAGTTGCTGGGCATACTCAAGGTGACTTTGGGGGACAAGCTCAGCGTGAATGTGCAGCCTGAAGGCGTGCTGTTGAAAGCTGCACGTCCATCATTTTCGCTGGCTGATTTGGTGGCGCAATGCGATCTTTCTGCGCCGGAGCCTGCCGATTTGGCGGCTTGGTCCCAGGTTAAGCCTGTGGGGCGTGAAGCGTGGTGAGCCGCAGTAAATTTGGACGCGGCGACATTGTAATGGTCAACCTTGATCCGACTGAAGGGCACGAACAGAGGGGCATGCGGCCCGCGCTGGTGCTGTCGGCGGCCGCATTCAACGCCTTGGGTGTAGTGCTGATTGCGCCGATAACGCAAGGTGGCGACTTTGCCCGTCATGCTGGCTTCGCGGCTTCGCTGAGCGGTGCAGGCACGAAGACCCAAGGTGTTGCACTGGTCAACCAGATTCGCATGCTGGACTTAGAAACACGCAAGGCAAAGCGAGTTGAGACTGTACCGGAGTTTGTTGTTGAGGATGCGCTGTGCTGTGGTCAAGTAATTTCGGACACGACGATAGGTTGGCGTGCTGCCATTTTCCGTTCGTAGACGGTGGGCGACAGATTGCCCAATGCTGAA
>NZ_JAEMNU010000166.1 GCF_016461825.1 Rugamonas violacea | reverse complement strand
ACTTTCGTAAGTGCTTGAATGTAGACGGATCTATCGCCCGCTCCATTGTCGGTCAGGCAAAATTCGCCAGCTGTCGAGATGTGTATAAACCTATGCTTTTGTTGATGTGCTCGCTGTGGCTGAATAGTTGCATAATTTTCAATTAAGCATTTTTATTAGCTCACGTAATCTTCGAATTCCCACGCAGCAAATCTAGATATTTTTCTCGAAATCTCCTCCCAATCCACCCCTTCACATTCATCAACAACCTCAATAATTTTATTTTTCATTTCGGCCAAATTAAATTGATGAAATACAATCATATGTCGCCCCAATATGGCAGTCTTGGAAGAGCACTCGTCCCTAATCCAGTCAGGGCTACATACGAAAACTCTAAAGTCATCTCCGCTAGAATTGCCAATAACTCCAATCCTAAGCTCAATCCAAAATCCGAAATATTCCGGACGAATAGGAATATAATCATCCAAACAATAATCTGGACTACATAACCACATTGCTTTAATAATTGGTTTCATTTTATTATATTTAAATGAGCATTTCCGATTAATTTTCCACCAACATCCTGCGTAACAAAATTTGCTTGCATCCCGGTCACAGCATATAGTGAATCTTTCATCATTGGTGGACGATATATACGTGTTCCGTCTGCGCTAACTAAGCAGCCAGGACAATAATCTTGATTTTTTGCAAGCCGCGCGCCGTCACCAACCCACGTCCGCCCTAACTTCTCTGCCTCACTAGCAGTACCCATTCCCATTGAAAAATTCACACCAGATTTCTCGACGCCATATATGGCAGTGGCAAGTCTAGGGTCCGCTTTAGCAATATTTGCCAAATTCTCACCTAACAAGTGTTCCTTTAACTTGTTTAACGTCACAACATTTTCAGCAACATTGTTTAAAACTGCTGTGGTCAAGTAATTTCGGACACGACGATAGGTTGGCGTGCTGCCATTTTCCGTTCGTAGACGGTGGGCGACAGATTGCCCAATGC
>NZ_JAEMNU010000165.1 GCF_016461825.1 Rugamonas violacea | reverse complement strand
CTAATTGCCCGTAAGGCTTGTCCCTATAACCTTAGCAGGTTGTAAGAATAAGAATTATGTGTCGCCTGAGTTGTTGAGACATGCTTCATTACCCCATTCTTTACCAATACTTCTTCCCAATTTTAGAGCGCCGCCGCCCCGTCGGGAGCGCGCGCTCGTACAAGTCAATGCCTGATGACCATAGCAAGTTGGTACCACCCCTTCCCATCCCGAACAGGACCGTGAAACAACTCTGCGCCGATGATAGTGCTGCAACCAGTGTGAAAGTAGGTTATCGTCAGGCTAGTTATATAGTAGTAGCGAAAAAACCCCATCAGCCCGAACGCGCTCAAGACCGCGTTCGGTGCAGATGGGTTTTTTTTTCGTCCATATTCCTCGTCTACATTCTCGCCACCGGACACTTCCACTGCTTGTGTGGGCTATGCCGAACCCGTTTGACCTCCATCAATGCATGCGTTCCCGAGCGGGAGATGATATTTAGGCGCTTCGCGCTTAAATTCTCCGCGCTGCGCATTGCAAGCGCTCTCATGTCAGCATGTTTTTGATGAGGCCGCTTATGCATAGGTTTATACACATCTCGACAGCTGGCGAATTTTGCCTGACCGACAATGGAGCGGGCGATAGATCCGTCTACATTCAAGCACTTACGAAAGTA
>NZ_JAEMNU010000164.1 GCF_016461825.1 Rugamonas violacea | reverse complement strand
GCAGCGCAGCGCCGTCGAGCGCGGCAGCGTCGATTTCTTCAGCACGCCGTTCGACCTGGCCCAAGGACCGTTGATCCGTGGCCAGCTGCTGCGTCTGGGCGAGGACGAGCATTTGCTGCTGATTAATCAGCACCACATCATTTCCGACGGCTGGTCGATCGGCCTGCTGGTGCGGGAAGTGAGCGCGCTGTATGCGGCGTACAGCCAGGGGCGGGGCGATCCGTTGCCGCCGTTGGCGTTGCAGTACGCCGACTATGCCGTCTGGCAACGCGACTGGTTGCAGGGCGAGGCCTTGCAAGCCCAGCTCGATTACTGGCGCGGCCATCTGGCCGGCGTGCCGGAACTGCTGGCCCTGCCGACCGACCATCCCCGTCCGGCCCAGCAAAGCCACGCCGGCGCGAGTGTCGATTTCACCTTGACGGCCGAGCTGACGCAGGCCCTCAAGCAGCTCAGCCGGCGCCACGGCGCCACGCTGTTCATGACCCTGCTCACCGGCTGGGGCATCTTGATGTCGCGCATCAGCGGACAATCGGACGTGGTGGTCGGCAGCCCGATCGCCAACCGCCAGCGCGGCGAGACGGAACACCTGATCGGCTTTTTCGTCAACACCCTGGCCCTGCGCGTGAACGCCGACGGCGACCCGAGCGTGGCGGCCCTGCTGGCCCGGATGCGCGCCGGCACGCTCGACGCCTACGCCCACCAGGACGTGCCGTTCGAGCAGGTGGTCGACGCGCTCAAGCCGCAGCGCAGCATGAGCCACAGCCCGCTGTTCCAGACGATGTTCGCGATGAACAACACGCCGGGCGGTGGCGGGCTGAGCCTGCCCGGCCTGCAATTGAGCGGCGTCGCCACGCCGCATACGACGGCGCAGTTCGACCTGTCGCTGTCGATGAGCGAGGCCGGCGACAGCCTCGTTGGCGGCCTGATCTATTCGACCGCGCTGTTCGAAGCCGACACCGCGCGGCGGCTGGTGGGCTACCTGCGCGCGGTGTTGCAGGCGATGGTCGAGGACGACCAGCAAAGCGTGAGCCGGCTGAACCTGCTGGACGCCGTCGAGCGCGAGCAGTTGACGCGCGGCTGGAACGACACCGACGTCGCCTTCCCGCGCGACAAGCTGCTGCACCAGATGTTCGAGGAACAGGTGCTGCGCAGTCCCGGCGCCGAGGCCGTGCGCTTCGAAGGCGAGGTGCTCAGTTACGCCGAGCTGAACCGGCAAGCGAACCAGCTGGCGCACCGCCTGCTGGCGCTCGGCGTCGAGCCGGACGCGCGGGTGGCCATTTGCGCCGAGCGCAGCCTGGGCATGGTGGTCGGCCTGCTGGCCATCCTGAAGGCGGGCGGCGCCTACGTGCCGCTCGACCCGGACTACCCGGCCGAGCGCCTGGCCTACATGCTGGCCGATTGCGCGCCGCAGGTCGTGCTGACGCACAGCGGCTTGCCGCTGCAGGTGGACGGCACGGCGCGGTTGCAGTATCTGGACGACGCCGGCCTGGCGGCGCAGCCGCTCCACAACCCGGTGGTGGCGGGCTTGACGCCGTCCCACCTGGCCTACGTGATCTACACCTCCGGCTCGACCGGGCAGCCGAAAGGGGCGATGAACCAGCACGACGCGGCCGTCAGCCGGCTGTGCTGGGCGCAAAGCGCGTATCGGCTGGAGGCCGGTGAACGCGTGCTGCAGAAGACGCCGATCAGCTTCGACGTCTCGGTCTGGGAGTTGTTCTGGCCCTTGCTCAACGGCGCCACGCTGGTGGTGGCGCCGCCCAAGGCGCACCAGAATCCGCGCCAGTTGGGCGAGCTGATCGTGCGCGAGCAGGTGACGACGCTGCTGTTCGTGCCGTCGATGCTCGACGCCTTCATGCAGCAAGCCGAGCTGCGGCACTGCGCCATGCTGCGCCGTGTGCTGTGCAGCGGCGAGGCCCTGCCTTACGCCTTGCAGCAGCGCTTCCTGGCGGCCCTGCCGCAGGTCGAGCTGCACAATCTGTACGGTCCGACCGAGGCGGGGGTGCACGTGAGCCATTGGCGCTGCAACGACGCCCACCCGGGCATCGTGCCGATCGGCTGGCCGCTGGGGAATACGACCCTGTATGTGCTGGACGCCCATCTGCAACCCGTGCCGCAAGGTGTCAGCGGCGAGATCTATATCGGCGGCATCGGCGTCGCGCGCGGCTACCTGCATCGTCCGCAACTGACGGCCGAGCGTTTCATCGCCGACCCGTTCAGCGCGGGCACTTTGTACAAGACGGGCGACGTCGGCCGCTGGCTGGCCGACGGCGCGATCGAATACCTGGGCCGCAACGACTTCCAGGTCAAGATCCGCGGCTTGCGCATCGAGCTGGGTGAAATCGAGGCGCGCCTGGCGGCCTGCGAGGGCGTGCGCGAGGCGGTGGTGCTGGCGCGCGAAGACGTGCCGGGCGATAAGCGCCTGGTGGCCTACCTGACCGGCACGCCGGGCGGCGCGGCCGAACTGCGCAGTGAACTGGGCCGGCATCTGGCCGAGTACATGGTGCCGCTCGCCTTCGTCACGCTGGAACGCTTCCCGCTCACGCCGAACGGCAAGCTGGACCGCCAAGCCCTGCCGGCGCCGGACATGATGGCGCTGGCGGCGCGTCCCTATGCGGCGCCGGAAGGCGAGCTGGAACAGGCCATCGCGGTCATCTGGCAAGACCTGCTGGGGTTGCAGGGCCTGGGCCGCAACGACCACTTCTTCGAACTGGGCGGCCACTCCCTGCTGGCGGTGCAACTGATGTCGCGACTGCGCGAGGTCATGGGCATCGAGCTGGGCTTGCGCGAACTGTTCTCCCATCCCGTGCTGAGCGCCTTCGCCTACCAGGCGGGCCAGGCGCGGC
>NZ_JAEMNU010000163.1 GCF_016461825.1 Rugamonas violacea | reverse complement strand
GCGGCGCGGACCTGCACGGCGCGCCGCGCCGGCGCCGCGGCCGATGCGGCGCGCGCGGCCGATGCCGTCGCGGCGTCCAGCTTGAACACGCTGACCACCTCGCCCAGGCGCGCGGCCTGCTCCTGCATCGCCTCGGCGGCGGCGGCGGCCTGCTCGACCAGCGCGGCGTTCTGCTGCGTCACCTGGTCCATCTGCACGATCGCCGTGTTGACCTGCTCGATGCCCAGGCTCTGCTCCTGGCTGGCGGCGGTGATCTCGCCCATGATGTCGGTCACCCGGGTGATGCTGGCGACGATCTCGTCCATCGTCGTGCCGGCCTCGCCGACCAGGCGCGAACCCAGTTCGACCTTCTCCACCGAGTCGCCGATCAAGGCCTTGATGTCCTTGGCGGCGGCGGCCGAGCGCTGCGCCAGGTTGCGCACCTCGGAGGCCACCACGGCGAAGCCGCGGCCCTGCTCACCGGCGCGCGCCGCTTCGACGGCGGCGTTCAACGCCAAAATATTCGTTTGGAAGGCGATGCCGTCGATGACGCCGATGATGTCGACGATCTTGCGCGAGGAATCGTTGATCGAGGCCATCGTGCCGACCACCTGGCCGACCACCTCGCCGCCCTTGACCGCGATGCCCGAGGCGGAACGGGCCAGGGTGTTGGCCTGGCGCGCGTTGTCGGCGTTCTGTTTCACCGTCGAGGTCAGTTCTTCCATCGACGAGGCGGTCTCCTCCAACGAACTGGCCTGCTCCTCGGTGCGCGAGGACAGGTCTTGGTTGCCGCTGGCGATCTCGCTCGACGCGGTGGTGATGGTGTCGGTGCCGGAACGCACCTGGCCGACCAGGGTCTGCAGGCTGCCGGTCATGTCCTTCAGCGCCTGCATCAGCTGGCCCGTCTCGCAGCGCGAGCGCACTTCGATCCGGCCGGTCAGGTCGCCGTCGGCGACGCCGCGCGCCAGCACGACGGCCTGCTGCAGCGGCCGCGAGACGATGCGGGCGATCCACATGGCCAGCGCCATGCCGAGCCCGATGTTGAGCACCAGCAGGCCGATCGACCAGGCGCGGGCGGTGGCGTAGGTGGCCGAGGCGGCGTCGCTGGCGGCCTTGCCGCCTTCGACGTTCAACTTGACCAGCTTGTTGATCGTGGCGCTCAACTCGCCCAGATACTTGGCCGAGGCGCCGGCCGCCGCCGCGCGCGCCGCCACCTTCTCGTTCTTGCGCGACAGCTCGATCATCTTGCCGTGCTCGCCGATGAAGGCGTCGAAGCTCTTGCCGAACTCCTCGTACAGGGCCTTCTCCTCCGGGCTGTTGATGAGTTTCTGGTAGCCCTCGCGGTCGGCCTTGAGCGCGGCCATGGTGTCGTCGATGCGCTTCTCGTACATGGCAACGGTGTCGGGCTGGTCGTTGAGCAGGTGCGACAGTTCCCAACGGCGCAGCTCGCCAAGGTCGGTGCGCAGCGTCAGCACCGATTGCACGCTGGGCATCCAGTCGCCCGCCAGCTCGTTCGAGGCGTCGTCGATGCGTCCCATCGACACGATGCCGGCGACGCCCATCACCAGGGACAGCAGCAGCACCACGCCGAACGACAGCATCAGTTTGGTGGCGATCTTCAAATCATAGAACCAGCTCATGTCTCGATATCCTTTTTATGCGGCAAACCAGCGAAGGGCAAGCTGGGCGCGGTGCGGGAGCGGGGCACCGATTTGCCGTCGGGGGACTCCGTCGACCAGTATGCAACGATGCCCCGGACTGTACCAGCGGCAAACATTTTCTGTGTCTCTAAAGCAACAACAGCGCCGCCGCCAAACGCCGACAGCGCCCCGGCGCACTGCTCGTGCGCGGGGGCGCCGCCGGGTGCCGGGAGGCGCCGGGGGCCGGCCGCCTACAGCTTGCCGTTGAGGGTGACGAAGAACTGGCGCGGCGCGCCGCTCAGCATGGTGGCGAAGGTGCCGCTCGGATCGGCGTTGGTGAAGCCGTTCGAGCCGATGGTGCTGAAGTAGGTCTTGTCGGCCAGGTTGCTGACATTGATCTGCAACGACAGGTCCTTCAGCATGCCGACCGATTTCCACTTGTAGCCGGCCGACAGGTTGGCGATCCAGTACGACGGCACGGCGCCGTCGTTCAGGTAGGTGTAGTAGCGCTTGCCGGTGTACTTGCCGCCCAGGCGGGTGAACCAGCTGGCGTTCTCGTACGACACTTCAGTGTTGAACATGGTGCGCGGCGCGTCGACCACCTGCTTGCCGCTGGCCTGCACCGTCTTGCCGTTCTCCAGGTAGTCGGACTTGTACTTGGAGTCGTTGAAGGTGAAGGAGTTGAACCAGCTCAGCTCGCGGGCGAACTTCCACACGGCGATCGCCTCCAGGCCGCGCGTTTCAACCTTGCCAACGTTGACCAGGGTGCTCGGGCAACCGGCGATGCCGGCGCAGGTGGCGACGCTGATTTGGCGGTCGTCGAAGTCGGCGTGGTAGACGGCGACCGAACCTTGCAGCTCGGCGCGCTTGAAGCGGTAGCCCAGGTCGACGTTGGTCGAGGTTTCCGGTTTCAGCTTGGCCGCGCCCAGGTCGTAGGCCGCCTGGGTCTGCGAGAACGGACCGTTGACGCCCGGCTGGAAGGCGCGCATGTTCTGCGAGGCCGAGGCGAAGATCTCGTCGTCGCGGCTCAGGCTGTAGCTCAGGCCGGCCTGCGGCAGGAAGGACTTCGAGGCGGTGATCTTGCCCTCGGCGCGCGAGGCGACGCGGTTGACCGCTTCGATGCTCACTTTCGGGCTCTTGAAGCCGAAGTTGAGCTTCAGTTGGCCGTCCATCGCGCTGACCGTGTCCTGCAGGTAGAACTGGGTGGTGTTGGTGGTGAAGTCCTGCTTGAACAGGGTCTTCATCGGGTTCGACAGGAAGTGGTTGCTGTCTTCCGGGCCGGTCACGGCGTACAGGTTGCGCGTGCCGGTGTGCAGGCTGCGCTCGCCCCAGAAACCGGCGTTGATGCTGTGCCGGCCGATGTCCCAGCCCAGGTCGGCGATGACGCCGTCGCGGCCGATCGAGTACTCGGTGGTGCGGATGGCGATCGGCATGCTCGGCGACGAGGCGGCGTACGGCGTGTACCAGTGGCCCTGGCCCTCGTTGTCGTGGTGGTACAGCGTGGTCTTCAGGCTGCTGGCCGGACCCAGCTTCAGGTCCAGGCTCAGGCCGGCCAGCTTGTCCTTGCGCAGGCCGCGTCCCAGGTAGTAGGCGTCGTCCTGGTTGGTGACGGCGCCGCTGAACTTGTTGTTGGCGGCGTCGACGGCGCGCTGCCAGTCGGGCGCGTAGTTGTCCCAGCCGTAGCCGAGGCGCTTGGCCATCTCCAGCGACAAGTCCTGGTAGTCGACTTCGCTGCGGTCGGAATAGTTGAAGAAGCCGCTCAAGGTGTGCTCGCCGAACTGGTGCTCGAAGCGCGAGTTGAACTGGTCCTGGTCTTGGGCGCCGGCGCCCTTCCACTTGTCGGCGCGCTGGCGCGTGCCGCTGACGAACAACTTGGTGCCGCCGCCCAGCAGGCCGCTGTCGTAGCGCACGAAGGTGCGCGAGGTCGAGTCGCTGCCGACGGTCTGGGCGAAGGTCAGGGCCTGCTCGTCGGCCGGCCCCAGCGTGACGAACTGGACGGTGCCGCCCAGGTTGCTGGTCGAGGCGGTGCCGAGCGCGCCGGCGCCCTGCGAGACGGCGACGCGGCCGATGTTCTCGGAGGAGATGGCGCGGCTGATGTGCAGGCCGTTGTTGTTGCCGTAGCTCATGTCGCCGAGCGGGATGTCGTCCAGCGTGAAGCCCAGCTGGCCCTGGCTGAAGCCGCGAATGCTGAAGCGGGTCGACCACTCGTAGGCGCCGAAGGGGTCGGCCGACTGGAAGTTCACGCCGGGCAGCTTCTCGAGGATCTTCAGCGGGCTGGTGCCCGGCAGCGCCTTGACCAGATCGGCGCGGTTGATGTTTTGCACCTGGCGCGACTGGCCCTGGCCGGTGATCTCGACGGTCTGCACGGGCGCGCCGGCGGCGCCGGCCAGGCTGGCGTCGGCCGCGTCGGCGGCATCGTAGGCGGCGGTGGCGGCGCTGGCGGCGTGGCAGGCCAGCGCCTGCAACACCAGCAGGCAGATCGGTTTCAAACGGAGACGCTGTTGCATGGGTTTCTTTCGTACGGGGTTGGGGAGGAAAGCGGAGGCCGGCCGCAGCGGCGGCATGGCAAATGCATAACTTGCAGGATTCTAGGAGCCGGCCATGACCGGTTGGTGACAGGCCAATGACGCTTGTGTGACACGTTGTGCGGCAACAACAGACATAAAAAACCGCCGCGAAACACTGCGGCGGCAAGGGGCAAACGGGCGCGCCGCTAATCGCAGTTGCGGAAGCGGAAGGCGGCGATGCGGCTGCGCCAAGTGAAGCGGCCGCTGTCGGCGATGTATTGCTGGGTGTACCAGAAGGTGCAGTCGTTGACCGGGTCGACCGTCATGCCGCTGTAGTCGCCCCAGCGTTTGAAGGTGTCGATCTGCACGCCGCCGCCGTCGACGATGCCGGCCTCGGCCTCAAGCGTGCCGGGCAGCTCGCTGCGCAGCCGTCCGCTGTAGCGCACGCCGGGAAACAGCCCCGGCCCGGCGACGCTGTAGCCGAGCGCGATGTCGCCGGCCCGGTCCATGGCGATGCTGGCCATCCAGCGGCTCAGCGCGTCCGGCGCGTGGGTGCCCTGCTGGTGGACGGCCAGGCCGGGCCCGGTGGCGCTGGCGCGCAGCTCGTACCAGCGCACGCCCAGCGGGCCGTTGGCCGGCGCGCCCGGCTGCTGCACCGAGTGGTTGGCCAGCAGCACCTGGCGGTCGCCGAAGTTGCGGTAGGGCAGGCGGTACATCAGCCGGTCGCCGACCGAGTCGAGCAATTCGCCGGGCGCGGGCTGGCGCACGCAAGCGCCGCCGAAGCTGCCCGGACAGGCGATCGTGTACGGCGCCACGGCCAAGGCCGACGGCCCGCTCAGGCTGTTGGCGCTGTACGAGTAGCGCCACAAAAACAGCCGGTCGCCGTGGCCGCTCGCGTCGGAGTCCATCGACAACACGTAGTTGGCGCTGCCGGCCGGCGGCGGCGTGGTGCCGTCGAGGTCGGACGGCAGCGCCGGGCCGAAGCTGTTGCCCAGGTCGCGGCAGCGGCCCGGCGCGGCGGCGCCGGCCAGCATGGCGGCGCGGTCGTAGCCGCACACCTGCGGGCCGAAGTAGCCGCTGCCGCCCAACGGCGCGAACAGCACGTAGCTGAAGTAGTAGGCGTCCGGCCAGATGCCCATCTTGGCGTAGTCGTTGAAGACGATGGCGTTGGCCGCGTTGCGGCTCTCGAACACGTAGCGGTGGTAGCTACCGGTGGCGTCGTCGCCGGTGGAGACGGCGATACACTGGTAGTAGGGGCCGCTGTCCTCGTCGGCGTCGAGCCAGGCGAACTGCGACAGCACCCAGCGGCCGGCCAGCTTGTCGTACTGGGCCAACGGATCGCCCCGGTTGCTCAGGCGGCAGGCGTCGGCGCCATGGCTGCCGGTGAAGCCGGAGAACAACAGGTTGCCGGCCAGGGGGCCGAGCAGCAAGACGCCGGCCTTGTCGTAGACGGCCAGCTCGGTGTTGACCCACTGCACATACTGGCTGGCGCCGACGGCGCCGTTGGCGTCCGACGGCGCGCCGTCGTTGGCGCCGATGCCGTCGATGTTGACGAGGGTGCCGTTGGTGTTGACGCGCGGCGCGGCGCCGACGGACGTGGTGGCCGTCGTGGCCGTTGTGGCCGTTGTGGCCGTTGTGGCCGCCGTGGTCGCCGTGGCCGCCGTGGTCACTGTGGCCGCCGTGGCCGCCGTGCTCGCCTTGCCGGCGGTGCGGGCCGCCATCGCCGCCGTGGCGGCATGCGCGCCGGCGCTGTCGGCATGCGCGCCGGCCGGCGGCAGGGTCGGCGCCGGCGGCAGGCCGCGCATGGCCGGCGTCACCAGACGCAGTGGAAACACCTGCATTTCCTGCGGCGCCGACCGCGCCGCCGCGCCGCGCACCAGCTCGGCCAGCGGCGCGCCGGTGTCGTGCGCCTCGTCGCGCTGGATGCCGGCGCCGGGTGTCTGCGCCGCAGCATCGGGGGCCAACGTGCCGGCCAGCGTGCTCAGCAAGCACAGCAAGGCCAGCGCGCAATGCGGCCGGCATGACGGCGCGACGACACGGCCGTCGTGCAGCGGCATCACAGTTGCCTCCAGCAGGCCGAGCGGCCCTCGTCGACGTGCCGCCTGAGCAGCAGCATGGCCAGGCCAACGCCCAGCAGCGCGGTGCCATTCGGCTCGGGCACGGTGCCGGTCAACTGGAAAGTGTGCTCGCGGCCGTTGCCTCCCCAACTGGCGCCGCCGTTGTAGGATTCGCGGCCGTCCGGCCCGCCGTTGGCGGCGGCCGTGGCCCAGTAGAAATCGTTCGGCTCGCCCATCTGGCCGAAGGCGCCGTTGTGCAGCACCAGCCAGTAGCGGCCGGACGCCAGCGCCAGCGGTGCGTTCAGCTCCAGCCCGTACTGGTAAGCGTCCAGTCCAACCAGCACGACATCGGTGGCGCTGCGCGCGACGTTGCCCTGCACGCCGCTGGCCAAGGTGGCGCCGACCGTGCCGCCGGCGTCGGCGGCGATGCTCCAGGAGATGCTGTTGCGGTAAGCGGTGGCCGCCTCGTAGGTCCAGAAATGCAGGTCGCTCAGCGTGGCGCCATGGCCGAGCACGAAGTCGTCGGCCTGCCAGGCGATGCCGGCGTTGTTGCCGTTGATCCCGTCCGGCCCGCCGTTGTCGTACAGCACGTCGGCGGCGCCGGCGCCGGCGGTCCACGCCGCCAGGCAGTACAGCGCCGCCAGTCGGCGCCATGGTTGATGCGAATATCGCAGTATCATCACAGCCCCCTTGCTCCATGCCGGTCCGCGCCGGTCCGCGCCGGTCCGCGCTGGCTCCGCCGCAGCGCGGCGGGACCTGAAGCGAGGTGAGCAAGATGAATGCCTGAACCTCAATCGCCTATTATTCAAGCGCTTGCGCCGAGCCAGCCATGGCGGCGGCGGCGGCTTGTCAATTCCATCGACAGGGGCGGCCCGATGTGCGCCGGCGCGGCAACCACAGCCCGCCACGCCGGGCGGCCGAGGCCACCACAAGCGGGCCGAAGCGGTGTAAGCTGGCGTCGATGTCCACTCTGGAGGATGCCACCATGTGGCGCACTTTCCGTCTGACCGCCGTGCCGGCGGCGCTGGTTCCGACACGGGTGCCGACACGGGTGCCGAGACTCACGCCGACACTGGCGTCGACACTAGTGTTGACGCTGCTGCTAACGCTGGCGCCGCCGCTGGCCGGGCCGCTCGCCGCCCAAGGCATCGAGCGGCCCTTCCCGCCCGACGCGCTGCGCGGCAAGATGACACCCGGCTATTTTCCCGACATTTTCATCGACGGCAAACCGCGCCGGCTGGCCGCCGGTGCCCGCGTCTTCAACCAGGACAATATGATAGCGATGCCGGCGACCTTGCGCGGCAGCGGCATCGCGGTCAACTACACCGTCGATGCCGCCGGCATGATAGAACGCGTGTGGATACTCAACGACGACGAGGCGGCCCGCCCGGCGCCGGCCGCCGCCAAGTGATGTGACCGGGCAGCGGCGCGCGAACGCGCGGCAGCTGCGGCGGCCGCCGCCCGCCGTGCCGCCGCCGATTACCGTGCCGCCGCCGACCGCCGTGCCGCTAGTTGGCGCCGGCGCCGGCTAGCGGCCGGCCAGCGCCGGTGTGGCGCGCGTCCTTTTCGCCGCCACCGCCGCGCCCGCTTTGGCCTGGGGCGCCGGCCGGCCGGCCGCCGCGCCGCCGCCCTCGCTGGCGTCGAGACGGAACACGCTGATCGCCGCCACCAGGCTCTGCGCCTGGTCCTGCAGGCTGGCCGAGGCGGCGGCCGTCTGTTCGACCAGCGCCGCGTTCTGCTGCGTCATGTCGTCCATCTGCGTGACCGCCTCGTTGATCTGCTCGATGCCGCTGCCCTGCTCGGCCGAGGCGGTGGCGATCTCGCCCATGATGCCGGTGATGCGCGCCACGCTGCCGACGATCTCCTCCATCGCCTTGCCGGCGCTGTCGGCCAGGCGGTTGCCGGCCTCGACCTTCTCCACGCTCTGCGCGATCAGCTCCTTGATCTCCTTGGCCGCCGCCGCCGAGCGCTGCGCCAGGTTGCGCACCTCGGAGGCCACCACCGCGAAGCCACGGCCCTGCTCGCCGGCGCGGGCCGCCTCGACGGCCGCGTTCAGCGCCAAAATGTTCGTCTGGAAGGCGATGCCGTCGATCACCCCGATGATGTCGACGATGCGGTGCGAGCTGGCGTTGATCTCGCCCATCGTTCGCACCACCTGCGCCACCACCGCGCCGCCGTGGCTGGCCACGCCGGAGGCGCCGGCCACCAGCGCGTTGGCCTGGCGCGCGTTGTCGGCGTTCTGTTTGACCGTCGACGTCATCTGCTCCATCGACGAGGCGGTTTCCTCCAGGCTGGAGGCCTGCGCCTCGAGCCGGCGCGACACGTCGGCGTTGCCGCTGGCGATGTCGCGCGTCGCCGCGCCGATGTTGTCGATGCTGCCGCGCACGTCGCCGACGATGTGGCGCAGGCTGTCGTTCATCGCCTTCAAGGCGCGCAGCATGCGCCCCACCTCGTTGGCCGGGCCGGTGTCGAAGTCGCCCACCAGGTCGCCGCCGGCGACCCGTTCGGCCACCAGCACGGCGCGTTGCAGCGGCCCGGTGACCGAGCGCGAAATCAGCGTGGCGACGGCGCCGGCCAGCGCGATCAAGCCCAGCATGCTGCCCAGCATCAGCCAGCGGGTGCGCTGGAAGTCGGCGATCTTTTCCTTCAACATGGTTTCCAGCACCGCCCCGGCGGCGGCGTTGACCTTGAACTGGGCGTCGATCGCCTGGGTCGCCAAGGTCACGTACTGGTCGGCCGAGTAGCTCAGCTGATCGGCGTGGATGATCTGCTCGCTGGCGGTGCGGCTCAGCCCCTGCGCCAGGCCGGCCGCCTCGCGCATCGCCGCGCCCAGGCTGCTGCCGATGTGCGGGTTCTCGGCGGCGGCCTTGTTGAAGGCGGTCTGCGTCTGGTCCAGGCGGTCGCCGACGCGGCCGGTGTAGATCGACAGCGCGATGCGCTCCTCGGCCGTCGCCTCCTTGCGCGCCAGCATGCCGGCGCCCTTGGCCCGCGTCTTGCCCAGCTCCTCGGTCAGGTAGGGCAGTTGGTAGTACATCGACTGGATCAACTGGTAACTATCCTTGTCCGGGTCCAGGCTCAGGCCGTAGTGGTCGCCCACCAGGTCGTTCACCTTGAGCAGCAGCGGCAGCAGCGCCGTGTGGCCGGCGAAGCTCTGCGGCACCGTCAGGCGGCGCGCCACCACGCCGTCGCGCAGCGTTTCCCAGTCGCGCCGGGCGCCGGCCCAGGCCGCCGCCACGCCGTCGTCGCCCATCGCCTTGACGAGGGCGTCCACCTCGACATAGGCGCGGTCCGCCTCGGCCTGCTTGGCGGCCCGCTTGGCCTCGCCGCCGTCCACCCCGCCCAGGCTGAGCGCGGCCAGGCCGCGGTGTTGCTGGGTCAGCTGGATGGTCTTCATCACCGCCGCCACCTGGCCCATGCCCTGTTGCTCGGACAGATAGGCGTCCAGGCCCTTGGCCGCTTCGCGCACATACAAATAGGTGGGGATCGCCGCCAGGCCCAGCGCGATCAGGCAGAGGATCAGGAATTTGTGTGGCAGGCGCAAGCCGCCGACGGCAGAATAGACACTCATGGCAGGCTCCGCAGAAGAGTGATCGGGCAGACGCACAACAAACTTGCATCGTTGATGCATCTATTTCTCATCATAATCATTATGCGCCGCAAATGCCGCGTTTTCCGACGCGCACGCGATTTTTCCTACAACCCTGCCGTCGCCGCGCCACACCGCGCCTCATGCCTGGCCTCATGCCTGGCCTCATGCCGAGTCTCATGCCGATTCTCATGCCCAGTCTCATGCCGCGTCGGCGACCGCGTGCGGCGAGGCGCGGCCGCGCGCTGTTGCCGGACAGCACCGATGAGCACGGATGCGTAGCCAAACGGGGGGAAACTGGTCATACTGGGATGCAACCCTTTCGCCGTCTTCGCCTGCACCGAACGCCACTTGCGGGGCCTTCCATGAGAACACTTCTGACGCTGTTCGCACTGTCCCTCTGCCTGGCGCGGCAGGCCGCCGCCGGGGTGGCGCCGGCGCCGGTGCCGGTGCTCGTGTCCGCCTCCGCCGCCGGCCCCGCCGCGCTGGTGCTCAACACCTCCTTCTTCGCGCCGATCACCTCGCCCGAGCGCGACGGCGTGCTCGACCTGTTCTACGCCGAGCTGTTCAGCCGGCTCGGCCTGCGCGTCGAGATCCAGGCCTCGTCGGCCGAGCGCGGCCTGCTCAACGCCAACAGCGGCGTCGACGACGGCGACGTCTCGCGCGTCGCCGGCATCGAGCAGGGCTACCCCAACCTGGTGCGCGTGCCGGAGCGGGTGATGGCCTACCAGATGGTCGCCTTCAGCCGCCGCCACGACTTCGCCGTGGCCGGCGCCGCCAGCCTGGCGCCCTACGACGTCGGCATCCTGACCGGCTGGAAGATCCTCGAACGCAACATCGTCGGCAGCCGCTCGCTACAAAAGCTGGAAACCGGACGCCAGTTGTTCGCCATGCTCGACAAGGACCGCATCGACGTCGCCGTGATCGAAAAACTCGAAGGCCAGCACTTCATCCAGAGCATGGGCCTGCGCGGCGTGCGCCAGCTGCAACCGGCCTTCGTCGAGGGCGACTGGTTCCTCTACCTGCACAAGCGCCACGCCGCGCTGGCGCCGCTGCTGGCCGCCGAGATCCGCAAGATGAAGCGCGACGGCAGCTACCAGCGCATCTTCGACAGCGTGCTGCGGCGCTATCCGCAATAGGCGCGCGCATGGAGTCGCTCCGCACCTGGTTGCGCAAGTCCGCCGGCAACAGCCTGGGGCGGCGCTTCGCCATGCTGATCCTGGTGTTCAGCTCGGTGGTGACCCTGGTCTCGACGGTGTTCCAGCTCGACATGGAGTACCGCCGCGACGTCGACGAGGTCGAACTGCGCCTGCGCCAGATCGACAGCAGCTACGCCGACAGCCTGGCGTCGAGCCTGTGGATCACCAGCTCCCGCGACCTCGAACTGCAACTGCAAGGCATCCTGCGCCTGCCCGACCTGCAATACGTCGAGGTGCGCAACGAGCACGGGCAGGTGGCGGCGCGCGCCGGCGCGGCGCGCCGGCAAGGCGTGCTCAGCCACGACTTCCCGCTCAGTTACCAGCACCGGGGCCGCCTGGTGCGCATCGGCACGGTGCGCGCCGTGGCCAGCCTGGACGGCGCCCGCCAGCGCCTGCGCGACAAGGTGGTGGCGATCCTGATCTGGCAGACCATCAAGACCTTTCTGGTCTCGCTGTTCATCCTGGTGCTGTTCCAGCTGCTGGTGGGACGCCATCTGAAGCGCATCGCCGCCTACTCCGATCTGCTCTCGGCCGGCCGCATGCAACAAGCGCTGACGCTGGAGCGGCGCGGCGGCAAGCGCAACGCCCACGACGAGCTGAGCCAGATGGTGGCCGCCCTCAACGCCATGCGCGAGCGCCTGCACCAGGCCTTCCGCGACCTGCAGGACAGCGAGTTCCGCTGGAAACACGCGCTCGAGGGCGCCGGCCACGGCGTCTGGGACTTCAACGTCGCCAGCGGCGCGGTGCTGTACTCGCGGCGCTGGAAAGAGATGCTGGGCTATCGCGACGACGAGCTGCCCGACCGCCTCGAAACCTACGAGCGGCTGGCCCACCCGGACGACCTGCGGCGCGCCCGCGTCCTGCTCGCCGGCAATTTCGACGGCAGCACCATGACCTACGCGATGGAGCAACGCATGCGCTGCAAGGACGGCAGCTGGAAATGGGTCGAGGCGCGCGGCATGGTGGTCGAGCAGGACGCCGCCGGCCGCGCCACCCGCATGATCGGCACCCACACCGACATCAGCGGCCACCGCGCCGGCGCCGAACGGATGGCGGCCCTGCTGGAGCAAACCGAACAGGCGCGCGCCGAGTTGCGCCGCGCCAACGACGGGATGGAGGCCCAGGTGGCCGAACGCACCGCCGAGCTGGAGCGCGCCAACCGCGAGCTCGAAGCCTTTTCCTACTCGGTGTCGCACGACCTGCGCAGCCCGCTGCGCGGCATCGACGGCTGGAGCCTGGCGTTGCAGGAGGACTACGCCGCGCGCCTCGACGCCACCGGCCTGGAGTACCTGCGCCGGGTGCGCGGCGAAAGCCAGCGCATGGGCCAGCTGATCGACGGCATGCTGGAATTCTCCCGCCTGGGCCGCGCCACCCTGGCCAGCCACGCCGTCGACCTGTCGGCGTTGGCGCGCACGGTGGCGGCGCGGGTGGTCGAGGCCAACCCGGCGCGCGCCCTCGAATTCACCATCCAGCCCGGCCTGAGCGCCTGGGGCGACGGCCGCCTGCTCGAGGCGGCGCTGCACAACCTGCTGGAGAACGCCTGCAAGTTCTCCGCCATGCGCACGCCGGCGCGCATCGCCTTCGGCCGCGAGAGCGTCGCCGCGCCGGGCGCGGCGGCGGCCACGGCGGCCGCCCCGGCCGCCCCGGCCTTCTTCGTGCGCGACGACGGCGCCGGCTTCGACATGGCCCACGCGCAACAACTGTTCGGCGTCTTCCAGCGCCTGCACAAGGCCAGCGAGTTCGCCGGCACCGGCATCGGCCTGGCCACCGTCCAGCGCATCGTGCAACGCCACGGCGGCGCCATCTGGGCCGTCGCCGCGCCCGACGCCGGCGCCACCTTCTACTTCACCCTCAAGGAGCCGCCATGCACGGCAAAGTGATCCTGCTGATCGAAGACAATCCCAGCGACATCGCGCTGACCGAGCGCGCCCTGCAGCGCAACAACATCACCAACACCCTGGTGCTGGCGCAGGACGGCCAGGAGGCGCTCGACTACCTGTTCGGCGAGGGCGCCCACGCCGGCCGCGACCCGACCAGCCTGCCGGTGCTGGTGCTGCTCGACCTCAAGCTGCCCAAGATCGACGGCCTGGAGGTGCTGCGCCGCATCCGCGCCGACCCGCGCACCCACCGCGCGCCGGTGGTGATCCTGACCTCCTCGCGCGAGGAGCAGGACATCGCCGCCGGCTACGACCTGGGCGTCAACAGCTACATCCGCAAGCCGGTCGACTTCCTCCAATTCAATGAAACCATCCGCCAGCTCGGGCTATACTGGCTGGTGATCAACGAAGCGCCGTGACGACCATGATGACGCCCCTTTCCATCCTGTTGGTTGAGGACTCCGACAGCGACGCGGAGTTGCTGCTGCGCTGCCTGCGCCAGGCCGACTTCGACGTCAGCGCGACCCGCGTCGACGACGAGGCCGGCATGCGGCGGGCCCTCGCCGCGCCGCGCTGGGACCTGGTCATCTCCGACTACAACCTGCCCGGCTTCAGCGCCAGCGCGGCCCTGGCCCTGCTCGGCGAAGCCGGCCTCGACCTGCCGTTCATCGTCGTGTCGAACAACATCGGCGAGGAGACGGCGGTGCTGCTGATGCGCGCCGGCGCCCACGACTACGTGATGAAGGGCAACCTGGCGCGCTTGGCGCCGGCCGTCAAGCGCGAACTCAAGGAGGCCGAACGGCGCCGCCAGCACCGCGCCGCCGCCCAGGCGCTGCGCGACAGCGAGGAGCGCTGGAAGTTCGCCCTCGAGGGCGCCGGCTACGGCGTCTGGGACTGGGACATTCCCAGCGGCAAGGTGGTGTTCTCCAGTTGCTGCACCGCCATGCACGGCTACGCCGACGGCGAGATCGAGGCCAGCATCGCCGGCCGCGACGCCCTGCTCCACCCCGACGACCGCGCCCGGGTGCAGGCGGCCATGCGCGACTACTTCGCCGGCGCCACGCCGCGCTTCAAGCAAGAGTTCCGCGCCAGCTGCCGCGACGGCAGCTGGAAATGGGTGCTCGACAACGGCATGATCGTCGGCCGCGACGAGCACGGCGCGCCGCTGCGCATGATCTGCATCCACATCGACCTGTCCGAGCGCAAGCGGGCCGAGCAATCTTTGCAGGAACTCAACGAACAATTGGAAAGCCGGGTCGAGGAGCGCACCAGCGAGCTGCGCCAGGCCATGGCGCAGATCATCGAGTCGGAGAAGCTGGCCTCGCTGGGCGTGCTGGTGGCCGGCGTCTCGCACGAGCTCAACACGCCGATCGGCAACATGGTGCTGGCCGCCACCGCCTTGCACGACAAGCTCAAGGAGCTGAGCGGCGCCATCGAACGCAACCAGCTGACCCGCTCCGGGCTGCAGCAGGGCCTGGCCGAATGCCTGGGCGCCAGCGAGATCATCGCCCGCAACGGCCACCGCTCGAACGACCTGATCGAAAGCTTCAAACGCGTCTCGGTCGACCAGACCAGCCAGCGCCGGCGCAACTTCGACCTGCGCACCACCGTGCAGGACAGCCTGACGGCGCTGGGCGCCATCACCCGCCGCGCCAAGGCCACGGTCGAGCTGAAAATTCCCGAAGGCATAGAGCTCGACAGTTACCCCGGCCATCTGGAACAGATCATCAACAACGTCGTCATGAACTCGATCACCCACGGCTTCGACGGCAAGCCCGACGGCCGCATCGTCATCGAGGCGAGGCGCGACGGCGAGCTGATCGAGCTGGTCTACAGCGACAACGGCCACGGCATCGCCGCCGAGTTGCAGCACAAGGTGTTCGAACCGTTCTACACCACCAAGCTGGGCCAGGGCGGCTCCGGCCTCGGCCTGTCCATCGTGCACAATCTGGTGCAAGCCATCTTCAAGGGCCAGTTGCGCCTCGACAGCGCGCCCGGCCAGGGCGTGCGCCTCCAATTCACCTTCCCGGCCCAGACGCCGCAGCCGAGCAGCGCCGTCGCGGCGGGCGGCGCCGGCGAGCAGATCGACGACGATGAGTTCTCGATCCCGCCGTTCGGCACAATTTAAGCACCAATGACGGAAAATCGCCGCGCCGCCGGCGGGCCCGGCCCGGCCTGCCCCGGCGCCGCCTACACCGGGCTGGGGTTCAGCTCGGCAAAACCGCGCTGGTGCCAGTAGGGATAGGCCGGCGTGACGGCGCTGGCCGCATCCAGCGCCGCCATCTGCGCCGCCGTCAGCTGCCAGCCCACCGCGCCCAAGTTCTGCCGCAACTGCGCCTCGTCGCGCGCGCCGACCACCACCGTCGCCACACCCGGCCGCTGCAACAACCAGTTCAAGGCGATCTGCGCCAGCGTCTTGCCGGTCTCGGCCGCGACCAGGTCGAGCGCGTCCACCACGCGGAACAACAATTCGTCGGCCACCGGCGGCCCCATCTCGGCCGTCTTGTGCAAGCGGCTTTGCGGCGGCAGCGGCTGGCCCCGGCGGATCTTGCCCGTTAGGCGGCCCCAGCCCAACGGACTCCACACCATCGCGCCGACGCCCTGGTCCAAGCCCAGCGGCATCAATTCCGACTCGTAATCGCGGCCGACCAGCGAGTAATACGCCTGGTGGCAAATATAGCGCGGATAACCATAGCGCTCGGCCGTCGCCAGCGACTTCATTAAATGCCAGCCGGAGAAGTTGGAGACGCCGACATAACGGATTTTACCGGCCCGCACCAAATCGTCCAATGTCGACAATACCTCCTGTACCGGCGTATGGGCGTCAAAACCATGCAATTGGAACAGGTCGATATAATCGGTGCCCAAGCGTTTCAAGGCCGCGTCGACGGCCTGGATTAAATGGAAGCGTGATGAGCCGATGGCGTTGGGATCGTCGCCGCTGCGGAAAGTCGCCTTGGTCGAAATTAATACCTTATCGCGCCTGCCCTTGATCGCCTCGCCCAATACCGATTCGGCCACGCCGCCGGAATACACATCGGCGCTATCGAACAAGGTTAATCCCGCGTCCAGACAAACATCCACCAGACGCTGCGCCTCGACCACGTCGGTCTGACCCCAGGCGCCGAAAAACTCGCCCTTGCCGCCGAACGTGCCGGTGCCAAAACTCAATACCGGAACCTTGAAACCAGACGCACCCAAATAGCGATGTTCCATCATTCACCTCTTTGAAAAAAATTCATTGAAGAAACAGACGCATAAAACGTTGGAAGCTGCGTCCGGGATTGAACAATATACAGCTGAATCAGATTGCATGCCTATGGCTTAAATTGCCGGCCAAGACCGTCTCCACCTCGCCAATGCTTTTCGCCGAAACGGCGCCAGCTTGGCGCCGGCTCTTTCCGCGGCTTCGACGGAGCGGTTTGAACTAGCCGTCCGCTCGCACATTCATGCCAACAATTAGCATGATGAAACCAAATATCAGCATAGGGCCGGCGCTCAAGCCGCACGGCGCCGGGCTTGCGGCCGTGCCTTCCCCTTATGGTCTGAACTCGCGAATTTCGGAAGCGTTCACCGGCGCACAATGCAGGCCGCCAATCTTCCCCGGGTCAAGCTGCTTGGTCTTGCGAGCCAGCTCCCTTGCGGTTGCCGACGCGCTGGCAGGATCGAATTTATCGCGACATAAAAGTCGAGTACCGGCAAAATTGAACCTGACATACGCGGTGACGAATGTCATACCGCTGCCTTGCTTGACATCAAGTCCGGAAGCAGAAAGTACATTCTTTAATTCCGGCTGAACGAGCTGAAAGCTTACCGGCTCGTCGCTATAAATTCCCACACCACGCAATATCATCGAAGAAACCGGATCGAGAAGAGCTGCGATATTCATAACGAGATAAGCCACAACTAGCATTCCACCGAAAGCATATTTTATTGGCTTTAACAAACCTATGTGGCTTGTACGCGTTGCCAAATATAAAAATCCGGGAAATAAACTAATGCCAGAGAAAACAAGACAGGCGCCAAGAACAAACCATTGCAACCATTCAGCCATATCATGGAATTGCGTGACGACCTGCAGGCTGAGCAGAATTGGCAAAATCGAGCATCCAATACTAAGCATCGCGAGGAATGTAAGGATCAATACCTTCCCACCCGCTTTGAGCAAGGAAGCTTCTCCTTCTCGTCGAATTTCGAGCTGTTCCAATCGGAATAAACCATAAATTGTCGCCAAGACGATAGGGACAAATAAGACGAGCTCCGGCTGACTCATGTCGAACAGAGCCGTGATGAAAATGGTTGCAACCCAGGAAATCCATATCGTCATATACAAGACAATCACGGCCTTGGGTACTCGTTCCTTATAGCCAGAAAGATATACCGTCCCCATCATGACGATTGATGGAAGCACAAAAAAACCTATCGTGGAAATCGTCATCACAATTGCTGCCAAGGCGAAGAAGATCAAACCAGTCCCGGACATCGCAGACTCGTAAAACAAACGGGTCCAACCGATCATCTTCAAGTAAAGCCACAAATACAGGCCTGACGGCAAAAGAGACGCCGGGGCAAGCTTCCAGGTCACATCCAAAGTGTCTTTCAGCAGCGAAATCCCCTCCTTGAATGCATTTTTCAACGGCACAAACTGCACCGATAGAGGAACATTTTGCGCACCATCTTCGATAGTCATATTCCTCCTTTAGTTACGCCCGTCCAGATATCGTCCAACCTCAACGCCTATCCATTCGATGAAGTGCCGCTGCTTCTGCTTGAGCACGCCTTGCTGTTGCCAAACCAGCCAATAAGGATAGGAGTACGGTACGGAGATGGCCGTGATCTGCATCAAATCTCCCCGGGCAAGCGCCCCGGCCACCAAACTCCTCCGCTCCAAGGCTATGCCCTGTCCCAACATCACAGCGGCCAGCACGATATTCGAATCGTTCGCCAACAAATCGCTCCGACTCTCCGCTTCCGCGACGCCGGCGGCCAGGCACCAGTCGGTCCAAGGCGCGTCCGGCGTGCGAATCAGCGGACAGCGCATCGCCTCCTCGGCCGACAACGGAATCCGCCCATCGCGGAAGCGCGGCGAACAGACCACCAGCAACTCGTCGTCGAACAAGATTTGCTTTTCCATATCCGGCCAGTGCCCCTGCCCCATGCGGATGCCAATATCGACCAGACCGCTGCGCAAATCCTGCACCGCCAGACTGGTCTGCAAACGCAGCCGGTAATATGGATGCTGCGCGCGAAAACCATCCAGACGGGGCAATAACCAGTGCAAGGCAAAGGACGGCAAGGTCGCGATGACCAGCTCGCTATCCTGCGGCCGTCCCTGCGCCAATTGCGTCGCCTGGGCGATGCCGCGCAGCGCGGCGCGGATGTCCAGCGAGTACAGCCGGCCCTCGTCGGTCAGCCTGAGCCGCCGCCCCTCGCGCACGAACAACGCCAGCCCCATCAACTCCTCAAGCAGCTTGATCTGCTGGCTCACCGCCGAATGGGTGACATGCAGCTCGCGCGCCGCCAGCGTCACGCCGCCCAGGCGCGCCACCGCCTCGAAGCAACGCAAGGCGGTCAGGGGAGGCAAATGCATCATGTAAGAATTCCTAACGTAACACGTCGATTATTATCGCTATTCGAATCGGCAGCCGCGCCATACACTACTTCCTCGCTCTTTTACCGCCATTGACGGAATCGCCGCGAAAAAACGGGGCGATCCAGCGTCAAGCTGATAGTTATTCTAACGGGGAAACAATGAAACTGATCGGAATGCTGGATTCACCCTACGTGCGCCGCGTCGCCATCTGCCTCAAGCTGCTCAAGCTCGACTTCGAACACCAATCGATCTCCGTCTTCAGCACCTACGAGCAATTCAAACAGATCAACCCCGTGGTCAAGGCGCCCACCTTGGAGCTCGACGACGGCCAAACGCTGATGGACTCCACCCTGATCATCGACTATCTGGCTCATTTGACGCCAAACGGCGCCGATCTGCAGCCAGAAGGGTCGGCGGCGCGCCTGCGTGCCTGTCGGCTGACCGGTCTGGCGCTGGCCGCCGCCGAAAAATCCGTGCAGATCGTCTACGAGCACAAGCGTCCCGACGACAAGCAGCACGCGCCATGGCTGGCGCGCGTCAGCGAGCAACTGCTGGCGGCCTGCGGTGCGCTGGAGGCCGACTTGGTCGCCGCGCCCCTGCCGACGCCGGGCCAACCATTCGGCAACGCCGAAGTGACCATCGCCGTGGCGTGGAACTTCATCCAGATGATGATGCCGACGCTGGTGGTCGCCGAGCAATTCCCCGCGCTCAAGGCCTTCTCGGCCCGGGCCGAACAGCGCGCCGAATTCGTCAGCACGCCGGCGGAGTGAGGCATCCACGGACAATCCTGGAAGAAATACTTCCCTTCCAGTATTGCACTTGACGCCGTCCCGCCCCATATCAGTTAGGCAAGAACATCCGTTCCTGCCTAACTAACCGGCAAGCCATGCACCAAGAAGAAGCAACGCCAGCGGCTTGCGCCGTCCATTGCGCCGACTGCGCCGTGCGCCGCCTTTGTCTGCCGATGGAGCTGGGCACGGCCGATGTCGACAAGCTCGACCATATTGTCGGCCGCCGCTTCCCCCTTGCCCAAGGCGAGCTGCTGTACCGCACCGGTAGCCCCTTCGCCAGCCTCTACGCCGTGCGCGAGGGACAATTCAAAGCCTACCGTGTCAACCGCGACGGCAGCGAGCAAGTCACAGGATTCCACTTCAGCGGACAATTGCTGGGGCTCGACGCCATCGGCAGCGGCGTGCACAGTTGCGAAGTGGTCGCCCTGCAGGATTGCAGCGTATGCGAATTGCCGTTCGCCGACCTGGAGGCGCTGCTGGCCAAAATGCCTGCGCTGCGCCAGCAATTCCACCGCATGGTCGGCGAGGAGATCGCCCGCATGCAGAGCGTCGTGCTGCTGCTGGGCAAGATGAAGGCGCGCCAGCGGCTCGCCACCCTGATCGTCCGCGCCGCCTCGGTCTACGAAGCGCGCGGCTACTCGATCGAAAAGTTCCAGCTACGCATGACGCACGAAGACCTCAGCAACTACCTGGGCATGACGCGGGAATGCGTCAGCCGGCAGTTGACCAAGTTCAAACAGGAGGGCTTGGTGAAGGTGGCGCCGCGCGAGCTGGAGGTGCTCGACTTGGCGGCGATCAAGACCATCGCGGCGGGCAAGGCGCCTTGAGCGCCCCTGCGGATTCGCCAGGCAGCCGGCCGAACCTAGCCGCTTAGCGCGCCAGCCTGAGCTCGCTCAACTTTGCTTCCACCACGATATGCGCCGCGACCCAACCGGACGTCTGCAACGCCGGCTGGCATTCCGCGCACGCCTCGAACGGCTTGCAATCGTGTTTCAATTCCACATAGTGCGCCCCGACGATTTGCTTGCCGATATAGCTATCCACCTTGCCCGCCGGCTTAGTCTTCAAGGCGCCGATCGCCTTGCCCAGCGTGCCGACCTCTTGCGATGGGTCGAGCCAGCGCTCGAAGGCGCTGGCGTTTTGCCCGTCGGGCACATACCAAGCCTTGCGGTCGGCGTTCCAGCGCGCGCCAAGCGCCTTCGCCTGGTCTTTTTCCGAGAACGGAACTTTTAGAAGTATCATTTTTTTCAGGGCCACAAAAGACGGTCAACTGCGGAACGCGCACCGCTCCGCTTCAAGTAGACGCATTTTACGCCGGCAAGGGGCGAACCATCGATATTTACGCACGACGCACGCCAGCCGTCTGGAAGCTGAGCAGCTCTTTCAACTCGATGGCCCTATCCAAGCTTAAGGGAACCTCGAAAAACCCGTCATTCCGCATTAGTCCGGAAAGATCTTATTTCATTGCCGAATTCAATTTTTTAGCCATTTCTTCATGATGCGCCACGGTCGGCTCGAGTTTCGACGCCAATGCCTTGACATCGGCATCGTGCGCGTTGGCGATGTCATCCTTCAGCGCCGCGTGGACTTTGATATGGTCGGCAACGCCTGCCTTGCTGACATACTCCTTGTCGAAAGCGGGACCGGAAAGCGTGCCCAAATGGGCCGCCATCTTTTTATGCGCCGCGTCCGGTTCCGCAGGCAGTGTGACGTTCTTTGCCGCCGCTACTTTTTTCGTTTCTTCCAGCCCCTTGCTGTGGTCGTCGACCATCATTTGTGCAAATGCCTTGACGTCGGGATTGTTGCTTTTTTCGCTGGCCATTTTGCCAGCGGCGACTTCGGCGAGGTTGGCTTGGGCGATGGCGATCAAACGGTTCGCATCCGATTTACTCATCCCCGGGGCGCCGGATTTATCCTGCGTCGTTGTTTGTGCCAAGGCGAATTGAGCGGCGGCGATGCCAGTGGCCAGGACGGCCGTGGCGGCAAGCAGATGGCGAGCGTTCATTTGATAGTCTCCAGGTTGGGGTGGCTTGTCAGGGATAGCAGACCAGCCTGCGTCGCGTATTGCGGCGGGCAGACTGGATCGGTGCGCAACTAGTGTGGGATAGATAGACCATCCGCTCTGTACGCAATCTCACCTTTCTCGACCGCCGCTGCATATCGGCTACGGCGCCGTTTTTTTGGAATGGGTAAGGCGGCGACGCCGCTTGGAGGTTCAGCCGGATCGGCTACCGCTCAGTGTCAAAAAACGCATTGAGTTATGCAACTAACATACTTGCCGTTCTTCCAAGCGCATCATTTCTGCTTGGTGCGGGACTTTCGACAAGATGAGCGAACATGCCAACATCCCTACCGGGTTTGCTTCCATTGCCCTGCGGCGGATGAAAATCGTAGAAGGAGTCTAGAAGGAGTCTATTGCGGGGGCGGCTCGGAACGCGCATCGGCGCGGCTGTGCAACATCGTCGCCATGGACGTCCAGAGTGAACGTTCCGGCCGGACTTCAAGGACCGGACGGTTTTATTGAGTTTTTCAGGGAGAAAATTTCATGCGAGCGCTTGTCTACCATTCCGCCCACGAGGTCAAAGTCGATACCGTAGCCGATCCCGTCATCCAGGAGCCCGACGACATCATCCTGCAAATCACGGCGACCGCGATTTGCGGTTCAGACTTGCATCTGTATCGCGGTAAGGTTCCCGGTTTGAAGGAGGGGGACATCCTAGGGCATGAATTCATGGGGGTGGTGGTCGATGCCGGGCCGGCGGTCACCGCACTGAAAAAAGGCGACCGTGTGGTGGTTCCCTTCGTGATCGCGTGCGGCAGTTGCTTCTTCTGTGACATGCAATTGTTCTCGGCTTGCGAAACCACCAACCCCGATCGCGGAACGCTGATGAACAAGAAGTCGCTGCGCCCCGGTGCGGCGCTGTTCGGCTATACCCATATGTACGGCGGCGTCCCCGGCGGACAGGCCGAATACGTGCGCGTTCCCAAGGCGAACGTGGGCCCGATCAAAATACCTGACACGCTGCAAGACGAGCAGGTGCTATTTCTGAGCGACATACTCCCGACCGGCTACCAGGCGGTGGTCAACGCCGGTGTCGGCCCAGACTCCAGCGTGGCCATTTTCGGCGCCGGACCGGTCGGACAGATGGCCGCCGCCAGCGCCAGGATGCTGGGCGCGGACCGGATCTTCATGGTCGACCACCACGTCTACCGGCTTGAATTCGCCCGCACCACCTACGGCGTCATACCGATTAATTTCGACGACGTCGACGCCGCCGAGTTTATTATCGAGAACACCAGCTATCGCGGGGTCGACGCCGTCGTCGACGCGGTAGGCTTCGAAGCCAAGGGCAGCATGCTGGAAACCGCGCTCACGGCCATCAAGCTCGAAGGCAGCAGCGGCAAGGCGCTGCGCCAGTGTATCGCCGCAGTACGGCGCGGCGGAACTGTCAGCGTGCCGGGCCTGTACGCCGGCTTCATCCATGGTTTCCTGTTCGGCGACGCATTTGAAAAAGGGATCGGCTTCAAGACCGGGCAGACCCACGTTCAGCGCTTCATGCCCGAGTTGCTGAAGTATATCGAAGAGGGCAAGCTGAGGCCGGAAGCGATCATCTCGCACCGCATGCCGCTGGCCCAGGCCGCCGCTGGCTACAAGATGTTCGACCAGAAGGACGATGCCTGCCGCAAGATCGTTTTGCGCCCGTAGTCCGGCCATGCCGTTCGCCCCGTTGAACCCAAGAAACCACTCAGAAATCAAAAAGCCCTTACGATCACTCGTAAGGGCTTGATTTCACTACATACAATCCTGGTGGGCCTCCCGTGAGTCGAACACGGCACCAACGGATTATGAGTGCGTCCAACATGCCGTCAATGATCGTCTATAGCCCTAAAATCAAGGGGTTATGATAGACGACGTACTCACTAGTCGTCAGTGAACATCTATATTCTGGACAAATAGTGGACAGCCGACCTGCAGTTATCGAATTTTTCGACCAGGATTAACTGCAACTGACGGCCCCGTCAAACCAGCATTAGCTGCAACTGAACCTGCATTTAACGGGGCCGACCTGCATTCCATCTGCGCGAACCGGGAATAACTGCAACTGACTGCGCGTATCTGCCGCAGGTACGTTCAGCGCAGATTGCTTCGAATTTCATTCGACTGTTGTGTACTCGCGGCCCTCGATGTCGAAACCTTTTCGAGTCAAAACTACCTCAAACCGTTTGAAGAAGCCGATAAATTCCTCAATCGTCACCTCGATCTTTACGGCGCGGACGGGGATCGGCCCGGCGATGGCATCCAACGCATCTTTAACCGTCGCATAGCTGGGTTTGTCGAACAAATACGCTTTCACTGTAACGCTACCCAGCTTGCCACCGTGGTTCTCCCCGACCCACAAAGAAGACGCGACGACAAATTCATCGTCGCTCATCAACTTTTTTGCCTTCAGGTAATCAGTCAGATCGTTCTTGTCGGCATGGTCGGCCGCTGCCGTTCCATTGTTGTCCTGGTACTGAACCGAAGCTTTAAAACTGGTCATATCAGACTCCTTAAAAAGGGGGCGGATCTCGCCCTGAATACCAAACATAGCACGGCAACAATGTAAGGGATACATCAGTGCAACAAACGAGGGTTTTCTGGAAGGTCCACAGCCTGCGCTTGCTGTGATGCCCGCATCCGGCGTAGAGTGACCAAGAACCCGGTGCAGAAACCATCGTCCAAGAACTGCCGAACGACACGGCTTTGTGGTCGTCTGGTCAGTGCAGACGCGACGTAGGCCACTGACGGGCGGCGTGTAGCACACGCAGCACGCGCACTAGGTCGCCGGCAGTGTCATAGACGAGGATGTAGTTCTGGTGCGCTACCAACTCGCGGGTGCCGACGGCGCGGCCAGGCTTTCCCAGGCCGGGATGATCGACCAGGCGGCCGGCCTTTTCTTCAAACAGCTCATCGAGGGCGAGCGCAGCGGCCGGGTTGTGGGTCTCGATGTAGTCGTAGATGTCGTCGCGGTCTTGAATCGCCTCTGATGTCCAGAACAGCTCGATCATTCGGCGGCTTTCAGCCTGCGGCGGGTGGCTTCGCGCTTGGCGGCGAACTTGGCTTCGACTTCAGCTGCAGGGACCAGGTTGCCGGCATTGGCCGAGTCCAGGCCGACCTGCACCTGACGACGGAACCAGACGTCATGTTCGGCCGCCTCCTGCTGCTGCCGCACGAAGTCACGCATGAAGTCGCGCAGCAGCTGCGCAGCGGTGCGGTCGCGGTCCTTGGCCGCCGTGGTGAATTGGTCTTTCAGGCTCTCATCGACACGGAAGGTAAATGTTGCTTCGCTCATGGTCTTGCTCCTATGTGTTACACATTAACTACATGGTAGCACATGCGGCCGCAGCGGTCAGTTGCAGCTATTGCTGGCCAGCGCCTTTTGAATGCTGGTTTGCGGAATGGAATGCTGGCTCATTTGCAGGTATTTCTGGTTTGAGCGTAAGCGCTCCACGAACCCCAACCTATTCAGCCAGGCAGAATGCTGGTTAAATCCGGGGTATGCAAATCCTTCACATTCCACGGCAGCAGCGC
>NZ_JAEMNU010000162.1 GCF_016461825.1 Rugamonas violacea | reverse complement strand
TTCATTACCCCGATCTTTACTTTGAATAAACGGTATAAATCGTTTATAATGCTTCTTCCGGATTCAAGTGCCGCTGTCCAATTGGAAGCGAACGCTGTACAAGTCAATGCCTGATGACCATAGCAAGTTGGTACCACCCCTTCCCATCCCGAACAGGACCGTGAAACAACTCTGCGCCGATGATAGTGCTGCAACCAGTGTGAAAGTAGGTTATCGTCAGGCTAGTTATTCTAAAAAACCCCACCAGTGATCTGGTGGGGTTTTTTTTCGTCCACTGTTTTTAATCGCCCTGTTTTGACATTGCGCCAAGCGCTTTTCCGTGTGATGCATGCACTAGCGCCGTCGTTGCACTTCGACAGCGTAGATCTTCTCCTGCAGTTAAAGGCACCTCGAAAAACCACCAAATTGTCGTTCCGCATCGGCGGACCGCCGCGTAGGCGGGAACCCATGCTGAGCTAGACAAGATGCGACGTATAGGCTCCCGCCTACGCGAGAGCGACGGGTTTTTAGAGGTGCCTTTAAGGCGCGCTGGGCCAAGTGTCGCCTTTGCGGGCGTGCGACGCTGCTCAGCGTGCTCAGCGTGCTCAGCGTGCTCAGCGTGCCTAGCGTCGACGAGGCGATGGAATATCTCAGCACAGGTCTGAGCCAGTCGTGGCGCCAAGCTGGTGACCGGCGGCTATCAAGTATCTTTGTGGGAAGCAGGAAGCAGGAAGCAGGAAGCAGGAAGCAGGAAGGAGCGTGGCACCGCCTGAGACGGGTGCCAACGCATGTGGATGAGGAGTGTTGAGAGTGCGACTTGCGCGCGAGCTCTGGCTGCGCGCAAGTGACTGGGGATTAGAGCAGGTTCAAGCCCTTGAGCATGACCAGCAGAATAAGCACAGGCGAAACATAGCGTAACAGGAAGAAGACAAGGCGTGAGGTCGACTCATTCGCCAGCGTGCCCTTGTTGGACAGCGCCTGGGTAAATTGATCGCGCCCCCATACCCAGCCGACAAACACGGCGAGCAAGATGCCGCCGGCGGGCATGATGATGTTGGATGAAACGAAGTCGAACAGATCAAACATATTGAAACCAAACACCTTGAAGTTGGCCAGCAGGCTATTGGTCAATGCGCAGCTCGAGCCGAGCACCATTAAACTGACAATCGTGAGCACGGTCGCCCTGCGCCGAGTGATACCCAGTCGCTCATGCAAAATCACCACCGGCACTTCCATCAACGAGAGCATGGCCCCCGTGGCAGCAACGGCAGCCAGCACGAAGAAAATGACCATCAGCACTTGTCCCATGGGGATCTGTGAGAAAACCGCCGGAATCGTAATGAAGACCAACGCCGGACCGGCCGCCGGCGCGAAGCCGAAAGTAAACACCGCAGGGAAGATGGCGATGCCCGCAAGCATGGATACGCACAGGTCCGCCGCCATGACGCGCACCGTCGTCATTGGGATATTTTGATCGTCGCGGAAATAACTGCCGTAGGTCATCATCGTACCCATGCCTAGCGACAGCTTGAAGAAGGCCAGGCCCATTGCTGTCAATACAACCGTCGCCGTGATCTTGCTGAAGTCCGGGCGGAACAGGAAGGCTAGGCCTTCGGCCGCCTTATCCAGCGATAGGCTGACCGCGCAGAGTAAGTGCTGTGGTCTAATTTGCCTGGACACCTCAATAGGTGGAAAATCCACCATCTGAGGAGTGATACATGGCAACAAGAAAGCGAAAGACATTCGA
>NZ_JAEMNU010000161.1 GCF_016461825.1 Rugamonas violacea | reverse complement strand
CCGCAGGGATTAGAATTTGACCGCGTAACGCCATCTCATGCGCAGCGGTCACGTTCCCCGGAATGACCGGTCACGTTCGCCGGAATACGCAGCACCCTGCAGGAGAGCTAAGGAGAAACCAGTATAGGCATATTTAGATTGCGCGTAAAAAAATGATGCGTTTTTAAACAAAATGAATCATCCGGCGACTAGCTTGGTTGCGCTCAGGCGCGCCCCGGCCAAGGCAGGCGGGGCGGGGACTGCATTCAGCGCTCCCCAAGCGCGCCGTCGGATGCGGATGCGGCTTATCCGTTGATGTTCATGCGCTGGGTGTGTGTCCACTTATGGTCGGACGCTGACACTGCGGAGTTATAGCTGCGATAGGTCTGCCCCTCCCCCGGCCAAGGATTCATGATGTAGAGGTAATTTACGCCGTTCACGCTTTCATAGCCGCGCCCCACCATGATATGCCCACCGCCACTGGTCCAGCCGTAGCGGATGACGAAGGGCCGATTCGCATTGATGTCGGCCACGACGCTATTCCAAGAAGAGGCGACGCTGTAGGCGCTATTGCCCACGCCCCAAGCGTTCAAGATGCCCTGTACGCTACCATTGCTGCCGTACATACTATTGGGCTGGTTGGCATTGCTGTTCCAGTTGAATACATTGTTGCCGCAGGCGTAGTTCAGGCCGAATGCCCAGTTGACGATTTGGCACTGGCTGGGCGTTTTCGCGTAAAAATTCAGCACAGCTTTGCTGGAGCCCGCCCAGCACCATTGGCTATGTTCCTGCGTGACCAGGGGAATGTTGAGTGTTTTTGACTGGGCTAGGGCGACTGATGTGGTGAGCAGCAGGCTGGCGCCGAGTAAGGCATAGTTCAGTTGTTTTTTCATGTGGATCTCCTTTTCCGGAGTTGCTCCGGCGAGCATAAGGTTAGCGGCTGGCATCCATGTTTTTACTGACCGCAGCTCTTAGCGGTGCAAGCAGCTCGTGGGATTCAAGTAGCTCCTCGCTTGAGGTGCGGGCATCGGTGCTATTCCGGTCCGCCTTTTGCTTGAATAGCAAGGATTGGCGCGCGGAATACAGCGGTGCAAAGCGGGTTTTCGCATCCGTTGCGGAGACCACTTCCAGAAAATCGGATTGCGCCTGGTAGATGCGGATGAACCGCACATTGGATCGATCGTTGTTGGCATAGGCGAACAGCGATGCGTCGAGATCCTTGGCCAGTACGGCCGCGCCGTAAGCCACGGTCTCCCATTTGCCGGCGACTTGTTCCACCGTGGCCAAGCCGATCGAACGCCCGTTCAGGGTGATGGAAAATCGCCAGATACCGGTTGGCTTGGCCATCGAGCGTAGCTCGCCTCGTCCGGCCAGAATGTCGCCGGGATAGATGGTGTAGACCTGGAAGCCATAGCCAATTTTGGCATCCTTCAGATCTTGGATATCGGCTATATCGAGTGGAAACTCTTGCGGCAAGCCTCCGATGCGTGTTTGCAGATTGTGCTGAACAAATTGCGCGAGATCTGCACTTGCTTGCATTGCTGGTCCGCTCATTGCTGCGGACGATGCCTGGGCGAGCAGGGGCGGACTGCCAAGACTCAGGCTTGCACAGATCAATACCCGGAGCAGGGTCGGTTTGGCTTGAAGGCTGGGATGGAGTGTGAATGGCATGCTTGCTGTCTCCTTTGATGGATGGGACATCACGGTGTGCCCGGGCGGGTCGATAGCATGCCGCGAAATCCGTGCGACACAAGGACACACCAGAAGCCAATTTATTTTACGTATTAAATTTATAAGATTATCGTTTTTCTAGTTTATTTTTTAGAACGTTGCGTTTGCGCTAATGGAGGGCTGTCACCGTCCGGGACTGTCCGCATGATGTTTACTGCAAATCGCAATTAACCGAAGAATTGGCTGGTGGTTTTCCGCAGGCTTTGTTATAGTTCGCCTCCCCGCAAACGGAGCACGCAAATGATCGCGGCGCAGAGTGCAACGGGGGAAAAGAGGGGGTTGACGAAATGGCCGAAACGCTGCATACTCTTCCTTCTTCGCAACTGACAAACAAAACGCTTTGTCAAGGGTTCAAAGCCCG
>NZ_JAEMNU010000160.1 GCF_016461825.1 Rugamonas violacea | reverse complement strand
TCCTTCATCGCCTGTAATCGCCAAGGCATCCACCATGTGCACTTATTCGCTTGTCCCTATAACGTTAGCCCCTTGCGACTAAACAAAGGAGCGGTCATAGGAATAAGAAATTACATGTTGCTATGTTTGTTGATACATACAATCATTACCCATCGCATCCGTCTTCCGACGCATGCGATCAATAAATAATCTTTACTTTTACTTCTTCCAAATTTTTAAAGAACGAAACAGCATTTAATCTCTAAAAGACCAAACCTAAATCCGACACCATCTTGGCGCGACTTACGTTTGAACTTTTGGTGGAGGATGACGGGATCGAACCGACGACCCCCTGCTTGCAAAGCAGGTGCTCTCCCAGCTGAGCTAATCCCCCTAGGGTACTACTCGTGTTCTGGTAGGGCTGGTTGGACTCGAACCAACGACCCCCGCGTTATCAACACGGTGCTCTAACCAGCTGAGCTACAGCCCCAAATGCTGTTCTTCTTAATTGACAGTCGATAAGTGTGAATGCTTGATGAGCTGAACCCAAAGGTTCGTGCAACTCTAGAAAGGAGGTGATCCAGCCGCACCTTCCGATACGGCTACCTTGTTACGACTTCACCCCAGT
>NZ_JAEMNU010000016.1:119820-122685 GCF_016461825.1 Rugamonas violacea | reverse complement strand
CCGGCGCCGCCGAGGTCAAGCCGGCCGCCGACGCGGCCGCCGCCGACACGCTCGACTTCAAGGCGCTGATCGCGCAAGCCAACGCGGCGGCCAGCGCCGCCGAGGCCAAGCCGGCCGACGCCGGCGCGGCCGCGGTCGCGGTCGCCACCACCACGCCGGCCGCCACCGGCGAACTCAAGCGCAGCGCGCCGGCCGCCGCCGCCGCCCTGCCGAGCGGGCAGCCGGCCGCCGAGCCAAGCGACGCGCCGGGCACCACGCTGGCCGATGCGGCCCGGGCCACGGCCCCCGAGGCCGGCGCCGACAGCATCAACAAGATCGAAACCAAGGCCCAGCCGGCCGACAACGCCGCCTTGCAGGCGACGCAAGGCCGGCCGCAGGCCGAGGCCGCCCCGCTGGGCCTGCCCGCCGGGCGCGAGGCCCGCGCCGAGACGCTGACGGCGGCGCGCGAAGGCGCCGCGCCGGCCGAGCTGCACGCCACCCAGGCGCCGGCCGCCGCCGCCGCGCAGGAGATCGCCAAGGCCGCCACGGCGCTGCCGGCGGACAAGCTCAGCGGCCGGGTCGGCAGTCCCGTGTGGGACCAGCAACTGGGGCAAAAGATCATCTTCATGGCCGCCGGCGGCGAGCAGAGCGCCTCGCTGAGCCTGAACCCGCCGGACCTCGGTCCGCTGCAGGTGGTGCTGAGCGTGTCGAACGACCAGGCCAGCGCCGCCTTCACCTCGGCCCAGCCGGAGGTGCGCCAGGCGCTGGAGGCGGCCATGCCGAAGCTGCGCGAAATGATGAGCGAGGCCGGCATCACGCTGGGCAACGCCACCGTCTCGGCCGACACCTCGGGCCAGCAACAGGGCTTCCAGCAACAGGCCGCCTCGGCGCAGAACGGCGGCCAGGGCGGACGCGGCGGCAACGGCGCTAACGACGGCGGCCGCTTCGGCGCCGGCGCCGACAGCGAGGCGGCGGCAAGGCCAGCGGTGCGGCGCCTGCCGGCCGGCGCGGTCGACACCTTCGCCTGAGATCGGCCGACCACCCCCAGCGGCAAAATCCAGGGTCGGACCCGCCGGGTCTGACCCTAGCCGTGCGCCCCTGGGTGGTTTTCGCCAAGCTGCCGACGCCATCCCCCCGCCCACTTCCCGCATTTTCCAACGTCCCCGGCCGTTTGTTGTTTGTTTCGCTATGGAAACGCCGAGATACGCCCTGTTCCCCCCTCTTTTCCACCGATCCAGCTGCGCACGCTTTGCCGATAATGACATAATGGCGTCATGATCCATTGACGCACCTTGCAGGGGAATTTTTGAAAGCGAATCCAAAAATGAAAGCTGATGCTAAAGCGGACGCGGCACCGGCCGGTGGCAAGAAAAAACTCTTGATCATCATCATCGCCGGCGTGCTGGTCCTGCTGGGCGGCGGCGGCGGCGCGGCCTGGTTCTTCATGCATGGCAAGTCGGGCGACGAAGCGCCGGCCAAGCCCAAGCACAAAGAGGTCGCCAAGGCCGGCCCGCCCGTGTTCGTGCCGGTCGAACCGTTCACCGTCAACCTGCAACCGGGCGAGGACGGCGCCGACCAGTATCTGCAACTGGCGTTCACGCTGGAAGTGGTCGGCCTGGAAGAGGTCGAGGTCATCAAGAACAATATGCCGAAGGTGCGCAGCCGCATGCTGTTGCTGCTGTCGGGCAAGCGCGCCAACGAGATCAACACGCCCGAGGGCAAGAAGCGGCTCAGCGACGAGATCGTCGAACAGCTCAGGAAGCCGTTCGAGGAACGCGGCCCACAGCAGGACGTGAGCGACGTTTTATATACTTCCTTCATCATCCAGTAAGACATCATGGCCGATAATTTTCTCTCCCAGGAAGAAGTCGATGCCCTCTTGAAGGGTGTCAACGGCGATCAGGACGACGCGCAGGCGCCGGAAGACGTCGCGGGAGTCAGAACCTACAACCTGGCGACCCAAGAGCGCATCGTGCGCGGGCGGATGCCGACCTTGGAGATCATCAACGAGCGCTTCGCCCGCTTGTTGCGCGTCGGCCTGTTCAACTTCCTGCGCCGCAGCGCCGAGGTGTCGGTCGGCTCGGTGCGGGTCTCCAAGTACAGCGAGTTCATCCGCAATTTGGTGGTGCCGACCAACCTCAACCTGGTGCACATGAAGCCGCTGCGCGGCACCGCCCTGATGGTGTTCGATCCGGGCCTGGTGTTCCTGCTGGTCGACAATCTGTTCGGCGGCGACGGCCGCTTCCACACCCGCGTCGAGGGGCGCGACTTCACCCAGACCGAGCAGCGCATCATCCTGCGCATCCTCGACATCGTCTTCGAGGCCTACACCAAGTCGTGGGAGCCGGTGTTCCCGGTCGAGTTCGAATACATCCGTTCCGAGATGAACACCCAGTTCGCCAACATCGCCACGCCGAACGAGGTGGTGGTGGCGTCGACCTTCACCGTCGAGCTGGGCTCCGTCTCGGGCCAGATCCACTTCTGCATGCCCTACTCGATGATCGAGCCGATCCGCGACTCGCTGACCTCCAGCCTGCAGGGCGAGGCGCTGGAGGTGGACAAGCGCTGGATCCGCCTGATGACCCAGCAGATCCAGATCGCCGAAGTCGAGCTGCTGGCCACGCTGGGCACGGCCAAGGTCAACTTCGACGACATCCTCAACATGCGGGTCGGCGACATCATTCCGCTGACCATCCCGGAGATGATTTCGGCCACCGTCGACGGCGTGCCGGTGATGGATTGCAGCTACGGCGTGTTGAACGGACAATACGCGCTGAAGGTCGAGAAACTGCTCGCCAACACCGACAACAGCAGCAAGTGACAGTAGTCAAAACAATATCCAAAACAGTATTCAAAGCAGCACACAAAACAGCACACAACCGCGGC
>NZ_JAEMNU010000016.1:83154-119814 GCF_016461825.1 Rugamonas violacea | reverse complement strand
CCCCCCCCCCCCCCCCCCCCCGCGACGCGCCACACAGGAGAGAAACATGTCTGACAATCAAGACGACCAAAGCATGGATGACGATTGGGGCGCGGCCATCGCCGAGCAGGCCAAGGCGGAAGCCGACGCGCTGCAAAGCCAGGCCGCCAGCGCCGCCGTCTTCAAGGACTTCTCCAACCAGGGCAGCAAGACCGAGACGCACAACGACATCGACTTCATCCTCGACATTCCGGTCCAGCTGACGGTGGAACTGGGCCGCACCAAGATCGCCATCAAGAACCTGCTGCAGTTGGCGCAGGGTTCGGTGGTCGAGCTCGACGGCCTGGCCGGCGAGCCGATGGACGTGCTGGTCAACGGCTGCCTGATCGCCCAGGGCGAGGTGGTGGTGGTCAACGACAAGTTCGGTATCCGCCTGACCGACATCATCACGCCTTCCGAACGCATTCGAAAACTGAATAAATGAAACCTGCTGTTCTTTTCACCACATTGCTGCTGGCCGCCGCCGCGCTGCCCGCGTCGGCCCAACACAGCGCCTCCGGCACCATCGCCCCGGCGCCCGCCGCGCCGCAGCAAAGCGCCAGCGTGTCGGCGCCGCTGTCGAACCATCCGCCCGCCGGCCCGGCCACCGCCACGGCAGCACCGTCCAACGCCGTAGCCACGGCGACGCCGGCCGCCGCCGAGCCGGCCGTCGCCGCCGCCGACACGGCGCCGGCAGCCAAGGCCGGCTCGGCCATGGTGCTGCCGGCCCCGGCGCCGCTGGTCGTCGCCGCGCCGTCGGCGTCGGCCCCGTCGGCCCCGTCCTCGGCCGGCGGCCTGGTGCAGACCACGCTGGCGCTGGCCTTCGTGCTGGCCCTGCTGGTCGGCCTGGCTTGGCTGCTCAAGCGCTACGGTCCTAAAACGCTGGGCAACGGCGGCGGCACCGTGCGCCTGGTCGGCTCGCTCAGCGTCGGCACGCGCGAGCGCATCCTGGTGGTCGAGGTCGGCGAACAATGGATCGTCGTCGGCGCCTCGCCGGGCCGCATGAACGCGCTGGCCACCATGCCGCGCCAGCAACAAGACGAGATCGCCGGCAATCCCCAAGCGGGCCTGCCGGGCGCCAATTTCGCCGAGTGGTTCAAACAGACGATAGAAAAACGCAATGGTAAATAAGTCGTCCGCGCCTTGGCTCGCCGCTCCCGCGGCCGGTTCGATTGGTAAGTGCTTACTCGCGCTGGCCGCCCTGGCCCTGCCGCTATGGGCGCTGGCCGAGCCGGGCATTCCGGCGTTCAACAGCGTGCCGGCGGCGGGCGGCGGCACCAACTACACGCTGCCGGTCCAGACCCTGCTGCTGATGACGGCGCTGTCCTTCCTGCCCGCCGCGCTGCTGATGATGACCAGCTTCACCCGCATCATCATCGTGCTGTCGCTGCTGCGCCAGGCGATCGGCACGCAGTCTGCGCCGCCCAACCAGGTGATGGTCGGCCTGGCCCTGTTCCTGACGCTGTTCGTCATGGGGCCGGTGTTCGACAAGATCTACACCGAGGCCTACCAGCCTTTGCAGGAAAACAAGATCACCATGAGCGTGGCGATGGAAAAGGGTGTCGCCCCATTAAAAACTTTCATGATGAAGCAGACCCGCCAGGCCGACCTGGCGCTGTTCGTCAAGATTTCGCGCAGCCCGGCGCTGCAGGGACCGGAGGACGTGCCGCTGCGCGTGCTGATTCCCGCCTTCGTCACCAGCGAGCTGAAGACCGCCTTCCAGATCGGCTTCGCCATCTTCATCCCCTTCCTCATCATCGACATGGTGGTGGCCTCGGTGCTGATGTCGATGGGCATGATGATGATGTCGCCGGCGGTCATCTCGCTGCCCTTCAAGCTGATGCTGTTCGTGCTGGTGGACGGCTGGCAGTTGCTGATCGGCTCGCTGTCGCAGAGTTTCTACTAGGAGCGCGCGATGACCCCGGAAAGCGTCATGACGATGGGCCGCCACGCGATGGAGATCACGCTGATGGTGGCCGCCCCGATGCTGCTGGTGGCGCTGGTGATCGGCCTGGTGGTGAGCATCTTCCAGGCCGCCACCCAGATCAACGAGAGCACCCTGTCCTTCATCCCCAAGCTGGTCGGCATCTTCATCGCCCTGGTGGTGGCCGGGCCGTGGATGCTGTCGGTGATGCTCGACTATATGCGCGAGGTGTTCGGCGGCATTCCGGGCATGGTCGGCTAGATGCTTGCGGTAGCGCAACTAAATTGTAACGGGGGCTCATGATTACGCTCTCCACTGCCGATATCAACCTATGGATCGCGGCATTGCTGTGGCCGCTCACGCGCATCCTCGGCCTGATCGCCGCCGCTCCCCTGTTCGGCAACAACAGCGTGCCGATCACCGTCAAGGTCGGCCTGGGCGTGCTGTTGGCGCTGATCGTCGCGCCGGCCGTGCCGGCCCTGCCGGGCGCCGACCCGCTGTCGCTGGCCGGCCTGTTGATCCTGTCGCAGGAGCTGCTGATCGGCCTGGCGATGGGGTTTTCGATGCGCATCGTCTTCGCCGCCGTCGAGATGGCCGGCGAAATCGGCAGCCTGACCATGGGCCTGGGTTTCGCCACCTTCTTCGATCCGAACACCCAGGGCCGCTCGTCGGCGATCAGCCAGTTCCTGGCGCTGGTCGCCACCATGGCGTTTCTGGCAACCAACACCCACCTGGTGCTGCTGTCGGCGCTGGTGGAAAGCTTCAGCAGCCTGCCGCTGTCGGCCCAGCCGATCTACGGCGGCGGCTTCAAGCAGCTGGCCGACTGGGGCGGCAAGATTTTCAGTATCGGTGTCCAGTTGTCCCTGCCCATCGTGGCGGCGCTGCTGATCACCAACGTCGCGTTGGGCATTTTGACCCGCGCGGCGCCGGCGCTCAACCTGTTCGGGATCGGTTTCCCGATCACTTTGGGCGTCGGTTTGCTGGTGTTGGCCATGTCGCTCCCCTACCTGGCCACGCCGCTGCAACAGTTGTTTTTGGACGGCATTGAACGCACCAGGCTGATGCCGCGCACCTGGTCGGAGAAGGCAAACTTGCCGCTTCGACCAGTACCGCGCGCCCCGCGCCCATAGGGAAATTCAATAGCCGAAACACGTAGATTTGATTTCCATGCGGCAATTACCGGCGTATCATGGAGGTCACTGGGAGAACTTGCATGACATCGATCGTAGCCGCCTTCACTTCCGACCAGATCATCGCCCTGCGCACCGACCAGGTGGCGCTGCTGACGACGGAGGACATGCAGGCCTTTACCACCGACCAGATCGCCTATCTGAGCACGGCCCAGCTGCGCGCGCTCAGTTCCCTGCAACTGCGCGCCATGGAAACCGAGGACGTGGCGTCCTTCACCACCGACCAGATCGTCTCGCTGAGCACCCGCCAGATCGCCCTGTTGACCACCGGCCAGAGCGCCGCCCTGACCACCGACCAGGTGGGCGTGCTGAGCACGGCCGACATGCGCGCCCTGCGCAGCGACCAGCTGGCCTCCTTGCAATCGCAACAAGTCAACGCGCTGACCACGGGCGAGCTGCACGCCCTCACCACCAGCCAGATGGGCGCGCTGGGCGCCGACCAGGGCAGCGGCCTGAGCAGCGACCAGCTGGCCAGCCTGAGCAGCGTGCAACTGCGCGCCCTCAACAGCGCCGCCGTCGCCGCCCTGCTGACCGAACAAATCGCCTCGCTGGCCACGGCCGCGCTGGCCACCATGACCAGCAGCCAGATCAACGCCTTCACGGCGATCCAGTTCCTCGCCCTGTCGACCGACCAGATGGTCGGCCTGAACACCGCCCAGATCGCCGGCCTGTCGAGCGACAGCCTGGCCCTGCTCGGCACCGACCAGGTGGCCGCCATCGAGACGCGCGACATCGCCGTGCTCAGCAGTGCCCAGGTCGGCTTCCTCAACGCCGACCAGATCGTCGCCCTGACCACCACGCAAATGAAGGCCCTGCGCAGCGCCGCCATGGCCGGCCTGAGCGTCGACCAGATCCCCCTGTTGAGCAGCGACCAGATCGCCGCGCTGAGCTCGCTGGTCTCGCTCAGCACCCTGCAAATCTCCGCCCTGCTGACCCAGCAGATCGCCAGCCTGGAGACGCGCGACGTGGTCGCGCTGAGCAGCCGCCAGCTCGGCGCGCTGCAGGACTACCAGTTGAACGCCTTCACCACCGACCAGATCGTCGCCCTGTCGAGCGACCAGGTCGGCGCGCTCAGCACCACCATCCTGGCGCTGCTGACCACCGACCAGGTGGTGGCGCTGGAGACGCGCGACTTCGCCCTGCTCAACTCGCGCCAGATCGGCGCGCTCGACGTCAACCAGGTCGCCGCCCTGCGCACCGCCCAGATGGCGGCGATGAACAGCGCCGCCCAGGCGGCGTTGCGGCCCGACCAGCTGGTCGTGCTGAGCAGCGACCAGATCGCCGGCTGGCTGTCGCTGGCGGCGCTGACCACGCTGCAGATCGCCGCGCTCACCAGCGACCAGGTGGCCACCCTGGAAACGCGCGACATCGCCGCCCTCAGCAGCGCCCAGCTGGCCGCCTTCAACCCCGACGACATGCTGGCGCTCGGCAGCGACCAGTTGATCGCGCTGGGCACCGCCCAGTACGCCGCGTTGACGACGGCCGCGCTGAACCTGCTCACCACCGACCAGCTCACCTTCATCGAGACGCGCGACATCGCCGCGTTGACCACCGCCCAGGTGGCGGCGCTCAACAGCGAGCATTTGACGTCGCTGAGCACGAATCAATTCACCGCCCTGTCGAGCAAGGCCATCGGCGCCCTGCTGACCGAACAGATCAGCGTGCTCACCAGCGCCCAGATCGCCGCGCTGGCGACGCTGAACGGCATGAACTCGCGCCAGATCGCCTCGTTCACCACCGACCAGATCGCCCAACTGACCACGCGCAGCCTGGCCAGCCTGGCCGCCAGCCAACTGGGCGCCTTCACGTCCGACCAGTTGCAGGCGCTCAACAGCGACCACATCATCGCGCTGAGCACGGCGCAATTCCGCGCCTTCAACAGCGACACCATCGCCGCCCTCACCACCGACCAGATCGGCTTCATCGAAACGCGCGACATCGCCGCCCTGCTGCCGAACCAGATCAACAAGCTCAGCACCGACCAGATCGCCGCCCTCAGCATCAACCAGACGGCGGCGCTGACCTCGGCCGAGACGGTGGCGCTGACCAGCGACCAGATCGCCGCGCTGAGCAGCAGCCAGCTCGACGCCCTGACCTTGACCACGCTGACCACGCGCCAGGTCGTCGCGCTGACCACCGACCAGATCGCCACGCTGAACACGGCCGACCTGGCCGGCCTGAAAACCAGCCAGATCGCCGCCCTCAGCAGCGACCAGGCGCACGCCCTGACCACCGACCAGATCGTCGCCATGGGCAGCGCCCAGCTGCGCGCGCTCAGTTCGGCGGCGCTGATGGCGCTCAACACCGACCACATCGTGGCGATCGAGACGCGCGACCTGCCCGGCCTGCGCACGCTGCAGATCAGCAAACTGACCACCGACCAGATCGTCGCCCTGGGCACCGCCCAGATCGCCGCGCTGACCAGCGCCGAGGTGCGCGCCCTCAACAGCGACCAGATCCGCGCGCTGGGCAGCCAGCAAATCTCGGCGCTGAGCAGCTTCACCGGCTTCAGCACGCGGCAGATCACCGCCCTCACCAGCGACCAGCTGGGCAACTTCGACACCCAGGACCTGGCCACGCTGAGCACCGCGCAGATCGCCGCGCTGGGCAGCGACCAGGTGGCCGCGCTGAACTCGACGCAGATCATCGGCCTGAGCACCGGCCAGGTGCGCGCCATCGCCACGCAGACCCTGAGCAGCTTCAGCAGCGACCAGATCAACGCCATCGCCCTGAACGACCTGGTGCAGATGAGCACGCGGCAGATCGCCGCCCTCACCACCGCCCAGCTCGACACCATGCGGACCGCCCAACTGGCCGCCTTGACCACCGCCGAGCTGCGCGCCCTGACGGCGCTGCAGATCGCCAGCCTGGCCAACGGCCAGCTCGACGCGCTGAGCCGGCTCGACGTGCTGGCCAGCGGCCAGGTCGCCGCCCTCACCACCGACCAGTTGGCGAGCATGTCGACCAACGACCTGCTGACGCTGCAAAGCGGCCAGATCGCCGTCCTCAACACCGACCAGGCGCAGGCGCTGACCACCGACCAGATCCACGTGCTGAGCACGGCGCAGATCCGCGGCCTCAATTCGCTGGCCATCGCCGCCCTCACCACCGACCAGGTCGCCGCGATTTCGCTGACCGACCTGGCCGCGCTGCGCACCAGCCAGCTGACCAAGTTCAACAGCGACCAGATCGCCGCCCTCAGCACCGCCCAGATCACCGCCTTGACGACGCAGGAAATCGCCGCGCTGACGCCGGGCCAGAAGGCGGCGCTGAGCAGCGCCCAGCTCGGCGCGCTGAGCTCGCTGAACTCCTTCACCACGGCGGCCATCGCCGCCCTCACCACCGACCAGATCGCCACCCTGTCGCTGGCCCTGCTGGCCACCCTGAGCACGCGCCAGATCGCCGCCCTGACGACGGCGCAGACCGCCTCGCTGACCACCGACCAGGTGGTGGCGCTGAGCACCGCGCAGATCCGCGCCATCGGCGGCGCCGACCTGGCCGCGCTGACGACCGATCAGATCGCCGCCATCGAGCTGGTCGACATCGCCGCGCTGAAGACCAGCCAGGTCGCCGCGCTGGCCACCGCCCAGCTGGCGGCGCTGACCAGCGACCAGTTCGGCACGCTGAGCACGGCCGACATCGCCGCCCTGACCACCGTGCAGATCGCCTCCCTGTCGACCAGCCAGATCGCCAGTTTCGCCAGCCTGGCGCCGCTGACCAGCCGGCAGATCGGCGCCATGACCAGCGACCAGATCGCCAGCCTGTCGCCGGCCAGGATCCCGACGCTGAAGACCAGCCAGATCGCCGGCCTGACCAGCGCCCAGGTGGGCGCGCTGAGCAGCGACCAGATCGTCGCCCTGACCAGCGCGCAGATCCGCAGCCTCAACAACACCACCCTGGCCGCCCTGACCACCGACCAGATCGTCGCCATCGAACTGGCCGACCTGGCCGTGATGAAGACCAACCAGATCGCCGCCCTCAGCACCAAGCAGGTGGCGGCGCTGACGCTGGGCCAGCTCGGCGTGCTGACCTCGCAGGAAGTGGGCGCGCTGACCTCGCGCCAGCTGGGCGCGATGAGCACGGCGCAGATCGCCGCGCTCGGCTCGCTGGCCGGCCTGAGCAGCCGGCAGATCGTCGGCCTGTCGAGCGACCAGATCGCCTCGCTGACGCCGACCCAGATCGCCGCGCTGAAGACCGCCCAGGTGGCCGCCTTCAGCTCGACGCAGATCGGCTATTTCAACACCGACCAGATCGTCGCGCTGACCACCGGCCAGATCCGCGCCCTGTCGAATCCGGTGCTGGCCGCCTTGAGCAGCGACCAGATCGTCGCCATCGAACTGGTCGACCTGGCGGCGCTGCGCACCGCCCAGGTCGTCGCACTCAGCAGCGACCAGCTGGCCGCGCTGACACTGACCCAATACGGCGCCTTGACCTCGCAGGAAATCGCCGCGCTGAGCACGCTCCAAATCGGCTACCTGACGAGCCAGCAGATCGACGCGCTGAGCAGCCTGGCCTCGCTGGGCTCGACGCAGATCGCCGCGCTCAGCTCCGACCAGGTGGCCGGCCTGGTGGCGGCCGACCTGGCCGCCATGAAGACGCGGCAGATCGCCGCCATGGGCAGCAAGCAGATCGCCGGCCTGAGCACCGACCAGGTGGTCTTGCTGTCGTCGGCCCAGTTGCGCGCCTTGGCGCCGCTGAGCATGGCCCGCTTCAGCACCGACCAGATCGCCGCCATCGAAGTGGCCGACATGCCGACCCTGAGCACGGCGCAGATCCAGGCGCTGACCACCGACCAGATGGTGGCGCTGCGCACCGAACAACTGCACGCCCTCAGCAACGCCGAGATCGGCGCGCTGACGGTGGCCCAGCTGGCCGTGCTGTCGCCGGCGCAGATCAGCGCGCTGGGCAACCTGGCCGACTACACCACCAACCAGATCGCGGCGATGTCGACCAGCCGCATCGCCGCGCTCAGCACCGACGAACTGCAGACGCTGAGCAGCAAGCAGATCGCCGCGCTGACGGTGGGCCAGGTGCGCGTGCTCGACAGCGACCAACTGGCGGCCCTGCTGCCGGGCCAGGTCGGCGCCCTGTCGACCAAGGCGGTGGCCGGCCTGACCACCGACCAGATCACCTATTTGACCCCCGACGAGATCGCCAACCTGCGCACCGCCCAGCTGGTCGCGCTGGGCACCGAGCAGATCGTCATGCTCAACAGCGACCAGATCGGCGCCTTGACCAGCGCCGACACCGCCGCGCTGCGGGTCGCCCAGGTGCAGGCGATGAGCGCCAGCCAGGTCGCCGCGCTGAGCGCGTTGCGCGCGCTGGGCAGCGCCCAGGTGCGCGCGCTGGGCAGCGACCAGATCGCCGCGCTGCCGCTGGCCCAGCTGCAAACGCTGAGGACCAGCCAGATCGCCGCCCTGAGCAATAGCCAGACGCCCTTCCTCACCACCGACCAGATCGTCGCCCTGCTGACGGCCCAGTTCGCCTCGCTGTCGAGCAAGGCGCTCGGCGCGCTCGACGCCACGCAGATCGGCGCCATCGAACTGGCCGACCTGGCGGCGCTGCGCTCGAGCCAGTTCCAAGTCTTCAACAGCGACCAGATCGCCGCCATCAGCAGCGACCAGATCGTCGCGCTGAGCACGGCCGTCATCGCCAACCTGAACAACGCCCAGCTCGACCAGCTCAGCGACGTCCAGCTCATCGCGCTGAGCACCGCCCAGGTGCGCGCGCTCAGCACCAAGGCCATCGCCCGGCTGACGCCGACCCAGTTCGCCGCCATCGAACCGGGCGACCTGGCCGCCATGCGCACCGACCAGGTGCGCGCCTTCACCACCGACCAACTGGTCGGCATGACCACCGACCAGCTGATGGCCCTCACCACGGCCGAACTGGCCGCGCTGACCAGCAAGCAGATGGACGCGTTCACGCCGGCCCAGTTCCTGCTGCTCGGCCCGCTGACCTCGCTCACGCCGAACCAGATCGGCGGCCTGCCGACCGACCGCATCGCCGCCCTCGACGACACCCGCCTGGGCCAGCTCAAGACCAGCCAGATCGCCGGCCTGACCAGCCGCCAGATGCCGGCCTTCGACACCCACCAGTTGCAGACCTTGAGCACGGCGCAGTGGCGCGCCTTCACCACCGGCGCCCTGCGCGCGCTGACCACCGACCAGATCGCCGGCCTGGCGCTGGACGACCTGGCCGCCCTGAAGACCAGCCAGCTGGCCGCCTTCAAGACCGAGCAGATCGCCGCGCTGAGCACCGAGCAGATGTTCGCCCTGACCACGGCCGAAGTGGGCGCGCTGACCAGCGCCCAGTTGCGCGCCCTCAGCCTGGACCAGTTGGCCGGCCTGAACACCCTGGCCGGCATCAACAGCGACCAGATCCAGGCGCTCAGCAGCGACCAGCTGATCGGCATCGACGTCGACCACCTGGCCACGCTGCGCACCGCCGCCATCGCCACGCTGCGCAGCAGCCAGGTCGGCGTGCTGACGCCGGACCAGATCATCGCCCTCAGCACGGCGCAGTTCCGCGCCCTCAGCGACGCCGCCCTGGCCGGCCTGACGGCCGACCAGTTCGCCGTCATCGAGTACGACGACCTGCGCGCGCTGCGCACGGCCCAGCTGGTGGCCTTGAGCACCGACCAGATCGCCTTCCTCAGCACCGACCAGATGACCTGGCTGACCACCCAGGAAATCGCCGCGCTGAGCACGCGCCAGCTGGTCTCGCTGTCGCTCGACCAGATCGGCGCGCTCAGCTCGCTGGCGCCGCTCAACACGGTGCAGATCGGCGCCCTGTCGATTGACCAGTTGCAGGCCATCGACCTGGCCCACCTGGCCACGCTGCGCACCGCGCAGATCGCCGCGCTGAGCAGCCGCCAGGTGGTGGCGCTGACCAGCAGCCAGTTGTACAACCTGAGCACGGCGCAGGCGCGCGCCCTCAGCGCCACCGTCATCGCCGCGCTGGGCACCGAACAGATCGCCGCGTTCAACCCGGCCGACCTGGGCGCCTTCTCCAGCGTGCAGGTGCTGGCGCTGCGCACCAACCAGATCAGCGCGATCACCACCGACCAGTTGAGCGCGCTGTCGACGCGCATGCTGTCCACCCTCAGCAGCAACCAGATCCGCGCCCTGAGCAGCGACCAGTTCGGCGCCCTCGGCACCTTGGCCGCCTTCGGCACCAACCAGTTGGTCGGCCTGAGCTCAAGCCAGGTCAACACCCTGTCCGACGGCATGCTCGGCACCCTGCGCACCAGCCAGATCGCCGGCCTCGGCGCGACCCAGGTGGCCGGCATCGCCACCAGCCAGATCGCCCAGCTGAGCACCGCCCAGATCGGCGCCTTCGCCACCCGCGCCCTGCTGGCGCTCAGCGCCGACCAGTTGCACGCGCTGTCCGACACCGAGCTGGCGGCGCTCAAGACCAGCCAGTTGTCATCGCTGTCGACGCAGCAGATCAGCCAGTTCAACGCCAGCCAGATCGCCGTGCTCGGCACCGGCCAGATCCGCGCCCTGAAGACGCCGCAGATCCGCGCCCTGACCGCCGACCAGCTGGCCAGCCTGACCAACTCCCAGCTGGCCGCGTTCAGCTCGACCCAGGTGTGCGCGCTGACCCCGGCGCAAAGCGCCGCGCTGAGCCCCGACCAGCTGGCCCAACTGCCGCTGGGCAGCCCGCTGATCCTCGACCTGAACGGCGACGGCATCGACACGCTGGCGCTGGCGGCCGGCGTGCGCTTCGACCTGTACGGCGACGGCGAGAAGATCCGCACCGGCTGGGTCGGCGGCGGCGACGGCCTGCTGGCGCTGGACCGCAACCATGACGGCCGGATCAACGACGGCGGCGAGCTGTTCGGCACCGCCACCGCCGCCGCGGCGGGCGGCAAGGCGGCCGACGGCTTCGCCGCCCTCGGCGAACTCGACAGCAACGGCGACGGCGTCGTCGACCGGCGCGACGCCCGCTTCGGCGAGCTGCGCGTCTGGGTCGACGGCAACGCCGACGGCGTCAGCCAGGCCGGCGAGCTGAAGACATTGGCCGAGCTGCACATCGCCCAGCTGAACGTGGCGGCGAGCAAGGTCAACGAGCGCGACAACGACAACTGGATCGGCCTGCGCGGCGGCTTCGTCACCTCCGACGGCCTGCAGGGGCAGATGGCCGACGTCTGGTTCCTGGCCGAGCGGGCGGCGCGGCAGAGCGCGCCGCTGAGCGCCAAGGTCAGCGGTTTGACCCAGGCCATCGCCGACTTCGGCCATGAGGCCGGCGGCGCCGCCGGCGGCCCGGCCTGGACGGCCGACCCGGCCGGCACGGCCGCCACGGCGGCGGCCTCGGCCGGCGCCGCCGCCAGCCTGGCCGGCAGCGTCGCCGCGCTGGGCCGGCAGTTGCAGCAGTTCCAGGCGGACCACGGCGGCCGGCCGGCCGAGTCCGCCGCCGGCCAGGGCGAGGAGTGGCGCCGCCGCCTCGAACAGGCCGGCATCCTGGCCGCCAAGTAGCGCCCCGGCGCGACGACAAAAGGCCCGCCCCACTTGCGTGGGGCGGGCCTTTTTCATGCTTTGCGAAAGTGGCCGGTACGCCGGCAAAACCCACTGGCACAAACCGGGGTCGGACCCGGCGGGTCCGACCCCGGCTTCACGCCGCGGGGTTTTGCCGGCATGCCCGGCGCCTTGACGAACTACTTGATCGGTGCCGGCATCGCCACTAGCCGATGTAGTTGAACAGCGACAGGCCGGTCAAGGTCTTGTAGGACTTCTGCGCCGCCTCCAGGGTGACCTGCTGCTGCGAGAACAGCGAAATGGCCTTGACCACGTCGACGTCCTGCAGGTTGGTCAGCGTGGTGGCGTACTGCAGATTGGTGTCGTCGCCGGCGCTGTCGAGGTAGTCGAGCTCCTTCAGCCGCGAGCCGACCTCGGCGCGGATCGACAACACATTGTCGAGGGCGTTGTCGATGTTCATGTTGGCCTGGTTGAGCTTGTTGCTCAGGCTGGCCTGGCCGGCGGCGCCGTCGCCCGGCGCGCGCAAGGCACCGATCAGGTCGGTCAGGGTGCCGAACACCGACTGCTTCTGGCTCGGCGCCACGGTGAAGCGGTCGAGGTCGGCCGGATCGCCCTTGATGTCGAACTGCAGGCCGTCGAAAGTGATGTTCTGCCCCGTCGCGTAGGGAATCGGGTCGGCCGGCACCGGATTGGGCGGCACCGGCTGGTTCAAGGTCAGGTCCATCACCGTGTAGGTGGTCACCTTGGGCACGCCCGGCGTGGCCGGCACCACGGCGAAGTTGATTTCGTACTGGTGGCCGGTCAGCAGGGTGGCGTCCTTGACCGAGCCGGGCGCGATGATGCCGGTGCCGCCGCGGCCGTAGTTGGCCGGATCGAAGCCGGTCTGGAAGGTGCCGTTGCCGGTGATGTTGTTCTCGAACACGGCGCTGCCCGAATCGCTGATCGGCAACTGCCGGGTCGAACCGACCAGCAGCTCGCGCTGCCCCTGGTCGCCCTGGTAGGCGGCGCCGGTGGCGGTCTGGGTGAACGGCACGGTGGTCGACTTGTAGCCGGCGAACTGGTAGCCGCCGACGCCGTCCGAGGTGTTGGCCAGGCCCAGCAGGTCGGCCAGCCGGCCCTCCAGCTCGATGGCCAGCGATTCGCGGTCCTTCTTGGTCATCGAGCCGTCGCCGGCGTTGACGGTCAAGGTCTTGACGTCCTGCAGCAGCGAAGTGGTCGAGGCCAGCGCCACCTCCTCCTGCGACAGCGAGGTCTTGGCGTTCATCCGGTTGGTCACCAGCTGGGTGTTGACCGACTGCGACTGGGTCACCTCCAGCGCGCGCGCGCTGGCGATCGGATCGTCGGCCGCCGTCAGGTTCTTGCGCCCGGTCGAGAGTTGCTGCTGGGTGCGCGCCAGCGAGGTCTGCAAGGTGCCCAGCTGGTTGACGCCGACGTCGTACACGGTTTTCGAACTAATCCTCATGATGCACCCTCTTCTGAAATCTTAGCGGCCCAGCGATACGAGCACGTCGAACAATTGGCTGGCGATCTGCATCACCTTGCCGGAGGCCTGGTAGGCCTGCTGGTAGCGCAGCAGGTTGGCCGCCTCCTCGTCGAGGTTGACGCCGGACACGGTCTGCTGCGCGTTCTGCGCCTGTTGCACGGCGGCGTCGGCGGCCAGGCCGCCGATCTGCGCCTCGCGCGTCTTGTTGCCGATGAAGTTGACCATCTGCGCGTAGCCGGTCTGGAAATTGGCGTTGCCGTTGTTGAGCACGTTCTTGGTTTGCAGCGCGCCCAGCAGCACGCCGTTGCGGCTGTCGCCGACGCCGCTGGTGTTGGGGCCGACGGTGAAGGTGTCGGTGTCGCCCGGCGTGCCGGAAATGCTCAGGTTGATGCCGCCGAAGCTGATCGCCGCGCCGTCGCTGTAGGGGATCGACGGCGTGCCGGCCGGATACACCGTGGCCACGCCGTTGACCGTCACCGTCACGTCCTGGCTCGGCGGGAAGCCGGAGAAGGAGGCGCTGGCCTTGTCGTAGAGCAGGGTCACCGGCGCCGCCAGGGCGTTGCCCGGCGTCAGGTAGTTGACGTCGACGCTGCCCGCCGTGATCTTGCCGTTGCCGGTGTTGCTGAGCGGCGCGGCGGTGCTGATCGGCGCCGCCAGCGCCAGCTTGGCCGGGTCCTTGAGCATCACCTGGAAGTCGGCGGCGGCGTTGACGGTGGGGCGGACGCGGAAATTGTCGTTGGTCGCCGGCGTGCCGCTGATCGTGTAGTCGACCCCGTCGATGGTCTGCGGCACCGCCTGCGGGAAGGGGTTGATGGTGGTCTTCTTGCCGTCGGACTGGCGGGTGACGATGAAGTTGGCGCCGTCGTAGTCGACGTCGTAGTCGCTCGACGTCAGCGCGGTGGCGTCGCTGACGACGGCGCTGACCACCGCCGTGCTGCCCTTGGAGTTCAGCGAGTTGTTGCCGACCAAAGCGTTGATCGGCCCGAAGAAGTCGACGCCCGGCGCGCCGTTCTGGTCCTGGCCCAGCTTGTGCTGGGCGTTGAAGCTGACCGCCAGGCCGGCGGCGATCTGGCCCAGCGCGTTCTGCGCATGGTCCAGCGCGTTGCTGCGGAACTCCAACAGGCCGCCCAGGGCGCCGCCGCTCAACACGCTCTCGGGCAGCGGAATGGTCTGGCCGGCCGTCGAGTAGCCGATCGCCAGGCGGTTGACGTCGGTCGGCGAAGGCACCGTCGCCAGCTCGAAGTTGCGGTTGCTGACCACCAGCGGCTGGCCGGTGCCGATCGAGACGTTGATGGTGTGGTTCTCGCCGGGCGTGACGGTGGTCTTGACCAGTTTGTTCAGCTCGGTCAACACCTGGTCGCGCTGGTCCAGCAGGTCGTTCGGCGCGATCGAGGGGTCGGTGCTGAAGGCGGCGATCGAATGGTTCAGCTCGGCGAGCTTGCTGGCGTAGGAATTGATCTGCGTGACGGTGGTGCTGATCTGGCTGTTGACGCCGGTGCCGATCTCGGTGAGGCGCGCGCTGATGCCCTGGAAGCGCGAGGCCAGCGAGCTGGCGGTCGACAACATGGCCTGGCGCGAGGCGGCCGAGGCCGGGTTCGAGCTGGCGTCCTGCACACCCTTGAAGAAGTCCTGCATGGCCGGCGACAGGCCGCTGGTGGTGTCGGCCAGCATGTTGTCGATCTGGCTGATCTGGCTGTAATAGCTGGTCAGCGAGGCCTGCGCGGTCTCGGCGCCGCGCACCTGGCTGTTGAGGAACTCGTCGTAGTGGCGCTTGATCTGCGCCACCTCGGTGCCGGTGCCGATGAAGCCGACGCCGATGTCCTGGCCGGGCGTGGTCGACTGGATCGCCACCTGGCGGCTATAACCCGCCACATTGGCGTTGGCGATGTTGTGGCCGGTGGTGGCCAGGCCCACTTGCGCCGCCAGAAGGCCGGTCTTGCCGATGCTGAGTAAATTGGACATGGTTTTTCTAACGCTCTATGTGTTCTGTTATCGGCGGGAAACGGGGAAACTTGATCCCCGCCCCGGCGGCAGGCGGCCCGGCTCAGCCGACCAGCGAATGTTTGATGATGCGGGTCAGCTTGCTGGCGTACTGCGGGTCGGTGGCGTAGCCGGCCCGCTGCAGGCCCTGGGCGAAGCTGCTGGCGTCGCCGGCGTGGGCCAGCACCTTCTCGTAGCGCGGGTTGGTGGTGAGCAACTTGGCGTAGTCCTTGAAGCTGTCGGCGTAGGAATCGTAGGCGCGGAACTTCTCGACCCGGGTCTGCGCCTTGCCGTTGACGAACTCGGTGGTGACCGCCTCGGCCACCTTGCCCTTCCACTCCGCGCCGGCCTTGATGCCGAACAGGTTGTGGCTGTTGCTGCCGTCGCGGCCCTTGATCTCGCGCTTGCCCCAGCCGCTCTCCAGCGCCGCCTGGCCCAACATGAACTTGGCCGGGATGCCGGTGGCGCGGCTGGCCTCGTCGGCGTGGCTGCCGAGTTTTTCCTGGAAGTTGCGCACGTGCGGCGCCTGGGCCGCCTTGGCCGCCGCCGTCGCCGCCGTGCCGGCCGCCGAGGCGCCGGCGGCCAGCGCCGCGCCGCTCAAGGGGGCGGCGCCGCCGGCCGCGTTGATCGAGCGTTGCAGCATGGCCGCGTCGAGCAGCTTGCCGACGCCGCCGGCCGCGCCAACGTTGCCGCCGGCGGCAACGCCGTCCACCGCGCCGGCGCCGGCCGCGCCGTCGCCGCCGATCGCCAGCGCCTGCGCGCTGGCCGTCTGCGACAGCTGGCGGATCAGCACGTCGGCCAGGCCGATGCCCTTCTTGGCCAGGTTCTGGCTGGTCTGCTGGTCCAGCATGGTGGTGAACATCTTGCTCTGCTGGCTGTCCATCATGCCGTCCTGCGGCGTGGCGTCGCGCATGCTCTTCATCATCATGTTGATGAACATCGCCTCGAACTGGGTCGCCGCGCCCTTCAGCGCCTCCGGCGCGCCGGCCTTGGCCGACTGGCGCAGCTCGCCCATGCCCTTGGCGTCGATGGCCAGTTTGCTCGACAGGTCGTTTTGGCTAATCATCGCGCCGCTCCTTAAATAATTTCCAGCTCGGCGCGCAGCGAACCGGCCGCCTTCATCGCCTGCAGGATGGCCAGCAAGTCTTGCGGCGTGGCGCCGATGGCGTTGAGCGCCTTGACCACCTCGGCCAGCGAGGCACCGCCCTTGACCAGCATCACCTTGCCGCCGTCCTTCTTGATGTCGACCTGGCTGTTCTGCGTCACCACGGTGCGCCCGCCCGACAGCGGATTGGGCTGGCTGACCTGCGGTTCGCTGCTGACCGAGATCGACAGGTTGCCGTGCGAGATGGCGCAGGTGTCCAGGGTGACGGTCTGGTTCATCACCACCGAGCCGGTGCGCGCGTTCATGATGACCTTGGCGGCCTGGCGCGCCGGCTTGACGTCGATGTCCTCCAGGCTGCCGATGAAGGCGACGCGCTGGTCGCTGCTGCTGGGCGACTGCACGCGGATGACGCGGCCGTCCAGCGCGTAGGCGATGCCGCTGCCGTACTTGTCGTTGATCGCCTCGACCACCCGGCTGGCGGTGGCGAAGTCGGTGGTGTTCAGTTCCAGCTTGATGAGGTTGTTCTCGCCCAGCGCCGAGGCGACGGCGCGTTCGACCGTGGCGCCGCCGGAGATCTTGCCCACGCTCAGGTGGTTGACCTGCAGCGAGCTGCCGCCGGCCGCCACGCCGACGCCGCCGACCAGCACGTTGCCCTGGGCCATGCCGTAGACCTGGCCGTCGGCGCCCTTGAGCGGCGTCATCAGCAGCGTGCCGCCGCGCAGGCTCTTGGCGTTGCCCATCGACGAGACCGTGATGTCGAGCGTCTGGCCCGGCTGGGCGAAGGCCGGCAGCGAAGCCGTCACCATCACCGCCGCGACGTTTTTCAATTGCAGGCTGGTGCCCTGCGGCAGGTTGACGCCCAGTTGCTGCAACATCGAAACGATGCTCTGCACCGTGAACGGGGTCTGCGTGGTCTGGTCGCCGCTGCCGTCGAGGCCGACCACCAGGCCGTAGCCGAGCAGCTGATTCTGCCGCACGCCGGCGATGCTGGCCAGGTCCTTGAGGCGCTCGGCGCCGGCCGGCGCGCTGGCCAGCAGCAAGCCCAGGGTGGTGGCGGCGGCGAGGCCGAGGCGCTTGAATGGGGTGGAGGTGGAGGTGGCCATGATCAGAACGGTAACAAGCTTTGGAAGAAACGCGAGACCATCGAGGTCATCTCGGCGCGGTCGATCTGGCTGTTGGTGCGGTACTCGACGCGGGCGTCGGCCACGGCGGTCGAGGCCACCGTGTTGCCGGTGGCGATGGTGTCGGGATTGATCATGCCGGAGAAGCGGATGAACTCGACACCCTTATTCATGGCGATCTGCTTCTCGCCGGCGACGATCAGGTTGCCGTTGGGCAGCACCTCGACCACCGTCACGCCCATCGTGCCGGTGAAGGTGTTGCTGGCCGACTGGTTGTCGGCGTCGGCGAACTTATTGGCCGCGTTGGCCGACAAGCCGGCGCCGAAGGTGCTCTGCAAGGGATGCGGCACGGTCGCGCTGACGCTGCCGGACTTGCTGCCCGAGCTGGCGCCGGCCTTGACGGCGGCGGTCTTCTCGGTGATGAGGATGGTCAGCAGGTCGCCGACGTGGCGCGCGCGGCGGTCCTCGAACACCGGCCGGTAGGCGCTGGGCTGGTAGATCGCGCCGTTGTTCGGCGCCGGCTGGGCCAGCGCCAGCGGGCGCGCCGTGGTCGGCGTCTGCACGATGGAGCTGGGAATGGCCGAGCAGGCCGACAGGGCCAGCAGGACCGAGGGAACGGCGACTAAGGACAAGATTTTCATGGCGTACTCCCTGCCGCCCCGGATGCCGGCGGCCAGTTGATCGGTGTGGCGGGTCGCGCTCGGCGCGCACTTACATCTGCGACAGTTTCTGCAGCATCTGGTCGGAGGTGGTGATGGCCTTGCTGTTGATCTCGTAGGCGCGCTGGGTCTGAATCATGTTGACCATCTCCTCGACCACGTTGACGTTCGAGGTCTCGACATAGCCCTGCATCAGCACGCCGGTGCCGTTGGTGCCCGGCGTGTTGGTCTGCGCGTTGCCGGAGGCGCCGGTCTCGACGTAGAGGTTCTCGCCCTTCGACTCCAGGCCGGTCGGGTTGATGAAGGTCGACAACTGGATGCTGCCGATCTGCGCCGGCGCCACCTGGCCCGGCAGCGTCACCGAGACGGTGCCGTCGCGGCCCACGGTGATGCTTTGCGCGTTGATCGGGATGGTGATGGCCGGCTGCAGCACGAAGCCGCTGGAGGTGACCATCTGGCCGTTGCTGTCGCGCTGGAAGGAGCCGTCGCGGGTGTAGGCGGTGGTGCCGTCGGGCAGCAGCACGTTGAAGAAGCCGTTGCCATTGACCATCAGGTCCTTGTCGTTGCCGGTCGACTGCGGATTGCCCTGGGTGAAGATGCGTTCGATCGCCACGGGCCGCACGCCGGTGCCGATCTGCATGCCCGACGGCAGGTTGGTCTGCTGCGACGACTGCCCGCCCGGTTGCCGCACGGTCTGGTACAGCAGGTCCTCGAACACCGCGCGCGATTTTTTGAAGCCGTTGGTGCTGACGTTGGCCAGATTGTTGGACACCACGTCCATCTGCGTCTGCTGCGCTTCCATGCCAGTCTTGGCGATCCAAAGTGAACGTATCATGCTGCCTCTCCCTTATCGCGACGGCGGCGCCGGCCAACACGGCCACGGCACCTCCCACACGACGATTATGCGACAGGGGGCGTCAATTCAAAGCGAGGATCTGGCTGGCCTTTGCCGCGTTGTTCTCGGCGTTCTTGAGCAGGCTCATTTGCGTTTCGAAGGAGCGCGCCAGGCTGATCATGTTGACCATGGCGTCGACCGGGTTGACGTTGCTGCCTTCGAGCGCGCCGTCGACCAGGCGCACGGCCGGGTCGTTCTCGGCCACCACGCCGCTCTTCTGGCGGAACAGGCCGTCGTCGCCGCGCAGCAGCGACTTGCCGTCCGGGTTGACCAGCTTGATGCGGCCGAGCACGTTCGACGGCCCCGGCTTGGTGTCGGTCGAGATGACCGAGACGGTGCCGTCGCCGCCGATGGTGACGTTGCTCTCGGGCGGGATGGCGATCGGGCCGCCGTCGCCCTGCAGGGTCTGGCCGCTGGTGGTTTCCAGCAGGCCGTTCTGGCTGACGCGCAGGCTGCCGTTGCGGGTGTAGGCTTCCGAGCCGTCGGCCGACTGCACGGCGATCCAGCCCTCGCCGCGCACGGCGACGTCGAGGTTGCGGCCGGTGGTCTGGATCGGTCCGGCGCGCATGTCGGCGCCGACGGTCGAGTCGACCACGAAGGTGCGCGTCGGCAAACCCTCGGACACCACCGGCACGGCGCGGAAGGAATCGAGCTGGGCGCGAAAGCCCGTGGTGGTGGCGTTGGCCAGGTTGTTGGCGGTGCTGGCCTGCTGCTCCAGGATATGCCGCGCGCCGGTCATGGCGGTATAGACTAAACGGTCCATCGTGTTCTCCTGCCCCACGGCCGAGGCGACCGGCGCTGGCGCCGGCCGTCATCGGCCGCAAGGCGTACTTGCCGCGCTTAGCGCAGGTTGACCAGGGTCTGCAACACCGAGTCCTGGGTCTTGATGGTCTGCGCATTGGCCTGGTAGACCCGTTGCGCGGTGATCATGTTGACCAGCTCGGCCGTCAGGTCGACGTTGGACACCTCGACCGACTGCGAGCGCAGCGCCCCCATCTTGCCCTCGCCGGGCGAGCCGATTTGCGGTGGACCCGAGCTCGCGCTCTCGGCCCAGGCGTTGTTGCCCAACGGGGTCAGGCCGTCGACGCTGGCGAAGTTGGCCAGCACGATCTGCGCCAGCGGGCGCGCCTTGCCGTTGCTGTACTGGCCGAGGATGACGCCGTCGGCGCCGGCGGCGAAGCGCTCCAGGTGGCCGGACGACTGGCCGTTCTGGCTCGACGGCCGTTCGCTGGTGGTGCCGGTGTACTGGGTCGAGCCGGTAAAGTCGGTGCTGATGTTCAGGTTCAGCTTGGAGCCGTTGTCCGGGAAGATAGGCAGCACGATATTGAACGGCAGCGATTGCGCCGGCGTCAGCAATGCCATGTCTGCAAGGCTCAGCTCGCCACTGGTGTTGAACACCAAGGTACCAACCTTGACGGCAGGCAGGGTCAGGCCGGCTGTCAGGGCTTTATCGATCAGATCCGGTGTATTGCCGGCAATGGCGCCGACGTCGGTCGGTGCAGTAAACAAGCTGGTCAAATGATCCTGCTGCTCTTGGCTGGCGCCGGCCGCCTGCGCCGCCGCCAGCAGCGCCGGGCCGGCCACAGCCGAATACGCTTGCTGCGCAGCCAAAATAGTAGGACCATCCGGCGCAGGTGAGCCGTTGATCACCCCCAAATAAGCGGCACGGGCATCCTTGACAGCTTGATCGGCCTGCATCACTTGCCCCGCCGCCTTTGCCTCGACCGCCACGCCATCGTTGGAAGCGTAGACATCCCAAGTGCCGCCGGCGGTCTTGACGTAGTAAATGCCCATCGCATGCGCGCCGCCCAGGCTGTCGAACACGTCCAGCACGGTTTGCTTGTTGTAGGTCTCCGGCTGCAAGGCATTGAACGGAACCTTGGTCGGTGCCAGCGAAGTCGACGACAGGTTTATCTGAAGAGCCGCCTTGCTCGTCTCGATGGGCTTGAGGTCCGACGAGTCGATGGTGATGGGCACCGGCGAACCCTGCAGGATGACGCCGTCGGTGTTGGTCAGGTAGCCGGTCAGCTGGGCGCCCTGGGCGTTGATGAGGCCGCCGTTCTTGTCGAGCTGGAACTGGCCGTTGCGCGAATACTGGGTGGCGCCGTTGACGACGGTGCGGAAGAAGCCGCCGCCGTTGATCGAGATGTCGAGCGGGTTCGCGCTGGTTTCGATATTACCCTGGGTGAATTGCTGGGCGATGCGCGCCACCGACACGCCGATGCCCGCCGAATTGCCGCTGACGCCGTTGAGCGAGTTGGCGTACAGGTCGGCGAACTGGGCTTGCGATCCCTTGAACCCCACCGTGCTGGCGTTGGCAATGTTGTTGCCGATGATGTCGAGTGATTTCGCCGCGCCGTTCAGGCCGCTAAGTCCTTGTTGGAACATGGTATTCCCCTATCAATTGAGGTGGCTTACAAACTACGTTTGTGGAGCTGCGTTACAGCACTTGATACAGATCGGCCATGGTCAGCTGGCCGATGGTCGGTACATTCATTTTCACGCCGCCGGCGCCGGTCGACACGCTGGCCACGGTGCCGAAGGTCAGCGGGATGGCGTCCTTCAGGGTCTTGCCGGCCAAGGTGGCGGTGACGGAGATGGTGTACTTGCCGTCGGCCAGCACCTTGCCGTCGTCGTCCTTGCCATCCCACACCAGCGGCAGGGTGCCGGCGTCGACCCCCTTCATGCTGATGCTGTGCACCACCTTGCCGCTGTCGTTCTTCAGGTCGACCTGCACGGTGTCGGCCGGCGTGGTCAGGTTGACGCCGAAGATGCCCTTGCTGCTGGTCAACGCCACGGTGTTGCCCTTGGCCAGCACGCCGTGGTTGATCAGGTTGGTCGCCGCCATCGACTCGCTCGACTGGTAGCTGGCCTTCAACGATTCCAGCGTGGTGTTCAGCTTGTTGACGCCGGTCACCGTCGACAGCTGCGCCAGCTGGCTGGTGATCTGCGCGTTGTCGAGCGGGTTCAGCGGGTCCTGGTTCTTCAGCTGGGTCACCAGCAAGGTCATGAACTTGTCGGTGTCGGCCTGGACGCTGTCGGTGGCGGCCTTGGGCTTGCTGTTGACGGTGTTGAGCAGGGCGGCGGACGGCGCCGCGCTGTTGGTATCTATGGTGGTGGACATGGTGGCCTCTTATCGGGTCGGCTGGGCGGCTTACTGGCCCAGGGTCAGGGTTTTGAGCAGCATGGTCTTGGCTGCGTTCATGGTCTCGACGTTGGTCTGGTAGGAGCGCGAGGCCGACAGCATGTTGACCATCTCGTCGACCACGTTGACGTTGGGCATGGACACATAGCCCTTGTCGTCGGCCATCGGATGCTTGGGGTCGTAGACCTGCTTGAGCGGCGACGGGTCCTCCACCACCTGCTTGACCCGCACGCCGGTCGAGGCGCCGCCATCCTTGGCCGGCGTGGCCTCGAACACCACCTGCTTGGCGCGGTAGGCTTCGCCGCTGGCGCTGGTGGCGCTGTCGGCGTTGGCCAGATTACTCGCCACCACGTTGAGGCGCTGCGCCTGGGCGCTCATGGCCGAGCCGGAGACGTTGAAGATATTAAATAAGGACATGATTAACTACCTCCTTGGATCGCCGCCATCATGCTTTTGATCTGGGCGTTGATGAGGGTGATGCCGGCCTCGTAACGCAAGGCGTTGTCGGCGAATTGGTTGCGCTCGACGTCCATGTCGACCGTGTTGCCGTCGACCGCGCCCTGCACCACGCCGCGATACTGCAGCGCCGTGCCGTCGGGCAGCGTGCCACCGGCTTGCGGGGGGCTGGGGAAATGCTGGGCGGCGGTGGTGCGCAGCGGGCCGCTGGCGCTGCCGCTGCTGCGTGCCAGGGCGCCCTGCAGCGCGCTGGAGAAATCGATATCGCGGGCCTTGTAGTTGGGCGTGTCGGCGTTGGCGATGTTCGAGGCGAGCACGGTCTGGCGCTGCGAGCGCAGGCTCAGCGCGGCCTCGTTGAAGCGCAGGTAATCGTCGAGTTTCCCTAACATAGCTTGCTCCTGGCGCCGTCCGCTCCCGGATGGGCGGACGAACTGGTTATCACAGCGACGATGATACGGCCGCCGTGGCGCCGACGATCGGGCGAGCAGAACGCGCTTTCGCGTCCTATTCAAGGCTTCAGCCCACCCCGCCCCGGCTATCATGGCAACATTCCAAGGACTCTTACACCATGACCCTGCGCCCCCTCATCGCCCTGCTCTGCCTGTCACAGGCCGCACTGGCCCAGTCCGTTCCGCCGGCCGCCCAGCCGGCGCGCCAGGACGTCGCCGTGCTGCGCCAGAGCGTCGAGCAATTCCTCCAGGTGCAGACGGCCGGCCTGCCCGGCCAGGTCACGGTGAAGGTCGGGCCGATCGACCCGCGCATGCAACTCAACGCCTGCGCCGCGCCGGAGGCCTTCCTGATGCCCGGCGCGCGCGCCTGGGGCCGCACCACGGTGGGCCTGCGCTGCGGCGCGCCGACGCCGTGGACCATCTATATCCAGGCCACCGTGTCGGTGCAGGCCGGCTACATCGCCAGCGCCGTGCCGCTGGCCCAGGGCCAGGCCATCGAGGCGAGCCAGTTGGCGCTCCTGCAGGGCGACCTGACAACATTGCCTGCGGGGATAGCCACCGACATGGCCCAGGTGGTCGGCCGTAGCACAACGGCATCGTTGCCTCCCGGTACACCGATGCGCCTCGATACCTTGCGCGGCAAGACCGTGGTGGTGCAGGGCCAGTTGGTGCGGCTGGTCTCGGCCGGTGCCGGCTTCAGCGTCTCGGCCGAGGCGCGCGCGCTCGGCAACGCGGCCGAGGGCCAGGTGGTGCAAGTGAGAACGGCCGGCGGCCAGCAAGTGAACGGTGTCGCCAAGGCGGGAGGTCTGGTGGAGGTGGCGTTTTGAGCAGGGATGCGGGTCTTCGGCGGTGCGGTGCTAAAGTTTGCGCCGCCGGCGCCGTTAATGACTTATATCCCGGAGTATCACGCTCCACCCAGACGAGGATGATGCTGTGAAAATCAACGATACAATCAAGAGCAACCCCGGCTTGCCGACCTCGCCCACCACCACTTCGACCGCGCGCGGCGCCGAGAAGACGGTGGCGACGCCGGTGCAAGCCGACAACGTACGCCTGTCGCCGCAAGGCCAGGCGCTCGCCGCCAGCGCCGCCGGCGCCGGCAACGCCGTGTTCGACACGAAAAAAGTCGAACGCATCAAGCTGGCCATCGCCGATGGCCAGTTCCAGGTCAACTCGGAAAAAGTGGCGGATGGACTGTTAGACACGGTCAAGGATCTGCTGCATTCCAGAAAACGATAGGATCATCATCATGCCCTCCGTCACCCCAATGTCGAGTCTGCTTCAAGAGCAGCAAGCCATGACCACCCTGCTCGACCTGCTCAAACAAGAGCAGCAGCATTTGGTGGCGGCCGACATCGACGCCCTGATGGCGGTGACGACGGTGAAATCGGCCCTGGTCAACCAGATGGCCGTGCTGGCCAGCCAGCGCCACGGCGCCCTCGGCGCCGCCGGCTTCAGCGCGCAGGACAGCGGCATGGATGGCTGGATCGCCGCCAGCGGCGAAACCCAGGCGACCCCGCTGTGGCGGCAGGTGCTGGACATGACCCACCAGGCCAAGGAACTGAACCGCGTCAATGGCATGCTGATCAACAAGCACATGAGCCGTACCCAGGGTGCCTTGAACGCCTTGCGGCCACAGTCGCACACCAACAACTTCTACGGCCCGAGCGGCCACGCCACCAGCGTCAGTCCCAGCCGCGGTTTCATCGTCGGCTAAGTTCCCGCGTATTTTTCTGCACGCGCCAAGCCGGCGCCATCGGCGCTGTCGGCACTATTGCGGCTGCATGGCGCCGGGGGCGCGACAACTGTCCACAATCCGTTCGGCCAGCGCCGCCAGCATCGCCTGGTCGCCGGCCGTGGCGACGAACAGCATGAATTCGACCTCGGGCAGCGGCGGCAGGCCCTGCTCCGTCTTCAGCGCCAGCAGGCCGTCGCCCAGGCGGCTGGCGGGCAGCGGCGCCACCGCGAAACCGGACAGCGCCGCCGCGCGCAGGCTGGCGATGCTGTTGCAGACCATGACGGTGCGCTGGGCCATGCCGCAGCGGGCCAGGCTGGCCAGCGCCGCCTCGCGGTAGGGGCACGGTTCCGGGAACAAGGCCAGCGGCAGCGGCGACGGCAAGGTCACGCTGGCGTGCGCCGCGCGCGCCCACACCAGCGGCTCGCGCCACAGCAGGCGGCCGCGCTCCGGCCCGCCACATTGCGAACCGACGACGATGTCGAGCGCGCCCTCCTTCATTTGCCGCAACAGATTGCCCGGTATGCCGACCTGCGCCTCGACCTGGATGCCCGGGTACTCGTCGGCGAAGGCGTGCAGCGCGCGCAGCAGGGCCGTGTCGGCGAAGTCCTCGGCGATGCCGACGCGCGCGCGGCCGTGGTAACTGGCGCCCGCCAGTTGCGCGGCGGCGTCGCGGTTCAGCGCCAGGATGGCGCGGGCGTAACCGATCAGGCGCGCGCCGTCGGCGCTCAGCTCGAGCGAGCGCGTGGTGCGCTTGAGCAGGGGCTTGCCGACCTGCTCCTCAAGCCGGCGCAAGTGGCCGCTGACGGCCGATTGCGTCAGGTGCAGGCGCACGGCGGCGCGGCCGAAGCCGGCCTCGTCCACCACGGCGACAAAGGTTTGCAGCAGGAGGGTATCGAACATATATCGTAAATTAAACTGAATTATCGATAATAACTCAATTTATATTTTAAAATGAAATATGTTCCAATGGCGTCTTCAACCACACCACCAAGGACTCAGCATGACCACATTGCTCCACATCGCCTGCTCGCCGCGCCAGGAACGTTCGGCCTCGCGCGAAGTCGCCCTCGCCTACATCGACGCCTATCAAGAGGCGCACCCCGGCGCGCAGGTGAGCACGCTCGACCTGTGGGACGGCGCGCTGCCCGAGTTCGACCAGCACGCGATGGCGGCGAAGTACGCCGGCTTGAACGGCGTGGCGTTGAGCCCGCAACAGGAAAGCGCCTGGGCCACGCTGCGCGCACTGGCCGCGCGCATGCACCAGGCGGACGTGCTGGTGCTGTCGGTGCCGCTGTGGAATTTCAGCATTCCGTACAAGCTCAAGCAGTTCATCGACCTGGTGTCGCAAAAGGACATCCTGTTCTCCTTCGATCCGGCGAGCGGCTTGAGCGGCCTGCTGCGCGACAAGCGCGCCGTCGTCGTCTACGCCCGCGGGCTGGATTTTTCCGCCGACTCGGGCACGCCGGCGCGCGAATTCGATTTCCAGAAACCGTACGTCGAGGCCTGGCTGCGCTTTGTCGGCGTCGAGCGGGTGCAGGCGCTGGTGGTCGAGAAGACCCTCATGGGCAGCGAGGTCGACGCGGCGGCGCGCGACGCGGCCAAGGCCCAGGCGCGCCAGTTGGCGGCGGCGACGGCGGACTGACTATTGCGGCGCCGGCCGTGGCGGCGTCGGCAGCTCGGTGACCGTGTCGGGCAGGCCGGACAGGATGGTGACGGCGACGCGGCGGTTGCGCGCCCGCCCCTCGGCCTGCTCGTTGGGGGCGACCGGCACGTTCGAACTCTTGCCCACGGCGGTGAGCCGCTCGGGCGCCACGCCGGCGGCGATGAACAGGCGCACCACGCTGCTGGCGCGCACCGCCGACAGCTCCCAGTTGGACGGGAACAGCACGTTGCGGATCGGTTGATTGTCGGTGTGGCCTTCGACCTGCACCTCGTGGCTGTCGTCCTTGAGCAGCACCGCCACGGCGCGCAGCGCCTCGGTCGACTCGCTGGTCAGGCGCGCCTCGCCCGGATCGAACAGCACGCTGGCGTTGATCTCGACGCTGACGCCACGGCTGTTCTGCGTCACCCTCACCTTGCCCTCCTTGACCAACGGCGCCAGCGTCGACAACAGGTCCTGCGCCAGCTTGGTCATATGCTCCTTCTCCTTGCGCAGCAGCTCGGTGCGGCGGCGCAGGGCGGGATTGGGGATGGGCAGATTGGGCACCTGGGTGTTGATCGGCTGGGCCGAACCGGCGCCGCCGAAGGCGTCGCCGAGCGCGTCGGAGAACACCTTGTACTTGCCGATGTTGACCGAGGAGATGGCGTACATCACCACGAAGAAGGCGAACAGCAGCGTGATGAAGTCGGCGTAGGAGATCAACCAGCGCTCGTGGTTCTCGACCTCGTCGTCGAACTTCCTGCGCGCGCGCCGGTACTGCATGTCAGTGTTCCCGCAGCAGCGTGGCGACGCGTTCGTCGATGACGCGCGAATGGTCGCCGCTGGCGATGTCGTAGAACACGGCGGCGGCGATCTCCTGCTGGTGCACGGCCTGGGTGACGATGGCCTTGAGCTTGTTGGCGATCGGGTAGAAGAACAGGTTGGCCAGGCCGACGCCGTAGATGGTCGAGACGAAGGCGACGGCGATGCCGGCGCCGAGCTTGCTCGGATCGGTCAGATTTTCCATCACGTGGATCAGGCCGAGCACCGCGCCGAGGATGCCGATGGTGGGCGAGTAGCCGGCCGCCGATTCCCAGATGCGCACGGCCTGCCGCTCCTCGGTCTCGTAGGCGGTGATCTCGGTGTCGAGCAGCTGGCGCAGCTTGTCCGGGTTGATGCCGTCGACCACCAGGCGCAGGCCCTTGGTGTTGAACTTGTCCTTCGAGGCGAGCATGTGCCGCTCCAGCGAGAGCAGGCCGTCGCGCCGCGCCGCCAGCGCCCAGGCGTTGATGTCGCGCGCCAGCGCGGCGCGCGAATCCTTCGGCGGCGCGAAGACCCAGCGCAGCATGCGCAGGCCGCGCAGGAAGGTCGGCAAACGCGTCTGCAGCAGCACCGCGCCCAAGGTGCCGACCACCACGATGGCGAAGGCGGCCGGCTGCAACAGCGAGCCGAGCTTGCCGCCCTCCATACCCTGGCCGACGATGATGCCGGCCAGCGCCAGCACCACCCCGACTACACTGGCCCAGTCCATGCCTGCTCCCGTAACGATGCGCGCAAACGCGCCACAGCCTGCGTGTGCAACTGCGACACGCGCGATTCCGACACGCCCATCACGGCGCCGATTTCTTTCAAGTTGAGTTCCTCTTCGTAGTAAAGGCCCATCAGCATCTTCTCGCGCGGCGGCAGCGCGTCGATGGCGTCGATCACCGCCTGGCGGAAATCGCCGTCGAGCAGCGAGCGCAAAGGGTCGCTCTCCTCGTCCGAGCAGTAGCGGTCGAGGAAGCTGTCGTTGCCGTCGTCGTCGTGGAAGTCCTCGTAGTAGACCAGCTGGTGGCCGCCGCCGTCCGACAGCATCTCCTGGTAGTCGGCCAGCGACAGCTTGAGCATCTTGGCCACCTCCGATTCGCTCGGTGGATGGCCGAGGCGCTGCTGCAGTGTGCTCATCGCCGTTTCGATCTTGCGCATGTTCTGCCGCATGCTGCGCGGCAGCCAGTCGCTGCTGCGCAATTCGTCGAGCATGGCGCCACGGATGCGCAGCACGGCGTAGGTCTCGAACTGGGCGCCGTGGGTCTCCTCGTAGCGGCTGATGGCGTCGAGCAGGCCGATCATGCCGGCCTGCACCAGGTCGTCCACCTCCACGCTGGGTGGCAGCTTGGCCTTCATGTGATGCGCGAGACGCTTGACCAACGGGATGTGCTCCATCAGCAGTGAGTCCTTGTCCGCTTTCCCTTTGACCGTATACATAAAGTCTATTATTCGTTAAGCGCTAAAATGGTTGCTACTCCCCGTACGCAAAGATGACGATCCGGCCAGCGCGAAGCGCCCGGCCAGTTGACGAAACGCGACCGAGGCGCCGGCCAGCGGAAACGCGTCGACCACCGCGCGTCCCAGACGCGCGGCACGATGCAGGTATTCGTCGGCCGGCACCGATCCCATGGAAACCAGATTGACGGCCAAATACCGGCTCGCCGCTTGCGCCATATTATCGTATACCACTTTTGCTTCCGATTCGGAAGCCCCGGTGACCAGAATTCCGAAGGGGCGCCGGCCCAATTCCTGGTTCAGGCGCTTGATCATGCTGTAGGCCGCCTTGATCGAGGTGGCGCTGGCCGAGACCTGCACCACGATCTCCGAGCTGGCCATGACCGGCACCGGGAAGGCCGTGCCGTCGAATTCGCCGTCGACGATGACCACGCCGCTGCGCTTGACCAGCACGTCGAAGGTCTTGGCCAGGCGACGCGCCTCGTCGGGGCCGCAGCGCGGCGCGCCGCGTGTCATCGACGCCACAGCGAAGCCCTGCGGCACCTGGTGCACCACCTGGTTCAGCGCGCGTTCCTGGCGCGCCACGTCGAGCAGGCTGTCGCCGCCGTCCAGGCCGAGGCGGCTGGCCACGCCGTGCGCGCTGGCGCAGGCGTCGACCAGCAGCACGTCGTCGCCGGCGCGCGCCAGCGAGGCGCCCAGGTTGACCAGCATGGCGCCCTTGTCGTCCTGCGGCGTGGCGGAGAGGAAGGTGACGATGCGCGGCGCCGGGCCGGCCAGCATGCGGCGCAGGCCTTCGGCCTGGTCGAAATCGAAATTAGCCAAGACGCACCTCGCGCAGGTTGCTATCGTTGCCGGCGGCGGCCATCAGCAGCGGCAGCTCGGCGTCGAGGTATTGGCTGGCGGCGCTGTCGCGTTTGAGCTTGAAGGCGCGGTCGATCAGGTAGGCCGGATCGGCCAGGTGCAGGTCTTCCGGCACGCGCTGGCCGTTGGAGACGTAGAACAGGTTGAGCTTCTGGCGGATCACCACGTCGAGCACGTTGCCGATCGAGGCCGCTTCGTCCAGCTTGGTCATGATGCAGCCGGCCAGGCCGCTGCCCTGGTAGGCGCGCACCACCTCGTTGAGGGTCTCCTGGGTCGCCGTGGCGTTCAGGCAGAGCAGGCGCTTGACGTCGGCGCCGGCGCCGGCCAGCATGGCCACCTGCTCGGTCACCATCTGGTCGCGCTGGCTGACGCCGACCGTGTCGATCAGCACCGTGTGCTTGTTGCGCAATTCCTTCAGGGCGATGCGCAGGTCGGCCTCGTCCTTCACCGAGTGCACCATCACGCCGAGGATCTTGCCGTAGATGCGCAGCTGCTCGTGGCCGCCGATGCGGTAGGCGTCGGTGGTGATCAGGGCCAGCTTGTCCGGGCCGTGGCGCATCACGCAGCGCGCCGCCAGCTTGGCGGTGCTGGTGGTCTTGCCGACGCCGGTCGGGCCGACCAGGGCGAACACGCCGCCCTGGTCGATCAAGGCGTCCTCGTTGCTCATCGCGCTGATGTTACGGGTCAGCACGGTGCGGATCCAGCGCATCGACTCGGCGGCGTCGCGGTCGGCCGGCAGCTTGTCGATCAGGTAGCGCGCCAGGCTGGCGGAGAAGCCGGCGGCCAGCATCTCGCGCAGCACGGCGGCCTTTTGCGGCTCGCGTTGTTGGGTCGAGCCCCAGGCGATTTCGGCCAGCTGGGTCTCCATCATGCCGCGCATGGCGCGGATCTCGCTCATCATGCCGGTCATCTCGGCGGCGGCGTTCTGCTTGACGCCGGCGACGGCGGCGGCCACCAGTTCGGAGATGCGTTCGAGGTCGAGCGCGCCGGCGGCCGGCGCGGCCTGGGCGGCCTGGACGGCCATCACCGGCGGCTGGGCGGCGCGGCGCGGCGGCTGTTGCGCTTGCGCTTGCGGCTGCGCTTGCGCGGCGGCCGGCGGCGTCGACTGCTGCGCGCTGTAGGTCGGCGCGGCCGGCAGGTCCAGTTGCGGACGCGGTTGCGCCATCGGCGAGTGCGGCGACGGCATCGCCAGCGAGGCGGCGTCGTCGTTGGCCAGCGCGAGGATCTCGACGATGCCGTCGGCCTGGCGGTTCGACAGGATCACGGCGTCCGGGCCGAGCGCGTCGCGCACCTTGCGCAGCGCTTCGCGCGAGGTCGGCGCGGTGAATTTTTTGACGTTCATGGCCGGCCTCCCAGGCTCTGGGTTGCGCAGGTGTCCGGCGTGCCGGCATCGAAATAAGTGGCCATCATCTACTCCTGTTACTTGAGCGCCGCGCCCTCTACATGGGGACACGGTGCACTCTGATGGTTCGATTATTGACGATGCACGTGGGAAACGATCGCTGGAACAGGACCGGAAAGGGGCCGCATTTCGCCGCCCCGGCGCCGAGGCCGCCAAAACAGCGCGGCCAGGCGGTAAAACTATTTGCTGCCGAACACCTCGTCGAGGCTGGCGGCGTCGAGCAAGGCCATGGCCCAGCCGGTCAATTGTTCGCTGTCGGCCTGCGCCAGGCGCTCGGCGAGCGCCGCCGGCAAGGGGCCGAAGCGTTTGTTCAACTGCTGCGACAGAAGCAATTGCTGCCCTTCCTGCCGTCCCTCCATGAAGCCCTCCCGCAAGCCCTGCTCCAGCCCCATTTTGCGACCCAGCCTTTCACCATAAGTAAGATACGGCATGAGCTTCCTCCTCTCCATTTGCACGATGCCCTGCCACAGGCGCGCTTCCATTTCCGGCGGCAAACGCATCAACCAATCAATCACGCTATACAGGTCGATGATACGCTGCCTGTCCCATTGGCGCTGATACAGCAGCTTGGTCAGGCGCCATTTCGCCATGCGGCGGCGATGCGCCAGGCCCTTGGTTTGCCGCGTCAGCAGGTGGGCCGCCGTGAGCAGGGCGAAGGGATTGGGATCGTCCAGCAAGGGCTCGATCCGCCCGGCATAGTCCATCAGTTTCACCACCGGAAAATCGATGCCCATCCGGCAACCGAACAGCTTGTAGGAAAACGAACTCGGCCGCCAGCACGCGCCGCGGTCGGCCAGCACCACCAGGCTGGCCACCGGCCGCCGGTAGCGGTCGTAGACGCGATAGTTGTAGCAGAAGATGCGTTCGGCGAAGGCGTTCTCGCGCCGGCCCTGCACCTCCAGATGCAGCAACACCCACTGTTCGCCGCCGGCCAGGGTGGCCAGCCGCACCAGCTTGTCGAGCCGGCGCCGGCCCAGCTCGCCGTCGCGCACCAGCTGGGCCAGCTCCTGGTCGAGAAAGACGTGCGGCCGCGACCAGTCGATGGCGGCGTGCGCCTGCGGGAAATAGAACGCCATGAACTCGGGAAAATAGCGCAGCACGGCATTTTTCCAAGGCGTATCGTAGTCGTCGTCCGGCGTGGCCATGCGACCAGTCTAGCGCGCCGCCGGCGCCCCGCCCCGGCCTGGCGCAAGGCCGGGCGCGACGCGGGGCGATCTGCTCGGATCAGACCGGTTGGGCGCCGACCAGCGCGGTGACGCGGATGGTTTTACTCTCAGGAATTTCGGCGTGCGACAGCACCTTCAACTGCGGCAGGGCGCGGCGCAGGAAGCGCGACAGCAGCGCGCGCAGCGGACCGGGCACCAGCAGCACCGGGGTCAAGCCCAACGCCTCCTGCTGCGCGGCGGCCTGCTGGGCCTGCTGCGCGATGGTGTCGGCCAGGCCCGGTTCGATGCCGGCGCCGTCGGCGCCGCTGGCGGCCAGCGCCTGCATCAGCAAGCGCTCCAGACGGTTGTCCAAGGTCATCACCGACAGCTCGGCGGCGCCGGGGAACAGCTGCTGCACGATGGCCCGGCCCAGCGCGATGCGCACCAGCGCCGTCAACTCGTTGGGGTCCTGGATGTGCACGGCGTGCTCGGCCAGCGTTTCGATGATCGAGCGCATGTCGCGGATGTGGACGCCCTCGGCCAGCAGGTTCTGCAGCACTTTTTGCAGGGTCGACAGCGGCACCAGCTTGGGCACCAGGTCCTCCACCAGCTTGGGCGCTTCCTTGCTCAGATGGTCGAGCAGCGACTGCACCTCGGCGCGGCCGAGCAGCTCGGAGGCGTGGCTGGTGATCAGGTGGTTCAGATGGGTCGCCACCACGGTGCCGGCGTCGACCACGGTGTAGCCCATGCCCTGGGCCTGGTCGCGCAGCGCGGCGTCGATCCAGGTGGCGGGCAGGCCGAAGGCCGGGTCGGTGGTCACCAGGCCGGGCAGCGTGCCGCTGGCCATGCCCGGATTGATGGCCAGGAACTGGCCGTTGAAGGCCTCGCCGTTGCCCACCTCGACGCCCTTCAGCGTGATGCGGTAGGCCGACGGCTTCAACTCCAGGTTGTCGCGGATGTGCACCGGCGGCGCCAGGAAACCGACCTCCTGGGCGAACTTCTTGCGGATGCCCTTGATGCGCTTGAGCAGCTCGCCGCCCTGGGTCTTGTCGACCAGCGGGATCAGGCGGTAGCCGACCTCCAGGCCCAGCGTGTCGACCGGCATGATGTCTTGCCAGCTGGCCTCCTCCTGCTCCGGCGCGGCCGGCGCCGGCGCCTCGGCTTCCGGCTCGACGGCGGCGGCGCTGCGGCCCTTGCGCGACATCAGGTAGGCCGAGCCGGCCAGCACGCCGGCCAGCAGCAGGAACACCAGGTTCGGCATGCCGGGGATCAGGCCCATGCCGCCGACGATCGCGGCGGTGATGTAGAGCACCTGCGGCTTGGCGAACAGCTGGTCGATCACCTGGGTGCCGATGTCCTGCTCGCTGGCCACGCGCGAGACGACGATACCGGCCGCCGTCGAGATCACCAGCGAGGGGATCTGCGCCACCAGGCCGTCGCCGATGGCCAGTAGGGTGTAGTTCTTCAGCGCGTCGGCGAAGGCCATGTCGTGCTGCAGCAGGCCGACCAGCAGGCCGCCGACCACGTTGATGACGGTGACCAGGATGCCGGCCACGGCGTCGCCGCGCACGTATTTGCTGGCACCGTCCATGGCGCCGTAGAACTCGGCCTCCTGCGCCACTTCGCTGCGCCGCTTGCGCGCCTCGGCCTCGCCGATCAGGCCGGCGTTCAGGTCGGCGTCGATGGCCATCTGCTTGCCCGGCATGGCGTCCAGGGCGAAGCGGGCGCCCACCTCGGCGATCCGGCCGGCACCCTTGGTGACGACGGTGAAGTTGATGATGGTCAGGATGATGAAGACCACGATACCGACCGTGTAGTTGCCGCCGATGAGGAAGTGGCCGAAGGCCTCGATCACCTTGCCGGCCGCGTCGGCGCCGGTGTGGCCCTCGGTCAGCACGACGCGGGTCGAGGCGACGTTGAGCGACAGCCGCAGCATGGTCGAGATCAGCAGGATGGTCGGGAAGGCCATGAAGTCGAGCGGCTTGACCGTGTACAGGCTGGTCAGCAGCACGACGATGGCCAGCGCGATGTTGAAGCTGAAGAAGATGTCGAGGATGAAGGCCGGCAGCGGCAGCACCATCATCGCCAGCAGCATGATGATCAGGATAGGCGCGGCCAGGCTCTTGTTGGCGGCGCCGGACATGCCGCTCATCCAGGCCGGCAGGCGGATGCTGCTCATAAAGCTGTTCATGGTGTCGCTCCCTTGTTATTCGTGTCGTCGCGTTGCTGCTGGGCGGCCGGGTTGAGCGGGTCGAGCTCGGCCGGCACCTCGAGTTTGGCCGGCAGGTCGGGTTTGTGGCCGCCGTTCTTGCTGAAGCTGCGCAGCTGGAAGACGTAGGCCAGCACCTCGGCCACGGCGGCGTACAGCGCCTCCGGGATCTCGTCGCCGATCTCGGTGTGCTTGTGCAGCGCCCGCGCCAGCGCCGGCGCCTCCAGCAGCGCGACATTGTTTTCCTTGGCGATCTGGCGGATCTTCGCGGCCACCTCGTCGCTGCCCTTGGCCACCACCCGTGGCGCGCCGCGCGTGCCGTCGGCGTACTTCAGCGCCACCGCGTAATGGGTCGGGTTGGTCACCACCACGTCGGCGGTCGGCACGTCGGCCATCATGCGGCGCTTGGCCATCTCGCGCTGCAGTTGGCGGATCTTGGCCTTGACCTGGGGATTGCCGTCGGACTCCTTGGACTCCTGGATCACTTCCTGGCGGGTCATCTTCAACTTGTTGGCGTAGTGCCACATCTGGTAGGGGCCGTCGATGGCGGCGATCAGGCCGAGCGCGCCGGTGATGAACAGGAAGCTGCTGCCGATCATGTGCAGGATGTGCACGGTGCCCAGCTTGAGCGGCTCGACCATCAGGCCCAGCACCGCCTCCTTCTGCGCCAGCACCACCAGCCAGGCGACCAGGCCGACCACCAGGGTCTTGGCGATCGCCTTGAGCAACTCGACCAGGGCGTTGCTCGACACCATATTGCCGAGGCCGCGCATCGGGTTCAGCTTCATCAGGTTGGGCGCCACCGCCTTGCCGCTGAACAGCCAGCCGCCGACCAGCAGCGGCGAGGCCAGCGCCACCAGCATGACGGCCGCGCCGAGCGGCAGGCAGGCCAGCAGCACGCGCGTGACGTCGGTCAGGATGCGCGTGCCCAGCACGTCGAAATTGAAGACTTGTTCGCGGTCCAGCGCCAGGCCGGACACCAGGGCCGAGCTGAGCTGGCGCACCATGTCGCTGCCGGTCATCCACAGGCCGGCGCCGGCCGTCATCAAGACGGTGAAGGTGGCCACTTCGCGCGAGCGCGGCACGTCACCCTCTTCGCGCGCCTGCTCGAGGCGCTTCGCTGACGCGGGTTCGGTCTTTTCGGCGTCGCTGTCTTCAGCCATCAACTGCTCCTGGATTCATTAGCAGCCATTATCGACCGGCGCCGCGCGGCGCCATCGGCGGAATACGCGCGCTTTTCCCGGCCTGCTCGCAGTTTCCTAGCAGAAATACAGCGACCGCGGCGGCCGCGCCGGGCAGGTCGGGCGGGTTGGGCAGGTTGGGCCGGTCGGGCGGGTCGGGCGGGTCGGGCGCGCCGGATTCTCCGCCGGCGCCGTCGGGCGCTGCGGCGCCGCCTCGGCCCCGCCCGCCAAGGCCGTCAGCGGCCGCGGCGCGTGTCGGCCGGCGCCACCGCCCGCGTCACGCTCTGCTCGATGGCGCCGAACAGCGACTTGCCGTCCTCGTCGAGCATCTCGATGCGGATGCTGTCGCCGAAGGCCAGGTAGGGCGTGCTGGCCCGGCCCTTGGCGTGCAGCTCCAGGCTACGTTGCTCGGCGATGCAGGAATAGCCGCGCTTGCCGCCCCCGTTCGACACCGTGCCGCCGCCGACCACGGCGCCGGCGCGCACCTGGCGCGACTTGGCCAGGTGGGCCAGCAGTTGCGGGAAGTTGAAAGCCATGTCGACGCCGGCCTGCGGCTGGCCGACCAGCTTGCCGTTCCAGCTCGAGCGCAGCGGCAGGTGCAGCTTGCCGCCCTTCCAGGCGTCGCCCAGCTCGTCGGGGGTGAGCGCCACCGGCGAGCAGGCGCCGGCCGGCCTGGACTGCAGCGGGCCGTAGCCCTTGGCCAGCTCCGCCGGCAGCAGATTGCGCAGCGCGACGTCGTTGACCAGCATCAGCAGGCGGATCTGCTGGTGCGCCTGGTCCGGCGTGGCGCCCATGCCGATGTCGTCGCAGATGACGGCGATCCCGGCGCCGAAATCGATGCCCCATTCCTCGTGCGGCAGGGCGATGTCGTCGCGCGGACCGAGCAGGTCGGCGCCGCCCTGCAACATCAGCGGCTCCTCGCGCAAGGCCGGCGCCAGCTCGGCGCCGCCGGCGCGCAGCAGCAGCTCGACATGGTTCAAATAGGCGGCGCCATCGGCCCGCTGGTAGGCGCGCGGCAGCGGCGCCATGCAGTTGGCCGGCTCGAAGTCGAAACCGCGCCGGCCGCGCCCTTGGTTCAGCTCGCGGTACAACAGGTCCAACTGGGGCGCGATGAAGGCCCAGTCGTCCAGCGCGCGCTGCAGGGTCGGCGCGATGCCGTCGGCCAGCTGGGCCGTCTTCAGGTCGCGCGACACCACGGCCAGCTGGCCGTCGCGGCTGCCGTCCTTGATTGTTGCAAGTTTCATATTGGATTCAGCACAGAAAGGAAATATGGCAGCGGCGCCGGCAACACCACCCAAGGACAAAGAGCCGGGGGGGG
>NZ_JAEMNU010000016.1:44196-83149 GCF_016461825.1 Rugamonas violacea | reverse complement strand
AAAGAGCCGGGGTCGGACCCCTGGGGGTCCGACCCCAGGTTTGCGCCGCTGGGTTGCGCCGCCGGCTTGGACGGGCTTTGGTGGCGTGCCGCCGCGGCCTGCTAGGCGCCGAGTGGCGCCAACAGCGCCAGTTGCTCCGCCGTCAGATAGCACCATTCGCCCTCGGCGATGCCGAGCGATTCCAGGGTCAGGCCGCCGATGGCCGAGCGATGCAGTGCGCTGCAATGATTCTCGGCGGCGGCCAGCATGCGCTTGACCTGGTGGTACTTGCCCTGCTCCAGCACGATCTCCAGCTGGTGCTCGCCGCGCGCCACGCAAACCAGCGCCGCCAGCGGCGCCGGCTCGTCGTGCAGCTGCACGCCGGCCAGCAAGCTGGCCACCAGCTCGGCCGTCACCGGCTCCTGGGTGGTGGCCTGGTAGACCTTGGGCACGTGGCGCTTGGGCGAGGACTGGGCGTGGATGAAGGGGCCGTCGTCGGACATCAACAACATGCCGGTGGTGTCGTGGTCGAGCCGGCCGACCGGTTGCACCTCGCGCCAGGTGAATTGCTCCGGCAGCAAGGTCAACACGCCGGGATGGTGGCTGGGCTTGCGCGAGCACTCGTAATTGGCCGGCTTGTTCAGCGCCAGGTACAGGTGTTCGCGGTACACCCACTCCTCGTCGAAGACGTTCAACACCAGGCCCTCGGTGTCGACGGTGCTGCGGTAGTTGGTTTGGGTGACGCCGGCGATGCTCACTTCGCCATCGTCGATCAGGGCACGGCAATACTTGCGGGTACCAAAGCCCTGCGATTGCAGGATGCGGTCTAGGGATAATTTACTCATGGCGAGACTTTAACAGATGGCGCCGCGAGCGTGAAGGCGGACGGCCCGCGCGGCGCGGCGGCGGCGACGCGGACGGCGCGATGCATGAGCACTTTTCATTGACCTACATCAAGTACGGGGGCGGATTAATTGTTAAACTGAAACTTCGTTAGGAATCGGCCTAATGCCCGTTGGGAATACATGAAGGCGGGCGTTAGGAATCGTTGAAGATGGATTTCAAAGGATGCCGTATGAATAGCAAACCGCACCCATGCTGCCCCGCCTGTGCCGACGGCCACGAGCAAAACGCGCAGGACCCGCATCGACAATTGGCGACGGAACAGGCCGCGCTGCACCAGGCCAACTTGGCGCTGGCACGTTGGCGCGCAGGCAACACCCCGGTCGAGCTGAGCGTGGCGGCCACGCTGGCGCCGCGCCAGACCCAGTGGCATGCCAAGACCCAGCGCAATTTTTGCGCCTGGCTGGAGGCCGGCGGCTTCGCCGCCAGCGTGCCCGAGCGGGCGGAAAACCTGGCCGTCCTGAGCGATTTGGTCGTCCTGAGCGACCTGGCCGTCCTGCCGGACGCCGCAGCGGCAGCGACAACGCCGCCGCCCAAGGCCGCGCAGCGCAAGCCGGTGCCGCCCGAACTGAGTTGCGTCAACGGCGCCTGAGCGCCCCGCCCTCCCCCGTCGCCGCGCCGCACCAACCGCGCGCACAAAGGAAGACAGCGGCATGGAGCCGCTGTCTTCCGTCCCATTGCGGGACGCATTACGAGGAATCGAAATTCTCTCTACTCCGCATCAATGATGAGGTTGAGTAGTTCCATCTGACTGACTTCAAGATTGTGCTGACAACAAGATAAACTGTTTATATCGGCCTCCCTTGGAAAGAACTACAAAATCACTATAGCCCACCCTGCGGAATATACAAGGCCGAACGAGGCCATCCTGATAATGTTAAGCCGACGCCATTATTGACGGCTGTACGCCGCTGCCATGACGTCGATTGCAATATAAATGCGACCCGCCGCATCGCCACGGCGCGCCATGGCGACGGCCGTTTATTGCAGCCGCGGCTTGGCGGCCAGGTAGGCCGATTTGAACGCGCCGGCGCCCATGGCGGCGCCGAATTTCTTCAGCACGCGCTCGGGCAGACCCTCGTGCTGGGTGTAGTCGATGATGTCCTCGGCGTGGACGATGTCGCGCGCCACGCTGTCGACGCTGCCGAAGGCGTCGACCAGGCCCATGTCGAGCGCCTTGGCGCCGCTCCAGAACAGGCCGGAGAAGGTCTCCGGGGTTTCCTTCAAACGCTTGCCGCGACCGGTTCGCACCACCTGGATGAACTGCTGGTGGATCTCGTTGAGCATCGCCTGGGCATGCTGCTTGTGCTTGTCCGATTGCGGGCTGAACGGGTCCATGAAGCCCTTGTTCTCGCCGGCCGTCAGCAGGCGCCGCTCGACGCCGACCTTGTCCATGATGCCGGTGAAGCCGAAGCCGTCCATCAGCACGCCGATCGAACCGACGATGCTGGCCTTGTTGACATAGATGCGGTCGGCGGCGGCGGCGATGTAATAGCCGCCGGAGGCGCAGATCTCGTCGACCACCACGTACAGCGGCTTGCCCGGATAACCCTTGCGCAGGCGGTTCATTTCGTCGACGATCATGCCGGCCTGCACCGGACTGCCGCCCGGGCTATTGATATGCAGCACCACCGCCACCGAGCCGCTGTCGGAGAAGGCCTTGTTCAGCGCCGGGATCACCACGGCGGCCGCGCCGCTGCCCTCGGCCTCGATGGCGCCGTCGATCTCGATCAGCGCGGTGTGGCGGCCGAGCGTCTCGGCGTCGGTGCCGGTCAGGCTGAAGTCGAAGTAGGCGGCCAGGCCGAACATGATCACCAGCAAGGTCAGGGCCTTGAAGAAGATGCCCCAGCGGCGCTGCGCGCGCTGTTCCTTGAGGGTGGCGAACACCAGCTTCTCCAGCACCTCGCGCTCCCAGACGGCGGCCCCCTTGGCCGGCTTGCCCGCCGCGCCGGCGGCCGCCGGCTGCTGTTCGTTGGCCGGGTTGAGGCCGGCGCTGTCGCTCGTGTTATCACTCATAAGTCGCTTCTAGTGGTTGGTCATGTCGGCACGGCCGGCGCTCAGGCGCGCGCGGGCCGCACATAGTCGTCGGGCTGCCAATATATGTTCTGTTCGCGCTCCTCGACGGCGATCGGGCGCAGCCGGCCGCCCTTGCAGGGGCCGCCGGCGCAAAAGCCGCTGTCCGGCACATAGATCGCGCCGTGGGTCGAACACATCAGATACAGGCCGCTCGATTCGAAGAATTCGCCCTCGGCCCAGTCGAGTTCGATGGGCACGTGGGCGCAGCGGTTCAAATAGCCGTACACCTTGCCGCCGTAGCGCACCACGAAGCCGGTGCCGTCCTCGCCGCCGGCGGTGAGCGCGAAGCGCACGCCGCGCCCGCCCTCGAGCACGGCGTCGGCGGCGCAAACCAGGATGGCGTCGGCGGCGTCCATCAGGCGTGCTCGTTGAGCCAGTCGCGCAGCTCGGCCACGCTGGCGGCCGAGTACACGGGCTGGCAGGCGGCCAGTTGCTCGGGAGGATGGGCGCCGTACTGCACGGCGATGCCGGCGGCGCCGGCGTTGTTGGCCATCAGCAGGTCGTGGCTGGTGTCGCCGATCATCGCGGTGCGCCTCAGGTCCTGGCCCAGCTCGCGGGTCAGCTCCTGCAGCATGGCCGGATGCGGCTTGCTGAAGGTCTCGTCGGCGCAGCGGGTGGCGTCGAACATCGACAGCAACCTGGTCGCGTTGAGCGCGCGGTTCAGGCCGACGCGGCTCTTGCCGGTCGCCACGGCCAGGAAGTAGGCCTGCTGCGACAGCTCGTCGAGCATCTCGCGCACGCCGTCGAACAGGGTCAGCTCGTGGTCGTGCGACAGGTAGTGGTAGCGGTAGCGCTCCACCATGCGCGGATAGTATTTCGGCTCGATGTCGGGCATCACCGCCTGCATCGCCTCGGCCAGGCCGAGGCCGATGACGTGGGCGGCGGCGTGGTCGGCCGGAATCGGCAGGCCGAGGTCCTTGGCCGCCGCCTGGATGCATTTGACGATGGTCGAGGTGCTGTCCATCAAGGTGCCGTCCCAATCGAAGACGATGAGGTCGAATTGCTTTCTTGCCATGTTTCCCGGCGGCTGACGCCGCCGGCTCCTTAGTTGTCTGGGCTGGACGGGCGGCCGTGTTTTTTCCACGCGGCAATGATCCGCCTGGGGCGGCCCGCCCGGTCCAATAGTATTAATTGATCGGTTTCCCCAAGCTTAACAAGAAACGCTCACATTCGGCGGCCAAAGGCGCGTTCAGCGTCATGCTCTTGCCCGTGTCGGGATGGGTGAAGGTGATCTGGTGGGCGTGCAGGAACATCCGCTTGAGCGCGCCGCGCGTGGCGTCGGCCTTGAGCAGCGCGCGGTTCAGCGCGAAATCGCCGTACTTGTCGTCGCCGGCGATGGCGAAGCCCGACGAGGACAGGTGGACGCGGATCTGGTGGGTGCGGCCGGTTTTCAGCTCCGCCTCGAGCAGGGCGAAGTGCGGGAACTTGCGCAGCAACGAGAACACCGTGTGCGACGGCAGGCCGTCGGCCTGCACCGCGACGCGGCGCTCGCCCTCGGCCGTGGTGTACTTGTGCAGCGGCAGCTTGACGTGCTGGCGCGCGTTCTTCCAGTCGCCCGCCACCAGGGTCAGGTAGCGCTTGTCGGTCAGGCCGTCGCGCATCTGCTCGTGCAGATTGGTCAACGCCGAACGTTTCTTGGCCAACAACAACAGGCCGGAGGTGTCGCGGTCCAGCCGGTGCACCAGTTCGAGGAACTTGGCGTCCGGCCGCGACGCGCGCAGCTGCTCGATGACGCCGAAGGACACGCCCGAACCGCCGTGCACGGCGACGCCGGCCGGCTTGTCGATGACCAGCAAATGGCCGTCCTCGAAGATGATCTTGAATTCGGCGGCCGGCACGTTGACCTCGGCCTTTTCGGCGATGCGCACGGGCGGAATGCGCACCACATCGCCTTGCACCAAACGGTACAATTGGTCGATGCGGCCCTTGTTGACACGCACCTCGCCCGAGCGCAGGATGCGGTAGACGTGGCTTTTCGGCACGCCTTTGCATATGCGCAACAGGTAGTTATCGATCCGCTGACCGGCCTCTTCTTCAGTGATAGTGACGAACTGCGCTTGCGGCTGAACTACAGTTGAAGGGGGAACAACATCGTTTTGCATCTTCATTTGCTCTGTCTTCCCAGAAAATCTCTCTAAGTCCTTCATTTTGAATATATAATTGTTTTGCTGCGGTTCTAGCTGCGGCAAGTGTAAGAATAAAAGCACATTTTACACAGGGGCGTCTCCACTGGCCTCGCCAAATTGCAAATTCAGAGGAAAAAATGTATACGCACCACCCCTGCGCGAATCAAGGTTGCACCGTTGTTGTAATCGGATTGCGGGCAAGAGTGCTGGATTAGAATGTTTGGATTGTAAGGATAAGTCCGGCAAGCACGGTCAAGAGCCGTGCTCGCTGGTTGATGAAGTTGATAACGCTTGCCGTTTTCGCCAAACCCCATGCTTTGTTGCAAGCTAATGACGGAGGGCTGAAACAAGCCTAGTTGTCGAAGTTGTAATATGTAAGCCTGGCCAGGTTTTGGCTCATCGATTTGCTCACCGCCTGCATTCTCCGCCCCGACCTTTTCGGGCTGCATGGATGAGTCGCAGGTGATGCGTGCACTCGGCATGTCGATCAACCTCATGCGCCCAGTTGCGGCCGCAACCTCCGCGTTGCTGCGCCGCACATCAGGGCATACCCACCGCAACCATTTTAATTCTCGCGTATATCCCTGTACTTCGCCGCTCCCACGGGGGCGGCATTGAGATGGCCCTCGGGTCGCGGAGTTAAAAAAATGAAACGCATGTTGTTTAATGCCACGCAGCAAGAAGAACTGCGCGTGGCGATTGTCGACGGTCAAAAATTGATCGACATCGACATCGAAACCGCCGGACGCGAACAGCGCAAGTCCAACATCTACAAGGGTGTCATCACCCGCATCGAACCCTCCCTCGAAGCTTGCTTCGTCAGCTACGGCGAAGACCGCCACGGCTTCCTCCCCTTCAAAGAAGTTGCCCGCACGTACTTCCGTGAAGGCGTCGACGTGCGCACCGCCTCCGTCAAGGAAGCCCTGCGCGAAGGCCAGGAAATCATGGTCCAGGTCGAAAAGGAAGAGCGCGGCAACAAGGGCGCCGCCCTGACCTCCTTCGTCTCGCTGGCCGGCCGCTACCTGGTGCTGATGCCGAACAACCCGCGCGGCGGCGGCGTGTCGCGCCGCGTCGAGGGCGAGGAGCGGCAGGAACTGCGCGAGACCATGGACAAGCTGGACCTGCCCGCCGGCATGTCCGTCATCGCCCGCACCGCCGGCATCGGCCGCAACGTCGACGAGCTGCAGTGGGACTTGAACTACCTGATGCAACTGTGGCGCGCCATCGAGGGCGCCGGCAAGTCGGCCTCCGGCGCCTTCCTGATCTACCAGGAATCGTCGCTGGTGATCCGCGCCATCCGCGATTACTTCCAGCCCGATATCGGCGAGATCCTGATCGATACCGACGACATCTACGAACAAGCGCACCAGTTCATGAGCCACGTGATGCCCGACATGGTGCACCGCGTGAAACGCTATAGCGACGACGTGCCGCTGTTCTCGCGCTTCCAGATCGAACACCAGATCGAAACCGCCTACTCGCGCACCGTGCCGCTGCCATCGGGCGGCGCCATCGTCATCGACCACACCGAGGCCCTGGTCTCGGTCGACGTCAACTCGGCGCGCGCCACCCGCGGCTCGGACATCGAGACCACCGCCTTCAACACCAACTGCGAAGCGGCCGAGGAAGTGGCGCGCCAGCTGCGCCTGCGCGACCTGGGCGGCCTGATCGTCATCGACTTCATCGACATGGAAGTGGCGAAGAACCAGCGCGAAGTCGAGCAACGCCTGAAGGACGCGCTGCACCACGACCGCGCCCGCGTGCAAATGGGCAAGATCTCGCGCTTCGGCCTGATGGAACTGTCGCGCCAGCGCCTGCGTCCCTCGCTGTCCGAAGGCTCGCACGTGACCTGCCCGCGCTGCTCCGGCACCGGCCACATCCGCGACACCGAATCGTCCGCCCTGCAAGTCCTGCGCATCATCCAGGAAGAGGCGATGAAGGAAAACTCGGCCACCATCCACGTCCAGGTACCGGTCGACGTGGCCGCCTTCCTGCTCAACGAAAAGCGCGGCGAAGTGCTGAAGATCGAGAACCGCCACCGCATCGGCGTGATCCTGATCCCCAACAAGCACCTCGACACGCCGCACTACAAGCTCGAACGCATCAAGCACGACGACCCGCGTCTGGAAGACAGCCAGGCCAGCTACACCCTGGCCGAGCAGGCGGAAACCGACATGGCCTACAGCAAGCGCCAGAAGGAAGAAGCCAAGCCGCGCCAGGAAGCCATGGTCAAGACCATCACCCCTGACCAGCCGGCACCGCTGGTCGAGCGCAAGCCGGCCGAAACGGTCAAGGCCGCGCCGGCCGCGCCTGTTGTCGCCGAACAAGGTTTCTTCGAGAAACTGTTCAGCTTCTTCCGCGCCAAACCGGACACCCCGCTCATGCCGACCGCCCCGACCATCGTGGTCAAGGCGCCGCCAGCCGGCGACCGTGGCGACCGCAACGGCCGTGGCCCGCGTGGCCGCAGCCGCAACGGCAAACCGGGCCGCGAAGAACGCGAACCGGGCGCCGCCCGCCCCGCCGCCGAGGAAGCCAAGCCGGTCGACGCCACCGGCCGTCCGGCCCGTCCGCCGCGGCCACCGCGCGAGCCGCGTGAGCCACGCGAAGGCCAAACCGCCGAAGGCCAGGCGCCACGTGAACGCGCCGAGCGCGGCGAGCGTCCGGAACGCGCCGAGCGCACCCCGCGGCCACCCCGTGAGCCGCGCGGCGACAAGCCGGTCGGCGGCGAAGTGAAGGCCGAAGAGCTGGCGTTGACGGCAGTCGCCGTCGGCGCGGCCGTGACGCTGGGCGAAGCGGTGGTAGTTCCGGCCGGCGAGCCGATCGACATCACCCTGAAACCGGCGGCCAACGTCGGTCCCGAGGGCGAAGATGGCGAAACAGGCGAAGATGGCGAGCCACGTCGTCGTCGTCGTCGCGGCGGCCGCAACCGTAACCGTCGTGAACGCGAAGGCGGCGAAGAAGGTCAAGAAGGCGGCGTCAACGGCGAAGCGCATGAAGCTGGCGAAGCCGGCGACAACGCCCCCGTGATCAGCTTCACCGTCGCCCCGGCTGTCGAAGCCGCCCCGGCGGAAGCCAACGAAGCAGCGGCACCAGCCGCCGCGACCGAAGCACCGGCCGCCGCAGTGGTGGTGGAAGCCGTCGCCCAGGAAGCCGCAGCCGAGCAAGTTGCTGAAAAACCAGCGGCCGTTGCCGAAGCCAAAGTAGAAGCCGAGCCGGTTGTCGCGGCAGTGGTCGAGGCCGTAGTTGCTCCGGTTGTAGCTCCGGTAGCTCCGGTAGTTGCGCCGGTGGTAGCGCCGGTCGCCGAGCCAGTTGCCGCCGTGGTGGAAGCTCCGCTGGCCGCCGCAGTGGTGGTCGAGGCGGTTGCCGAAGTCGCCCAGGAAGCGGCTCCGGTCGTTGCCGAAGCAGCCCCGGTAGTCGTCGAAGCCGCCCCGGTGGCCGTCGTCGTCGAGACGGCCCCGGCAGCAGTGCCGGCCGCTCCGGCTCCAGCTCCGGCAGTCGCGGTTGCCGCTCCTGTAGCGCCATCGGCGCCGATCGACCTGCAGGCAGTGCTCGGCTCCGCCGGCCTGACCCTGGCAGCGACCGATCCGGCCAAACTGCGCGCAGCGCAGGAAGCCGCCGCCAAGGCAGTCGCACCGGCCCGCGTTCCACGCGAACGCAAGCCGCTGCCACAGCAAGCGGAAGAGCCTTTGGTGCAAATCAACACCCGCAATTAAGCCAGCGGACCAGCCGACCGGGCCAGTCCCGGTCGGCTGAGCAAAAGGGGAAGCCAAGCGCTTCCCCTTTTTTCGTTCCGGCGATAAAGTTCGGCTATCCATCCATCAATTCACCGCGCACTGTCGTCATCTTGCGGCCATGTCAATAGGCAGGGATGCATACCATTCCCCCGTGGCGGAGGTTTGTCAGGCCGGGGTATCCACGCTACACTAGCCGCATCCGCCCGCCGGCGCCCTTCCAATAAGAACTCTCTCCATGAGCCAGGCTCCGCCGTCGCAACGCCCCGCCCCGATTCCCCTGCGCACCGCCTTCTGGTATTGGCTCAAACTCGGCTTGATCAGCTTTGGCGGCCCCGCCGGCCAGATCGCCATGATGCACAGCGAACTGGTGGAAAAGCGCCGCTGGATCTCCGAGCAGCGTTTCCTGCACGCCCTCAACTACTGCATGCTGCTGCCCGGCCCGGAGGCGACCCAACTGGCCGTCTACATCGGCTGGCTGCTCCACCGCACCCCCGGCGGCATCCTCGCCGGGGTACTGTTCGTGCTGCCATCGTTGCTGATCCTCAGCGCATTGTCGTGGATTTACCTGGCATGGGGCAGCATTCCCGAGATCGCCGGCGTGCTCTATGGAATCAAACCGGCGGTGGTCGCCATCGTCCTGGCGGCGGCTTGGCGGATCGGCTCGCGCACGCTGAAAAACACCGTCCTGATCGGCATCGCCGTGGCCGCATTCGCTGCCATCGCCATGCTACACCTGCCTTTTCCAGCCATTGTGCTCGGCGCCGCCCTGCTCGGCGTGATCGGCGGCAAGTACTGGCCGCGCTACTTCCAGGTCGGCGGCCAGCACCCCGACCGCAAAACCTCCTACGGCCCCGCCATCATCGACGACGACACGCCGACGCCGGCCCACGCCCGCTTTGCCTGGTCCGGCCTGGTCCGCGTCGTCCTGCTCGGCTGCGCCTTGGGACTGGCGAGCTGGCTGCTGCTGGCCTGGCACTACGGCCCGCAGCACGCGCTGGCGCAAATGGACTGGTTCTTCACCAAGGCCGCCCTGCTGACCTTTGGCGGCGCCTACGCGGTCTTGCCCTACGTCTACCAAGGTGCGGTCGACCACTTCCAATGGCTCAGCGGCGCGCAAATGATCGACGGCCTGGCGCTGGGCGAAACCACGCCCGGCCCGCTGATCATGATCGTCGCCTTTGTCGGCTTTGTCGGCGCCTGGAGCCAGGCCGCGCCCGGCGCCGGTGTGGCACTGGCCGGCGCGGGCGGCGCGGCGGTGGCCACCTTCTTCACCTTTCTGCCCTCCTTCGTCTTCATCCTGGCCGGCGGGCCGCTGGTCGAGGCGAGCCGCGACAACATCCGCATGACGGCGCCGCTGACCGCCATCTCCGCCGCCGTGGTCGGCGTCATCGTCAGCCTGGCGCTGTTCTTCGGCGAGCATGTGTTCCGCCTCGGCGCGCCGGCGGCGGCCTGGGACGGCGTCGCCATCGCCATCAGCGCGGCCGCCTGCGTGGCCTTGTTCCGCTACCAGGTCGGCACCATCAAACTGCTGCTGGCCTGTGGACTGACTGGCCTCGTGCTATCGTATCCAACCTAGGCTTGATTTTTGGGCTTTCCATCAGTGCGTTCCACCCGGTAACATTGCAATTATTCATGGCTGAAAAAATCATCATAGTGTCCGCCGGCCGCGCCCAGGCGCCGACCGTCCCCGCGCTGCTGGAAACACCCACCGGGCGCGTCGAGGACCGGCTCGCCCGGCCGCTGCACGACCTGCGCATCTCCATCACCGACCGCTGCAACTTCCGCTGCGTCTACTGCATGCCCAAGTCGGTGTTCGACAAGGACTACAACTACCTGCCGCACAGCTCGCTGCTGTCCTTCGAGGAGATCACCCGCCTGGCCCGCCTGTTCATCGGCCACGGCGTCGAGAAGATCCGCCTGACCGGCGGCGAGCCGCTGCTGCGCAAGAACATCGAAAAGCTGATCGGCATGCTCAGCGAGCTGAAGACCGTGCACGGCCGCCCGCTCGACCTGACCTTGACCACCAACGCCTCCTTGCTGGCGAAGAAGGCGCAGTCGCTCAAGGACGCCGGCCTGCGGCGCGTCACCGTCTCGCTCGATGCGCTCGACGACGCCACCTTCAAGCGCATGAACGACGTCGACTTCGCCGTCGACGACGTGCTCAAGGGCATCGACATGGCGCACCAGGTCGGTCTCGGCCCGATCAAGATCAACATGGTGGTCAAAGGCGGCATGAACGACCAGGAGATCGTGCCGATGGCGCGCCACTTCAAAGGCTCGCCCTACATCCTGCGCTTCATCGAATACATGGACGTCGGCGCCTCCAACGGCTGGAACATGGCCGAGGTGGTTCCCTCGGCCGAGGTGGCGCGGCGCATCCACGCCGAGCTGCCGCTGGCCCCGCTGGACGCCAACTACAGCGGCGAGACGGCGGCGCGCTGGCGCTACGTCGACGGCGGCGGCGAGATCGGCCTGATCTCCAGCGTCACCCAGGCCTTCTGCAAGGACTGCTCGCGCGCCCGCCTGTCGACCGAGGGCAAGCTGTACACCTGCCTGTTCGCCAGCCAGGGCCACGATCTGCGCGCCCTGCTGCGCGGCGGCAACAGCGACGCCGAGATCAGCAGCGTGCTGGCCCAACTGTGGCGCGCCCGCGGCGACCGCTATTCGGAACTGCGCACCATCAATACCAGCGGCCTGTCCGGCCGCGCCAACAAAGTTGAAATGTCTTACATCGGGGGATAGCTTGCCATTCAAACACACCGTCAGCGGCCTGATCCTTGCCGGCGGCCGCGCCACCCGCATGGGCCGGGTCGACAAAGGCCTGCAACCCTTCCGTGGCACGAGCATGGTCGGCCACGTGCTGCGCAGGCTGGCGCCGCAGGTGGCCGGCGTGGCCATCAACGCCAACCGCAACCTGCCGGCCTACCAGGAATACGGCACGCCGGTCTGGCCGGACGAGCTGAGCGGTTTCGCGGGGCCGCTGGCCGGTCTGCAAACCGGCCTGCGCCACTGCGCCACGCCGCTGCTGCTCACCGTGCCCTGCGACTCGCCCTTCCTGCCGGCCGACCTGGCCGCCCGCCTGCACCAGGCGCTGAACGAACAGGACGCCGACCTGGCCGTCGCCGTCACCATGGAGCTTGACGAAACCGGCCGGCTGCGGCGCCAGCTGCATCCGGTGTTCAGCCTGCTCAAAACCAGCCTGCTGCCCCAGCTCAGCGCCTACCTCGACAGCGGCAAGCGCCGCGTCGAAGGCTGGTACGGCGCGCACCGCGTCGCCGAAGTGCTGTTCGACGACGCCGCCGCCTTCCGCAACATCAACACCCTGGGCGAGCTGCAACGGTACGAACACGAGGCGCCGGCGCCGGCGCCGACGCTGGCCCAGGTCACCGGCGGCCTGGCCGGCTACGACCCCGAGGACCTGCCGGTGCGCCACGCCCAGCGCATCATCGGCGACTTCATCAGCCCCATCGCGGCGGTCGAACAACTGGCCCTGCGCAGCGCGCTCGACCGCGTGCTGGCGGCCGACATCGTCTCGCCGATCAGCGTGCCGGCGCACGACAACTCGGCGATGGACGGCTACGCCCTGCGCGGCGGCGACCTGCCCGGCGACGCGCCGCTGACCTACCAGGTGGTCGGCACCATCCTGGCCGGCCGGCCGCACGCGCTGACGGTGGGCCCCGGCCAGTGCGCCCGCATCATGACCGGCGGCGTGATGCCGGACGGCTGCGACAGCGTGCTGCCGCAGGAGCTGGCCGCGCTGATCGGCGACGCCGGCGTGACCATCGCGCCCGGCACCATCCGCGCCGGCGACAACCGCCGCCTCAAGGGCGAGGACCTGATGGAAGGCACGCCGGCGCTGAAACAGGGCAAGATCATCCGGCCGGCCGACCTGGGCCTGATCGCCTCGCTCGGCCTGGCCGAAGTGAGCGTGCGGCGGCGCCTGCGCGTCGCCTTCTTCTCCACCGGCGACGAGCTGCGCTCGATCGGCCAGACGCTGGCCGCCGGCTGCGTCTACGACAGCAACCGCTACACCATCTACGGCATGCTGCAACGGCTCGGCTGCGAGGTGATCGACATGGGCATCGTCAAGGACGACCCGGCCGCGCTGGAGGCGGCGCTGCGCAGCGCCTGCGAGAACGCCGACGCCATCGTCACCTCCGGCGGCGTTTCGGTCGGCGCCGCCGACTACACCCGGCAGATCATGGCGGCGCTGGGCGACGTCTGCTTCTGGAAGATCGGCATGCGGCCGGGCCGCCCGCTGGCCTTCGGCAAGATCAGCTCGAACGGCCGCAGCGCCTTCCTGTTCGGCCTGCCCGGCAACCCGGTCGCCGTGATGGTCTCGTTCTACTTCTTCGCCCGCGCCGCGCTGCTGCGCATGATGGGCGCCGAGTCGCCGCTGCCGCCGCTGCGCGCCCGCAGCAAAACGGCGATCCGCAAAAAACCCGGCCGCACCGAGTACCAGCGCGGCATCCTCGGCACGGACGCCGACGGCAACCCGCTGGTCGGCATCACCGGCTCGCAGGGCTCGGGCATTCTGCGCTCGATGTCGGAGGCGAACTGCATGGTGGTGCTGCACGCCGAGCAGGGCAACGTCGCCGCCGGCGACCTGGTCGACGTGATCCTGTTCGAAGGCCTGGTCTAAGCGCCCGCCGCCGCGGCGCGGTTCAGCTGTCGCCGCGCGGCGCCTCCTCGTCCTAGTCCTCGTCCTAGTCCTAGTCCTCGTCCTCGTGGTCGGCCGGCCCGCGCAGGCGCGACATCGCCTCCGCCGCGCTGGCGAACAACGCCGGGTCCTTCTCGATGCGCCGGAAGGCGTTGCCCAGGCAGGCCCGCATGAAGGTGCTGTGGGTGTAGCGCGTCACCTTGTCGTAGAAACATTCGGTCAAGCCGTCGACCATCGCCACGTAGTCGTCCATCAGCTCGGGCGCGATCGAGAAGTGGTCGTAGTTGATCACCGCCGGCACCTTGTGGCCGAGCGGCTCCAACAGCGTCGTCACCTTCTGCCGGATCGCCTCGATGGCGGCCGCGTCGGCCACCTCGAAGCCGGAAAAATTGACGAAGAAAACCTGCTGGCGCGGGTCGTACAGCAGCCGCTGCGACAAGGGCTGGGCCAGGAAATCGGCGCGCCAGCCCATCGCCACCGGCGCGAAGATGCGCGCCTCCATCGTCTTCAATTGCGCGCTGACCTGCGGCCGGAAACCCATCTGTTCGAAGATGTCGCGCTCGATGTCGACGCCGGGCGCCACCTCGATCAACTCCAGGCCCTGCTCCATCAGGCGGAACACGCAGCGCTCGGTGATATACAAGGCGCTCTGGCCGCGCTTGAGCGCGTAGGCGCCGCTGTAGCTGCGGTGCTCGACCTCGTCGACGAACTTGATCGAACGGCCCTCCTGCACGATGCGCAACTGGCCGCCGCGCAGCGCCACCTTCAAGCCGCCGGCGGTGAAGGTGCCGACGAAGACCACCTTCTTGGCGTTCTGGCTGATGTTGATGAAGCCGCCCGCGCCGGCCAGCCGTTCGCCGAATTTGCTGACGTTCAGATTGCCGTGGCGGTCGGCCTGGGCCAGGCCGAGGAAGGCCACGTCCAAGCCGCCGCCGTCGTAAAAATCGAATTGCGACGGCTGGTCGATGATGGCGTCGGCGTTGGTGGCCGCGCCGAAGTTCATGCCGCCGGCCGGCAAGCCGCCGATCACGCCCGGCTCCGCCGTCAGGGTCAGCAGGTCGAGCAGCTTCTCCTCGGCCGCCACCGCCGCGATCCCCTCGGGCATGCCGATACCCAGGTTGACCACACTGTTGGGGCGCAGCTCCATCAGCGCGCGGCGGGCGATGATCTTGCGCTCGCCCAGCGCCATCGGCTCAAGCGCGTGCAGCGGCACGCGCAGCTCGCCGGCGAAGGCCGCGCTGTACGGCTCGGCGAAGGTCTGCATATGGTATTCCGGCTTCTCCGCCAGCACCACGCAGTCGACCAGGATGCCGGGGATCTTCACCTGGCGCGGATTGAGCGTGCCGCGTTCGGCGATGCGCTCGACCTGGACGATGACGATGCCGCCCGAATTGTGCGCCGCCATGGCGATCGCCAGCGCCTCCAGGGTCAGCGCCTCGCGCTCCATCGTCACGTTGCCGTTGGCGTCGGCCGTGGTGCCGCGGATGATGCCGACGTGGATCGGCTGGGCCTTGTAGAACAGCTGCTCGCGGCCGCCCAGGGTGGTCAGCTCGACCAGCTCCTCGCTGGTGCGCGCGTTGATCTTGCCGCCGCCGTGGCGCGGGTCGACGAAGGTGTCCAGGCCGACATGGGTCAGCAGGCCGGGCTTGCCGGCGGCGATGTCGCGGAACAGCTGGCTGATGACGCCCTGCGGCAGGTTGTAGGCCTCGATCTGGTTGGCCGTGGCCAGCTTCTGCAAGCCCGGCACCAGGCCCCAGTGGCCGCCGATGACGCGCTTGAGCATGCCGGCGTGGGCCAGGTGGTTCAGGCCGCGATGCTTGCCGTCGCCCTGGCCCGCCGCGTAGATCAGGGTCAGCTCGCGCGGATGGCCGCCGCCATCGGCCGCCAGGAAGCGCTGTTCCAACGCCACCGCGATGTTCTCGGCGAAGCCGACGCCGACGAAGCCGCCGGTGGCGACGGTGTCGCCGTCGCGGATCAGGCCGACCGCGTCGGCCGCGCTGACGATCTTGTTGCGCTGGACGGCGGGCATGCCGCCGGACGAGAAATCGAAGCTACGACTGGGCATGATGGTCTCCGCTAAATGGCTACGTTGATGCAGCTCCGTTCGGGCGTGGTACGTCGTGCGCTGCCAGGTTCAATGGGCGATGCAAATGCCGGTTCAACTCGATTCGACGTCGACGGCATCGAGCTCCGCTCCCAACAGCAGCTGCGCCGCCTCGCTCGGCAGCGCCTCCACCGACTTCAGCTTGCGCGCCATCTGCCGGCTGCGCACCTCGGCCGTCTCGATGTTCTTGGCGGCCCGCTCCAGCGTGGTCTTGGTCGCCGCCAGCACGTCGCCGAACTTGGAAAACTCCGTCTTCACCGCGCCCAGCACCTGCCACACCTCCGACGAGCGCTTCTCCAGCGCCAGCGTGCGGAAGCCCATCTGCAGGCTGTTGAGCAGGGCCGACAAGGTCGACGGCCCGGCGATGCTGATGCGCTGCTCGCGCTGCAGGTCGTCGGCCAGGCCGGGCCGCCGCATCACCTCGGCGTACAGGCCCTCGGTGGGCAGGAACAGGATGGCGAAATCGGTGGTCTGCGGCGGCGACAGATACTTCTCGGCGATGGTCTTGGCCTCGCCGCGCACCGCGCGTTCCAGCTCGCGGCCGGCCAGCGCCACGCCGTCGGCGTCGGCCCGGTCGGCGGCGTCGAGCAGGCGCTCGTACTGCTCCTTGGGGAACTTGGCGTCGATCGGCATCCACACCGGCGCGCCGCCCTCGACATGGCCGGGCAGCTTGAGCGCGAACTCGACGCGCGCGCCGCTGCCGGCGATGGTCTCGACGTTCTTGCCGTACTGCTCGGGCGTCAGCACCTGCTCGAGCAGCATCTCCAGCTGCACCTCGCCCCAGGTGCCGCGCGTCTTCACATTGGTCAGCACCCGCTTCAAATCGCCCACGCCGAGCGCCAACTGCTGCATCTCGCCCAAGCCCTGGTGCACCCGTTCGAGCCGCTCGGAGACCTGCTTGAACGATTCGCTCAAGCGCGTCTCCAGCGTCGCATGCAGCTTCTCGTCGACAGTCTTGCGCATCTCTTCCAGCCGCGCGCCGTTGTCGCTCTGCAGCTCGCGGATCTTGTTCTCCAGGGTGGCGCGCACCTCCAGCAAACGCGCCGCGTTCGACTCGGTCAGGCTGGCCAGGGTTTGCTGCATGGTCTCGCCGAAGCGCTTCAAACTGGCGGCCTGCTCCTCGCGCCCGCTCTGGCCCTGCGTCTCGATCTGCCGGCGCATGCCGTCGAGCTGCTGCACGGTGGCGGCGTGGGCCTGCGCCAGGCTTTGCCCCATCTCCTGCCGGGTCGCCTGGGCGGTCGATTGCAGTTGCAGGCGCACCTCGCGCTCGACCCGCTCGATGCGCTCGAACAGCTCGGCGCCGCCGCCGGCGCCACCGCCGCCGCCGCCGGTACGCCCGCGCAGCAGCGCGACGATCTGCAGCGCCAGCACCACCACGGCCACGGTCAACAGGACGAAGAATTCGATTTGGTTCATATGGGCAGGGGGTGGGCCGGCTTAGTCCGGCTTGTTGCGCATCCAGTCGGCGGTCTGGTAGAAGGACTCCATCAGACGCAGCCGCAGGTCTTCGGCGATGCCGACATCCTCCATCGCCCAAGCCATCGCGCGCAACCACTGGTCGCGTTCCTGGGTGCCGATGGCGAAGGGCATGTGGCGGGCGCGCAGGCGCGGATGGCCGAAGCGCTCGATGTAGGCGTCCGGCCCGCCCATCCAGCCGGTGAGGAACCAGAACAGGCGGTCGCGCGCGTTGTCCAGCGTCGGCGGGTGCACCGAGCGCAGCAGCGCGAACTCCGGCTCCAGTTCCATCAGGTCATAAAAACGGTCGACCATCTCGCGCACGCGCGTCTCGCCGCCGATCACTTCATAGAGGGATTGAGGTTCTGTCATAGCCGCCATCATAGCGCAAGGCCGAGCCGGCCGTCGCTGCCCTTGCCCGCCGCGCCGGCCGGCGGCGCGGCGGCGGCGTCACATCAAACCAGCGCCAGCCGGTGCAGCCGCTGGGTCGACGACCAATTCGCCAGTCCGACCTCGTCGCGGATCTGCTCGCAGGCCGTCAGCAACTGCGCCACCTGGGCCGGTTTGAGGCCGGCGTTCAAGGTCAACCGCACCAAGGAACGGTTTTTCGGCGTGGCCGGCGCGCAAAACATGGCGCCGAAGATGCCGTGCCGCTCCAGCGTCTTGCGCAGCGCCAGCGTCTTCGGCTCGGCGCCGGCCTCCAGCGCGATGATCTGCTCGCTGCCCTCGATGTTGTAACCCAGTTCGCGCAGGCTGTCGCGGATCAGCCGCGTCTGCCGGTGCAGCGCGGCGCGGCGGCCGTCGGCCGTGGCGACGAAGTCGAGGGCGGCGTCGAACCAGGCCAGCTCGTGGCTCAGCAGACAGGAACTGAAGATGGCCGGGCGCGACTCGGACAGGAAGTAGCCCTTGAACTTGCTCGAACAACTGATGATACCGGCGCGCCCGGCGAAAGCCTTGGCCAGGGAGGCGGTGCGGAAGTGCACCCGCCCGCCCAGCCCCCACTGCGCCACCAGGCCGGCGCCGCCCGGGCCGTGCGTGCCCAGCGAATGCGACTCGTCGACGATCAGCAGGCTGTCGCTGCGCTCGGCCAGCTCGGCCAGCTCGGCCAGCGGCGCCAGGCTGCCGTTGGTGCTGTACAGCGAATCGACCACGATGATGCCGCGGCCGTGCTTGGCCAGCTGGCGCCGCAGATGCGCCATGTCGTTGTGCAGGAAGGAGACGGCCTGCGCGCCGGCCGACTGGACGCCCTCCCACAGCGAGGCGTGGGCCTGCATGTCCAGGTAGACCGGGATGCCGGGGCCGGCCAGGCACTGCACCAGGCCGACGTTGGCGGCCCAGCCGGACTGCGTCAGGATGCTGTCCTCGGCGCCCATGAAGGCGGCGAACTTGCGCTCGAGACGGTGCTGGGCGCTGCCCTCCTGCAGATACACGGCCGACATCAGCAGCTCGCCCTGGCTGTTCTGCAGCGCGCGCAACTGGGCTTGCACCAGCGCCGGTTCGCCGGCCAGGCACAGGTAGTCATTGCCGGCCAGAAAGACCGCGCCGGCCGGCGTGGGCTGCCAGGCGTGCGGATGCTCACCGCCCAACAATTTTTCGATCCGGGTCACATAATGTTCATCCATGCGGCGGGTGACGAAATCGGGCATGGAATGTTCGGCGCCGCGCGGGCGCGGCAGGGACGTGGCAATAGCGTTGGACATGGTTCCCCCTTCAGGAGTGGTTGTTTTTTAGTGAACTACGCCCAAGACCTTGAGGCAAAAAAAACAAGGAGGATTGATTTGGATCAACAGTGTCATCAATTGGAATAAACAGCCCAGCAATTGAGAGGATCATTGCAACTTGATAAATGTCAACAGTAGCCATGAGCCAAGGACTATCCGAACGCTGGAAATGGTTTCAGCAGGATTTTCTCCAATCCTTGCTGCATTACCATGGCCGCGAAGACCACGCCACCGCCCGGGTGCTGCTGCTGTCGGCCATCGGCACGGTCGGCATGCCGCTGTACTACGTGGTGTGGCACAACTTCTTCCCGCAGGACTACGAGTCGGTGCCGCTGCGCCTGATCGGCATCGTGCTGTGCAGCGTCGGCCTGTTCGCCGAGCGCTTCAGCAAGCCGCAGCTCGACCTGTACCTGCTGGTCACGCTGAGCTACATCTTTCCCTTCTTCTTCACCTTCATGTTTTTGCTGAACAACGCCTCGGGCGTGTGGGGCGAGTCCTTGCTGATCGGCCTGGTGGTGCTGTTCCACTTCGACACCGGCCTGGCCTGCCGCGCCTACCTGATCGGCACCACGCTGGCCTGCGCCGCCGCCGCCGTGCTGGGCCACGGCGCCATCCTGCTCACGCCGCAGGCGCTGCAACAGCTGCCGATCCACCTGTTCACCATCGCCGCCCTGTCGGTGGCCAAGGTCAGCCGCGAGGTGCTGGCGCAGGCCAAGCTGGCCGGCCTGGGCGCCGGCCTGGCCACCGTGGCACACGAGCTGCGCACCCCGCTGACCAGCGTCGACGCCAACGTGCGCGGCCTGCTGCGCCTGTTCCACGACGCCGCCTGCGCCCAGCGCGAGGACCGCCTGCAGATGCTCGACGCGCTGACCCGCATCCAGTTCGAGGTGCGCCACATGAACCACATGATCGACCTGTTCCTGCTCAGCGCGACGGCGGTCAACCGCAACCTGCGGCCGACCGAGACGGTGTCGATGGCGGCGGTGGTCGAGTCGGTGCTCAAGCGCTACCCCTTCGCCGGCGCCGTCCAGCAGCGCAGCGTGGCCATCGAGGTGCGCGCCGACTTCGCCTTCTCCGGCCAGACCGAGCTGTCGGTGGTGATCCTGCTCAACCTGCTGCGCAACGCCCTGAAGGCGATCCACCGCGCCGGCAAAGGCCGCGTGCGCATCGTCGTCGACGGCGGCCGCGCCATGCCGCGCCTGCTGTTCATCGACACCGCCTGCGGCGTCGCGCCCAGCCGCCTGCCGCTGATCTTCCGCCGCTTCTACTCCTACCCCGCGCACAACGGCACCGGCATCGGCCTGGCCCTGTGCAGGGAGATCATGGAGGCCTGGGACGCCAGCATCCGCTGCGTCTCGCGCGAGGACGCCTACGCCGTCTTCGTCCTCGAATTCCCCCCGCTCCCCGCCCGTTTGCCATAGGTGCCCCATGCAACTACCCGTCTACTCCCATCCGACCCTGACCGTGCTGGTCGACGACAGCGACTCCTTCCTGCGCAGCATGTCCTTCCAGCTCGACCCGATGCTGGCCAACAAAACCTTCCACGACACCAGCGCCGCGCTGGCCTGGTTGCGCGACAGCGTGCGGCGCGACGAGGTGCCGCTGCACGTCAACTTCGACACGCAGAACGAGGCGCCCGACCAGTGCAACGTGGCGCTCGACCTGGAGCGCATCTACCGCATCAGCGAGCGGCCGCAGCGCTTCGCCACGCCGTCGGTGCTGGTGGTCGACTATTCGATGCCGCAGATGAACGGCCTGGAGTTTTGCCAGGCGGTGCAGCACCTGCCCTGCAAGAAGATCCTGTTCACCGGCGCGGCCGACGAGAAGATCGCCGTCAACGCCTTCAACCGCGGCCTGATCGACCGCTACATCAAGAAGAGCGACGACCAGGCGCTGGACCTGCTGGAAAGCGAGATCGCCTGTCTGCAGAAGGCCTACTTCGCCGACCAGTCGGAGACGCTGCGGGATTTGGTGGTGCTGCACAACTACCACTTCCTGCTCGACCCGGCGCTGGCCGCCGTGGTGCAGGAGCTGAGCCGCAAGATGGGCTTCATCGAGCACTACATCTTCCCCAACCCGACCGGCATCCTGTTCATCGACAAGCACGGCAAGACCATGCTGATGATGGTCGAAACCGAACAGGGCATGTGCGCCCAGTACGAGATCGCCCGCGACAGCGACGCCCCGCCCTCGCTGCTGGGCGCCCTGCTCGAACGCCGCGTGCTGCCCTTCTTCTCCGACGCCGACGGCGACGGCATGTACTCGCGCGCGGTGGGCGACAACTGGCACCGCTACTGCGCCGCGCCGCAGGTCTGCCACGGCCGCGAGATGTACTTCTGGGCGCTGTTCGAGCTGCCGGCGCACTACTTCGGCGCGCCGCTGCACTCCTACGCCCGGTTCCTGCACGAGCACAGCGTGCAGGGCAGCGTCGCCGCCTAGGCTTCGCGCAGCGTCTGCAAGGGAGGCTGGCGCAGCACGTTGCGCAGGCCCAGCCAACCGCCGGCGATGGCGCACAGCGCGCCGGCCGCCAGGCCGATCAGCCAGACCGTCGGCTCGAACGACCAGGCGAACTGGAACTGGTAGGTCGCCAGGCCCCAGCCCATCGCCGCCGCGCCGCTGGCGGCGAGCAGGCCGGCCAACGCGCCGACCAGGGCGAACTCGATCAGCTGCGCCCGCGACAACTGGCGCCGCGTCGCCCCCAGCGCGCGCAGCAGGCCGGCCTCGCGGCTGCGCTCGTCCTGCGATCCCATCAAGGCCGCGTACAGCACCAGCAAGCCGGACGCCAGCGTGAAGGCGAACAGGAACTCGACCGCCGTCACCACCTGGTCGAGCACCGCCTGCACCTGGCGCAGCACGCCGCCGACGTCGACGATGGTCAGGTTCGGATAGTCGCGCGTCAAGGCGTCCATCTCGGCGCCGCGCTGGCGCGGCAGGTGGAAGGCGGTGATCCAGGTCTGCGGCATGCCGGCCATCGCCGCCGGGTTGATGATGACGAAGAAGTTGACCCGCATCGAACCCCACTCCAGCTTGCGCAAGCTGGTGATGCGCGCCTCGACCGTCTGGCCGGCGATGTCGAAGCGCATGCTGTCGCCCAGCTTCAGGCGCAGCGTCTTGGCGATGCCCTCCTCGACCGAGGCTTCGGCCTGCGCCTCGGCCGGCACGGCGGCCGCCGCCTCGGCCATGGCCAAGCCGGCCGGCGCCGCCGCGGCGCTGTCGCCGCCGGCGCCGAACCAGCGTCCGGCGACGATCTTGTTCTCCGCCTGCATGCTGGCCATGGTCGACAGGTTGAACTCGCGCTCGGCCAGGTTGCGCGCGCGCTCGTCGGCGTAGGTGGTGGCGGTGACGGCGGCGCCGTTCAGCGCCGTCAGGCGGCCCCGTATCATCGGATACAGCGGCGCGCCCCGCACGCCGGCACGCTCCAGCCGCGCCGCGATCGCGGCCTTCTGCTCCGGCTGGATGTTGATGATGAAACGGTTCGGCGCGTCGGCCGGCGTGGCCTTGCGCCAGGCAGTCATCAGGTCGCCGCGCACCACCGTCAACAGCAGCAGCGCCATCAGGCCCAATGCCAGCGAGACGATCTGCACCACCGTGGCGCCGGGGCGGCGCTGCAACGAGGTGACGGCGAAGCGCCAGCTCTGGTTGTCGATGGCGCCGCGGGCCCGCTTCAGCGCCGCCAGCGCCAGCCAGCCGGCCAGCGCGAACAGGCCGAAGGCGGCCAGGAAGCCGAGCGCGGTGGCCAGCGCCAGGCGGGCGTCGCCGGCCTGCCACAACAGCAGCACGACGAAGCTGGCCAGGCCCAGGCCGTAAGTGGCCAGCGCCAGCGGCCGCGGCGCGTCCTGCTCGCGGCGGATCACCCGGTTGTGCGGCACGTTGCGCAGTTGTAGCACCGGCGGCAGCGCGAAGCCGACCAGCAGCAGCATGCCGGTGGCCACGCCCTGCAGCGCCGGCAGTAGGCTGGGCGCCGGCAGATCGGCGCTGACCAGCTTGCCCAACACCTCCAGCAGCACATAGTGGCCGGCGAAGCCCAGCGCCACGCCGAGCACGCTGCCGGCCAGGCCGACCAGGGTGAATTCGATCAGGTACATGCGCGCCACCTGGTTCTGCGTCAGCCCCAGGCAGCGCAGCATGGCGCAGGCGTCGAGGTGGCGCAGCATGAAGCGGCGCGCCGCCATCGCCACGGCCACCGCCGCCAGCATCGCCGACAGCAGGCCGACCAGCGACAGGAAGCGGTCGGCCCGCTCCAGCGTGGCGCGCATCTCCGGCCGGCCCGATTCGAGCGAGTCGATCCGCACGCCCTTGACGGCGCCGGCGCGGATGCCCGCCTGCAGCCATTGTTCATACGCCGCCACCCCGCCGGCCGCCTGGTCGGCCGGCGCCGCCAGCAGCAGGCGGTGGGTCAGCCGCGCGCCCGGTTGCTGCAGGCCGGTCGACGCCAGGTCGGCCAGCGACAGCATCAGGCGCGGCGCGAAGTTCATGAACGAGGCGCCGCGGTCCGGCTCCGCCGCGATCAGCCGCGTCACCGTGAAGCTGGCGTCGCCCAGCCGCAGCTGCCCGCCCAGCGCGATGCGCAGACCGCTCAGCAGGCCGGCGTCGACCCACACGGTGCCGGGCGCGGGGATGCCGCCGGCCGCCTCGCCCAGGCTTTGCTCGGCCCGCGCCGCGTCGGTCGTGGTCTTCAGCGTGCCGCGCAGCGGATAGCCGGCGCCGACCGCCTTGACCGAGGCCAGCAGGCCGCGCGACTGCTCGCCCGCGCCGGCCTGCGCCATGCTGGGAAAGGTCGCCGTGTCGCTCAGCCGCAGGCCACGGCGCAGCGCCTCGGCGCGCCAGGCGGCCGGCAGCGGCTGGTCGGCGTTGACCACCAGGTCGGCGCCGAGCAGCTGGTGGGCGTCGCGTTCCAGCCCGCTGCGCAGGCGGTCGATGAAGAAATTGGCCGCCGACAGGGCGGCCACCGCCACCGTCAACGCCACCAGCAGGAAGCGCAACTGGCCGGCGCGCCAGTCGCGCGCGGTCATTCTCACAGCTTGTTTGAACATGGCTCTCTCAAAAAATCGACGGGCCGGCGCGCGGCCGGCCCGGTGCTGCGCGCCGCCGCCCTACAGCGCGGCGAAGAAGGCGTCCACCTCGTCCAGGTACTTCTGCTTCTGCGCGGCCGGCAGGAAGGCGGCGGCGAAGCCGTTGCGCGCCAGCCGCTGCGCGTGCGACAGGCCCAGCGGCAGCGCCTCGAAGGTGGCGATGAAGTTGTCGTTCATGTAGCCGCCGAAATAGGCCGGGTCGTCCGAGTTGACGGTCACCGCCAGGCCGGCGTCGAGCAGGGCCAGCAGGTTGTGCTGTTCCATCTTGTCGAACACGCGCAGCTTGACGTTCGACAGCGGGCACACCGTCAGCGCGATCTGCTCGCGCGCCAGGCGCGCGGTCAGCGCGGCGTCCTCCAGGCAGCGCACGCCGTGGTCGATGCGCTCGACCTTGAGCAGGTCGAGCGCGGTGCCGATGTAGGCCGGCGGTCCCTCTTCGCCGGCGTGGGCCACCAGGTGGAAGCCCAGCTCCTTGCAGCGGGCGAAGACGCGGGCGAACTTCTCCGGCGGATTGCCCACCTCGGACGAGTCCAGGCCGATGCCGATGTACTTGTCGCGCAACGGCAGCGCCGCCTCCAGCGTGGCGAAAGCGTCCTCTTCCGACAGGTGGCGCAGGAAGCTGAGGATCAGCGTGGCGCTGACCGGGCTGTCCTGGCAGGCGCGGTGGATGCCGTCGATCACCGTGCGCATCGGCACGCCGCGCGCCGTGTGGGTCTGCGGGTCGAAGAAGATCTCGGCGTGGCGCACGTTGTCGGCCTCGGCGCGCGCCAGATAGGCCGCCGTCATGTCGTAGAAGTCCTGCTCCCGCAACAGCACGCTGGCGCCGGCGTAGTAGATGTCGAGGAAGGATTGCAGGTCGGTGAAGGCGTAGGCGGCGCGCAACTCCTCGACCGAGGCGTAGTTCAGCGCCACGCCGTTGCGCTCGGCCAGCGCGAAGATCAGCTCCGGCTCCAGCGAGCCCTCGATGTGGATGTGCAATTCGGCCTTGGGCATCTGTTGCAGCGCGGCGCGCAATTGATCGTTCATGGTTTTTCTTTCCTCATCGGTTTATCTGGCGACAGCTGGCGGTGCCCGGTAGCCGCCATTATGAAGGCAAATTAAGCCCGGCGCGCGCGGCGCCGCCGCCGCCACCGGCGCCGGCCGCCGCCGCCGCCCCGGCGCGCGCATTTTCGCCACAGCCAAATCGCGCCGTTTGCGCCCTTTCCGGCAGGCCGGCGGAAGGCGTGCTAATGTGGTGCATGAACGCCGAAACAGGCTTGAAAACAAGCGGTATTTTCCACAAAAAATACTAGATTAATCCTTAATAATCAAATACTTACAAAGCTGTATTAACGATATTACGACATATCTTTTGACTTCCTGAACTAATAGAGCAATAATAAATTTCATTGACGTAAGATGCGTTTCGACGAACACACAAAGAGCCGGCAAACATCCTGCGCGCGGCCATGAATGTCAGCTCCACGGACCGGGCAATCCGCTCCACCACAGGGACGCCGGCGGCATATAAATAACACCATAAAAATAATCAGGACCGGAGTGTCAACAGACTAGAGGCAAGGCAAGCCAGCGTAAGGACTGCCGACGATACAGTGACTTGTAGGTTCACATTAAAGGACATTCAAATGACCATTTTTGACAACTACGCAGCCCGTTACGAACGCACCAAAGAAGAAGAGATGTCCATGTCCGAGTACCTTGCACTGTGCAAGAAGGACCATCTCACCTACGCCAGCGCCCCCGAGCGCATGCTTGCCGCGATCGGTGAGCCGACCCTGGTCGACACCCGCAACGACACCCGGCTGTCACGCATCTTCGCCAACAAGGTCATCAAGATCTATCCCGCCTTCCGCGAGTTCTACGGCACCGAGGAGGTCATCGAACAGGTGGTCTCCTACTTCCGCCACGCCGCCCAGGGGCTGGAGGAGCGCAAGCAGATCCTCTACCTGCTCGGCCCGGTCGGCGGCGGCAAGTCGTCGATCGCCGAGAAGCTCAAGTCGCTGATGGAGCATGTGCCCTTCTATTGCCTGAAGGGCTCGCCGGTCAACGAGTCGCCGCTCGGCCTGTTCAACGAGGAGGAGGACGGCGTGCTGCTGGAGGAGGACTACGGCATCCCGCGGCGCTACCTGCGCAACATCCCCAGCCCCTGGGCCGTCAAGCGCCTGCACGAGTTCAACGGCGACATCAACCAGTTCCGCGTGGTGCGCCGCTACCCGTCCGTGCTCAAGCAGATCGCCATCTCCAAGACCGAGCCGGGCGACGAGAACAACCAGGACATCTCCTCGCTGGTCGGCAAGGTCGACATCCGCAAGCTGGAGGACTACTCGCAGGACGATCCGGACGCCTACAGCTACTCCGGCGGCCTGTGCCTGGCCAACCAGGGCCTGATGGAATTCGTCGAGATGTTCAAGGCGCCGATCAAGGTGCTGCACCCGCTGCTGACCGCCACCCAGGAGGGCAACTACAAGGGCACCGAGGGCTTCGGCGCCATCCCCTTCGACGGCATCATCCTGGCCCACTCCAACGAGTCGGAGTGGAAGACCTTCAAGAACAACCGCAACAACGAGGCTTTCCTCGACCGCATCTACATCGTCAAGGTGCCCTACTGCCTGCGCGTCACCGACGAGATCAAGATCTACGACAAGCTGGTGGCCAACTCCTCGCTGTACCAGGCGCCCTGCGCCCCCGGCACGCTGAAGATGATGGCCCAGTTCGCCATCCTGTCGCGCCTGAAGGACCCGGAAAACTCCAGCATCTTCAGCAAGATGCTGGTGTACGACGGCGAGAACCTGAAGGACACCGACCCCAAGGCCAAGTCGATGCACGAGTACGTCGACTACGCCGGCGTCGACGAGGGCATGAACGGCCTGTCGACCCGCTTCGCCTTCAAGATCCTGTCCAAGGTCTTCAACTTCGACAACACCGAGGTGGCCGCCAACCCGGTCCACCTGCTCTACGTGCTGGAGCAGCAGGTCGAGCGCGAGCAGTTCCCGCCCGAAACCGAGCAGAAGTACTTCTCCTATATCAAGGAGCACCTGGCGCAGAAGTACGTCGAGTTCATCGGCAAGGAGATCCAGACGGCCTACCTGGAGAGCTATTCCGAGTACGGCCAGAACATCTTCGACCGCTACGTCACCTTCGCCGACTTCTGGATCCAGGACCAGGAATTCCGCGACCCGGACACCGGCGAGAGCTTCGACCGGGAGTCGCTCAACAGCGAGCTCGAGAAGATCGAAAAACCGGCCGGCATCTCCAACCCGAAGGACTTCCGCAACGAGATCGTCAACTTCGGGCTGCGCGCGCGCGCCAACAACGGCGGCAAGAACCCGTCCTGGACCAGCTACGAGAAGTTCCGCACGGTGATCGAGAAGAAGATGTTCTCCAACACCGAGGAGCTGTTGCCGGTGATCTCGTTCAACGCCAAGGCCAGCGCCGAGGACGCCAACAAGCACGCCGACTTCGTCGCCCGCATGGTCGAGAAGGGCTACACGGCCAAGCAGGTGCGCCTGCTGTGCGAATGGTATCTGCGGGTGCGCAAATCGTCTTGACGCGGGCGCGCGCCGACGCCGCCGCGCGCCGCCCCGGCCAGGGCGGCACGGCGCGCGCGGCGCCAGCGCATCGGCGGCGCGCGGCCGGGCCCGGCCCGGCCATGACGCCGCACCAATAGCAGCAGGAGGCATCTTTTGACTTACCTCATCGACCGTCGTTTGCAGGGCAAGAACAAATCCGCCGTCAACCGCGAGCGTTTTTTGCGCCGCTACAAGGCCCAGATCAAGGACGCCGTGGGCCGCGCCATCAAGGGCCGTTCCATCACCGACATCGAGAACGGCGAAAAGGTCTCGATCCCCGTCAAGGACGTCGGCGAGCCCTCCTTCGGCCACGCCCACGGCGGCGTGTGGGAAACCATCAACCCCGGCAACGAGGAATACCAGAAGGGCGACCTGATCAACCGGCCCAAGGGCGGCGCCGGCGCCGGCCGCGGCAAGGCCGGCAACAGCGACCAGATGACCGAGGACGACTTCATCTTCGAGCTGTCGCGCGAAGAATTCATGAACTACTTCTTCGAGGACCTCGAGCTGCCGCACATGATCAAGACGCAGCTGACCGCCACCACCGAGTTCAAGAACCAGCGCGCCGGCTACAACATGTCGGGCACGCCGTCCAACATCCACGTGCTGCGCTCGCTGCGCGGCGCGCTGGGACGGCGCATCGCCGTCGGCGGCAGCTCGCGCAAACGGGTGCTGGAAGCCGAGACCGAGCTGGAGGCGCTGCTGCTGGCCGGCGCGCCGCTGGAGGACCCGCGCGTCATCGAGCTGCGCAAGCTGATCCACCACCTGCACACGCGGCTGCTGGCGATCCCCTTCATCGACCCGTTCGACCTGCGCTACAGCAACCGCGTCAAGGTGCCCAAGCCGATGACCCAGGCCGTGATGTTCTGCATCATGGACGTCTCCGGCTCGATGGACGAAACCCGCAAGGACACCGCCAAGCGCTTCTTCATCCTGCTCTACCTGTTCCTCAAGCGCGTCTACGACAAGATCGAGGTGGTCTTCATCCGCCACCACACCGCCGCCGCCGAGGTCAGCGAGGAGGAGTTCTTCCACTCGCGCGAGTCGGGCGGCACCGTGGTCTCCTCGGCCCTGCACCTGCTCGACAAGATCGTCGAGGAGCGCTACGGCGCCGGCCAGTGGAACAGCTACGTCGCCCAGGCCTCCGACGGCGACAACTGGGACAACGACTCGGTGCTGTGCCGCCAGTTGCTGATCAACACCATCATGCCCAAGGTGCAGTACTACACCTACGTCGAGATCACCGACGGGCCGCCGCAGAACCTGTGGGAGCAATACTCCCAGGTGGGCGACCACCATCCGCATTTCGCCATGCAGAAAATCGTCACGCCGGCCGACATCTACCCGGTGTTCCGCGAGCTGTTCAAAAAACAGCCGAAGTAGCCGGGTCCGGCCAAGCACTGCCGCGCCCCGAGTCCAATAAGCGAGCCCCGCCATGAACCAGATGCTCAAAAAGCCGCGCCATCCGCGCGCCCTGCCGGAACAGTCGGAATGGACCTTCGAACTGATCGAGCAGGCCCACGAGGAGATCCGCCGCGTCGCCGAGGGTTTCGGCCTGGACACCTATCCGAACCAGTTGGAGATCATCACCGCCGAGCAGATGATGGACGCCTACACCTCGGTCGGCATGCCGGTGTCCTACAACCACTGGTCGTTCGGCAAGCACTTCCTGTCCACCGAGAAGGGCTACAAGCGCGGCCAGATGGGCCTGGCCTACGAGATCGTCATCAACTCCGACCCCTGCATCGCCTACCTGATGGAGGAGAACAGCCTGACCATGCAGGCGCTGGTGATCGCCCACGCCGCCTACGGCCACAACTCCTTCTTCAAGGGCAACTACCTGTTCCGCACCTGGACCGACGCCGAGGCCATCGTCGACTACATGGTGTTCGCCAAGAACTACATCAGCGAATGCGAGCAGCGCCACGGCATCGACGCCGTCGAGCTGCTGCTCGACTCCTGCCACGCCATCCAGAACTACGGCGTCGACCGCTACAAGCGCCCGGCCAAGCTGTCGCTGGCGCAGGAGAACGCGCGGCAGAAGGAGCGCGAAGCCTATATGCAGTCGCAGATCAACGAGCTGTGGCGCACCCTGCCGCGCCGCGAGGAGGAGGAGGTCAACCGCCTGCAGCCGCGCTTCCCGCCCGAGCCGGAGGAAAACCTGCTGTACTTCATCGAGAAGTACGCGCCGCTGCTGGAACCCTGGCAGCGCGAGATGGTGCGCATCGTGCGCAAGATCAGCCAGTACTTCTACCCGCAGCGCCAGACCCAGGTGATGAACGAGGGCTGGGCCACCTTCTGGCACTACACGATCCTGAACCAGTTGTACGACGAGGGCGTGGTGGGCGACGGCTTCATGATGGAATTCCTCAAGAGCCACACCAACGTGGTCTACCAGCCGCCCGTCAGCAGCCCCCACTACAGCGGCATCAACCCCTACGCGCTGGGCTTCGCCATGATGACGGACATCCGCCGCATCTGCGAGCAACCCACCGACGAGGACCGCGAGTGGTTCCCCGCCATCGCCGGCAGCGACTGGCGCAAGACGCTCGACTTCGCCATGCGCAACTTCAAGGATGAAAGTTTCATCGCCCAGTACCTCTCGCCCAAGCTGATCCGCGAGTTCCACCTGTTCGCCGTGCTCGACGACGACAACAACGAGAAACTCTCGATCTCGGCCATCCACGACGAGCTCGGTTACCGTTACGTGCGCCAGCAACTGGCCGAGCAGTATAACCTTGGCAACCGCGAGCCCAACATCCAGGTCTGGTCGGTCAACACCCGCGACGACCGCGCGCTGACGCTGCGCCACACCCAATTCCAGCGCCGGCCGTTGAACCAGCAGGCCAACGAGGTGCTCAAGCACGTCGCCCGGCTGTGGGGCTTCGACGTCCACCTCGACACGGTGGCGCCGGACGGCGAAGTGCTCAGCACCATTGAATGCAAGCGCGAAAAGCGCAACCGCAACGGCTGAACCGGACGCCACCACCGGCGCCGCCGCGCGGCGGCGCCCATCGTTTATCACATATATATATGCGAATCGGCGCCTTGGCGCCGTTCGGCGTCGCGCTGGTATGCATGCCCGGTCCGCCGCGTCAACTTTTTTCGGCGCCGGAGGGCGCAGAATGTTCGGTGGAAATTTCACCAATGCAACACTTCGCACCAAATTTTCAACCGCGCATTGGCAAAACACGCTGACATAATTCCGCGTTTTGCAATATCGGAAAACTAAGCATCACTATGCAAGCGGCCGCCCCAAAAACGTGCCGATTAGTCTTGCTTTTTGTTCTAGAAGGGTGCAGAAGCCCCGCAGAAAAATTGGTCTTACACGGGCTAAACGCATGAAATTTAACCGGTTTTAGGGATTAAAATTCTATGTAAAATCAAGAATTCGTATGTATAATTCGCCGACGTCCCGGATGCGGCTGTTGTTTTGCGTCGCCATTTTGGGGTTTAGTAGCAACAAAAAAGAGTTGGTATTGGAGAAAGCAGGCATGAATTTCACGCACAACGAGAAAAGCACCGGGAAGAACTTTACAGGCATTACCATTGTCGTTTTGTTGCACCTCCTGGTCGCTTATGGGATCGTGACAGGCTTGGGCAAACGCTTGGTCAGCAAAATGATCGAACCGGTTGAGACCAAGATCATCGAGGAGGTGAAACCGCCTCCACCGAAGGAATTGCCGCCGCCACCGCCACCGCCCGAGATGAAGGCACCTCCGCCGCCGTTCATCCCGCCAGTCGAGGTGAACGTGCAGCAGCCGCCGCCGGTGCAAAACACGATCGCCAACGCGACCAACGTGAAACCGGTGTCGAACGAACTGCAGAAGACGCCACCAGCTCAGCCGGCGGCCACCCCGGGCCCGGCCAAGTCGGTGCACGTTCCCGCGGTATACGATTTGAACGCTTGCGCGAAACCAGAATGGCCTAAGTCATCGCTGCGCAACGAAGAAACCGGCACGGTCACGCTGCAATTCGTGGTCGGCGTCGACGGCCACGTGATCGAATCCAAGGTGCTGAAGTCGAGCGGCTTCCGCGACCTGGACAAGGCGGCGATGGCAGGGATTGGCAAATGCAAATTCAAGCCAGGCACAACCGACGGCAAGGCTGAACAATCGGTCACGCAAGTGCAATACGTTTGGACGCTGGAATAAACCGAGGCAAACCCCGTCTCACCTAAGTTCGTTGTCAACCTACATTCAGCGATCTGATTATTTTATTAATTTGGAGGAAGCATGTTTAAGAATACCCGTTTGTCCGCTGTACTGGCCGCTGTGCTGTTTTCGGTGACCGCAGCCACCGCCCTGGTAAGCGCCCCAGCTTTCGCTGACGCGCCCGCCTCGGCCGCAGCTTCGGCCCCAGCAGCCGCTCCAGCAGCGGATGCGGCAGCCGCACCGGCAGCTTCGGCTCCAGCCGCCAAGGTTGAAAAAGAAGAAGTGGAAAACCCGTTCGGCTTCGAAGCGGTGTGGAACGGCGGCTTCGTCTCCCGTGGCACCCTGATCATCCTGTCGCTGATGTCGATGGGTTCGTGGTACATCATCGTCACCAAGCTGATCGACCAGATGAAGATCTTCAAACAGTCGAAAGAAACCTCGGCCAAGTTCTGGAAAGCCGCTTCGATCGCCGCCGGTTCGGCCGCGCTGAAAGAAGGCTCGCCTTTCCGCTTCATCGCTGAAAGCGGCACCAAGGCCACCGTGCACCACGACGGCGCCCTGCTGGAACAAATCGACCTGTCGACCTGGGTCACCATGTCGATCCAGCGCGCCGTGGACAAAGTCCAATCGCGTCTGCAAGACGGCCTGTCCTTCCTGGCCACCGTCGGTTCGACCGCACCGTTCATCGGTCTGTTCGGTACCGTTTGGGGTATTTACAACGCGCTGATCAACATCGGCATGACCGGTAACGCGTCGATCGACAAAGTCGCCGGCCCGGTCGGCGAAGCGCTGATCATGACCGCCTTCGGCCTGTTCGTCGCCGTTCCTGCCGTGCTGGGTTACAACTGGCTGGTGCGTCGTAACAAATCCGCGATGGAAGATGTCCGCTCCTTCAGCGCCGACGTACACTCGGTCCTGATCTCCGGCGCCATGTCGACCAGCGAAGCTGGCCGTGCTGCCGGCGCCAAAAAGATCGGATAAGCGCCATGTCGATGTCCGTAGGCTCCGATAGCGGAGACGAAGATCAAGTCATGTCGGAAATCAACACGACGCCGCTCGTCGACATCATGTTGGTTCTGCTGATTATCTTCCTGATCACGAGCCCGGTCGTTCTCAAACTGCAGAAAATCAAGCTGCCGGAAGAGACCAACCAGGTGATTCAGACCAAACCGGAAGATGTCAACATCGTTGTAAACAAGGATGGCGACATCTACTGGAATCAGAAGAAAATGAAGGACACGAATGAGTTGTTCGATTTTCTGAAGGTGGAAGCAGTCAAGTTGCCTCAGCCGGAAGTGCACGTACGTGGCGATCAGGAAACACGCTACGAGTCGATCGGCAAGGTCATTTACACTACCCAGCGCGCTGGCATTCAGAAGGTCGGCTTCATCACCGAACCGCCTGACCGGGGTTAATCCCCGTCCGCCCCCGGCCAGTCCAGCGGCCCGGGGGCGGCGCCAGCCCCCTTCTTAAAAGGAAACACCATGAGTATGAATGTCGGTTCTCCCGCCGCAGGCGCGGATCCGGAACCAATGATGGAAATGAATATGACGCCCCTCATCGATGTGATGCTGGTGCTGATTATCATGCTGATCATCACGATTCCCAAGGCCAACCATTCGGTGAACTTGAACATGCCGGTCGGCACCCCGCCGCCACCGACCAAGGAACCGGTCGTGGTGACCATCGACGTGGACTTCGACGGTACGATTCTGTGGGACAACGCGGTGATTCCTAGCCGTGCCGCCCTGGAAGCCAAACTGGTCGACGTCGCCGCGCAAGCGGATCAGCCGGAGGTGCATTTGCGTCCGAACAAGCTGGTGTCGTACAAGGTCGTCGCAGGCGTCATGGCTTCGGCCCAGCGCCTGGGTGTGACCAAGATCGGCCTGGTCGGCAACGAACAGTTCCAATAAGACCGCAGCAGGTTCCCTTTATTTGAACGATAGGCAGGATAGTCCTGCCTATTTCGCATTTTGATGAAAGAAAACTTCCCCATGTCCAAGTTTCGTCTCGCTCATCTCGGCCTGGTAATGGCCGCCATTGGTTTCACCGCCGCCGCCCCGCTGGTCGGCCTGGGTTCGATCGCCCACGCCGCCGACGCGGTGCGCGCCGAAGTAGGCAAGCCACTGCAGGAAGCACAGAAACTGGCACAAGCTGGCAAGAACAAAGAAGCGCTGGCCAAGCTGAAGGAAGCGGACGCCGTCGGCGGCAAGTCGCCCAACGAGGTCTACCTGATCGAGCGCACCCGCGCCTCGGCCGCGGCCGCCGCCGGCGACAACGACGCCGCCGCCCACGCCTTTGAGGCGGTGATCAACTCCGGCAAGCTGTCCGCCGCCGAAGCGCCGAAATTCACCCAGGCCCTGGCCGGCATCTACTACCGCGCCAAGGACTATCCGAAGGCCATCACCTGGATCCAGCGCTCGCTGAAGGACGGCGAGAACGCGCAAATGCGCGAACTGCTGATCCAGACCTACTACATCAGCGGCAAGTACGCCGAAGCGGCCAAGGAACTCCAGGGCAAGGGCAACAGCGAAGCGCAACTGCAGATGCTGGCCAACATCCAGCTGAAACAGAACGACAAGGCCGGCTACGTGCAGACCCTGGAAAAACTCGCCGGTTCCTATCCGAAGACCAGCTACTGGGCCGACCTGCTCAACCGCGTCACCGGCAAGCCGGGCTTCTCCGGCAGCCTGTCGCTCGACGTGCTGCGCCTGAAACTGGCCAACGGCCTGCTCAGCAAGCCGGGCGAGTACATGGAGATGAGCCAGCTGTCGCTGCAGGCCGGCAACGGCGCCGAGGCGCTGAAGATCATCGACCAGGGCTACAAAAAAGGCGTGCTGGGCGTCGGCTCGGACGCCGCGCGCCACCAGCGCCTGAAAGACCTGGCCGTGAAGACCGCCGCCGACGGCGAGACCAACGCCGCCAAAGTCGAAGCCGAAGTGTTGAAAAACAAGGACGCCGACGGCCTGAGCAACCTGGGCTTCGCCCTGGCCAGCGCCGGCAAGACCGACAAGGGCCTGGACCTGATGACCCAGGCGGTGAAGATGGACGGCGCCAAGCATCCGGAAGATTTGAAGCTGCACCTGGGCATCGCCCAGGCGCAAGCCGGCAAGAAGGCCGCCGCCCTGACCACGCTGAAGGGCGTCAAGGGCAGCGACGGCGCCGCCGACCTGGCGCGCTACTGGACGCTGCAAATCAACCACCCGATGTGATCGCGCGCGCCCGTCCCCCCGTCCGCTTCGCCGGGCGCGGGACGACGCACCGCCGAAGCGCGGTCTGCCTTGCGCAGACCGCGCTTTTTCAGCTTATTGGGCCGCCAAAGCGGCGGAAAATCGCCGCGCCGCGCCCATTGCCGGTGTGCTCAGGCTGAACAGACCGTATAATCCACCATTTAGCGACAGTTTCCCCCCAAGATTCCCATGAAGGTATTCCGCGGTCTCCCCAATGCAGCGGCGCGCGCGCCCTGCGCGCTCACCATCGGCAACTTCGACGGTGTCCATCTCGGCCACCAGGCGCTGCTCGGCCGCGTCCGTGGCGCCGCCGCCGCGCTCGGCCTGGAGGCCGCCGTGATGACCTTCGAGCCGCACCCGCGCGAATTCTTCGCCCAGCGCGCCGGCGACCTGTCCAAGGCGCCGCCGCGCATCGCCAACCTGCGCGACAAGCTGCAGTCGCTGTCGGACAACGGCATCGACCGCGTCATCGTCGAACACTTCTCGGCCCACTTCGCCGCCCTGACGCCGCAACAGTTCACCGAGCAGGTGCTGGTCGACGGCCTGCACGTCAAATGGCTGATGGTCGGCGACGACTTCTGCTACGGCGCCAAGCGCGCCGGCAACGTCGCCATGCTGCTCGAAGCCGGCCGCCACTACGGCTTCCACGTCGAAACCCTGCCCACCGTGATGAACGGCGGCGACCGCATCTCCTCCTCGGCGGTGCGCGCCGCCCTGTCGGTCGGCGACTTCGGCCACGCCGAGCGGCTGCTGGGCCACCCCTACGCCATCTCCGGCCATGTGATCCACGGCCAGAAACTGGGCCGCACGCTCGGCTTCCCGACCCTCAACCTGCGCGTGCCGCACCGGCCCGCCCTGTCCGGCATCTTCATCGTCCAGGTGCACGGCCTGGCCGACGCGCCGCTGCCGGCCGTCGCCAGCCTGGGCGTGCGCCCCACCGTCGACGACAGCGGCCGCGTGCTGCTCGAAGTGCACCTGTTCGACTTCGACGCCTCCTGCTACGGCCGGCAGGTGCGGGTCGAGTTCCTGCACAAGCTGCGCGACGAGGAAAAATACGACGACCTGCCGACGCTGACCGCCGCCATCGAACGCGATTCGAACATGGCGCGCGAATACTTCGAACAGCGCACCGGCGCCATCACCGCGACCGACCGAATTTGACCGCGCAGCAGCCACACGCGCCGGCCCTTTCCGAACACCCCGAACACACGATCCAAGCAGCATATCCACCTTAAAGATAAACATGTCCGATACCAGCAAACCAGCAGCGCCGAAAGAAGCCAAGCAGGGCAAGAAGCCCGAGAGCAAATACCCGGTCAACATGACCGAAACCCCGTTCCCGATGCGCGGCGACATGGCCAAGCGCGAGCCGCAATGGGTCAAGGATTGGCAAGAGAAGAAGATCTACCATCGCATCCGCAAGGCCGCCGCCGGCCGGCCGAAATTCATCCTGCACGACGGCCCGCCCTACGCCAACGGCGACATCCACCTCGGCCACGCCGTCAACAAGATCCTCAAGGACATGGTGGTCAAGTCGCGCACCCTGGCCGGCTTCGACGCGCCCTACGTGCCGGGCTGGGACTGCCACGGCATGCCGATCGAGATCCAGATCGAAAAACAATTCGGCAAGAACCTGCCGACCGCCGAGGTGCTGACCAAGGCGCGCGCCTACGCGCTGGAGCAGGTCGACCGCCAACGCAAGGACTTCATCCGCCTGGGCGTGCTGGGCGAATGGGAAAACCCCTACCTGACGATGAACTACTCGAACGAGGCCGACGAGCTGCGCGCCCTCGGCCAGCTGCTGGAAAAGGGCTACGTCTACCGTGGCCTGAAACCGGTCAACTGGTGCTTCGACTGCGGCTCCGCCCTGGCCGAGGCCGAGGTGGAATACCAGGACAAGCGCGACCCGGCGATCGACGTCGGCTTCAAGTTCGCCGAGCACGCCAAGCTGGCGGCCGCCTTCGGCCTGGCCCAGCTGCCGACCGAAAACGGCTTCATCGTCATCTGGACCACCACGCCCTGGACCATCCCGTCCAACCAGGCGCTCAACGTCCACGCCGAGATCAAGTACGCGCTGGTGCAAACCGAGCGTGACGGCGCCCCGCTGCTGCTGATCCTGGCGCAAGACCTGGCCGAATCCTGCCTGGCCCGCTACAAGCTCGAAGGCAGCACCATCGCCACCTGCGACGGCGCCGCCCTGGCCGGCATCGGCTTCCGCCACCCGCTGCACGCCAGCGACGCCTTCTACGACCGCCTGTCGCCGATGTACCTGGCCGACTACGTCACCACCGAAAGCGGCACCGGCGTGGTCCACTCGGCGCCGGCCTACGGCCAGGACGACTTCATCTCCTGCAAGGCGCACGGCCTGAAGGACGACGCCATCCTGACCCCGGTGATGGGCGACGGTAAATTCGTCCCGACCCTGCCGCTGTTCGGCGGCATGACCATATGGGAAGCCTCCAAGCCGATCTGCAGCGCGCTGACCGAAGCCGGCGCGCTGTTCGAAGTGAAGATGTTCGCCCACAGCTATATGCACTGCTGGCGCCACAAGACCCCGATCATCTACCGCGCCACCTCGCAGTGGTTCGCCGGCATGGACGTGACGCCGAAGGACGGCGGCCCGACCCTGCGCCAAAGCGCGCTGCAAGGCATCGCCGACACCAAGTTCTACCCCGACTGGGGCCAGGCCCGCCTGCACGGCATGATCGCCAACCGTCCCGACTGGACCCTGTCGCGCCAACGCCAATGGGGCGTGCCGATGGCCTTCATCGTCCACAAGGAAACCGGCGAGCTGCATCCGCGCACGCCCGAGCTGCTGGAACAGGTCGCCCAGCTGATCGAGAAGAGCGGCATCGACGCCTGGCTGGCGCTGGACCTGCGGGACCTGCTCGGCGACGAGGCGGCCATGTACCTCAAGAACAAGGACACGCTGGACGTCTGGTTCGACTCCGGCACCACCCACCAGACCGTGCTGCGCGGCTCGCACAAGGAGCAGTCGGCTTTCCCGGCCGACCTGTACCTGGAAGGTTCGGACCAGCACCGCGGCTGGTTCCACTCCTCGCTGCTGACCTCCTCGATGCTGAACGGCCGGCCGCCCTACAAGGCGTTGCTGACGCACGGCTTCACCGTCGACGGCGAGGGCAAGAAGATGTCCAAATCGCTGGGCAACACGCTGGCGCCGCAGAAGATCTCCGACACCCTGGGCGCCGACATCCTGCGCCTGTGGATCGCCTCGACCGACTACACCGGCGAGCTATCGATCTCCGACGAGATCCTCAAGCGCGTCACCGAAGCCTACCGCCGCATCCGCAACACGCTGCGCTTCCTGCTGGCCAACATCTCCGACTTCGACCACGCCACCCAGGCCGTGCCGGTGGCCGAGATGTTCGAGATCGACCGCTACGCGTTGGCCAACATGGCCGCGCTGCAGGCCGACATGGTGGCCCATTACGACCAGTACGAATTCCAGCCGGTGGTCTCCAAGCTGCAGAACTTCTGCTCCGAGGACCTGGGCGGCTTCTACCTCGACATCCTCAAGGACCGCCTCTACACCAGCGCCATCGACTCGCCGGCGCGCCGCTCGGCGCAGACCGCGCTGTGGCACATCACGCAAAGCCTGCTGCGCCTGATGGCGCCGGCGCTCTCCTTCACAGCCGAAGAGGCATGGGCCATCTTCGCCGGCGCCGAGGCCTACCAGGCCAGCGACGAGACCATCTTCACGCAAACCTGGTGGCAGCTGCCGCAGCCGGCCGACAGCGCCGCGCTAATGGAAAAGTACGGCGCCCTGCGCGCCGTGCGCACCGGCGTCACCAAGCAGCTGGAAGACCTGCGCACCTCCGGCGCCATCGGCTCCTCGCTGCAGGCCGAACTGACCATCAAGGCGAGCGGCGACAAGTACCGCCTGCTGGCCAGCCTGGACGATGACCTGAAGTTCGTCTTCATCACCTCGCAGGCGCAAGCCGTCGAAGTGGCGGGCGAAGCGGAAGAAGCCGTCGAAGTGGCCGCCTCGGCCGCCGCCAAGTGCGAGCGCTGCTGGCACTACCGCGCCGACGTCGGCGGCCACGCCGACCATCCGACCCTGTGCGGGCGCTGCCACAGCAATCTGTTCGGCGCCGGCGAAAAACGCAAATTCGCCTGATCCGCATAGGCATACGATCCGCCGCCGCGCTC
>NZ_JAEMNU010000016.1:8351-44175 GCF_016461825.1 Rugamonas violacea | reverse complement strand
GGCGCGGCGGCGTCCACCCACCCCTTTCGACACTCCATGGCCACTAAGAACCGCTTCTCGACGCAACCCCGCTCCAACCTGATGCCATGGCTGGGCATTGCCGCCATCGTCATCCTGTTCGACCAACTGTCCAAGATCACCATCACCAAGCTGTTCCACCTCGGCGAGGAAAAGGTCATCACCTCCTTCTTCAACCTGGTGCTGGCGTATAACAAGGGCGCCGCCTTCAGCTTCCTGCAAAACGAGAGCGGCTGGCAGCGCTACTTCCTCAGCGCCATCGCCATCGGCGCCGCGCTGTACATCGTCCTGCTGCTCAAGAAGCACGGCGGCCAGCGCCTGTTCTGCTGGGCCCTGGCGCTGATCCTCGGCGGCGCCATCGGCAACGTCATCGACCGCCTGGTCTACGGCCACGTCGTCGACTTCCTGGATTTCCATATCAAGGCCTTCGGCCACTTCCCGGCCTTTAACATCGCCGACTCCGCCATCTGCATCGGCGCCGGCCTGTTCATCATCGACGAGCTGCGCCGCGTCAACCGCTGACCGCCCGCCCCACTCGCCTTTGCCACATTCGCCAACCCGCCGCACGCTGGAGTATCAACATGGATCTGACCGGTAAAAAAATCGTCCTCGGCCTGACCGGCGGCGTGGCCTGCTACAAGGCGGCCGAACTGTGCCGCGCCCTGACCAAGGCCGGCGCCTCGGTGCAGGTGGTGATGACCGACGCCGCCGGCCACTTCATCACCGCCGTCACCATGCAGGCGCTGTCCGGCCAGCCGGTGTTCAGCAGCCAGTGGGACCCGCGCGTCGACAACAACATGGCCCACATCGACATCACCCGCCACGCCGACGCGATCCTGCTCGCGCCCTGCTCGGCCGACTTCCTGCGCAAGCTGGCGCACGGCGCCTGCGACGACCTGCTGTCGACCATGTGCCTGGCCAAGCAGCGCCAGCTGCCGCTGCTGGTGGCGCCGGCGATGAACGTGGAGATGTGGCAGAACCCGGCCACCCAACGCAACGTCGCCCAGCTGCGCGAAGACGGCGTGGTGTTCTTCGGCCCGGCCGCCGGCGAGCAGGCCTGCGGCGAGGTCGGCCTGGGCCGCATGCTGGAACCGCAACAGCTGCTCGAAGAGTTGATCGCCGCCTTCCAGCCCAAGGTCCTGGCCGGCAAGCGCATCCTGATCACCGCCGGTCCCACCTTCGAGGCGATCGACCCGGTGCGCGGCATCACCAACCTCTCGTCGGGCAAGATGGGCTACGCCGTCGCCCGCGCCGCCCGCGAGGCCGGCGCCGAAGTGGTGCTGATCTCCGGCCCGACCGCGTTGGCCACGCCGCACGGCGTGCAGCGCATCAATGTGCAGAGCGCCCAGCAGATGCACGACGCCGTCATGGCCGCCGTCGACGCCCAGCATGTCTTCATCGCCGTGGCGGCGGTGGCCGACTGGCGCGTCGCCAACGCCAGCGATCAAAAAATGAAAAAGAAGGACGACGGCTCGGTGCCCGACCTGAAGTTCGAGCAGAACCCGGACATCCTCGCCACCGTCGCCGCGCGCACCAGCCTGGCCGGCTATCCCTACTGCGTCGGCTTCGCCGCCGAGTCGGAGAACCTGCTGGCCTTCGGCGCCGCCAAGCGCGAGAAGAAGGGCATCCCCCTGTTGGTCGGTAACATCGGCCACCACACCTTCGGCCAGGACGACAACACCATCATCCTGTTCGACGAAAACGGCCACACCATCCTGCCGCGCGCCGACAAACTGACCTTGGCGCGCCAGCTGATTTCCGAAGTCTCCAAGCGGCTCGACAAGTACTCGCTGTTCCAGTGAGCGCCTCCCTCCGCATTCACACCAGTAAGTCCAATATCCAATAAGCGCCTTACGCAACACAGAAACGACGCAATGAAAACTATCGACATCAAGATCCTCGACCCACGCATGCAAGAGCAACTGCCGGCCTACGCCACACCGGGCAGCGCCGGCCTCGACCTGCGCGCCTGCATCGACGCGCCCATCGTCATCGAAGCCGGCCAGACCGTGCTGATTCCGACCGGCCTGGCGATCCACCTGGCCGATCCCGGCTACGCCGCGATGATCCTGCCGCGCAGCGGCATGGGACACAAGAACGGCATCGTGCTGGGGAATCTGGTAGGCTTGATCGACTCCGACTACCAGGGCCAGTTGATGGTATCGACCTGGAACCGTGGCCATGCCGCCTTCACGCTCAATCCAATGGAGCGCCTGGCGCAGCTGATCATCGTTCCGGTCCTGCAGGTCGGCTTTAACGTGGTCGAAGAATTCGACAGCAGCGAACGCGGTGCCGGCGGTTTCGGTAGCACCGGCAAACAATAAGGAAGTCTATGCCAGGAATCGTCATGCAGTGTGCCAGCAAGGCCAAAACCGTAGTCGCCGCGACGGCGCTGCTGGCCTTGGCCGCCTGTTCCACCTTCAGCCCGGCGCCCACCACGCCGGCGCCGCTGCCGACGCGCGGCGCGCCGCTTGACGAGACCCCGGTGGTGACGGCGAAAATGATCGCCGCCCAGGAGGCCCTGGGCCAGATGGTGACGCTGCAGGACCGCCTGTACCGCGTCGCCGCGCCCCTGTTGATCAACAACGCCGACCTGTGCCGCACCCAGGCGCGCAACCTGCTCGGCTTCACCGCCAAGAACAAATACTCCTACCCGGGCGAATTCGTCGACGCGGCCCATGCCGTGCTGGGCTACGGCGACCGCCTGCAGGTGTCCGGCGTGCTGGCCGGCAGCGGCGCGGCACGCGCCGGCCTGCGCCGTGGCGACACGCTGATGGCGCTGGAAGGCAAGAACCTGCCGGTCGGGCAGAACGCCGAGACGCTGGCGGCCGCCATGTTCGGCCCGCTGGTGGGCAGCCGTCCCACGCTGAGCCTGACGGTCTGGCGCGGCGGCGCCAACCAGGTGCTCAACGTGCCGGTGACGCGCGCCTGCGCCTTCAAGGTCGACCTGGGCAACTCGGACAACATCAACTCCTACGCCGACGGCCAGCGCGTGCTGATCACCCGCGGCATGATCAACTTCGCCCAGAGCGACGAGTCGATCGCCTTCGTGCTGGCCAAGGACATCGCCCACAACGTGCTGGGCCACGCCGGCACGCAGCGCTCGTCCGGCACCATCGGCGGCATCATCGACAACCTGGTCGCCGTGCGGCCCGACCTGTCGATGTTGATCGGCAGCGCCGGCGTCAAGCCGATGCCGCAGGAGCTCGACGCGGCGGCCGACCGTCTGGCGCTGTACCTGCTGGCGCGCGCCAACTACAACGTCGAACATGCCCACGCCTTCTGGCAGCGCCTGGCCACGCAATATCCCGCCACGGTGCTAAACGGCTACAATGCGACACACCCGGCCATCGCCTATCGCCTGGCCGCGATCGACCGCAGCGTCGCCGAGATCAAGGCGCGCCAGGCGGCCAACAAGCCGCTGCTGCCGCAACTGCCGTAATCGCCGCCAGCCGCCTGGCAAAAAGGAAGCGCCATGAACCCGTTTCGATTTTGCCTGCTGCTGAGCTTATTCGCCGCGCCCGCCCTGGGCCAGGCGGCGCAATGGAGCCGGCTCAGCGGCGGCGCCGGCAAGACCTTCTACCTCGACCGCAGCAGCATCACCAAGGTCGACACGCTGCGCAAGGTGTGGACCATGCAGTCCTTCGGCAAGGAGCAGACCACGCCGGACGGCAAGGGCTACCGCTCGCTCAAGGAGCTGCATCTGTACTCCTGCGACGAGCGCACCACCACCCTGCTGTCGCAGGTCTACTACCCGGACGCGATGGGCAAGGGCGAACCGGTCGGCAATTTCAAATACGAGCGCTTCGCCGCCGAGGACATCGTGCCCGACAGCGCCTACGACAGCGCGCTGGCGGTGGTGTGCAAACAGCCCTAGCGGCGCGCTAGCCGCTCAGCCGATGTTGGGGAAGTTGGGGAACCAGGTGCCCATCACCCAGGTCAGGGCCATACACGCCAGCACGGCGGCGAACAGCACGATCAGCAGGCGGCCGAACTTCGGGTTGCCGTCGTCTTCATTCTTGGATGGGTCGGTCATGTGGGGGCGTCCTGCAAACTTTGGGAACGCGTAGTATATTCTATCGCTTACCCCTTCACGCAGCACGGAGCAGCACCCACGCCATGGACAGCATCGACCTCGAAGTACTCAAGACCAGCGCCGGTTGGATCGCCGCCGGCCACCGCTGCGAACTGGTCACCGTCATCAAGACCTGGGGTTCCAGCCCGCGCCCGATCGGCGCCACGCTGGCCATCTGCGACGACGGCCGGGTGGTCGGCTCGGTCTCCGGCGGCTGCATCGAGGACGACCTGATCGAGCGGGTGCGCACCCACGGCATCGTGCGCAGCGCGCCCGAGATCGTCAGCTACGGCATCAGCGCCGACGAGGCGCACCGCTTCGGCCTGCCCTGCGGCGGCACCATCGAGCTGGCCATCGAGCCGCTGGGCGCGCACAGCCGCATCGCCGAGCTGCTGCAGCGGCTGGAACAGCACGAACTGGTCGAGCGCCGCCTGGACCTGCGCAGCGGCGCCGTCACCCTGGCCAAGGCGCCGGCCGGCGCCGCGCTGAGCGTCAGCGAACAAACCATGACCACGCTGCACGGCCCGCGCTGGCGGCTGCTGATCATCGGCGCCGGCCAGCTGTCGCGCTTCCTGGCGCAGATCGCCATCGCCATGGACTACCACGTCATCGTCTGCGACCCGCGCGAGGAATACCGCGCCGGCTGGCAGGTCGACGGCGTCGAGCTGGTGCACGCCATGCCGGACGACCTGGTGCTGGCCCTCAAGCTGGACCACCGCAGCGCCGTCGTCGCGCTGACCCACGACCCCAAGCTGGACGACCTGGCGCTGATGGAGGCGCTCAAGTCGGAGGCCTTCTACGTCGGCGCGATCGGCTCGCGGCTCAACAACAGCAAGCGGCGCGAGCGCCTGCTGCAGTTCGACGTCAGCGCGGCGCAACTGGCCAAGCTGCACGGCCCGATCGGCCTTTACATCGGCAGCAAGACGCCGGCCGAAATCGCCATCTCCATCCTGGCCGAGATGACCGCCGTGAAGAACGGCGTGCCGGCCGAGCTGCAGATCCAGCATGCCGCCGCCTTGACGCCACCGGGCAGCAACCCCTGCCTGGTCGAGCTGTCGTGACGGGGCCGGCCGCGCGATAGGATTCAAACACAAGAAACGGCTGGCGCCGCGCGCCCCGCCGTGGCAGCATACAGGCCCCAAAATAAGGCCCCAACTGGAGCACCGCATGAGCACCACCAACCTACTCCGACTCTTCCTGCTGGCCGCCATCTGGGGCGGCTCCTTCATGTTCATGCGCATCGCCGCGCCCGTGCTGGGACCGGCCGTGCTGATCCAGTATCGCGTGCTGTTCGCCGCCCTGTTCCTCGGCGCCATCGCCCTGCTGCTGAAAAAGCCGCTGCTCTGGCGCGCCCACTGGAAGCACTACCTGGTGCTCGGCCTGTTCAACTCCGCCCTGCCCTTCCTGCTGTTCGCCTTCGCCGCCCGCACGCTGTCGGCCTCGGTGCTGGCCGTGCTCAACGCCACCACGCCGATCTGGGGCGCGCTGATCGGCGCCGTCTGGAGCCGCCACATGGTGTCGGCCCGCGTCGTCGTCGGCCTGCTGCTGGGCGTCTCCGGCGTCGCGCTGCTGGTCGGCTTCGACCACGTCAGCGCGCAACCGGGCGCCGGCCTGGCCATCGCCGCCGTGCTCAGCGCCTCCTTCTGCTACGGCATCGCCAGCACCTACACCCGCACGGCGGCAGCGGTCGAGCCCTTCGCCAACGCCCACGGCAGCATGTGGGCGGCGACCCTGCTGGTGGTCCCGGCGCTGGCCTTCTTCCCCTCGCCCGGCCAGGCCACACCCGGCATCATGGCCGCCGCGCTGGCGCTCGGCGTGGTCTGCAGCGGCATCGCCTACCTGCTGTACTTCCGCCTGATCCGCGACGTCGGCGCGACCTCGGCGCTGACGGTGACTTTTATCAGCCCGCTGTTCGGCATCCTCTGGGGCACCCTGTTCCTCGACGAGATCGTCGGCTGGTACACCTTCACCGGCGCCGCCATCGTCATCCTCGGCACCGCGCTGGTGACCGGCTTCAAGCCCGACCTCGGCTGGCTGAAACGGCGCGCCGGCGGCGCCGGCACGGCATGACGCCGCACCTGACGCTGGCGCTGCCGGACGACTACCGGCTGCAGGACGTGCTGGCCTTCCACCGGCGCGACACCGAAAGCGTGGCCGAGCAGGTCGACGAGACGCGCCTGCGCAAGGGCATCCTGATCGACGGCGTGCCGGTGCTGCTCGACGTCGACCTGGCGCACGCGCGCCACCAGCCGCCCGGCAGCGCCCACGCCGACTGCGCCGTGCTGGCCGACGCCAAGCTGACGGCGCGGCAGCGCCAGCATGCGCACGAGGCGCTGCTCAACATCCTCGGCCTGCGCATCGACCCGCAGCCCTTCATCGACTTCGCCCGCGACGACGCCCTGCTCGGCGCCCTGGTGCGCGCCCAGCCCGGCCTGCGCGTGGTGCAGTCGGCCACGGTGTTCGAGGCGCTGACCTGGGCCGTCATCGGCCAGCAGATCAACCTGTCGTTCGCCATCGCGCTGCGCCGCACCTTCATCCAGCAGGCCGGCCGCCAGCACAGCAGCGGTTTGTGGTGCTACCCCGAGGCGGCCGACGTGGCGATACTGGACGCGGAGCAGCTGACCAGCCGCAAATTCTCCCGCGCCAAGGCGGAAACCCTGCTGCTGCTGGCGCGCCAGGTGGCCGGCGGCGCGCTGCGCTTGCAGCTGTCGCCCGGCTACGGCATCGCCGAGGTCTCGGCCGCGCTGCTGGCGCTCAAGGGCATCGGCCCGTGGACCGTCAACTACGGCCTGCTGCGCGGCTACGGCTATGCCGACTGTTCGCTGCACGGCGATGTCGCCATCCGCGCCGCGCTGCAGCCGCTGCTGGGCGAGGAAAGCAAGCCGGACATGGCGCGCACCGAGCAAATCCTGGCGCGCTACACGCCGCATCGCACGATGGCGGCGGCGCATCTGTGGGCCAGTCAGCATGCCCGCGCCGAGGATTGACGATTTCCGCTTGAGCCTGACGTGGCGTGAGGCTTTAGCATGTCCTGCATGAAGTCCACCTGAGAGGATCACCCATGCAGCCGTATCAATCGTCAGCCACCGACATCCACCATCCGCACGCGGACCACGCCACCGTCGAACACCGCGCCAAGCTGTTCGCCGCCTATCTGTCGGCCAGCGAATTGGCCCTGGTACGCCAGCGCATGCTGGACCACGCCGGCGACTGGCAAGAACTGATCGAACAAGCCACCCGGCAGATGCGCGCCGAAGCGGCGCCGCACGACAGCGCCGTGCAGGATCTGGCGCGCCGCTGGGCGGCCCTGTTCCGCGCCTCCTACGCCGGCGACGACGCGGCCCTGGACGGCAAAGTCCGCGCCGCGTTCGGCCGCGAGCCCGGCCTGGCGGCCAATATCGATGGCGCCCTGAGCCTCTTCATGCAGCGCGCCGTGATGCATCTGTACCGGCCCGCCGCCAGCCTGGGCGAGGCCGGCGACGACAGCCCCAAACCGAGCGCGCGCAGCACCGCCACGCTACGCGCCGCACACCAGCTGCTCGACCAGCCAACCATCCTGAACGACCCGCTGGCCTTGACGATCCTAGGGCCGGCGCAGGAAGCCGCGCTGCGCGCCGATGTTGAGCGCCACCGCAACCCGATTTCCAACGCGCTGCGCGCCACGATGGCGGTGCGCAGCCGCCTGGCCGAAGACAATTGGCGCCAGGCGCAGCGCGACGGCGTGCGCCAATACGTGATCCTCGGCGCCGGACTCGACACCTTCGCCTACCGCGCCGGCACCGACGCCGACGCCGCCACCCCGGCCGGCGACACACGCCTGTTCGAAGTCGACCTGCCCTCCACGCAGCGCTGGAAACGCGCCTGCCTGCGCACGGCGGGCATCGCCGAACCGGCCGGCCTGCGCTATGTCGCCATCGATTTCAGTGAAGCGACGCTGGAGCAGGGCCTGGCCGCCGCCGGCTTCGATGCCGCCCAGCCGGCCTGCTTCTCCTGGCTTGGCGTCAGCATGTACCTGACGGCGGCCGACGTCATGCGCACGCTGCACTACGTCGCCGCCTGCGCGCCCGGCAGCAGCGTCGTGTTCGACTACCTGATGGCGCCCGAGCTGCTCACGCCGATCGAGCGCAGCGGGCTGGAGATGATGGCGGCGGGCCTGGCGGCGCAGGGCGAGACGCTGCACAGCCACTTCGACCCCGCCCAACTCGACGAGGCGCTGCGCCGGATCGGCATGCGCCACATCGCGCATTTCGACGCGCCGACGCTGAGCGCCCGCTATCTGTCCGGCCGCAACGACGGCCTGCGCTTGAGCGGCGTGTTCCGCATGCTGCGGGCCGGTGCATGAACTGGCTCGAAAAGCTGCCGCCACCGCGTATCAAGCATGGCGGCGGCACGCTATGCCGGGCTGTCCCCGCCGCTGAAACTGCCGCGGGACGCCGTCGCCTGACAACTAGCGCCTGGCGTACAATTCCCACCCCAAGCACCAACATCCGCCCACCGATCGCATGAAGCAAACAGCATTGAACCCGGCGGTATTGAAGATCGGCGAACTGGCCGGCCGCGCCGGACTGACGGTGCGCGCGCTGCACCATTTCGACAGCATCGGCCTGCTCAAGCCGTCGGCGCGCAGCGCCTCCGGCTATCGCCTGTACAACCGGGCCGACATCGCGCGCCTGCACCAGATCCAGGCGCTGCGCCGCTTCGGCCTGCCGCTGGCCGACATCGGCGCCCTGCTGGCCCAACCCGGCACTCCGTTCGCCGAGATCCTCGCCCAGCAGATCGCCGCGCTGGGACGGCAGATCAAACAGGCCTGCGTGCTGCGCGAACGCTTGTCGCAGCTACAGCGCCAGCTCGATCAGGGCGCCGAGCCGGAACTGTCCGGCTGGCTGTCGACGCTGGAACTGATGGCCGTGTACGACAAGGTCTTCACACCGGAGGAATTGCAGCGCCTGCCCTTCTACAGCAACGGCGCCAAGAGCCAGGCGGAATGGGCCGCCTTGGTGGCGCAGGTGCGCGCCTTGATCGACGGCGGCGTCGACGCCGAACACGCCGACGCGCAGCGCTTGGCCGAGCACTGGATGATCATGCTCGAACGCGACACCGCCGCCAACCCCGACTTCGTCATGCGCATCGACACGCTGCTGGCACAGGACGCGGCGGCGCAGCAGCGCACCGGCATCACGCCGCAGCTGCGGCAGTATGTGATGGACGCCTTCTCGGCGCGCCGGCACAGCGTCTACGCCAAGTATCTGGACGAGGACGAGATGCGCCACATGCGCGCCAACAGCGGCAAGCGCGCCGCCGAGTGGCCGCCACTGATCGCCGCAGTGCAGCGGCAAATGGACGCCGGCGCCGCGCCCGACACGCCGGCCGTGCAGGCGCTGACGCGCCATTGGTTCGAGCTGTTCCGCGACTTCGCCGGCGACCGGCCGGCCACGATGCTGAAGATCCGCGCCGCCACCGAGAAGGAGCCCACCCTGCGCACCGGCACCTGGATGAGCGACGACATGCTGACCTTCATCCGCCAGTCGGCCGCCACGCTGCAGGCGGCGGCCGCCAAGGCCGGTGCCGGCTCTAGCGCAGGGTGACGATACGTGGTGCCGCCGGCGGCCGGCCGCTGGCGGCCGCCTCCCGGCGCGGGCAATCAGGCGCCGCCTTGTCGCCGCCGTCGCGCTCAACGCTGCGATGGCCGTCCATCCGGCCGCTGCGCCGGCCCGGCGGCGAGTACGCGCGCAAGGCCAGCATCAAGTCCGCCATGCTGATCGATAACTGTGACATCAGACCGCCCTCCCCTCTGTTGACGCTGCGGCCCTACTCGAACACCGGCCGGAAGAAACTGCGCTCGTAGCTGACGATGCAGCGCGTCTGCTCGGCGTAGAGAAACGCCGCCTGGCATGCGGCATCCTCGACGCTGGCGGCGCGATACCGCTCGTACTCGGCCAGGCTGGCAAAGCTGAACAGCGCCAGCGCGATGTTGTTGGCGCCCTCTGAGGGCATGAAGTAGCCGTGGTGTTGGCCGCCGAAGCGCTCGACCAGCGGGATCCATAGTTTTCCGTAGTGTTCGAACTCGGCCAGCTTGTACGGGTCGACAACATAGCGCAGGTAAATCGTTACCATCGTTTCTCCTCTTGTCCATCGTTGGGCCGGCCTTCGCGCGCGGCGAAAGTCCAGCCGATATGGCCATGTTAGAATCATTCATCCCGCGCAACAATATCGTTCGCGGGAACTAGACTACTTCCTGGAATTCATCAATGGCGAGCATGCTGGATGAAATGGTCGTGTTCGCCAAGGTGGTGGAGCAGCGCGGCTTTGCGGCGGCGGCGCGGCAGTTGAAGATGACGGCCTCGGCGGTGAGCCGCAGCGTCGCCCGGCTGGAAAGCCATCTCGGCGTCAAACTGCTCAACCGCACCACCCGCTCCCTCTCGCTGACCGAGCCCGGCGCCGACGTCTACGCCGACTGCAGCCGCCTGGTCCAGGCGGCGCTCGACGTCGAGGCCCAGGGCGGGCGCCACAGCGACAGCCCCACCGGCACCGTGCGCATGAACGCGCCGACGGTGTTCGGCGAGCTGTGGCTGGCGCCGCGACTGCTCGCCTTCTTCGCGCGCTGGCCGGCGCTGCAGATCAAGTTGGAATTGAACGACCGCATGATCGATCTGGTCGACGAGGGTGTCGACCTGGCCATCCGGCTGGCGCTGCCGGAGAGCCTGCCGCCCGGCCTGGTGGCGCGGCCCCTGTTCAAGACGACGTATGTGCTGGTCGCCTCGCCCGCCTATTTGCAGGCGCGCGGCGCGCCGCAAACGCCGGGCCAGCTGGCCGGGCACCCCTGCATCTACCTCGGCTACGGCCCGTTCGCCGACCGGCTGGAAATGCGCCGCGACGGCGCGCTCGAAGCGGTGCGGATCAGCGGCCCGCTGACCATCAACAGCAGCATCGGCATCCTCGCCACCGTCGACGGCGGGCTGGGCATCGGCATCGTGCCCGACTACACGGCGGCGGCCGGCCTGCGCGCCGGCACCCTGGTCCGGCTGTTTCCCGACTGGACCTTGAGCGGATGCTACACCGGCCGCACCGTGCACATCGTCTACCCGCCGACGCGGCATGTGCCGAAGAAGGTGCGGGTGCTGATCGACCACTTGGTCGAGGTCGCCACGCCGCAGCCGCCTCACGGTGCGCAATGAAAAGCCAGCTTCGCCGCTGGCTTTTTTACGTGAAAAAGAATACCGCACCGGCAGCCTGATCGATCACGATCTGGTGCATGTGTTTTTCTTCAGAAAGCAAAAAGCCGCTGATTCTTGTGAGGGAATCAGCGGCTTGCTATATTTGGTTGCGGGGACAGGATTTGAACCTGTGACCTTCGGGTTATGAGCCCGACGAGCTGCCAGACTGCTCCACCCCGCAGCCGAATTATATCCCATGGCTGCTGCGTCGCACAATGCTTAATTGCATCAATCGGAAAACAATCCGCGGAACGAAAAAAAGCCGCTGAATCCTTGCGAATTCAACGGCCTCGAATCTGGTTGCGGGGACAGGATTTGAACCTGTGACCTTCGGGTTATGAGCCCGACGAGCTGCCAGACTGCTCCACCCCGCGTCTGTGCCGATATTATAGGGCGAATCGGCAATTTAGGCAAACTTAATCCTCGCCTTCCGTGCGATAGCATTCTTGCATGTCCGCCGCGCCCCTTGTAGCCGACGCAAACTCCACGCGCCGGTATGCCGCAAGCGGCCCAATCGGTGTAAAGTAAGAAAAAACCGAATGAGCTATCCCCTATGAAATTTTGTTCCGAATGCGCCCACCCCGTCGAACTGGCCGTCCCGGCCGGCGACAACCGTCCGCGCTATGTCTGCGCCAGCTGCGCGACCATCCACTACCAGAACCCGAAAATGGTGCTCGGCACGCTGCCCATCTGGGAAGCCGATGGCGAATTGAAAATATTGCTGTGCAAGCGGGCCATCGAGCCGCGCCGTGGTTACTGGACCCTGCCGGCCGGCTTCATGGAAAACAACGAAACCACGGCCGAAGCGGCCATGCGCGAAACGGTCGAGGAGGCCGGCGCCAACATCGTGCTCGGTCCGCTGTTCTCCCTGCTCAATGTGGCGCGCGTGCATCAGGTGCACATGTTCTACCTGGCCACGCTGAGCGACCTCGACTTCGCCCCCGGCGAGGAAAGCCTGGACGTGCAAATGTTCAGCGAGGCGCAGATCCCCTGGGACGACCTGGCCTTCCCCACCACCCGCACCACGCTGGAGCTGTTCCTGGCCGACCACAAGCGGGTGCGCGAGGGCGGCCGGTATGGCTTCCACACGCTCGACATCAACCGGCCCATGCGCAGCGACCTCTGAGTTTCCCATGATCCCCTGGCTCGAAGCGCACACGCCCTTCCCCGACGTCGCCCTGGCGCTGACCAGCGACGCGCCCGGCCTGCTGGCGGCCGGCGCCGACCTGTCGCCGCAGCGCCTGCTGGCGGCCTACCAGCGCGGCATCTTCCCCTGGTTCTCCGAGGGCCAGCCGATCCTGTGGTGGAGCACCGACCCGCGCATGGTGCTGATGACCGAGCGCTTCCGCGTCTCCGCCAGCCTGAAGAAGACGCTGCGCAAGGTGGCGCTCAGCGCCGCCACGGACGGCCGCTGGCAGGTGCGCTTCGACGGCGACTTCGAGGCCGTCATGCGCGCCTGCGCGGCGCCGCGCAAGGAGGGCCCCGGCACCTGGATCTCGGAGGACATCATCGCCGGCTACGGCGGCCTGCACCGCATGGGCTACGCCCACTCGGCCGAGCTGTGGCTGGATGGCGAACTGGTCGGCGGCGCCTACGGCGTCTCGATCGGCCGCATGTTCTACGGCGAGTCGATGTTCGCCCGCGTCACCGACGGCTCGAAGATCGCGCTGGCCTATCTGGTGCACTTCCTGCGCCGCCAAGGCGTGGCGATGATCGACTGCCAGCAGGAAACCGCCCACCTGGCCTCGCTGGGTGCCGCGCCGATCTCGCGCCAGCAGTTCCTGGCGCATCTACGCCACAGCATTGCGCTGCCCCAGATCGGCGAGTGGGAAGCGCTTGCGCCTTTTCCCGTGGACGATTAATCTAAGCGTGAGCCTGGGCGCCCCGCGCGCCCTGGTCGCAGCCCCGGCAGGCGCGCCACCCGGCCCGGCCCGGCGGACCCCGCCACCCCGGCAAGTTTTGCAACCGTATCGATAGGATCTGCATGACGCAGCTGAACGATCTTCCCTTCGCGACCTTGCAGTTCTACACCACGGCGCCCTACCCGTGCAGCTACCTGGACGCGCGCCAGGCCCGCTCGCAGGTGGCGACGCCGTCGCACCTGATCAACGCCGACGTGTATTCCGAGCTGGTCAAGAACGGTTTCCGCCGCAGCGGCATCTTCACCTACCGGCCGTATTGCGACGGCTGCCAGGCCTGCATTCCGGTGCGCGTGGTGGCCGACGAGTTCCGCCCCGGCCGGGGCCAGCGGCGCGCCTGGGCCAAGCACGCCGACCTAGCGGCCGGCGTCGCCACGCTGTCCTTCTCCGACGAGCACTACGAGCTCTACCTGCGCTACCAGAGCAAGCGCCACGCCGGCGGCGGCATGGACCAGGACAGCCGCGACCAGTACGCCCAGTTCCTGCTGCAAAGCCGGGTCAACACGCGGCTGGTCGAATTCCGCGAGCCGGGCGGCACCTTGCGCATGGTCAGCATCATCGACCTGCTGTCGGACGGCCTGTCGTCGGTCTACACCTTCTTCGACCCGGACGTCGAGGGCGCCTCCTACGGCACCTTCAACGTGCTGTGGCAGATCGAGCAGGCGCGCGAACTGAAGCTGCCGTATGTCTACCTGGGGTATTGGATCGAGCAAAGCCCGAAGATGTCCTACAAGATCAACTTCAAGCCGCTGGAGGCGCGCATCCGCGGCCAGTGGAGCGTGCTCTAGCCCGACGCGGCCGGGGAGCCCTGTTGGCGCTGGTAAAATAGCGCATCCTTTCAAGAGCTCCCCCATGTCCGAAAAATTCCTCTACTCCCTGGCCCGCCCCCTGCTGTTCTCGATGGACGCCGAAGCGGCCCACCACCTGACCCTGCCGGCGCTGAAGCGCGCCGCCGCCCTCGGCCTGACCAAGCTGATCAAACAACCGGCCGCCGATCCGCGCACCGTGATGGGCGTCAACTTCAAGAACCCGGTCGGCCTGGCCGCCGGCTTGGACAAGGATGGCGCCTTCATCGACGCCTTGGCCGACCTGGGCTTCGGCTCGATCGAGGTGGGCACCGTGACGCCGCGCGCGCAAGCGGGCAACCCGAAGCCGCGCATGTTCCGCCTGCCGGCCGCGCAAGGCATCATCAACCGCATGGGCTTCAACAACGGCGGCGTCGACGCCTTCGTCGCCAACGTGCAATCGTCGCGCTTCTACCAGAACCGCGAAGGCGTGCTGGGCCTGAACATCGGCAAGAACGCCGACACGCCGATCGAGAACGCGGCCGACGATTATCTCAAGTGCCTGGAAAAAGTCTATCCCTACGCCAGCTATGTGACGGTCAACATTTCCTCGCCCAACACCAAGAACCTGCGCCAGTTGCAGGGCGGCTCCGAGCTCGACGGCCTGCTGGGCCAACTCAAAGAAGCCCAGTCGCGCCTGGCCGACCAGCACAAGCGCTACGTGCCGCTGGCGCTGAAGATCGCGCCGGACATGGACGGCGAACAGGTCAAGAACATCGCCGACGCCCTGCTGCGCCACAAGATCGACGGCGTGATCGCCACCAACACCACGCTCAGCCGCACCGCCGTCGAAGGCATGCAGCACGGCGGCGAGGCCGGCGGCCTGTCCGGCGCGCCGGCCTTCGAGCTGTCCAACACGGTCATCCGTTTGTTGAAGGCCGAGTTGGGCGACGCCCTGCCGATCATCGGCGTGGGCGGCATCATGCGCGGCGCCGACGCCAAGGTCAAAATCGAGGCGGGCGCCCAGTTGGTGCAGTTGTACAGCGGCCTGATCTATGCCGGCCCGGCCCTGGTGCGCGACTGCGCCGACGCCCTGCGCGCCCGCTAAACGCCCGCGCAATGCACTTAAGCTAAGGCGCCAGCGGCTACATAAACCACCCAGAGGCGGAGAGCCGGGGTCAGACCCCGCGGGTCTGACCCCAGATTTTCGCCTGTGGGGTTTCTTAAGTTACCGGCATTGTCGCGCCTTCGTCCCCATCCACCCGCCACAGCGAGAGCCACCATGCAATACACCACCCTGGGCGCCAGCGGCCCGAGCGTCAGCAAGATCTGCCTGGGCAGCATGACCTTCGGCGAGCAGAACAGCGAGGCGGAGGCGCACAGCCAGCTCGACTACGCGCTCGAACGCGGCGTCAACTTCATCGACACGGCCGAGATGTATCCGGTGATGCCGCGCGCCGCCACCCAGGGCAGCACCGAGCGCTTCATCGGCAGCTGGCTCAAGCGCGGCGGCCGGCGCGACAAGGTGGTGCTGGCGACCAAGGTGGCCGGACCGAATCCGCATATGCACTGGCTGCGCGGCGGCAAGAACAACCTCGACGCGGCCAACATCCGCAGCGCCGTCGAGGACAGCCTGCGCCGCCTGCAAACCGAGCGCATCGACCTGTACCAAATGCACTGGCCCAGCCGCAACGTGCCTATCTTCGGCGCCAACGCCTTCAATCCGCAGGCCGAGCGGCCCTCGGTGGCGATCGAGGAGACCCTGGCCGTGTTGGGCCAGCTGGTCGAGGCCGGCAAGATCGGCCAGATCGGCGTCTCCAACGAGTCCAGCTGGGGCGTCTGCGAGTTCATCAAGCAGGCCGAGATGAAGGGCCTGCCGCGCATCGCCAGCATCCAGAACCTGTACAACTTGACCGCCCGCCACTTCGAGACCAGTCTGCTCGACGAAACCTGCCTGCGCGCCCAGGTCGGCCTGCTGGCCTACAGCCCGCTGGCCTTCGGCCAACTGACGGCGAAGTATCTGGACGATCCCAAGGCGCACGGCCGCCTGACCCTGTTCCCGCCCAACTGGAGCCCGCGCTACCTGCGTCCCGGCGTGTTGGCGGCGGTGGCGCAATACGCCGCGCTGGCGCGCGCCAACGGCCTGACGCCGACCCAACTGGCGCTGGCCTGGTGCTATTCGCGCTGGTTCGTCGCCTCGACCATCATCGGCGCCACCAGCCTGGCCCAGCTGAAGGAAAACATCGACGCCTTCGACGTCCGGCTGGCGCCGGAGGTGCTGGCCCAGGTCGACGCGATCCACGCCAGCCTGCCCAATCCCGGCCAGTAGGTTGGGCCGATAAGTTGGCCAATATGCGACCGCCCCACACGCCGCCCACGGGCGGCGTCTCTTTTTCACAACATGGTTTGAAAAAACAAGTCGTCCACTCTTTTCTCCATATGCGTTCCCTCATGGCTTGGCGGCTTGCATATCATTTTTTTGTATATGATAAGTAAAAACAAGTCTTTGATTAAGTCACTTGCCTACTGGTAAGCTTTTTCCATTCCTCCCCATCGAGATCGCCATCCATGAGTTCACGCCACACCCAGCCCAACCCCGCCCGCGCCCTGCTCGTCACCAGCCTGATCGCCACGCTCGCCCTGCCCGCCTACGCGCAACAAGCCGCAGCGCTGGACGGCGAGCTGCAATCGGTGGTGGTCACCGGCACCTACGCCAAGAACCGCCGCACCGTCGACTCCGAATCGCCGATCGACATCATCAGCGCGCGCGAACTGCAGGCCACCGGTTCGACCGAACTGGCCACCGTGCTGGGCCGGCTGCTGCCGTCGGTGAACTTCCCCCGCCCGTCCGGCGCCGACGCCAGCGATGCCGTCCGGCCGGCCCAGTTGCGCGGCCTGTCGCCCGACCAGACCCTGGTGCTGGTCAACGGCAAGCGCCGCCACACCTCGGCGGTGGTCAACGTCAACGGCACCCAGGGCCGCGGCTCGGCGCCGGTCGACCTGAACGCGATCCCGCTGTCGGCCATCGACCACGTCGAGGTGCTGCGTGACGGCGCCGCCGCCCAGTACGGCTCGGACGCCATCGCCGGCGTCATCAACATCATCCTGAAAAAAGGCGCCGCCGGCGGCGACGTCGAAGTCGGCTTCGGCGAGTACCAGGAGCGCGACGGCATCCAGAAGACCCTCAAGGGCTCGACCGGCTTCGCGCTGGGCGACGCCGGCTGGCTCCGCGTCGCGCTGGAGGTGGCCGAACGCGATCCGACCAACCGCGCCGGCGCCGACTTGCGCAATCCGAAGGAGCCGCGCTACGGCCAGGTCAATCAACGCTTCGGCGACCCGGAAACCCATCCGCGCAGCGTCTTCGCCAACGCCCAGTACCGCCTCAACGACGACATCGATTGGTACGCCTTCGGCAACTACGGCCAGCGCAACACCTCGGCCGCCGCCACCTGGCGCACCGCGCTGAACGGCACGGCGCAGCGCACCCCGCTGTTCCCCGAGGGCTTCCTGCCGCTGGAAAACAGCACCTCGATCGATTCGGCCCTGGTTACCGGCCTGCGCGGCGAAGCGGCCGGCTGGCGCTGGGACGCCAGCTTCAACTACGGCAACAACGAGTTCAAGCTCGACCTCGACAACACCGTCAACCAGGACCTGGGCGCGGCCAGCCCGACGCATTTCCATGCCGGCAAGCTGATCAACAACCAGCAGTTGCTGAACCTGGATCTGGCGCGCGAATTCCCGTTCGCCGCGTTCAGCGGTCCGCTGACGGTCGCCACCGGCCTGGAACTGCGCCGCGAGAAATATGAAATCGGCGCCGGCGACCTGGCCTCCTACTCCGGCAGCGGCGCGCAAGGCTTCTCCGGCTTCCGTCCGGCCAACGCCGGCAGCAACAGCCGCCACAACACCTCGATCTACCTGAACCTGGAAGCGGAGGTGAGCAAGCAGTTCTCCGCCTCGGCGGCGCTGCGCCACGAGCGCTACAGCGACTTCGGCAACACCACCTCGGCCAAGGGTTCGGCCCGCTACGCCTTCAACGACGCCGTCTCGCTGCGCGGCACCGCCTCGTCGGGCTTCCGCGCGCCGTCGCTGGCGCAGCAGTTCTACACCATCACGACGACCAACTTCTCGGTGGTCAACAACGTCAACACGCCGATCGAGACCGGCACCTTCGCCGTCGGCAGCGCCGCCGCCAGCGCGCTGGGCGCCACCCAACTGAAGGCCGAAAAGGCGCGCAACTACAGCCTCGGCCTGCAGTTGCAACCGAGCCGCAACTTCACCACCACGGTCGACCTCTACCGCATCGACATCGACGACCGCGTCGCCTTGTCGGCCAACATGACGTTGTCGAACGATCTGAAGAACACCCTGGCCAAGCAGGGCATCCTGGTCGGCGCCGGGCGCTACTTCACCAACGCCATCGACACCAGCACCCGTGGCGTCGACGTGGTCAGCACCTACCGCCTGGAATTGCAGCAGGCCGGCAAGATCGACTTCACGGCGGCCTACAACCACAACAAGAACTCGCTCGAACGGGTCGCCGCCAACCCGGCCCTGCTGAGCGCCAACGGCCTGACCCTGATCGACCGCCAGACCATCAACCGCCTGACCGTCGGCTCGCCGAAGGACAAGTTCAGCCTGTCGACCGACTACACCGTCGCCAACTGGAACGGCCGCGCCGTGGCCACCCGCTACGGCAGCTTCACCGTGCCGCAGAACAACGCCGCGCTGGACCAGACCTACGATCCGCAATGGGTGCTGGACGTCTCGGGCAGCGTCAAGCTGGGCAAGAACTGGAAGCTCAGCGCCGGCATCGACAACGTCACCAACCGCTATCCGGACCAGGTCACCTCGAACGGCAACCTGAACAACAACGGCATCAACCCGTACAGCGGCTTCGCGCCGAACGGCTTCAACGGCCGCTACTACTACGCCAAGGCCGGCTACAGCTGGTAACCTCCTGCGGGCAACGGGCGCCGCGCGCGCCCTGCTGCCCTATCCTCCGCACAGTCGCCACTCAGGGCGTGACCCGCTGCGCCACGCGCTTATCACCCACATAGATGTACTCGACCAGCCGGTTCTGCTGCGACGGCGTGTACTCCACCATTAGGTTGCCTTGAGCGCTATACATTTCATACGTCTTTATGCCAGCCTTGGTGACCGCTATGCGACGGTTGCGGCCGTCGTAGGCGTATTCGATCTTTCTGGTGCTGTCACTGCAATTCACGCAGCGCAGGTTGGGCGCGCCATCGTAGGTGAAGGTACTGCCGCGCGTGGTGGTGATATTCCCGTAAGCGTCATAGGTAAACGACAAGCTCTGGTTGCCGCTGATAGAGTTCAGGCGGTTGCTGCTGTCATAGCTGTAATTCCAACTACTGCCACCGAACGCCTGCCGGATGATGTTGCCGACGCCGTCATAAGCGATGGCTCCTGCGCCCCAGGGCCCGTCCGCCGTGATCAGGCGGTTGATGCCGTCATACCCCAGAGTCCGATTCAAGCCGCTGTCGACGGTGTCGAGGATGCTGCCGAGATTGCCGGTGCCGTCATAGCCATACGTGGTGCTCAGATAGCGCGCGGCACCCTTTTGCACCACGAAGGAACTCGGCCACATGCGCTCGTTCTGGCCGTAGTCGGCGGCCGTGCCATTCCCGTATGTTAGGCGCTTGATCTGTCCTGACGGCCAGTAGTCAATCGCCGTCAGGTAATTGGAAGCTTGTGTTGGGCGCCCCAGCACGTCCGGCGCATAGCTGACAACCTTGCCAGAACGGGGATACGTTAGCGTGCTCAACTGATCGTTGGCATTGTAGCCATCCCCCCTGCGTGTCAAGCCAGCAGCGCCAGTTCTGCGCCGCTCAGTGACGGCTCAGCCGCAGCCAGATTGCGCATCGCTAGCACAGCATCAGGGCCGGCATGGGCCGCGAGGAAAGCTAGGTCGCGGCGCTGCCGTTCCAGCTCCCGTTGCACCAACGGGTGGCAGCGGATAGCCAGTTCCGTCTCCGGAGATCCGGGCTGTACCTCCAGCGCGCGGATGGCCGCCTGGTCGACCGCCTCGTAACCGCGCCGCGCAGCCCATGCTGCCTCCTGTGGATCGGCTTGCAGCAGCGCGCGCAGCGCATATGCCAGCGACGACAGAGCGTCTTCCGCGAGCGAATGGCAGACGATCCAGTCGTCACTTTCTTCTGGCAGCAAGCCCATCACTTCCTCTAGCAGCTCGGACAAGCTGTTTGGCTCGGTCGTGCCCGCCTGCAAGGCCTGCCAAAGCGCTGTGGCGATTTCGCGTGGACGCGGCAACGCCGCCGGCTGAAACCGGCGCGCATACCATTCATAACTGTTGAGCTGGCGGGATGCGGCCGCCGCAGCAAATGCAACCTGCTGCGGTGGAGAGAGAGTGGCGAGCTCGCCGACTAGTGTGGGTTCATCAAAGCTATACATATGCATTACCTCGGCCAAATTACAGTAGTGGGGCTCGTCAGCATACCGCCCGCCTTTTCGATCGATTCCTTACAGGCAGGACAAATATTCCGCGACACCGACATCCTGGTCGGTGCTAATCCGTTCTGGGCCGCATGGTTGAGCAAGGTCGTTTCCGCATGAGCACCCGAAAGTTTTGCCCCGCTCTCGCCCGCAGCCAACGCGACCCGCTGAGCCGGTGACAGGTCCCGCCCGCCAGAGGCGATCACACGCGCACCTTCGACCGTATCCATGGCGGCAGTGGTCCGGCTGCGCGAGGCGATCGGGTCGAGCACGCTATGGACCGCATCAACCCGCGAGCCCAGTGTCGCCTCCTTGGCCACGCCGGCCGCCTTGGCGCCGGCCTGACGTTGCTCGCGACCACGGCCGCGCAGGCGCAGGCGCCGACAGGCGAGCTGGTCACTGCGGGCGTGTTCACCTTCGCGCCCTATGTTGTTGCCGGCAAGGACGGACCGGAGGGCGCGCTGATCGACTTTTTCGACCGCGAGATCGCCCCTCGCATGGGCGTGCGCTTCCAGTGGCAGCGTCCGCTCACCGTGGCCCGGCTGGAACACAGCCTGGCCAACGGCCAGGTGCTATTCAGCCCCATCCTGGCCCACACGGCCGAGCGCGACCGCGCCGGCATCCAGTTCGACGAGGCCGTCTACATCAAGTTCGAACCCTGCGTCGCGGCGCTGCCGGGCCACCGCCTGAACACGCTGCGCTCGGCCGCCGACCTGGCCGACATGACGATAGGCTGGGTGGTCGGCGCCGCGCTGCCGCCGTTCATGCGCGATGCGCGCATCCAATATGACGTGGTGGGCGGGGTCGACTGGGAAAAGCAGAATTTGGGCAAGCTGAAACTGGGCCGCCTCGACGGCGTCTACTTCTCTAACTGCGCCAGCGCCCGCTACTACGCGGCGCGCGACGAACTGCGCCTGAAACTGCTGCCGCTGCCGGAGCCCGGCGCCGAACTGCACGGCGTCTTCTCGCCGCTGGCGCCGGCCGGCCTGGTCGAACGCTACCGCAAGGCGGCGCGCCAGGCCTTCGCCGACGGCCGCTTCGAGAGCTATCTGAACAAGGCCGTGGCCGGGCCGGCGCCCTAGCCGCTTCAGCCGGCCCGGCTCGGCCTGCCGGACGGACCATCGGCCGGGGCGCGTGACGCGGCCCGGCCCCCTCTCTCGCCATCCTGGCTGGAATCAGAACTCTTCCCAGGCCTCGTCCTTGCCGCCGGCCGCCGTGCCGGACAGCCGCTTGGCGGGCGCCGGCTTGGCCGCCTTGGCCGGCGTCGGCGCCGCTTTGGCTTGCGGCAGCAACTTGGCCGGCGCCGCCTTCTTCGCCGGCGACTCGTGACGGGACGGCTGGCCGGCCAGTTTGAACACGCTGACCGCCTGGGTCAGCAGGTCGGCCTGGTCGCGCATGTTTTGCGCGGCGGCGGCGGCCTGCTCGACCAGGGCGGCGTTTTGTTGCGTCACGTCGTCGATCTGCACGATCGCCTGGTTGACCTGGGCGATGCCGGAACTCTGCTCGGTGCTGGCGGCGCTGATCTCGGTCATGATGTCGGCCACCTGCTTGACGGCGGTGACGATGCCGTCCATCGTCGCGCCGGCCTCGTCGACCAGGCGGGCGCCGGCGTCGACCGTCTCGACCGAACGGCCGATCAACTCCTTGATTTCCTTGGCCGCGCTGGCCGAGCGTTGCGCCAGGTTGCGCACCTCGGAGGCGACCACGGCAAACCCCCTGCCCTGCTCGCCGGCGCGGGCCGCCTCGACGGCCGCGTTGAGTGCCAAAATATTCGTTTGGAAGGCGATGCCGTCGATCACGCCGATGATGTCGACGATCTTGCTGGAGCTGTCCTTGATGGCGCCCATCGTGGTGACCACCTGGCCCACCACCTGGCCGCCCTTGACGGCGAACTCGGACGCCGCCACCACCAGCTTGGTGGCCTGGCGCGCGTTCTCGGCGTTCTGTGTGACGGTCGAGGTCAGCTCCTCCATCGACGAGGCGGTCTCCTCCAGGCTGGAGGCCTGCTGCTCGGTGCGGCTGGACAAGTCCAGGTTGCCGCTGGCGATCTCGTTGGAGGCGGTGGCGATGGTGTCCGTGCCCGAACGCACCTGGCCGACGGTGCGCGCCAGGCTGTCGTTCATGTCGATCAGGGCGCGCAGCAGCTGGCCGGTCTCGTCGGTGCTGGTGCATTCCATGCGCATGGTCAGGTCGCCGCCGGCCACCGCCTGGGCCATGCCGACGGCGCGGTTGAGCGGGCTGGTGATGCTGCGCGTGACCCACCACACCACCAGCGCGGCCAAGCCGGCGGCGATCACCGTCAGCAGCAGCATCATGTTGCGCGCGCTGGCATAGGCCGCCTCGGCGTCGCTGTTGGCCTGGGCGATGGCGGCGGTCTGGAACTTGACCAGCTCGCCCAGCGAGTTCAGGTAGGCGGTCTGCTCCTTGCGCACCGTGCTCAGCAGATATGTCACGGCGTCGGCCCGCTTGGCCTCGTCGGCCGACATGGCGATGAACGCCGTTTGCACCACCAGGTATTTGTCGCGCGCCGCCAACACGGCGTTGAAGAATTTCTTGCTGTCGGCGTCGCTGTCGTCGGCCACCAGCTTGGCCAGCTGTTCGAGTTTGCTGTTGATCTCGCCCTTGCGGCTGTCGACCCGTTCCAGCTCCTTCTTGACGGTGGCCGGATCGGTCGACAGCATGGCGTTGCGCATGGCGCGGGCGATGTCGTTGACGCCGCCGATGGCCTCGTAGGCCAGGATCACCTTGGGCACCTTGTCGCTGGCCAGGTCCTCGGTGCCGGCGTTGAGCTTGCCGAGGTTGCCGATGCCGACCGCCGAAATGCCCACCATGAACAACAATGAGACGCCCAAGCCGGCGCCCAGCCGCGCGCCGATCTTCCAGTTACCGATGCCCATGTCGCACTCCCCAGAGTAAAAACCAGCGTCTTCAATCCTGGACCTTGCTAGCTTGGCACGATTACCTATGCCTGGTCGCGGCGCCGCGCAAACTGGCCGCGCTGCCGCATTTTTACTCAGTATATGGGCACTTTCATAACGGGAGGAAAAAAATATTTATACTGTTCTACAGCCGCCACAGTCGCCCGGCAAGGCGGGGAAAACCAGCGCGGGCTTGGCCGGCATCAAGACCGGCCCGCAAACGCCTCAGGACTGCTCGCCGCCGGCCAGCGCCGCGTCGATCTCGGCGCGGGTCAGGTCCGGCGCGAACTGCTGGATGAAGTGGTAGGCGTAGGAGCGCAGGTAGGCGCCCTTGCGCACCGCCAGCCGGGTGGTGTTGGCGGCGAACAGGTGCGAGGCCTCGACCGCGCGCAAGCCCTTGTCGCGGCCGTGGTCGAAGGCCATCGAGGCGACGATGCCGACGCCCATGCCCAGCGCGACGTACTGCTTGATGACGTCCGAATCCATCGCCGTCAGCACGATGTCGGGCTTGACGTCGGCCTTGGCGAAAGCGGCGTCGATGTGGCCGCGGCCGGTGAAGCCGATGTCGTAGGTGATCAGCGGGAACTCGGCCAGGTCCTCCAGGCGGATCGGCGAGCGCGCCAGCAGCGGGTGGCCGTCCGGCACGACGATCAGGTGGCTCCAGCGGTAGCAGGGGAAGGACACCAGGTCGGGGAACTGCGACAGGCCCTCGGTGGCGATGCCGATGTCGGTCTTGCCCGACAGGACCCACTCGGCGATGTGCTCGGGCGCGCTCTGCTGCAGCGCGATGCGCACCTCGGGGAAGGCGCTGCGGAACGACTGCACCACCTTCGGCAGGGCGTAGCGGGCCTGGGTGTGGGTGGCCGCCACGCTCAAGGTGCCGCTGTTCTGGCCGGTGTACTCCTGGCTGGCCTGCTGCAGGTTTTCCGCCTCGACCAGCAGGCGGTCGATGATCTTCAGGATGCCCTTGCCGGGGTCGGTCAGGCCGGTCAGGCGCTTGCCGTTGCGCTCGAAGATGACGACGCCCAACTCGTCCTCCAGCTCGCGGATCTGCCGGCTCACCCCCGGCTGCGAGGTGAACAGGGCGTTGGCCACCTCGGTCAGGTTGTAGCCGCGGCGGGCGGCTTCGCGGATGGAGCGCAGTTGCTGAAAATTCATGATGAGTCCTTGCTGCCCGAGGGCGTATGGGTTGGGAACGCGACGTCGTGAGCAACCGTCATGGCGCAACGTCGGCGCGCAGGTCCCCGCGCCGGCGGCCTCGGCGGCCGGCATCTGGCGGGATGGATCTGCTGGCGGGCGCCGGGGGGCGGCGCCCAAGCCCGGGGCGGCGGCCTTACACCTCGGCCGGATCGACGAACACGTGCAGGCGTTTCGGCCGCACCACCAGCGTCTCGCCCTCCTTCAGGTGCAGATGGCTGAAGCGCTCGTTCGACATCACCGCCTCGATCAGCTCGGCGTTGTCGGTGCGTTCCAGGTCGAGCTGGGCCAGCGGGCCGATGGCGTGGGCGCGGCGCAGCTTGACGACGATGCCCTCGGCGCCCGGCGTGTAGCGGTCGATCTCCAGGTCGTGCGGGCGGACATAGGCGATGCCCTTGCTGTCCTGCACGCCGTCGTGGTCGGGCACGTCGAAGCTGACGTCGCCGGTCGCCATCACACCCTCGTGGACGCGGCCGTGGAACATGTTGACGTTGCCCAGGAAGCCGTAGACGAAGGGCGAGGCCGGGTGGTTGTAGACCTCGGCCGGCGAGCCGATCTGCTCGACGTTGCCCTTGTTCATCAGCACCACCTGGTCGGCCACCTCCAGCGCCTCCTCCTGGTCGTGGGTGACGAAGATGCTGGTCACGTGCAGGTCGTCGTGCAGGCGGCGCAGCCAGCGGCGCAGCTCCTTGCGCACCTTGGCGTCGAGCGCGCCGAACGGCTCGTCGAGCAGCAGCACGCGCGGCTCGACCGCCAGCGCGCGCGCCAGGGCGATGCGCTGGCGCTGGCCGCCGGACAACTGCGGCGGATAGCGGTCGGCCAGCCAGTCGAGCTGGACCAGTTCGAGCAGGTCCTTGACCTTGCGCCGGATTTGCTCCTCCGACGGGCGCTCGCTGCGCGACTTGACGCGCAGGCCGAAGGCGACGTTCTCGAACACCGTCATGTGCTTGAACAGCGCGTAATGCTGGAACACGAAGCCGACCTGGCGCTCGCGCACGTGGCGCGCCGAGGCGTCCTGGGCGTCGAGCAGCACCTGGCCGGAGTCGGGATGTTCGAGGCCGGCGATGATGCGCAGCAGCGTCGTCTTGCCGCAGCCGGACGGGCCCAGCAGCGCGGTCAGCTCGCCGGCCGGGAAGGACAGCGAGACGTTGTTGAGGGCGGTGAAGGCGCCGAACTGTTTATGGATGTTTCTGACTTCGATGGTCATGATCAGTGCTCCGTGGAACGTAAGGCGGAATCGTCGGCGATCGATTCATTCAGGCGCCAAGAGATAAAGGACTTCAGCGCCAAGGTCACCAGGGCCAGCAGGGCCAGCAGCGACGCCACCGCGAAGGCGGCCGCGAAGTTGTATTCGTTGTAGAGGATTTCCACCTGCAGCGGCACGGTGTTGGTCTCGCCGCGGATGTGGCCGGACACCACCGAGACGGCGCCGAACTCGCCCATGGCGCGGGCGTTGCACAAGATCACCCCGTACAGCAGGCCCCATTTGATGTTCGGCAGGGTGACGCGGCGGAAGGTGTTCCAGCCCGAGGCGCCCAGCACGATGGCGGCCTCCTCCTCCTCGCTGCCCTGGGCCTGCATCAGCGGGATCAGCTCGCGCGCGACGAAGGGGAAGGTGACGAACACGGTGGCCAGCACGATGCCCGGCACGGCGAACAGGATCTTGATGTCGTGCTCCTGCAACCAGGGGCCGAACCAGCCCTGGGCGCCGAACATCAGCACATAGATCAGGCCGGAGATCACCGGCGAGACGGAGAACGGCAGGTCGATCAGGGTCAGCAAAATGCTCTTGCCGCGGAACTCGAACTTGGCGATGCACCACGAGGCGGCGACGCCGAACACCAGGTTGAGCGGCACGGCGATGACGGCCGTCAGCAGGGTCAGCTTGATGGCCGAGATGGCGTCGGCCTCGGTGATCGCCGCCAGATACGCTTCCCAGCCCTTTTTGAAGGCCTCGGCGAAGACGGCCACCAGCGGCACGAACAGGAACAGGGTCAGGAAGGTCAGCGCGACGCCGATCAACACGCCGCGCACCCACAGCGGTTCCAGCGCGGCGGGGGCGGACGGCAGCTCGCCACGGCGGGCCGCCGGCGCGGCGGCGACAACAGGGTTCAGGACAGCACTCATCTTCTTATTTCCCCGACTTGCCGCGGGCCCAGGCCTGCAGCAGATTAATCGTCAACAACAACACGAAGGACACCAGCAGCATCACCACGGCGATGGCGGTGGCGCCGGCGTAGTCGTACTGCTCGAGCTTGGTGATGATGAACAGCGGCGTGATCTCCGACACCATCGGCATGTTGCCGGCGATGAAGATCACCGAGCCGTACTCGCCGGTGGCGCGGGCGAAGGCCAGCGCGAAGCCGGTCATCAAGGACGGCAGGATGGTCGGGAACACCACCCGCACGAAGGTTTGCAGGGCGTTGGCGCCCAGGCTGGCGGCGGCCTCCTCGAGCTCGCGCTCGGCGTCCTCGAGCACCGGTTGCACGGTGCGCACCACGAAGGGCAGGCCGATGAAGGTCAGCGCCACCACCACGCCGAGCGGGGTGAAGGCCACCTTCAGGCCCAGCGTGCCTTCGAGGAAGCGGCCGAACCAGCCGTTCGACGAGTACAGCGCGGTCAGCGTGATGCCGGCGACGGCGGTGGGCAGGGCGAACGGCAGGTCGACCAGCGCGTCGATGATGCGCTTGCCGGGGAATTCGTAGCGCACCAGCACCCAGGCGACGACGCCGCCGAACACCACGTTGATGCTGGCGCCGATCAGCGAGGCGCCGAAGGTCAGCCGGTAGGAGGCCATCACGCGCTCCGAGGTGACGGCCGCCCAGAACGCCGGCCAGGTCATGGTGAAGGTCTTCAAAAACACCGCCGACAGAGGGATGAGCACGATCAGCGCCAGATAGAAGATGGTGAAGCCCAGCGACAGGCGGAAACCCGGCATGACCCGGAACGGGGCGCCGCGCGTTTTGGCCGGAACCGCAAGTGCTGCTGCTGACATGGATGCTCCCTCTTATTACATTTTCGACTTATAAGGCCGAATATTCGCATCCCATCGTTATAAACCAAACGAACCTTTAGTCATTTGCTTAGATTGAAATCGACCAGTCCGCAGAGTTAGTCCATGCAAGCGGGCCCGGCAATGGCCAACAAGTGCCGCCCCCCCGCCGTGGTGACGCCGACAAAACCCAGCGGCGCAACCCAGCGGCGCAACCCGGGGTCGGACCCTTCGGGGTCCGCCCCCGGCTCTTCGCCTGTGGGGTTGGCCGGCATCCCCGGCGCCTCGACGCAAAAAAAAACGCACTCCGGGGAGTGCGTCGCGTCGACGGGCGGAACGGCCTATTTGTTCGGCTGCGGCGTCAGGCGCAGATACGGCCGCTCGGCTTTGTAGCCTTTTGGATACTTTTGCTGGATCACCGCGGGGTCCTGCACGGTCAGCGGGATGATGACGTCGTCGCCGTCGCGCCAGTTGCCGGGGGTGGCCACGGTGTAGCCGTCGGTCAGCTGCAGCGCGTCGATGACGCGCAGGATCTCGTCGAAGTTGCGGCCGGTGCTCATCGGATAGGTGATGGTCAGGCGCACCTTCTTGTTCGGGTCGATGATGAACAGCGAGCGCACCGTGGCGGTGGCCGACAGCTCGGGATGGATCATGTCGTACAGCTCGGAGACCCGGCGGTCGGCGTCGGCGATGATGGGGAAGCCGACCACGGTGTTCTGGGTCGCCTCGATATCCTTGATCCATTCCAGGTGGGCCTGGGCCGGGTCGACCGACAGCGCGATCGCCTTGACGTTGCGCTTGTCGAACTCCGGCTTGAGCTTGGCGGTCAGGCCCAGCTCGGTGGTGCAGACCGGCGTGAAGTCGGCCGGGTGGGAAAACAGCACCACCCAGGAGTTGCCGGCCCACTCGTGGAAATGGATCTTGCCGATGGTGGAATCTTGCTCGAAATCGGGCGCGGTGTCGCCCAGGCGTATGGTCATGGTTAGCTCCGTTGTGGTTAAGGATACCGAGATTGTGCATCCGACATCATCATCGCTGCAAGCGGGCCGTCAAAGCGGCGCGCGCGTCAGTGAAGCGTTAAAAATAGAAAAAATCAGGCAAACTGAACAACATTGCGCGCCCGCCGGGCGCGCTGCGCCAGCAATTGCAACTGGCGCTGGCCGTCCAGCCAGTCGCCCAAACCGGACTCGGCGTTGATGTGGCCGAGGGCGCCGCCGTCGATGAAGGTGCTGCCCCAGCGCGCCGCCCACAGCGCGGCGCGCTCGGCCGTCATCCACGGGTCGTCGCTGCTGCCGATCATGATCGAGGGACAGGGCAGCGGCCGCTGCGGCAGCAGCGCGGCGACACCGAACTTGTCCGGGTCGGCCGGCGCCACCAGCAGCACGCCGGCCACCTGGGACGGATCGGCCGCCACGCTGTGCGCGGTGGCCAGGCTGCCGAAGCTGTGCGCGACGATCAAGGTCGGCCGGCGGTCGGCGCGGCGCACCTGGTCCAGCCGGGCCGACCAGCGCGACAGCTCGGGCCGCTCCCAATCGTCCTGCTCGACCCGCTCGAAGCTGGAGTACAGGCGTTGCCAGCGGCTCTGCCAATGCTCCTTGCCGCTGTTGTGCAGGCCCGGCGCGATCAACACGCGGAACTGCGAAAGCAAACTGGCGCTCATGTCCCCTCCCCGTCCGGCCGCCGGACTTACTTCGGCTGGTAGATCTGGTCGAACACGCCGCCGTCGGCGAAGTGGGTCTTCTGCGCCGTGGTCCAGTCGCCGGCCACCTGGGCCAGGGTGAACAGCTTGACGTTGGGGAACTGCGCGGCGTATTTCTTCACCGCCTTGTCGACCGTCGGCCGGTAGTAGTTCTTGGCGATCAGCTCCTGGCCCTCGTCGGTGTAGAGGAAATGCAGATACGCCTCGGCCACCTTGCGCGTGCCGCGCCGGTCGGCCACCTTGTCGACCACCGCCACCGGCGGCTCGGCCAGGATGCTGACCGACGGCGCGACGATCTCGACCTTGTCCGGACCCAGTTCCTTGATCGCCAGCAAGGCCTCGTTTTCCCAGGCGATCAGCACGTCGCCGATGCCGCGTTCGACGAAGGTGGTGGTGGCGCCGCGCGCGCCGGAATCGAGCACCGGCACGTTCTTGTAGAGTTTTTTCAGGAATTCACGGCCGCCGGCGTCGGTGCCGCCCGGCTGGCGCAGCGCGTAGCCGTAGGCCGCCAAATGGTTCCAGCGGGCGCCGCCCGAGGTCTTCGGATTCGGCGTGATCACCGCGATGCCCGGCTTGACCAGGTCGTTCCAGTCCTTGATGCCCTTGGGGTTGCCCTTGCGCACCAGGAAGACGATGGTCGAGGTGTATGGCGCGCTGTTGTGCGGCAAACTCTTCTGCCAGTCCTTCTTCAGCAGGCCCTTTTCGGCCACCGCGTCGATATCGTAGGCCAGCGCCAGGGTCACCACATCGGCTTCCAGGCCGTCGATGACGGCGCGGCCCTGCTTGCCGGAACCGCCGTGCGATTGCTTGATCTTGACGTTATCGCCGGTCTTGGCCTTCCATTCCTTGGCGAAGGCCGTGTTGACATCCTGGTACAGCTCGCGCGTCGGATCGTAGGACACGTTGAGCAGGGAGATGTCGGCGGCGAAGGCCGGCGCGGTGGCGGCGAAGGCGGTGACGGCGAGTGCGGCGGCGATGATTTTCTTGGACAGCATCAGGGTTCCCCATGTGGTTCACTTCAGAAGCCTCAGAGTAAAGCGCCTTGATATGAAATAGAACTAAGCATTTGTCAGTTTTATATACCAAAAAATTATATAGAACCCCGCCCTTGCCTTAAGGCCACTTCGAAAAACCACCAAATTGTCGTTCCGCATCGGCGGACCGCCGATGCGGAATGACGGTTTTTCGAGGCGGCCTCAATAGTAGCGGTTGAACAACACCACGCCCCAGGCGGCGGCGGCCAGCAGGCAGGCCAGGAACACGGCGGCGCTGCCGAAGTCCTTGGCGTTCTTCGACAAGGGATGGCGCTCCAGCGACACGCGGTCGACCACCGCCTCGATGGCCGAGTTGATCAGTTCGACGATGACGATCAACACCAGCACGCCGATCAACATCAGTTTTTCAAACGCCGAGATGCGCAACAACAAGGCGGCGGCGCTGCCTACCAGCAAAAGCATCATTTCCTGGCGGAAGGCGTGCTCGTGGCGCCAGGCGGCCCGCAGGCCGGCGATCGAATACATCATGGCGGCGAAAATACGCTTCAGACCGCTTTTACTCTTGAATTCACTGACTGGTTCCATGTCCGGCTACTTATAGTATTTCAAGGCATCATTATGCCCGTCAGTGCCACTTTGTTCACACTTTTAGCCGATGCGTCCCACGGAATTCCCTATTTTTTCACATTATGGTATAAAGACAGGACCGAATACTGCACCGCACCAACCACATCATGAAAATCGAACCCGTCCCCGCGCAAAAAACCACGATCCAGGTGATCGAACGCATGGTCGCGCTGCTCGACGCGCTGGCCAAGTATCCCGACCCGGTGAGCCTGAAGGAATTGTCCAAGGTGTCCGGTCTGCATCCTTCGACCGCCCACCGCATCCTCAACGACATGGTGCTGACGCGCTTCGTCGACCGCATCGAACCGGGCACCTACCGTCTCGGCATGCGCCTGCTGGAACTGGGCAATGTGGTGAAGAGCCGCCTATCGGTGCGCGAGGCGGCGCTGGACTTCATGCGCTCGCTGCACAAGAAGACCCAGCAGACCATCAACCTGTCGGTGCGCCAGGGCGACGAGATCGTCTACATCGACCGCGCCTTCTCCGAGCGCTCGGGCATGCAGGTGGTGCGCGCCATCGGCGGCCGCGGTCCGCTGCACCTGACCTCGACCGGCAAGCTGTTCCTCTCGGTCGACGAGCCGAAGGCGATCCGCGCCTATGCCACCCGCACCGGGCTGGCCGGCCACAACAAGAATTCGATCACCGACCTGGGCAAGCTGGAGCGCGAGCTCAGCCTGGTGCGGGCGCGCGGCTATGCGCGCGACAACGAGGAGTTGGAACTGGGCGTGCGTTGCATGGCCGCCGGCATTCGCGACGACTCGGGCAAGCTGATCGCCGGGCTGTCGATTTCCGCCCCGGCCGACCGTCTGCAGGATGAGTGGCTGGAGGATCTGGTGGCGACCGCCAACCAGATCTCCGCCACTTTGGGTTACATGCCGTTGGAATAGGGCGTGGCGCCCGTCAGCGAGGCGGGCCGCAGGGCTTCGAGCCATTTGCGCATGCGGCCGGCGTCGGCGGTGCGCGACTGCTTGCCCTTGGAATCGAGGAAGACCATGATCACCGAACGGCCTTCGATGATGGTCTGCATCATCAGGCAGCGGCCGGCCTCGTTGATGAAGCCGGTCTTCTGCAGGCCGATCTCCCAGCCGGGATTGGCCACTAGGTGGTTGGTGTTGCCGAACTGCAGCATGCGGCCGTTGGACTCGACCTGCGCCTTCGGATCGGTGGAGAACTGGCGCAGCAGCGGCTGCTGGTAGGCCGCCTGGGCCAGCCGGGCCAGATCGCGCGCGCTGGCCACGTTCATCTTCGACAAGCCGCTGGAATCGACATAATGCGTGTCGCGCATGCCCAGCCCGCGCGCCTTGGCGTTCATGGCGTCGACGAAGGCCGCCAGGCCGCCCGGATAGTTGCGGCCCAGCGCGGAGGCGGCGCGGTTCTCCGAACTCATCAGGGCGATATGCAGCATGTTGGCGCGCGTCAGCTGCGCCCCCACCTTCAGCCGCGAGCTGCTGAACTTGGCGCGGTCGACGTCCTCCTCGGTCACCGTCAGCACCTCGTTCATGTCCTGTTGCGCCTCCACAACGACCAGGCCGGTCATCATCTTGGTGATCGAGGCGATCGGCAGGGCGACATTGGAATTCTTTTCAAACAACACTTCGGAATTCACCTGGTCGAGCACCAGGGCGACGCTGGACTTCAGGTCGAGCGGGTCGCGCGTCAGGTTCAGGCCGGCCAGGTCGCCCATGGTCGGCACGGCGGGCGCCGCCGTGATCAGCCGCTGGTAGACCACCTTGCGCTTGCCGCGCACGCTGACCACGCGCTTGACCACGCGCTCGCCGGTGTCGACGGCGCTGACGCGCAGCGCCTGGCTTTTCTTGACGTGGTGCTTTTTGACCGACACCGTTTTGCCGGCCGCCTCCCGTCCCTGCGCGGCAGCGGCAGGCACGGACACGAACAACAGCGAAATGAGCGCGCCCAACGCTAACTTAATCATAGATTTCCCCAGGAAAAGAACCGACCGGTATGTGTTGCAGTGTAGCAAAACGCTGAGCAAGCGCAAGCGTTATTGCCTCCGCCGGCACTATTGATTGCGATACCGCAATAGGTCTGAAGCAACATTGAACTTACCCCCATGTTGCGGCGCAACCCGCGCCGCGCCGGGTCCATCAATCGACGAAGTTGACGAAGCCCGACACCGGCTCGCGCTCGGTGACCAGCGAATTTTCCACCTTGCCATGGTCGGCATAGCCGAGGGACATGCCACACACCACCGCTTCCCGCTCCGGCAGGCCGAGCACCTCGGCGATGATCTTGTGGTACTGCGTGAAGGCCGCCTGCGGGCAGGTGTCCAAGCCCCGGCCGCGCGCCGCCACCATGATATTTTGCAAAAACATGCCGTAGTCCAACCAGGAACCCTGCTCCATCACCCGCTCGATGGTGAAGATCAGGCCGACCGGCGCGCCGAAGAAGTCGTAGTTGCGGCCGTGCTGGGCCGCCATGCCGGCCTTGTTGTCGCGCGTCAGGCCCAGCAGGGCGTACAAATCCCAGCCGACCTTGCGGCGCCGTTCGATGAACGGCGAAACCCATTGCCTTGGATAGTAAGCGTACTCCTCCGTGAAGCCGCTGGCCAGCGCCGGGTCGCGATGCACGGCCAGTATGCGCTCGGACAACTCGCGCCGCTTGGCCCCGCTCAACACGTAGACCTTCCACGGCTGGGTGTTGGTGCCGGACGGCGCCCGCGCCGCCACCTCCAGCAGCCGCTCGATGTCGGCGCGCGGCACCGGCGTCGGCAGGTAGGCGCGGATCGAACGGCGCGAAGTGATGGCGGCGTCGACGGCCTGCTGGTCTGGAGTGGAACTCATGCGTCCTCGCTGGTGTGCTTATTTCTGCTTTTTAACAACAAAGATCACGCCGAGCACCGCCAGCGCCATGCCGGCCACGCCCAGCGCGTTGAAGGTTTCGCCGAACACCAGCCAGGCCATGACGGCGGTGGTGGGCGGCGTCAGGTAGAGCAAACTGGTGACCTGGGTCGCGTCGCTGCGGCGGATCAGGGCGAACAGCAGGAAGATCGCGCCGATCGACAGGGCCAACACCGACCACAGCAGGGCAAACACGAAGCTTGCCGTCCATTGTACCGTGGCGAAGTGCCAGCCCAGGCCTTCCAGCGCCACCGCCAGCGGTAACACAACAACGATCGAGGCGCTGAACTGGATGACGGTGCCGGTGCGCAAATCGAACTGCGGACAGTAGCGTTTTTGGTACAGGGTGCCGGCGGTGATCGAGAACAAGGCCAGCAGGCACAGCAAAATACTCTCGGGCGACAGGCCGGCCAGGCGGATCTTGGCGGCCACCACCAAGCCGACGCCGACGATGCCAAACAACAGGCCCAGCCACTGGCGCGGCCGCACCGACTCGCCGATCAGCGGGGCGGCGAAGGCGGTCAGAATCGGTTGCATGCCGACAATCAGGGCCGACAAGCCGGCCGGCATGCCCAGCTTGATGGCGCACCAGACGCCGATCAGATAGCCGGCCTGCACCAGCAGCCCGGCCAGGGCGATCCGCCAGATCTGGCCGCGCGGCCAGGGCGCCCTGAGCAACAGCACGGCCGGCACCAGGAGCAGCAGTACGCCGCCGAAACGCAGCAACAGGAAGGTCAGCGGCGGCGCATACGGCAGGCCGAACTTGGCGACGATGAAGCCGGTGCTCCATAACAGGACGAAGAAGAAGGGCAGCGGCGACAGGAAGGAGGCGCCGGTCCCGCTCGTGGCGCCGGCGGCGGGGGCGACGGAAGCGCTCGGGACGGCTGGAGTGTTGGACATTTGCATCAGTACCAAAAGTAGTGTCGAGCCGCCTGCTGCGGGCTTGCTGCACCGCGTCGGGCCAGTCCGGCCGAGTCTATCACGATGAGCGTTTTTGAGCTGCCGCAAGGCTTGCGGGGCCGGTCGCGGCGCGCCCCGGCGGTGGCGGCGGGGATGATTCCAATGCCTATGGGAAATTGTTCCCAAAAGCGACTTGGGGTTCTTTGGTGCAACGCACAAAAATCGCTTGACTTAATTTTTGAAGGCCGTAAAATCGGGTTTGTTGCGTTGCACAATTGTTGTTCGATTTGAGACATGGATTCATCTGCTTCGTACCACCGGTAACTAACAGCAGTATTTATCAACAACTATTTTATTTTCCTGGAGAGTTATATGTTTTCTATCCCTGAGCAATTTTCCAATGCGACCAAGGCTAACTTCGAAGCCCAGTTCGCCATCTTTTCCGCACTGACCACCAAGGCCTTCGAAGGCGTTGAAAAACTGGTCGATCTGAACCTGACCGCCGCCAAAGCATCGCTGGAAGAGTCGTCGATCGCCACCAAGCAACTGCTGTCGGCCAAAGACCCACAAGAATTCTTCTCGCTGTCGGCCGCCCAAGCCCAGCCCAACGCCGAGAAAGCCATCGCTTACGGCCGTCACCTGGCGACCATCGCTTCCGGCACCCAGGCCGAGTTCAGCAAAGCCGCCGAAACGCAGATCGCCGAAACCAACCGTAAAGTCATCTCGCTGGTGGAAGAAGTCAGCAAAAACGCCCCGGCCGGCACCGAAAACGCTGTTGCCCTGCTGAAATCGGCAATCGGCAACGCCAACGCCGGTTACGAGCAGTTCAGCAAAACCGCCAAGCAAGCCGTTGAATCGATCGAAAGCAACGTCGCCAGCGCCGTGAACCAGTTCTCGCAAGCCGCCGCCAAGGCCGCTCCAGCGAAGAAGTAATCCAGGAAATGCTGGCGCCCCGGCACCAGCACCCGTTGTTTTAGACCTCCTCGGCATCCGTGGTGTTCTCCTCAGACGGGTGTCCTTCCAAGCCCCGGCCCGCGCCGGGGCTTTTTTTGTTTCCGCGCGGACTGTCGTTTGGCCGACCAAACCCGGCGGCACAATCTGGGGTCGGACCCGGCGGGTCCGACCCCGGCTCCATGCCTATGGGGTGGGCCGGCAT
>NZ_JAEMNU010000016.1:0-8302 GCF_016461825.1 Rugamonas violacea | reverse complement strand
ATGCCTATGGGGTGGGCCGGCATCCCGGGCGTCTTGAAGCCCGCCGCTATTTCTTTACTCGCCGAGGTAGGCGGCCTTGACGCGCGGGTCGTCCAACATGTCGCTGGCGTTGCCGGTCATGGTGATCAGGCCGGAGTCCATCACATAGCCGCGGTGCGCCGCCTGCAGCGCCAGCTTGGCGTTCTGCTCGACCAGCAGGATAGTGATGCCCTCCTTCGAGACGTTGCGGATCACTTCGAAAATCTTCTCCACCATGATCGGCGACAGGCCCATCGACGGCTCGTCCAGCAGCAGCAGGTTGGGGTGGCACATCAGCGCGCGCGCCATGGCCAGCATCTGCTGCTCGCCGCCGGACAGGGTGCCGGCCATCTGCGCCGCCCTTTCCTTCAGGCGCGGGAAGACGTCGAACCAGCGCGCGATGTCGGCCTCGATGCCGGCCTTGTCGTCGCGGGTGTAGGCGCCCATCATCAGGTTTTCCTGGATCGACATGCGGGTGAACACGCCGCGCCCCTCCGGCACCATGGCCAGCTTCTTCTCGACCAGGTGGAAGGACTTGCTGCCCTTCAAGGACTCGCCCAGGTAGGACACCGTACCCTCCACCGTGCACGGCGGCAGGGTGCCGGTGATGGCCTTCAGGGTGGTGGTCTTGCCGGCGCCGTTGGCGCCGATCAGGGCGATCAGCTCGCCCTTGTTCACTTCCAGGTCGATCCCTTTGACGGCCTTGATGCCGCCGTACGCGACTTTCAGTCCCGATACCTTTAGAACATTGCCGCTCATTAGTGCGATCCTCCCAGATAGGCTTCAATCACCGCCTTGTTGCTCTGTATTTCGGCCGGCAGGCCCTCGGCGATCGGCTTGCCGTACTCGAGCACGGTGAGGCGGTCGCACAGGCCCATCATCAGCTTGACGTCGTGCTCGATCAGCAGCACGGTCTTGCCCTCGTTCTTGATCTTCACCAGCAGCTCGCGCAGCGCCAGCTTCTCGGTGGCGTTCATGCCGGCGGCCGGCTCGTCCAGGGCCAGCAATTGCGGGTCGGTGGCCAGGGCGCGGGCGATCTCCAGCCGGCGCTGGTCGCCGTAGGACAGGAAACGCGAGGTGCGGTTGGCGAACTGGCCGATGCCGACAAAGTCGAGCAGCTCCTGCGAGCGGCGGCGGATCGACGCCTCCTCCTCGCGCGCCGCCTTGTGGCGGAACACCGCGCCGAACACGCCCTGGTGCGAGCGCACGTGGCGCCCCACCATGACGTTCTCCAGCGCCGTCATCTCGCCGAACAGGCGGATGTTCTGGAAGGTGCGGGCGATGCCGGCCTTGGCCACCGCGTGCGGCGCCGACGGCGAATAGGGCTTGCCGGCCAGCTCGAAGGTGCCGGTGTCCGGCTGGTACAGCCCGGTGATGACGTTGAAGAAGGTGGTCTTGCCGGCGCCGTTGGGGCCGATCAGGCCATAGATCTGGCCCTTCATGATCTTGATGCCGACATCGGTCAGCGCCTGCAGGCCGCCGAAGCGCTTGTTGACGCCGGCGATGTTCAATATGACTTGTTCGCTCATGGTGCTCATGGTCCTATTCCTCAGGCCGCCATCACGCCGGATGTCGGCTCGGGTTTGTCGGTGTCGTTGTCGGGGCGGTCCTCATGCTTGGGCGCGGGCCACAGGCCGGCCGGCCGGTTCAGCATGATCAGCACCATCGCCAAGCCGTACAGCAACTGGCGCAGCACCTCGGCCTCGATGATGACGTGGCCGAACAATTTCTCCTGCAGGGGCTCGACGACGTGGCGCAACACCTCCGGCAACGCGGCCAGCAGGGCGCCGCCCATGATCACGCCGGGGATGTGGCCGATGCCGCCCAACACCACCATCGCCAGCACGGCGATCGACTCGGTCAGCGAGAACGATTCCGGCGAAACGAAGCCCTGGAAGGACGCGAACATCGCGCCGGCCACGCCGCCGAAGGAGGCGCCCATGGTGAAGGCGAGCAGCTTGACGTTGCGGGTGTTGATGCCCATCGCCTTGGCGGCGATCTCGTCCTCGCGGATCGCCACCCAGGCGCGGCCCAGACGCGAGTGCTGCAGGCGCGAGGTGATGAACACCACGGCGATGCACAGGACCAGGAAGAGGAAATAGTAGGCGTTGACCGAGGGCATGGAGAAACCGCCCACCACGACGTTGGCGCGCGAGCCCGCCTCGCCGGCCAGGTTGACGCCGAACACGCGGATCGGGTCGATCAGGTTGATGCCCTGCGGACCGTTGGTGAAGTTGATCGGCTCGTTCAGGTTGTTCATGAAGATGCGGATGATCTCGCCGAAGCCCAGGGTGACGATGGCCAGGTAGTCGCCGCGCAGCTTCAAGGTCGGCGCGCCGAGGATGGCGCCGAACAGGCCGGCCAGCGCACCGGCCATCGGCACGATCAGCCAGACCGACAGGTGGATGCCGTTGGTGCGGATGTCCTCGCCCAGCACGGCGACCAGGGTCTCGCCCAGCGCCGGATACTGGTTGACCAGCGATTCGAGCAGGGTGGCGAACTGCGGCGAGGCCAGCAGGCCGGTCATGTAGGCGCCCACCGCGTAGAAGGCGATGTAGCCCAGGTCGAGCAGGCCGGCGAAGCCGACCACGATGTTCAAGCCCAGCGCCAGCATGATGTAGAGCAGCGCCATGTCGACGATGCGCACCCAGGAGTTGCCGAAAGGCGCGGCCAGGAAGGGGAAGATCAGCAAGCCGATCAGCACCACCGCCATGCTGCCGTAGGCCTTGCGCGGGTTGTGGGAGACGTCGAAATTGAAGAGTGCCATGATTGTTCCTTAATCCGTATCCGGGCGCGGCTTAGGCGCGGTCCGCCACGCGCTCACCCATGATGCCGGACGGACGCACCGTCAGCACCAAGATCAGCACCACGAAGGCGAAGATGTCCTGATAGTGGCTGCCGAGGAAGCCGCCGGTGAATTCGCCGATGTAGCCGGCGCCCAGGCTCTCGATGATGCCGAGCAAAATGCCGCCTATCATCGCGCCGTAGATGTTGCCGATGCCGCCCAGCACGGCCGCCGAGAAGGCCTTCAGGCCGGGCACGAAGCCCATGGCGAACTGAATCGAGGCGTAGTTGGCGCCCCACATCACGCCGGCCACGGCGGCCAGCGCGGCGCCGATGGCGAAGGTGGCGACGATGACCTTGTTCGAGTCGACCCCCATCAGGCCGGCGACGCGGGGGTTCTCCGCCACGGCGCGCATGGCGCGGCCCATCTTGGTTTTTTCCACCAGCATCACCAGGCCGAACATCGAGCCGGCCGCCAGCACCAGCAGCAGCAACTGGGTCTGCGAGATCAGCGCGCCGCCGATGGTGATCGGCTCGGACGACAGCAGGGGCGGGAAAGGCAAGGGATTGCGGCCCCAGATCATCATGGCGAAGGTCTGCAGCAGGATCGAGACGCCGATCGCCGTGATCAGCGGCGCCAGCCGGGGCGCGTTGCGCAGGCGGCGGTAGGCGATGCGTTCGATCAGTATGTTGACCAGCATGCAGACGGGAATCGCGCCGCCGATGGCGATGGCCAGTTTGACAAAGCCGGGCAGGTCGGGCGCGTACTCGTTGAGCAGGCGCAGGATGGTCAGGCCGGCCATCGCACCGATCATCAACACGTCGCCGTGGGCGAAGTTGATGAGGTTCAAGACACCGTAGACCATTGTATAACCGAGGGCGACCAGGGCGTACATGCTACCAAGCACCAAGCCGTTGATAATTTGTTGGATAAAGGTATCCATGGAGATTGTGCCTCTTCTATTGTGTTGTACTGCAACGGCCAAGCGGCCCGGCCGGCGTCAAAGGCCGCCCCAACAAAAACGGCACCCGGGGAGTTCCCCGTAGTGCCGCCGTTGATTGGACGCCTGTGGTCCGGCCGAGATGCTCGCCGCCGACTCTGCATCGATCTACTGCGCATTCATTAAGCAAACCCCATGCCACGCCACTATCCACGGCCCAGGTTACTTACCCCGGCGCAAAAAAGCAGAATCGACAACTTTTTTCGGGCGAGGCAATAATACCGAGTATCCGAAAAAACTAATAGGGGAAAAAACAATGGTGCGCCGAATTTAATTCAGATGTTGCAAAATCGTAGAAGAGGCCACTCCCTAATTTGGTGCAGGCTTGACACCGTCCAATCCCTTAGGTAAAGGGAAGGTTACCGCCTCCTGCACACCGTCGAGGGTGCGCACGCTACGCACGCCGCACTCCTTCAGGCGGTCGATGACGGCGTGCACCAACACTTCCGGCGCCGACGCGCCGGCGGTGACGCCGACGCGAATCTTGCCTTCCAGCCAGGAGGGATCGATCTGGGCGGCGTTGTCGACCATATAAGCCGGCGTGCCCATCTTCTCGGCCACCTCGCGCAGACGGTTGGAATTGGAGCTGTTCGGGCTGCCGACGACGATCACCAAGTCCACCTGCGGCGCCATGAACTTGACGGCCTCCTGGCGGTTGGTGGTGGCGTAGCAGATGTCGCCCCTCTTCGGCTCGATGATCGCCGGATATTTCAATTTCAGCGCGGCGATGATGTCGGCGGTGTCGTCGACCGACAGCGTGGTCTGCGAAACATAGGCCAGCATGTCGGGCTTGGTCACGTTCAGCTTGGCCACATCGGCCACCGTTTCCACCAGATACATGCCCTCCTCGGTCTGCCCCATCGTGCCCTCGACCTCGGGATGGCCGTCGTGGCCGATCATGACGATCTCGCAGCCCTGGCGGCGCATCTTGGCCACCTCGACGTGGACCTTGGTGACCAGCGGGCAGGTGGCGTCGAAGATGCTCAGGCCGCGCGCTTCCGCCTCGGCCCGCACCGCCTTCGACACGCCGTGGGCGGAGAACACCAGGGTGTTGCCGGCCGGGACGTCGTCGAGGTCCTCGATGAAGATCGCGCCCTTGTTGCGCAGGTCCTCGACCACATAGGCGTTGTGGACGATCTCGTGGCGCACATAGATGGGCGCACCGAATTGTTGCAGCGCGCGTTCGACGATCTCGATCGCGCGGTCGACGCCGGCGCAAAAGCCGCGCGGCTGGGCCAGCAGGATTTCCTTGTCCATCATGGGTTCCTTACAGCACGGAGATCAGGTTCACCTCGAAGCGCAGCGGCTGGCCGGCCAGAGGGTGGTTGAAGTCGAACAGCACGCTTTCCTCGCCCAGTTCGAGCAGCACGCCGGCGAAGCGGCCGCCGCCCGGCGCGGCGAAGTCGACCAGGTCGCCGATCTTGTAGTCGGCGTCCGGCGTCGAGTTCTCGTCCAGCGTGGCGCGCGTGACGCGCCGCACCAGGTCCGCATTGCGCTCGCCGAAGCCCTGGCCGGCGGCCAGCTCGAAGGTGCGCTCGCTGCCTTCCGGCATGCCGATCAACAGCTCTTCCAGCATCGGCGCCAGCTGGCCCTGGCCCAGCATCAGCGTGGCCGGATTTCCGCCGAAGGTTGTGATGATATCAACACCGCCCGGCGTCGCCAGACGATAATGCAGAGTGAGGTAAGCCGATGGGGTGACGACAGGTGTGTTCGCGTTGGACATGACGTAGGATTCAGTGAGCTTGCAAACCGTTATTGTAAGCCACCTTGCCGCCGCCGCCCCGCTTGTCGAACAATTCGCCGCCAAGCGGCGCCAAGGAGAGAGCGATGGCGATTCGCGACTGGCCTGAGCAGCAACGCCCGCGCGAGCGGCTGATCCGCCACGGCGCCGCCGCGCTGTCGGACGCCGAGCTGCTCGCCGTCTTCCTGCGCGTCGGCGTGCGCGGCAAGGACGCGGTGGCGCTGGGACGCGAGATGATCGGCCACTTCGGCTCGCTGCAAGGGCTGTTCGGCGCCGGCCTGGACGAGTTCTGCGCCCTGCCCGGCCTGGGCGCCGCCAAGTTCGCCCAGTTGCAGGCGGTGATGGAACTGGCCCGCCGCGCCATCGAGGAGCAGCTCAGTTGCGGCCACACGCTCAGTTCGCCGCAAGCGGTCAAAGAATACCTACGCCTGGTATTCAGCGGCAAGGGTTGCGAATCCTTCTATGTCTTGTTCCTCGACGTCAAAAACCGCCTGATCGCCGCGCGCGAATTGTTTCGTGGCACCCTCACCCACACCAGCGTCTACCCGCGCGAGGTGGTCAAGGAGGCGCTGGCCTGCAACGCCGCCAGCGTCATGCTGGCGCACAACCATCCGTCCGGCACGCCCGAGCCCAGCGAGTCCGACCTGCTGCTGACACGCGCGCTGGTGCAGGCCCTGGCCCTGGTCGACGTGCGCATCCTCGACCATTTCGTCGTCGCCGGCCACCGGGTGCACTCCTTCGCCGAGCACGGCCAACTGTGAGCGGGGGCCGCCGCGGCCCGGCGCACCCACTGTTTACAAGCTGCTAAGCCCTTGTTTACCCTTGAGAAATATGCGTAAAGCCCGGTGCCACATAGGGGAATGCACAATTGTTAAATTTTTTCATGAGTTGATGACACAGTTGTTTTTCACAAGTCATTGAAAAAGCTGGAGTTTTTAGATATACTCTCGTTTTTCCAATTGTGGAATGTCTTTAAGGAGTGCACCATGGCACGTGTTTGCCAAGTCACTGGGAAGAAGCCGATGGTCGGCAACAATGTTTCCCATGCAAACAACAAAACCAAACGTCGTTTCCTGCCTAACTTGCAGAATCGTCGTATTTTTGTTGAATCTGAAAACCGCTGGGTCTCCCTGCGCTTGTCCAACGCCGGTCTGCGCGTCATCGACAAAGTCGGCATCGACGCCGTCCTGGTCGATATGCGCGCTCGTGGCGAAAAAGTATAATTAGGGAGCTATCATGGCAAAAACAGGCCGCGACAAAATCAAGTTGGAGTCGACCGCAGGTACGGGTCACTTCTACACGACGACTAAGAACAAGCGTACTACGCCAGCTAAGATGGAGATCATGAAGTTCGATCCTAAAGCTCGCAAGCACGTAACGTACAAAGAAACCAAGATCAAGTAATCCGATCTTCGTGTTCTCAAAAAAAGCCGCTCATCGAGCGGCTTTTTTATTGTCGGCTGCAAGCGCTCTTGGGCTTCATCTAATACATAGGTTTATACACATCTTTTTTCGCCAATAAAATCAAACACTTACAAAGCACCAGCTGTTGCAGAAACAGCAATCCCGGAGTGCCTGCCCGATGGATTTCCCGTCAACGCACAACGACTTTGCTCAATTTTTAAGCAAAAACACTCAAAAAGTGCGGTTCTTGCGGGCCAGTGCGACGGTCAGAAAAAGATGTGTGTAAACCTATGCATCTAATAGGGGCGAGCGGCTGTTTCCGCCCCATAGCCGCCGGTCGCCAAGATTAAATAGATGCCGGCCAAGACAACCCTACTCTTGGTTGGTGTGCAAAACACGTTGTAGCATCATCGATACGGCGCTGCAGAAGGATGAACCGGCACATTGCTATATCCATTCGCTTCGAGAAACTTCTTAATACTAGCGATGGCTAGATCAGAACGAGGATGAGGCCCAATGATAACCTCAGATAATGCTAACTTAGGCACTCTTCTTTCGCTCGCGTTATCATAAACATCTTGAATATCTTTCAGCGTCGTATACGGCGCAAGAAAACAATTGGTCAGCCGGAATCTGGTTTTAGCTGGATTTTTTCCAAATCTCTCCACGGTTTCCGAATGTTCAGTGTAGAACAATCGGATCTCTCTCTCGTCTTCAAACGCCGAGTGTTTGCATGAGGCAGCGAGCTGATAAAGAATTCCATTAAGTGAGGATTCATATCCACTAATCGGGTAGAATTCCCGAATGCTCTGATCCCGTTGCGTTACCGAAATTTTTCGAGCGGAATCTTTAGTATAAGCTTCACTGAAAAATCGCGCGAACATATCCCATAAAGCTCGCTTATGGTCTTCCGAGTAAAGCACTGGTACAAGTTGGCATTCGCTAGGATATCCCAGCTGGGGAAGAAAATCTTTCTGTGCAAAGCCGAGTGAAACACCGATAGCGCCACCTGAGTAAGCACGCCATTGGCTTAGACTGTCACGTGCTGATGAAAAGCAAGCAATGTTTATTCGAGGCCGAGGGTTCCTGTCCTCTATTGTCAGGCCCTCAAGAATATCAGCGATAGGACTCTGGTTTTCATGAGAAAACGACCTAAACACTTGGCGCGCCAAATCGATTCCATGTTTAATTTCAGTGGCATCATTCAGGAAATCAGACTCTGTGAGCCAGAAATCTTGAGATTCGATGATTCCTTTGAATCCATAGGTTTATACACAAGTCACCCAGCTTCGTCGCGTAGCGCCTTAATCGTGAGCGCAGCCACGCGCACATCCTGAATGCCCTGCCAGATCGT
>NZ_JAEMNU010000159.1 GCF_016461825.1 Rugamonas violacea | reverse complement strand
GGACGAGGTTTGGCTCAATCCGGAACGGGCTGAACCTGAATTAGTGAAGCTGGCTGCATGAAGTGACGCGACAACTTTGTTGACAACTACCGAGTCGACATGTGACCCGTGTGCATGGCCCGCACTGCGGACCAGATGATAGGTATGCCCCGGTATGCTCGGGCCGAACGGCTGCGTCAGGCGCCCGGCCGCGATGTCGTCCGCCACCAGCTCAAGGCTCAGCAGTGCAATTCCCTGTCCCGCCAATGCCGCCTGGATCGCATGCCCTTCGTCCGAAAAAAGCAGCTGACCGTGACGTGCCTTCCACGGCAAGCCCGCCGCCGCGAACCAGTTCTTCCAAGTAGGGTTGAGCGGATGGTCCTGGCTCCACTTGAAATCGATCAACGGGACCTGGTCCAGTTCCGCCCGGCCCAATGCTCCGAGCTGGGGACTGCACACCGGCGCGAAGCGGTCGGTGAACAGCGGCTCCGCCACCATGCCGGGATACGGCCCTCGCCCGTAGCGAATCGCGACGTCGGCGACATCAGACCCGAGATCGACGGTCTGATCGGACGCGTACAGCTCCAGGTCGATTTCCGGGTACAACTTTTGGAAGTCCGCCACCCGGGGCGCCAACCAGCGCGCCATGAACGCATTGGTCGCCGAGATGATGACTCGGTGGCGGGCCGGCGCCGTTGCCAAGCGCTGCAGGGCCGCCTCGAAAGCATTGAAACCGTCGCGCAGCACCGGATACAGCTCCACCCCGGCGTCGGTCAAGACCACTTTGCGCACCTGCCGCTCGAACAGCTTCAGGCCGGTGTATTCCTCGAGAAAGCGAACCTGGTGGCTGATCGCCGTCGGCGTGACGGCAAGTTCATTGGCGGCGAACTTGAAGCTGCCGTGGCGGGCCGCCGCTTCAAACGCGCGTAGTGCCGAGAGTGGTGGGAGTCGCCGCATTGGGTGTATAGATGAAAATAATTCACCTTATGCCTGACAACTTAGCGTTTGTCAACACAGCGGCGCACGCCTATCTTCCCCCTGCGGCCTGACAGACCGATCACTCATCCACCACCGTTATGAAAGCAGAAAATCATGCTCGAACAAATTATTACCCAACCGGACAATTGCTGTGGTCAAGTAATTTCGGACACGACGATAGGTTGGCGTGCTGCCATTTTCCGTTCGTAGACGGTGGGCGACAGATTGCCCAATGCTGA
>NZ_JAEMNU010000158.1 GCF_016461825.1 Rugamonas violacea | reverse complement strand
CGAACTTCGCCCGGCGCACCGCTGACGCTCAGACAGGCCGCCTTCGAGGGAGAGGTCCGCCAGCGATTAGGGTTTATGAAACATTCAGGCTAGCTGTCAATGATGACCGTTCTGGCGGCCGGCTAGTCCAGCGTCGCCACCACCGGGGCGTGGTCGGACGGCTGCTCCCACTTGCGCGGCGCGCGGTCGATCACGCAGGCGCTGCAGCGCGCCACCAAGGCTTGCGACAGCAGGATGTGGTCGATGCGCAGGCCCTTGTTGAGGCGGAAGCCGAGCGCGCGGTAGTCCCACCAGCTGAACGATTTTTCGGCCTGTTCGAACAGGCGGAAGGAATCCACCAGGCCGAGGTCGAGCAGGCGGGTGAGGGCGGCGCGTTCCGGCACGGACACCAGCACCTGGTCGGCCCAGGCGACCGGGTCGTGCACGTCGCGGTCTTCCGGCGCGATGTTGTAGTCGCCCAGCACGGCCAGTTGCGGATGCAGGGCGGCCTCGTCGCGCAGCCAGTCGTGGAAGGCGGCCAGCCAGGCCAGCTTGTAGTCGTACTTGTCGGTGCCGACCGCCTGGCCGTTGGGCACGTAGGCGCAGACCACGCGCACGCCGTCGATGGTGGCGGCGAGGATGCGCTGCTGCGGGTCTTCGTAGCGCGGATTGTTCTTGACCACGTCGCTGATCGGCAGCTTGGACAGGATGGCCACGCCGTTGTAGGTCTTCTGGCCGCTGAAGACGACGTGGTAGCCGGCCGCCTCGATGGCGGCGGCGGGGAATTTATCGTCGGTCATCTTGGTTTCCTGCACGCACAAGACGTCGACCGGGTTTTCCTCCAGCCACTTGAGCACGTGGGGCAGGCGCACATTGAGGGAGTTGACGTTCCAGGTGGCAATTTTCATGGGATTTCTACAGACTGAATGGGATGGATGGGGGCGGGCGGGGCCGCCGCCGACGCGCGGTGGGCGGGTCGGCGCTGTGCGGATTTTACAGCAGCCGGCGGCGGCGTGATCGGCGCCGGCTCAGCGCGTCGACTCGGCCCAGGCCTGGTCCAGCAGCTGCGCCAGTTTTTGTCCGGCGTAGCGTACTTGCGCCAGGGTCAGCGCGGTGTAACCGAGCAGCACCGCCGGCGGCAGCGCGGCCTCGCGGCAAAAGGCGCTCAGCGGTTGCAGCGCGATGTCGCGGGCGGCGGCGCGGGCGCAGAAATCCAGCTCGTCGCAGCCGGGCGGCAGCCAGAGCATGCAGTGGAAGCCGGCCTGGCAGCCGGAGACGTGCCCGCCTTGGCCCCGGCCGCTGGCGGCCAGGCAGGCCAGCAGGGTGTCGCGCCGCTGCTGGTAGGCGCGCCGCGCCAGGCGCAGGTGGCGCACATAGGCGCCGTCGCGGATGTACTCGGCCAGCGCCATCTGCTCGCTGATGCCGACCGAGCGGCCGGTGGTCTGCCAGAGCGCCATCAGGCGTCCGCGCACGGCGGGCGGGGCGACGATGAAGCCGATGCGCAGGCCGGCGAACAGGGTCTTGTTGAAGCTGCCGCAGTGGATCACCCGGTCGTGGCGGTCGAGCGACTTGAGCGCCGGCAGCGGCGCGCTGTGATAGTTGAATTCACTGTCGTAGTCGTCCTCGACGATCCAGGCTTGCTGCTCGCTGGCCCAGTCGAGCAGTTCCAGGCGGCGGCTGACCGACATGGTGACGCCCAGCGGCGACTGGTGGGCCGGCGTGACGAAGGCCAGCCGCACGCCGTGGTGGGCGCGCAGGGCGGCGCAGTCGATGCCCTCGGCGCCGACCGGGGCGAACACGGTGCGCGCGCCGGCCAGGGCGAAGATGCGCGCGGCGCTGGTGTAGCCGGGGTCCTCGACGCAGGCCAGGTCGCCGGGGCCGAGCAGGCTGCGGGCGATCAGGTCGAGGGCGTGGCGGATGCCGGTGGTGACGACGATGTCGTCCGCCGCGCAGGCCATGCCGCGGTGGCTGCGCAGGTAGCCGGCGATCTGTTCGCGTAGCTCGGGCGCGCCGCGCGCGTCGGGCGAGCAGAGCCGCTCGGTCGAGGCGCCGACGATGGCCTTGCTCACATATTTGGCCCAGAGCGTCAGCGGGAACAGGGCGGGATCGGCCATGCGGCTGACGAAGGGTAGGCCGGCCAGCACCCGTGTTTCGACGGTCGCGGGCGGTGCCGCCGCTGCTGCTGCTGCCGCGTTGGCGCCGCCGCGCGCACCGGAGGCGGCGGGGGTGGGGGCGCGGCGCGAGTCTGCGACGCCGAACGAGTCCACGCCGGATGCTGCGTCCGGGCTGGCATGGACGCGGTAGGCCGCCGTCAGGAAGCGTTCCGGCACCACCGCGCAGACGCGGGTGCCGGAGCCGGCGCGGCGCGCCACGTAGGCCTCGGCGTGCAGGCGGTCGAACGCCGCTTCGACGGTGCCGCGCGAGACGCCCCAGCGCGCCGCCAATTCGCGGCTGGACGGCAGGCGGCTGTCGGCCGGCAGCCACTTCCGCAGGATCGCCGCGCGCAGGGTTTCGTAGATGGTGTCCTGCTTGGTGGCGGCGCTGTCGCCGTCGTCCAGCGCGGGCGGGCGGGGCAGGTCGAGCGCCTCCGCCGATTTTCCTCTTGCCATAGTGGTCTAGTCAATTTTGCTAAATATGGTGCTTAGCATTAAACCACAAAAGCCTTAGCATCATTTTCCTCATCCACTATCGCGTACATCTCATGCACCAGACAGAAAAACAAACACGGCCGGCAGGCCGGCGCGCCGCGCTGGCGCCTTGGGCCTGGAGCGTGGTGCTGCTGCTGGTGGTCTGCCTGCCGCGCGCCACGATCGACGCCTACCTGCCGTCGTTGCCGGCGATGGCGGCCGAATTGGGCGCCTCCGACGCCCAGCTGCAACTGACGCTGACCCTGTACATGGTCGGCTATGCCTTGTCGATGCTGGTCTGCGGCCCGCTGGCCGACCGCTACGGCCGCCGCCCCATCCTGCTCGGCGGCCTGGCGCTGTACCTGCTTGCCAGCCTGGTCTGCGCCATGGCGCCGTCGGCGCCGGTGATGATCGCCGCGCGCATGCTGCAGGCGCTGGGCGGTTGCAGCGGCACGGTGATCGGCCGGGTGATGGTGCGCGACCGCTTCGGCGCGCGGGCGCAGGCCGGCATGCTGAGTCGCCTGTCGATGGGCATGGCGCTGTCGCCGGTGCTGGCGCCGCTGCTCGGCAGCCTGATCGACGCGGCGCTGGGCTGGCGCTGGGTCTTCATCGTGCTCGCCGGGCTGGCCGCCGGCGCGCTGCTGCTGATCGCCACGCTGGTGCCGGAGACCGCCCCGCGCGACGCGGCCCGCGTCAGCCTGGGCGAGGTCGGCCGCATCTACGCCGGCCTGCTGCGGGACGCCTATTTCCTGCGTTATGCGCTGGCGATCAGCTTCGTCTACTGCACCTACTTCCCCTTCATCGCCGAGTCCTCGGTGCTGCTGCAGCGGCTCATGCACTTGTCGCCGCATGCCTACGCGCTGAGCTTCGGCCTGACCGTGAGCGCTTACTTGCTCGGCTCGCAGGTGTTCCGCCGCATGGTGCCACGGCACGGCAGCGACGCCCTGATCGGCTGCTCGGCGGCGATCAGCCTGTGCGGCAGCCTGCTGCTGTTGCTGGCCACCAGCCGCCACCCGCAGGCGCTGCTGGCGCTGGCCGGGCCGATGGTGCTGATCATGCTTTCGGTGGGGATCGCCATCCCGGCCTGCCAGTTGGCCGTGCTGCAACCCTACGCGGCCAACGCCGGCAGCGCCTCCGGCCTGTTCTTCTTTATCCAGATGGCCATCACCGCGCTGTGCAGCTTCGCCGTCGGCCGCTTGTCGGACGGCACGGTGCGGCCGATGGTGTGGATGACCTTGCTGGCCAGCGCCGCCTTCGGCGTCTGGTGGCTGGCTTGCCGGCGGGGCCTGGGCGCGCGCCGGCGACTTGCATCCTGAGCAGCGATTTTCCGCTCTGTCGGACTGCATGTTGTTACCGCGCGACAGTGCTTTGTGACCCTGCCGCCACAACGCCGCCGCGCCTTCCGCCACGATCGGCGCGAGGCTGCGGCGGCGCCTCTGATTTGTCCTAGCCCGGGCGCCGCTCACTTGCGCTACCGCGCGGCGAGCAATTGCGCTCTGTGGCATTGTTGGACACCCGCATCTATACGCCGACCTTGCGCCCCTGCCGAGCCGCCCCTGCCCGTGCGTGACGGGGCGCAGCGGTAGGTGATTCGCCACTATGGCCGGGGAACAACAAGGTTTTCCATGAGAGCGTTTTGATTTTCCTCAATTGTTTATAATTCTCGCGAATTTTGTGAAAAAACATCAAATAGGGCTGTCACAAATTGCCTTCCAGGCCATAGAATGTTGCAAAATCTAACATTTGCAAAAATAATTGCCGATAGTGCTTCCATGTTATCAAAATGGTACTAGAATCAATTAAACGCACTTGAAAAGCGAAATGTACTTGTATCAAACAGGATTAAAACCTATATTGCCGTAGGGCAACGATTTAATTGACAAAAAAGATGCCTCGGTAGGGTGTTGTATCCAGTCAATAAATGGTACTATTTGGAAATACTTGTGGTTTTAACAGTAAGTTCTGCGCAATTTGTAAAGGAATAAAATGCGATCTGCATTTGAAGCATGGGCGCAGCGCGATGGTCACATCGTACGCCGGCGCGAAGACAAGCCAGAGGAATATCTGGTGTTCGAAACCCAACGCCGCTGGGTGATTTGGCAAGCCGCGCTCGAGCATGGCAAAACGCCAGGCGGGCGAAAGACTGCCGCATCCAAGGAGGCTGTCGCCACCAAGGCGGTCGCGAGCGCACGCTCGGGGCTGCAGCGGGCGCCGGTGATCGACTCCGACCAGGCTGCCGTGCGCAATCAAGTCCTCAACGAGGTGCTCGATGCGTTCGCCACTCTGGACGGTGAGACCGGCATGGAGGACATCCTCAAGGTCATCCAAAGTTTGAAGAAGGCTAAAGCCCAGGGCAATATCGACGACGTGGTGGCCCAGCCAGTGCGTCCGAGTGCCCGTCAAACTAGCTGAGGACAGGCGGCATGCGATTTCGGCACTATAAAGGGGGCGTCTACGAGCTGGTGTGCGAGGCGACCCTGGAATCGGACCTCAGTCCGATGATCGTCTATCGCGCCGCCGACGGGTCCATCTGGACCCGGCCCCGGGATGTGTTCTTTCAATTGCTCGAAGTCGACGGCGTGATGGTCCAGCGCTTCGCCCCGATCAATTGAGGCGCCATCCGATGCTCGCCATGCGCCGTTGCCGCGCCATTCTTGGCTTGACCCTGCTGGGTCTGGCCAGCCATGGCCGCGCCGAAAATATCGGCTCGGTCGACACCGCCTTCCAGCTGCTCGGTCCCGACCACAAGGTGGTGGTCGAGGTGTTCGACGATCCGCGCGTGGCCGGCGTCAGCTGCTATCTGTCGCGCGCCAAGACCGGCGGCTTCAAGGGCGCCATCGGCCTGGCCGAGGACAAGGCCGAATCGTCGGTGGCCTGTCGCCAGGTGGGGCCGCTGCGCTTCAACGGCGTCTTGCCGCTGCAGGAGGAAGTGTTCTCCGAGCGCGCCTCCATCTTCTTCAAACATGTGCGCGTGGTGCGCATGGTCGACGTCAAGCGCAACGCGCTGGTCTACCTGGTGTATTCCGACCGCCTGATCGACGGCAGCCCGAAAAACAGCGTGACCGCCGTGCCGGTGCCGGCCGAGCAGCCCGTGCCGACCAAGCGCAAGTAGGCGCCCTGGCGCCGCGCGCGGCGCTTCCCCATCTCCTCCCCGCAAGAGGCCAGACCATGTACCGACTCGCCGCAATCGCAGCCCTGGCCCTGACGGCCGGCTGTGCCACCCTGACCGAATCGACCCAGCAACAGGTGACCGTGCAAACCATCCTCGACAACCGCGAGGTCGGCGGCGTCGGCTGCGTGCTGTACAACGACGTCGGCAAATGGTTCGTCACCAGCCCGGCGCGGGTGACCATCCGCCGCAGCGCCGCGCCGTTGCGGGTCGACTGCAAGCAGGACGGCGCCGCCTGGGCCTATGAGAAGGTCGACTCCAAGGTCAACAGCAGCCTGTGGGGCAATATGGTGCTGACGGCGGGCGTCGGCTATCTGGTCGACCGCGACACCGGCGCCGGCTTCGATTACCCGGCCACCTTGACGGTGATCCTGCACAAGGGCGAGGAAGCCGACGGCCGCGCGCCGCCGGCGCCGGGCGTGACGCTGTACTGAGCGGCGCGGCGGCGGCGGGGATAAAAAAATGGCGGCCGGATGGCCGCCATTTTGCATGGGGAGCGCCGCGCGTGGCGGCCGGGCGGGCGCGCCGCCGTGGCGCCGCCCCGGCCCTCCCGCCCGCCGCTTAGGCGCGTTTGATCAGGAAGTTGGCCAGCAGCGGCACCGGACGGCCGGTCGAACCCTTGGCGCCGCCCGACTTCCAGGCGGTGCCGGCGATGTCCAGGTGGGCCCAGGTGTACTTGCGGGTGAAGTTCTCCAGGAAGGCCGCCGCCGTGCACGAGGCGCCGCCCGGCGAGCCGATGTTGGCCAGGTCGGCGAAGTTGGACTTCAGCTGCTCGTTGTACAACTCGCCGATCGGCAGGCGCCAGGCGGTGTCGCCGGCGTCCTGGCCGGCCTCGAGCAGCTCGGCGGCCAGCTTGTCGTGCGCCGCGTCGTGGCGCGTGAACAGGCCGCTGTTGTGGTGGCCCAGGGCGACGATGCAGGCGCCGGTCAGGGTGGCGATATCGACCACGGCGGCCGGGTTGAAACGTTCGGCGTAGGTCAGCGCGTCGCACAGCACCAGGCGGCCTTCGGCGTCGGTGTTGAGGATCTCGATGGTCAGGCCGTTCATCGAGGTGACGATGTCGCCCGGCTTGGTGGCGCGGCCCGACGGCATGTTCTCGCAGCTGGCGATGACGCCGATCACGTTGAGCTTCAGGTTCATTTCGCCGATGGCGCGGAAGGTGCCCAGCACCGAAGCGGCGCCGCCCATGTCGTACTTCATCTCGTCCATGCCGGGACCGGCCTTGAGCGAGATGCCGCCGCTGTCGAAGGTGATGCCTTTGCCGACCAGGACCACCGGCGCGTCCTTCGGTTTGCCGCCCATGTGCTTGATGATGATGAACTTCGGCGGCTGTTCGCTGCCGTTGGTGACCGACAGGAAGCTGTTCATCTTCAGCGCTTCGAGCTGCTTGCGGTCGAGGATCTCGACGTCGAACTTGTAGTCCTTGCCCAGCTTCTTGGCGGTGTTGGCCAGGTAGGTCGGGGTGCAGATGTTGGGCGACAGGTTGCCCAGGTCCTTGGTCAGGTCCATGCCGTTGGCGATCGCCACGGCCTGCGCCAGCGCCAGCTTGGTGGCGGCGTTGTTGGGCACGGCCAGGGCCAGTTTCTTGACGCCGGCGGCGGCCGGGTCCTTCTTGCTCTTCTGGCCGTCGGTGCGGTAGGCCGCCTCGTGGCCGGCCTGCACCACGCAACGGATCGCCCAGTTAACGTCGCGCTCTTTCACTTCCGCCAGTGGTAGTGCGATAATGGCGTCGTTCGCGCCCAGGGTGGCGAACACCTTGATGGCGGCGGCCACGCCGGCGGCGAAGTTCTTCTCGCCGGCAGTCTCCTCGCTACCCAGGCCGACCAGCAGCACGCGCTCGGCGGCGGCGCCCTTGACGGCGCGCAGCAGCAGGGTCGAGCCGGCCTTGCCGGAGATGTCGCCGGACTTCAGCGCAGCCGAGATTTCACCAGCGCTGTCGAGCGTCTTGGCGGCGGCCGAAAGCTTTTTGTTTTCAAAAACCGCGACGGCGACGACGCCGGTTTTGGCCGTAGCGAGGGTGTTTTTTGTGTCGAATGCTTTTATGCTAAAGTCCATTTAGTTCTCCGTGTCGTGTACTTTTTGCCTGGCCTTGCGGTGTATGACCAGGCGCGTTACGCATCTTACTAACTTAACCGCCGAATTGTAAACTTCGAATGATTTTTCAACGCGCCCTACGTCGCGAGCTAGTCAGCGTCGCCGGGGCTACTTTTACGGTCCTGTTCAGCATTTCCGTCACCTGGACCCTGATCACCATCCTCGGCAAGGCCGCCGGCGGCAAGGTCGCGTCGAGCGACGTGGTGGCCCTGATCGTCTTTGCGGCCCTGAATTATCTGCCAACCATCGTCATCCTCACCAGTTTTATTTCTGTGCTGATGGTGGTCACGCGCAGCTACCGCGACTCCGAGATGGTGGTCTGGTTCGCCTCCGGCCTGAGCCTGACGCGCTGGATCGCGCCGGTGCTCAGCTTCGGCCTGCCGATGGTGCTGCTGACGGCCGTCCTCAGCCTGGTGGCCACGCCCTGGGCCAAACACAAGAGCAGCGAGTACGTCGAGCGCTTTGAAAAGCGCGAGGACCTGCAGAAGGTCGCGCCCGGCCAGTTCAAGGAATCGGCGTCGAGCAACCGCATCTTCTTCGTCGAAGGCGTCAGCGGCAAGACGGCCGTGGTGCAGAACGTCTTTGTCAACACGGTCGACGAACACGGCACCGCCGTCATCGTCGCCAAGGAAGGCGTCATCACCGCCGACGCCAAGGGCCAGCGCTTCCTGGTGCTGAAGAACGGCCGGCGTTACCAGGGCGTGCCCGGCCAAGCCGACTTCCAGACCATGGAGTTCGAGCGCTACAGCATGCGGGTGGCCAGCAAGACGCAGGATATCGAGTCCGAGATCGACGTCGCCGGCATGGCCACGCCGGCCCTGTTCGAGCAGCCCACCAACGACACCCGCGCCGAACTGCTGTGGCGCCTGGCCTCGCCGCTGACCTGCCTGGTGCTGGTGCTGCTGGCCATTCCGCTGGGTTTCGTCAATCCGCGCGCCAGCAGCTCGGCCAATCTGATCATCGCGCTGCTGATCTTCTTCACCTACAGTAACCTGGTCAAGCTGGTCGAGGCCAGCGTCAAGCAGGGCCGCTTCAGCTTCGCCCTGTCATGGTGGCCGCTGCACCTGCTGGTCGGCCTGGTCGTGCTGCTGTTGTTCTTCTGGCGGCTCAACGTCAACCACCGCTATCACCCGCTGGTTCTGCTGGCATCGTTCAAGCGGCCGCGCGCCGCCAAGGAAGCCGTCGCCAAATGAGAATCCTGCAACGCTATTTTGCCGTCTCGATCGCCCAGGCGGTGGCCTTCGTGCTGCTCGCCTTCCTCGCCCTGCAGGCCTTCATGGACCTGACCGGCGAGCTGCCCTCGGTGGGCAAGAACGGCTACGCCATCCAGCACGCCTTCCTCTACGTCTTGATCATGCTGCCCAGCCGCGTCTACGAGGTGATGCCGGTGGCGGCGCTGATCGGCACCATCTACACGATGGCGCAGTTCGCCAGCACCTCCGAGTTCACCATCATGCGCGCCTCCAGCATGTCTACCGGGATGGCGGCGTGGATGCTGTTCAAGGTCGGCGTGGTGCTGGTGATTATCACCTTCATCTTCGGCGAGTTGATCGCGCCGCGCACCACGCCGTTGGCGGCCAAGATCAAGCTGAGCGCGCGCGGCGCCGCCGTCTCGGCCGAATTCCGCTCCGGCCTGTGGACCAAGGACATCGTCAAGAGCGACGGCATGACGGGAACGCTGGCCGGTTCGCGCTTCTTCAATGTGCGCGAAGTGCGGCCGGACGGCCAACTGCGCGACGTTAAGCTGTACGAGTTCGACACCAACTTCCGCCTGCGTTCGCTGATCCTGGCCAAGACCGCCACCTACCAGGGCAACAACACCTGGCGCCTGTTCGAGGTGACCGAGAACCTGTTCAGCAACAGCGCGCTGCCCCTGCCGGACAGCCAGGCCGACGCCGCCAACAACTTCGCCCAGGCCACCAGCGCGGTGGCGACGACGAAGAGCGCCAGCAAGGACCTGGTGACCGAGATCACGCCGAAGATCCTGTCGGTGTCGAGTTCCGATCCGGACCGCATGTCGGCCACCGAGCTGGCCGTCTACACCCGCCACCTGCAGGAGAACAAGCAGGAGACCGAGCGCTTCAAGATCGCCTTCTGGAAGAAGCTGATCGACCCGTTGTCGATCTTCGTGCTGATGGCCATGGCGCTGCCCTTCGCCTACCTGCACACGCGCAGCGGCGGCGTCAGCCTGAAGATCTTCGTCGGCATCATGCTGGGCGTGAGCTTCATGCTGGTCAACACCCTGTTCTCCCACCTTGGCCTGCTCAGCACCTGGCCGGCCCTGCTCACGGCGATCGCGCCGAGCGCCCTGTACCTGGCGCTGGCGTTGGCCGCGCTGTGGTGGGTGGAGCGACACTGATGGCGCCGACCATGCCGCAACGCGGGCTGATCCTGTTCGCCCACGGCGCCCGCGCCGCCAGTTGGGCCGCGCCGTTCGAGAGGCTGCGCGACATGACGCAGGCGCGCATGCCGGACGCCCGCGTGGCGCTGGCCTTCCTGGAATTGATGACGCCGCAGCTGCCCGAGCTGGCGGCGCAACTGGTCGCCGACGGGGTCGCGCAGATCACCGTGGTGCCGGTGTTTTTGGGGCAGGGCGGCCATGTGCTGCGCGACCTGCCGCTGCTGCTCGAGCAACTGCGCCAGGAGCATCCCGGCGTGGCGTTCCAGGTGGCCGGCGCGGTGGGCGAAGACCCGACCGTGCTGGCGGCGATGACCGACTACTGCGTCAACGCGGCCGGCGACGCCGCCTGAGACGAGACGGCCAAACGGGCCGGCCAACAAAAAACCCCGCGTGCGCGAGCAGGCGGGGTTTTTTGTCGTCCGGCGCCGGGGGGGGGGGCGCCGCCGAGCGGGCATTACTTGTTGCGGCGGCGGCGGGCGATGAAGCCGACCAGGCCCAGGCCGGCCAGCAGCATGGCGTAGCCGTCCGCTTCGGGCACGGCCGAGATGTGCGAATCGCGCGCGAAGATGGTCAGGTTGGAGAAGCCCGGCACTTGGCCGCCGTTGTTGTACCAGTTGATGGTCCAACTACCGGCGGTGGCGGCATTCTTGGCCAGCACCTGGTTGTCGAACAGGAAGGCGTCGCTGCGGTTGGAGGCGTGCACGGCGAACACCAGATCGACCTGGACGGCCTTGTTGGCGGTGATGGTCCAGGTGCCGGTCTTGGTGGTGGTTTCCGTGAAGTCGATCTTGTAGTCGACGCCGCCGAAGTTGCCGGTGCTGTGCGCCGCCGGCACGCTCGAGCCGGTGACCTTGCTGAGCAGGGTCCATGTGCCGCTGCCGAAGGCCGTGCTGAAGCCGCTGGCGTTGCCGTTTTGCGGGTTGGTCAGCGAAACGACGCATTTGTCCGAGACGTCGCCGCCCAGTTTGACATCGGCGGTGGTCGATTTTCCGATCGATACGCCGCCGCAGGCCGCTGCCAGTGCCGAGGCGCTGAAGGTGGTGGCGCCGATCAGGGTGGCTGCCGTCAAGATCAATTTCATGTTGCTCATGTGTTCAATTCCCGGAGTGCTGCACAAAAAATATGCCGCAACTGGCGGCGCGCATGTTCTAGTTGTTAATGGTATCACATAAGTTTCCTAAAATCACACTATTTTGTTCAAAAGAACAATTAATGTGTCTTATTTGAAATTTTTGTGTCCGGAGGGAATTTTACGGCGTCGACATGGGAACTCGTGTTGCGCAGGACAGGACGACGGCGCGTCCGACGCGCCGTTCGGTAGCAAAGGGGGAGGGCGAAGGAAGGGGGACGGCCGGCTGGCGGCCGCCAGTTCAGGCCAGGCGCTGTTGTTCGCCCTGCTCCTCGGGCGCGGCCGAGGCGCCCAAGTTTTGCTGCGGCCGGGCGCGCATCGCCTCGCCCAGCATCACCAGCACGGGACCGTGGCTGGCGCCCAGGCCTTGCGCCAAGGTGCCCAGGGTCAGGCGCAGCACGCGCTGGTCGGCGCGGCTGCAGTTTTCGATCACCACCACCGGCGTGGCGGCGGGGCGGCCCTGTTCCAGCAGACGTTGGGCGGTGACGATGGCTTCGCGCCCGCCCATGTACTGCACCAGCGTGTCGGTGTCGGGAATGCCGGTCTGCTCGGGATGGGCCGGCGCCGTGCTGGAGGTGAAGAAGGCGACGCTGCGCGCCACGCCGCGCTGGGTCAGCGGCTGCTGCGTGGCCGCCGCCGCCGCCAGCGCGGTGGTGATGCCGGGGACCACCTCGACCTCGACGCCGGCCGCCTCCAAGGCGCGCAGCTCCTCGTCGGCGCGGCCGAACAGCATCGGGTCGCCGCCCTTCAGGCGCACCACCACGGCGTGCTTGCCGGCCTGGTCGACCAGCTGCTTGTTGATGAAGGCCTGCGCCGTCGACAACTGGCCGCAGCGCTTGCCGACGGCGATCTTGACGGCCTGCGGACACAGCTCCAGCATCTCCGCCGTCACCAGGGCGTCGTGCAGCACCACCTCGGCCTGCGCCAGCAGGCGCGCGCCGCGCAGGGTGATGAGGTCCTGGGCGCCGGGGCCGGCGCCGATCAAATAGACTTTTCCGAAAGCTGGCACGTGGGTTTCCTTTGCTGGCTGGGGGCGGGTGATTCGCCGCTTACGCGCCGAGGCGGATCATGCCCGCGGCGACGGTCTGGTGGGTCACCTCGTCGATCAGGATGAAGGCGCCGGTGGCGCGGATGTCGGCGTAGGCGTCGGCCGCCAGCGGCTGCTGCACGCTCAGGCTGATGCGCGCGATGTCGTTCAGCTTGAGGCCGTCGGCGCCGTGGCGCTGCTGGGTGTTGATGTCCAACAGCGATTCGATGGCGGTGATCTTGGCGGCGGTCTGCTTGGTGCCGTGCTTGATCCAGTACTTGCGGCGCTGGTCGAGCGGCTCGTCGGACATCCAGCAGACGTCGGCGTTGAGGCTTTTCAGCAGCGTGGCCGGGCGGTCGGCGCCGGCCAGCAGGTCGCCGCGCGAGACGTCGAGGTGCTCGTTGAGCAGCAGGGTGACCGACTGGCCCACCACGGCCGACTGGTGCGAACCCTCCAGGGTGACGATGTCCTTGACGGTGGCGCTCTGGCCGGACGGTTGCACCACCAGCTTGTCGCCGACGCTGACCTTGCCGGCCTCGATGCGGCCCATGTAGCCACGGAAGTCCTTGGCCTCGTGGCCGTTGTGGCGCGCCACCAGTTGCACCGGGAAGCGGAACGGTGCGTGGTGCGATTCGTCGTAGACCGACAGCGATTCGAGCAGCTCGATCAGGGTCGGACCCTGGTACCAGCCCAGCTTCTCGCTGGCGCTGACGACGTTGTCGCCGCTCAGCGCCGACAGCGGGATCGGCGTGATGTCCTTCAACCCCAGGCTGGCGGCGAATTCGCGGTAGGCCTTGACGATGCGCTCGTAGATGGCCTGGTCGTAGTCGATCAGGTCCATCTTGTTGACGGCGACGACGATGTGCTCGATCTGCAGCAGGTGGGCGATGGTCGAGTGGCGCTTGGTCTGGATCAGCAGGTCGACGCCGCCGTCCTCGCGCAGCTTCACTTTCGACACGTCGATCAGGATGATCACCGCGTCGGCGGTCGAGGCGCCGGTCACCATGTTGCGGGTGTACTGCTCGTGGCCCGGCGTGTCGGCGATGATGAACTTGCGCTTCGGCGTGGCGAAGTAGCGGTAGGCCACGTCGATGGTGATGCCCTGTTCGCGCTCGGCCTCCAGGCCGTCGGTCAGCAGCGACAGGTCGACGGCGTCGCCGACGGTGCGCTTGTGCTTGGAGCGCGACATGGCGTCGAGCTGGTCGGCGAAGATGCCCTTGCTGTCGAACAGCAGGCGGCCGATCAGCGTGCTCTTGCCGTCGTCGACGGAGCCGGCGGTGATGAAGCGCAGCAGGCCCGAGAGCGCGTCCGGGTTGGCGGGTTGGGTGTTGTCGAGTGCGTTCATCAGAAGTATCCTGCCTTTTTACGTTTTTCCATCGATGCTTCGGAGGTCTGGTCGTCCATCCGGGTGGCGCCGCGTTCGGTGATCTGGGTGACGGCCGTCTCGGCGATGATCGCCTCGACCGTGGCGGCGTCGGACGCCACCGGGCAGGTGCAGGAGATGTCGCCGACGGTGCGGAAGCGCACGGTCTGGGTCTCCACCGTTTCGCCGTCGCGCGGCGGGGTCAGGTCGGTCAGCGGCACCAGCAGGCCGTTGCGCGGGATCACCTGGCGCTGGTGGGCGAAGTAGATCGGCGGCAGTTCCAGCTTCTCGCGGGCGATGTACAGCCACACGTCGAGCTCGGTCCAGTTGGAGATCGGGAAGACGCGCATGTTCTCGCCCGGGTGGACGCGGGTGTTGTACAGGTCCCACAGCTCGGGGCGCTGCGACTTCGGGTCCCACTGGCCGAACTCGTCGCGGAAGGAGAAGATGCGCTCCTTGGCGCGGGCCTTCTCCTCGTCGCGGCGGGCGCCGCCGATGCAGGCGTCGAACTTGTGCTCGGCGATGGTTTCCAGCAGGGTGACGGCCTGGGCGGCGTTGCGCGAGTCGGTCGCCGGGTTGCGCAGGCGCACCGTGCCGCGCTGGATCGAGTCCTCGACCGAGCCGACGATCAGGCGCTCGCCCAGCTCGGCGACGCGCTTGTCGCGGAAGGTGATGACCTCGGCGAAGTTGTGGCCGGTGTCGACGTGCACCAGGGGGAAGGGGAACTTGCCCGGGCGGAAGGCCTTCTCGGCCAGGCGCAGCAGCACCACCGAGTCTTTGCCGCCGGAGAACAGCAGGGCCGGGTTGGCGCACTCGGCCGCCACTTCGCGCAGGATGTGGATGGCTTCCGATTCGAGCGCGTCGAGGTGGCGCGCGTTCATGTCGCCGAGGCCGAAGGTGGCCGGTTGTTGAGCAGCTGGAGCGTTCATTGGACTGTGCCTATTGTCTTGTAGATGTGGTTGTCAGCGGGCTCGCGCCCGGCGCTTCGGGGTCTTCATGCCGCCACGGATTTGATGCGGATCAGCTTGCCGTCGACCATGTGCAGGCCGCACTCCTTCGAGTCCGGGTTTTCCCACCACCAGCGGCCGGCGCGCACGTCCTCGCCCGGCTCGACGGCGCGGGTGCAGGGGGCGCAGCCGATCGACGGGTAACCCTGGTCGTGCAGCGCGTTGTAGGGCACGGCGCGGTCGCTGATGTAGTTCCACACGTCCTGCTCGGACCAGTCGGCCAGCGGGTTGAACTTGACCATGCCGTGGGCCGGGTCGTCCTCCTGCACGGGCAGCTCGGCGCGGGTGCTCGACTGGGCGCGGCGCTGGCCGGTGATCCAGGCGCGCTGGCCGGCCAGGGCGCGGCCGAGCGGCTCGACCTTGCGGATGCGGCAGCACTCGCGGCGCATTTCGACGCTGTCGTAGAAGGCGTTCAGGCCGTTCTGCGCGACGTAGGCGTCGACCGCCTCGGGCTGCGGGCGGTACAGCGCGACCGTGTAGCCGTAGTGCGACTCGATGCGTCCGAGCATGGCCAGCGTTTCCGCGTGCAGGCGGCCGGTCTCCAGCGAGAAGATGGCGATCGGCAGCTTGGCTTTGAGGATCAGGTCGGTCAGCACCATGTCCTCGGCGGCCAGGCTGGAGGCGAACACGGCGGGCGTGAAGTCGGCGGCGATGCGGCGCAGCGTGGCTTCGGTGGCGGCGATCAGGGGGCTCAGGTCATCGTCCATGGCGGCTCCGTTCAAATGCCCGAACCGACGTCGCTGCCGTCGTGGCGCAGGTCGCGCGGCAGGCGGCGGAACAGCGGCTGTTTCTGGTCGACCGAGGCCTGGTAGGTCTCGGAGAAGTCGGACAGGCCCTTCAGCGCCTCGTGGATGTCGCGGTCGGGGCGGGTGGCGTAGGCGTCGAAGCCGACCCGCTGCATCGAGAACAACTGGTCGCGCAGCACGTCGCCGATGGCGCGCAGTTCGCCGGCGTAGCCCAGGCGGGTGCGCAGGTTGTAGGCGATCGAGTAGCCGCGGCCGTCGGTGAACTTGGGGAAGTCGACCGCCACCAGGGCGAACTTGGCCAAGTCGGCCTTGATCGACTCGGGCCGCTCGTCGCTGGCCAGCCAGACGGCGATCTCGCCGGCGCCGACGCGGCCGGCCAGGGCGGCGCCCTGGGCCTGCCAGACGGCCAGCGGCAGGATCACCTTGCCGGCCGGGATGGCGACAGTGGCCGGGTCCGGCTGCTCGCTACCTTCGGCCGCGCCGTCGGCGGCGGCCGGGCGCAGCACCTGCCAGTCGTCCTCGACCACGCTGCGCTGCTTGATGATCAGGTTTTTTTTCGCGTCAGACATATTCATCCTCACCCACCAGTTGGCCCGCCTTGATCGGCGTGGCGTAGACATGTTCCTTGAACGGCGCGATGCCCAGGCGCTGCGCGGTGGCGGCGAAAGGCTCGTCCTCGTAGCGCTCGCGCACATACACCTCGAGCAGGCGGCCGATCACTTCCGGCATTTGCAGCGAGGAGAACGAGGGGCCGATGATCTTGCCGATGGCCGCGTGGTTGCCCTGGGCGCCGCCGATCGACACTTGATACCATTCGCTGCCGTCCTTGTCGACGCCGAGCACGCCGATGCTGCCGACGTGGTGGTGGCCGCAGGCGTTGATGCAGCCGGAGATGTTCAGCTCGATCTCGCCGATGTCGTGCTGGAAGTCGATATTGTCGAAGCGTTCGGCGATGGCGGCGGCGATCGGCAGCGACTTGGCGTTGGCCAGCGAGCAGAAGTCGCCGCCGGGGCAGCAGATCATGTCGGTCAGCAGGCCGATGTTGGGCGTCGCCAGGCCGTGCGCCTTGGCTTCCTGCCACAGCTGGAACAGCAGCGACTGTTCGACGTCGGCCAGCACCAGGTTCTGCTCGTGGGTCACGCGCAGCTCGCCGAAGCAGTAGCGGTCGGCCAGCTCGGCGACGAAGTCCATCTGCTCGGCGGTGGCGTCGCCCGGCGGCACGCCGGTCTTCTTCAGCGACAGCACCACGACGGCGTAGCCGGCGCGCTTGTGCGGCTTGACGTTGCGCTTGAGCCAGTTGCCGAAGGCCTTGTTGTCGGCGTGCTGGGCGGCCGGGTCGATCTCGGCCAATGCCTTGTAGGCCGGCGGCTGGAAGTAGGCGGTGATGCGCTCCATTTCCTCGACGGTCAGGGTTTCCTGGCCGTCCTTCAGGTCGACCCATTCGGCCTCGACCTGGCGGGTGAACTCTTCCACGCCCAGCGCCTTCAGCAGGATCTTGATGCGGGCCTTGTACTTGTTGTCGCGGCGGCCGTACTGGTTGTACACGCGCATCACCGCCTCGGTGTAGGTCAGCAGGTGCTGCCACGGCAGGAAGTCGCGGATCACGCTGCCCAGGATGGGCGTGCGGCCCATGCCGCCGCCGGCCATGAACTTGAAGCCGACTTCGCCGGCCGCGTTGCGCACCACGGTCAGGCCGATGTCGTGCACGGCGATGGCGGCGCGGTCCTCCTCGGCGCCGTTGATGGCGACCTTGAACTTGCGCGGCAGGGCGATGAATTCGGGGTGGAAGGTGCTCCACTGGCGCAACACCTCGGCGAACGGCCGGGGATCGATGATCTCGTCGGCGGCCACGCCGGCGTAGGGGTCGGAGGTGGTGTTGCGGATGCAGTTGCCGGAGGTCTGGATGGCGTGCATCTCCACCGAGGCCAGCTCGGTCAGGATGTCCGGCGTCTGCTCCAGGTTGATCCAGTTGAACTGGATGTTTTGCCGCGTGGTGAAATGGCCGTAGCCACGATCATATTTGCGGGCGATATGGGCGAACATGCGCATCTGCTTGGACGACAGCAGGCCGTAGGGCACGGCGATGCGCAGCATGTAGGCGTGGCGCTGCATGTACAGACCGTTTTGCAGGCGCAGGGGCAGGAATTCGGCTTCGCTCAGCTCGTCGCTGAGGCGGCGGCGCACTTGATCGCGGTACTGGGCGATGCGCTCGCGCACGATGAGGTGGTCATACTGATCGTAATGGTACATATCGTTCCTAAAATGGTCGCTTACTGGGCTGCCGGCACATTACAGTGTAGTTGGAAATGCCACAAAATCGACCCGGCGGCACCCTTCGGCGCGGCCTGTGCGGCAATAGAGTTGCACGCGCATCCCCAAACTAGCGGCAATAGTAATAAACTTCGTCTTTATTCCAAACGACATAGTCTTTATTTGCTTATATACGTAATGAGTATAAGCATGGGCGCAAAACATTTTTAAGACGCAACTGAGACGTAAAACCGGGGCCACGACCTGCAATGAACCTTCACCAACTGCGATTCGTACGGGAAGCCGTACGCCAGAACTACAACTTGACCGATGCCGCCAAGGCCTTGTTTACCTCGCAGCCGGGAGTGTCCAAGGCCATCATTGAGCTCGAGGAGGAGCTCGGCGTGGACATCTTCACCCGGCACGGCAAGCGCATCCGCGGCTTGACCGAGCCGGGCCGCCTGGTGCTGGCGTCGGTGGAATTGATTATGCAGGAAATTGACAGCCTGAAACGTATCGGCAAGGAATACGCAGCGCAAGATAGTGGCAGTTTTACCATCGCCACCACGCATACCCAGGCGCGCTACATCCTGCCCAAGGTGGTGCAGGCCTTCATGCTGAAGTTTCCCAAGGTGAGATTGTCTTTGTTGCAAGGAAATCCCCAGCAGATCGCCGAAATGGTGCAGCGCGACCAGGCCGACCTGGCCATCGCCACCGAGTCGATCGCCGCCATCACCGGCCTGATCACCTTGCCATGCTACCAGTGGGAGCACGTGGTGGTGGTGCCGCCCGAGCACGCGCTGCTCAAATCGAAGGCCGTGTCGCTGGAAGAAATTGCCGGCTTCCCGCTGATCACGTACGATGGCGCCTTCGCCGGGCGCAGCAAGATCGACCACGCCTTCGGCCTGCGCGGCCTGAAGCCGGACGTGTTGCTGGAGGCCATAGACGCCGACGTCATCAAGACTTATGTCGAGTTGGGCATGGGGATTGGTATCATAGCGGGCATGGCCTTCGACGCCGAGCGCGACAAGAACCTGCGCGCGATCCCCGTCGGCCACCTGTTTGGCATGAACGTGTCGCGCGTCGCCGTCAAGCAGGGCGCCTATCTGCGCAGCTATATTTACACCTTTATTGAACTGCTGGCCCCCACGCTCAACCGCAAATTGATCGAACAGGCCATGAGCGGGGAAAAAGACCACTACGAACTGTAAGGCATGCACCTGCATTACCTGAATTGATAAGAAAGTCCCACATGATTACCAACCAGCTTGCCCAGTACTACGCCGTCAGCGCGGCCGCCTACGACGAGGTGTACGAGCAACCCGAGCGCGAGGACGACCTGGAGGACCTGCACGAGATGATCGCCGGCGCCCTCGACGGCCACAAGGTGCTGGAGCTGGGCTGCGGCACCGGCTACTGGACCGAGACCATCGCCGACGTGGCCGCCTCGGTGCACGCCATCGACTTCTGCCCGGAAATGCTGGCGCTGGCGCGCGAACGCGGGCTGGACGAGGATATCGTCGAGTTCAGCCAGATGGACGCCTTCCAGCTGCCGGACAGCCCGGGCCGCTACACGGCGGTGTTCGCCGCCGGTTTCTGGTCGCACGTCATGCGCGAGGACCAGGAGAAGTTCCTCAAGGGCCTGCGCGCCAAGCTGGGCAAGGACATCCTGATCGTCCTGCTCGACAACACCTACCTCGACGGCGTCAGCACCGTGATCGCCCGCACCGACCTGCAAGGCAACACCTTCCAGATCCGCCTGGCGGCCGACGGCCAGCGCTACGAGGTACTGAAGAACTATCCGACCGACAGCGCGCTGCGCAAGAAGATGGCGACGGCGGCGCGCGAGACCCGCGTCGAGCGCCTCGACTACTACTACATCCTCAGCTGCCGGCTGAAATAGACGGCGGCGGCGCGCGCCGCGCCGGCTTCCCCCACCGCAACAGCCGCCCCGCGCGGCTGTTGTGCTTTTTGCTGTCCAGGAGCAACAAAGTAGACGATGTCATATTGTTGAAGTATTTGATAGGCAAGATTCGCCCCGTGGATTCATAACGCGTTTCATCTTCATTAACTTCAAGTAGAGAACATCAAGTGAAAAAAATTACTCTGGCAGCAATGGTTATCGGCGCATTCGCGAGCTCGGCCCAGGCCCAGTCGAACGTCACCGTCTACGGTGTTGTCGACCTCGGCTTGGCGAAAACCACCAATGGCACCACGGTCGAACGCGAGAACCATGCTTCGCGTCTCGGCTTCAAAGGTAGCGAGGAACTGGGCAACGGCCTGCAGGCGATCTTCAACCTGGAAAGCGAGATCCTGGCCGACACCGGCATGCAGAAGGGCAATTTGTTCGACCGTCAATCGTGGGTCGGCTTGAAGGGCAGCTTCGGCACCGTCTACATGGGCCGCACCAAGGACCTGATTGACGGCGCGCAAACCCGGGTCGAGCCGTTCGGCGCCGATGGCGTGGTCGGCAAGGTCAACGAGGCGATGATGCGCGGCGGCGTGGGCGCTTCGCGCGTGGCCAACGCCATCACCTACAACAGCCCGAGCTTCCAGGGTTTCGTGCTCAGCGCGCAAGCCGTGCTGAGTGAAGTCAAGGGCGCCGACACCGGCTACGCCGGCCTGGTCACCTATGACAACGGTCCGGTGAGCTTGCACGCCGGCTACCAGCGCGTGGTCCAGGCCGCCGTCACCCCGGCCGAGCCTAAGCTGTGGACCGTCGGCGGCGGCTACAAGTTCGGCGATGCCAAGGTGACGGCCGCCTACTCGAAGGGCGACACCGACGTCGCGGCAACCGGCGAGTTCAAGTCCTACCTGGTGGGCGTCAGCTACGCCATCGGCGGCGGCGAAGCCAAGGCCGTCTACGGCAAGCAAAAGCAAAGCAACAACAAGGTGAACGACCTCGACACCGTCAAGGAGTTCGGCCTGGGTTACGACTATTCGCTGTCCAAGCGCACCGCCGTCTACGGCTATGCCGGCCGCGAGCGCGTCAAGTCGCTGACCTCGTACCAGCTGGGCATCACCCACAAGTTCTAAGCTTCGGCTTGGCAGGCAGGTAAGCCGGCAGGCAAGCAAAAGCGCTCTTCGGAGCGCTTTTTTTTCGCTTGCCGGCCGGCGGTCACGCCGGCGTGGCCTGCGGCGGCAGTGGCATGCGGATGGTGATGCGGGTGCCCCGGCCGCCGCCGCTGCCGATCGAAATGTCGCCGTGGATGGCCCAGACCCGTTCGCGCATGCCGATCAGGCCGAAGGAGGTGGTCTTGTCCATGTCGCCCTCGGCGATGCCACGGCCGTCGTCCTCGATGGTGATCAGCAGCGAGGAATCGATGCGGTGCAGGTCCAGTTGGACCCGCCGCGCCTCGGCGTGGCGGGCGATGTTGGTCAGCGCCTCCTGGATGATGCGGAAAATGGCGGTGCTGTAGGCGTCGTCCAGCGTCAGTTCCTGCTCGTCGGCGTGCAGCTGGCAGTCGATGCCGTGGCGGTCGACGAACTCCTGCCGCAGGGTTTGCAGGGCGAAGTACAGGCCGCCCTCGTCGAGCGCGCGCGGGCGCAGGTTGCTGGCGATGCGGCGCAGCGAGGTGATGGCGGTGACCAGCAGGCTGTCCATGCTGTGTTGCAGCTTGCGCGCGCCGGCGCTGTCGGGCGGTTGTTGTTGCAGCAGGTTCAGGTCGACGCGCAAGGTGGCCAGCAGTTGGCCCAGGTCGTCGTGCAGCTCGCGGGCGATGTGGGTGCGCTCCTCCTCGCGGATGGTCTGCAGCGCCGCCGACAGCTCGCGCAGCTGGGTGTGGGAGTGCTCCAACTGGCGCTGCACCTGCTTGCGCTCGGTGACATCGCGCAGGATGACGGTGTAGATCTGGCGGCCCGCCTCGTCCTGGCTGGAGATCGAGCCCTCCAGCGGAAACAGCTCGCCGCTGGCCTTCAGCCCGGTCACGGTGTAGTCGGCGGCGCGCCGGCCCTTCATGCTCAGGTGGATGCCGGTGGCGCCGAAGTAGGTGGCGGCCCCTTGTTCGGCGGAGATGCGCTGCTCGCGCGGGATGAACTGGTCCAGCGAGGCGCCCTCCATCGCCTGCACCGTGGTGCCGAACATGGCCGCCGCCGAGGGGCTGGCCTGCAGGATGGTTTGCGCCTCGTCGGTGGAGATGATGGCGTCGCTGGCGTTGTGGATGATGCTGCGGCCGCAGCGCTGTTCCGCCTCGGCCCGCTTGCCGGCGCGCCGCAGGCGGCGCGCCAGGCGATAGTAGAGGCGGCTCGCCAGCACCAGCGCCGCCGCCACGAGGGGCAGGGCGGGCAGCATGCGGAATTTGCCGGTCTTGTTCATGGGCCTGCGTCCTTGCGGCCCGGATGGGGACGGCCGTAAGACAGCACACTAATCTAATTCGGCGGGCCGGTCTTGATGTGCCGCAGGGCGGCCGCGCCCTTGGCGGACGCGGCCGGCGGGCTGGACTACATCTGCTTGAACAGGTGCAGGAAGCTGCGGCTGACTTCGAGCTTGTCGGGTTTGCCCTTGATCATCACCAGGTGGCGGCCGCGGATGTCGCGCGTGACGCCCTCGATGGCGTTGACGTTGACCAGGGTGGCGCGGTGGATCTGCCAGAACAGCGCCGGATCGAGCTCCTCGGCCAGATCGCGCACCGGTTTGCGGATCAGCGCCTCGTAGCGCTCGGTCTGCACGCAGGTGTATTTCTCGTCGGAACGGAAGAACAGGATCTCCTCGACCGGGATCATGCGCAGGTCCTGGCCGATGCTGGCCTGGATCCATTGCAGATAGCTGGGCTTGGGCGCGGTGATCTTCTCGGCCAGTTGCGACAGCATCGCCGTGACGCTGGCGTTCATGTCGGCGGCGGGCGTGGCCAGCCGCGTTTTCAGGCGCTCGACGGTGATCTGCAGGCGCTCCTGCTCGGGCGGTTTGAGCACGTAGTCGACGGCGCCGCGCTCGAAGGCCTCGACGGCGTAGGCGTCATAGGCGGTGACGAAGACGATGTGGCTCTGGTTGCCGATCACGGCGGCCGCCTCCATGCCGGTCTTGCCGGGCATGCGGATGTCGAGGAAGGTGAAGTCCGGCTTCAGTTGGTCGACCAGTTCGACCGCCTCGTCGCCGTTCTTGGCTTCGCCGATGATCTCCAGCTCGGGCCAGACCTGGCCCAGGCGCATGCGCAGTTGGTCGCGCATCAAACGTTCGTCGTCGGCAATGATTGCTGTTGGCATGGTGGTAAAGTTGTAAAAAGTAAGTATTAATTATTCAACGAAACGATTTAATAATCAATCTTTACCTTGAGTTGTTGCTTTTATTTGGCAAGTTGATACGGCACCTCGATCGTCGCGACAACGCCGCTGGGGCTGTTGGCCGTGATGTTCAGCTGGGCCTGTTCGCCGTGCAGCAGCTTGAGCCGCTCGCGGATGGTCAGCAGGCCCAGGCCGGTGCCGTCGCTGGGCACGGCGCCGAAGCCGAGGCCGTCGTCGGCGACGATCACGCGCAGTCTATTATGCGCCACTTCGGCGCGCACTTTCAGGCTGCCGCCCTGCGGTTTCGCCTCCAGTCCGTGCTTGATGGCGTTTTCCACCATCGATTGCAACATCATCGGCGGGAAGGCGGCCGTGCGCAGGCCGTCGGGGACATCGAAATCGACGTGCAGGCGTTCCTCCATGCGCATTTTCAGCAGGTTCAGATAGGCCACCACCATGTCGGCCTCGCGGCCGAGGTTGGTGATCAGGGCGTTGTCGCGCATTTGCGGCAGCACCGCGCGCAGGTATTTGATCAGGCTGCGCTGCATCGCCGAGGCGCGCGGCGGATCGGTCTCGATCAGGTACTCGACCGAGGCCAGGGTGTTGAACAGGAAGTGCGGCTCGACCTGGGCCTGCATCATCTGCATCTTCGCCTCGCTCAGCTGGCGCTGCATGGATTCGCGCTCGGCCGCCGCGTTGGCGGTGATGGTCTCGGCCTCGGCGCGCTTCTTGCCGCCCATCAGGGCCTTGGTGCCGAACAGTGCCAGCACCAGCAGCGAGACGAAGCTGGTGAACCAGGTCGAGGCCTGTTTGTGATAGCGCGAGACCTTTTGTTCGGCGGCATCGTCGACCGCCTCTTCGATGGCGTTCGACAACTCCTCGCCGATCTGCGGTGGCAGGTCGATGTGGACTTCCTCGCTCGATGGCGCCGCCGGTGGGGCGGGAGCCGCCGGCGGTGCGGCCTTGACTGGCGCCGCCGGCTTGGCGGTCGGCGCCGCCGGTGCCGTCGTGGCGGGGGCGGCCGGCTCGGGGGGGATGCCTTGCGGATTGTCGATATCGTTCTTGTTGGTATTGTCGTCGCCCTTGGCGCTGGCAGCCTCGTCCGGGCTCTCCTGTGCGGCCGGGCCGGGGCGGCCATCCTTGCGGACTTTGCCGCGCGGATTGAAATGGATGCCGCTATCGTCGATCAGGATGTTGGTTTCGCCGTTGCGCTTGTTGGCGCGCTTGCTGTCCTGGGCAATGGCCTCCTCATCCGGGCGGGAGGAGAACAATTCCTCTTGCAGGATGGAGCCGGCGATCAGCATCAGGGCGGCGAACAGGAAAAATTTCCACCAGGATAATTGAGTGACCCAGGTCGCCGTCGCATCAAAACCCCGGTGCAGCCATGCGGCGATGGTCTTGATGGTGTCTTGTATAGTTGACTGAGTTGACTGAGAAAACATGTGAGGCTTTCAAAACTGGGTAGTGGAGAGTAAGCGGGCAGTGTAACTGAACGAAAACAGCGCCTGCCCGGTTTTGCTTCTGCCACGACTGATGTTGGAATGATGCAACTCTACGTGGGCGGCCGGGCGGCCGCCACGCGATTGCGACAGTCTGCAGGAAACGGGGGCTGGAACGGCGTGGGTAGCGTCGGACCGCGTGGTGTGGACGGTCGAGCAGCGATGCTGGGGAATAGGCCTTGCGCGGCGGCTGGGGCTTTGTTATAGTTCGCCTCCCCGCAAAACGGAGCGTGCAAATGATCGCGGCGCAGAGTGAGCGGGGAGAAAAAGAAGGTTGACGAAATGGCCGAAACGCTGCATACTCTTCCTTCTTCGCAACTGACAAACAAAACGCTTTGTCAAGGGTTCAAAGCCCGGTTGCGGGCAGTACCGAATCAGTTCTTTAACAATTAACAGTCGATAAGTGTGGATGTTTGATGAAAGTGCGGCGGTCTCTTCGGAGGCCGTAAAACTTA
>NZ_JAEMNU010000157.1 GCF_016461825.1 Rugamonas violacea | reverse complement strand
GGACGAGGTTTGGCTCAATCCGGAACGGGCTGAACCTGAATTAGTGAAGCTGGCTGCATGAAGTGACGCGACAACTTTGTTGACAACTACCGATGTTCAACCAGTATGGAAAGGTCACCGGCCATATATTTGACTACGATAACGGTGTGCAGGCGTTTGGCGGTACTGCCGCGCAAATTGCTGCTCCTTCAATATTCAAAGGTGCGGTTGCCGCTGGAGGCAGCCTCTACGAGACAGAGCAAAGCATTAAGCAGACTGTGAACTACGATTATCGTCATTGGTTCTCTGGCACCCAAACGTTGAGCGCTGATACAACCTTCTACGCTTACAAAAATTCCAACTACCTCGCAGCTGATTATCAATCTATGCAGCTATGGCTAACCCCTGAGCTTATGTCAGCGGATCAAGCTGTTCAGAAGCTTGCGTTGCCATATGCAAAAGGATATGACACCCTGCTTACGGTAACCCTGCCGGAAGGAACTAAAATTATGAACCCACGTCCCGTTTGGTCGTTATTTGGTAGACCAGGTGGAGGCATCGAGACAAGGGTTTATAGCCCAGTAACCAGCAATATGTACAATGCAGGACCGATCCCGGCGGGCATACATTAATTGTCAAGACTCGTGTGGTTATACACGCGCTTAACAAATAATTCGGGCTTTTTCTTCTGCCATGCTTTGAGCGCTTGAATTGGTGATACGTGATTCAAAGCACGCTGGGGAATGCTGTGGTTGTATATTTTTAGATATCCGCGCAGCGTCGACTCTAACGTAAGCGCTCCACGAACCCCAACCTATTCAGCCAGGCAGAATGCTGGTTAAATCCGGGGTATGCAAATCCTTCACATTCCACGGCAGCAG
>NZ_JAEMNU010000156.1 GCF_016461825.1 Rugamonas violacea | reverse complement strand
CTGCTGAATAGTGTTTCACTGCCCGTCTTTGCTCCGCCCCCTGTACGATTACGAGAAATCAGATGACGCGACAACTATCCTGACACAGGGGGCTTTGCGTAAGGACGCCGAGGATGCGCAGTCGGAGAATGGTACAGACAAAGGTGCCGAGTCGAAGCCATCGGATAGCAAAGAGCCGGATTATGTAACTCCCACACAAGAACCGGACCGATTCAGGCGTGGCCCTGGCGGCACAAGGATTGATAACGACGACGGTAGTGTTTGGGAGAAAGATAAAGGCGGCCAGAATGCTCATGGCGGAGAGCAATGGAAGAGATGGCCGGGCCAAAAGGACTGGGAGAAAGGTCAGAATCGTGAAAGCGTTTGGAATAATGGCGTTGTGCGAGGTAAGTGATGAATATGATGAATTTTGATGAACTGCTGATCCAGGTATTGAGCTGGTGGCCGAAGGAAATCGTTGGCTCGCATGACGACTTTGCAGACCCGAAGAAGTCGTCATCTATCGCAATCTTCTACGAGTCGACTATTGAACCTATATCTGTGGACTGCGGAAGTATGCTGCTGGCTCAGCTCGATTGGATTTTGTTTTCCGTCGTCGATGATGTATCGAGAAAAATGCTGAAAGTACATCCCCACGATATTCGTTCCGACGTATTGCGCCACAGGTTCCATGAACTTCTTCATAAGGTGGCAATACCGCAGCTTCGTGGCCAGGCTGCATGGGATGGGTCTTTTGAAAAAAATGAGCTAGTGAACTATCTAACGGTGGAGGGTATTTCCTTCGAATAGATGGTACAAACAGCGGAGACAAGCCGAGCCTCCTTGATGAAAAGGGTGAGACACATCCTTGACGGCGACGGTCTTGGCAAGGTGGCGGCCACCGAGCTGGTACGGGTAAACCGGGGAAAAGTGAATTCCCATCTAACTGGACTGATGACAAGATCAAGGGTGAGGTCTCTGATGTCGCCACGGATCCGAGCTCAATCAGGACGCCACAGCAGGGCGGGAGAATCAAAGTTCAAGGCACTCGCGACGGTGTTGATATCACCGTGATCGTTGAACCTGGTAGCCGTGGTGGTCGAATCGTAACCGGCTTCCCAACTAACACTTTGAGGAATCCATGAAACAGGAACTTTTAGATCTGATCGCGGCTCAGTTGAATGAGAATGCTGTCAACTACACAGTATTCCTTCAGTTTTATGAGATGCCATTCACGGGGGCCATGGACGCTCAGGCCCTTATTCATGAGGCGTTCGGAGCTAACGCCGTAATTGGTAGCAAGGAGGAAGTTCAAGCAGAAGCAGTTTTCCCCGAGGTCGAGGAGTCCCTGTGCTACGCAGGTGGTGATGGAGCGGGACCCGCTGATGCAGTACTGCGATCTGAGATGTTCAAAAAGTTGATCGCTGAACTAAGGGGCGATCTTACGCAGTTGGTAGCCGACTCGGGAAAGATCGAGAGGTTCTGGCTTCAGGATGGGCATCCGGCATACCCTGTTTTTTGGGATTTTGCGTTCTTGTTTCAGAGCGACGAAAAGGCAACCATCGTTATTGGGTCGAGTTCCGATTAACTCTGCTTGTTGATTGGGTGCGCATGGTCAGCGGCTTGTCTGGTGCCGGCACGAGTGCCGACAAACGAGGGTGTTCTAGATTCTGTGTAAACGGTTTTTCGTTTAAGCCTGCGGCAGCCGATCGTCAAACTGACTGGCGAAGCGGTTCAGTGCCGCTTTCCCCCTGTGTCAGGATAGTTGTCGCGTCATCTGATTTCTCGTAATCGTACAGGGGGCGGAGTAAAGACGGGCAGTGAAACACTATTCAGCAG
>NZ_JAEMNU010000155.1:7793-25305 GCF_016461825.1 Rugamonas violacea | reverse complement strand
CCTGCCCAAACAGCCAGATTGATTCCCTGCTGCCGTTCAAAAAGTCTAACGGAGCATAAGGCCGGGCGGAAGGTGGCTGGGCTGGAGGCTTACTTTTGACCAACATACGGATGTTCCATATATTGTATTGACGGCTGTCGACAGCGTAAGCCTGCGCGACGGATATCTCCCTCTTGGCGCTGCACGTTTGGTAAAGGATGGCTACTACATTCCGGAAATGCCCGACGCCGCTGCGACGTTTGTACTTGCCCGCCGCGAGCGCGTCGATCCGGTGCGTGCTTATGTTTGGGACGATCAAGACAACAATTTTGTGGAGGAAGAGTTCAGGCAGATGTACTACAAGCTGATGGAGACTGTCCCAACCGACAAAAAACGCGATAGCCAAGGCGTGCATTTCGGTCGCCAGCCCACTGTCGAAGAATGGCTGCCCGCCGCCGCCGCCTTCGCCAAAAATCCGGAAATCCACGCCAGCGGTCACCGCAAATACGGCGTTAGCTGGACACCCTACCAAAACACCCCACCCAAGACCTGGAAACCCACCCCCTGGTTTCCGATCCCATGGAACCGGGAACAGCTGGCAACGTTCGATGACTTGCCCTCGCTTGGCTTCATCCACCGCCCGACCTTCGTCAAGTTCCTCGATGCCGAGGGCCATCCGATCAAGCGCCGCGACCAGCGTCTGCAAGTGCTGACGGCGGGCTGGCAGGAAGCCTTGCAGACCTTGCCCGAGGCCGAACGTGCCAAAGGGCCGGCCCGTGTCGTCGCCGCGACCGACAATCAGCAAGACCAACTGGTCGCGTTGACCAGCATGCTGTACCACTACGAGAGCGCGGGCGGACCGGAAATCGATATCAACAAGACCGCGCAATTCATCAACACCGACCGCCGCCTCGGCAACACCGGCGCGGCGACCTTTTTCGTGCAAATGGCGCTCGGCGTGATGGGCAGCTACCGCGAAGGCGGCATCAGCGCCGCCATCAATCTGCGCGACCCGAACGAAGCGAGCATCATCTTCATCAGCCCGCCGTCGGCAGAGAAACGCAAGTCGCAGCAAGATCCGTTCGAGCACCACGTCCAACCCATGATCGATCCGCAAAACTACGTCGCGCCGTCGGTCGAGGGCATCCTGGACGCGCAGCGCAAACAAGCGAACGGCCATGCCGACAGTCCTGCCAGCGCGCCCGTGGGCAAGGCGGTTGCCGGAAAACGTTAAGGGCAGCTCTAAAAACCAGTCGTTCCGCCGATGCGGAGCGACGAATTCAGCTTATTCGATGCGCCTTTAACGTCATATGCGGACTCGATTCCCCAAACAATCCGTCTGAACAATGGAGCACGCCTTGTCGCTCCACCGTCAAGCCACCAAGGAACCCGAATGCGTAACGTTATCCGTCTCGGCGACGCCACCTCCCATGGCGGCAAAGTCATCAGCTGCAGCCTCAAGAATTTCACGATCAACGGCATTCCGGTCGCCTGTGTCGGCGACACATGCATTTGCCCGATGCCGGGCCACGGCAGTTGCACGATCGTCAGTGGATCGAAGCGCCACACCGTCAACGGCAAGCAGTTGGCCTTCGACGGCGATACCACCAGTTGCGGCGCCAGGCTGATGGCGGGCCGGAACAATTTCAGCACCACCTGAGCGAGCCTAAAAGTCCCGAGGGGCATCCTCTAGATCCAGGGGCAGTACGGAGAAATTAAAATATTGACACTTATGTTTTTTTAGGTAGCTTATTTGATACTATTCCTTCCGCCATCTCCCTCATTCCTGCCAGGAGCTTCCCCTTGAATCCATCCCGTTCGTCCCAGCTGCTGCTGAGCGGTGCCGCTATCGTGGCGTCCATTTACAGCTTGCCCGTTGCCGCGCAAATCCTGCCGGCGGCGGTGCGCGCCGCGCACCCGCGCATTCTCGCCCACCAGACCGACTTCGATCGCCTGCGGGCGCAGTTGCCGATCGCGCCGGCCAACTTTCCATATGCCGGCGGCACCGTCAGCTTTAAATTCACGCCGCAGGCCGGTTCGCCCACCTTGCTCACGCCGCTTTTCAGCGACTATAGCGCGGCCGACGACCACATCTTCGTGCGTCACCTTGGCGATAAGGACACCGCGAACACGGTGCAGTTGCAGATCGGGCTGCAGAAAAAAGGCTATTCAAGCTACATCGCGGCGGCCGCCGTCAACGTGCCGATCAACTCCGCCGCCACGACCGTCAGCATCAGCTGGAACGCCACCAGCCATACCGCTTGCTACAGCATCGGCGGCGGGCCGTGCGTCGCCATGAACTGGCAAAAGCAAGCCAACGGCTTGCCCGTCGATTGGCTGCCACTCGATCAGAACACGGCTTTCGTGGGAAGGGAAAACGAAAACCCCGGCTACCTCGTCGTCCAGGACCTGAATCACAATACCGTTTTCAGCCAGCAAACGCCGGGCGACGCCGCGATCAACTCGGCGTGGGTGCTGTTCGCACGGCGTGCCGGCAACCTGGCGAATGTCCTGTCCACATGCCAGACGGCCGAGCCTACGGCCCAGCCGGCGGAATGCGACGTGGCCAACGGCGCCCGAGGGACCATCTATCAAAACGCCAGGGACCTGGCCTTGGTCTACCGGATGACCGGCAAACCGGTCTACAAGGAAGCGGCGTTCAACTACCTGGACATGCTGTTCGCGGTAACGCCGGTCACCACTGGCACCGAATGGTCCATGGGCGGACGCATGAGCGCGCTTGGCTACCTTTACGACTGGATGTATGCCGACGTCACCCAGCGCCTGGTGCCGAACGATGTACAGGGCCGCAACTATGCGCAAAAGATCGTCGACACCATGAAGCTGACGCTGACCGGGCGCTCCGACAAACCCAGCGTGGACCTGAGTTCCTCCATCTGCGGGCTGCAGCCTATCATCGACAGAACCGTCTCGTTCGACTGTGAAAAAAAACCGGTCTACCAGAATTGGAACCGCCTGACGTCCAAAGAGCCAACGATTTCCCCGTACTACATCAGTGGCCACCATTTCAGCGCGATCAGCGAAACGACCACCGGGTTGCTGGCGATCGCCAGCGAACATCCGGAAGTCCTCCCGCTGATCGAGACGGCGTACTCGCATTTCGACAAGGGCTTCATGCCGTCGCACGGACGCATCGCGGTGGACGGCGGCTACCCGACCGGTTACGCCTACGGCGCCGCAGGCAACCAGTTCGGCGAACGGTTGCTGATGTGGCGCAAAGCGCTGGAAGACACCCGTGGCGCGCCGGTGTTCAGCAACGACTGGACCAGCGAATTGATTTACCCTTACATCTACGCCTTGCGCCATGACGGCAAGAGTTTCCCCGCGCTGGGCGACAACTTCGAATTCTACGTGACCGCTCCGCTCCTCGGCGAAATGGCGCTGTCCACGGCGATCGAGAAGAACGATATGGTGGCGCTGGCCTTCTACAAGCAGGTTATCGCGGCGAAGCGGGGCGCCGACAACGCCGACGTCGTCATCGAAAGACTGCTGTATCCGGCCAGCGGCCAAGCCGGCGACCTGCAAAGCCTGGAGAAATCGAGACTGTTCCGTCAATCGGGGCAGGTGCTGATGCGCGACAGCTGGGACTATCCGAACGCCACGCTGCTGGAGTTCAAGTCCAGCAGTTTCATCTCGCAAAACCACCAGCACATGGACCAGAACAGCATTTCGCTCAACTACAAGGCGCCGCTGCTGCTGGACTCCGGCCTGTACGACACCTATGGCAGCTCGCACTGGTACGACTACTACACGCGCACCATCGCGCACAACAGCGTCGTGGTGTTTGACGGCAGCGAGAATTTCGCGATCGGCAGCACCCAGTACAGCAACGACGGCGGGCAGTGGTTCCACCGCCAGACGGACAACAACCCGGTGCCGTACCCGACGCCGGAGGAAACGGCGCCGGGCGCCATCAACTACCTGGACGGCATCACCCGCTACGAGAATGCCGCCAACTACACCTATACCGTCGGCAACGCCAGCAAGGCCTACGGTATCGAGAAGCTCGATCAGGACAACGGTTTTGTGCGCAGCGTCCTGTTTGTACGGCCTGACGACGCGACCAAAAAACCGGTGACGGTGATTTTCGACCGCGTCCAGCCCAAGAAGGCGTTGACGGCCACGTTCCTGCTGCACACGGCGAATCGTCCCGCAGTCGTTCCTGGCTTGAGCTATCTGTCCGACGGGCAGTATCAGGTCCGTTTTTCCGACGGCGACTATCGCAAGCTCACCATCCGCAACGGCGGCGGCATGGCCACGGTGCAGACCTTGCTGCCGTTGAACGCGGGCGTGCTGATCGTTGGCGGCAAAAACGTCGGCGCCACCTGCACGCAGGCTTATTTGTCCGCATCGGGATCGGCTACGCCGCCGGAGGGCAGCACTCCGGCGGACTGCAGGTTCACCGTGCGCGAGCGCCAGGCCAACGGCACTTACCTGTGGCGTAACTACACGGCGCAAATCAGTACGCAGCAAAGGAATCTGGTTGACGTGGGCGCCTATCGTGTCGAGGTGTCGGCGCCAGGCACGGCGAGCGCCAATCAGCCGCAATACTTCCTGCACGTCTTGAGCGTCGCCGACAACGACGGCCGCAGCGATGTCGCCGCCTTGGACAGCGCCGTGCGCCTGAGCGCCGACGCGAACACCGAAGCGGTGTTGTTGAGCGGCCAGACCATCGCCGTCCTCAACCGCGACAGCGCGCCCGCCGCCGGCCTGGGCTGGACCAGCGCGCTGTCGACGCCGGCTATCATCGCCACCGGCTTGAAACTGAGCAGCGCTTATGTGCTGAACCGGACGCCGGTTGCCGGAGGCTACCGCTTCCAGTTGGTGGAAACGCCGGACGGATCCGGCGCTTTGCATAGCTCGACGCAAGGTGTCATCAGTTTCAGCTACTGATGACGGTCGTCGGCGGCGAAGCTTGGACTGGACGCCGACGATCACGCTAGCCGCATTGATGGCGGCGGCTTGCCGCTTCCCTCAATGCACCGCGTGCAACCGGGCCGGCCGGTCCTTGCCGAAGGCCCAGATCACCAGCGCCATGGCGACGGCGAACAAACCGCCGACGCTCATCGCGCTGGGCACGCCCAGGTGGTCGACCGAGAGGCCGCCGACCAGCGCGCCGGAGGCCAGCGCCACCTGCGCGGTGAAGACGAACAGGGCGCCGCCGGCTTCCATGGTGCCGGGCATGGCGCTGAACATCCAGCTTTGCACCGAGATCGGCATGGCGCCGAAGGCCAGGCCCCAGACCACGATCAGGGCGACGACGGCGGCGGCGTTGTGGCCGAAGAAGGGCAGCGCCAGTGTCGACAGGCCCAGCACCAGTCCGGTGCCGATCATCGAACCGCGCACGCTCTTGCCGACGGCCCAGCCGCCGATGATGTTGCCGATGAAGCCGGCGGCGCCGTAGGCCAGCAGCAGCGCGCTGATGGTCTTGGCCGACATGGCCGACACCTGCACCAGGAAGGGCGTGACGTAGGTGTAGGCGGCGAACTGGCCGATGAAGATCAGCAGGGTGGCGGCGATACCCAGTTGTACCTTGCTCAGTCGCAGCAGTTGCGGCAACTGGCGCAGGCTGACGGCGTGGCTGGTCGGCAGTTTTGGCAGCAGCCACATCTGGGTCAGCACCACCACCACGGCGAGCGCGCCGGCGGCGACGAAGGCCGCGCGCCAGCCGGCCAGTTCGCCGATCATGGCGCCGGCCGGCACGCCGGCCACGGTGCCCAGCGAGATGCCGGCGAAGATGATCGAGGTGGCGCGCGCCGCCGAGGCGGCCGGCACCAGGCGGGTGCCGAGGGCGCCGCCGATGGCCCAGAAGCCGCCGACGCCGATGCCCATCAGGGCGCGGCCGGCGAGGATCAGGGCGAACGAGTCGGACAGCGCGACGATGACGTTGGAGGCGACGAGCAAACTCATCAGTCCGATGACGACGTGGCGCCGGTCAGCCTTGCCGACGCCGGCCGTCACCAGCAGCGCGGCGAGGGCGGCGATCATGCCGGGGATGGTCACCATCATGCCGGCCATGCCTTCGGTCACGCGCAGTTCGGCGGCGATCGAGGGCAGCAGGCCGACCGGCAGGAATTCGGTGGTGACCAGGGCGAAGGCGCCGATGGCGACCGAGAACACGGCCGGCCAGTTGGCTTGGGCGGGCGCGGCCGGGCCGGCGACGGCCGGGGCGGCTTGATCGGCCGGGTCGGCCGGGCGGGCGGAGGAGGGAGCTTGCATATTGTTTATCCTTGAGCGTGGAAGAGACACTGGACGGCAAAAAAACTTGTGTTTTTTACTGATCGGTTCATAATCCTCGCAAAGCGCAACTCCTGTCAACTAATTTTTTTACCGATCGGTATGAAAGATTCATCTAACACCAGCAAAAAAACCGGCCGGCCGCGCACCTTCGACGAGGACCACGCGCTGGACAAGGCCATGGATTTATTCTGGGAAAAAGGCTACGAGGGCAGTTCCCTGCCCGAATTGACCGAGGCGATGGGCATGAACCGGCCCAGCCTGTACGCCGTGTTCGGCAACAAGGAAACCTTGTTCCACAAGGCCTTGGCGCGCTATACGGCGACCCGGGGCGAGGTGTTCCAGTCGGCGCTGCGCGAGCCGACGGCGCGCAAGGTGGTGGAAAATTTCCTGTATCGCAATGCCGACAGCCAGACCGAGCCGGACCATCCGCACGGTTGCCTGGTGATCAACGGCGCGCTGGCCTGCAGCGACGACGCCCTGCCGATCCGCCAGGAGCTGATCGCCCGCCGCGCCTGCCACGAGGCCAAGCTGCGCGAGCGCTTCATGCGGGCGCGCGAGGAGGGCGATTTGCCGGAGGATTGTTGCGCCGGACAGTTGGCGCGCTATGTGATGACGGTGTCGAACGGCATGGCGGTGCAGGCCGTGGCCGGCGCCACCCGCGCCCAGTTGCACGAGGTGGTGGCGCTGGTGCTGCGCGGCTGGCCGTCGCCCTGAGCGGCTGCGCGCTCGGGGTGGCGGCCACGACCATGGCGCCCGGCACGGCCGCCGGGCCTACTCGTCGTCGTCGCCGTCGTCCGCGCCGTCGTCCTTGACGGTTTTGCTGCGGGCGGCGTCGGCGGCCGGTTTCAGCTTGCCGGCGGCGGCCATGAAGTCGTCGACGCTGTGGTCGGCGCTTTGCCGCACGGCCGGCGGCAGCAGCACGCTCATGTACAGCTCGTCGGCGGCGCGCGCGGTGGTCTGCAGATTGCTCATCAACACCAGCGTGGTGCCGGCCAGCATCAGCACCAGGCTGGTCGAGGCCATCCGCCGTGGATGGTGGGGCTTGATGGTCCACAGGTGGAAGAACACCATGCCGCAGGCCAGCGCGATCGACACCAGGTTGCCGTAGCGGGTCAGCAGCTCGGCCGACCAGGCGTAGGCCAGCACGCTGCTCAGCGAGCGCCAGGCGCCCAGCGCGAGCAGGCCGCCGCCGAGGATGAACAGGTGGCGGCCCAGCCGCGCCTGGTTGCCGAACAGGCGGTTGGCCAGCGCCCAGGCGGCGCTCCACACCAGCCCCAGTCCCAGCCCGGAGGCCAGCACCAGCAGGTAGCGGATCGGCTGGAAGGCCTCGACGTCGGACAACCAGTATTCCAGCAGGGTGAACAGGGCCATCATGGCCAGCCCGGTCAGCGCCGGCGTGGCGCCTTCCCAGCCGTGCATGGTGGTGTCGGCCAGCTCGGCCGCGACGGGGAAGTCGGCCGGCCGCACGCGCAGGCGGCTGTGGCCCAGGCGCACCACGGTGTCGCCGCCGAGCACGATGCTGTCCTGGCGTTTGCCCTGCACCACGCTGCCGTTCTTGCCGCCCAGGTCGCGCAGCAACAGGCGGCCCTCGTCGTCGCCGTCGATGACGGCGTGGTGGGCGGCGGTGTGGGCGTCGTCGAGGATGAAGTCGTTGTCGTAGCCACGGCCGAGGCGGATCGGCAGGGCGGCGACGGCCTGGCGTTGCAGCACCTCGCCGTTGCGCGACAGCAGCTCGATGAAGTAGGGCGGCTTCATGGCTTGGCTCCGCGTGCCAGCGAGTCGAGGAAGACGCGGCTCAGGCGCAGGCCGTTGGGGTAGGAGACGCCGTGCGCGTCGAAGCGGCTTTGCAGGCTCATCTGGCCGCTGTCGGTGCTGGCGGTGAGCAGGGCGAAGTCGTACAGGCCGTCGAACTTGCGGTAGGCGCGCACGCACAGCACGGCGCGCAGCGGCAGGCTGCGGTTCTTGACGAATTGTTCGGTGCATTTGGGACCGGTCATGCTGGCGCTTTTGCCGCTGCCGAAATGCTCGTTCTTGAAGGAGCTGCCGGCCAGCTGGGCGAAGCGCAGCGTGTCCAGGCCGGTGCTGCGCAGGAACTGGTGGCGGATGCCGATCTGGCCGGTTTGCAGCGCGCTGTTGACGAAGATCGCCGACTCCATCGCGCAACTGGTGTCGTCGACGCTGAAGGACTGCTCGGTCTTGTTGACGGTGCGGCCCCAGCAGCGCATCTGCTCGGACTCGCGCACCGGCACCTGGTACGGTCCCATCGGTTTCAAGGTCAGCGGGCTGGCCAGCAACTGGTCGACCAGGGCGCGCTGGTGGTTGAGCAGTTGCTCGGCGACGAGGCCGGTGAAGTCCCGCGGCGGCTTGGTCTGATGGGCGACGCGCTGCAACAGTTGCTGGGCGTAGCGGGCCGGCACCAGGAAGCTGACCAGCTCGCCGTCCAGCCGTTTCGACACGTTGACGCCGGCCACGGCGCCGTCCACCGTCACGCTGGGGCCGCCGCTCATGCCGGAGTTGATCGGGCCGGTGAACATCAGTTGGTCGTAGAAGCTGCGCGCGATGACGCCGTTGTAGGCGCCTTCCGAGATGGCGAAGCCGAGGTCGAGCGGGTTGCCCATCGAGTACAGGTATTGGCCCTGGGTGAGCGGGGCGAGCGGCTCGGGCAGGCGGAAGAAGCCGGTGCCGTTGCGGCTGACGCGCAGCACGGCCAGGTCGTGCAGCACGTCGACGGCGAGCAGCTCGACGTTGCCGCGCTTGCCGGCGGTGTCGACCCATTCGCCGACGTAGGTGTCGGGATCGAGGGCGAACTGGGAGACCACGTGGTAGTTGGTCACCACCAGGTTGCTGGTGCCGATCAGGAAGCCGGAGCCGACCGAGGACTGGGTGCGGCCGCCCTTGAGCAGCGAGCGCACCTGCAGGATGTCGCCCTTGGCCGAGGCATACAGTTGTTGCGCCGCGCTGGACGGCGGCGGCAGCGCCTTCGGTTCGGCCGCCGCCGCCGTGGCCTTGGCCGGCGGGGCGGACGGCATGGTGCTGGCCTGGAGCGGCCCGGCGGCGGCCGGCGCCAAGGCGGCGCAGGCCCAAGTCAAGGCGAGTACGGCTGCTGAATTAATAAATTTCATGCATTCCTTTGACTTGGTGAGGCGATTGCATATGGTATTACAGTTCGCCGTCCTCGGCGGGGGCGGGCGTCAGCGGGGTCATCATGTGGCCCAGCTTGGCGGCCTTGGTGTTCAGGTAGTGCTGGTTGAAGGCGTTGCGGTTGACCAGCAGCGGCACCCGTTCGGCCACCGTGATGCCGAGCTTGGCCATGGCGTCGATCTTGCGCGGGTTGTTGGTCATCAGGCGCAGGCTGGTGACGCCGAACTTGGCGAACATCGGTTGCACCAGCGCGTAGTTGCGGGCGTCGGCCTTGAAGCCCAGTTGCTCGTTGGCCTGCACCGTGTCGGCGCCGCCCTCTTGCAGGCGGTAGGCGCGGATCTTGTTGATCAGGCCGATGCCGCGGCCCTCCTGGCGCAGGTACAGCAGGATGCCGCGGCCCTCGGCGGCGATGCGCTTGAGCGCGCCTTCGAGCTGGGCGCCGCAGTCGCAGCGCTGGGAGAACAGCACGTCGCCGGTCAGGCATTCGGAGTGGACGCGGGCCAGCACGGGCGCGCCGTCGCCGATGTCGCCCAGCACCATGGCCAGGTGTTCCTTGCCGGTGGCGTGCTCGACAAAAGCGTGCAGGGTGAACTGCGCCCATGGCGTCGGCAGGGCGCAAGAGGTGGTGTAGTCCAATTCTTCTTTTGCTGCTGTGTCTGCGCTGTGCGGCATGGTCTGCTCTTCAAAAATGTACGGTAAAGGGTAAAAAAGGCGCGCCGGACTGATCGATCAGACCCGGCGCGCCCTGTCATCATACCAAAACTCGGACGGATGTTAATTGGCGGATAGTTTTGCCGGGGCTGTTGCCGCGCGGGTAAGGCGCCGGCGACGCTGAAACCACCCAAGGGCGGAGAGCCAGGGTCGGACCCCTCGGGGTCCGACCCTAGATTCCGCCGCTGGGTTTTATGGCTTAGCGCGGCAGGTCGAACAGCAGGAACTCGACCTCGCCACCGGCTTCCACGCTGACGCTCGCCTCGTCGCTCAGTTTGAGCGCGTCGCCGCCTTTGAGCGCGCTGCCGTTGACCACCAGCTCGCCACGGATCACATGGACATAGCCGAGGCGGCCGGCGGCCAGCGCATGTTGCAGCCGTTCGCCGGCGCCGAGGATGCTGGCGTACAGGGCGGCGTCCTGGTGGATCAGCACCGAGCCGTCGCGGCCGTCGCCGGAGGCGATCAGGCGCAGCTGGCCGCGTTTGCTGTCCGGCGCGAAGTGTTTTTCCTCGTAGCTGGGCGCGATGTCGGTGACGTTCGGCTGGATCCAGATCTGCAGGAAGTGCACGCCTTCGCTGGGCGAGTGGTTGAACTCGCTGTGGCGCACGCCGCTGCCGGCGCTCATCCGCTGCACATCGCCGTAGTGCAAGACCGAGCCGGTGCCCATGCTGTCCTTGTGGGCCAGCGCGCCGTCCAGCACGTAGGAGATGATCTCCATGTCGCGGTGGCCGTGGGTGCCGAAGCCCTGGGCCGGCGTGACGCGGTCCTCGTTGATCACCACCAGCGGGCCGAAGCCGACGTGCTCGGGGTCCTGGTAGTGGCCGAAGGAGAAGCTGTGGTGGGAATTGAGCCAGCCATGGTTGGCCAGGCCGCGCGCTTCACTTTTACGAATTTGCAACATGGTGAACTCCATTCTTTTCAGGTTGATATGCGATAATTTCGAACATCGTTTGCTGGCGATGTTCTGTCCGTCGCATCGATGAAGAGAAGTATATTCCTCCCCGATCGTTTAAAAAAACGAATAATTTACCGTTTCATTATCGAAAATTTCGAATGCTCAGACTCAGCCTGGAAGCCCTGCAAATCGTCGACGCCATCGAGCGGCGCGGTTCCTTCTCCGCCGCCGGCAAGGAATTGCACCGCGTGCCCTCGACCATCTCCTACACCGTGGCCAAGCTGGAGGACGAGCTGGGCGTGCAGGTGTTCGAGCGCAACGGCCCGCGCGTGATGCTGACGCCGGCCGGCCACGAGCTGCTCAAGGAGGGGCGCTACCTGCTGAAGGCGGCGCAGGATCTGGAAAACCGCGTGCGCCGGGTGGCCTCCGGTTGGGAGACCGAGTTGACCATCGGCATGGACTCGATGTTTTCCAGCCTCGCCTTGCAGGACGACGTGATGGCCTTCTACGCCGTGGCGCAGCAGACCCGGCTGCGGGTCTTGCAGGAGGCGCTGTCGGGCACCTGGGAGGCCTTGCTGGAGCGCCGCGTCGACCTGCTGGTGGGCGCGCCGGGCGACGGCCCGGCCGGCGGCGGCTACGTCTCGCAGGCGCTCGGCACGATGAATTTTGTCTTCGCCGTGGCGCCCAAGCATCCGCTGGCGGGCGTGGCCGGGCCGCTGGGACGGGCCGAGCTGCAACTCCACCGCGCCATCAGCGTGGCCGATTCGGCGCGCCAGCTGGCGCCGCGCACGGTCGGCCTGTTGCTGGGGCAAGACACGCTGACCCTGCCCAGCATGCAGGCCAAGTTCGACTATCAGGTGGCCGGCCTGGGCTTCGGCTTCCTGCCCGAACCCTGCGCCCGCGCCGCGATCGCCGCCGGCCTGCTGGTGGAGAAACAGGTGGAGGAGCCGAAACCGGCCGAGACCTTCTATCTGGCTTGGCGGGCGGGCGAGGGCGGCGCCGCGCTGCGCTGGTGGACCGAGCGGATGCGCGATCCGGCCCTGTTCGCGCAGCTGCTGCGCCACCTGCCGGGCGGCGCCGGCCGGGCCGGCGGGGAATGACCGGCGGCGCTTGGCGGTGAATGGCGACGATTGTCGATAATTTGTGGCTTAAGTGACAAAATGGTGCGTCGGATATTGAGCGGGTGTTGACCCACGCCAATAATTTCAGAGTACCATATGCAGCATTCCTGTCGGATCGCGCCAGTTTCGGGCAAAATCCAGACAGGATGCCGGCAGATTGCCAGCCAGAATCTGGCCGGCTTCACCTTTCTTCCCCCATCGTTCTTCGCTGGAAAGTTCCATGACAGCTTCAACCGTAGTGCCGCCCCTGTTCCTGCAGCTATTGGCCGACCGCGACGGCGCTCCGGGCGCGCTGCTGTTCGACAGCGATACGCCGGCCCGGTCCGACGCCGCTGCCGTTGCCGGCATCGATACCGTTGCCGGCATCGATACCGCTGCCGCCGCCATGCTGTCGCTGCCGGAGGCGCAATTGCGCGCCTTGGCGGCGCGCTGGCCGTGTTTCTACCGCGCCAAGCCGGCCGCGCCCTTGCTCGATGCGCTGGCCCAGGCCGGCTGGAAGCCGCTGGACGAGGCCATCTTGCAGCGCGTCGACGGCGTCTTCGACAAGCACTTGCCGCCGGCGGTGCGCTGGGTGACGGGCGACTGGCACCTGGCGCCGCCGCCCAAGCCGGTCGGCAACCAGGCCGCCTCGCGCGCGCTGGCCCTGCAATTGGTGCAGAAGGTCGCCGCCGAGGCCGACACCCACGAGATCGAGGCCCTGCTGCGGCACGATCCGACCTTGTCCTACCACCTGCTCAAGCTGGTCAACTCGCTCGGCATGGGCACCGGCCGGCGCGTCACCAGCTTTTCGCAGGCGATCCTGATCCTTGGCCGCCAACAACTGCGGCGCTGGCTCAACCTGATGCTGTTCTCCTCGCGTCCCGGCGACATGCGCTCGGCCATGTTGCTGGCCCAGGTGGCGGTGCGGGCGCGCGCGCTCGAACTGCTGGCGCGCGCCGCCGGCATGGACAAGCACTGCCAGGAGCAGGGCTTCATGGTTGGCATGTTCTCCCTGTTGGGCACCTTGTTCGGCCTGCCGCTGGCCGAGGTGTTGCGGCCGCTGCCGATCGGCGACACCGTGCAGCAAGCCTTGCTGGCGCACGAGGGCGAGCTGGGCACCTTGCTGGCGCTGCTGGAACGGGCCGAGGCGGGCGACTTCGCCGGCCTGGCCGCCGGCCTGGCCGTGCTGCAGATCGAGGCCGCCGACTTCAACCGCATCGTCGCCGACGCCAATCTGTGGATGCTCGACGTGACCGTCGACGGCGCGGCCCGCCACCATGCTTGACGCCGCCATCGCGCGCTGCCTGGCGCTGAGTCAGCGCGCCCAGCAGGAGCGCGGCGAGGCGCTGGAACAGACCTTGGCCGGCCTGCGCGAGGCGGTGGTCGAACTGGCGGCAATCCGCGCCGAGGCCGTCTCGGCGCACAGCGCCGCCGCCGAGGCGCTGCTCGAACTCGACCTGGCCGGCTACATCCTCGGCTGGAGCGCCGGCGCCGAGCAGATGTTCGGCTACAGCGAGCCGGAGGCGCTGGGCCAGCACGTCTTGTTCCTGTACGCCGAGGACGACGACGACGGCAACATCGCCGAGCTGTTCTTCGAGCACGAGCAGGCCGTCACCGAGGTGCGCCGGCGGCGCAAGTCGGGCGAGGTGTTCTGGGTTCAGCTGACCTTGTCGCTGCGGCGCGACGGCGGCGGCGACCCGGACGGCATGTTGGTGCGCCTGCAGCCGCCCAGCGAGGCGCTGACCGAGCAGGACAAGCTGCGCCTGCACGCCCGCATCATCGAGGACAGCGACCAGGGCGTCCTCATCACCGACGCCAACGAGCGCATCGTCTCGATCAACGGCGCCTTCAGCCGCATCACCGGTTACTCGCCGGCCGAGACCATCGGCCAGACGCCGGACCTGCTGCGCTCGGGCGTGCACGACGCCGACTTCCGCGCCCAGGTGCGCGCGGCGATGAAGGGCCACGGCCCGTGGCGCGGCGAGATCGTCGGCAAGCGCAAGAACGGCGAGCTGTTCCCGCAGTCGGTCACCATCAGCGTGGTGCGCGACCGCGCCGGCCACATCACCCACACCTTCTCGCTGTTCTCCGACATCAGCGTGCACAAGGACGCCGAGGCGCGCATGCAGCGCATGGCCAACTACGACAGCCTGACCGGCCTGCCCAATCTGTGCCTGTTGAGCCAGCTGGTCGACCAGGCCTTGATGGAGGCGCGCCGCAGCCTGCAGCACGGCGCCCTGATGGTGGTCGAGATCAGCCGCATCGGCGCCATCAGCGACACGCTGGGCCACGAGATCGGCAACGAGCTGTTGTGCGAGATCGGCCGCCTGTTCCGCCAGGTGCTGCGCGACGCCGACGTGCTGGCGCGGCTCGACGGCAGCAAGTTCGCCATCGCCCTGCTGCACATCGAAAAGCGCGAGCACGCCGCCATCGTCGCCAGCAAGCTGTTGACGGCGCTGGCCGCGCCGATCCAGATCGGCGGCCACAGCCTGCAGGTGGGCGCCAGCATCGGCATCACCATCTACCCGGAGGACGGCCGCGAGACCAGCACCTTGATCCGCTACGCCGAGGTGGCCACCAGCCGCGCCGCGCAGAACATCGAGTCGGCCTTCCTGTTCTACAGCGAGGAGATGAACCAGCGCGCCAAGGAGCATCTGCGGCTGGAGACCGAGCTGCGGCTGGCGCTGGTCAACCAGGAGCTGCTGCTGTACTACCAGCCCAAGGTCAGCCTGCGCAGCGGCCGCATCGTCGGCGCCGAGGCGCTGCTGCGCTGGCGCCATCCGGTGCGCGGCCTGGTCTCGCCCGGCGTGTTCATCCCGGTGGCCGAGGAGACCGGCCTGATCCTCGAACTGGGCAGCTGGGTGCTCGACGAGGCCTGCCGCCAGGTGCGCGAGTGGAAGGACGCCAACCTGATCATGCCGACCATCGCCGTCAACCTGTCGGCGCGCCAGTTCGACCAGCACCTGCCGGGGCGGGTGGCGGCGGTGCTGGAGCGGCACGGCGTGCAGCCCGAGCAGATCATGCTGGAGATCACCGAGAGCCTGCTGGTGCGCGGCGCCGACAACGTCATCGCCATCATGAACGAGCTGGTGGCGATGGGCATGGCGCTGGCGCTGGACGACTTCGGCACCGGCTATTCCAGCCTGGCCTACCTGAAGAAGTTCCCGATCAGCACGCTGAAGATCGACCGCGCCTTCGTCACCGGCCTGCCTTACGAGGAGAACGACTGCGCCATCGCCCGCGCCATCGTGACCATGGCGCAGCAGTTGCGCCAGGAGATCGTCGCCGAGGGCGTCGAGACGGCCGAGCAGATGAGCTTCCTGCGCGAGCTCGGCTGCGACCAGTTGCAGGGTTATCTGTTCAGCCAGCCGGTGCCGGCGGCCGACTTCGAGCGCATGCTGCGCGAGGGCAAGCGGCTGGCCTTCAATAGCCGCTGAGCCGTTGGGCCGCTGGACGGTGCGGCGATTGTCCTACTCAATTGGCCTCCTGCATTTCGCCGTAGTTGGTCACGCCGCCGCCATGCCGGCGCGGTGACAATGGCCACTCCACCACCACCAGGGAGCGCGCCATGATCGATCTGTACTACGCCGCCACGCCGAACGGCCTGAAGCTGACCATGTTCCTCGAAGAGGCCGGCCTGGCCTATCGTCGCATCGCTGTCGACATCGGCGCCGGCGAGCAGTACGCCGCCGACTTCCTGCGCATCTCGCCCAACAACAAGATTCCGGCCCTGGTCGACCACGCCCCGGCCGACGGCGGCGCGCCGCTCAGCCTGTTCGAGTCCGGCGCCATGCTGCTCTATCTGGCCGACAAGAGCGGCTTCGGCCTGCCGCCGGCCGAGCGGCTGCGCGAGCGCGCCGAGGTGCTGCAATGGCTGGTCTGGCAGGTCGCCGGGCTGGGGCCGATGGCCGGCCAGATCGGCCACTTCAACGTCTACGCGCCGGAGACCGTGCCCTACGCCATCGAACGCTACACCCGCGAGACGGCCCGGCTGTACGGCGTGCTCGACCGGCAATTGGCGGGCCGCGACTTCATCGCCGGCGCCTTCTCCATCGCCGATATCGCCTGCTACCCGTGGATCGTGCCGCACCAGGCGCACGGCCAGGCGCTGGCCGCCTTCCCCAACGTGCGGCGCTGGTTTGCCGCCATGCGGGCGCGGCCGGCCACCGTGCGCGCCTACACCGGCGTGGCCGACGTCTACGCCCGCAGCGAGCGGGCGCTGAGCGAGCAGGCCCGGGCGGTGTTGTTCGGCGGTAGAAATAGCTAGGCAAAAGCCGCCCGTCTGTGGTGAGATCATGTATGGTTCCGCATTGCACCCAGGAATTGTTAAAATCCCCTCCTGGCAACTTGATCACCTACAGAATTCACACAGAGACACATGACTATTTCGGCGAGATTGCATAACCAGGGGCTGCTGGGCAACACCTTCACATCGGCGCAGCAGTTGCTTTCCTGGATGGGCTCGATCCAGGCCCAGGACTACGCCAGCGCCAAGTGGGCGATCGGCGCGCGCATGCCGAACGAGACCGACGCCAGCGTCACCCAGGCCATCAACGACGGCAAGATCGTGCGCACCTGGCTGATGCGCGGCACCATCCACATGGTCGCCGTCGAGGACGTGCGCTGGATGAACACGCTGACGGCGCCGGGCAACGTGGTGGCCAGCATGCAGCGGCGCCAGCAGCTCGGCTTCGACGAGCGCACCATCCTGCGCAGCCACGCCATCCTGTCGGTCGCCTTGAAGGGCGGCAAACAGCGCACCCGCGACGAGCTGTACACCCTGCTGGAAGACAAGGGCATCTCCACCACCGACCAGCGCGGCTACCACCTGTTGTGGCGCGCCGCCCAGGACGGCGTGCTGTGCTTCGCCGGCCAGCGCTTCGTCGCGCTGGACGACTGGGTGCCGGCGCAGGCGCCGATGGCGCGCGACCAGGCGCTCGGCGAGCTGGCCAAACGCTACTTCCAAAGCCGTGGCCCGGCCACGTTGGAGGACTTCCAGTGGTGGTCCGGCATGACCGCCAGCGACGCCGAGCGCGGCCTCGACGTCATCAAGGCCGAGCTGGAGATGCACGCCTTCGAGGGCCAGGAGCTGTGGGCCATGCCGGGCGAGCCGCCGGCCTTCCAGTACCACGGCGCGGCGCTGCCCGGCTTCGACGAGTATCTGCTCGGCTACAAGGAGCGCGGCATGGTGCTCGATCCGCTCTACAACAACCGCGTCTGCCCGCCCGCGACCGGCCTGTTCCAGCCGCTGATGCTCATCCAGGGCAAGGTGGTCGGCACCTGGAAGCGCGACTCCGGCAAGGACATCATCACCATCAAGACCGAGCCCTTCGTGGCGCTCAACCCGAAGGAGATCCGACTGTTCGCGCTGGGGCTGGAGGAGTTCAGCAAGTTTCACGGCAAGAAGATCGCCGTCAAGTGAGAG
>NZ_JAEMNU010000155.1:0-7785 GCF_016461825.1 Rugamonas violacea | reverse complement strand
CCGCCGTGGCCGCTTGCAAGACGGACTGCGCGCCGGGACTTGTCACATAGGCTAGTCGGCGTGACAAGCCTGTTGTGCGGCGCCGAAAGTATTGCCACTTCGTGAACGAAGTTTGCAAAATGTCTTGGATGGCGGAGCGCTTCCGGCTACTCTGGCGCTATTGTTCAGCCCACCTGGAATTCCTCAATGAATCGCAGTCTTTTCGATGGCGCGCCCATGCTTGCCGTGCCCTTGCGCCTGCATCCCGGCGACGACCTGCGCGCCGTCCTGGGAGCCGCGCTGGCGCGGCACGGCGTGGCCGCCGGCTTCGTCCTGCAGGGCATCGGCAGCCTCAGCGTGGCGCAGTTGCGCTACGCCGGCCAGCCCGGACCGAGCAGCGTGGGCGGCGACCTGGAGATCCTCAGCCTGGCCGGTTCGTTGGCGCCGCAGGGCGCGCATCTGCACATGGCCGTGGCCGATGCGCAGGGCAGGGTGCTGGGCGGCCATGTCTGCGCCGGCTGCATCGTCCGCACCACCGCCGAGGTGCTGCTGGCGCTGCTGCCGGGCCAGGTGTTCGGCCGCGACTTCGACGCCGCCACCGGCTTCGCCGAGCTGAGCATTATGCCGGCCGTCCCGGGCAACCCGGCCGGCCCGGCCGAGGCGGCTCGACAGGGTGCTTAGTCCGCCAGCGCCGGCCGCCCGGCCGTTTCATCGTTTCATCTTTTCAACGCAGCACCACCACCAACACAATAAAAGGGCCGGACCCGATTCCGGCTGACGCCATGACCACCATCAAGTCCAAATTCTTCCTGCTCCTGTTCCTCGCCGCCATCGCCTACATGGCCTGGGTGTGCGTATCGCCGTTCCCCCGGCCGGCCACGTTGGCCGGCCTGAGCCACCAGTCCATCGCCGCCCAGCTGGGCGAGGCCGACGGCGAGACGCACGAGAAGTTCGTCCGCTGGCGGCGCGACCGTGGCCCGGGCAGCTGGACGCTGGACACCGACGCGCCCGGCACCGGCGACTTCGGCGCCAAGGCCTGCGCCTTCCGCCTGCGCCTGTCGCTGTGGACGCCGCTGGGCTATGTGCCGGTCTACACCAAGGAGTGGAACGATCTGAGCTGCGGCGTCTGAGGCGCCGTCGCGCCGTTCGGCCCCGCCGTTCGCCACCGCCGTTCGGCCGGGCATTGCGGCCGGCCCGGGCATTGCGGCGGTCTTGCTTCTGTGGCAGCATAGCTGGGATGTATCCTCTGTGAAAGTGGCATCGCCGATGAGCAAGCGCCTGGCAGCATTGCTGGCATGTTCCCTGTTGAGCCTGGCCGCTCGGGGGGCGCCGGCCGAACTCGTCATGCTGGCCTCGACCGACCAGCTGATGCCGCTTGCCGACATCAAGCACGGCGAGCTGGGCGGCGGCATCGTGCGCGACCTGGGCGAGGCCATCGCCAAGCGGCTGGGCCGCAAGGTGCGCTTCGTCGTCGTCGCCGGCGACCAGACCGGCCGGGCCCTGGTCAAGGGCAAGGCCGACGGCATGTGCTATGTGCTGCCGTACTGGATAGACGGCGACTTCGACTGGAGCCAGCCCTTCCTGCCGGACGCCGAGATGGTCGCCAGCGTGCCCGGCGCGCCGGCGATTCCCTCGCTGACGGCGCTGCGCGGCAAGTCCATCGGCACGGTCTCGGCCTACCGCTATCCGCGCGTCGAACAGGTGCTCGGCGCGCAGTTCGTGCGGGTCGACTCGGAGACCATGGAGACCAATCTGCGGCGCGTCGTCAACGGCGAGCTGCAATACGCGCTGGTGTCGCAGATGGTGCTGGACTACCAGCTGCGCATGGACAAACAACTCAAGCTGCGGCCCGGTCTGGTGTTCGCCTCGTTCAAGGCGCAGTGCGCCTTTTCGCGCCGTTCCGGCGTGCCCTTCGCCGAGGTCGACCGGGTCATCAAGGGACTGGTCAAGGACGGCACGGTCGAGCGCATCCTGGCCAGCTACCGCTGAGCGGCGCGGCCTAGTCGCGCCGCGGCAGCGGCCGGCCGGGCGGACGCAGCGGCGCCAGCAGGTGGCGCAGGTCGTTGTGGTCCAGCTCGTACATCAGGGCGATCAGCGCGCCCAGCTCGCCCGAGGGGAAGCCCGCGCGGGCGAACCAGCCCAGATAGTGGCCGGGCAGGTCCGCCAGCAGGCGGCCTTTGTATTTTCCGTAAGGCATCTCACGGCTCAGCAGCAGGGCAAGTTTTTCCGAATTCATGGGGAAAGCATAGCAGCAAAGGCGGCCGCTTTGCCGATTGTCGCGCTGATTGTTGCTGTCAAAGCAAGGATGTTCTGTCCCGGCAGGTATTTTTCGAAACAAAGAAAGCCGGGATACTGCATGGCATCCACTTTGACAGGAGTTATGCCATGCCCATTGCCTTGCTGGCGCTGACGATCAGCGCTTTCGCCATCGGAACCACCGAGTTCGTTATTGTCGGGCTGCTGCCGACCATCGCCGCCGACCTCGGCGTCAACCTGCCGTCGGCCGGCCTGCTGGTCAGCCTGTACGCGCTCGGCGTCGCCGTCGGCGCGCCGGTGCTGACCGCGCTCAGCGGCAAGCTGCCGCGCAAGACCCTGCTGCTGGCGCTGATGGTGCTGTTCACGCTGGGCAACCTGCTGGCCTGGAAGGCGCCCGGCTACAACTCGCTGATCGTGGCGCGCATCCTGACCGGGCTGGCGCACGGCGTGTTCTTCTCGATCGGCTCGACCATCGCCACCTCGCTGGTGCCCAAGGACAAGGCCGCCAGCGCCATCGCCATCATGTTCACCGGCCTGACCGTGGCCCTGGTCACCGGCGTGCCGCTGGGCACCTTCATCGGCCAGCACTTCGGCTGGCGCGAGACCTTCCTCGCCGTCTCCGCGCTGGGCGTGGTGGCCTTTGTCGGCAGCCTGGCCTTCGTCCCGGCGACTATCAAGCACAGCGCGCCGGCCTCGTTGCTGCAACAGCTCAAGGTGCTGGCCGAGCCGCGCCTGCTGCTGGTCTACGCCATGACGGCGGTCGGCTACGGCGGTTCCTTCACCGCCTTCACCTATCTGGCGCCGATTCTGCAGGACATCACCGGCTTCAGCGCCAACCTGGTCGGCCTGGTGATGCTGGTGTACGGCGTCTCCGTCGCCGTCGGCAACATCTGGGGCGGCAAGCTGGCCGACAGCCGTGGTCCGATCGCGGCGTTGAAAATCATCTTCCTCGGCCTGGCCGCCGTGCTGCTGCTGGTCACCTTTGCCGCGCCGCACCCCTGGCTGATGTTGGCCACCGTGCTGCTGTGGGGCGCCGTGGCCTTCGGCAATGTCGCCGGCTTGCAAGTGTATGTGGTGCAGCAGGCCGAGCACTTCACGCCGCGCGCCGTCGACGTCGCCTCCGGCCTGAACATCGCCGCCTTCAACCTGGGCATCGCCGGCGGCGCCTGGGGCGGCGGCCTGATCGTCGAACACCTGGGGCTGGTGCACACCGGCTGGATCGGCGCGCTGGTGGTGCTGGGCGCCTTCGGCCTGACGGCGCTGAGCGGCCGGCTCGACCGTCTCAATCCGATTCCCGTGGCCGCCGGCGCCGAGCGGCCGCGCCGCGTCGCCAGCCACTGACGGGCCGCTGGCGGCGGATACAAACCCACAGGCGTAAATCTGGGGTCGGACTCCCCGCCTTGGCGCCGCGGGTCCGACCCCGGTTTTCGGACTGTGGGTGGTTTTGTAGCCGCCGGCGCCTTCACCGGGCAGCAACCGCAGCGGCTCCCCGCCACGCCGTCGCGAGGCGGTGCCGGAGTGGCAGAGAGCCTCGCTTTTCATATCCACCACTCCACGGGTGTATATTGCTGGCCATTCGAATTTCAGCTTCCGGCCAACATCCCATGTCCCCCCTCACGCTCTTCCTCGTCGTCCTCGCCTATTTCGGCCTGCTGTTGCTGGTGGCCAGGCGCACCTCGCGCAACGCCACCAACGAAAGTTTCTTCAACGGTAACAAGAGCAGCAACTGGCTGCTGGTCGCCTTCGGCATGGTCGGCACCACGCTGAGCGGGGTGACCTTCATCAGCGTGCCCGGCGCGGTCGGCCGCGACGGCTTCGGCTACTTGCAGATCACGCTGGGCTATGTGCTGGGCTACCTGAGCGTCACCTTCGTGCTGCTGCCGCTGTACTACCGGCTGCGCCTGACCTCGATCTACCACTACCTCGACGTGCGCCTGGGCCGCCGCGCCGGACAGAGCGGCGCGGCCTGCTTCATCTTGTCGCGCACCCTGGGCGCCAGCGCGCGGCTGTATCTGGTCATCAACATCCTGCAGGCCGTCATCCTCGACCGCCTGGGCCTGCCGTTCTGGCTGACCAGCGTGGTGGTGTTGCTGATGATTTTGCTCTACACCTACGAGGGCGGCGTCAAGACCATCGTCTGGACCGACACGCTGCAAACGGCCGGCATGCTGCTGGGCCTGTTCATCTGCGTCGCCTACCTGTTGCACGCGATGGATCTGAACCTCGCCACCAGCCTGGCGCGCATGCAGGACGCCGGCCTGGCGCGGGTGTTCACCTGGGACGTCGACAGCCCGGCGTATTTCTGCAAGCAGGTGCTGGCCGGCATGTTCATCACCATCGCCATGACCGGCATGGACCAGGAGATGATGCAGAAGAACATCTCGGTGCGCACCCTGGCCGATTCGCAGAAGAACATGTTGCTGCTGACCGCCATCCTGGTCGGCGTGCTGGCGCTGTTCCTGTTCCTCGGCGGCTTGCTGCACCTGTACGCGCCGCTGGCCGGCGTGACGGCGACGGGCGACAAGCTGTTCCCGGCCGTGGTGATGGGCCATCTGCCCGCGCTGGTGCAACTGATCTTCCTGCTCGGCCTGATCTCGGCCCTGTTCCCCAGCGCCGACGGCGCCATCACCGCGCTGACCGCCAGCTTCTGCATCGACCTGCTCGGCCTGACCCGGCGCGCCGACTTGGCCGAGGCCGCCAAGCTGCGCCGGCGCCAGCGCGTCCACCTGGGCTTCTGCGCCCTGTTCCTGCTGCTGGTGCTGCTGTTCAAATGGATAGACAGTGCTAGCATGATAGGGGTGATCCTGAAACTGGCCGGCTACACCTACGGCCCGCTGCTGGGCTTGTTCGCCTTCGGCATGCTGAGCCGGCGCGGCCTGCGCCAGCGCTGGGTGCCGCTGGCCGCGCTGGCCGGGCCGGCGCTGTGCTACGCCGTTGACCGCAATCAAGAGTTGATTTTCGGCAGCTATCGTCTCGGCCTGGAGCTGCTTATCATGAATGGTTTGCTGGTGCTGGCGGCCCTGTTCCTGATTTCGCTGCCGGCGTCTGACCAGCCGGTTGCGAACGGTGGCTGACAAAGAGTCGTGTTTTGGCTTACAGTGTCACCAATAAAACGTTAAGAATTAGTTATCCCAACCCAGCAACAATCAGGAGTACCGATGTCCAGATCCCCCTTTGCCTACCTACGCAGCGGCCTCGGCTTTTGCTGGCGCGCGCTTGACGCCGGCCGTCGCGCGGTCTTCAACCTGCTGTTCCTGGCGCTGATCGTGGCGCTGCTATACGCCATCTTCGGCGGCGGCCTGAAGCCCCTCGCCGCCAAAACCACTCTGGTGCTCGACCTGAAGGGCGCGTTGGTCGAACAGACCAGCGGCAACGCCCGCGAGGCGCTGGTGACCTCGGTCAGCGGTGGCGAGACGCACAAGATGACCCAACTGCGCGACGTGCTGTCGGTGCTCGAGGCGGCCGCCAAGGACCCCAGCATCGGCGCCGCCGTGCTGCTGACCGACGACCTGCAAGGCAACGGCCTGGCCACGCTGCGCGAGGTGGCCGCCGCGCTGGACCGCTTCAAGGCGAGCGGCAAGCAGGTGGTGGCCTGGGGTTCCAGCTTCGACCAGCGCCAGTATCTGCTGGCCTCGCACGCCAGCGAGGTGTACATGCACCCGATGGGCACGGTGTTGTTGGACGGCTTCGGCCGCTACCGCAACTACTACCGCGACGCGCTCGACAAGGTCGGCGTCACCGTCAACCTGCTCAAGGTCGGCACCTACAAGAGCGCCGCCGAGCCCTTCATCGCCAACGGCCCGTCGCCGGCCGCCGCCGAGGCGGACGCCTACCTGGTCAACGCGTTGTGGGCCAGTTACACCGGCGAGGTGGAGACGGCGCGCAAGCTGCCGCAGGGCCAGCTGATGAAGGACATCAACGCGCTGCCGGACAACGCCGCCAAGGTCGACGGCGACCTGGCCAAGCTGGCCGTCAGCACCAAGCTGGTCGACGGCCTGAAGACCCGCGACGAGATCCGCCAGTTGATGATTCAACGCGGCGTCAAGGAGAGCGAGGGCAAGAGCTTCCGCCAGATTAACTTCGACGATTACCTGGCCCGCCTGCATCCCAAGCTGACCGGCGACGCCGTCGGCGTGGTCATCGCCGCCGGCGAGATCAGCGACGGCGTGGCCGGCCCCGGCTCGATCGGCGGCGAGTCCACCTCCAAGCTGATCCGCTTGGCGCGCGAGGACGACAAGATCAAGGCCGTGGTGCTGCGCGTCGACTCGCCCGGCGGCAGCGCCTTCGCCTCGGAGTTGATCCGCCGCGAGCTGGAGCTGACCCGCGCCGCCGGCAAGCCGGTGGTGGTCTCGATGGGCAACGTGGCCGCCTCGGGCGGCTATTGGATCTCGATGGCGGCCGACGAGGTGATCGCCGACCCGACCACCATCACCGGCTCGATCGGCGTGTTCGCGCTGCTGCCCAAGGCCGACAAGGTGATCGACAAGCTGGGCATCCACACCGCCGGCACCACCACCACCTGGATGGGCGACGCCAACAATCCGCTGCGCCCGCTCGACCCGCGCTTCGGCCAGGTGATCCAGAGCAGCATCAACCACATCTACGCCGACTTCACCGGCCGCGCCGCCAAGGCGCGCAAGACCACGCCGGAGAAGATCGACGCGGTGGCGCAGGGCCGCGTCTGGACCGGTGCCCAGGCCAAGGAGCGCGGTCTGGTCGACACGCTGGGCAGCTACGGCGACGCGCTGAAATCGGCCGCCGGCCGCGCCAAGCTGGGCGCCGACTACCGCGTCGTCTACATCGAGCGCGAGACCAGCAAGGTGGATAGGCTGATCGATTTGTTCGGCGGCTCGGTGGCGCAGGCCGTCGGCGCCCAGGTCAAGCTGGGTCTGGCCGGCACGGGTCTGCCGGCCGGCGTGGCCGGCGAGGCGGCGCGTGAACTGAGCTGGTTGAACGAGTTGGGCGCCAGCCGCAAGCCCTTCATGGCGCTGACCCATTGCCTGTGCGAAGCGCCTTGATTCGGCGGTGCCATCTTGATTGGAGTGAACTTTAAAGGAGCGATCCGGGTGCAAGTGCGTGTCGGGCGAAACAGCTAAGGCAAGGGAGAAATGATGGAAGATGAGAGCAAAGAGGAGTCGATTGAGAACCAATCCAAAGGTCAGATCAAGCAAGTTTTCTGCTTAGAATGCAAGCGTTCGACTCGTCACCTTGTCACTGTCTCATTTGACAAGGATGGCTCAGCCTGGAATCGATACGAAGGCTGGGACGTATCTTGGAGTGAGCACTATCAAATTCTCGAATGCCAAGGATGTTCGACGGTATCCTTTCGTCACTCCAGTTGGTTCTCAGAAAATCAAGCGCCTGGTGAAGATGGGGTAGTCGAACGACTTTACCCATTGCGAAAAGAGGGTAGTTTGATCGCCCGGCCGTTTCAAAATGTGCCCACGGCTTTAAGGCCACGCCGTTATACACAATTCTTGGTGCTGGCCCGGTCTCGTAATTTTCCCATTGTTTTCGCTGCAACGTAGACCTCTTTCATGCCAAGCCAGA
>NZ_JAEMNU010000154.1 GCF_016461825.1 Rugamonas violacea | reverse complement strand
CCCGCGCCGCCGCGCCGCGCGCCCGCCTGGTGCCGCCGCCGGCCGAGCCGGCCGCAGCCGCCCAGCCCGCCACGGCGCCATTGCCGGCCGGCGCGCCCGAGGCGCCGCCCGGCCGCCACGATGCCGACATCGAGCGCCTGTTCGGCGCCGGCGGCCCGCTCGGCCCGGCGGTCGGCGACTACCGCCCGCGCCGCTCGCAGACCGACATGGCCAAGGCGATCGCCGAGGCCATCGCCAATCAGACCACCTTGATCGCCGAGGCCGGCACCGGCACCGGCAAGACCTTCGCCTATCTGGTGCCGGCGCTGATGTGGGGCGGCAAGACCATCGTCTCCACCGGCACCAAGAACTTGCAGGACCAGTTGTTCCTGCGCGACATTCCGACCGTGCGCGCCGCGCTGCAGGCGCCCGTCTCGGTGGCGCTGCTGAAGGGCCGCTCGAACTATGTCTGCCACTACCATCTGGAGCGCACGCTGCAAAACGGCCGCATGACCTCGCGCGAGGACGTCGGCCACCTGCGCGAGATCTCGCGCTTCCTCAAGATGACCAGCTCGGGCGACAAGGCGGAGCTGGCGCGGGTGCCGGAAAACGCGCTGATCTGGAACCTGGTGACCTCGACGCGCGACAATTGCATGGGCGCCGAGTGCCAATATTATCAGGACTGCTTCGTCATGAAGGCGCGCAAGGAGGCCCAGCAGGCCGACGTGGTGGTGGTCAACCACCACCTGTTCTTCGCCGACGTGGCGCTGAAGGACACCGGCGTGGCCGAGTTGCTGCCCTCGGCCAACACCATCATCTTCGACGAGGCGCACCAGCTGCCCGACACGGCGACCCTGTTCTTCGGCGACACCTTCTCCACCTCGCAGGTGCTCGAGCTGTGCCGCGACGTGCTGGCCGAGGGCCTGTCGAACGCCCGCGACGGCGCTGACTGGGGCAAGGTGGTCACCGTGGTGGAGAAGGCGGCGCGCGACCTGCGCCTGACCTTCTCGCAGGACATCGTGCGCATGTCGCTGCCGCAGATCGCGCCGTCGAGCGACTTCTTTCCGGCGCTGCAACACTTGAAGGACGAGCTGGACGGCATGATCGCCGTGCTGGAGACCCAGGCGGTGCGCGCCGAGACGCTGGAACAGTGCCGCGTGCGCGGCGTCGAGCTGGCGCAGCAGCTGGCGGCGTGGAAGTTCGATCCGAAGGCGCGCGTCACGCCGGGCGAGGAGGCGGTGTTCTGGGTCGAGGCCTACACCACCTCCTTGCAGCTGCACAAGACGCCGCTGTCGATCGCGCCGATCTTCAACGGCCAGCGCGAGGGCGTGCCGCGCAGCTGGATCTTCACCTCGGCGACTCTTGCCGTGAAGAATGATTTCAAGCACTTCGCCGAGCAGATGGGCCTGACCGACGAGCCGGCGCGCAGCTGGCCCAGCCCCTTCGACTACGAGCGGCAGGGCATCCTCTACGTGCCGCAGAACATGCCGGACCCGAATTCGATGGGTTACACCGACGTGGTGCTGGACAAGGCGCTGCCGGTGATCGAGGCGGCCGGCGGCCGCACCTTCCTGCTGTGCACCACCTTGCGCGCGGTGAAGCGGGCGGCCGAGCGCCTGCGCGACGAGTTCGCCAAGCGCGGCCTGCCGTATCCGCTGTTCGTGCAGGGCGACAAGGGCCGCACCGAGCTGCTCGACCAGTTCCGCAAGTCGGGCAACGGCGTGCTGATCGGCAGCCAGAGTTTTTGGGAGGGGGTCGACGTGCGCGGCGAGGCCTTGTCGCTGGTCATCATCGACAAGCTGCCGTTCGCCCCGCCCGACGATCCGGTCCTGGCGGCGCGCATCGAGGTGATGGAAAAGCAGGGCAAGAACGGCTTCATGCACCACACCCTGCCGGAGGCGATCATCAATCTGAAGCAGGGCGCCGGCCGGCTGATCCGCGACGAGGGCGACCGTGGCGTGCTGATGCTGTGCGATCCGCGCGTCATTTCCAAGCCGTATGGACGGCGCATCTGGCAGTCCTTGCCGCCGTTCAAGCGCACGCGCGAGGAGGCCGAGGTGCTGGAATTTTTCCGCAATCTGCCGCCGACGACGGCGGGGAACGCCTCCGGTAAAGATTCCGGTTCGTAACTTCCGGTGGCTTTTTCGGTCTGGCGACGCTCGGCGGGGTCTGGCCGGGGCGACAAAAAACGGGGCGCCGACAGCGATGTCGGCGCCCCGTTTTGGCGTGCGCGCGTGGCCGGCGTCTGACATTCTTGTCTATGCGCCAAGGCCGGCCCGGCGCCGGCATCGAGCTCGGATCAAGTCTGCGGCAGGATCACCACCTTGCCGGTGACCTTGCGCGCGGCCATGTCCTTGAGCGCCTGGGCGGTGTCGGCCAGCGCGTAGCGGGCCGAGATGCGCGGCTTGATTTTGCCTTCCGCCAACCAGCCGAGCAGCTGGCGCATGCCGGCCAGGTTCGCCTTCGGCTCGCGCTTGGCGAACTCGCCCCAGAACACGCCGACCAGCGAGGCGCCCTTGAGCAGGGTCAGGTTGAGCGGCAGCTTGGGGATCTCGCCGTTGGCGAAGCCGACCACCAGATAGCGGCCGCGCCAGGCGATCGAACGGAAGGCCGCCTCGCTGTAATCGCCGCCGACCGGGTCGTAGACCACGTCCGGACCCTTGCCGCCGGTGGCCGCCTTGATCGCCTCGCGCAAATCCTCCTTGCTGTAGTTGATGACGGCGTCGGCGCCGTGCGCCGTGCACACGGCCAGCTTCTCGTCGCTCGACGCGGCGGCGATGACGCGGGCGCCAAGGGCTTTGCCGATCTCGATGGCGGCCAGGCCGACCCCGCCGGCCGCGCCAAGAACCAGCATGGTCTCGCCAGATTTTAGCGCGGCCCTATCGACCACGGCGTGGTGCGAGGTGCCGTAGGTCAGCGTGATGGCGGCGGCGGTGGCGAAATCCATGCCGGGCGGCATCGGCATCAGGGCCTGCGCCGAGACCGCCAACTGCTGGCCGAAACCGCCGGTCGCGGTGAAGGCGATGACCCGGTCGCCGACCTTGAACGTGCTGACGTCGGGCGCCACCGCGCTGACCACGCCGGCCACTTCGCTGCCCGGCGTGAACGGCAGTTCCGGCTTGAACTGGTACTTGCCCTGGATGATCAGCACGTCGGGGAAGTTGACGCCGGCGGCCTGCACGTCGACGACCACCTGGCCGGCGGCGGCCCGCGGCGTGGCCAGTTCCTCGACGGCGAGGGTGTCCGGCAGGCCCCAGGCTTGGCATACGATGGCTTTCATTGTGTGTCTCCGTTCTCGGTGGGGGGGGGGAAGGGGAAAGCATGAAAATAGTACGACCGTTTGATTTTTTCAATTATGCCTGAAATGGCGCCAGCGCAATCGGTGTTTTCATTTTGCTACGTATTTGCGCCGGCGCAAAGTGGCGGGGTAGGGGATTGTTAGAGTTGGTTAGTGCGCAGCATCGTGCGTGGAGAAGAAACGGAGGGATGTCATGGCGATCCGCTACGGCTGTTTCTTTAGTTACGCGCATGGCCGGCATGCGTTCATGAGCAAGTTCAAGAACGATCTGGTCGACGCCCTGAAGTGCTATCTGGAACCCCATTTCGATTCCGAGAAGGAATTGTTTGTCGACAGCGAGCAACTCGGCGGCGGCGACGACCTCGACCGCCGCATCGCCACCGCGCTGTGCGAGAGCGTTTGCATGATCGTCATCTACACGCCCAAATACGAGGCGCACCCCTACACCCGGCGCGAATTCGCCGCCATGCAATTGATCGAAAGCGAGCGGCGGCTGTGGTATCCGCTGCCCAGCCACCTGATCATCCCGGTCATCATGACGCGCCACCCGCTCAGCCTGCCGCCGCAGATCACCGAGGGCATGTATGTGGACTTCTCGCGTTACACCTTGGCGACCGGCGACCTGAAGACCAATCCCGACTACCTGCCTGATATAGAGCGCATCGTCCAGCGCATCGCCAGCCACTACCATTTTCTCAAACGCTATATGCCGCCAGAGCATGATTGCAGCCGTTTCGTGCTGCCCGACATCCCGCCGGAATGGCGCGCCATTCCGCCCCCCCACTTCCCACGCTAAAGGTTCGCCATGGAACTCACCCGCCTGTCCCTGCCGCCGCTGACCGCGCCCGGCGAAGTCGTCACCTTTTATTCCTACAAGGGGGGCACGGGTCGCACCATGGCCCTGTCCAACATCGCCGTGTTGCTGGCCAAGCGACAGAACGCGACGGTGCCGACGTTGATGATCGATTGGGATCTGGAGGCGCCCGGCCTGCACCACTACTTCCCGCAGCACGAGGAGGGGCCGGGCGTGCTGGAATTCTTCGAGGCCTGCGGCGAGCAGCTGCAGCGCCGCCGTGGCCGCGTCGGCCAGGACGACGCCGAGCTGGCGCGCCAGGTGCTCGCCGCCATCGATTGGGAGCAATACGTTTGCCGGGTCGACCAGAGCAGCCCGCTGTACCTGATGCGCGCCGGCCGCTTCGACGCCAGCTACGGCGAGCGGCTCGCCGCGATGCACTGGGACAAGCTGTTCGACGCCTGTCCGGCGCTGTTCCGTTGCTTCGCCGACAACCTGGCGCGCCACTTCCGCTATGTGCTGGTCGACTCGCGCACCGGCCGCACCGACAGCGCCGGGATCTGCACGACCTTGCTGCCGCGCAAGTTGGTGGTGGTCTTCACACCCAACCGGCAAAGCCTGGAGGGCGTGCAGGCGCTGGTGACGCGCGCCGCCGCCTACCGCCGCAGCCACGAGGACGAGCAACGCCAGTTGCTGGTCTACCCCTTGCCCTCGCGCATAGAGATGGGCGACAGCGAGCAGCGCGCCCAGTGGCGGCGCGGCGACGCGGCGCGCGGCATCGCCGGCTACCAGCCGCTGTTCGAGGAACTGTTGCGCGACTGCTACGGCCTGCAGTACGCCCTGATGGACAGCTATTTCGACGAGGTGCAGTTGCAGCAGACCAAGACCTTCGCCTACGGCGAGCAATTGGCCGTGCGCATCGACCAGGGCGGCGACCGCTTCTCGCTGACCCGCACCTTCGAAGCCTTCCTCGAATGGCTGGCCGGCGGCTACTTCCCCTGGCAGTCGAGCCGCGAGATCCACCTGCTGGCCGCCATCGGCGAGGCGCGCCAGGCGATCGAGGACGGCAGCCCGCGCGCCCAATCGCTGCCGCTGGCGCGCGACCTGAGCCGGCTGGGCGAGCTGTACCGTCGCGAAGGCAAGGCCGGCCAGGCCGTGCATTGCTTCGAGGAAAGCATGACCCTGCGCCAGCGCGTGCTGGGCGAGGACCATGTCGACACGCTGTACAGCAAGAGCAGCCTGGCCGCCCTGTTGCGCCAGCAGGGCAAGCTCGACGAGGCCGAGTTCCTCGACGAATGCGTGGTCGAGGCGCGCGCCCGCCAGCTCGGCGCCGAGCACCTCGACACGCTGGCGGCGCGCGCCGGCCTGGCCGCCACCCTGGCGCTGCAGGGCAAGAGCGGCGCCGCGCTGGCGATCCAGGACGAGGTGCTCGACGCCTACCTGCGCCTGCTCGGCGGCGAGCACCTGCTGACGCTCGAATGCAAGGCGGCGCGCGCCGAGCTGCTGTCGCTGCGCGGCGAGCTCGACGCGGCGCGCGACGTCCAGCAACAAGTGCTGGCGGCGCGCCAGCGCCTGCTCGGCGCCGAGCATCCGGACACGCTGCGCAGCAAGACGGCCTTGGCCCACACGCTGGCCCGGCTGTGCCAGTTCGAGGCGGCGCGCGGCCTGTTCGGCGCCGTCGTCGAGGCGCGCAGCCGGCGCCTGGGCGCCGCCCATCCGGACACGCGGGCGGCGCGCCGGCAGCTCGACGAGGTGTTGCGCCAGCTGGGCGGGGCGGCCGGCGCGCGCGAGCTGTGCCAGGAGCTCGACGGCCCCGACTACAGCGCGCTGGCGCAAATGGCCGAGCTCGACGAGGTGGCCGGCCTGGTCGCCGAGCCGACCGAGGCGGCGACGCCGCTGGCCGGGCTGGCCCCGCTCGGCCAGCTCGGCGGCGGCGCCGATCCGGCCGCCCGGCGCGCCGAGATGTTCGAGCGCACGCTGGACACCTTGCAGCACCTGCTCGACCAGGCCGAGCTGGGCCGCGCCCGCGTCCTGGCCGACCGCCTGCGCGCGCCCCTGCTGCGGCCGGGCGTGGCGCCGCGCCTGCGGCGCCGCGGCCTGGCGGCGCTGCGCACGGTCTACCAGCTGCTCGACGACCAGGACGCGCTGCTGTCGCTGCAGGAGGACGAGGCGCTGGCGCTGTACGGCCGGCCGTTCGGCGCCGGGCTGGCGCAGCGCTGAGGCGGCCCGGCGGTTTTCCCGCCGCGCCTCGGTTTTCCCATTGGCAATAAATTTATCTGTCGGCGGGGCCGCCGGTTCGCGCTTCCGGCCATTGCTTCGGTTAAAATCGGCGTATGAGAATCCTAATCAGTAACGACGACGGCTACCTCGCCCCCGGCATCAACGCCCTGGCCGAGGCGCTCGCCGCCGTGGCCGAGATCGTCGTCGTGGCGCCCGACAGCAACCGCTCCGGCGCCTCCAACTCGCTGTCGCTGGACCGGCCCTTGTCGGTGCAGCGGGCGGCCAATGGTTTCTATTTCGTCAACGGCACGCCGACCGACTGCGTCCACGTCGCCTTGACCGGCATCCTCGACTACCGGCCCGACCTGGTGGTGTCGGGCATCAACAACGGCCCCAACATGGGCGACGACACCCTGTACTCCGGCACCGTCGCCGCCGCCACCGAGGGTTATCTGTTCGGCATCCCGGCGATCGCCTTCTCGCAGGGCTCGCACGGTTGGGAACATATAGACGACGCCGCCCGGCTGGCGCGCGACGTGGTGCTGCGCCACTTCGACACCCTGGCGCGACCGTATTTGCTCAACGTCAACATTCCCAACCTGCCCTATGAGCGGCTCGGCCGGCCGGTCGCCACCCGGCTGGGGCGGCGCCACCAGGCCGAGCCGGTGATCCGCGCGCTCGATCCGCGCGGCAAGGAGATCTTCTGGATCGGCCCGCCCGGCGCCACCAAGGACGCCGGCGCCGGCACCGACTTCCACGCCGTCGCCCAGGGCCGGGTCTCGATCACCCCGCTGCAGATCGACCTGACCCACAGCACCCAACTCGACGCGCTGGCAAAGGGCCTGGCATGAACGACAAACCCCGCAGCTTCCCCTTGCCGCTGTCCTCGGTGGTCGACCAGGGCGGCAAGAAGCCGGGCCTGTTCGCCCCCGTCGCCACGCCGCAGACGGCGACGCAGAACGCGGCGCTGAGCGCGGCCCAGCACGCCGCCCGGCCGGCCGCGCCGCGCGCCGGCCCCGCGGCCCGGCCCGGCGCCTCGCCGTCGAAGTCGCACAGCTACGCCATGGACCGGGCCCAGCCGGTGGCCGCGCCGGCGCCCCGGCAGAATCCGCTGGTGTCGGAGGCGGTGCGGCGCGCCATGGTGGCGCGCGTCGCCAAGCAGGGCGTCAAGGACCAACAGGTGCTGGCCGCGCTGGAGACGGTGCCGCGCCACCTGTTCATGGAGGAGGCGCTGGCCTCGCAGGCCTACATCGACGCCTCGCTGCCGATCGGCCACCATCAAACCATCAGCCAGCCGTACATCGTGGCGCGCATGATCGAGGTGATGCGCAACGGCGGCACGCTGCGCCGCGTGCTGGAGATCGGCACCGGCTGCGGCTACCAGGCGGCGGTGCTGTCCTGTCTGGCGCAGGAGGTGTATTCGATCGAGCGCATCAAGCCGCTGCACGAGCTGGCCAAGACCAATCTGCGGCCGCTGCGCGTGGCGAACCTGCGCTTGCACTACGGAGATGGTATGCTTGGCCTGCCGCAGGCGGCGCCCTTCGACGGCATCATCCTGGCCGCCGCCGGCCTGGAGGTGCCGCGCGCCCTGCTCGAGCAGCTGACCATTGGCGGCCGTTTGGTGGCGCCGGTGGGCGCGCGCGCGCAACACCTTGAATTGATCACCCGCACCGGCAAGGCCGAGTGGGTCAGCGAAACCCTGGAAGACTGCCACTTCGTCCCCTTGCGTCCGGGCACGGCCTGAGCCATACCCCCAGCCCGGCGGCGGGCGACAGATAGACCTATTAAGATGAGAATGACAAATAAAAGTTCCCTGCTCGTTCTGAGCATTTCACTGGCGCTGTTGAGCGCCTGCAGCACCACCCCCAACCAGGCGCCCGTGGTCGAGCGCAACGCGCCCCTGCCCAAGCCGTCGACGCCGAGCGAGGACGCGCAGAAGGGCCGCGACGAGCGCGGCCTGTACACCGTCAAGAAGGGCGACACGCTGATCCGCATCGCCCTCGAATACGGGCAGAACTACCGCGACCTGGTGGCTTGGAACAACCTGGCCAACCCGAACGACATCAAGGTCGACCAGGTGCTGCGCGTGCTGCCGCCGGACGCCGGCGCGGCCGGCGTGCAGACCTCGGCCATCGTCATGCCGCCGGCCGAGAGCAAGCTGCCGCCGGCCCCGCCGTTGCCGCGCAAGAGCGGGCCGAAGGCCGACAAGCGGCCGTATTCGGACGCCGTGCTGGCCGACCTGCAACGCCCCGAGGGCGACAACGGCAAGCCGGCCGCGGCCGCCGCGCCGGCGCCGGCCGTGGTGGCCAGCGTGCCGGCGGCCCCGGCCGCGCCGGCCGACGACGAGAAACTGAGCTGGATGTGGCCGTCCGAAGGCCGCGTCATCGCCACCTTCGACGAGGGCAAGAACAAGGGCGTCGACATCGCCGGCAGGGCCGGGCAACAAGTCGTGGCTGCCGGCGCGGGAAAAGTCATGTACGCCGGCAGCGGCATTCGCGGATATGGTAATCTCGTTATTGTGAAGCACAGTAATAGCTTGTTGTCGGCCTACGCGCACAACCGCAGCATCGTTGTGAAGGAGGGGCAGAGCGTCAACAAGGGGCAAATGATTGCTGAAATGGGCGATTCGGACGCCGACGCCGTCAAGCTGCACTTCGAAATCCGGCAGCAGGGCAAGCCGGTGGACCCGTCGAAATTCCTGCCTAACCGTTAGCCACTTCCATGACACATATGCCGCCCGACCAGATGGATGACGATTCGGCACCGGAGGAGTTTCCGGAGGAATCGAGCGATGACCTAGCCGTCGACGCCATCGAAGCGGGCGACGGCGAGGCACCGGCCGAGGTCGGCGCCGTGCTGGCCAGTGTCGACGAGTTGAAAAAGGTGCTGGCGGCCGAATTGTCGACCGACACCACCCAGCACTACCTGAACCAGATCGGCACGCGCCCGCTGCTGACGGCGCCGCAGGAGGTCCACTTCGCCACCCTGGCCAAGCAGGGCGATTTCAAGGCGCGCCAGACCATGATCGAGCACAACCTGCGGCTGGTGGTGTCGATCGCCAAACACTACATCAACCGCGGCGTCGTGCTGCTCGACATGATCGAGGAGGGCAACATCGGCCTGATGCGCGCCATCGACAAGTTCGAGCCCGAGCGCGGCTTCCGCTTCTCCACCTACGCCACCTGGTGGATCCGCCAAAGCATCGAGCGGGCCATCATGAACCAGGCCCGCACGGTGCGCCTGCCGGTGCACATGGTGCGCGAGCTGAACCAGATCCTGCGCGGCAAATACCACCTCGAGGCGCAGCACCACAACGGCAAGGACGCCACCGCCGAGGACATCGCCGAGCTGGTCGGCCGCCCGGTCGAGGAGGTGCAGGACATCCTCGCCCTGTCCGAGCACGCCACCTCGCTCGACGCCCCGCTCGACAACGACCCGCAGTCCTCGCTGATGGACATGCTGCCCGGCGACGCCGAGGACAGCCCGGACGCCCGCGCCGAGCACCGCGAGATGACGGTGCTGGTGCGCGATTGGCTGACCAAGTTGCCCGACAAGCAGCGCATCGTCATCATGCGCCGCTTCGGCCTGGACAACGACGACCCGGCCACCCTGGAAACCCTGGCCGAGGAGATGGGCGTGACGCGCGAGCGGGTGCGCCAGATCCAGCAGGAGGCGCTGATCAAGCTGAAGCGGGCCATGGCGGCACGCGGCGTAGTACGCGACTCCCTGCTGTAGGCTGTTGCAATCTGATATCATATGCCCCGCTCTGAGCGCCCGAAACGGCCCGGCAGCCCCGCCGGCGCACGCGCTCGCCCACCCCCTACACTGAACGCTATGCAAGAAAATATCATCGAGATCAAATCGCTGGACATGGACGCCCGCGGCGTTGGCCATTTGCGCAACGAGGACGGCAGCCAGGGCAAGGTGGTCTTTGTCGACGGCGCCTTGCCGGGCGAGCGGGTCAGTTTCGTCAGCTTCAAGCGCAAGAAAAACTGGGAAATGGCCAACATGACCGAGCTGCTGCGCCCGTCGTCGCTGCGCGTCAAGCCGCCTTGCGTGCACTACGACAACTGCGGCGGCTGCTCGATGCAGCACCTGGAGCCCAGCGCCCAGGTCGCCATCAAGCAGCGTGTGCTGGAGGACAACCTGCAGCACATCGGCAAGGTGCGTCAGCTGCACATGATGCGGCCGATGTACGGCCCGACCTGGGGCTACCGCTTCCGCGCCCGCCTGTCGGTGCGCTTCGTGCCGCGCCGCAACGAGGCGGTGGTCGGCTTCCGCGAGAAGAAGTCGACCTACATCGCCGACATGGACAGCTGCATGATCCTGCCGCCGCACGTCTCGGCCATGCTGCTGCCGCTGCGCGCGCTGATCACCTCGCTGTCGCTGCGCGAGCTGATCCCGCAGATCGAGGTGGCGGTGGGCGAGGATGTCACCGCGATGGTGCTGCGCGTCATGGGCACGCCGACGGCCGACGACGAGGGCAAGCTCAAGGCCTTCGCCGACCAGCACCAGGTGCAATGGTGGTTGCAGACCAAGGGACCGGAAAGCGCCGAGCCCTTCTATCCGCTGGACAAGCAGTTGCACTACCTGCTGCCCGAGTTCGGCGTGCGCATGCCGTTCAAGCCGGTCGACTTCACCCAGGTCAACCACCTGATCAACCGCGTGCTGGTGGGCAAGGCCCTGCGCCTGCTCGACGTGCAGCCGGACGACCGCGTCGCCGACCTGTTCTGCGGCCTGGGCAACTTCACCCTGCCGCTGGCGACCCAGGCGCGCGCAGTGGTCGGCATCGAGGGCCTGACCAGCTTGACCGAGCGCGCGCTCGACAACGCCGCCGCCAACGGCCTGTCGGCCAAGACCAGCTTCTCGACGCGCAACCTGTTCGAGATCACCGCCGAGGACCTGGCCGTGCTGGGCAAGTTCGACCGCATGCTGATCGACCCGCCGCGCGACGGCGCCATGGCCGTCTGCCAGGCGCTGGCCGAGCTCAAGCTGAGCCATCCGGACATGCTGCCCAAGCGCATCGTCTATGTCTCGTGCAGCCCGTCGACCCTGGCGCGCGACGCCGGCATCCTGTGCCACTCGGCCGGCTACGTGTTGAGCAAGGCCGGCGTGGTCAACATGTTCCCGCACACCTCGCACGTCGAATCGATGGCGGTGTTCGACCTGGCCTGAGGCGCCTTGCCTTTTCAGTAAGCCAATTCGGCAAGCTGATTTGTTTGGCAAGCTCATTGACAGGGCTTGCGCTCTTTGTAACACTGGCTTGGTCCGCTCATTGCCGCCAAGCCAGTTTGCATTCCAGACCTACCGTGCGGCATGACCACCCCACCACGGAGTTGGAATGTCCCAGTCGCCCCAGGCTCGCGCCGCCCATCGTTTTTCCCGCCTTTCCCCGACACCTCTGGCCCGCCGCCTGACGCCGCTCGTCGCCGCGCTGGCGCTGCTGAGCGCGCGCGCGCCGGCCGCGCTGGCCCAGCCGCCGTCCCAGGCCAACGCCCAGCCGCAAGCGGCCGCCGCTGCCGCAGCGCCAGCGCCGGCGCCGGCCAGCGTCGAATCGTTCTCGCCCAGCGGCACGGTCAAGCAGGTGCGCCAGGTGCAGGCGCGCTTTTCGGCGCAGATGGTGGCCTTCGGCGACCTGCGGCTGGACGCGCCGTTCACCGTCGACTGTGCGGAGCAGGGCAGCGGCCGCTGGATCGACGGGCGCAACTGGAGCTACGACTTCGTGCGCGAGCTGCCGGCCGGCGTGTCCTGCCATTTCACCTTGAAGGCCGGCCTGCGCGACCTGGCCGGCGTCGAGTTGGCCGGCGCGCGGCAGTTCAGCTTCAGCACCGGCGGCCCGTCCATCGTCGAGTCGCTGCCGCGCGAGGGCAGCAACATCGATGAGCAGCAGATCTTCGTGCTCGGCCTGGACGCGCCGGCGCGCCCGGCCGACATCGAGGCACAGGCCTACTGCCGCGCCGACGGCATCAACGAGAAAATCCCCGTGCGCCGCCTGGTCGGCGCCGAGCGCGAGCAGATCCTGGCGCAGCGCAAGCAGTTCGTCGACCGCTATCTGAACCTGTACTTCCGCGCCCGTGGCGTGGCCTGGCGCGCCAGCGTCGGCGTGCGCGACAAGCGCCTCGAACAGATGCCGCTGGAGCTGCTGCAGTGCCGCCGCAGCCTGCCGGCCAAGGCCAAGATGGCGCTGGTGTGGGGCGCCGGCATCGCCAGCGAAACTGGCATCGTCAACCAGAACGACCAGAGGCTGGCCTATCGCACGCGGCCCGACTTCACCGCCACCTTCAGCTGCGAGCGCCCGAGCGCCAAGGGCGACTGCATTCCCTTCCTGCCGGCGCGGCTGCAATTCTCCGCGCCGGTGCGGCTGGCCGACGCGCTGGCCGTGCGCCTGGGCGCGCCGGGCGGCAAGAGCTTCCGCGCCAGCGTCAGCGACGACGAGAAGAAGGCCGAATTCGTCAGCGGCGTCGGCATCGCCGGCCCCTTCCCGGAGCAGAGCAAGCTGACCTTGACCTTGCCGGCCAAGCTGACGGACGACGCCGGCCGGCCGCTGCTGAACGGCGCGCGCTTCCCGCTGACGGTGCGCACCGGACCGCAACCGCCGCTGGTCAAGTTCCCGGCCCGCTTCGGCGTCATCGAGGCGCGCGGCGACCGCCTGTTGCCGGTCACCGTGCGCAACGTCGAGGCCGGCCTGCCGACGCAGCTGGCCCGCGTGTCCGGCAGCGCCGTCGGCGGCGCCATGCTGCGCGTGGCCGACCAGCAGGACAAGCAGGACCAGCAGATCATCGACTGGCTCAAACGCCTGACCAGCAGCGGCAACGGCGGCGGCTGGCAACCGGGCGAGTTGTATGGCCAGGACTTGTACCAGCCCATGCTGGCCGGGCACAAGGACGGCGCCGTCGAGCGCTTCACCTTGCCCAAGCCGGGCGGCAAGCGCGCCTTCGAGGTGATCGGCATCCCGCTGCGCAAGCCGGGCTTCTACGTGGTCGAACTGGCCAGCCCGCTGCTGGGCGAGGCCTTGAGCGGCAAGCCGCGCACCGCCTACGTCAATTCGGCCGCGCTGGTGACCAATCTGGTGGCCCACTTCAAGCACGGCGCCGAGTCCTCGCTGGTCTGGGTCACCTCGCTCGACAAGGGCCAGCCGGTGGCCGGCGCCAAGGTGGCAGTGCGCGACTGCGCCGGCAAGCCGCTGTGGCAGGGCACCACCGACGCCAGCGGCGTGGCCAACATCCGCCAGGAGCTGACCCGCTTCACCTGCGGTTACAACGACAGCTACTTCATCAGCGCCCGCAGCGGCGCCGACATGACCTTCACCTTGTCGGACTGGAATCGCGGCATCGAGGCCTGGCGCTTCAACCTGCCGACCGACGACGTCCGGGCCGACAACACCATCGCCGCCAGCGTGTTCGACCGCACGCTGCTGCGCGCCGGCGAGACGGTGCACATGAAGCACTTCCTGCGCCGCCATGTCGCCGCCGGCCTGGCGCTGGCCGGCGCCGGCAAGGCGCCGGACAAGATGTTCATCCTGCACGAGGGCAGCGAGCAGCGCTACGAGCTGCCGCTCACCTGGCGCCACGGCAGCGCCGACAACAGCTGGCCGATTCCGGCCGAGGCCAAGCAGGGCTGGTACAGCGTGCTGCTGGACGGCCGCACGGCCGGGCGCTTCCGCGTCGAGCAGTTCCGCGTGCCGACCATGAAGGCGCTGCTGCAGGGGCCGAAGACGCCGGCCGTGCAGGCGACCAAGCTGGACGTCGACCTGCAGCTCAGCTACCTGTCCGGCGGCGCGGCGGCCGGCGCGCCGGTCAAACTACGCACGGTGATCGAACCCCACGCCGCCAGCTTCCCCGACTACGAGGGCTTCAGCTTCGGCGCCGGCGACGTCAAGCTCGGCGTGGCCAAGAGCGGCGCCGTGTTCGACGACGACGAGGGCATGTTCGAGGAGGACGGCAATGCCAACGCCAGCGGTGGCGCCGATGCCGCCGGCGACACCGAGGCCGACGCCGAGGCGCCCAAGACCGGCGCGGTGCGCACGCGCAGCCTGACCCTGGACGGCGCCGGCGGCGCCCGCGTCAGCATCGACCAACTGCCGCAGACGGCCACGCCGCGCAATCTGTTGGCCGAGCTGAGCTACCAGGACGCCAACGGCGAAACCTTGTCGGTGGCCACCCGCATTCCCTTGTGGCCGTCGAACTACCAGATCGGCATCGCGCCGGACGGCTGGGTGCTGAGCAAGGACGCGCTCAAGTTCCAGGTGGTGGTGCTCGACCTGCAGGGCCGGCCGGTGGCCGACGCGCCGGTCAGCGTCGACCTGTTCCAGCGCTTGAACTACTCGCACCGGCGTCGCCTGATCGGCGGCTTCTACGCCTACGAGAACAGCAGCGAGGTCAAGGCGCTGGGCGCCGCCTGCGAAGGCCGCACCGACCGGCGCGGCCTGCTGCTGTGCGAGACCAAGGCGGCCGCCTCGGGCAACCTGATCCTGCGCGCCCGCACCGAGGACGGCGCGCACCACGCCGCCACCACCCACATCGACACCTGGGTGGCCGACGGCGACGACTGGTGGTTCAAGGCCAGCGACAACGACCGCATCGACCTGCTGCCCGAGAAGAAGCGCTACGAACCGGGCCAGCAGGCCAGCTTCCAGGTGCGCATGCCGTTCCGCCAGGCGACCGCGCTGGTGACGGTCGAGCGCGAGGGCGTCATCGACAGCTATGTGCGGCCGCTGTCGGGCAAGGCGCCCAGCTTCAGCATTCCGATCAAGGCGCAGTACGCGCCCAACGTCTACGTGTCGGCGCTGGTGGTGCGCGGCCGTGTCAGCGGCGCGGCGCCGACCGCGCTGGTCGACTTGGGCAAGCCGGCCTACAAACTGGGGATCACGCCGCTGCGCGTGGGCTGGGCCGGCAACGAGTTGAAGGTGCAGGTCACTGCCGACAAGGCCGTCTACAAGGTGCGCGAGCGGGCCAGCGTGGCCGTGCGCGTGACCCGCGCCGACGGCTCGCCGGTGCCGGCCGGCGCCGAGGTGGCGTTGGCGGCGGTCGACGTCGGCCTGCTCGAACTGATGCCCAACGCCAGCTGGGAACTGTTGGAGGCGATGATGCAGCAGCGCAGCCTGCAAGTGCAGACCGCCACCGCGCAGATGCAGGTGGTGGGCAAGCGCCACTTCGGCCGCAAGGCGGTGGCGCCGGGCGGTGGCGGCGGCAAGGGTGGCGGCCGCGAGCTGTTCGACACGCTGTTGTTCTGGCAGGCCCGCGTCGCGCTCGACGGCAAGGGCGAGGCGACGGTGCAGGTGCCGCTCAACGATTCGTTGACGGCCTTCCGCATCGTCGCCATCGCCAGCGCCAACGCCGACCTGTTCGGCACCGGCAAGACCGAGGTGCGCAGCTCGCAGGATCTGATGCTGTTGTCCGGCCTGCCGGCGTTGGTGCGCGAGGGCGACCGCTTCCAGGCCGGCTTCACGCTGCGTAACACCAGCGACGCCGAGATGCAGGTCGAACTGGCCGCCAGCGCTGCCGGCAAGGCGCTGCCGGCGCAGAAGCTGACGCTGGCCGCCGGCCAGGCGCGCGAGGTCGGCTGGGACTATCAAGTGCCGCTCGGTGCGGGCGAGCTGGCGTGGGACGTCAGCGCCAAGGTGGTCGGCGCCGATGACGTCGGCGACCGCCTGCGTATCAAGCAGAAGGTCAGGCCGGCGGTGCCGGTGCAGACCATCCAGGCCACGCTGCTGCAGCTCGACGGCCCGCAGTCCATGCAGGTGCGCATGCCGGCCGACGCCCAGCCGGGCCGTGGCGGCTTGCGCGCCTTGTTCAGCGCGCGCCTGGGTAGCGAGCTGCCTGGCGTGCGCGACTACATGACGCTGTATCCCTACAGCTGCTTCGAGCAGAACACCTCGCGCGCCATCGCGCTGCGCGACGCCGCCATGTGGGAGCGACAGGTGGCCAGCCTGCCGGCGCATCTGGATGGCGACGGCCTGGTCAAATACTTCGCCTCGATGAACCTGGGCAGCGACAGCCTGACGGCGTATGTGCTGTCGGCGGTGCAGCAGGCCGGCTATCCGATTCCGCCGGAGCTCAAGGGCCGCATGGAGGAGGCGCTGCTCGGCTTCGTCCACGGCCGCGTGCTGCGCAACTCGGCGCTGGCCACGGCCGACCTGGCGGTGCGCAAGCTGGCCGCGCTGGAGGCGCTGTCGCGCTCCGGCCGCGTCGGCGACGCCGAACTGGAGTCGTTCTCGCTGGAGCCGAACCTGTGGCCGACGTCGGCGGTGATCGATTGGTATCTGATCCTGCAACGCAGCCCCAAGCTGGCGCAACGCGAGCCGCGCATGGCGCAGGCGCAGCAGATCCTGCGCGCCCGCCTGAATTTGCAGGGCACCACGATGACCTTCTCCACCGAGCGCAGCGACAATTGGTGGTGGTTGATGTCCTCGGCCGACGCCAACGCCAACCGCCTGTTGCTGGCCATGCTCGACAATCCGGCCTGGCGCGCCGACATGGGCCGGCTGGCGCGCGGCAGCCTGGGCCGGCAGCAGCGCGGCCACTGGGACACCACGGTCGCCAACGCCTGGGGCGTGCTGGCGCTGGACGCCTTTTCGCGCAAGTTCGAAGCCGCGCCGGTGACCGGCGCGGCCAGCGCCAGCGTCGGCGGCGCCACCGCCAGCGCGACCCTGGACGCGGCGCATCCGAGCGCCAGCGTGATGCTGCCGTGGCCGCGCGGCGCGGCCGACTTGGCCTTCAAGCACGGCGGCACTGGCAAGCCCTGGGTGACGGTGCAGAGCCTGGCGGCGATTCCCTTGAAGGCGGCGCTGAGCACCGGCTACCGCATCAGCAAGACCATCACCCCGGTCGAGCAGAAAACGCCCGGCGTTTGGTCGCGCGGCGATGTCTACCGTGTCCATCTGGACTTGGAAGCGCAATCGGACATGACCTGGGTGGTGGTCGACGATCCGATTCCGGCCAGCGCCAGCGTGCTGGGCACCGGCCTGGGACGCGATTCGACCATCGCCACCAGCGGCGAGCGGCAGCGCGGCTGGGTCTGGCCGGCCTTCCAGGAGCGTACCTTCGAGGCCTTCCGCAGCTATTACGAGTTTGTGCCGAAGGGGAAGTGGAGCGTCGAATACACGGTGCGGCTGAATAACGCCGGCCAGTTCAATCTGCCGCCGACCCGCGTCGAGGCGATGTACAGCCCCGAGATGTTCGGCTTGCTGCCGAACGCGGCGCTGGGCGTCAAATGAGTGTGCGGGTGACGACGGCGCCGGCAAAGTCGGTCATGCCGGCGGCGGCGCTGGGTTTGATCCTGGCGGCGCTGGCTGCCGGCCACGTCGCCGCCGCCGTGCCGACGCCGCAGCAGGTGAGGGCGGACTACCGCGCCTCCGACGCCGAACTGCTCGACCGCCACGGCGAGCCGCTACAGTCGCTGCGCATCGACTTGGCGGCGCGCCGCCTGCGCTGGGTGGCGCTGGCCGACATCTCGCCGGCGCTGCCGTTGGCCGTGCTGCAGGCCGAGGACCAGCGTTTCATGCAGCACGACGGCGTCGACCTGAAAGCGATGGGGCAGGCCGCCTGGGACAACCTGTTCCGCAGCCGGCCGCGCGGCGCCTCCACCTTGACGATGCAACTGGCGGCCCAGCTTGACCCGGCCCTGCGCGGTGGTGCGGCCGGCCGCAGTTGGGGCCAGAAATGGGACCAGATCCAGGCCGCCCGCGAACTCGATGCCGCCTGGAGCAAGGCCGAGATCCTCGAAGCCTATCTGAACCTTGTGTCCTTCCGTGGCGAATTGCAGGGCGTCGGCGCGGCCGCGCGCGGCCTGTTCGGCAAGGCGCCGTCCGGCCTGGACGTGGCCGAGTCGGCGATCCTGGCCAGCCTGCTGCGCGCGCCCGGCGCCGCGCCCAAGCTGGTGGCCAGGCGCGCCTGCGCGCTGGCGCGCGAGCTCAAGCCCGGCGCCAACTGCGGCGCCATCGAGAGCACCACCATCGTCGCGCTGAGCCGGCCGCTGAGCTATACGGCGCCGCCGGCGGCCCCGCAAGTGGCGCAGCAGTTGCTGCGCGGCGCCGGCTCGGCCACCTCGGCCACTTCGGCCACGTCGGCCACTTCGACCACGTCGGCCGGCCAAGCCGGTCAGGCCACCTCGGCCAAATCGGCCGGCCCGACCACGCGGTCGGCCCGCAGCACGCTCGACGGCGACCTGCAACGCTACGCCCTCGACACGCTGCGCCGCCACCTGATGGCGCTGCGCGCCCGCAACGTCAACGACGGCGCCGTGCTGGTGCTCGACAACGCCAGCGGCGACATCCTGGCCTGGGTCGGCAACGCCGGCGGCAGCGAGGTCGACGGCGTGCTGGCGCTGCGCCAGGCCGGCTCCACCCTCAAGCCCTTCCTCTACGAGCTGGCCATCGAACGCGGTCAGCTGACCGCCGCCTCGCTGCTCGACGACAGCGCGCTCGACGTCAGCACCGACGGCGGCCTCTACGTGCCGCAAAACTACGACCGCCAGTTCAAGGGCTACGTCAGCGTGCGCACCAGCCTGGCCAGTTCGCTCAACGTGCCGGCCGTGCGCACCCTGCAGATGGCCGGCCTGGACCGCTTCCACGAACGCCTGCGCGCGCTCGGCCTGGACAGCCTGAGCGAGCCGGCCGACTACTACGGCTACTCGCTGGCGCTCGGCTCGGCCGAGGTCAGCCTGCTCGAACTGAGCAACGCCTATCGCACGCTGGCCAATGGCGGCCTGTGGAGCGCCACCGGCCTGCTGCCGCGCGCCGCCGCGCCGCGCCGCCGCGTGCTCGACGCGCGCGCCAGCTTCATCGTCGGCGACATCCTGTCCGACCGCGCCGCGCGCAGCCTGACCTTCGGCCTGAGCAACGAGTTGGCCACCGGTTTCTGGAGCGCCGTCAAGACCGGCACCAGCAAGGACATGCGCGACAACTGGTGCGTCGGCTACACCGACCGCTACACGGTCGGCGTCTGGGTTGGCAATTTCGACGGCCAGTCGATGTGGGACGTCTCCGGCGTGACCGGCGCGGCGCCCGTTTGGCGCGACGTGATGGACTATCTGCACCGCCAGCGGCCCGGCAAGGCGCCACCGCCGCCGCCCGGCGTGCTGCGCCAGGCGCTGAGCTACCGGCCGGCGTTCGAGCCGGCCCGCGTCGAATGGTTCGTCAAAGGCAGCGAGAGCGCCGTCGTTGAATTGGCCGGGCAGGGCGGCCGGACGCCGCGCATCAGTTATCCGGCGCCGGCCAGCATCATCGCCATCGACCCGGACATTCCGCCGGCCAGCCAGCGCGTGCTGTTCCAGGCCAGCGCGGCGGCCGGCCTGCGCTGGCGCCTCGACGGCGCCGACCTCGGCCCGGCCGGCGCCGACCACGCCTGGCAGCCGGTGGCCGGCCCGCACCAGCTGGCGCTGGTCGACGCCGAGCAGCGGGTGGTCGACACGATGCGCTTCGAGGTGCGCTAGAAAGAAAATGGATGGGATGGGGTGCTGCATGGTTGGCTGGGCGGCTTGGCAACACCCAACGGCGCAACCTGGGGTCAGACCCCTGGCGGGTCTGACCCCGGCTCTCCGCCGCTGGGGTTTGCCGGCGCCGCCAGCGCCTTGAGTGAGTAAAAAAGCCGGCCCCGCCAGCGCCTTGCGGACGTAAAAAAGCCGGCGCGAGGCCGGCTTGGTGTGCTGCGCGTTAAGCGCTTAGTCGCGGCTGCCGCCGGCGAAGCCCAGCAGGGACAACAGGCTGGTGAAGATGTTGTAGACGTCGAGGTACAGGCGCAGCGTGGCGCTGATGTAGTTGGTCTCGCCGCCGTTGACGATCTGCTGCACGTCATACAGGATGTAGGCCGAGAAGATCGCGATGGCGATCACCGAGATGGTGATCGACAGCGCCGACATGCCCAGGAAGATGTTGGCGACCGAAGCCAGCAGCAGCACGATCAGGCCGGCGAACAACCACTTGCCCATCGCCGAGAAGTCGCGCTTGGACACGGTGGCCACGCTGGCCAGCACGGCGAACACGGTGGCGGTGCCGCCGAAGGCCGCCATGATCAGGAAGCCGCCGTTGGCGTAGCCCAGGGTGCGCGACAGCAGTGGCGTCAGCATCAGGCCCATGAAGAAGGTGAAGCCGAGCAGCAGGCCGACACCGAGGCCGCTGTCCTTGTTCTTTTCGATGGCCCAGATGAAGCCGAAGGCGATGCCGAGGAACAGCAGCGCGCCCATGCCGCCGCCGAGCATCGGCAGGTGGAAGGCGACGCCGACGAAGGCGCCCAGTACGGTCGGGATCATCGACAACGCCAGCAGCCAGTAGGTGTTGCGCAGCACATTGTGGCGCACCGCCTGGTTGTTGCCGGTCAAGTCGTAGGTTCTCTGCATGTTAATCATCTTGCCTCCAATTCGTTGGTTCAGGGTACTGCTTGATAAAAGCATAGCACGTTGAGGCAAAAGCGCGCAAAATCGCCGTCATATTGCCCGCCGTTACGGGTTTCCCACAGGTAAAATCCGCCCCGTGGAGGGGCCGCCGGGCGGACTCTGCGCCCTTGTCTAGTCCAATATCGGATAGATGGGGTGTTCTATGGTAAAATCAAAGGTTGATTGAGCTATCAATTTTGTTTTAAACCTTTCTTTTTATTGGAGTTTTTTAAATGGCAATCGAACGCACCCTGTCGATCATCAAACCTGACGCAGTCGCAAAAAACGTCATCGGTCAAATCTACAGCCGTTTTGAAGGCGCTGGCCTGAAAATCGTTGCAGCCCGCATGGCTCAGCTGTCGCGCGAAGAGGCCGAAGGCTTCTACGCCGCCCACAAAGAGCGCGGTTTCTTCAAGGATCTGGTTGACTTCATGGTCTCTGGTCCTGTCATGATCCAAGCCCTGGAAGGCGAAAACGCCGTTCTGGCCCACCGTGACCTGATGGGCGCGACCGATCCGAAGAAAGCAGAAAAAGGCACCATCCGCGCCGATTTCGCCGAATCGATCGACGCTAACGCCGTGCACGGTTCCGACGCTGTCGAAGCCGCTAAAGTTGAAATCGCTTACTTCTTCCCAGAAGTCAAAGCGTAATTGTTGACGGCCCCCGGGCCGTGGCAGTACCCCGTTCCCGCCGCGCACCGCGCGCCGGGACGAGTTTTTTTTGAATTGAATTGAGCCTGCAATGAGCACGACCACGAACGCCACCCTCACCAACTTGCTGGACTTCGATCCCGCGCAGCTCATCGCCTATTGCGCCGAGTTGGGAGAGAAGCCGTTCCGCGCCAAGCAATTGCAGCGCTGGATACACCAATTTGGCGCCGCCGATTTCGACGCCATGACCGATCTGGCCAAGTCGCTGCGCGACAAGCTGGCCACCCGCGCCGAAGTGCGCGCGCCGGCCGTCATCAGCGACCACACCTCGACCGACGGCACGCGCAAGTGGCTGGTCGACGTCGGCAACGGCAACGCGGTCGAAACCGTGTTCATCCCGGAAGACAACCGCGGCACGCTGTGCATCTCGACCCAGGCCGGCTGCGCCGTCAACTGCCGTTTCTGCTCGACCGGCAAGCAGGGCTTCAACCGCAACCTGAGCGTGTCCGAGATCATCGGCCAGCTGTGGATGGCCGAGTTCGAACTGCGCCGCACCAAGGGCATCGAGCCCGGCCCCAAGGGCGAACGGCAAATCACCAACGTGGTCATGATGGGCATGGGCGAGCCGCTGCTGAACTTCGAGCCGACCGTCACCGCCCTCAAGCTGATGCTCGACGACAACGCCTACGGCCTGTCGCGCCGCCGCGTCACGCTGTCGACCTCGGGAGTGGTGCCGATGATGGACAAGCTGTCGCAGGAGGTGCCGGTGGCGCTGGCCGTGTCGCTGCACGCCTCGAACGACGCGCTGCGCGACGGCCTGATTCCGCTCAACAAAAAGTACCCGCTCAAGGAGCTGCTGGCCGCCTGCAAGCGCTACCTGGAGTTCGCCCCGCGCGACTTCATCACCTTCGAATACTGCATGCTCGACGGCGTCAACGACAGCGACGAGCACGCCCGCGAACTGGTCGCCCTGGTGCAGGACCGCCAGCACGGCGTCAACTGCAAGTTCAACCTGATCCCGTTCAACCCCTTCCCGGAATCGGGCCTGCTGCGCTCGAAGAATCCGCGCATCAAGGCCTTCGCCCAGGTGCTGATGGACGCCGGCATCGTCACCACCGTCCGCAAGACGCGCGGCGACGACATCGACGCCGCCTGCGGCCAGCTGGCCGGCGAGGTGCAGGACCGCACCCGGGTGCAGGAGCGCATGGAGAAGATGGCCGAGTATCAGCAGAAGTTCGGCGCTGACTTCGGCAAGATCGTGGAAATCCGCTCCTGATGACGGTCCTGGCGCACCGCTGCCGCCTCTGCCTGGCCGTCCTCGGCCTGGCGGGGTTGCTGGCCGGCTGCGCCGCGCCCGGCGCGGGGGAGGCGCGCGGCCAGAGCGGCAAGGCCGAGCTGACCACCGCCTCGGACCAGACCTCGGCCCAGCGCCGCGCCGAAATCCGCATGCAACTGGCGGTCGGTTACTATGAGCAGGGCCAGTACGCGGTGGCGCTCGACGAGGTCAAGCTGGCCCTGGCGGCCGAGCCGCAGTACGCCGACGGTTACGGCATGCGCGGCTTGATCTACATGGCGATGGGCGAGACCGGCCTGGCCGGGGACAATTTCACGCGCGCCCTCAAGCTGGCGCCGGACAATCCCGACCTGGCGAATAATTACGGCTCCTTCCTGTGCCAGAACGGCCGGCCGGACGAGGCGACGCAGTATTTCGACGCGGCCCTGAAGAACCGCGCCTACGCCTCGCCGGCCAAGGCCCTGAACAATGCCGGCTCCTGCGCGCTGAAGCGCCAGGACTACGCCGGCGCGGAACAATATCTGCTGCGGGCGTTGCAGTTGACGCCGGACCTGGCGGCGACCAACGCCAACCTGGCGCGCGTGTACTATGTGCGGCGCGACTACCAGCGGGCCGGTTTTTTCATTTCCCGGCTGGGCAAGACAGCAAAGATGGAGAGCATGACGGCCGATGTGCTGTGGCTCGCGATTAAGGTGCAGCATCAGCTCGGCGATGCGGGCGCGGAAGCTGGTTGGGGGACGCAACTGCGTCGCCACCACGCCGGCTCGGCCGAGTATGCTGCTTATCAACGTGGGGCGTTTGATGAGTGAGACAGGGATACCAATGAATTCAGAGTGGGCAGAACAGCCAAAGGACCAGGGCAGCAGCCTGGCCGCGCCCGGAGCACAACTGGCGGCCCAGCGCGAAGCGATGGGCTGGTCGGTCGAGCAGATCGCCGACCAATTGAAACTGGCGCCGCGCCAAGTCGTCGCGCTGGAGGCGGGCGACTTCGCCGCGCTGCCCAACATGGCCGTGGTGCGCGGTTTCGTGCGCGCCTACGCCAAGGTGGTGAAGCTGGACGCCACGCCGCTGGTGGCGATGATCGAGGTCGGCACGCCGCCTAGCACCGAGGCCGCCCCGGTCCGGCGCGAGATCGCCGCCACCTTCACCGAGTCGCGTTTCCCGACGCTGACCGAGCGCTCCAGCAAGCCGGCCGGCTGGTTGATCGGCGCCGTCGCCGTGGCCGCCGTGGCCGCCGCCGGCGCCTACGCCTACCACGCCGGGCTGATTTCGCCGGCCATGTTCAGCCGCGCCGACAAGGACGCCGGCGCCGCCGCGCAAGCCGACAAGCCGGCCGAGAAGGCCGCCGAGATCGCCCCGCTGGAGACCACGCTGGTCAAGCCGGGCCAGGAGACGGCGCCGTTGCAGTCGACCTCGGTGCCGCTGATTTCCGTCGCGCCGCCGGGCGGCACCGCCGCCGC
>NZ_JAEMNU010000153.1:127685-159283 GCF_016461825.1 Rugamonas violacea | reverse complement strand
CCTTCCCATCCCGAACAGGACCGTGAAACAACTCTGCGCCGATGATAGTGCTGCAACCAGTGTGAAAGTAGGTTATCGTCAGGCTAGTTATATAGTAGTAGTGAAAAACCCCCATCAGCCTGAACGCGATCAAGATCGCGTTCGGTGCAGATGGGGGTTTTTTACGTCTTAAGTTTCGACCTTACGAAAAATACCCGTGTGTGGATGTCATGGCCAAGGCCAGCGCATCCACACACGGGTTGTTCATCTCAGGTGTTTAGACGCCCCAGATAATATCGTTGCCATCCTGCTTGGCCGCTCGCAGCATTTCCAGCAGCGGGTAGGCGCGCGCAGCGAAGCCGACGCGCTGTTGTATGACGCGCTCCTGGGTTTCATTTTCTTCCAGCTCATGGGTGTGGATGTCATGTTCGACATCCACTTCGGGATGTTGTTTGCTGAGCGCCACCTCGTGCTCGAGCAGCGACAGGGCGGTTGCCGCCTCGGCGGCGGTGATCACGCCCCGGGTAGGACTCTTGTGCAGCAGATCCAGTATGCGTTGTGCATGCTCTTGATACATCAGGAGTTCTGGCGATGATTTGGATTTAAATGTAATCAACATAAGCGCTTTCCGAGTCTTGTTGTTAGTAACTCCAAACAATAGCATGACTTGTCATTTTGAATATTTCAGTATGTTGACAAGGTACTTCCGATTCAGCAAACAAGGGCCGTCCGTGGTTTTTACTGTTGAAACTTAGTTCAGTTTAAAGGAGCTCAGGAAGGTGTCAACTGTCTCCCGCACAATGTGTTTTTCCCGCCCCATGATGATGATTTGATAGATCCGTTTGTCCTTGGCGACGAAGCGGCCGATCAGCAGCATGGGCTCGCCGTTGCGCGAGCCCTTCGCCTCGACGTCCAACGTGGTTTGCTGCGCGGCGGCGCTACCGTTGCCCGACGACAGCGCCGCCACCTTCTCGGCGGTGACGCTGGCGTTGATGTTCTTGAGCAGCGCCGTCTTCATCGTCGGCAAGGCCAGCTGGGCCTTGGCCGCGTCCGCCAGCAGGGCGCTGCCGACGGCGAAGGTGATGCCGTCGACCTCGGCGGCGGCCATGGTCATGCTCACCTCGCTGCCGTCGAGGTCGATATTGCGGGTTTGCGTTGCCGGCTTTCCAGGGAACAGCACGGCGTAGGGCGCGTCATTGCTGCGATAGTCGCGCCAATCGAATTTGGGGCTGCAGGCGGACAGGACGACACCGCTCAGGGCCGTCGCCAACAGGAGGGGAAGGGATAGTTTTCGCATGCCTGATGGTAGCAGGCTGCGGGGCTTGCGGGCAAACGGCGCGACCTCAGCGCTCGCGCAGCACGCGCCGGTACTGTATCGCCTCAGCCACATGCGCCTTATTGATGTCGCGCGCGCCGGCCAGGTCGGCGACGCTGCGGGCCACCCGCAGCACGCGGTGATAGGCGCGCGCCGACCATTGGAACTGGTGCATGCTGGTGCGCAGCAGATGTTCGCCCGCGCTGTCGGGCTTGCAGTGGCGGTCTACCTCGCGCGGCAGCAGTTGCTGGTTGTTCTTGTGTTGGCGTTGCAACTGGCGCAGATGGGCCTGTTCGACGCGCGCCGCGATGACGGCGCTGCTGTCGCCATCGGCGGCGGCGGCCAGGGTTTCCGGTGCCACGGCGCTCATTTCGATCTGGATGTCGATGCGGTCGAGCAGCGGACCGGAGATGCGGCTCTGGTAGCGCAGCACCGTATCGGGCGAACAGCGGCATTGACCGCTGGCATGGCCTTGGTAACCGCAGGGGCAGGGATTCATCGCGGCGATCAGCTGGAAGCGGGCGGGAAACTCGGCCTGCTGCGCCGCGCGTGAAATGACGATGCGACCCGATTCCATCGGTTCGCGCAGCACATCGAGCACGCGGCGGTCGAATTCCGGCAGCTCGTCGAGGAACAGCACGCCGCAATGGGCCAGCGAGATCTCGCCCGGCCGGGGCTGGCCGCCGCCGCCGACCAAGGCCGGCCCCGAGGCGGTGTGGTGCGGCGCGCGGTACGGCCGGCGCTTCCACAGCTCGGGGTTGAAGCGGCCGCGCAAGGACTGCACGGCGGCCGATTCCAGCGCCTCGGCGTCACTCATCGGCGGCAACAGGCCGACGAAGCGGCTGGCCAGCATGGTCTTGCCGGTGCCCGGCGAGCCGACCAGCAGCACGCTATGGCCGCCCGCCGCCGCCACCTCGAGCGCGCGCTTGGCGAGGAACTGGCCTTTCACCTCGGCGAAATCGGGATACTCGGCGGCCACCACCAACAGGCTGGGCTGGTGGCGCTGCAAGGCGGCGTCCGGCGTCAGGGCGGCGAAGTGGGCGCACACTTGCAACAGCGAGCGGGCCGGGTAGATGGCGGCGCCGGCCACCAGCGCCGCCTCGTCGGCGTTGGCCTGCGGCACGATGAAGGCATGCTCGGCGCCGTCGCGGCGCATGGCGAAGGACATCGCCAGCGCGCCGCGGATGGGACGCAACTCGCCCGACAGCGACAGTTCGCCGGCGTATTCATAGCGGTGCAGTTGGCCGGAGGGAAGCTGGCGCGAGGCGGCCAGGATGCCGAGGGCGATCGGCAGGTCGAAGCGGCCGGATTCCTTGGGCAGGTCGGCCGGCGCCAGGTTGACGGTGATGCGTTGGGCCGGCATCTCGAAGCCGCCATTTTGGATCGCGGCGCGGACCCGGTCGCGCGCCTCTTTGACTTCGGTCTCGGGCAGGCCGACGATGGTGAAGGAGGGCAGACCGTTGGCCAGGTGCACCTCGACGCTCACTTCCGGCGCCTCCATGCCGGTCAGGGCGCGGCTTTTCAGCACGGCTAAGCTCATCGGATTCCTCGCTCGGGAAGGACGGGACTGCAGCTGAAATCGTAGAGCGCGGCGGCAGCGGCGCCTTGCGCCAGACTAAGCGCGCGGCGGTTAGGCGGGGGACTGTTGTCGCGACTGTTGCCAGCGGACGGACGCGCCCGGGCGATGCATGGGCCTGCCAATTTCGCAACAGTAGCGAAGCGCTAGTTGCGCCGACGGGGCCGTGGTCACGCGGCGGTCATACGGCGGCACCATGCTGGTGCCATGACTGCGCGCCGGCGGCCTCGGCCAGGCCGCGCCGGCACAGGTGCGGGTGCTTACTTCTCGCCGCCGAGGCGCGCTTCCAGCTCGGCCAGGCGCGTCTCCACCGCTTCGAGCTTGCTGCGGGTCTTGGCCAGCACCTGGGCCTGGATGTCGAACTCCTCGCGGGTGACCAGATCGAGGCGCGAAAAGCCCTGGGTCATCATCGATTTGACGTTCTTTTCGATGTCTTTGGCCGGCGAATTCTCGATGGCCTGATTGATCTTGCTCTGCAAGTCGTTAAAAAAAGTATTCATGTCCATGATAGTCCTTGATATGGCCGACAATGCAACGCACCATTGCAGTGCACTTCGGCCTTAATGTGGTGCGAATTTTTGATACTGACTAGTGCGCCGACCGCGATTCTCACCTCAGCCTGCTTCCATCCGCTTGCTTCGTCTCTGCCGCAACTGCCAGTCCGGCAATATTAGCTGGCACGCATTCTGCTACAGAAGCTTGGGAAAGCTTTTGATCAGCCTCGATTTTAAACCGCAACCGCTACTAAAGTTCAATTCAAAGGAAATCGCCATGACAAGCCTCACCAAGAATCTCACTCTTGCCGCCGCACTGACCTTGGCCTTTGCCTCCTTCGGCGGGGGCGCCGTCCATGCGGAAGAGGCCGCTGCGGCCAAGCCGGACAACGAAGTCAGCTACAACGCCGCGTTGACCAGCGATTACCGTTTCCGCGGCATTTCGCAATCGCGCCTGAATCCGGCCCTGCAAGGCGGGGCGGATTATACCCACAACCCTAGCGGTTTCTACGCCGGCACCTGGCTGTCGACGATCAAGTGGACCAAGGACGCGGGCGGCGACGGCGACATCGAATGGGACCTCTACGGCGGCAAGCGCGGCGAGATCAGCAAGGACATCGCCTACGACGTCGGCGGCCTGTACTACTTCTACCCGTCCAACGGCCTGCACCCCAGCGCCAACACCTTCGAACTGTACGGCCAGTTGTCGGCCGGCCCGTTCTCGGTCAAATACTCGCACTCGACCACCAATCTGTTCGGCTTTGTCGACAGCAAGAACAGCGGCTACCTGGAGGCGGCCTTCACCTACGACGTCTACGACGGTTACAACCTGGGCCTGCACGTCGGCCACCAGAACGTCAAGAACAACGGCGCCGCCAGCTACAGCGACTACAAGGTCGGCGTGAGCAAGGACTTCGGCTTCGCCACCGTGGCGCTGGCCGCCGTCTACGCCGACAGCGACGCCTACGTCACCCCGGCCGGCAAAAGCACCGCCAAGACCGGCGCTGTCCTGACCATTTCCAAAACCTTCTAAGCGAGGCCAGCATGAAAATGATTACCGCCATCATCAAGCCGTTCAAGCTCGACGAGGTACGTGAGGCCTTGTCCGCCATCAACGTCCAAGGCATCACCGTCACCGAGGTCAAGGGTTTCGGCCGGCAAAAAGGCCACACCGAACTGTATCGCGGCGCCGAATACGTGGTCGATTTCCTGCCCAAGACCAAGATCGAGGCGGCCGTCGATGACGCCATCGTCGACCAGGCGATCGAGGCGATCGAGGGCGCCGCGCGCACCGGCAAGATCGGCGACGGCAAGATCTTCGTCTACAACCTGGAGCAGGTGATCCGCATCCGCACCGGCGAAACCGGCAACGAAGCACTTTAAGGGGAACATTAATGAAAAGAACAATAACCAGGTTGCTTGCTGGGGCCGCTTTCCTGTTTGCATGTAACGCCGCCGCGCCGGCCCTCGCCGCCGACGAAGCCAAGCCGGCCGCGTCCGCGCCGGCCGCCGAGGCCGCACCGGCCGCCAGCGCCGCCGCGCCGGCTCCTGCTCCTGTGGCAGCGCCGGTCGCCGCGCCCGCCGCCGGTGCCGCCGCCGCGCCGGTCGCCGCGCCGGCCGCCGCCGCGCCCACCCCGAACAAGGGCGACACGGCATGGATGATGACCTCGACCTTGTTGGTCATCATGATGACCATCCCCGGCCTGGCCCTGTTCTACGGCGGCTTGGTGCGCTCGAAAAACATGCTGTCGATCCTGTTGCAAGTGTTCATGATCTTCGCCGTCATCATCGTGCTGTGGTGCATCTACGGCTACTCGCTGGCCTTCACCGAGGGCAACGCCTTCTACGGCGGTTTCGACCGCATGTTCCTGAACGGCATCTGGGATCCGGCCAAGGCCGCCTTCTCGACCGCCGCCACCTTCAGCAAGGGTGTCGTGCTGCCTGAGTTCGTCTATGTCGCCTTCCAGGCCACCTTCGCCGCGATCACCTGCGCGTTGATCATCGGCGCCTTCGCCGAGCGCGCCAAGTTCGTCGCCGTGCTGGCCTTCGTGGTGTTGTGGTTCACCTTCTCCTACCTGCCGATCGCCCACATGGTCTGGTTCTGGACCGGTCCGGACGCCATCAAGGACGCCGCCAGCGCCGCCACCGAAGGCGTCAAGGCCGGCTGGCTGTTCCAGAAAGGCGCGTTGGACTTCGCCGGCGGCACCGTGGTGCACATCAACGCCGCCGTCGCCGGCCTGGTCGGCGCCTTCATGATCGGCAAACGCGTCGGCTACGGCCGCGAATCGATGGCGCCGCACTCGCTGACCATGACCATGATCGGCGCCTCGCTGTTGTGGGTCGGCTGGTTCGGCTTCAACGCCGGTTCGGCGCTGGAAGCGGGCGACGTCGCCGCCCTGGCCTTCATCAACACCTTGTTGGCCACCGCCGCCGCGACCATGTCGTGGGTCGGCGGCGAGTGGCTCGCCAAGGGCAAGCCGTCGATGCTGGGCGGCGCCTCCGGCGCGGTGGCCGGCCTGGTGGCGATCACCCCGGCCTGCGGTTTCGTCGGTCCGATGGGCGCCTTGATCATCGGCCTGCTGGCTGGTATCGTCTGCCTGTGGGGTGTGAACGGTCTGAAACGCCTGCTCGGCGCCGACGACTCGCTCGACGTGTTCGGTGTGCACGGCGTCGGCGGTATCCTCGGCGCGCTGCTGACCGGCGTGTTCGCCGCGCCTTCGCTGGGCGGCCAGGGCATCTTCGACTACGTCAGCAACAAGATGTCGACCGATGCTTATTCGATCATCGGCCAGGTGACCACCCAGGCCACCGCCGTCGGCACCACCATCGTCTGGTCGGGCATCGTCTCGCTGATCGCCTACAAGCTGGTCGACGTGGTGATCGGCCTGCGCGTGCCGGAAGAGGAAGAGCGCGAAGGCCTGGACATCACCAGCCACGGCGAGTCGGCCTACCACGCCTGACCGTCGGCCGGACCGGCCCGCCGCGCGCGGGCCAGCCGAAAGCGCCCCAGCATGGGGCGCTTTTTTCGTTTCCGGCCTTTAAAACGCAGTTTCCGCCCCGATTTGGGGTACTTGCACGGTAATATAGACAGCTCGGTGTGCTTTGGACCTGCCCGGCACACATATTAAGGAAGTAACCATGGTTCCCCATCTCGTCACGGCCCTGACCGGACCGCTGCTCGACCTCGAAGAAAAAATCCTCGCCGCCACGCCGGCCATCGAACGCTGGTTCCGTCTCGAGTGGCAGGAGCACACGCCGCCGTTCTATTGCTCGGTCGACATGCGCAACGCCGGCTACAAGCTGGCCCCGGTCGACACCAACCTGTTCCCCGGCGGCTTCAACAACCTGGCCACCGAGATGCTGCCGCTGTCCGTGCAGGCCGCCATGGCCGCCATCGACAAGTATTGCCCCGACGCCCGCAACCTGCTGTTGATCCCCGAAGTGCACGAGCGCCATCCGCGCTACCTGCAGAACGTGGCGCGGCTGATGCAGATCTTCCGCCAGACCGGACTGCACGTGCGGCTCGGCTCGCTGTCGCCGGAGATCACCCAGCCGACCCCGTTGGCTTTGCCCGACGGCAACATGCTGGTCATCGAGCCCCTGCTGCGCTCGGCCAACGGCCGCCGCCTGGGCCTGAAGGACTTCGACCCCTGCACCATCCTGCTCAACAACGACCTGTCGGCCGGCATCCCGGAGATTTTGCAGAACATCCACGAGCAGAGCCTGCTGCCGCCGCTGCACGCCGGCTGGGCGCTGCGCCGCAAGAGCAACCACTTCGCCGCCTACGACGAGGTGGCCAAGAAGTTCGGCAAGCTGATCGGCGTCGACCCGTGGATGCTCAACCCCTTCCACGCCAAGTGCGGCGAGGTCGACTTCCTCACCGGCGAGGGCGAGGAGTGCCTGGTGGCCAACATCGACACCCTGCTGGCCAAGATCAAGAAGAAGTACAAGGAATACGGCATCAAGGACCACAAGCCCTTCGTCATCCTGAAACCCGACGCCGGCACCTACGGCACCGGCATCCTGACCATCAAGGACTCGGCCGAGATCAAGGCGCTGACGCCGGCCCAGCGCGCCCGCCTGTCGGTGGTCAAGGACGGCAAGGTGGTCAGCGACATCATCATCCAGGAGGGCGTGCCGACCTTCGAGAGCATCAAGGACGCCGTCGCCGAGCCGGTGGTCTACATGATCGACCGCTATGTGGTGGGCGGCTTCTACCGCGTCCACGCCGAGAAGGGCGTCGACCAGAACCTCAACGCGCCCGGCTCGCAGTACGTGCCGCTGGCCTTCGCCCAGCAGCACGCCGTGCCCGACCTGAAGGCCAAGCCGGGCACGGCGGCGCCGAACCGCTTCTACGTCTACGGCGTGGTGGCGCGGCTGGCCCTGCTGGCCGCCTCGCTGGAGATGGAACGCACCGATCCGAACCCGGAAGTCTACTGAACCCGGCGTCCGGCCGGGGCCGCCCGAGGTGCCGGCGGCCGACATCGGCTAAAATCAGGCATTACCCAGAATGGATGCGCCCATGAAAATCGCTTTCCTCGCCGATCCCCTGGCAGGCTTCAAGACCTACAAGGATTCGACCTACGCCATGATGGTCGAGGCCGACCGCCGCGGCCACGCCGTCTACGCCTTCGAACAGAAGGACATGGCGCTCGACGGCGGCAGCGTGTTCGCCAACGCCGCCCGCATCACGCTGACCGGCGACGCCGCCGACTGGTACCGCGCCGCGCCGCAGCACGAGACCGAGCTGTCGACCTTCGACGCCATCGTCCAGCGCAAGGACCCGCCGTTCGACATGGAGTACATCTACGGCACCTACCTGCTCGAGCTGGCCGAGCGCCAGGGCGCGCGGGTGTTCAACAAGCCCTCGGCGATCCGCGACCACAACGAGAAACTGTCGATCGCCCAGTTCTCGCAGTACACCGCGCCGACCCTGGTGACCTCGAACGAGGCGCGCATCCGCGCCTTCCAGGCCAGGCACGGCGACATCATCCTCAAGCCGCTCGACGGCATGGGCGGCGCCGGCGTGTTCCGCATCAACGCCGACGGCCTGAACCTGGGCGCCGTCATCGAGACGCTGAGCGACAACGGCCGCCGCACCATCATGGCGCAACGCTACATTCCGGAGATCGTCAAGGGCGACAAGCGCATCCTGCTCATCAACGGCAAGGCGGTGCCGTTCTCGCTGGCGCGCATTCCGCAGGCCGGCGAGGTGCGCGGCAACCTGGCCGCCGGCGGCACCGGCGTGGCGCAGCCGCTGACGGCGCGCGACCGCGAGATCGCCGAGGCGCTCGGCCCGCAACTGGCCGCGCGCGGCCTGTTGCTGGTAGGATTGGACGTGATCGGCGACTTCCTCACCGAGGTCAACGTCACCAGCCCGACCTGCTTCCAGGAGATCAGCCAGCAGGCCGGCTTCGACGTCGCCGCCATGTTCATCGACGCGGTGGAGCAGGCGCGATGACGCGGCGGCGGACGAATTGCACGGCGCGCGTTGCAAAACGCTCGCCCTCACTGGCGGATTAGGCATATGGTTGGCATACTGCTGATGACACACGCGCCGCTGGGCCAGGCCTTCATCGCCGCCTGCGCCCACGTGTTCCGTGGTCCGACCGAGCGGCTCGAGGCGATCGACGTCACCGCCGACCAGGACCTGGCCGAGGTGCAGACGATGGCGGCGGCCGCCATCGCCCGCCTCGACGAGGGCGACGGCGTGCTGGTGATCACCGACGTCAAGGGCGGCACGCCGGCCAACTGTTGCAACAAGCTGGCCGACGCCGGCCGCGTCGAGGTGATCGCCGGCATCAGCCTGCCGATGCTGCTGCGCGCCATCACCTACCGGCGCGACGCGCTCGACGTGGTGGTGGAGATGGCCCTGGCCGGGGCGCAGAACGGCGCGGTGCGGGTCGACAACCGCATCCGCGTGGGACAGAACTAGGGTAGCCGCCGCGCCGGCCGTGGCGGCGGTTTTTGCAGTGCGCACTGATTGAGACGACATAAAAAATGATTCAACAAGAACTTGAGATTATCAACAAGCTTGGTTTGCATGCGCGCGCCTCGGCCAAATTCACCCAGCTGGCGGCGAAGTTTCAAAGCGACGTCTGGCTCACCCGCAACGCCAGGCGCATCAACGCCAAGTCCATCATGGGCGTCATGATGCTGGCCGCCGGCAAGGGCGCCAAGGTCACGCTGGAGGCCGACGGCAGCGACGAGCAGGACTGCATCAGCGCGCTGGCCGCGCTGGTCAACGACAAGTTTGGCGAAGGCGAGTAATGCCCGCTGAGAACAGCCGCCCCCGTACTCTGACAGGTCCACCGATGGCATCGTTCACGCTTCACGGCATTCCCGTATCCCGCGGCATCGCGATCGGCCGGGCCCACCTGCTGGCGCCGGCCGCGCTCGACGTCAAGCATTACCTGATCACCGAGGAGCACCTCGAGGCCGAGGTGCGCCGCCTGCAGCAGGCGCTGGCCGCCGTGCACAAGGATCTGCAAACGCTGTGGCTGGAGCTGCCCAAGGACGCCCCCACCGAGCTGGGCGCCTTCATCGACGTGCACGCCCTGATCCTGTCGGACCCGATGATCTCCGAGGCGCCGCTGGACATCATCCGCAGCCGCCACTACAACGCCGAATGGGCGCTGCTGACCCAGATCGACGAGTTGTCGGCGCAGTTCGACGAGATCGAGGACCCCTACCTGCGCGAGCGCAAGGCCGACATCCAGCAGGTCGCCGAGCGCGTCCTGAAGGTCTTGCTGGGCAGCGAGCAGACCCTGCCCAAGACGCTCGGCGAGGAGCAGTTCCAGGCCCAGATGATCGTCGTCGCCCACGACATCTCGCCGGCCGACATGCTGCAGTTCCGCGACCGCTCCTTCGTCGGCTTCGTCACCGACGTCGGCGGGCAGAACTCGCACACCGCCATCGTCGCGCGCAGCCTGGACATTCCGGCGGCGGTCGGCATGTCGCAGGCCTCGACCCTGATCGAGCAGGACGACTGGCTGATCATCGACGGCGACGCCGGCGTGGTCATCGCCAACCCCAGCACCCTGGTGCTGGAGCAGTACCGCGAGCGCCAGGGCGCGCTGCAACGCGCCCGCAAGAAGCTCAACAAACTGAAGAAGACCCCGGCGGTGACGCGCGACGGCACCAGCATCACGCTGATGGCCAACATCGAGCTGCCCGACGACTGCGCCACCGCGCTGGAGGCGGGCGCCAACGGCGTCGGCCTGTTCCGCTCCGAGTTCCTGTTCATGGGCCGCAACAGCAAGATCCCCTCCGAGGACGAGCAGTTCGAGCAGTACCGGCGCGCCGTGGTGGCGATGAAGGGCCGGCCGGTGACCATCCGCACGCTCGACATCGGCGCCGACAAGCCGCTCGACCAGAGCGAGCATACCGCGCTCAACCCGGCGCTGGGCCTGCGGGCGATCCGCTACTGCCTGGCCGAGCCGCAGATCTTCCTGACCCAGCTGCGCGCCATCCTGCGCGCCTCGGCCTTCGGCAAGGTGCGCATCCTGATCCCGATGCTGGCGCACGCCTTCGAGATCGACCAGTCGCTGGCGATGATCGCCCAGGCCAAGGCCGAACTGCGCGAGGCCGACATCAAGTTCGACGACACGGTCGACGTCGGCGCGATGATCGAAATCCCGGCCGCCGCGCTGGCGCTGCCGATGTTCGTCAAGCGGATGGACTTCCTGTCGATCGGCACCAACGACCTGATCCAGTACACCCTGGCCATCGACCGGGTTGATTATGAGGTGGCGCACCTTTACAATCCACTCCATCCGGCGGTGCTGCAACTGATCGCCATGACCATCGCGGCCGGCCACAAGGCCGGCATCGACGTCGCCGTGTGCGGCGAGATGGCCGGCGACGTCAAGCTGACCCGCCTGCTGCTGGGCATGGGCCTGCGCGAGTTCTCCATGCATCCGGCCCAGCTGTTGTCGGTCAAGCAGGAGATCCTCAACAGCGACCTGGCGCGCATCACGCCGCAGACCCGCAAGGTCATGCGGGCGATGGAGCCGGCGGTGATCGCCGAGGCGGTCGCACAACTGCAACGCTTGTAAACACCGTCGCGCGGACTGTCATCTGGCCGCCGCGACGGGGCCGGAAGTACAGACCGGCGAGACGGCGAACAGGCCGACCGCGTGGCGGTCCGGCGGCGCCGATACTGTAAGCTGTCAGCCTGCGCCGCCCATCCTCGCGGCGGCGCATCATTTTTGGCCCGTGGGGCCGCTCCACCACCATCGACAATTTTATGCGATCCATTGGATACGTCACCCCGCAAACCATGCACTTCGCCGAGCCGCTGCGGCTGCAAAGCGGCGCCGCGCTGGCCGATTACACCCTGATGTACGAGACCTACGGCACGCTCAACGCCGACAAGTCGAACGCCGTGCTGGTCTGCCACGCGCTGAACGCCTCGCACCACGTCGCCGGCGAATACGCCGGCCAGCCGAAAAGCACCGGCTGGTGGGACAATATGGTCGGTCCCGGCAAGCCGCTCGACACCGACCGGTTCTTCGTCATCGGCGTCAACAACCTCGGTTCCTGCTTCGGCTCGACCGGGCCGATGCACACCAACCCGGCCACCGGCCAGCCCTACGGCGCCGCCTTCCCGGTGGTGACGGTGGAGGACTGGGTGGCGGCGCAGGCGCGCCTGGCCGACCAGCTGGGCATCAGCCAGTTCGCCGCCGTCATGGGCGGCTCGCTGGGCGGCATGCAGGCGCTGGCCTGGAGCATCCTGTTCCCCGAGCGCTTGCGCCATTGTGTGGTGATCGCCTCGACGGCCAAGCTGTCGGCGCAGAACATCGCCTTCAACGACGTGGCGCGCCAGGCCATCCTGTCCGACCCCGACTACCACGGCGGCGACTTCTACGCCCACGGCGTGGTGCCGAAGAACGGCCTGCGGGTGGCGCGCATGGTCGGCCACATCACCTACCTGTCGAACGACGACATGGCGGAAAAATTCGGCCGCAAGCTGCGCGACGTGGCCGCCGGCGGCGACTACAAGTTCGACTTCGGCGTCGACTTCGAGATCGAGTCCTACCTGCGCTACCAGGGCGACAAGTTCTCCGAGTACTTCGACGCCAACACCTATCTGTTGATCACCAAGGCGCTCGACTACTTCGACCCGGCGCGCGGCCACGGCGGCGACCTGGCCAAGGCGCTGGCCGGCACCAAGGCCAAGTTCTTCCTCGCCTCGTTCACCACCGACTGGCGCTTCTCGCCCGAGCGCAGCCGCGAGATCGTGCAGGCGCTGGTGTGCAACCGGCGCCGGGTGACCTACGCCGAGATCGACGCGCCGCACGGCCACGACGCCTTCCTGTTGGAGGACCCGCGCTACATGGACATGGTGCGCGCCTACTACCAGCAGGTCTGGTTGGAGACCAGCACAGCGGACCAAGCCGGCGCCACGCCGGCGCCATCGATCAAAGCAGTCGGCAGCAAGGAGCACGCATGAATTTCGACCAACTGAGCAGCGCCCGGCCGGACCTGGCCTTCATCGCCCACTGGGTGCCCAGGAGCGCCCACGTGCTCGACGTCGGCTGCGGCGACGGCGTCATGCTCGACTATCTGCAGAGCGACAAGCAGTGCAGCGGCTACGGCATCGAGATCGCCGACGACAAGGTGCTGGCCAGCACCCAGCGCGGCGTGCAGGTGATCCAGCAGGACATGGAGAAGGGCCTGGCGCTGTTCGGCGACGACTCCTTCGACACGGTGCTGTGCCTGTCCTCGCTGCAGATGATGAAGCACGTCGAGCGCCTGCTGCGCGACATCGTCCGGGTCGGCAAGGAGGCCATCGTCTCCTTCCCCAACTTCGCCTACTGGCCGCACCGCGTGGCGCTGCTGAAGGGCCGCATGCCGGTGTCGAAGTCGCTGCCCTACCAGTGGTACGACACGCCCAACGTGCGCTGCGCGACGATCAAGGACTTCCGCCAACTGGCCGAGGAGTGCGGCCTGGAGGTGGTCGACTGCGTCGCCCTGGCCGAGGGCCGCAGCGTCGGCGTGCTGCCCAACCTGCGCGGCGACCTGGCCGTGTTCCGTCTGCGTAAAAAGGCGGCCCACTGATGAACCGGACAGCGCAGCCGATCGCCAACTGGCACACTTATTTGAACCGCCGCATGGCTGCGCTGGTGGTGCTGGGCTTTAGCTCCGGCCTGCCGCTGTACATTTTGCTCAGCCTGATGCAGGCCTGGCTGGCCAAGTCGGGCCTGAGCCTGAAGGCCTTGGGCCTGTTCACGCTGTTGCAGTTCCCCTATTTCTGGAAATTCGCCTGGGCGCCGCTGATGGACCGCTTCAACTTCGGCGGCTTCGGCCGGCGCCGTGGTTGGATGGTGCTGACCCAGTGCGCGCTGTTCCTCGCCATCGGCGGCATGGGCATGCTCGACCCGCGCTTGCAGGTCGGCGCCGTGGTGGCGGCCACCGCGCTGGTGGCCTTCCTGTCGGCCAGCCAGGACATCGTCATCGACGCCTACCGCAGCGAGACGCTGAGCGAGCGCGAACAAGGCCTCGGCGCGGCCGTCTACGTCAACGCCTACAAGGTGTCGAGCATGGTGCCGGGCGCGCTGTCGCTGATCCTGGCCGACCGCATGGCCTGGCCGCCGGTGTTCTGGATCACCGCCGCCTTCATGCTGCCCGGCTTGTTGTGCGCCTTGCTGATCCGCGAGCCGCAGGTCTACGGCGAACGGCCGGCCACGCTGCGCCAGGCGGTCATCCTGCCGTTCAAGGAGTTCATCGAACGCGACGGCTGGCGCCGCGCGCTGTGGCTGCTGTCCTTCATCCTGCTCTACAAGATAGGCGACAGCATGGCCACCGCGCTGGCCACCAAGTTCTACCTCGACCTCGGCTTCAGCATGACCGAGATCGGCTGGGCCGCCAACACCACCGGCTTCTGGGCCAGCATCGCCGGCGGCATCGTCGGCGGCGTGTGGATGATCCGGCTGGGCATCAATCGCGGCCTGTGGGTGTTCGGCGCGCTGCAGGCAGTGGCCATCCTCGGTTTCGCCTGGCTGGCGCTGGCCGGCCCCAGCACGCCGCTGCTGGCCGGGGTGATCGGATTCGAGGCCTTCGCCAGCATGGGCCTGGGCGGCGCGGCGATGGTCGCCTTCATGTCGCGCTCGACCGACGCGCGCTACACCGCCACGCAGTACGCCCTGTTCTCCGCGCTGGCCTCGGTGCCGCGCATCTTCGTCAACGCCTCGGTCGGCTTCGTCATCGCCGAAACCGGCTGGTTCTGGTTCTTTATCGTGTGCTTCTTCCTGGCGTTTCCTGCCATGATGATGCTGCCGAAGATCGCACCATGGAATGCCAAACAATGAAAACCGCCAAACCCACGCTCCATAAGTTCCACACATTCGCCTTGCTGGCGCTGGCCGTCTGCGCCGGCGGCGGCCACGCGGCGGCGCCGCAAGGCGAGCCGGACGGCATCCCCGTCACCCGCATGTCGCGCATGCGGGTGTTCTCCGACCCGCAGCAGTTCGAGCAGCAGTCCAAGCTGCAGTACACCCAGCTGCTCAGCGAGGCCCAGCAGAAGCAGGCGCTGGTGGCGGCCAACCATCCGCAGGTGCTGCGCCTGCGCGCCATCGCCAAGCGGCTGATCCCCTACGCCACGCGCTGGAACCCCGAGGCGGCGCGTTGGCAGTGGGAGGTCAACCTGCTCAACTCGAAGCAGGTCAACGCCTTCTGCATGCCGGGCGGCCGCATCGCCTTCTTCAGCGGCATCCTGACCCAGCTCAACCTGACCGACGACGAGGTGGCCATCGTCATGGGCCACGAGATCGGCCACGCGCTGCGCGAGCACGGCCGCGAGCGCGCCGCCAAGTCGGAGGCCACCAACCTGGTCGGCAAGCTGGCCGGCGCCGGCCTGTCGGCCTGGCTCGGCGTCGATCCGCGCCTGACCGGCGCCGCCACCAACGCGGCGGCGCAGCTGACGGTGCTGCATTTCTCGCGCGAGGAAGAGACCGAGGCCGACATGGTCGGCCTGGACCTGGCCGCGCGCGCCGGCTACGACCCGCGCGCCGGCATCGCCCTGTGGCAGAAGATGGGCGCCGTCAGTCAGGGCCAGGGCCAGCCGCTGCCCTTCCTGTCGACCCACCCGAGCGGCGACAGCCGCATCGCCGAAATGAACAAGAACATGTCGCTGGTGCTGCCGGTGTACGCGCGCGCCAAAGGCGTGAAGCCGGATGCGCTGCCGGCCTACCGCAGCAGCGCCATCGCCACGCGCTGAGGTGGGCATGCTGAAACAGCAGCAAGGCCACGGCAAGGCGCCGCTGCCGATGCGCGACGGCGTCGCCGCCAGCTACCTGTGGCTGCCCGAGGGCCAGTGGCCGGACATGCTGAGCTTCATGGTGCGGCGCTACCCGGACGTCAGCGAGGACTCGTGGCGCGCGCGCATGGCGCGCGGCGACGTGGTCGACGCCGACGGCACGCCGCTGCAACCGGGCAGCGCCTACCGGCGCGGCATGCGCATCTTTTATTACCGCGAGCTGGAGCGCGAGACGCCGATCCCCTTCGCCGAGCAGATCCTGTTCCAGGACGAGCACCTGGTGGTGGTCGACAAGCCGCACTTCCTGCCGATGATACCGACCGGCCGCTTCCTGCACGAGACCTTGCTGGTGCGCTTGAAGAAGACCCTGGGCGAGGAGGAGTTGACGCCGATCCACCGGCTCGACCGCGAGACGGCCGGCGTGGTGATTTTTTCGCGCCGCCAGTCCAGCCGGGGCGCCTACCAGTCGATGTTCCAGAAGCGCGTCATCGAGAAGGAATACGAGGCGCTGGCGCCACGCCTGGCGGGACGCGAGTTCCCCTTCACCTACCGCAGCCGGATGGTCGACGGCGACAAGTTTTTTTTGATGCGCGAGGAGGAGGGCGAGCCGAATTCGGAGACGCTGATCGACGTCATCGAACACCGCGCCGACGCCACCCTGTACCGGCTGCGGCCACACACGGGACGCAAGCACCAGCTGCGCGTGCACTTGGCCGCGCTGGGCATCCCCATCGTCAACGACGCCTTCTATCCGCTGGCGCTGCCGTGCAAGCAGGACGACGTGTCGCAGCCGCTCAAGCTGTTGGCGCGGGCGATCGCCTTCACCGATCCCTTGACGGGATTGCGCCGCGAGTTCGCCAGCGCCCGCTCGCTGTAGCCGGCGCCGGCGCCGGCAAGACCCACCGGCGTAAATCTGGGGTCAGACCCGGCGGGTCTGACCCCGGCTCTTGCCGCCGGGTTTGGCCGGTATCCCGGCGCCCCTGGTTTTACAGCCGGTAGTCGATGGTCAACGGGGCGTGGTCGGAGAAACGCTCGTCCTTGTAGATCGACACCAGCTTGGCCTGCGCCGCGATGCCGGGGGTGGCGACGTGGTAGTCGATGCGCCAGCCGACGTTCTTGGCCCAGGCCTGGCCACGGTTGCTCCACCAGGTGTACTGCTCTTCGCGCTTGTCGAGGCCGCGATGGACGTCGACATAGCCGGCTTCGTCGAACACCTTGGTCAGCCAGGCGCGCTCCTCGGGCAGGAAGCCGGAGTTCTTCTTGTTGCCCTTCCAGTTCTTCAGGTCGATCTCGTGGTGGGCGATGTTCCAGTCGCCGCAGATGACCACCTCGCGGCCCTCGGCGCGCAGCGCCAGCAGGTGCGGCAGGAACAGGTCCATGAAGCGGAACTTGGCCTCCTGCCGTTCCGGCGACGACGAGCCGGACGGGCAGTACACCGAGATCACGGTCAAGGGACCGAAATCGCAGCGCACATAGCGTCCCTCGGCGTCGAACTCCGGGCTGCCGAAGCCGATCAGCACCTGGTCCGGCGCCGTCCGGCTGTAGACGCCGGTGCCGGAGTAACCCTTCTTCTCGGCGTAGTGGAAGTTGCCGTGGTAGCCGGGCGGATTGAGGAAGTCCTCGCTCATGTCGGGCGCCTGGGCCTTCAATTCCTGCACGCAGACGAAGTCGGCGTCCTGCGCCGCCATCCAGGTGAAGAAGCCCTTTTTGGCGGCGGAGCGGATGCCGTTCAGATTGGCGGAAATAATTTTTGGCATGGTGGTCGGGTCGAAAAAAGGTCGGAAAAGAGTCGAAAAAGCGTCGGCGGCGGGCCGCGAACAGGCCGGAAACGGCGCGCGAGGCGCTAGTTTATCGCGTTTCGCCGCCCGATGCGGACAGGCATTGATTGTCGCGCCGGGGCGGCGGGATTAAAATACAGGCACTTTTATGATACGGGGCAATATGAACAACTTACGGCAGGAATTTATCGCTTTCTCGGTCGGCACCGGCGTGCTGCGCTTTGGCGACTTCACCACCAAGGCGGGGCGCCAGTCGCCGTACTTCTTCAATGCCGGCCTGTTCCACGACGGCGCCACCCTGGCCCAGCTGGCCCAGTTCTACGCCCAGACCCTGCTCGACTCCGGCGTCGAGTTCGACATGCTGTTCGGTCCCGCCTACAAGGGCATCACGCTGGCCTCGGCCACCGCCGTGGCGCTGGCCGGCAAGGGCCGCAACACCTCGTTCGCCTTCAACCGCAAGGAAGCCAAGGACCACGGCGAGGGCGGCACCATCGTCGGCGCCAAGCTGCAGGGCAAGGTCGTCATCATCGACGACGTGATCTCGGCCGGCACCTCGGTGCGCGAATCGGTCGACATGATCCGCGCCGCCGGCGCCGAACCCTGCGCCGTGCTGATCGCGCTGGACCGGATGGAGCGCTCGGGCAAGGACGGCGCGCTGTCGCCCAGCTCGGCGGTGCAGGAAGTCAGCAAGACCTACAACATCCCGGTCATCTCGATCGGCAACCTGGACGACCTGTTCAGCTACCTGAACGGCGCCGGCGCCGACCCGCAATTGCAGCAGTACAAGGACGCGGTGGCGGCCTACCGCAGCCGTTACGGCGTGCAATAAGCCGCCGGGCGGCCGGCCGCGCCGGCGGCGCACGCTTGGCCTCGGTTGGCGTGGACTTTGAAATTTCTTTGGTGTAACCTTTACGGGTAAGCACGTTTGGACGTTTATTCAACACCGGCCGCCCAGGTCGAGGAGACGAAGGTACAACCATGAACATTGCAACCTTGAAGGTCAACGGCGACGACGCCGCGCTGGCGGACATCCTCGACGGCCTGCCGGCCGAACCGGACAGCCACTGGCAAAAGGGCGACGTGCGCCCGGACGGCCGGGTGCGCATCGACTCCGGCTTTTACGTCAGCCTCGGCACGGACAAGAACCCGGACCAGCTGCTCAAACAGGTGCGCTCCTTCCTAGCCGAGTGCACCGCGCGCGGCATCCACTTCGAGCGTTCCGACGTGGCGGCCGAACTGCGCATCTCCTTCACCGTCGACGATCCTGCCAAGGCCACGCCGACGCTGGACTTGTCGCTGGCCGACCTGTCGCTGCTGGTGGAAACCGGCATCTCGCTGAGCATCACCGGCTGAGCATCACCGGCTGAGCATCACCGGCTGAGCGGCCGGCCGCTTGCCGCTGCGCCGAACCCTGCGCGCGCCGCCCGGCGCCGCTGAGGCGTTGCGCGGAAGCACCGACCGACGCTACACTGTCAGTTTTGCCAAAAGCATAACTGGAGCCAGCCCATGCGTTTTTCCGAAGATCGTTTCGCCCCCCTCCACGTCGACGGCCAGACCGAACGCAAGATCCACGTGTGGGAGCCGGCCGCGCCGCGCGCCGTCATCCTGGCGCTGCACGGCGGCATGGCCCACGCCGGCGACTACGTCACCCCGGCGCTGTATTTCCGCGCCCACGGCATCGCCACCGTCAGCTACGACATGTGCGGCCACGAGGGCGCGCACCGAGCCGACATTCCCGGTTTTCATGTTTTTCTCGATGAAGGTGAAAAATTTTTAAGTTGGGTCAAGCACAGCTATCCCGGCCTGCCGATCTATGTGATGGGCCACTCGATGGGCGGCCTGATCGCCACCCACCTGGGGCTGCAGCGTTTCCCGGCCGATCCGGCCATCAAGGGCTTCATCCTGTCCTCGCCGTACTATGTCAACGCGATCAAGGTCTCGCCCATCCTGCAGGCGCTGTCCGGTGTGCTGGCGCGGCTGCTGCCGACCATGAAAGTGCCGCTGGCGCCGTTGGCCGAGGTGCTGACGCACGACCGCGCCATCACCGCGCGCCACCAGGCCGACGAGCGCGACAACATCCGCGCCAGCGAGATCACGGTGCGCTTCGCCCACGCGCTGGGCCAGGCCCAGCTGGGCTTGGCCGAGAAGTTGCCGGCCTGGCGCTATCCCTTGTTCGCCGCCATCGCCGGCGACGACCGCCTGGCCGACTCGGCCGCCAGCGAGGCGATGCTGGCCACCTTGCCGGCCGGCCTGCTGGAGCTGCATCGCTATCCGCAGAACTTCCACGAAAACTTCAACGAGCTCAACCGCGAACAGATCTTCGCCCAGATCCTCGACTGGATCGGCCGGCACGGTTAGGAATGTGACTATTTCCTGCTGAATTGTTGTCGCACAATTAACAAAAAATAAGAAAATATTATCGAATTCGGTATGATGCGGGCTCGCGCCGCCTCTGCGGCTCTTACCCTGCTCACACCAAGGAATCCGATATGAAAAAACTTTTCTGTGCCGCGCTGATCACGGCCTCGTTCGCTTCGGCCGCTCAGGCCGAAGTCTACAATTTCTCCTACACCTTCGGCGGCAACGGCCTGGTCATCGACGGCTCGATGAACGGCGATCTGCACGGCGATCTGCTGGACAACATCTCCGATGTCAAAGTCAACTTCAACGGCCACGCCTTCACCGGCACGCTGTACCAGGCCGCCTGGAACGAGCAGACCAGCAACTGGGACAACAGCCTGGGTGCGGTGGTGTCCACCGACGCTGCGAAGAACAACTTCCTCTTCGTCGACACCAAGGATCCGACCAGATTCAGCAACAACTACTTCTACTTCACCAACAACAACAGCATCGGCAGCGAAGTGTTCGCCGTCAGCTACAGCCGTGGCGACATCGGCTGGGACAATCCGGCCAATCCGCATGGCAACTGGACGCTGACGGCCGCGCCGGTGCCGGAGCCGGCCGAGGGCGCCATGTTGTTGGCCGGCCTGGGCCTGATGGGCGTGCTGGCGCGGCGCCGCCGCCAAGCTTGATCGGCCAGCATTGGCGGGCTGAGCCCAATTAAAGCGAACCCACAGGCGGAATCTGGGGTCAGACCCTGCGGGTCTGACCCCGGCACTCCCCCCCCCCCCGGCACTCCGCCTGTGGGTGTTTTTTGTGGCCGCTGGCGCTACGACTGCCAGCTCAGCTTCAGCCTGCCAGTTTTTGCTTGAGCAGCTCGGTCAGCTGGGCCGGGTTGGCCTTGCCTTTCGAGGCCTTCATGGCCTGGCCGATCAGCGCGTTGATGGCCGCTTCCTTGCCGGCGCGGTACTGCTCGACCGACTTGGCGTTGGCCGCCAGCACCTCGTCGACGATGGCTTCCAGCGCGCCGCTGTCGGAGATCTGCTTCAAGCCCTTGGCCTCGATGATGGTGTCGACCAGCTGCTCGTCGGCCGACTTGGCCTCCCACATCGCGGCGAACACTTCCTTGGCGATCTTGTTGGAGATGGTGCCGTCGGCGATACGCCGCAACATCAGCGCCAATTGCGCCGCCGACACCGGCGCGGCGGCGATGTCGACGCCCTCGCGGTTCAAGGTCGAGGCGACGTCGCCCATCAGCCAGTTGGCGGCGGCCTTGGCGTTGTCCTTGCCGGCCTTGGCCACCACCGCCTCGAAGTAGCGCGCCATGTCGAGCGACTGGGTCAGCACCAGCGCGTCGTAGTCGGACAGCGCGTAGTCGGCGCCGAAGCGGGCGCGCATGGCGTCCGGCAGTTCCGGCATGGCGTCCTTGACGCGGGCGATCCACTCCGGCGAAATCATCAGCGGCGGCAGGTCCGGGTCGGGGAAGTAGCGGTAGTCCTGGGCGTCTTCCTTGCTGCGCATTTGGCGCGTTTCCTTGCGGTCCGGGTCGTACAGGCGGGTCGCCTGCACCACCTCGCCACCGTCCTCGATCAGCTCGATCTGGCGGCGCACCTCGACGTGCACGGCCTCCTCGATGAAGCGGAAGGAGTTCAGGTTCTTGATCTCGCAGCGGGTGCCCAGCTTGGTGTCGCCGACCCGGCGCACCGAGACGTTGACGTCGCAGCGGAACGAGCCCTCCTGCATGTTGCCGTCGCAGACGCCGAGCCACATCACCAGCGAGTGCAGCGCCTTGGCGTAGGCCACCGCCTCGGCGGCGCTGCGGATCTCCGGCTCGGAGACGATCTCCAGCAGCGGCGTGCCGGCGCGGTTCAAGTCGATGCCGCTCATGCCGTGGTAGTCCTCGTGCAGCGACTTGCCGGCGTCCTCTTCCAGGTGGGCGCGGGTCAGGTTGACGGTCTTGGTGACGAACTCGCCGTCCTTTTCGTAGCCGAAGGTGAGCGAACCGCCTTGCACCACCGGGTCCTCGAACTGGCTGATCTGGTAGCCCTTCGGCAGGTCGGGGTAGAAGTAGTTCTTGCGCGCGAAGATGGACTGCGGCGCGATCGTGGCGCCGACCGCCAGGCCGAAGCGGATGGCCCGTTCGACGGCGGTCTTGTTCATCACCGGCAGCACGCCCGGCAGCGCCAGGTCGACCGGGCTGGCCTGGGTGTTGGCCTCGGCGCCGAACTTGATCGGCGAACCGCTGAAGATTTTTGATTCGGTGGTGAGTTGGACGTGGTTCTCAAGACCGATGACGACTTCCCATTGCATAGTGTTCTCGCTTTACTTGTTGGCCCGCGGGCCGTGTTCAGGTGCTTGCTCCGTCGTTCCCGCGACGGCGGGAATCCAGGTCGAGCTTGCGTTTTCCGCTTGCCGCGCTTGGCGGCACGCCCGGTATGGGTTCCCGCCTGCGCGGCAACGACGGCGTCGTTAGATGCCGGCCGGCGCGCGCAGGTGCCAGTCGGTGGCCAGTTGGAACTGGTGGGCGACGTTGAGCAGCCTGGCTTCGCCGAAGTGCTTGCCGATGATCTGCAGGCCGACCGGGCGCCGGGCGTTCTTCTCGCCCTGGCCGAAGCCGCAGGGGATCGACATGCCGGGCAGGCCGGCCAGGCTGGTCGACAGCGTGAAGATGTCGGCCAGGTAGGCGGCCACCGGGTCGTCGGACTTGTCGCCCAGGTCCCAGGCGACGGTCGGCGCGACCGGTCCCATGATGACGTCGCAGACCGCGTTCGGGCCGTTCAGCACCGCTTCGAAGTCCTGCGCGATCAGGCGGCGGATCTTTTGCGCCTTCAGGTAGTAGGCGTCGTAGTAGCCGTGGCACAGCACGTAGGTGCCGACCATGATGCGGCGCTTGACCTCGGCGCCGAAGCCTTCGGCGCGGGTCTTCTTGTACATGTCCTGCAGGTCCTTGTATTCGGCGGCGCGGTGGCCGTAGCGCACGCCGTCGAAGCGCGACAGGTTGGACGAGGCCTCGGCCGGGGCGATCATGTAGTAGGCCGGGATCGACAGCGCGGTGTTCGGCAGCGAAATGTCGACCAGGGTGGCGCCCAGCTTGACGTACTCGGCCAGCGCGGCGCGCACGGCCTGCTCGACGTCGGCCGCCAGGCCCGCGCCGAAGTACTCCTTCGGCACGCCGATGCGCAGGCCGCCCAGCGGCGCGTTCAGTTCGCGCGTGAAGTCCTCGTCGACGCCGCCCTGTTCCGGCGTCAGGCTGGTCGAGTCGCGCTCGTCGAAGCCGGCCATGGCGGTCAGCAGCAGGGCGCAATCCTCGGCGGTCTGGGCGATCGGGCCGCCCTGGTCGAGCGAGGAGGCGAAGGCGATCATGCCGAAGCGCGAGACGCGGCCGTAGGTCGGCTTGATGCCGGTGACGCCGCAGAAGGCGGCCGGCTGGCGGATCGAGCCGCCGGTGTCGGTGGCGGTGGCGCCCGGCGCCAGGCGGGCGGCGACCGCCGCCGCCGAACCGCCCGAGGAGCCGCCCGGCACGGCCGTGGTGTCCCACGGGTTCTTGACGGCGCCGAAGGCCGAGTTCTCGTTGGCCGAACCCATGGCGAATTCGTCGCAATTGAGCTTGCCCAGGGTGACCATGCCGGCGGCGTTGAACTTCTCCACCACGGTGGCGTTGAACGGGCTGACGTAATCGGCCAGCATCTTCGAGCCGGCCGTCGAGCGCCAGTCGCGCGTGACGAAGATGTCCTTGTGGGCGATCGGCACGCCGGTCAGCGGCGTGGCGGTGCCGGCGGCGATGCGCGCGTCGGCGGCGGCGGCCTGGGCCAGGGTCAGCGCGCGGTCGACGTGCAGGTAGGCGTTCAGCTGGCTCGCCTCGATGCGGTCGAGGAAATGGGTGGCCAGTTCGGTGGCGGAGATGGCTTTGCTTTGCAGCAGAGTCGACAGCTCTTTGATGGTTTTAGTGTGCATGGCGGGTCAATTCAATTCGGTCGGTGGCGGGGATCGTCGGTGGCGCGGGCGGCGCCGGCGCGCGGGTGCGCCGGCTCGCATACTCGCTTATGCGATCACTCGATCACCTTGGGCACCAGGTACAGGCCGTCCTGGGTCTTCGGCGCGACGGCCTGGTAGTCGGCGCGGCGGTTCGGTTCGGTGGCGACGTCCTCGCGCAGGCGCAGGGCGATGTTGTTCATGTGGGCCGCCAGCGGATGGCTGAGCGGCGCGACGCCGTCGGTGTCGACCGCCTGCATCTGTTCGGCCAGCGCGAAGATGCCGTTCAATTGGCCCAGCGCCGTGGCGGCCTGGTCCTCGCTCATCTCAAGTTGGGCCAGGTGGGCGATGCGTGTTACGTCGGATAAGGTCAGGGACATGGCGAATGGCGCGGACGGACCGCGCAATGATTAATTGTTATATTGATAAAAGTCTTGAAGTAAAGCTATTCGCGGACAAAAGCGCCGGAACGCCGCGCAAATCGCGCTGTGGCGGGCCGCGCTTTCGCGTGGATTTTCGGCAAATCGCATTCAAATTATAAGGTAGAATGGCGGGTTGATGCGTTGCCGGCGCTGAATTGTCGCTGCCGCCGCGTCTGAACAGACAGCGATCGCGCCGCCGGCGCCCGCTCGGCTACTCCCTATAACGGCTTACGCGCACATCTGAGGCGCCACAGGATACTCATGTTTGGTTTTTTACGTCGATATATCTCCACCGATCTGGCCATTGACTTGGGCACGGCCAACACCCTGATTTATGTACGCGGCCAGGGCATCGTCCTGGACGAACCCTCGGTGGTCGCGATCCGCCAGGAAGGCGGTCCGAACGGCAAGAAAACCATCCAGGCGGTCGGCAAGGAAGCCAAACAGATGCTCGGCAAGGTGCCCGGCAACATCGAGGCGATCCGCCCGATGAAGGACGGCGTGATCGCCGACTTCACCGTCACCGAACAGATGCTCAAGCAGTTCATCCGCATGGTGCACGACTCCAAATTCTTCCGTCCTTCGCCGCGCATCATCATCTGCGTGCCGTGCGGCTCGACCCAGGTCGAGCGCCGCGCGATCCGCGAATCGGCGCTCGGCGCCGGCGCCTCGCAGGTCTACCTGATCGAGGAGCCGATGGCCGCCGCGATAGGCGCCGGCCTGCCGGTGTCGGAAGCGACCGGCTCGATGGTGGTCGACATCGGCGGCGGCACCACCGAGGTGGGCATCATCTCGCTGGGCGGCATGGTCTACAAGGGTTCGGTGCGCGTCGGCGGCGACAAGTTCGACGAAGCCATCGTCAACTACATCCGCCGCAACTACGGCATGCTGATCGGCGAACAGACCGCCGAGGCGATCAAGAAGGCCATCGGTTCGGCCTTCCCGGGTTCGGAAGTGAAGGAAATGGAAGTCAAGGGCCGCAACCTGTCCGAAGGCATTCCGCGCTCCTTCACCATCTCGTCCAACGAGATCCTCGAAGCGCTGACCGACCCGCTCAACAACATCGTCTCGGCCGTCAAGAACGCGCTGGAACAGACCCCGCCGGAACTGGGCGCCGACATCGCCGAAAAAGGCATGATGCTGACCGGCGGCGGCGCGCTGCTGCGCGACCTGGACCGCCTGCTGATGGAGGAGACCGGCCTGCCGGTGCTGGTGGCGGAGGACCCGCTGACCTGCGTGGTGCGCGGCTCGGGCATGGCGCTGGAACGGATGGACCAACTCGGCTCGATCTTCTCCTACGAATGATTGACCACGCGGGGCCGCCAAACAGCGGCCCCGCTGCAATTTTGGATGCGGTGATAGGATAGCCCGTTCGTTGGCGCGCGAGCGCCGGATTATTGGAAGTCATGGAATACAGTCCTCCGCCACTTTTCAAACAAGGCGCCTCGGCCCGGGGCAAGATGACGGTGTTCGCCTGCATATCGATCGCGCTGCTGCTGGTCGATTCGCGCATGCATTCGCTGGCCGCGCTGCGCACCACCGTCGGCACCGTGCTGTACCCCCTGCAAATGGTCGCGCTACTGCCGCGCGACGCCATCTACGGCATGGGCGATTATTTTTCCAGCCTGTCGGCGCTGGAGAAGCAGGTGCGCGAACTCAAGCGCCAGCAGATCGCCACCTCGCAGGCGCTGCAGCAGGCGCAACTCAATTCCGTTGAAAACAACCAGCTGCGCAAGCTGATGGACGCGCACGAGCGCCTGCCGGTCAAGTCGATGCTGGCCGAGGTGCTGTACGACGCGCGCGACGTCAACAGCCGCAAGATCGTGCTCGATCGCGGCACCCAGCAGGGCGTTGCGCTGGGGCTGCCGGTGATCGACAACCAGGGCGTGGTCGGCCAAGTGACGCGGGTGTTCCCGTTCACCGCCGAGGTCACGCTGCTGACCGACAAGGAGCAAGCCATCCCGGTGCAGCTGCTGCGCAACGGCCTGCGCAGCGTCGCCTACGGCCGTGGCAAGGCGGGCACGCTGGAGCTGCGCTTCACCGCGCCCAACGCCGACATCCAGGTCGGCGACGTGGTGGTCACCTCGGGGCTGGACGGGGTCTACCCGGCCGGCCTGGCGGTGGCCCGCGTCAGCCAGGTGGAGAACAGCGCCGGCGGTTCGTTCGGCGGGGTGATCTGCCAGCCGCTGGCCGGCATCGCCAACAACACCCAGTTGCTGATCCTGATGTCGACGCCGGAGATGCCGCCGCGGCCGCCGGAAGAGGAAGTGCGCACGCTGAAAAAACACGCCGGCAAGATGGGACCGATCAAGGAGGCGCCGAAAGAGGGCGCCGCCGCGCCGGCCGCCGCGCCCGCCAAACCGAAAGAGGAGGCGCGATGAACCGCCCGCACTATATTCTGCTGCCGGTCAGCCCGCTGTTCATCGCCTTCAGCCTGTTCTGCGCCTTCCTGCTCAACCTGCTGCCCTGGGGCGGCTTCGTCGGCGCGCCGGACTTCGTCGCGCTGGTGCTGGTGTTCTGGGGCGTGCACCAGCCGCGCAAGGTCGGCATCGGCACCGCCTTCTTCCTCGGCCTGCTGATGGACGTGCACGACTCGACCCTGCTGGGCGAAAACGCGCTGGCCTACACGCTGCTGTCCTACTTCGCCATCATGCTGCACCGCCGCGTGTTGTGGTTCCCGCTGCTGACCCAGGCCATGCACGTGTTCCCGCTGCTGTTGATGGCGCAGTCGGTGCAGATGCTGGTGCGCTTCTTCGTCTCCGGCAAATTCCCCGGCTGGTTCTATTTCATCGAAAGCGTGGTGGCGGTGGCCTTGTGGCCGATCGCCACCTGGCTGCTGCTGGCACCGCCGCGGCGCGCGGTCGACCGCGACCACACCCGGCCGATTTGAAGCGGCCGCTTGCGGCGGCGCGGCGCCGCCGTCCCACTGTGTCACTTTGAGGTGTTGAGTCCCCTGCATGACTGAGATTAAGAATACGGAACGCGAGCTGCACCTGTTCCGCCTGCGCCTGACGGCGCTGGGCGGCCTGGTGTTCTTCTGCTTCGCGCTGCTGCTGGCGCGCTTTGTCTGGCTGCAGGTGATCAAGCACAGCGACTACGCCGCCCAGGCCGAGGACAACCGCATCGCCGTGGTGCCCATCGTGCCCAACCGGGGCCTGATCCTCGACCGCAACGGCGTAGTCCTGGCGCGCAACTACTCGGCCTACACGCTGGAGGTGACGCCGTCCAAGCTGCGCGTGCCGCTCGACGAGACCATCGACGAACTGGCCAAGCTGGTCGAAGTCGACATCAAGGACCGCAAGCGCTTCAAGAAGCTGCTGGAGGAGTCGAAGAATTTCGAGAGCGTGCCGCTGCGCACCCGCCTGACCGACGAGGAGGTGGCGCGCTTCACCGCGCAGCGCTTCCGTTTCCCCGGCGTGGAGATCCAGGCGCGCCTGTTCCGCCAGTATCCGCTGGGCGAGACCGCCTCGCACGTGATCGGCTTCATCGGCCGCATCAACCAGGGCGAGGCGCGGGCCATCGAGGCGCGCGACGACGCCGCCAACTACAACGGCACCGACCATATCGGCAAAGAGGGCCTGGAGAAGAGCTACGAGCGGCAGCTGCACGGCACCACCGGCTACGAAGAGGTCGAAGTGTCGGCCGGCGGACGGGCCATCCGCACGCTGTCGCGCACCCCGGCCGTGCCGGGCAATAACCTGATCCTGTCGATCGACATCGAGCTGCAGAAGGTGATCGAGGAGGCCTTCGGCGAGTGGCGCGGCGCGCTGGTGGCGATCGAACCGTCGACCGGCGACGTGCTGGCCTTCGTCTCGCGGCCCGGCTACGACCCCAACCTGTTCGTCGACGGCATCGACCAGCAGAGTTGGTCAGAGTTGAACAACTCGCTGGACCGGCCGATGGTCAACCGGCCGCTGTCGGGCACCTACGCGCCCGGTTCGACCTTCAAGCCCTTCATGGCGCTGGCCGCGCTGGAAACCGGCAAGCGCACCAGCAGCCAGGCGATCTTCGACCCCGGCTTCTACATGCTGGGCGGGCACCGCTTCAACGACGATGTGCGCGGCGGCCACGGCACGGTCGACATGCGCAAATCCATCGTGGTCTCCTGCAACACCTACTACTATGTGCTCGGCCACGACATGGGCATCGACCTGATCCACGATTTCATGAAGCCGTTCGGCTTCGGCCAGCCGACCGGCATCGATCTGGAAAACGAGAAGACCGGCGTGCTGCCGTCGCAGGAATGGAAGCGCGCCCGCTTCAAGGGCGCGTCGGCGCAGAAGTGGGTCGGCGGCGACACCATTTCGGTCAGCAACGGCTCCGGCTACAACTCCTACACGCCGCTGCAGATCGCCCACGCCGTGGCCAACCTGGCCAACAACGGCGTGGTGATGAAGCCGCACCTGGTGAAGATCGTCGAGGACGGCGGCACGCGGGCGCGCCAGCTGACCGTGGCCAAGGAGAGCTACCGCATTCCGCTCAAGCAGGAGAACATCGACTTCATCAAAAACGCCATGGTCGGCGTGACCAGCGAAGCGGGCGGCACCGCCTACCGCGTCTTCGCCAACGCCGGTTACACGGTCGGCGGCAAGACCGGCACGGCGCAGGTGATCGCGATCAAAAAGAACGAGAAGTACAACGCCTCCAAGCTGGCCGAGCGCCTGCGCGACAATTCGCTGTTCACCGCCTTCGCGCCGGTCGACAAGCCGCGCATCGTCATCGCCATGGTGGTGGAGAACGCCGGCTTCGGCGCCGCCATCGCCGCGCCGATCGCCCGCAAGGCGCTCGACTACTACCTGCTGGGCAAGCGCCCGACGGAAAAAGAGACCACCAAGGTGCCGAAGGAAGACGCCGAGTCGCTGGCGCCGGTGGAAGAGCCGAACTCCGAGGAGACGGCGGCGGCGATCGAGCTGGCCAAGCGTCCGCCGGCCGGCGCCGCCGCCCCCGCTGCGGCCCCGCTGCCGGCCAAGGGACCAGCCCCGGCGCCGCCGCTGCTTTCGCCGCCGGCCGCCGCGCCGGCGACGGGCAAGAATCCGGCCGCCGCGCCGGCGCGGAATCCGGCTCTAATCCCGACCCCGGCGCCGAACAGGGCGGCGGCCACCGCGCCGGCGACGAATCAGGCAACCGCGCCGGCCCAGGCGCCGCCGCCGCGCGCGCCGGGCGCCCCGGCCGTGACGACGCCGGCCACGCCGACGGCGGCCGAGCGCAAAAAACAATAAGGACAAGCAGATGCGTATAAACGAAAGGCGTTCGCTGTGGCGTCGCCTGCGACCCTATTTCACCGTGTTCGACGGCCCGCTGGCGCTGATCATCATCCTGCTGCTATCGACCGGCCTGGTGACGCTGTACTCGGCCGGCATCGGCATTCCCGGCAAGGTCGAGGACCAGCTGCGCAATATCTGCATGGCCTTCCTGGTGATGTGGATGGTGGCCAATATCAGTCCGCAGACGATGATGCGCGTCGCCGTGCCGGTGTATATCGTGGCGGTGCTGCTGCTGGTGGCGGTGGCGCTGTTCGGCACCATCAAGCTGGGCGCGCGGCGCTGGCTGCACGTGGGGATCGACATCCAGCCGTCCGAGTTCATGAAGATCGCCATGCCGCTGATGCTGGCCTGGTTCTTCCAGCAGCGCGCCGGCCAGCTGCGCTGGCATTCCTACGCCATCGCCGCCGTGCTGCTGGCCATTCCGGTCGGCCTGATCGCCAAGCAGCCGGACCTGGGCACCGCCTTGCTGGTGGTGGCGGCCGGCTTCAGCGTGATCTTTTTGGCCGGCCTGTCGTGGAAGGCGCTGGTCGCGCTGGCGGCGGTGGTCGGCGCCAGCCTGCCGGTGATCTGGTCGGTGCTGCACGACTACCAGCGCGAGCGCGTGATGACGCTGATCGACCCGACCTCGGACCCGCTGGGCAAGGGCTTCCACATCATCCAGTCGACCATCGCCGTCGGCTCGGGCGGCATCACCGGCAAGGGCTGGACGCACGGTACCCAGGCCCACCTGGAGTTCATCCCCGAGCGCACCACCGACTTCATTTTCGCCGTCTTCTCCGAGGAGTTCGGCCTGACCGGCAACCTGGTCCTGATGCTGCTGTATCTGCTGCTGATCGGACGCGGCCTGATGATCGCCGCCAACGCGCCGAACTTCTTCACGCGCCTGCTGGCCGGCGCCATCACCATGATTTACTTCACCTACGCCTTCGTCAACATGGGCATGGTGAGTGGCATCCTGCCGGTGGTCGGTGTGCCGCTGCCCTTCATGAGCTACGGCGGCACGGCGCTGCTGACGCTGGGCCTGGGGGCGGGTATTTTGATGAGCATTCAACGCCACCGCAAGCTGGTGCAAACCTGATGAGGACCGCCATGATTCCAATGACGACGCCGCGCAAGGCGGCTGCGGCGGCGCTGCCGCCGGCCCTGCCGTTCGTGCTGACCCTGTTGCTGGCGCTGGCCGGCTGCTCCAGCGTGCCGCTGACCTCGACCACGCCGCCGGCCCGCGTGCCGGCGCCAGTCGCGCCAGGCAAGGCCGGCACAAAACCGGAACCCGGCGTGCCGGTGCTGCCGGCGGCCGGTTCCGGCCGTGGCGGCTACTACCAGGACGACGGCCCGGGCGACAGTCCGCCGGCCAACCTGGCCGCCGTGCCGGACGCCGAAGTGCGCAACGATCCGCCGCTGCCACGCTCGAACCGTCCCTATGTGGTGTTCGGTAAAACCTACACGCCGATCACCGACAACCAGCCGTTCAGCCAGCGCGGCATCGGCAGCTGGTATGGCAAGAAGTTCCACGGCCAGCGCACCTCGTCGGGCGAGTTGTACGATATGTACAAGATGACGGCGGCGCATCCGACCCTGCCGATTCCCTCGTATGCGCGGCTGACCAATCTGGTCAGCGGCAACCAGGTGGTGGTGCGCATCAACGACCGTGGCCCCTTCCATTCGAACCGGGTGATCGACGTTTCCTACACGGCGGCGCTGAAACTTGGCCTGTTGGGCAAGGGCAGCCACGAGCTGCAGATCGAGCGCATCCTGCCCGCCGAGGTCGAGCGCATGCAGGCCGGGCGTGGCGCCAAGCCGCAGCCGCAGCCGCAGCCGTTGGAAGCGCAACCGCAGCCGCAATTAGTGTTGGTACCGGTGGCGGTGCCGACGGCCGTGCCGGCGCTGGCCTCGGCCGCCGCCGCGCCGCTCACGCCGGGTTTCTATCTGCAATTGGGCGCCTACACGCGGGCGGAAAACGCCGAGTCGGTGCGCAACCGCCTGCAGCAGGCCGGCGTGGCGCTGTTGGAGGTGGTGCAGGGTGGTTCTGTGTATCGCTTGTTCAGCGGCCCGTTCGCCAGCCGGCAGGACGCGAGCCAGGCGGCGCAAGGGCTGCCTGCCGTGCTGAGTTTGAAACCGATCGTCATCCAGCGCTGAATTGGTGTCTTGCGGGACTGCCGCTGGAGCAAAAAAGAACCCAGAGGCGCAAACCTGGGGTGG
>NZ_JAEMNU010000153.1:54379-127680 GCF_016461825.1 Rugamonas violacea | reverse complement strand
CCCCCCCCCCGGCTCTTTGCCGTCGGTTTTTTCGGCGTTTCCGGCATTTTGACTGGCCGGCACGTTGCCGATGCAGGCGCGGCTTACTTGCAGGCGCGCGTCTCGGTTGCCGGGTGGCCGGCGCGCAGCTGCTCCAGTTTGCCCTTGAGGGCGGCGTCGACGTCGCGGAACTGGTAGGCCAGCAGCTTGCTGCCGGCCAGGCGCGGCGCCAGCTTGGCGCTGCGCACGCCCTGTTTCTGCAAGGCCGCCAGCAGGTTTTGCGCCGCCGGTTCGGTCTTGAACACCCCCAGCGAAATCCCCCACCGCATGGCCGAGTTGTCGGACATGACGAAGTAGTTCGTCACGCCCAGCTGTTTGAGTTCGGCCGCCTTCTTGTCGGCGCCTTCCTTGCTGCCCTGCGGCGGAATGAACACGATGTAGCTCGACACCTCGCTGCCGGGCAGGTTGTGGCGGGCCTGGCGGTCGCCCAGGGCCAGCGGCGCCAGCTGGGCCTCGAAGCGGCGGGCGTCGGCGAGGACGAAATTGCCGATCTCGATGCAGGCGAGGATTTCCGGCGCCGCCGGCTTGGCCGCCGGCGCGAGACCGCCCGCGGCGGCCGCCGCGCCGTTGGCGCGCTCGGCCGAGAGCAGGTTCAGTTTGCTGCCGTTGAGCTGGTTCTGCAGCCGCGCCGGCTCGCGCTCGTTGCCGCTGAAATGGCCGAGGTAGCCCTGGCCGTAGGCGAACAGGGCGGCGTTTGCGGCGAGTAGCGACCAGAAGATAAATTTCAGCACGGGCGATCCCAATCAGGCGCTGCCGGCGGCAGCATGCAAACCGATGAGCACGACGTTGTCGACGACGCGGTGGGCCACCTTCAGGGTCGGCGCGATGAACGGCGCGGCGCCGCCGGAGATGATGCAGTCGCTGGCCCGGTGCAGCGCGACGGCGTGTTCGATGGCGCCGCCCTGGGCCGCCAGGCAGCCGCTGAGGATGGCGTCGTCGGTGTTGTCGGCGAAGCCCGCCGGCAGCTTGGCGTCCTGCGCGATCTGCGGCAACTGCGCCGTGTTGCGCGCCAGCGAGCTGGCCATCAAGGCCAGGCCGGGCAGGATCATCCCGCCGAGGAAGACGCCGTCGGCGGTGACGGCGTCGATGGTGGTGGCGGTGCCGCAGTTGGCGACGATGACGGCGCGGCCCGGCGCCAGCGCGTGCGCGGCGATGGCGGCGGCGAAGCGGTCGCAGCCCAGTTGGGCCGGATTGCGGTAGCCGTTGCGCAGGCCGGCCAGTTGCGCCACCGAGGCGAACCAGAGCACCGCCGGCGCCGGCAGGGTCGGCGGCAGGATCAATTGCAGCTGGGCGCGCAGCGCGGCGCCGGCGACGTTGGCCAGCAGCGCGCGGTGGATGTGGCGGCCGGCCAGCGCGGCGTTCCAGGCGGCCGGCAGCTGGCCCAGCTCGGCGTGCGGCACGGCGCCGGCGGCGCTCCAGGCGCCCAGCGCGGCGCCGCTCTCCACCAGAGCCCATTTGATGCGGGTGTTGCCGGCGTCGATCAGCAGGATCATGCGGCCGCCAGGCGCAGCGAGACGTCGCCGGAGAGGATCTCGACGCGGCCGGCGGCGGTGTCGAGCAGCAGGCGGCCGATGGCGTCGACGCCGGCGGCGCGGCCCTGCTGCAGCACGCGGCCGCCGTCGACGATGCTGACCTCGCGGTCGCGCCAGGCGTGCAGCGCGTTCCAGCGCTCGCAGAAGGCGGCGAAGCCGGTGTCGTCGAATTCGGCCAGCACGGCGGCCAGGCGGCTGAGCAGGGTGGCGACCAGCAGGTTGCGTTCCATCTGCGCCAGCCAGGGCGCGGCGGCGACGCTGCGGCCGATGTCTTGTTCCAGCCGGTCCGGCATCAGCAGGTTGATGCCGGCGCCGATCACCGCCCAGATGGCGCCGTCCGGCGCGCTCTGCATCTCGACCAGGATGCCGGCCAGCTTGTCGCCGTCGCGCAGCAGGTCGTTGGGCCACTTCAGCCGCACCGGCACGCCCAGGCCGACGATGGTCTCGGCCAGCGCCACGCCGACCGCCAGCGGCAGGCCGACCAGATTGCGCACGGGGCCCTTGAAGCGCCAGGCCAGCGAGAAGGTCAGGCTGGCGCCGGGCGCCGACAACCAGGGCCGGCCGGCGCGGCCGCGTCCCGCCGTCTGCCGCTCGGCGATGCGCAGCAGCGGGCCGGGCAGGGTGGCGACGCGGGCCAGCAGGTCGGCGTTGGTGGAGCCGGTTTCGGCCACCACCTCGATCGCCACGTGGCTGGCGCTGGCGGCGCAGTGGGCCGCGATGGCGGCGGCGGAGAGGGTGGCGGTGGCGCTCATGGCAGCTGGTGGCGGGTCTTGTGCGGCGCCCTGGCGAAGGCCAGGTCGTACAGGCAGTTGGGCAGCAGGCGCAGCAGCTTGGCCACCAGGCCCATTTGCCAGGGGATCACGGCATAGCTGCTGCCGCCGGCGATCTTGCGCAGCGCGGCGGCGGCGAAGCGTTCGGCCGGCATCAGGAAGGGCATCGGATAGCTGTTCACCCGGGTCATCGGCGTGTCGATGTAGCCGGGGCACAGCGTCACCACCTTGATGCCGTAGGGGCGCATTTCCAGCCGCAGCGATTCGCAGTAGCTGATGACGGCGGCCTTCGAGGCGCTGTAGGCCTCGGCGCCGGGCAGGCCGCGGATGCCGGCCACGCTGCCGATGCCGACCAGGCGCGCCGGTGTGCGCTGCGCCTTCATCGTCGCGATGAAGGGGGCGAAGGTGGCGGCGGTGGCGATCAGGTTGGTGGCGATGATGGTGTCGAACACCGGCAGGTCTTCGGCATACTCGGTCAGCGTGCCGGCCGAGACGCCGGCGTTGGCCAGCACCACGTCGATGCCGCCGGCGTGGGCCAGGAAGTCGCGCGCGGCGGCGGCGATGGCGGCGTGGTCGCGCACGTCGACGGCGTAGGCGCGGTGGCGTTCGGGGTGGGGCAGGCCGGCGATCAGCGCGTCGAGCGCGTCGCGGCGGCGCGCCAGCAGGCCCAGGGTGGCGCCCTCGGCGGCGTAGCGCGCCGCCAGCGCGGCGCCGATGCCGCTGGAGGCGCCGGTGATGAAGACGCGTTGCGGCGTCATGGTGCGCTGGCGCCGGTCGCGGCCATGCTTATTTCTTTTCCGCTTTTGCTTTCGCCAGCAGCACGTCCATCACCTGCAGCGCTTCGGTGTGCAGTTGGGCTTCGGTGGCGGCGGCCTTGCTGCCCTCGTCGGCCATCGAGGGCGAGGTGATGAAGCGGCCGTCGATGGCCAGCATCGGCCAGGAGTCGACCTTGTAGGCGTCCATCATGGCGCTGGCCTTGCGCACGCGGCCGGCCACGCCGAAGGAACGGTAGGTGTCGACGAACTTCTGCTTGTCGACGCCTTGCTTGGCGACGAAGTCGAAGATTTGTTCATCGCGGTTGAGGCGGTTGTGGGCCACATGCATCTCGTCGAAGATCTTGTTGTGCATTTGCTCGCTCAACAGGCCCATCGCCTCCAGCGTGTAGAACAGCTTCTGCTGCGGCAGCACGCTGTCGTCGCGGCTGATGTGGACGCGCTTGAAGACCACGTTGTCGCCATGCTTTTTGAGCCAGGCCGCCAGCGCCGGTTCGAAGGCGTGGCAATGCGGGCAGTAATAAGCGAAGAACTCGGTGATCTCGATCTTCTTGCCGGCCTCGGTGGGCTGCGGCGCCGGCAGCACCTGGTACTCGACGCCGGCTTTCGGCGCGGCCGGCGCGGCGGCGGCGGCGGTGGCGACGAAGGCCAGTGTGCTCAGCGCCAGCGCGCCCAAAAGGTGTTTCAAAGTTCGCATCGTTACTCCGAAGGTGTGTTGGTCAGGCTTACTTTTGATTGCGCACGACGGCGACGTCGACGCCGTTTTCCGACAACTTGCTGCGTACCCGGTTCATCGACTCGACCTGGTTGAACGGTCCCATGCGCACGCGGTGCAGCACGCCGGTGTCGGTGCTGCGGTCCGAGATGCTGGCCTCGAAGCCGAGCAGGGCCAGCTTGGCGCGCGCGCTTTCGGCGTCGCCGATTTCGCGGAAGGCGCCGGCCTGCAGGTAGTAGGTGTATTTCTCGTCGCCGGCCGCTGCCGGCGCGGTCGCCGGCTTCGCCGCTGCGGCCGCCGCCGTCTTCGGCGGCGGGGTGATGCGGTCGACCACCGCCTGCAGTGGATCGGCGGCCGGCGCCTTGGGCTCCGGCTTGACCTCCACCCGGGCTGGCGCTTTGGGCTCGGGCTGGGTCTCGGCGCGGGTTTCCGGCTTGGCCTCGGCCTTGGTCTCGGGTTTCGCTTCGCGAACAAAATCCTTGGCCGCTTCGCGCGCCGGCTCCTTGTTGCCGTACATCGGCTTGTTCGGATCGGCCACCTGGCCCGCTGTCGGCTCGTTCGACTTGCCGTTGCGGCCGGACTTGTCGGTGAAGGGCGTGGCGCCCTTGGTGATGGCCAGCGCGACGATGACGGCGATGACCAGACCGATGACCAGGCCGATGATGATGCCGACCAGGGTGTTGCCCTGTTGGCGGCGCGACGGAAGGCGGGCGGCGGTGTTGCGGAAGCGGAAATTCATTGTGCGTGATGTCCTTCGCGATTACATTTTGTTCGGAGCGGAGACGCCGATCAGCGCCAGGCCGTTGCGCAGCACCTGGCGGGTCGCCACCATCAGCGCCAGGCGGGCCAGCTTGAGCGCCTCGTCGTCGACCAGCACGCGCTCGGCGAAGTAGAAGCTGTGCAGGTTGGCGGCCAGTTCGCGCAGGTAGAAGGCGACCTGGTGCGGGCCGAGTTCGGCCTGGGCGCGCGCCAGCATGTCCGGGTAGGCGGCCAGGGTGGCCAGCAGCGTCGCCTCGGACGGCGCCGTCAGCGGCGCCAGGTCGACGCCGGCCAGGCCGGCCTCGTCGCCGCCCCACTGTTCGAGCATGCGGCAGATGCGGGCGTGGGCGTACTGCACGTAATACACCGGGTTCTCGTCCGAGGTTTTCAGCGCGACGTCGACGTCGAAGACGAACTCGGTGTCGGCCTTGCGCGAGATGAGGAAGAAGCGCACCGCGTCGCGGCCCTTGGCGATGTCGCCGCCGCCGGACCATTCGATCAGGTCGCGCACGGTGACGTAGGAGCCGGCCCGCTTGGAGATCTTGACCTCTTCGCCGTCCTTCATCACGGTGACCATCTTGTGCAGCACATAGTCGGGGTAGCCCTGCGGGATGCCCAGGTCGACCGCCTGCAGGCCGGCGCGCACGCGGGCGATGGTGCCGTGGTGGTCGGAACCCTGCACGTTGATGGCCTGGATGTAGCCGCGTTGGAACTTGACGATGTGGTAGGCGACGTCCGGCACGAAGTAGGTGTAAGTGCCGTCGGTCTTGCGCATGACCCGGTCCTTGTCGTCGCCGTAGTCGGTGGTGCGCAGCCACAGCGCGCCGTCCTGCTCGTAGGTCTTGCCGGCCTTGACCAGGGTCTCGACGGCGGTGTTGACCTTGCCGTCGGCGTATAGCGAGGATTCGAGGTAGTAGTTGTCGAACTTGACGCCGAAGGCCTGCAGGTCCATGTCCTGCTCGTTGCGCAGGTAGGTCACGGCGAAGGCGCGGATCGAATCGATGTCCTCGACCTCGCCGGAGGCGGTGGCCGGCTGGCCGTCGCTGGCGGCGACGGTCTTCTTGGCGAGGAAGTCGGCGGCGATCTCGGCGATGTAGTCGCCGTTGTAGGCCGACTCGGGCCAGGCGGCGTCGCCCGGCTTGAAGCCGCGTGCGCGCGCCTGCACCGAGGTGGCCAGGGTCTGGATCTGCACGCCGGCGTCGTTGTAGTAGAACTCGCGGGTGACCTGATAGCCCTGGGCGCCGAACAGCGACGACAGGGCGTCGCCCAGCGCGGCCTGGCGGCCGTGGCCGACGTGCAGCGGGCCGGTCGGGTTGGCCGAGACGAATTCGATGATGACCTGCTTGCCGGCGCCGGCGGCGCTCTGGCCGAAGGCGGCGCCCTGCGCCAGCACGCTGCCGACCACGGCCTGCTTGGCGGCGTCGGTGACGCGCAGGTTGATGAAGCCGGGGCCGGCGATGTCGGCCGAGGCCAGCAGGCCCTGGCCGGCCGGGTTGGCCAGCAGCGCGGCGACGATCCGGGTGGCCAGCTCGCGCGGGTTCATTTTCAGCTGTTTGGCCAGTTGCATGGCGATGTTGCAGGCCACGTCGCCGTGCGAGGGGTCGCGCGGACGCTCCAGCACGACGTTGGCGCTGACGCCGCTGCCGGCCAATACGGGGGCGAGGGCGGCCTGGAACAGGGCGGTGATTTCTTGTTTTTGGTGGGCGAGCATGAGCGGGTTGGCGGCCGGGCCGCGCTAAATGAAAACATCCGAAAGCGAAAACGGCAGGCGCATCGGCGCCGGCCAAACAGCGGTAATTATACTGGTTTGCCGTGCCCCGGTCAGGTCCGCGGCGCGGCGCCGGCGGCGGCGCGCCGCGGCGGCCGGCGGCGCCGTGTTTGCCGGGGGCAAATCACGGGAAATCGCCGGCCGGGCCGGGGGGGGGGGGGGGCGGGCGGCGCGGCGCCNGCGCGGCGCCGCGGCGGCCGGGCACGATGGGCGGAAATCGGGCAAACTGTGGCGAAACGGGACGATTTGTTGGCTTAATGCAAGCAATCGCGCCGTGGCGGGCGGCAAGGGCTACAATCGACTTTGCATGCTTGGCGATGATTTTGAGCGGATCCGCCGCGATTCCGCCGCGAATTCGCCTTGATTTCGCCTCGATTTTGACTGTTTTGACTGTATTTTGACTGTATACTGCGCGCTCGCGCCTGCCGGCCCGTTTTGGATCGCGCGCGGCAACAACCCAGGAACCCCAGAATATGAACAAGCGCCCGACGCTCTCCTTGAAAACCGCCGCTGCGGCCGCCGCGCCCAAGCTGCGCGCCAGCCACGCGCGGGCGCTCAAACCGGCGCCGCAGACCGCTTTCAAGACCGGCCTGAAGGCCGATTCGCTGGCCTTGAGCCTGCTCGGCGCGGCGCAGGCGGTGGCCCAGGTGCGCACCGGCACGGCGCTGCCGCAGGCGCTGGCCACGGTGTTCGCCAAGCACGAGGCGCTGCCGCAGGCGCGCGGCGCGATGCAGGACATCGCCTACCGCTGCATGCGCCAGCTGGGCCAGAGCGAGACCCTGATCGGCCTGCTGGCGCCGAAGGCGCCCGAGCCGCTGGTGGGCGCCCTGCTGGCCTGCGCGCTGGCGCTGATCACCGCGCCCGACGCCGACGCGCCCTACGAGGAGTTCACCGTGGTCGACCAGACCGTGACGGCGGCCGACGCCCACCCGGACACGGCGCGCGCCAAGGGCATGGTCAACGCCGTGCTGCGCCGCTTCCTGCGCGAGCGGCGCGGGCTGCTCGAGACGGCCCTGCAGCAGCCGCTGGCCAAGTGGAACTACCCGCAATGGTGGATCGACGCGGCGCGCGCCGCCTGGCCGCAGCAGTGGCAGCAGATCCTCGCCGCCGGCAACGGCGCGCCGCCGCTGACCCTGCGCGTCAACCCGCGCCGCGGCACGGTCGAGGCCTACCTGGCCCGCCTGGCCGAGGCCGGCATCGGCGCCGACCGCATCGGCCCCCACGCGGTGCGCCTGGCCAAGCCGGTCGGCGTGGCGCTGATCCCCGGCTTCGCCGACGGCCTGGTCTCGGTGCAGGACGCCGGCGCCCAGCTGGCCGCGCCGCTGCTCGACGTGCAAGACGGCATGCGCGTGCTCGACGCCTGCGCCGCGCCCGGCGGCAAGACCTGCCACATCCTCGAACTGGCCGACGCCGCCGTGACGGCGCTCGACGCCGACGCCAAGCGCCTGCAGCGGGTCGGCGAGAACCTCGACCGGCTCGGTTTGAACGCCACGCTGCTGGCGGCCGAGGCGCAATCGGCCGGCTGGTGGGACGGCCAGCAGTTCGACCGCATCCTGGCCGACGTGCCCTGCACCGCCTCGGGCATCGTGCGGCGCCACCCGGATATCCGCTGGTTGCGCCGCAAGGGCGACGCGCTCCAACTTGCAACACTTTCGGCCAAAATTCTCGACAACCTTTGGCAGATGCTGCGGCCGAATGGTAAATTGCTCTTCGTGACATGTTCCTTATGGCCACAGGAATCGGAAGCGCAGGCCGCCGCCTTCGCGCTGCGCAACGGGGCGACCCGCCTCGACGCGCCTGGCCAGCTGCTCCCTGCCGGTGGACCGGAACAGGATCACGATGGGCTGTTCTACGCGCTGTTCCAGAAAAATGCGTAAGCGTTTCGCCTGTCATTTACCGACGCAACCACCGAGTACCGGCCCACACGTGACACGATTTTTTCGACTCCTCGCCTGGCAGCTGCTGATGGTGCTGGCCTGCGCGATGCCGCAGGCGGCGCGCGCGGCCGAAGGCGTGGAGATCAAGCGCGCCTACGTCGAGGCGGCCGAGGAGGGCTACCGGCTGGCGGCGGTCTACGGCTTCGAGCTGAACCACGGCCTGGAGGACGCCATCCAGTTCGGCGTGCAGCTCTACTTCACCACCGAGATCGAATTCACCCGGCCGCGCTGGTACTGGTTCGACGAGAAGGCCATCGTGGCGCGGCAGACCTCGCGCATCTGGTACAACGTGCTGACGCGGCAGTACCACGTGTCGATCATCGGCAGCGTGCAGCAGAGCTTTTCCACCCTCGAGGACGCGCTGTTCCTGATCCGCCGGCCGAGCCGCTGGCTGGTGGCGCCGCGCGGCGCGCTCAAGCCGGGCGAAATCTACAACGTCACCGTGCGCATGGGCATCGACCGCAACTACCTGCCCAAGCCGATCCAGGTCAACGCCTTCAACAACAGTGAATGGCGCCTGGCGTCGGACAAGAAGACCTTCCAGTACAGGGCGGAGTGAGTGAATAAGGCTTTGCGGTACGTGTTCGTCGTGGTCGGCGCGATTGTGAGTATCCTGCTGTTCCTGCTGGCCTCGGCGTCCGATAATTCCGGCCAGTTCGACCGCTACTACTCCTGGCTGCTGGGACTCAACGCGGCGGTCGCCGTGGCGCTGCTGGTCCTGGTCTCGGTGTCGCTGTTCCGCCTGTACCTGCGCTTCAAGAGCGGCAAGTTCGGCTCCAAGCTGATGACCCGGCTGGTGCTGCTGTTCGCCGCCATCGGCGTGCTGCCCGGCCTGGTGATCTTCCTCGTCTCGGTGCAGTTCGTCTCCCATTCGATCGATTCCTGGTTCAACGTGCACATCGAGGAGGCGCTCGAGTCGGGCCTGAACCTGGGCCGCGCCGGCCTCGACACGGCCCTCGCCGAACTCGACACCACCGCGCGGCGCACCGGCCAGCAGCTGGCCGACCAGCCCTTCGGCAGCGAGCCGGCGACCCTGGCGCGCCTGGTCAAGCAGCAGCCCGGCATGCAGAACGCCATGATCGTCGACGCCGACGGCGGCCTGATCGTCAGCGCCCGCGCGCGCCAGAGCGGCAACCTGAGCGCCGACCTGCCGACCGACGCCATGCTGGCGACGGCGAAGAGCGAGACGGCCTACGGCGCCGCCGAGGGCGGCAACGAGCTGCGCGGCGACATGGTCAATCCGCCCGGCGCGCCCGACCTGGTCAACAACCTGCGCCTGCGCGTGCTGCTGGCCATTCCCGACCACGTGCAGCCGAACGGCACCCACCTGGCGCCGCGCTACCTGCAGCTGATCCAGCTGGCGCCGTCCCTGTTGGCCAGCAACGGCGAGACCATCCGCAGCGCCTACAGCGAGTACAAGGAGCGCTTCGTGGCCCGCGTCGGCCTGCGCAAGATGTACATCGAGACGCTGACCCTGACCCTGCTGCTGGCCGTGTTCGGCGCCATCGCCAGCGCCTTCCTGATCGCCAGCGACCTGGCCCAGCCGCTGCTGCTGCTGGCCGAAGGCACGCGCGCGGTGGCCGAGGGCGACCTGTCGCCGCGCCCCATCGTCGCCACCTCGGACGAACTGGGCACGCTGACGCAGTCGTTCAACACCATGACGCGGCAGTTGTCGGACGCGCGCAGCGCCGTCGAGAAGAACCGCGCCGCGCTGCAGAGCGCCAAGGCGCACCTGGAATCGGTGCTGGCGAACATGTCGGCCGGGGTGATGGTGTTCGACGGCGACTTTCATCTGCTCAGCTGCAACGACTCGGTCGAGCCCATTTTGCAACTGGCCGTGCCCAGCCTGATCGGCCGGCGGCTCGAGCAGGTCGACGGCCTGCAGGAGTTCGGCGCCGCCATCGTCGCCGCCTTCTCGGCGCAGAGCGCGCAGTCGGCCGCCGGGCGCGGCGCGCCACGCCAGCACTGGCAGCGCCAGATCGAGCTGCCGCGCCGTCCCGGCGCCGTCGAGGAGCACGAGCTGACCCTGCTGACGCGCGGCTCGCGCCTGCCGGCCGAAAGCGGCAGCAGCTATCTGGTGGTGTTCGATGACATCTCCGACGTCATCTCGGCGCAGCGCTCGATCGCCTGGGGCGAGGTGGCGCGCCGGCTGGCGCACGAGATCAAGAACCCGCTGACGCCGATCCAGCTGTCGGCCGAGCGCCTGCAGATGAAGCTCGAGCACAAGCTCGACGGCGCCGACGCCGCCCTGCTCAACAAGGGCACCGCGACCATCGTCAACCAGGTGGCGTCGATGAAGCGCATGGTCGACGACTTCCGCGACTACGCCAAGACGCCGCCGGCGGTGCTCGGCGCGCTCGACCTGAACGGCCTGATCGACGAGATCCTGCACCTCTACACCAGCGGCGAGGGCGACGACATCATCCACCCGCAACTGGCCGCCGGCCTGCCGCCGGTGATGGGCGACGAGACCCAGTTGCGCCAGGTGATACACAACCTGCTGCAGAACGCCCAGGACGCCATGGCCGAGTTGCCGGCCGGCGCCGCGCAAGCACGCATTGACGTCGTCACCGAAGCCATTCATTATCAGGGCGCGGACGGCGCCACGCGCACCGCGGTGCGCCTGGCCATCGTCGACAACGGCCCTGGCTTCGCGCCGAAAATCCTGGCGCGGGCGTTCGAACCGTATGTCACCTCGAAGGCGCGCGGCACCGGCCTCGGCCTGGCGATGGTGAAAAAAATTATCGACGAACATGGGGGCCGGATCGATATCCAGAACCATGTCGATAGAAGTGGCGTGTCGGTGGTGATTTTGCTGTTAAAGTTAGCACCGGCGACGCAAATTACCTAACGTTTCAATGACAATAAATTCATTGCCGCAACAAGACGGCGAGGAAGGCAGGGATAGATGGCAAACATTCTGGTAGTGGACGATGAAATGGGCATCCGCGAGTTGCTCTCGGAGATTTTGAGCGACGAGGGACATGCGATACAACTGGCCGAGAACGCGCAGCAAGCGCGCGAGGCGCGAGCGGGCGGCGCGCCCGACCTGGTGCTGCTCGATATCTGGATGCCGGATACCGACGGCGTGACCCTGCTCAAGGAGTGGCAACGCGACGGCCTGCTGACCATGCCGGTCATCATGATGTCCGGCCACGCGACGATCGACACGGCCGTCGAGGCGACCCGCATCGGCGCGCTGAACTTCCTCGAGAAGCCGATCGCCCTGCAGAAGCTGCTCAAGGCGGTGCAGCAGGGCCTGACGCGGGCGCAGGAGACGGTGCGGGCGCCGGCGCTGGCGCCGCGTCCCGTGGCGCCGGTGGCGGCCGAGGAGTCGAACGGCTTCGGCGGCCAAGCGACCTTGGTGACGGCCGGTGCGCGCGGCGGCGCCCAGGTGGTGGCCGGCGGCGACAGCCACATGTTCAACCTGTCGTTCGACCTGCCGCTGCGCGAGGCGCGCGACGCCTTCGAGCGCATGTACTTCGAGCACCATCTGGGACGCGAGGGCGGCAGCATGACCCGCGTGGCCGAGAAGACCGGCCTCGAACGCACCCACCTGTATCGCAAGCTCAAGCAACTCGGCGTCGAGCCGGGCAAGCTGGCGAAAAAGAACGCGTGACCCCGGCCGTGCCGGCCAGCCGCGCCGGCGCCGCGCCGGCGCGCCGCGCCGTGCCGACCACCCTGGTACACGGCGGCAACGCCGGCGCGCGCGAGGCGGCCATCGCCGCCTTGCTGCGTGCCGGCGCGGCCGACGCCGTCATCCTCGAAGGTTTGGCCGACGGCGGCGCCGCGCTGGCCGAGGCCGGCAGCTCCGCCGCCGCCGCGCCGTCGCCCTTCCCGCATATCGTGCGCATCGCCCCCGGTTGCCTGTGCTGTAGCGGGAATTTGGTTTTGCGCGTAACATTGAATCGTGTGCTGCGCCTTGCTCCCGCCCAGCTCTACATCAGCCTGGCCAACGCCAGCCATCTCGAACAGCTGCGCCTGTGGCTGTCCGACGCCCCCTACGGCGAGTTGCTTGCCCTACAACCCGACATCGCGGCCTGATACTCGCCGCCTGCCCACAGATCCGCCGGCCGCGGCCGGATAGCGCTCTCGATCTTGAAAATGAGGCCAGCGAGCCCCAAATCGATACCGAATGGCGGAGTGCATGCTCCGTCCCTTGAGAAAAGGATGCACTATGAACCTCATCTACAACAGCGAGCAATACAGCGTGGTCGAGTTCGGCGTCGACCGCGAATTGGAGGCACTGCGTTTCGGCGGCTACGAGATCGTCGACAAGGGCGGCAAGCGGGAAATCTTCATCGCCGGCGAGCTGGCGCAAACCTTCCGCCGCGACGTCAACGAATTGATCGCCGGCGAGCCGACCATGGCGGAGATCGACGAATTCCTCGGCAGCTACGATTCGCTGATGAGCCAACCGGTGCTCTTGCACTAGGCCGGCCCGCGCCACGCCGTCCCGTGGCCAGCGAATGGCCAAGTGGCGGCCGGTGCATGGTAAGGTGCTGCCGTGGGATGCGATTCTGCATCCCGTTTTTTTTCGCAGCCGGAACCACCATGTGCCAACTTCTTGGAATGAACTGCAATGTCCCCACCGACATTGTCTTTAGCTTTACCGGCTTCGCCATGCGCGGCGGCCGCACCGACACCCACCACGACGGTTGGGGCATCGCCTTTTTCGAGGGCGCCGGGGTGCGCCACTTCGTCGACCACCAGGCCGCCATCGCCTCGCCGGTGGCCGAGCTGATCAAGCGCTACCCGATCAAATCGACCAACGTCATCGCCCACATCCGCAAGGCCACCCAGGGCCAGGTGGCGCTGGAGAACTGCCACCCCTTCGTGCGCGAGCTGTGGGGCCGTTACTGGGTGTTCGCCCACAACGGCGACCTGAAGCAGTTCGCGCCGACCCTGGACGGCGCCTTCCGCCCGGTCGGCAGCACCGACAGCGAGTTGGCCTTCTGTTACCTATTGCAGCAGCTGCGCCGCCGCTTCGGCGACCGGCGCCCGGCGCTGGCCGAGTTGCGCGCCGCGCTGGCCGAGCTGGTGGCCGAGATCGCCAGCCACGGCACCTTCAACATGATGCTGTCGAGCGGAGGCGAGTTGTTCGCCCACTGCTCGACCCAGTTGTTCTACCTGGTGCGCCAGCATCCCTTCGTCACGGCCGAGCTGTCCGACGAGGACGTCAGCGTCGATTTTTCCCAGGTCACCACGCCGAACGACCGCGTCGCCATCATCGTCACCCAGCCGCTGACCACCAACGAGCGCTGGACCGCCTTCGCGCCCGGCGAATTGAAGTTGTTTGTCGACGGTGTGCCGCAGGCGGGGCCGACTGACTGATTTGTCCACAATTGTCCAAAACAAGCCCCGAAATTGATGCCAGAACGTTAGTAGAAGGGAATAAATGGAGTAAAGTAGCGCTATTCTCAGCATTGCCAACCCGTGGCTTGTGGTAGCGCTATCGCCGTTATCGCGGTCACTCGAACAGACTGACAGATTTCCATGATTGATATTTCCAGCAACGATATGAGCCTGAAGAGTTTGCGCGTGCGCGAATTTTATCTGGGCCGCCAGCCGATCCTGGATCGGAACCAAGCGCTATTCGGCTACGAGTTGTTATTCCGCAACGCGCCGGTCGGCCCCGCGAATATCAGCAGCGACCTGAGCGCCACCGCCTCGGTGATCGCCCACGCCGCCCAACTGGGCATGGAGAAGGTGATCGGCGACGCGCTCGGCTTCGTCAATGTTGACGCCGACGTCATCATGAGCGACATCTTCAGCTTCCTGCCGCGCGAAAAAGTGGTGCTGGAAGTGGTCGAGACGATGAAGGTGAGCCCGCCGGTGCTGAACCGCATGGCCGAGCTGGTCGGCCACGGCTTCTCGTTCGCGCTCGACGACGTCACCCTCGACACCGGCCACGTGCAGTCGCTGTTGCCGCTGGTCGAATACATCAAGATGGACATGCGCGACATGCCCTTGTCGACCCTGATGAAGTTGGCGCCCCGCTTCAAGCAGGACAACAAGAAGCTGGTGGCCGAGAAGGTCGAAACGCGCGAGGAGTTCAAGAACTGCCTGGACCTGGGCTTCGACTACTTCCAGGGCTATTACTTCGCCAAACCCGTCATCATGAGCGGCAAGAAGCTGTCGCCGTCGCAGCTGGCGGTGATGGAGCTGATGACCCTGGTCACCTCCGAGGCCGACAACCTGGAGATCGAACGCGCCATCAAGAAGGACGTTTCGCTGGCGCTCAACCTGCTGCGACTGGTCAACACGCCGGCCGTCGGCGCGCGCCAGCGCATCGACTCGCTGAGCCAGGCCGTGACCATCCTCGGCCGCCGCCAACTGCAACGCTGGCTGCAGATCATGCTGTACGCCGAACCGGCCAAGCGCGGCCACAGCATGACGCCGCTGCTGATGCTGGCCACCACCCGTGGCCGCCTGCTCGAACTGCTGGCCAACAAGCTGCGGCCGAGCCAGCGCTACGTCGCCGACGTCGCCTTCACGGTCGGCATCATGTCGCTGATGGACACGCTGTTCGGCATTCCGATGTCGGAGATTTTGGCGCAGATTCCCGTCAACGACGAGGTGGCCGACGCGCTGATGTTCCGTGGCGGCTTCTTCGGCGACCTGCTCAAGCTGGCCGAATGCATCGAACGCATCGAGGAACTGGAAGACCACATCGTGCCGACCTTGCGCGACTTGGCCATGTCCACCGACGAGCTGGTCGAACTGGAAATGGCCGCCTTCGAGTGGAGCGACAACGTGGTGCGCTACGCGCTGTAGCCCGCCGCCCAGTCCGCCATAACGCGCAACGGCGCCGCCTTCACGGCGGCGCCGTTGTCGCTTGCGGCGCGGATAGTTAGCCGCCGCAGCGGCCGCTCAGGTGGCGTGGCCGGCGCCGGGCCAGTGCTTGTGCAGGTCGGGGTCGGTGCGCAGTTCCCAGGCGGCCAGCACGGCCACCGCGACGCCGACGATCAAGGTGCCCCACATCAGCGGACGCTGATCGGCCACCTTCAACACCCAGGGCGAAATGGCCACCCAGATCCCCACGAAGAGGTTGAGCACCACCGCCCAGATAAAGGTCTTGTACAGATCGAAGGCGGCCAGCACGGCGATCACCGCGCCGGAGATGAAGGCGTTCCAGGCCTCGGGCGAGGGGATGGGGTAGTTGAAGATCCAGGGTGTGATGAACAAGCACAGGCCGAGCAGCAAGATCAGCTGGTCTTGCCATCGTTTGACGGGTGAAGTAATAGCCATAATGCCTCCTTAACAATGAACAATGCCGATACCGGCGCCGCCGCTGCGTGGACAGGCGGCGGTGTTCAGGGTTAGTCCGGCGCGGGCAAAAAAAGTTCAGCGGGCTGCGCCGACTTGGGTCGGATGGAAAATATATTTCCTGATGGTAAAGTTCCTGAGAAACATTCCGTTACATAAGGATGGCGATCGTTTTTGATCCATGTGTTTTCCTTACTAGTGAAGCTTTATTGATGACCCAATCCATCAAATCTCTGATCGCGCATTGCGTCAACCAGGTGATACGCCAGTACTATCCGGCGCAATACTGTTCCTTATGCCATGTGTACGCCATCGTCGGCGCCAACCTGATCAGCATTGTGCTCGACCGCGTCTACCGGCCGGTGGCCGGGCTGGCGGCGGTCGACTGCGGCGGCGGCCAGCTGATGCGCATGGCCGACAACGCCGCTTTCGCCAATCCGAACGGCGGCGCCTACCATTGCTGGATAGAGTCGGCCGATGTGCACGGCGGCGACGACGTCGAGGTGGTCGACCTGACCTTCCGCCACAACCACACCTACGCCGAGAAGAACCAGTTCACCTGGCAGCGCGCGCTGCCGCCCGACTATCTGTGGGGACCGCGCAGCCGCATCGTGCTCGACGCCAGCCTGGACGCCTTGCCGCCGGTCTTCCCCGAAGGCACCGTCTGGCTGCAGGAGACCGACGAGGGCTGGGCCTGGATGATGGGCCAACTGGCGGCCCACCAGAACGCCTTCGTGGCCTTGACGGCCGAGGCGCTCAAATTGCTGCAGGCCGGCCTGCCGGCCGATTCGGCCCTGCTGCCGGCGGCGCCGGCGGCCAGGTCCGCGGCGCTCAGGACAAGTTCGGCGCCAGCCAGCGCTCCAGCTCCGATTTGCTGACGCCCCGGCGCACGGCCATGTCGTCCAGCTGGTCCAGGCCGATCTTGCCGACCACGAAGTATTTCGACTCGGGGTGGGCGAAGTAGAAGCCCGACACCGCCGCGCCCGGATACATGGCGAACGACTCGGTCAACTGCATGCCGATCTCCTCGGCCTGCAAGACCTTGAACATGTCGGCCTTGACGGTGTGTTCGGGGCAGGCCGGGTAGCCCGGCGCCGGCCGGATGCCGACATATTCCTCGGCGATCATCTCGTCGTTGCTCAGCGTTTCGCCGCTGGCGTAACCCCACAGGTCCTTGCGCACGCGCTCGTGCAGATACTCGGCGAAGGCCTCGGCCAGACGGTCGGCCAGCGACTTGAGCATGATCGACGAGTAATCGTCATGGGCGTCCTCGAAGCGCTTCTCGTACTTCTCGATACCCAGGCCGCTGGTCACGGCGAACATGCCGATGTAGTCCTTCACACCGGAAGCCTTGGGCGCGATGAAGTCGGCCAGGCACTGGTTGGGCCGCTGCACGCCGTCCACCAGCGGCTTGACGCCTTGTTGGCGCAGGCCGTAGTAGGTGAAGGCGACGCTGTCGCGGCTGTCGTCGCTGTAGATCTCGATGTCGTCGTCGTTGACGCTGTTGGCGGGCAGCAGGGCGACCACGCCGTTGGCGCTCAGCCAGCGGCCGTCGATGAGTTTCTTCAGCAGCGCCTGGCCTTCCTCGTAGACCTTGCTGGCGGCCTCGCCGACCACCTCGTCGCTGAGGATGGCGGGGAAGGGCCCGGCCAGATCCCAGGTCTGGAAGAACGGACCCCAGTCGATGTATTGGGCGATGGCGGCCAGGTCGACGTTCTTGAAGACGCGGCGGCCGATGAACTTCGGCTTGCGCGGCGCCAGCCCGCCGTCGAACGGCACCACCATCTTGTTGGCGCGCGCCGCCGCCAGCGACAGGATGGGCAGCGCCTTCTTGTTGGCGTGCTGCTCGCGGATGCGCACGTAGTCCTGCTCGATGTCGTCGATGTACTGGTCGCGGCTCTCCGGCGTCAGCAGCGACTGCGCCACCGACACCGAGCGCGAGGCGTCCGGCACGTAGACCACCGGACCCTCGTAGTTGTGGGCGATCTTCACCGCCGTGTGGGCGCGGCTGGTGGTGGCGCCGCCGATCAGCAGGGGGATCTTCAGCATGCGGAAGTGCGGGTCGCGCTGCATCTCCTTGGCGACGTGGGCCATCTCCTCCAGCGACGGGGTGATCAGGCCGGACAGGCCGATGATGTCGGCGTTCTCCAGCTTGGCGCGGGCCAGGATCTCGGAGCAGGGCACCATCACGCCCATGTTGACCACCTCGAAGTTATTACATTGCAGGACCACCGAGACGATGTTCTTGCCGATGTCGTGGACGTCGCCCTTGACGGTGGCGATGACGATCTTGCCCTTCGGCTTGGCGACGATGCCGGTGCGCTTTTCCTCGGCCAGCTTTTCCTCTTCGATGTAGGGGATCAGGTGGGCCACGGCCTGCTTCATCACGCGGGCCGATTTGACCACCTGCGGCAGGAACATCTTGCCCTGGCCGAACAGGTCGCCGACCACGTTCATGCCGTCCATCAGCGGGCCTTCGATGACGTGGATCGGCCGGCCCTTGGCGGCCAGCACCTGCTGGCGCATCTCCTCGGTGTCTTCGACGATCCATTGGGTGATGCCGTGCACCAGCGCGTGCGACAGGCGCTTCTCCACCGTGCCGTTGCGCCATTCCAGATTCTGCGCGTCCTGCTTGCCGGCGCCGGCCTTCAAGGTGCCGGCGATGTCGATCATGCGTTCGGTGGCGTCGTCGCGGCGGTTCAGCACCACGTCCTCGACGCGCTCGCGCAGCTCGGCCGGAATGTCGTCGTAGACGCCCATCATGCCGGCGTTGACGATGCCCATGGTCATGCCGGCCTTGATGGCGTGGTACAGGAACACGGTGTGGATCGCCTCGCGCGCCGGGTCGTTGCCGCGGAAGCTGAACGAGACGTTGGAGACGCCGCCGGAGATCTTGGCGTAGGGCAGATTGTCCTTGATCCAGCGGGTCGCGTTGATGAAGTCGACCGCGTAGTTGTTGTGCTCTTCGATGCCGGTGGCGATGGCGAAGATGTTCGGGTCGAAGATGATGTCCTCGGGCGGGAAGTCGACCTGCTCGGTCAGCACCTTGTAGGCGCGCGCGCAGATCTCGGTCTTGCGCTCGAAGGTGTCGGCCTGGCCCTTCTCGTCGAAGGCCATGACGATGACGGCGGCGCCGTAGCGGCGGCACAGGCGGGCCTGGCGCAGGAACTCCTCCTCGCCCTCCTTCATCGAGATCGAGTTGACGATGGCCTTGCCCTGCACGCATTTCAGGCCGGCCTCGATCACCGTCCACTTCGACGAGTCGATCATGATCGGCACGCGCGAGATGTCCGGCTCGGAGGCGATCAGGTTGAGGAAGCGGGTCATCGCCGCCTGCGAGTCGAGCATCGCCTCGTCCATGTTGATGTCGATCACCTGGGCGCCGTTCTCCACCTGCTGGCGCGCCACGCTGAGCGCCTCGTCGTACTGCTCGTTGAGGATCATGCGGGCGAAGGCCTTCGAGCCGGTGACGTTGGTGCGCTCGCCGACGTTGACGAACAGCGAGCTCTCGTCGATGGTGAAGGGCTCCAGGCCGGACAGGCGCTGCGCCACCGGAATGGCCGGCACGGCGCGCGGCGGCGTGGTCGACAGCAGCTGCGCGATGGCGCCGATGTGGTCGGGCGTGGTGCCGCAGCAGCCGCCGGCCATGTTGATGAAGCCGGCGTCGGCGAACTCGCGCAGCAGCGCCGAGGTGTCGGCCGGCAGCTCGTCGAAGCCGGTGTCGCTCATCGGGTTGGGCAGGCCGGCGTTGGGGTAGATGCAGACGAAGGTGTCGGCGATCTGCGACAGCTCCTCGGCGTAGGGCCGCATCAGGGCGGCGCCCAGCGCGCAATTGAGGCCGATGGTCAGCGGCTTGGCGTGGCGCACCGAGTTCCAGAAGGCCGGCACGGTCTGGCCGGAGAGGATGCGGCCGGAGGCGTCGGTGACGGTGCCCGAGATCATCAAGGGCAGGCGCGGCGTGGCCGGGTGCTCGGTGAAGTACAGGTCGATGGCGAACAGCGCCGCCTTGCAGTTCAGGGTGTCGAAGATGGTCTCGACCAGCAGCACGTCGGAGCCGCCCTCGACCAGGCCTTGCACCTGCTGGTGGTAGGCGGCGACCAGTTGGTCGAAGGTGACGTTGCGCGCCGCCGGGTCGTTGACGTCGGGCGAGATGGAGGCGGTCTTCGGCGTCGGGCCGAGCGCGCCGGCGACGAAGCGCGGCTTGTCGGCGCTGCTGTACTTGTCGCAGGCGGCGCGCGCCAGCTTGGCGGCGGCGACGTTCATCTCGTAGGCCAGGTGGCCCATGTGGTAGTCGTCCTGGGCGATGGTGGTGGCGCCGAAGGTGTTGGTTTCGATCAGGTCGGCGCCGGCCGCCAGGTAGCGCTCGTGGATCTCCTGGATGATGTGCGGCTGGGTCAGGGTCAGCAGCTCGTTGTTGCCCTTGACGAAGAGCTCGCGCGCGCCGCTGCCGGCCGGCGCGGCGAAGTCGATGAAGCGGCCCTCGGCGCCGCCGCGATAGGCCACCTCGTCGAGTTTGTATTGCTGAATAATCGTGCCCATGGCGCCGTCGAGGATCATGATGCGGCGCGCCAGGATCTCGCGCAACTGGGCATCGGTCTTGGACATGGCGGAAGGGGACGCTGTGTTATTCATTTGATACTTTCTTTGGGCGGAGGGGCAGGCGCGCCCATGTGGCAGGCGGCGGTCTAAAATTATACGGCATCGCGCCATATGCTTCAGGCCGGCGCTGCATTCCAGCAACAGGCGGCGCGCCAGGCGCCCAACGCCGGGCGCCCTTGCCGATGGCCTTGTTAGCTGTCGCGCAGCGCGGCCAGGCGGGGCGCCGACAGCACGTCGATATAGCCGTAGCCGAGCGCGATCAGGCCCTCGGCGGCCAGCCACTTCAATTCCTTCGACAGCGTTTGCCGGGTCAGCCCCAGCATCATCGCCAGCGACTCCTGCGACACCGGCACGCGGGCGCGCGGCAGCGGCGACATGGTGGCGTCGCCGCGCGCCAGCAGCAGCAGGCGGCGGGCGACGCGGGCGCGGCTTGAGCGCAGGGTGACATCCTCGACGATGCCGTACAGCAGACGGATGCGCGCCGCCAGCATCGCCGCGATGGCCTGGGCGAAGACGCGGCGGCGCATCAACGCGTCGAAGGCGGCGCGCGGCAGCAGCAGCACCTCGGCCGCGCCCAGCGCGGTGGCGTCGTGGGTGCGCGGCTGGCCGTCGATCAGCGAGATCTCGCCGAACCAGTTGCCCGCTTCGAGCACCACCAGGATGGCCTCCTTGCCGTCCTCGCTGAGCGACGACATCTTCAGCGCGCCCGCCACCAGCGCGTAGAAGCCGCCGGCCGCGTCGCCCTGGCGGAACAGCATCTCGCCCGGCCGCAGGCGCTGGCGCTCGGCGCCGGCCAGCATGCGTTTGCGCTCGGCCAGCGGCAACGCGGCGAACCACGGGTTGGCCGACAGCGGCACGAGCAATTCCAGGTTCGAGGCCATTTTGGCGAAATGTAAAAAATTTGACAGTTGCCAGTATAAGCCCGGAGTAAGGTGGTGGCTCGGCGGATCGGGCCCGGCCCGATTCGCCGCACAGCCGGCGCAACGCACGCCGCTCCCATCATCCACAATCCACGGAGACAAGCACATGGAAATCCCCTCGGTACGACACCTGGTCAGCGACGCCGAATGGCAGTTGCGCGTCGAGCTGGCCGCCTGCTACCGCCTGGCCGCCGCCTACGGCTGGAGCGACCTGGTGTTCACCCACATCAGCGCGCGCATCCCCGGCCCCGAGCACCACTTCCTGATCAACCCCTACGGCCTGATGTTCGAGGAAATCACCGCCTCGTCGCTGGTCAAGGTCGACCAGCAGTGCAACAAGCTGCTCGACTCGCCGTTTCCGGTCAATCCGGCCGGCTTCGTCATCCACAGCGCGGTGCACGAGGTGCGCGACGACGCCGGCTGCGTCATCCACACCCACACCCGCGCCGGCGTGGCGCTCAGCGCGCAGCAGGGCGGCGTGCTGCCGATCTCGCAGCAGTCGACCTTTGTGCTGGCCTCCCTGGCCTACCACGGCTACGAGGGCGTCGCCTTCCGCGACGAGGAAAAGCCGCGGCTGCAGGCCGACCTGGGCCGCGCCAACTTCCTGGTGCTGCGCAACCATGGGCTGCTGGTGGTGGGTAACACGGTGGCCGACGCCTTCCTGGCCATGTACACCTTCGAGAGCACCTGCCAGATCCAGTTGGCGGCGCAGGCCGGCGGCCCGCTGACGATGGTGGCGCCGCAGATCGTGCAGGGCGTGGCGGAGGCGATGCGGGTGCAGACCGGCGGCATGGGCGGCGCCTTCGTCTGGCCGGCGCTGGTGCGCAAGCTCGACCGCATGGACCCGGGCTACAAAACCTGAGGCGCGCGCGAGGGGAATTCCGCTTGCTCTAAAGGGTGCCAACAGCTACAGCGTGATCATCCTCGGCCTTGGCCGTGAGCGTATGATGTCTCAACACGTCAAAACACAGCGCCATCGGATGAGGGAGCCCCCCCCCCCATGAATGAAATACTTTTTCTCGTTGAAGAGGCCCATGAGGGCGGCTTTCTGGCGCGCGCCATGGGGCAGTCGATTTACACGGAGGCGGACGATCTTGCATCTTTGCGCCGAGAGATCCGCGACGCCGTGCGTTGTCATTTCGATGAGGGAGCGGGGCCGAAACTGATCCGTTTGCACTTCATCCGTGAAGAAGTCATGGCAGCATGAAATTGCCGCGCGGATTGTCCGCAGCGGAGCTTATTGCTGCACCGGGCAAACTTGGCTATGCGAAAGTGCGGCAAACGGCAAGTCATGTTCGCCTGCGGACTTCAGTCGCGGGCGAACATCACTTGACCGTGCCATTGCATGATCCCGTGAGAGTGGGAACGTTGTCGGCAATTCTTAACGATGTCGCCCAGCATCACGCATTGGGAGGAGTTGCTGCTAAAACTGTTTGACGGCCATTGACCGGATGGCCGGAGGCGGGGGCGCGGCGGGCGCGCCCCGGCTTAGGCGAAGCTCAGACCTTCGAGCGGGAAGCCCTTGATGAACTCGGCCGCCGGCAGGCGCTTGCCGCCCGGCTTTTGCAGCTCGGTCAGGCGCAGCGAGCCGGCGCCGCAGGCGACGACGATGCCGTGCTGGGCGTCGGCGGCCAGCACCTGGCCGGGCTCGAAGCTGCTGTCGGCCTCGATCGCCTCGGCCGTCCAGATCTTGACGACGACGCCGTTGACCAGCGCGTGGGCGCCGGGGAAGGGGTTGAAGGCGCGGATCTTCAGGCCGACCTCCAGCGCCGGCAGGTTGAAGTCGAGCGCCGCCTCCTCCTTGCTGATCTTGGCGGCGTAGGTGACGCCGGACTCGGGCTGGGGCACGGCCTCCAGCTTGCCCTGCTCCATCTTGCGCAGCGCCTGGACGATCATCTTCGCGCCCAGCGCGGCCAGGGTGTCGTGCAGCATGCCGGTGTTGTCGTGCGGGCCGATGACCACGCGCTCCATCAGCAGCATCGGGCCGGTGTCCAGGCCTTCCTCCATCCGCATGATGGTGACGCCGGTCTCGTCGTCGCCGGCCTCGATGGCGCGGTGGATCGGCGCGGCGCCGCGCCAGCGCGGCAGCAGCGAGCCGTGGATGTTCAGGCAGGGCTTGATGTCCAGGGTGGCGCGCGGCAGGATCAGGCCGTAGGCGGCCACCACCATCACGTCGTAGTCGGTGGCCAGCAGGCGCTCGTGGGCGGCCCGGGCCTCGGCGGCGCGCTGCGGGTCCTTGCTGTCCATGCGCAGCGACAGCGGCTGCAGCACCTCGATGCCCTGGCCGAGGGCGAACTGCTTGACCGCCGAGGGCTGCAGATGCAGGCCTCGGCCGGCCGGGCGGTCGGGCTGGGTCAGCACCAGCGGGATCTCGAAGCCGGCCGCATGCAGGGAGCGCAGGGCGACGGCGGCAAATTCCGGCGTGCCGGCGAAGATGACTTTCATTGTGGTTCCTTTGGGTTGCACTGCGCCGGCGCCGACCGCGCGCGCCGGCCGGCCGCTCGCGCGGCCGTTCGAATCAGCTACCGCTCAGAAACGCCGGCCCTGGGCGCGCAGCATCGCTTCGCGTTCCAGGCCGCGCTCTTCCTTCAGCATCTTGGTCTTGATGCGGTTGCGCTTGAGCGGCGACAGGTACTCGACAAACACCTTGCCCAGCAGGTGGTCCATCTCGTGCTGGATGCAGACGGCCAGCAGGCCGTCGGCTTCGACTTCGAAGGGCTGGCCCTTGACGTCGAACGCGCGCACCTTGACGCGGGCGTGGCGTTCGACGCCGTCGTAGACGCCGGGCACCGACAGGCAACCTTCATCATAGACCTCCATCTCGTCGCTGGCCCAAATGATTTCGGGGTTGATGTAGGTGACCAGGGCGTCCTTGGTCTCGGACACGTCGATGATGAGCAGTTGTTCGTGCACGTCGACCTGCGAGGCGGCCAGGCCGACGCCGGGGGCGTCGTACATGGTCTCGGCCATGTCGGCGACGAGTTTTTCCAGGGCCGCGTCGAAGACGGTGACGGGTTTGGCGATCTTGTGCAGGCGCGGATCGGGGTAGCGGAGAATATTGAGTATCGACATACGTATTTGCTGGTAATGGATAGGAATGGGTTGAAGCGGTGTGCGCTGCCGTCCCTGTGCACAATGCGGGCGCCGCGCCGTGTGCCGCAGCGCGTTTCGCTTGCTAGTTCAGGGTTTTATGGGCAGAATTTGATTCAGTTCGGCAAGCCTTATCATCCACGGAATCGATAGGGTAGCGTGTTCATGCCGTCTCTTGCGCTGTGGCGGGCGGGGCGTTGCGGCCCGACCGTCGGGCGTTCGGCCTGCCGTCGTGCGGCACCTAACGGACATATTAATGAAAAATTTTAGCACAGTCGGTGCCCGCCTAGTGATTGCGCCCCTGTTTTGCTTGGCGGCGGGCGGCGCGGCGCAGGCGCTGGAGTGCCGCTTCCGCGCCGACGCGCCGGACCAGCACACGGTGCTGGCGGGCGACACGCTGTGGGGCATCGCCGGCAAGTTCCTCGACCAGCCCTGGTGCTGGCCGCAGGTGTGGGGCATGAACCGCGAGCAGATCCGCGACCCGCACTGGATCTATCCGGGCCAGCTGGTCTACCTGGACCGCGCCAGCGGCCAACTGCGGCTGGGCCGCCGGCTCGGCGCCGGCGCGCCGGGCGAGCCGGGCCCGCTGCGCCTGTCGCCGCAACTGCGCATGGAGGGCCTGGGCCAGGACGCCGTGCAGTCGATTCCGTCCGGCGTCATCGAACCTTTCCTGACCCAGCCGCTGATCGTCGAGGGCGACGAGCTGGCCGCCGCGCCGCGCGTCATCGCCACGCAGGAGGGCCACGTGTTCATCGGCAAGGACGACAAGGCCTATGTGCGCGGCGACTTGAAGGGCGGCACCTCGTTCCAGGTGTTCCGTCCCGGCAAGCCGCTGAAGGACCCGATGACCCAGGCGGTGATCGGCACCGAGGCCTTCTATCTGGGCACGCTGAAGCTGCGCCAGGAGGCGCGGCCGGGCAGCGACGTGCACACCTTCGTGGTCGCCAGCGCCAAGGAGGAGATGGGCGTGGGCGACCAGCTGATGGCGGCGCCGCCGACGCCGATGCAGAACTACGTGCCGCATCCGCCCCAGCAGAGGGTGGTGGCGCGGGTGGTGGCGGTGTACGGCGGCGTCACCCACGCCGGGCAGAATCAGGTCATCAGCATCAATCGTGGAAAGCTTGACGGGCTCGATATCGGCGCCGTGCTGCAGCTGTACCATGCGGGGAAGACGGTGGTCGATCCGGGCGCCAGCAAAGGCTGGCACGGCATGGGCAAGCCGCAGGTCAAACTGCCGGACGAGGAAGTGGGCAGTTTGTTCATTTTCCGCGTGTTCAAGCAGATCTCATACGGCCTGATCATGCAGGTGACCGAGCCGGTCGAAGTGGGCGACGTCGCGCAATCACCGGAGTAGGCGCCACCGTGGCAGACACGGCACCCCCCATCGAAAGCCGGCCGGCGCCGCTGTCGGCCGCCCTGCGCGACTGGCTACGGCTGGAGCGCGTGCCGGGCATCGGCCTGTTGTCGGCCCGGCGCCTGCTCGATCAGTTCGGCACGCCCGGCGCGATCTTCCGGGCGCCGCCTGAGCGCCTGCGCCAACTGTTGCGGCCGGCGCAGGCCACGGCGCTGGCCCGCGCCCTGTTGCCGGACGCGGCGTTCGACGCGCACTGCGACACCATCGCGGCCTGGCTGCGCACGCCGGGCCGCCATCTGCTGGCGCTGGACGACCCGGCCTATCCCGCCGGCCTGCGCCAGATCGCCGACCCGCCCCTGCTGCTGTACGCGCTGGGCCGGCCGGCCTTGCTGGCCGGCCCGGCGCTGGCGGTGGTCGGCAGCCGCAACGCCAGCGCCCAGGGGCTGCTCAACGCCGAGCGCTTCGCCGAGGCGCTGTCGCACGCCGGCCTGACCATCGTCTCCGGGCTGGCGCTGGGCATCGACGCGGCGGCCCACCGGGGCGGCCTGCGCGGCGCCGGCGCCACCGTCGCGGTGGTCGGCACCGGCGCCGACCGCATCTATCCGGCCCGCAACGCCGCGCTGGCGCGGCAGATCGCCGAACAGGGCTGCATCGTCAGCGAGTATCCGCTGGGCACCCCGCCACGGCCGGAGAACTTCCCCAAGCGCAACCGCCTGATCAGTGGCCTGGCGCGCGGCGTGCTGGTGGTCGAGGCGGCGGCCGGCTCCGGCTCGCTGATCACCGCCAAGCTGGCGCTCGACCAGGGGCGCGAGGTGTACGCCATCCCCGGCTCGATCCACTCGGTGCTGAGCAAGGGCTGCCACGCCCTGCTGCGCGAGGGCGCCACCCTGGTCGAGTCGGCCGACGACATCCTCGGCCAGCTGGGCGGCGCCGCGCCGCTGCCGCCGGACGCGCGCTTCGTCGACGCGTTGCTCGACGCCATCGGCTACGACCCGGTGACGGCCGACGCGCTGGCCGGCCGCCTCGGCGTCGGCGTGGCCGAGCTGCACGGCCAGTTGCTGGCGTTGGAACTGGCCGGCCTGCTCGAACGTTTGCCGGGCGGCATCTTCCAGCGCGTGCCGGGCTGAACCATGCGAAACGCAAGCCGCATGAAAATGCGACAAGCTTGAAATAAATGCATGTTTTTCACCCCGTCCCGCAGTGTGCCGGGCTTGTGCCGGCGCGCTTTTAACTGATAGAGTAGAGCCATGTTCGACATCCTTGTTTATCTCTACGAGACGTATTACCGTCCCGATGCCTGCCCGGAACCGGCCGCATTGGCCAGGAAACTGTCGGCCGTCGGTTTTGACGATGTGGAGATCTCCGAGGCGCTGGTCTGGCTGACCGACCTGACCGCCATGGCCGGCGTCGAGCAGACGCTGACGGCGGCCTCCACCGGCACCCGCTACTACGTCGAGGAGGAGCAGGACGTGCTCGGCACGGCGGCGATCGGCTTCATCCAGTTCCTCGAAAGCGCCAAGGTGTTGTCGCCGCTGCAACGCGAGATCGTCATCGAGCGGGCCCTGGCGCTCGACGAGGCGCCCGTCACGCTGGGCAAGCTGAAGGTGATCGTGCTGATGCTGCTGTGGAGCCAGGGCAAGGAGCCGGACGCGCTGATGTTCGACGACCTGTTCGGCTCGGACGAGGAGCAGGCGCCGCGCCTGCTGCATTAGCGGCACTGCCCACCCGGCGCCGGCGGCGCCGCCCCCCACCCGGACGCGGCGACGGCGCCGTCGCGCAGTTCACTTGCAGATTCCCCGGCAAGCCGCTTATCATTGGCGCTTTGACAAGAATGTGTCATTGTTCGGGAAACGCAAAAATTCAGCCCCGCCCATGATGCATGTATGATGCGCATGCTGAACCACCCCATAGAGTAACCACGAGAACGTAAAACATGACCAAAACCCTCATCATCGCCGAGAAGCCTTCTGTCGCGAACGATATCGCGAAGACGCTTGGCGGCTTCACCAAGCACGATGAGTACTTTGAATCCGACGAGTACGTGCTGTCCTCCGCCGTCGGCCACTTGCTCGAGATCGCCGTGCCGGAAGAGCACGACGTCAAGCGCGGCAAGTGGAGTTTCGCCCATCTGCCGATGATCCCGCCGTACTTCGCGCTGAACCCGATCGCCAAGACCGAGGCCCGGCTGAAGGTCTTGAACAAGCTGATCAAGCGCAAGGATGTCACCACCCTGATCAACGCCTGCGATGCCGGGCGCGAGGGGGAGTTGATCTTCCGCCTGATCGCGCAAAACGCCAAGGCCAAGCAACCGGTCAAGCGCCTGTGGCTGCAGTCGATGACGCCCGGCGCGATCCGCGAGGGCTTCACCCGCCTGCGCACCGACGAGGACATGATGCCGCTGGCCGACGCCGCCCGCTGCCGCTCCGAGGCCGACTGGCTGATCGGCATCAACGGCACCCGCGCCATGACCGCCTTCAACTCGAAGGAGGGCGGCTTCTACCTGACCACCGTCGGCCGGGTGCAGACGCCGACGCTGTCGATCGTCGTCGAGCGCGAAGAGAAGATCAAGAAATTCGTCTCGCGCGACTTCTGGGAAGTGCGCGCCGAGTTCGTCTGCGCCGCCGGCATCTACGAGGGCCGCTGGCTCGACACCAAGTTCAAGAAGGACGAGACCGATCCGGAGAAGAAGGCCGAGCGCCTGTGGAGCAAGACCGCCGCCGACTCGATCGCCACCGCCTGCCGTGGCCGCCAAGGCGTGGTCACCGAGGAGTCGAAACCGACCACCTCGATGGCGCCGGCGCTGTTCGACCTGACCAGCCTGCAACGCGAGGCCAACTCGCGCTTCGGCTTCTCGGCCAAGAACACCCTGGGCCTGGCCCAGGCGCTGTACGAAAAGCACAAGGTGCTGACCTACCCGCGGACCGATTCGCGCCACCTGCCGGAGGACTACATCCCGACCGTCAAGGAAGCGCTGGCCATGGTGATGGAGAACAACAACTACCACCAGTTCGCCAAGCAGATCCTCGACAAGGGTTGGGTCAAGCCGAACAAACGCATCTTCGACAACACCAAGATCTCGGATCACTTCGCCATCATCCCGACCACGATCGCGCCGAAGAACCTGTCCGAGCCGGAACAGAAGCTGTACGACCTGGTCACCCGCCGCTTCATGGCGGTGTTCTTCCCGCCGGCCGAGTTCCAGGTCACCACCCGCTACACCGAGGTGTCCGGCCACCAGTTCAAGACCGAGGGCAAGGTCATGACCAACCCCGGTTGGCTGGCGATCTACGGCAAGGAAGCCTCGACCGACGAGGACAAGGAAGGCAACGCCGGCGGCAATCTGGTGCCGGTGGCCAAGGGCGAGAAGGTGCAGACCGAGTCGGTCAGCGCCAACGGCCTGGTGACCAAGCCGCCGGCCCGCTACACCGAGGCGACCTTGCTGTCGGCCATGGAAGGCGCCGGCAAGCTGATCGACGACGACGAGTTGCGCGACGCCATGGCCGGCAAGGGCCTGGGCACGCCAGCGACGCGCGCCGCCACCATCGAGGGCCTGCTGACCGAGCGCTACCTGATCCGCGAAGGCCGCGAGCTGATGCCGACCGCCAAGGCGTCGCAGCTGATGACGCTGTTGCGCGGCCTCGGCGTCAACGAGCTGACCGCGCCGGAACTGACCGGCGAATGGGAATACAAGCTGTCGCAGATGGAAAAGGGCAAGATTTCGCGTGAGGAATTCATGCGCGAGATCGCCCAGATGACGCAGATCATCGTCAAGCGCGCCAAGGAATACGACAACGACACCATCCCCGGCGACTACCACACGATGACGACGCCGTGCCCGAACTGCGGCAGCGTGGTCAAAGAGAACTATCGCCGCTTCGCCTGCACCAAGTGCGAGTTCTCGATGAGCAAGACGCCGGGCAGCCGCCAGTTCGAGATCGCCGAAGTCGAAGAGCTGTTGACCAAGCGCACCATCGGTCCGCTGCAGGGCTTCCGCTCGAAGATGGGCCGGCCGTTCGCCGCCATCCTGCGCATCGTGCGCGACGAGGACATCAAGAACTTCAAGCTGGAGTTCGACTTCGGCCAGAACGACGACAGCGAGGACGGCGAGGGTGTCGACTTCACCGGCCAGACCGCGCTGGGACCTTGTCCGAAGTGCGCCGCCGGCGTCTACGAGATGGGCCTGGCCTATGTGTGCGAACACAGCGTGGCGAAGCCGAAGACTTGCGATTTCCGCAGCGGCCGCATCATCCTGCAACAGGAGATCCTGCCGGAACAGATGGTCAAGTTGCTCAACGACGGCAAGACCGACCTGATGCCGGGCTTCGTTTCGCAGCGCACGCGGCGGCCGTTCAAGGCCTTCCTGGTGCGCGGCAAGGACGGCAAGATCAGCTTCGAGTTCGAGGAGCGCAAGGCCAAGGCACCGGCCAAGGGCAAGGCGGCGGCGGTGGCGGACGACGGCGCGGAAGGCGCGGCGGACGCGGCGCCGGCCAAGAAACCGGCGGCCAAGAAGGCGGCCGCCAAGGCGCCGGCTAAAAAAGCCGCCGCCAAGGCCCCCGCCAAGACGGCGGCGGTGAAGAAGGCGCCAGCGAAGAAAGCCCCGGCCAAGAAGGCGGCGGCAGCGGCGGAGTAAAACAGAACCGGGACCGAGCGTCCCGGTTTTTTTTCGTCCGGCGGAAAAGTGCCGCCCCGGCACGCGACTTGGCCGCGCTCATTCGGCCACCCGCCAGCGCCGCCCCGGCGCCAACGGTATGGCCACCTCGTCGTTGTGTCGCCATTGGCTGAGCAAGGTCAAGTTGAGTGTGTCGTAGCGGATCGACGCCGTGTGTTCCAGCCAGGGGAGGGTGGAGGCTTCGACCGTCCAGTCCTCGTGTTTGCGCAGGACGGTGAACTCGGGCCATTGTTGATGAACCAGCCGGTCCGGGCGCGACGCGGTTTCCTGCTCCGCGCAGGCCCAGGCCATCCAACGCTCGTTGAGCAGCAGGTAGGCGATGGCGCCGCTGGCCACCTCCACCAGGCGGGCGCCGCGCAGGGCGCCGCCGGGTTCGCGCAGCCAGTCTTCCTCGTAGCTGTTGTCGAGGCCGGTTTCATGCAGATGGTCGGGGCTGTCGAAACGCATCCAACCGGCGTCCAGCTCGGCGCCGACGGCGGGGAAGGCGATCTCCGGCCGCCATTCGCAGCGTTTGGCGTCGACCACGGTCAGGCCGGCGAAGCCGGTTTGCGCGTGGACGCGGTTGAGTTGTTCGGGCGAGAGGCGGGCCAAGGCGGCGGCGTCGGCCAAGCTGGGACGGTCGGCCGGGATGCGCAGGTCGATGTGCAAGCGCGGCGCTTGGAACCACCAGACCCGCGTGCTCAGGTCGCAGCTGCCGTCGCTGCGCCAGATGCCGAGACGGCGCCACACACCCTCGTACTCGCTCGGCACGTCGCGCCCCAATGCCCCGGTTCGCAAGCCATGTGCGGACTGACCGGAGGCCCGGTCGATCGGCGCGCTCATTTCAGTATGCCTAGTCCGTGTTTCTCAATAACATGCATATTAGTCATGGTGAATCTCCGTCAATTCCATGCTCGCGATTGCCTTGCTCAGAAGCGCATCATTGATGCTGCTCATACGCTTTGGCCAGTTGAATCCATGCTGTGCTAGGCAGGATGCGGTGTATAGGTTCCCGCCTGCGCGGCGGTCCGCCGATGCGGAACGACGGTTTTTTAGAGGTGCCCTTAGGGGCACTTCGAAAAACCACCAAATTGTCGTTCCCGCGTAGGCGGGAACCCATGCTGAGCCAATGGACATGCGGGGTATAGATTCCCGCCTGCGCGGGAATGACGGGGTTTAGAGGTGCGCTTGACGTCCGCTCATGCCTTCACCAGCAGCTTGCCACGATGCTCGCCGGTGAACAGCGAATTGAGCGCGGCCGGCAACTGGGCGAAGCCGTCGACGATGGTTTCCTCGAAGACGATCTCGCCGGCGTGCAGCCACGGCGCGACGATGCGCACCATCTCGTCCATGCGGTGCACGTAGTCGCGCGCCAGCATGCCCTGGATGGTGGCGCGCTGGTACAGCATGTGGTGCAGCAGGCGCGGTCCCAGTTCCGGCGTGTCGAGGCCGCCGCTGTACTGGCTGATCTGGCCGCAGATGACGATGCGGGCGCGCCGGTTGATCAGCGGAATGACCGCGTCCGTCACCATGCCGCCGACGTTGTCGAAATACACGTCGACGCCGCCGGTCGCGGCGCGGATCGCCGCACCCAGCGATTCGGCGTTGGCGTGGGCCTTGTAGTCGATGGCCCAGTCGGCGCCCAGCGTGTCGCGCAGCCAATCGCACTTGGCCTGGCCGCCGGCGATGCCCAGCACCTTGGCGCCGTGGCGCTTGGCGAACTGCAGCACCAGCGAGCCGACGGCGCCGGCCGCGCCGGACACCACCACCACTTCGCCGGCGTGCGGCCGGCCCGATTCGGTCAGGCCGAACCAGGCGGTGCGGCCGGGCATGCCCAGCACGCCCAGCGCGGTGCTGACGGGCGCCTGCGCCGGGTCGAGCCGCTTGAGCGCGCTGGCATGCACCTTGGCGTGGGTCTGCCAGCCGCTGTAGCTGTAGGCCCAGTCGCCCTCGGCATAGCCGGCCGCGTTGCTGGCCAGCACCTGGCCGACCACGCCGCCCTGTTGCACGCTGTTCAGCGGATGCGGCTCGGCGTCGTAGGTCGGCTTGCCCGACTGGCCGATGCGCATGTACGGGTCGACGCTGAAATAGCGTCCCGCCAGCAGCACCTCGTCCTCGCCCAGCCGCGTGTCGAGTTGCCGCTCGACCAATTCGTAGTGCTCGGTGCTGATCTGGGCCAGCGGTTGTTGGCGGTAAATCCATTGTTGTTGGGTCAGCGTGGTCATGGCGGCGATGGGGGGAAGTGTGGGATGCGACGATGGTATGATGGTCTTCGTGTCCCGTAAAGCAACTTAAATTCATATCTTATGTCCCAACTGGAAACCATGAACTTGAGCGACCTGCGCGTCTTCGTCAGCGCGGCGCGCCGGCCCTCGCTGGGCGCGGCGGCGCTGGAGCTGCACTTGACGCCGTCGGCCGTGTCGAAGGCCTTGCGGCGGCTGGAGGATAGCCTGGGCCAGCCGCTGTTCGACCGCAGCGCCAAGCAACTGGTGCTGAACGGCGCCGGCCAGTTGCTGTTGGCGCGGGCGCAGACCCTGCTGGCGCTGGCCGACCAGGCCCGCGCCGACCTGATGGGCGAGCGCGCCGCCGTCGACTGCCGCGTCGGCGGCCCGGCCATCCTGCTGTGGCGCCACGGCCAGGCGTTGGCGCGGGCGCTGGCCGTGTATCCGGACGGCAAGCTGCGGATGCAGGCGATGTTCGAGGAGCAGGCGCTGGCGGCGCTGGCGCGCGGCGAGATCAACGCCGCCATCGTCACCGGCGCGCTGGTCGAGGGGCGCGGCGAGCACTGGTCGGACGACTGGCGGGTGACGCCGCTGGGCAGCGTCACATTGCAACTGGTGGCCGGCCGCGACCACCCGCTGGTGCGCGGCCGTGCCGCCGGCGAGCTGCTGCGGGCCAGCAGCGCCGAGGTGTTGGCGCACGACTTCGCCTGTCCGTCGCGCTCGCTGTTCTGCGGCGTGCCGCGCGGCGCCCGCTCGGACGGCTGGCGCGACGACCAGCTGCCGCGCAAGATCCGCTACTGGACCGACGACCTGCAATTGCTGCTGTCCTTCGTCAAGTCGGGCCAGGCGCTGGCCTATCTGCCGGACTTCGCGCTGGACGACGCGGCGCTGCGCCGCATCCACGTCAGCGATTGCGGCTTCGAGTGCGTCGAGCAGGTGGCCTTGGTGTGGAATACGGCGCTGGCCGGCGCCTGGCAACAGGATTTGGCAACGACCTTGGCAACAACCTTGGCAACATCCTTGGCAACGACGCCGGCGGCGGGCCTGCCGCGCGGGGCCGGCCAAGCCGAGTGAGCCGGCAGGGCCGGCTTGCGTATGGTTGGGGCGGCGACTATAGTGAATTGAGGAAACTCTTTTGATGGATCGCCCGCCATGACAGCCGCGTTGACATCCCTTTCACCGTCGCCGGCCCAGCAGGCTGCGCGGGTGGTCGCGCCGGCCGCCACCGCCGCCGGTGCAACGGTGCTGCCCGCCATTGCCGTCGGCTTATCGGCCGAGTCGGCCATCGTCGCCTCGCTGGGCACCGCCGCCAGCGTGCAGATGTACACGCCGGCCGGCTTGCTGGCCGCGTTGCAGCAGGCCGGCAGCGCGGCCGAGCCGCCGACCCTGCCGCCGCCCGGTAGCGACACCCAGTTCACCGCGGCGCAGGAGTTGGACCAAGGCCTTATCGACAGCCTGGCCGCCACGCCGGCCGCCAGCGGCATCTACGATGGCGCTGGCGTGGTGCAGAGCCTGCCCGGCGCGCCGAACATAGGCGGGGGCGGCTGGGCCGAGCTGCTGCGCAGCAAGCCGGAGCTGGCCGCCGGCGCCGTCGCCGATTCCACCGACCTGGCGCTGGTCGGCACGCTGCGCACGACGGCCTGAACCCTCACCGCCAGCCGGACTAGGGCGCGGCGATCTCCACCGCCACCATATTGTCGTCCGGCTTGCGGTCGATCAGCTTGTTGTCCGGATCGATGCCGGCCTTGGCCGGGCGGCCGTTGACGATCACGCTGAAACTGTTGTCCTTGCGCTCGATGAACTTGCGCACGCGCAGCAGGTTGTTGCCGTCCTTGTCGTCGACGCCGATGTCGATCCAGTCGTGCAGCGGCGCTTCTTTTTCCTCGCCCAGCTCGCCCGCCTTGACCTTGCCGGCCTGCACGGCGAAGCTCACCTCGTAGCGGCCGTCCGGCAGCCTGACGGCGCTGGCCGAGACGGCGCGGTTCTCGTACAACACGATGGCGTTGAACAGGTCGTCGATCAGGTAGGCCTGCGCCGGCGGGGTGATCTTGCGCAGCGCGTCGAGCAGCACGGTCACGCTCGGGTAGGGCGGCCCCTGGTTGGCGTGGGCGGCGAGCAACTGGCGCAGCGCCTCGTTGACCTTGCTTTCGCCGATCAGATCCTGCAACTGGTACATGGCCAGGCTGCCCTTGCGGTAATGGACGTACTCCTGGTTCTCGTTGTCGGCCAGCGGCAACTCCTTGTCGCGCTCCACGGCCCGGCCCACCAGGTATTTTTCCAGGTCGTAGCGCAGGAAGCGGCGCATCTTGTCCGGGCCGTAGTTCTTCTTCATCACCATCAGCGCCGAGTACTCGGCCAGGGTTTCGCTCAGCACGCTGGCGCCGCGCGTGTTGCCGCCGACCAGCTGGTGGCCCCACCACTGGTGTGCCACCTCGTGCGCCGTCACGTAGAAGGGGTAGTCGATGTCCTTCGGGTTCTTGTCGTTGACCTTGGCGATGAAGCCGACGCCCTCGGAGAACGGGATGGTGTTCGGATACGCCTGGGCGAAGTTGGCGTAGCGCGGGAACTCGACCACCCGCACCACCCGGTGCTGGTAGGGGCCGAAGTTCTTGCTGTTGTAGTCGAGGGCTTCCTTGATGCCCTTGACGATGCGGTCCAGATTGTATTCGTGGCCGGCCTGGTAGAACACCTCGATGCCGACGTCCTGCCACCAGTCGTGGCGGATCTGGTAGCGCGCCGATTGGAAGGAGTAGAAGTTGAGGATGGGCTGTTCCATCTTGAAATGGTAGTAGTGGCGGCCCTGGCTGATCCAGTCGCTTTCGAGCATGCCGGGGGCGACCGCGATCTGCTCGGCGCTGGTGCTGACGACGGCGTCGAAGGTGATCCAGTCGGCGTCGCTGCCGAGGATGTTGTTGGCCAGGCCGGCGGCGTCGTCGCGCGGCGGCATGCGTTCGCGCTTGGGCAACTTGTGCTTCTTGCGGTCGCTGGCGTCGCTGAGTTCCAGCTGTGGCCGGTAGCCGATGGCCGGCAGCACGCTGTTGTTAAAGAAGCTGCCGTTGACCAGCACCGGCGTCTCGCGGCCGAGGCCGAGGATGCCGTTGGGCGCGTAGGCGATCTCGAATTCGAGCGGCAGGGTGGCGCCGGGCGCCAGCGGCGTGCTCAGCTTGTAGCTGTAGAAGCCCAGCTTATGGTCCTTCAGGCCGGCGTGCGCCACCTGGCCGAAGCGCAGCGCGCGGATGGTCGAGTTGCTGTCCTGCTGCAACAGGATCTCGCCGATCGGCGTGCCGCCCTTGTTTTGCAGCAGATACGTGCCCTTGACCAGCAGGCGGCGGCGCTCCGGTTCGATCTCCACGTTCAGCTTGACGTCGACGATGCGCGGCTGCGCCAGGCCGGCGTATTTCTTGTACTGGCGTTCGTAGTCGGCGCGCTCGGCGTCCTTGCGGTAGGCCGATTTGTAGTTGCCGCTGATTTCCATGTCGTAGAACAGCACGCCGCCGGCGCCCAGCATCAGCGCGGCGCCCAGGCCCAGGCTGACCAGCACCGGGCGGGTCAGCGCGTGGCGCGCCAGTTGCAGGCGCTGGCGCCATTCGTGGTTGGTGCCGCGCACCCAGAACAGCAGGGCCGTCACGGTCAGCAGCAGGGCCGCGCCGCCCCAGTACAGTTCGAGCCAGCGCTCGCGCGCCAGGTCGGCGCCGTAGCCGTTCATGGCCGAGTAGATCAGCGGCGGCGAGGTGGCGTACAGCAGCAGCGGATGCTCCAGGCCCAGCGAGCTCAGCGTCAACGTCGCCAGGTAGTACAGGATCATCGCGAAGTGGGCCAGATACTTGTGGTTGAGCAGCACCTGCAGCGTGATCGCCAGCACCGCCACCAGCGCGTAGTTGGGCAGCTGGATCAGGAACAGGGTTTGCAGGTAGAGGCCCGGTTCGAGCAGGAAATAGCCGTGGGCGATCTGGATGCCCATGCCGCACAGCATCACCAGCAGCATCAGCAGGGCTTGCAGGGCGATCAGGGCGAACAGTTTGGACAGCAGCGGCAGCCAGCTCGGCACGGGCAGGGCGTCGAGCATCTGGGCGACGCGGCCCTCGCGCTCGCGCCAGACCAGCTCGCCGGCGTAGAAGGTGCTGATGGCCAGCATGAACAGGGCGAAGGTATCGGACACCGCCTCCAGCACCTTGTAGGTCACCGGATAGGTGTTGGTGCCGAACATGGAGCCCATGTCGATGCCGCTGGCCAGCATCATCAGCACGCCGGCCAGCACCAGCACGAGGAAGTAGACGTTCTTGGCGGTCTCGCGCAGGTTCAGCCAGCTGGTCTGCAACAACAGCAGGCCCAGGCTGCGGCGCTGGAAGTCGGGCGCCTCGCGGGTGTTGGCCGAGACGGCGCTCAGGCGCGGCGCCGCGCCGCCCTCGCCCTCGCCGGCGCCGCCGCCGCCGTTGTCGATGCTGGCGACGAAATGGAAGCGCCAGTAGCCCAGCGCCAGGCCGAGCAGGGCGAGGGCGGTCCAGATCAGCCGGTTCAGCAGGTAGACGCCCTCGGGCAACAGCAGGCGGGTGTTGCGCTCGGCGATGGGCCAGTATTCGGTCAGGCGGATCACGGCGGTGGTGCCGAAGGGGTCGATCAGCGCGGCCAGGGTCTTGTAGTCGAGGTCGCGCGCCAGGCCGGGCGCGACGACGTAGCCGACCAGCATCACCACGCTGCTGACGTAGACCGGCAGCATGCGCCGGGTCAGCGCGGCGACGATGAAGAACACCGCGCCGAAGATGAAGATGTTGGGCAGGGTGGTGCACAGGTAGGGGATCAGGTAGCCCAGCGCGGCGCCGTGGCCGATGCGCTCCGGGTCGATGCCGGGGATGTAGGTGCCCAGCCAGGCGCCCAGCGGCAGGCTGGTGAAGATCGCCGCCAGGGTGAGGTAGGCGCCGAGGAAGCGGCCGAAGATGTACTGCCGCTTGCGGATCGGCGCGCTGAAGAAGAAGTGGTGCATGTCGTACTCGAAGTCCTGCTGCACCGAGCGGCCCATCATGGCGGCGATGACGATCACGCCGACCGAGCCGAGGAAGCTGACGGTCAGCATCAGCGAGCGCGGCGCGTCGAGCAGCACGCGGCCGCCGAAGGTCACGCTGGCACCCTTGAAGACGCCGCCGGCGGCGGCCATCCACAGCATCGCCAGCGCCAAGAACATGGCGAAGTAGACCCAGGTCGAGAGCAGTTTGAGCCGCTGGCGGGCTTCGAACAGTGCGATCGCGAGCATGGCGCCGGCCTATTCGCAGGCCGGCGCGGCGCTGTGGCGGCCGGCGATGGTGGCGAAGTACAGGTCTTCCAGGTCGCCGATGGCCTCCTCGAAGCCGTCGCCCGGGTCGTCCTCGCTGTAGACGTGGATCAGGGTGCGGCCCGACAGCAGGCGCGTCGAGATCACCGCGTGGCGCTGCTGGAACATGGCCAGCTCCTTCTTGTCGACGAAGCGGGCCCAGATCTTGTCGCTGACGGCGTCGATCAACTGCTGGGTCTTGCCGCACAGCAGCACATGGCCCTTGTTGATGATGGCCATGTTGGCGCACAGGTCGGCCACGTCGCTGACGATGTGGGTCGACAGGATCACCGTCTTGTCCTCGCCGATGTCGGACAGCAGGTTGTGGAAGCGCACCCGCTCCTGCGGGTCGAGGCCGGCGGTGGGCTCGTCGACGATGATCAGCCTGGGGTCGCCGAGCAGCGCCTGGGCGATGCCGAAACGCTGCCGCATGCCGCCGGAGAAGCCGCCCAGGCGCTGGTGGCGCACCTCGAACAGGTTGGTCTGCTGCAGCAGGCCGTCGACCACCTCGCGCCGCCGGGTCCGCTGCGACAGGCCCTTCAGCACGGCGAAGTGGTCGAGCATCTCGTAGGCGGTGACCTTGGGGTAGACGCCGAAGTCCTGCGGCAGGTAGCCGAGCAGGCGGCGGATCTCGTCCTTCTCGTCGAGCACGTCGAGCTCGCCGAAGAACACCGCGCCGGAGTCGCACTCCTGCAAGGTGGCGAGGGTGCGCATCAGCGTCGACTTGCCGGCGCCGTTGGGGCCGAGCAAGCCGAACATCCCGGTCGGGATGGTGAGCGAGATATTGTCCAGCGCCACGACGCCGTTGCCGTAGGTCTTGGACAGCTTGCTGATGCGTAATTCCATACTGACTCCTGAACGGTTCCGGGCTGGCCCGGCGCGGCCGCGCGACGTTTCCGCACGGCCAAGCTTTTTTCACATGATGGCATTGTAGTGAATTTGCGACAGATCCGGGGCGCCATTGCGACGGGCGGCGCATAGTGCGGCCCAGATTGCGCATTCCGGGGAGTGGGGCGGCGGCGCCGGCCGCCACGCCAAGGCGCCGGCGGCTCCCAAACCACCCAACGGCGCAGAGCTGGGGTCGGACCCGGCGCGCCAAGGCGGGGAGTCCGACCCCGGGTTTGCGCCGATGGGGTTTCTTCGCTTTGCTGCGCGCCTCAGTTGCGGAACAGCACCTGCTCGCGGTTGAACCACCAGCGGCACAGCAGCAGCAGGGCGGCGGCGATCAGGCTGCTCGACAGCAGGATCACCGAGAACATGCGGTAGTCCATGGTGCCCTTGACCAGTTCCTTCATGGCCAGCGAGACGTTGGTCAGCGGCACCATCGCCCACATCCAGTTCAGCTCAACGCCGGGCAGCATCGCCACCAGGGTCGGCAGGATGGTGACGATGGCCAGCGGCGAGATCAGACCGCTGGCCTCCTTGTAGCTCTTGGCGTAGATCGAGATCGACAGCAGGATGGCGGCGAAGATGGCCGCCGTCGGCAGCAGCATCAGCGCCACCATGGCCAGGTCGGCGGCGCCGATGGCGCGCACCATCAGCGCCATGTCGCCCTCGATCGAGGGGCCGAAGAAGAACAGCAGCGCGCCCATGCTGGCCACCATCAGCAGCGCCGAGGTCAGGCCGATGCTGAACAGCACGAAGAATTTGGCCAGCACGATGGCGCCGCGCGGCAGCGGCGCCAGCAGCAGCGTCTCCAGCGTGCCGCGCTCCTTCTCGCCGGCGCCGGTGTCGATCGCCGGATACATCGCCGCCATCAGGCAGACCATCAACAGGATGTAGGGCAGGAAGCCGCCGACCAGGGCGCCGATCTGCTCGCGCTTGTCGGCCGTCGAATGGTCCTCCAGGCGGATCGGGTCGAGCGCGAAGCGCAGTTGCTGCTGGTTCAGCTTGAGCGCCGACAGGGCCTGCTCGCGCAGGCTGGCGTTCTGCGCCTCGATCACCGACATCACCCGCTTGCGCGTGACGTCGACCGTCACCGCGCTGTTGTAGTGCAGCGCGATGCTGCCCTGCTGCTGGGCGTCCAGCGTGGCGGCGAAGCCGGGCGGGATCACCAGGGCGAACTTGATGCGCTCGTCGCCGATGGCCTCGCGGATGGCGGCCGGATCGGCCAGCGCGACCTCCTTGAAGCTCTTGTCGGCGGCGAAGCGGGCGGCCAGCGCGGGCGCGTATTGCTGGCCGAAGATGGCGTAGGTCAGCTCGGCCTGGCTGGCCTGCTTGAACAGGCTGGACGACAAATAACCGAAGCCGGCGAAGATCAGCGGCATCGCCAGGATCGGGATGAAGACGGTGAAGATGAAGGTCTTGCGGTCGCGCGCCAGCTCCAGCATCTCCTTCAGGTAGATGGTCCACATGCTCTCAGCCCCCTTGTTTGATGACGCCGACGAAGGCGTCGTACAGGTCGGCGCTGCCGCCCAGGTGGCGCAGTTCCTCGGTGCTGCCGTGGAAGGCCGTCTTGCCGTGGTTGATGATGCAGACCCGGTCGCACAGCTTGTCGACCTCGTGCAGGTGGTGGGTCGAGAAGATCAGCGGGATGCGCAGCGCCTTGTAGCTGGCGATGAAGTCGAGCAGGATCTTGGCCGACATCACGTCGAGCCCGGTGGTCGGCTCGTCGAGGATGACGATCTGCGGCTCGTGCACGACGGTGCGGGCGATGGCGCACTTCTGCTTCATGCCGGTCGACAGCTGGTCGGCCCGCTTGTCGCCGAACTCGTGCATCTGCAGCAGCTCGAACAACTCGTCGCAGCGGCGTTGCAGGTAGGGCGCGCTCATGCCGTGCAGGCGGCCGAAGTATTCGATGTTCTCGCGCGCCGTCAAGCGGCCGTACAGGCCGGTGGTGCCGGACAGGAAGCCGATGTGCTGGCGCGCCGCCAGCGGGTCGGCCAGCAGGTCGACGCCGTTGGCGACGACGCTGCCGGCGTCGGCCTTGAGGGCGGTCGACAGCAGGCGCAGGGTGGTGGTCTTGCCGGCGCCGTTGGGGCCGAGCAGGCCCAGCACTTCGCCCGGCGCGCAGCGGAAGCTGACGTCGCGCACGGCGTGGAACCAGCCGTCGTGGTCGCGCGGGTCGCGCAGCTGATAGGGCATTTCCTTTTTGGAAGGCAGGCGGAAGCGCTTTGCCAAACCTCGAACTTCGATCATTGGGGCATCCCGGTTGTCAGGGATTTAAGGTTAACCGTAAAAAATCTTGCGTGCAAGGCACAAAGCGTACTTGTCTTGCTATAGTCGAAGGAGGGCGCCGGCGCCGCTGTCGCCAGCGCCGCCGGCTAGCCGGATGCAAGTCGAACGAACAGATGAACAAGCAGGTGAACGAGCAGGTGAACGAGCAGGTCTTACCGGGTGTCGAGATGAACGAAGAGCTGAAGAAGAAGGTGCTGGCGGTGACCCAGTGCGGCATGAACCAGGAGGAGGCGGTCGGTTTCTTCCGCGTCGCGCTGGGCCTGTATTATCTGGCCGGCCTGATGACCAAGGAGACGCTGGACTTCAAACGCCTCGACCGCGACTTCAACCGCTTTATTTACCACGCCATCGGCAAGGGCCACAGCATCACCAGCGTGCTGCAGTTCATGAGCGGCGAGAAGGTGGTGCCGGTGGTCGAATCGAAACGTTTTCTCAGCGCCTACGCCGAGCACTGTCCCGAAGTGCCGCTGGAGAACATCCCCTTCCTGCTGGGGCTCAACCTGGGCGTCGCCAAGGACATCTCCAAGATCGACGTGCGCGGCCCGGTGGCCGACTACATCGAGCGCCAGCGCCTGCTACGCGAGGCGCGGCAGGAGTGACGGGCTGGCGCGGCGGCGCGATGGTCCTATAATGGTGCTTTCCGACTGATTGCGACTGACGACCATGGCAGCGAACCGTTACCACCATCCCCTCGACCGTTTCATTTCCGGCGCCGACAAGGCCTTGCGCGTCATCGCCGGCGTGGCCTCGGCCTCGCGCCCGACGCCGGCCGCGCACGCCGCCGACGCCGTGCTCAGCGAATCCGAGCAGCGCCACGCCGCCGGCCTGATGCGTGTCAACCATGTCGGCGAGGTCTGCGCCCAGGCGCTGTACAACTCGCAGGCCCGTTTCGCCAAAAGCGACGCGATGCGCTTGCAGTTCGAGCAGGCCGGGCGGGAGGAGGAGGACCATCTGGCGTGGACGGCGCAGCGCCTGGCCGAGCTGGGTTCGCGCACCAGCCTGCTCAATCCCCTGTTCTACGCCGGCGCCTACGCCGTCGGCACGCTGGCCGCCTATCTGGGCGACGCCCACAGCCTGGGTTTCGTGGTCGAGACCGAGCGCCAGGTCGAGGCCCATCTGGCCAGCCACCTGGACCGCCTGCCGCCGCAGGACGCCAAGTCGCGCGCCGTGGTCGAGCAGATGCGTGTCGACGAGGTGGCCCACGGCGCCGCCGCCCAGGCCCTGGGCGCGGCGACCACGCCGCTGCCGGTGCGCGTGGTGATGCAGGGCATGGCCAAGCTGATGACCGGCAGCGCCTACTATATCTAAGGAAAACGCCAGCAAGCGGCGGCGGGAATGGCGCGGCGGACCGCGGCGCAAGCCGAGGGTCGGACCCTGCGGGTCTGACCCTGGCCCCTGCCTTTGGGCTAACTAGGCCGCGTCGATGATCTCGAAGGAATGGGTGATCTCGGCCGTCTTGCCCAGCATGATCGATGCGGAGCAATATTTATCGTGCGACAAGGTGATGGCCCGCTCCACGCTGGCCGGTTTCAGGTTCTTGCCGGTGACGACGAAGTGGAAGTTGATCTTGGTGAAGACCTTCGGTTCCGTCTCGGCCCGTTCGGCGCTCAAGGTGCATTCGCAACCACGGATATCCTCGCGGCCCTTTTTCAGGATCAGCACGACGTCGTAGGCGGTGCAGCCGCCGGTGCCGAGCAGCACCATCTCCATCGGCCGGGGCGCCAGGTTGTGGCCGCCGCCCTCGGGCGCGCCGTCCATGTTGACCAGGTGGCCGGAGCCGGTCTGGGCCAAAAAACTCATGCCCGACGGGCCGTTCCAGCTAACTTTGCATTCCATTCGATTCTCCATAAGGCTGTCCGTGGCCCTATTGTAAAGGAGCGGCGCGCGCCCCGCCGGGCGTGGCCGGGCGCCGTCGCCGGGCGGCGGCAAAGCCGGCCGGGGCTTGACGCCGCCTAGCGTTGCCGCTTATACTTGTCGGCTTTCCGTTCGCTCAGGAAAAGTATTTATAAAAAGGCCGAGTCCGCTGAAGCAATGGCGGAACCACCATTTGAGCGTGTGTAATTCAATTAGGAAGTCAACATGAAAACATTTTCCGCTAAAGGGCATGAAGTCCAGCGCGATTGGTTCGTGGTTGACGCGACGGACAAAGTCCTCGGACGTGTTGCCAGCGAAGTGGCACTCCGACTGCGCGGCAAACACAAACCGGAATTTACTCCTCACGTCGATACGGGCGATTTCATCGTCGTCATCAACGCAGGCAAACTGCGCGTGACCGGTACCAAAGCTACCAACAAAACGTACTACCGTCACTCGGGTTACCCAGGCGGCATCTACGAAACCAACTTCCAGAAAATGCAACAGCGTTTTCCAGGTCGCGCGCTTGAGAAAGCGGTCAAGGGCATGTTGCCTAAAGGCCCACTCGGCTACGCAATGATCAAGAAGCTGAAAGTGTACGCGGAAGAAACCCATCCGCACGCAGCTCAGCAACCTAAAGCACTCGTTCTCTAAGGAACTGACATGATCGGTAACTACAATTACGGCACCGGCCGTCGCAAGAGTGCGGTAGCTCGCGTGTTCATCAAAGTTGGCACTGGCCAAATCATCGTTAACGGCAAGCCAGCGGCTGAGTATTTCTCGCGCGAAACCGGCCTGATGGTGATCCGTCAACCACTGGAACTGACCGGCAATGTCGAGCGTTTCGACATCAAGGTTAACGTTCACGGCGGCGGCGAGTCCGGCCAAGCTGGCGCAGTTCGCCACGGCATCACCCGCGCCCTGATCGACTACGACGCAGCGCTGAAACCGGATCTGGCCAAAGCCGGCTTCGTGACCCGCGATGCACGTGAAGTCGAGCGTAAAAAAGTTGGTCTGCGCAAAGCACGTCGCGCAAAGCAATTCTCGAAGCGTTAATTTATACGCTACAACACGCGGTCCGCCGCGTGTTGCTCGAAAGCCGCCGGCCTGTTCCGGCGGCTTTTTGCGTTGGTGCCGCCGTCATGCGGCGGTCGCGCAGGCCTGCTAAAATGCGCCCTGAAGCTCTACCCCCACACTACTTACCCAAGGAAAGAACATGATCAAAGTTGGCATCGTCGGCGGCACCGGTTACACCGGAGTGGAATTGCTGCGTCTGTTGGCAGTCCATCCCGATGTGCAGCTGACGGCGATCACCTCGCGCAAGGAAGATGGCTTGCCCGTTGCCGACATGTTCCCCTCGCTGCGCGGCCGCGTCGAGCTGGCCTTCTCGGCGCCGGACAAGGCCGACCTGAGCAAATGCGACGTGGTGTTCTTCGCCACCCCGCACGGCGTGGCCATGGCGCAAGCGCCGGCCCTGCTGGCGGCCGGCGTCAAGGTGATCGACCTGGCGGCCGACTTCCGCCTGAAGGACCAGGCCAGCTTCGAGCAGTGGTACAAGATCCCGCACACCTGCCCGGAACTGCTGGAGCAGGCGGTGTACGGCCTGGCCGAGCTGAACCGCGAGGCGATCCAGGGCGCGAGCTTGATCGCCAATCCGGGTTGCTACCCGACCACCATGCAGCTGGGCTATTACCCGCTGCTGAAGGCCGGCCTGGTCGACGCCGGCAGCTTGATCGCCGACTGCAAGTCGGGCGTCTCCGGCGCCGGCCGCAAGGCCGAGATCGGCAGCCTGTTTTCCGAGTCCAGCGACAACTTCAAGGCCTACAGCGTGGCCGGCCACCGCCACACGCCGGAAACCACGGCCCAGTTGCAACGCTTCACCGACGAAAAAGTCGAGCTGGTGTTCACGCCGCACCTGGTGCCGATGATCCGCGGCATGCATTCGACCCTGTACGCCCGCCTGAGCAAGGAAGTCAGCAACGAGGAGCTGCAAAGCTTGTTCGAGGCGGAATACCAAGACGCGCCTTTCGTCGACGTGATGCCGTTCGGCGCGCATCCGGAAACCCGCTCGACGCGCGGCTCCAACATGTTGCGCATGGCCCTGCATCGTCCGGGCAATGGCAACACCGTCATCGTGCTGGTGGTGCAGGACAACCTGGTCAAGGGCGCCGCCGGCCAGGCCGTGCAGTGCATGAATTTGATGTTCGGCCTGGAGGAAACCGCCGGCCTGATGCAGATCGCCCTGTTGCCGTAACGGCAAACCGGGACGCTCCGCCGCGCCGGTGAAACGGCGAGCCAGATCAAGGCCGGCCGGCCGCGCCGGAGTAGATTGAACGCTGGTCCCGGCGCCGCCGGGGCCGGCAGAGTGAGGATCGCGCATGTTCGCCCACAAAGCGAGGAGCAGCATGGACAGCCTGATCGGTCCGTCGACGCGGATCGACGGCGATCTGTTGTTTCGCGGCGGCTTGCGCATCGACGGCCGGGTGCGCGGCAACGTCGTCGCCGAGAACGAGCAGGACAGCTATCTGGTGGTCTCCGAGCACGCCACCATCGAGGGGGCGGTGCGCTGCTCCCACCTGATCGTCAACGGCACCATCCAAGGCGATGTGCAGGCCAGCGAGTTGCTTGAAATCCAGCCCAAGGCCCGCATCTCTGGTGATATCAGCTACAAAGTGCTGGAAATCCATGCCGGCGCCCAGGTGCAGGGGCGGCTTACCCATTTTGAGTGTGTGGACAATCCCTTGCATTTGGCCGCAACGGGAGCATGACTTGCGCCAAAGGTCTATAATGAGCCAAATGTTTTCACGTAGGAGTCTGAAATGAATGCTGTCGCCGAAGCGCAAGATGTAATCCCGTCGCCTATCATCTTCACCGATAGCGCCGCCCAAAAGGTGGCCCAGCTGATCGAAGAAGAGGGTAATCCTGATCTGAAACTGCGCGTCTTCGTGCAGGGTGGCGGCTGCTCCGGCTTCCAGTACGGCTTCACCTTTGACGAAATCGTCAACGAAGACGACACCACGATGATCAAGAATGGCGTTCAGCTGTTGATCGATTCGATGAGCTACCAGTATCTGGTCGGCGCGGAAATCGATTACAAGGACGACCTCGAAGGTGCCCAGTTCGTGATCAAGAATCCAACCGCGTCGTCGACTTGCGGTTGCGGTTCCTCGTTCTCGGTCTAAGCCACTTCGCTGTAGCATCCTTTGCGGCGGCCAGTTTATCTGGCCGCCGTTGTCGTTGGCGCTGTCGTTGCGACTATCGTTCGCAGTTCAGCTTCAGCGTCGCTTCTGCGCCGCTCAGCACCGCTCTGTCACCTTGCCGCTAGCGCCGCCCTCAGCGCGGGTATAGCGCGCCCAGCACCCTTTCCCCCGCCGCACCCGTCACCGCCGGCAGATTGCCCGCCAGCCGCTGTTTGAAGCGGTAAGCCAGCCAGGCGAAGGCCAGCGCCTCGACCCGGTTCGGCGCCACGCCCAGCGCCTCGGTCGACGCCACCGCTACCTTGCCGTCCAGCGCCGCCGCCAGTTCGCGCAGCAGCGTGCCGTTGTAGGCGCCGCCGCCGCAGATGTAGACGGCGTCCGCCCCGCCACCGTACTGCGCCACCGCGCGCGCCAGCGTGACGGCGGTGAGCCGCGTCAGCGTCGCCTGCACGTCGGCCGGCGCGGCGTCCTGGAAAGCGCGCAAATGAGCGTCCAGCCAGTCCATGTGGAACAGGTCGCGGCCGGTGCTCTTGGGCGCCGGCAAGGCGAAGTAGGGTTCGGCCAGCAGCGCCGCCAGCAACGCGGGCAGAGCCGTGCCGGCGGCCGCCCAGGCGCCGTCGGCGTCGTACTCGCGGCCTTGGTGGCGGGCGATCCAGCCATCCATCAGCACGTTGCCGGGGCCGGTATCGAAGCCGTCGACGCGGCCGTCGCCATGCAACACGCTGATGTTGGCGATGCCGCCGATGTTGGCCACCACCCGGCGCAGGCCGTTCACGCCGAACAGCGCCTGGTGGAAGGCCGGCACCAGCGGCGCGCCCTGGCCGCCGGCGGCGACGTCGCGGCTGCGGAAGTCGGCGATGACGTCGATGCCGCACAGCTCGGCCAACAGGGCCGGATTATTCGTCTGCCGCGTGAAGCCCAGCTCGGGTCGGTGGCGGATGGTCTGGCCGTGCGCCGCCACGGCGCTGACGGCGGCGGCCGCCACGCCACTTTGGCGCAACAGTTCCGCCACGCACTGGGCGTAGTGGATGGCGATCTGCTGGGCCGCCAGCGCTTCGCGCTCCAGTTCGTTCGGTGCGGCCGCTTGCAGGGCCATCAGCTCGGCCCGCAGCTCCATGGGGAACGGCACATACGCCGCCGCCAGCGTGCGCGTGGCCGCGTCGCTGAAATCGGCGAGGGCGCCGTCGACACCGTCCAGGCTGGTGCCGGACATCAGACCGATATACAAGGCCATGATCTACTTCCTTCTTGCTTGAAAAGTGTATTTTGCCTCAGCGTCCAGATCGGCGCGGGAATAATTGAGCGGTGTCGAGCTGTGGCCGGCGGCTCCCGGCCCATCCCTCATGTTGTTGCTGGGCACAATGAGCGCCAGCGCACGGAAGCCGGCGATAAAAATCAGCATCATGGTCTGACTTTCTGAGGGGAAAGGGAAGGGCGGCGTGTACCGGCATGGCCGCGCAGAAAAGAAAACAGGCCATACGAGATGGCCTGTTTTTTCAGTGCGACGCGGCAAGGCGCGGCGGGCGCCGGGCTTACTTGGCGGCGACCCGGGTGGTGCTCGAGCCGGCCGGACGCAGCAGTGCGAAGCGGTGCGTCATGTCGGAGGCGAAGCTGCGGAAGCGCGACATTTCGGCGGCCGTCAACGGTGCTTGTGCTTGCACGTTCAGGGTGTTCGGGTCCTTGGCTTCGCCGCCGACGCGGAATTCGTAATGCAGGTGGGCGCCGGTCGACCAGCCGGTGGTGCCGACGTAGCCAATGACGTCGCCCTGGCTGACTTTCGTGCCCTTTTTCATGTTCGTCGCGAAGCGGCTCATGTGGGCATAGGCGGTGCTGTAGTTGGCCCAGTGCTTGACCACGACCACGTTGCCGTAGCCGCCCTGGGTGCCGGCGAAGTCGATCACACCGTCGCCGGCGGCGCGGATCGGCGTGCCGGTCGGCGCCGGGAAGTCCAGGCCCTTGTGCTGTTTCCACTGGCCGAACACGGGGTGGACGCGCATCGAAAAACCGGACGAGATACGGGTGAATTCGACGGGCGACTTGAGGAAGGCTTTTTTGAGCGACTTGCCGTCGAAGCTGTAGTAGCCGCCGCCTTGCTTGCTGCTTGGATCTTCGAACCAGACCGACTGGAAGGTGTTGCCGCGGTTGGTGAACTCGCCGGCCAGGATGCGTCCGGCGCGGACGAATTCACCGTCCTGCCAGAAGGTTTCGTAGACCACGTTGAAATGGTCGCCGCGCTTCAGGTCGGAGCGGAAGTCGATGTTGGTGGAGAACATCTCGACGATCTGGTGGACGATGGTGTCGGGCAGCTTGGCGCCATCGCTATTCGAATCGGTCGCCGCGAACAGCGTCGAGGTGATGTCGCGCGCGTGCATTTCGACGCGGCGCTCCAGCTGGGCCGCCGTTTCGGTGGCGACGAAGCCGTCCCCCTTGCGGGTGATCGAAATATTCTTGACCGGAATGTCCTTGCCGTCGACCACGGAGGCGCGCAACCACTGCAGGTTGCCGTCTTCGTCGGTTTGCGCCTGGACCCGCTTGCCGGTCTTCAACTGCATCACGCCGTGGGCGACCTTGTCCTTCTTGATGAAGTTCTCCGCCGCGTCGTCGTCCACGCCGAGGCGGGTCAACAGCGTGGCCAGGGTGTCGCCGGCGCGGATTTTTTCTTCGTGGACGTAGTGGTCGGAGGACTGCTGCTGCTGGAGGGAGTCGATCTGGGCGGCGATGTTCGGCAAGGCGATCTCTTCCGAGACCGATTTGACCGGCAGGTCGGAGGCGTCGGGGGCCAAAGGCGCCACACCGGCGGCGCCGAAGGCGCAGACCGCCAGCAGCAGCGCCGACGTGCTAACGATGCGCGCCTTGCGGGTCGAGCCTAGCAGTTGGAACAAGCGCGAGCTTGTGATTTTGTTTGTAGGGTTCATGCAATCAGTTAAAATTTGCCGCTTGAACTATTCAGGAACGTTTTGTTTTTATAATTTTTGTTTCGGTTCGTTTTCATACGGCAAGATTGATCGGACCGAACATTATAGCAAACTCCTGGAACCACCTACCATTTCGAGAATCCAGTTAAGAAAAACCTATGGACAACACCTCCACATCGCCCGCCAAGAAGGCGTCCGCTCCGCTGCTGCCACTGACCGACCGCGTCCAGGAAGCCCTCGCCATCACCAAGCGCGGTGTGGATGAACTGCTGATCGAAAGCGAATTCGCCCAGAAGCTGGCGCGTTCCGAACAAAGCGGCGTGCCGCTGCGCGTCAAACTGGGCCTCGACCCGACCGCGCCCGACCTGCACCTGGGCCACACCGTGGTGCTCAACAAGATGCGTCAGTTACAGGACTTGGGCCACCAAGTTATTTTCCTGATCGGCGACTTCACCTCGATGATCGGCGACCCGTCCGGCCGCAACGTCACCCGTCCGCCGCTGACCAAGGAGCAGGTCGAAGAAAACGCGATGACCTACTTCAAGCAGGCCTCGCTGGTGCTCGACGCCGCCAAGACCGAAATCCGCTACAACTCCGAATGGTGCGACCCGCTGGGCGCGCGCGGCATGATCCAGCTGGCCTCGCGCTACACGGTGGCGCGCATGATGGAGCGCGACGATTTCAGCAAACGCTTCAAGAGTGGGACACCGATCGCCGTCCATGAGTTCCTTTACCCGCTGATGCAGGGTTACGATTCGGTCGCCCTGAAGGCCGACCTGGAGCTGGGCGGCACCGACCAGAAGTTCAACCTGCTGGTCGGCCGCGAGTTGCAAAAGGATTACGCCCAGGAGCAGCAGTGCGTGCTGACCATGCCGCTGCTGGAAGGCCTGGACGGCGTCGACAAGATGTCCAAGTCGAAGAACAACTACATCGGCATCACCGAGCCGGGCAACACTATGTTCGCCAAGCTGATGAGCATTTCCGACGTGATGATGTGGCGCTACTTCGAGCTGCTGTCGTTCCGCTCGATCACCGAGCTGGCCCAACTGAAGGCCGAGATCGACGGCGGGGGCAACCCGCGCGACGCCAAAGTGGCGCTGGCGCAGGAAATCGTCGCCCGCTTCCACTCCAGGCAGGCGGCCGACGACGCGCTGGCCGACTTCGTCAACCGCTCCAAGGGCGGCATCCCGGACGACGTCGCCGAGCTGAGCCTGGCCGGCGCGCCGGCCGGCATCGCCCAGTTGCTCAAGCAAAGCGGCCTGTGCGCCTCCGTTTCCGAGGCGACCCGCATGGTCGACCAGGGCGGCGTGCGCATCGACGGCAGCGTGGTCAGCGACAAGGCGTTGAAGATCGAGGCCGGCACCTTCGTGCTGCAAGTGGGCAAGCGCAAGTTCGCCCGCGTCACGCTGACGGCATGATCGCGCTGTTGCAGCGGGTCAGCGGCGCCAGCGTGGTGGTCGACGGCGCCTGCATCGGCGCCATCGACGCCGGCCTGATGGTGCTGCTCTGCGCCGAGCGCGCCGACACGGAGAAGGAGGCCGACGCGCTGCTCAACAAATTGCTCGGCTACCGCGTCTTCGCCGACGCCGCCGGCAAGATGAACCTGAGCCTCACCGACGTCGCCGGCGGCCTGCTGCTGGTGCCCCAGTTCACCTTGGCGGCCGACACCAAGTCCGGCACGCGGCCCTCGTTCACGCCGGCCGCCAGTCCGCAGGACGGCCTGCGCCTGTTCGAGCATTTCGTCGGCCGGGCGCGCGCCCGCCATGCCGAGGTGGCAACCGGCCGTTTCGGCGCCGACATGAAAGTGTCGCTGACCAACGACGGACCGGTGACCTTCTGGTTGCAGGTGAGCGCCAAATAGGATGATTTGAATTTGATTGAGTTTTCTCAACGGGCCTGCCAAAACAAACAAGAAAATCATCAAACGGAGCGCAGACCATGAGACTTTGGAGTGATACCTTCCGCGACGGCGGCGACATCCCCACCGCCTGCGCGTTCGCCGAGATGGATTCGGCCAGCCGGGTGCGGCTGGCGGGCAACCGCAATCCCCACCTGGCCTGGGACGAGGTGCCCAACGGCACCGAGTCGCTGATGCTGTTCTGCATCGACGGCGATGCGCCGCAGGACGGCCGCGACGTCAACCAAAACGGCCGCGAGCTGGCGCTGGCCCTGCCGCGCGGCGACTTCTTCCACTGGACCCTGCTCGACCTGCCGCCGGCGCTGCGCACCATCGGCGAGGGCGTCCTGTCGGACGGCGTCACACCGCACGGCAAGCCGGGGCCGCTCGCCGCGCTGGGCGTCGGCAACGGCGCCGCCCGGCCGCTGCGCCAGGGCGTCAACGACTACAGCGCCTGGTTTTCCGCCGACCCGGCGATGGCCGGCGACTATTACGGGTATGATGGCCCCTGTCCGCCGTGGAACGATTTGCGTATCCACCACTACATCTTTCGCCTGTACGCGCTCGATGAGGCGCGCCTTGCGTTGCCGCCGCGCTTCACCGGCGCCCAGGCCTGCGCCGCGCTGCACGGCCACATTCTCGACGAAGCACAACTGATCGGCCGCTACACGCTGAACCCGGCGCTGGCGGCGGCCAAGAACTAGGATGGCATGAGCACCAAGATTTTACTGATCCGCCACGGCGAGACGGCGTGGAACGCCGTGCGCCGCCTGCAGGGCCACACCGACATCGCCCTCAACGACGAGGGCTTGCGCCAGGCCGAGGCGCTGGCCCGGGCGCTGGCCGACGAGCCGGTCGACCTGGTGGTCGCCAGCGACCTGCAACGCGCCATGCAGACGGCGCAGGCGGTGGCCGCGCTGCACACGTTGCCGTTGCACACCGACGCCCAGTTGCGCGAGCGCTGCTACGGCGGCTTCGAAGGCATGCTCTACAGCGACATCGAGCGGCGTTACCCGGCCGAGTACGCGCTGTGGCAGGCGCGCGATATCGACGCCGTGATGCCCTCCGGCGAGCGCGACGCCGAAAGCTTCCGCCAGTTCTACCGCCGCACGCTCGACGCCATCGTCGGCTGGGGCGGCCGCCACGCCGGCCGGACGCTGGTCGTGGTGGCGCATGGCGGCGTGCTTGAATGCGCTTATCGGGCGGCGGTCGGCATGTCGCTCGACAGCCCGCGCGACTTTCAAGTCAAAAACGCCAGCATCAACCGCTTCACCCTGGCGGGCGGAAAGTTGACGCTCGACAGCTGGGGCGAGGTCGAGCACCTGCAACTGGCCGCGCTGGACGACATCATTTAATTTGTAGCAAGCTTTGCCGCGCCGCCGGCGCCCCGGCGGCGGGCGCACGCGCGTGCTTAAATTTTCACCACGGCAACTGTCCGATCACCGATCACAACAGTGTTTTATACGCAGCCATGAAAATAGTGCTTATTAATTGAGCAGGCCATCGGTTAAAATAGAGGGTTCCTTCCTCCCATTCAGGTATTGTCAGTGCAAATCGGCCCCTACTTACTGCGTAACAACGTTTTCGTCGCCCCCATGGCGGGCGTGACGGATCGGCCTTTCCGCCAACTGTGCAAACAGCTCGGCGCCGGCTACGCGGTATCGGAGATGGCCGCCTCGAATCCGCGCCTGTGGGCGACGGAAAAGAGTTCGCGCCGCACCGACCACACCGGCGAAATGGAGCCGAAGGCGGTGCAGATCGCCGGCGCCGACCCGCGGGACCTGGCCGACTGCGCCCGCTTCAACGTCGAGCGCGGCGCCCAGATCATCGACATCAACATGGGTTGCCCGGTGAAAAAGGTCTGCAACAGCTGGTGCGGTTCGGCCCTGCTGCAGGACGAGGCGCTGGTCGAGAAGATCCTGCACGCGGTGGTCGGCGCGGTCGACGTGCCGGTCACGCTGAAGTTCCGCACCGGCTGGGACCGCCTGAACAAGAACGCCCTGAACATCGCCCGCATCGCCGAGGACGCCGGTATCGCCATGCTGACCTTGCATGGCCGCACCCGCGCCGACGGCTACAAGGGCGACGCCGAGTACGACACCATCGCGGCGGTCAAGCGCTCGGTGGGCATTCCGGTGGTGGCCAACGGCGACATCACCTCGCCGGAGAAGGCCAAATATGTGCTGGAGCAGACCGGCGCCGACGCCATCATGGTCGGCCGCGCGGCGCAGGGGCGGCCGTGGATCTTCCGCGAGATCGAACATTTCCTGCGCACCGGCCAACACTTGCCGGCGCCGTATGTGGACGAGGTGCGCGCCCTGATGGACGAGCACCTGCGCGCCCACTACGCCTTCTACGGCGATTTCCTCGGCGTGCGCACGGCGCGCAAGCACATCGGCTGGTATGTGCGCGACCTGGCCGGCGGCGAGGAATTCCGCCAAAAAATGAATCTGTTGGAGTCGATCGACGCGCAGTTGCAGGCGGTCGACCAGTTTTTTGAATCGCAATGGAGTTTTGGTGAGCGGTTACAATACCGCCTCTCCGATGATTTGCAGCCCGCATAAGCCGGCTGCGGCAGCACCAAAAAAGTTATATAAAAAAAGGGCAAGCGCTTCACCGCTCGCAGCGTACGCGGCACAGCGTCACGAAATATTAATTAGCCGAATGACATTAAAATGAGCAAAGAAAGTATCCAGGAAGTTGTCCAGAAGAGCCTTGAAGATTACTTCAACGACCTGGGCGAGCAGCAAGCATCGAACATCTACGACATGGTCGTGTTGACCGTCGAAAAGCCGATCCTCGAAGTGGTCATGACCCGCGCCGACGGCAACCAGTCGCACGCCGCGCAAATGCTCGGCATCAACCGCAACACTTTGCGCAAGAAACTCCAAGAGCACGGCCTGCTGTAATCGTCGTCCGTTGCGCCTCGCCGGTGGCCGGGGACGGCCGTCGGCGCGCTGAATGCCGCGCCCGTGCAGCCTTGATTTGTCCAGAATACTCAACCACCTAGCCACTGCCATGATCAAACAAGCTCTCATCTCCGTCTCCGACAAAACCGGCGTGCTCGACTTCGCGCGCGCGTTGGCCGCCATGGGCGTCAACATCCTGTCGACCGGCGGCACCGCCAAACTGCTGGCCGACAACGGCGTCGCCGTGACCGAGGTCGCCGACTACACCGGCTTCCCGGAGATGCTCGACGGCCGCGTCAAGACCCTGCATCCGATGGTGCACGGCGGCATCCTGGCGCGCCGCGATTTCCCCGAGCACATGGCCAAGCTGGCAGAGCACAAGATCCCGACCATCGACATGGTGGTGGTCAATCTGTACCCCTTCCAGGCCACCGTGGCCAAGGACAGCTGCACGCTGGAGGACGCCATCGAGAACATCGACATCGGCGGCCCGGCCATGCTGCGGTCGGCGGCCAAGAACCACAAGGACGTGGTGGTGATCTGCGACCCGGTCGACTATGCGGTGGTGCTCGACGAGATCAAGGCCGGCGTGGTCGGCTACGACACCCGTTTCAAGCTGGCCACCAAGGTCTACGCCCACACCGCCCAGTACGACGGCGCCATCGCCAACTACCTGAGCAGCCTGGGCGCCGACAAGCAGCACGCCACCCGCGCCCAGTATCCGCAGACGCTGAACGTGGCGTTTGAAAAAGTCCAGGACATGCGCTACGGCGAGAACCCGCACCAGTCGGCCGCCTTCTACCGCGACCTGAGCGTGACCGAGGGCGCGCTGGGCAACTACCGCCAGCTGCAGGGCAAGGAACTGTCGTACAACAACATCGCCGACGCCGACGCGGCCTGGGAATGCGTCAAGAGCATGGGCGGCTTCGAGCAGAGCGCCGCCTGCGTCATCGTCAAGCACGCCAACCCCTGCGGCGTGGCCCTGGGCGCCAGCGCCGCCGACGCCTACCTGCGCGCGCTGAAGACGGACCCGACCTCGGCCTTCGGCGGCATCATCGCCTTCAACGTCGAAGTGGACGGCGCCGCCGCCAGCGAGCTGGCCAAGCTGTTCGTCGAAGTGCTGATCGCGCCGTCGTTCTCGGCCGACGCCAAGCAAATTTTGTCGGCGAAACAAAACGTGCGCCTGCTGGAAATCCCGCTGGGCCACGGTGTCAACGCCATGGACTTCAAGCGCGTCGGCGGCGGCCTGCTGGTGCAGTCGGCCGACGCGAAAAACGTCCTGCTGGGCGACCTGAAAGTGGTCACCAAGCTGCAGCCCACCCAACAGCAGTTGCAGGACCTGATGTTCGCCTGGCGCGTCGCCAAGTACGTCAAGTCGAACGCCATCGTCTTCTGCGGCGGCAACATGACCCTGGGCGTCGGCGCCGGCCAGATGAGCCGCATCGACTCCGCCCGCATCGCCTCGATCAAGGCGCAGAACGCCGGTCTGTCGCTGACCGGTTCGGTGGTCGCCTCGGACGCCTTCTTCCCCTTCCGCGACGGCCTCGACGTGGTGGTCGACGCCGGCGCCAACTGCGTCATCCAGCCGGGCGGCTCGATGCGCGACCAGGAAGTGATCGACGCCGCCGACGAGCGCGGCGTGGTCATGCTGTACACCGGCATCCGCCACTTCCGTCATTGATCGTTGCCGATCGTTCCACCTCGATCGCGCGCCCTGGGCGCGCGCTCAAGCGCGCAGGGACCGTCCCGGGGCAAGCCGCCCGGGGACGGTCCCTGTTTCTTTGTACCGGCCACGGCAGTCCGCCCTTGCTCCCACTTGCCTTAGTGCATACAATCTGACGATGATTATTCTCGGCATCGACCCTGGCTTGCGCACCACCGGCTTCGGCGTCATCGACAAGCAAGGCAGCAAGTTGCGTTACATCGCCTCGGGCACCATCAAGAGCGGCGAGGGCGAGTTGCCGGTGCGCCTGAAGGTGATCCTGCGCAGCATCGCCGAGGTCGCCGCGACCTACCGGCCCGACTGCGCGGCCATCGAAAAAGTCTTCGTCAACGTCAATCCGCAGTCGACCCTGCTGCTGGGCCAGGCCCGTGGCGCCGCCATCTGCGCGCTGGTCGACGCCGAGCTCGAAGTGGCCGAATACACCGCGCTGCAAGTCAAGCAGGCCGTCACCGGCCACGGCAAGGCGGCCAAGGAGCAGGTGCAGGCGATGGTGGCGCGCCTGCTGGCGCTGCCCGGCCTGCCCGGCACCGATGCCGCCGACGCGCTCGGCGTGGCCATCTGCCACGCCAACAGCCACGACACGCTGGCGCTGATCAGCGCCATCGGCCCCGGCCTGGCCGGTCTGCGCATGAAGCGCGGCCGCCTGGTCGGCTAGTTCCTCCCCCAACATTCTTCAAAAAAGGTAACACGATGATCGGTCGTCTCTCCGGTGTATTGCTTGAAAAAAATCCACCGCAACTGCTGGTCGACTGCCATGGCGTCGGCTACGAAGTCGACGTGCCGATGAGCACCTTCTACAACCTGCCCGGCGTCGGCGAGAAGGTGGTGTTGTTCACCCACCAGACCATCCGCGAGGACGCCCATTTGCTGTTCGGCTTCGGCCACGCCGAGGAGCGCGCCGTGTTCCGCCAGTTGATCAAGATCACCGGCGTGGGCGCGCGCATGGCGCTGTCGATCTTGTCCGGCATGACCATCGCCGACCTGGCCCAGGCCGTCACACTGCAGGAGACCGGCCGCCTGGTCAAGGTGCCCGGCATCGGCAAGAAAACCGCCGAGCGCCTGCTGCTGGAACTCAAGGGCAAGCTGGGCGCCGACCTCGGCGCCGGCGGCGCGCACGCGGTGCCGGACTCGCAATCTGATATCCTGAACGCGCTGGTCGCGCTGGGCTATTCGGACAAGGAAGCGTTGCTGGCGCTGAAAGCCGTGCCGGCCGGCAGTGGCGTGTCCGATGGCATCAAGCTGGCGCTGAAGGCGCTGTCCAAGGGTTAATGCATGAGTATCCAGACCGATAATTTCACCGAACAACGCATCATCGCGCCGACGCCGTCCTCGCCCAACGAGGAGGCCATCGAGCGGGCGCTGCGGCCCAAGCATCTGGACGAATACGTCGGCCAGAGCAAGATCCGCGACCAGCTGGAGATCTTCATCGCGGCGGCGCGCAACCGTGGCGAGGCGCTCGACCACACCTTGCTGTTCGGCCCGCCCGGTCTGGGCAAGACCACCCTGGCCAACATCATCGCCCGCGAGATGGGCGTCAACCTGCGCCAGACCTCCGGCCCGGTGCTGGAGCGGCCGGGCGACCTGGCCGCCATCCTGACCAACCTGGAAGCCAACGACGTGCTGTTCATCGACGAGATCCACCGCCTGTCGCCGGTGGTCGAGGAGATCCTCTACCCGGCGCTGGAGGACTACCAGATCGACATCATGATCGGCGAAGGCCCGGCCGCCCGCTCGGTCAAGCTGGACCTGCAACCGTTCACCCTGGTCGGCGCCACCACCCGCGCCGGCATGCTGACCAACCCGCTGCGCGACCGCTTCGGCATCGTCGCCCGGCTGGAGTTCTACACGGCGGAGGAATTGACCAAGATCGTCACGCGCAGCGCCGCGCTGTTGAAGGCCCACATCGAGCCGGACGGCGCGGTCGAGATCGCCCGCCGCGCGCGCGGCACGCCGCGCATCGCCAACCGGCTGCTGCGCCGGGTGCGCGACTACGCCGAGGTCAAGGGCAACGGCGACATCACCAAGGCCGTCGCCGACGCCGCGCTGGTGATGCTCGACGTCGACACGGTCGGCTTCGACGTGATGGACCGCAAGCTGCTCGAGGCGGTGCTGTTCAAGTTCGGCGGCGGCCCGGTCGGCGTCGGCAACCTGGCGGCGGCCATCGGCGAGGCGGCCGACACCATCGAGGACGTGCTCGAACCGTATTTGATCCAGCAGGGATTCTTGCAGCGCACGCCGCGCGGCCGGGTGGCCACGCCGGCCGCCTACCTGCACTTCGGCGTGACGCCGCCCCGGCTCAGTCCGAACGGCGAGCTGTGGGAGCAATGATGCAGATCTGGGTCGACGCCGACGCCTGTCCGGCCGTGGTCAAGGATATTCTGTACCGCGTCGCCGAGCGCACGCAGTTGCAGCTGACTCTGGTGGCCAACCAGTTGCTGCGCGTGCCGCCATCGCGCTACATCCGCTCGGTGCAGGTGCCGTCCGGCGCCGACGTGGCCGACCAGGAGATCGTGCGCCTGCTGGCGGCCGGCGACCTGGTCGTCACCGGCGACATCCCGCTGGCTTCGGACGTGCTGAAGAAGGGCGGCTTCGCGCTCAACCCGCGCGGCGAGTTCTACACCAACGACAACATCGCGCAGATGCTGACCATGCGCGCCTTCATGGACGAGCTGCGCGGCAGCGGCGTCGACACCGGCGGCCCGGCGGCCTTCAGCCAGTCCGACCGGCAGAGCTTCGCCAACAGCCTGGACCGGCACCTGCGCAAGCACATTCCACAACCATAAAAAACGCCGCCGGCAGCAAGCTGTCCGGCGGCGTTCCCAGCGGGTGGCGGGGTGGCGGGGCTTAGTCCTGCCGCACCCAGGTCTGCGAACGGCCCAGCATCGGAATGCCGATGTAGCCGCGCACGTTGAGTTTCTTGCCGCCGTCGGCCAGGTTCATCTTGCTCTTGTAGACCTTGCCGTTGTCCGGGTCGAGGATCTCGCCGCCGGTGTACTCGCTGCCGTCCTTCTTCAGTCCCGACATGATGACCAGGCCGATCACCGGCGCGTCCTTGCGGGCGCCCTCGCACTTGTCGCACTTCGGATTCTGCTCCTCGTTGGGGGCGCGGAACAGTTTCTCGATCTGGCCCTGCAGCGCACCGTTGCTCTCGGTGATGCGGATCAGCGCCTTCGGCTTGCCGGAGACGTCGTCGATGTTCTTCCACAGGCCGACCGGGCTGCCCTCGTCGGCCCACACCGGCGCGGCCAGCAGGGACGCGGCGATGCCGCCGGCGATGATTGCTACTTGTTTGATTGAGCGCATTTTGTTGTCTCCAAAGGTTTAGTTTTTATGCGAGCCCAAGTTTAGCAAACTGTTATCGCTTGTGAGCATCTCTCCGCAAAAAATTTGACCACTCGTGCTATTTCGTCTCCTGGACGTAAAAAAACCCACCGGCAAAGAACTGGGGTCGGACCCGCCGCGCCAAGGCGGGGAGTCCGACCCCGGCTCTCTGCCGGTGGGTGGTGTTTGCCGTCGCCGGCGCCTTAATTTGGCGGAATCGCGGCCAGCGGCCGCAACGCAAAGACTTATGCGGCAGGCAGTTTGGCGAACTGTTCGCGCATCTTCTCCACCGTGGCGCCGAAGTTGGCGACCCGTTCCTTCTCCTGGGCCACCACCTCGACCGGCGCGCGGGCGACGAAGCTCTCGTTGGACAGTTTGCCGTTGGCCTTGGCGATCTCGCCTTCGAGGCGGGCGATCTCCTTGGACAGGCGCTCGCGCTCGGCCTTGACGTCGATCTCCACCTTCAGCATCAGCTTGGTGGTGCCGACGATGGAGACGGCGGCCGGCGATTCCGGCAGGGCGTCGACGATGTTGACCTCGGCCAGCTTGCCCAGCGACTGCACGTAGGGCGCGAACACTTCCAGCGCGGCACGGTCGGCGGCATCCTTCGCCTCGACGATCAGCGGCACCCGCAGCGACGGCGACAACTGCATCTCGCCGCGCAGGTTGCGGGTGGCGTCGGTCAGCGCCTTGAGTTGCTGCATCCAGGCTTCGGCGGCCTCGTCGATTTTCGCGGTGTTGGCGATCGGATACGGCTGCATCATGATCGAATCGCCGGCCGGGTTCAGCGTCTTGCCGGCCAGCGGGGCGACGGTCTGCCACAGCGCTTCGGTGACGAAAGGAATGATCGGATGCGCCAGGCGCAGCACCACTTCCAGCACGCGCAGCAGGGTGTGGCGGGTGGCTTGTTGCTGGCCTTCCGTGCCGTGCTGCACTTGCACCTTGGCCACTTCCAGATACCAGTCGCAGTACTCGTCCCAGACGAACTTGTAGATGGTGCTGGCGATGTTGTCGAAGCGGAAGTCCTCGAAGCCCTTGGCGACGTCCAGCTCGGCCTTTTGCAGCAGCGAGATGATCCACTTGTCGGCCATCGACAGCTCGGCCTCGTTCGGCGTGCAATCCTTGCCTTCGGTGTTCATCAGCACGAAGCGGGTGGCGTTCCACATCTTGTTGCAGAAGTTGCGGTAGCCTTCGCAGCGGCCCAGGTCGAAGTTGATGTTGCGGCCCAGCGAGGCGTAGCTGGCCATGGTGAAGCGCACCGCGTCGCTGCCGTAGGCGGCGATACCGTTGGGGAATTCCTTGCGCGTCGCCTTGGCGATCTTCTCGGCGTCGCGCGGATTCATCAGGCCGGTGGTGCGCTTGACGATCAGCCCCTCCAGGTCGATGCCGTCGATCAGGTCGATCGGGTCGAGCGTGTTGCCCTTCGACTTGGACATCTTCTGTCCCGTCGAGTCGCGCACCAGGCCGTGCACGTACACGGTGTTAAATGGCACTTTTCCCGTGAAGTGGGCGGTCATCATCACCATCCGGGCGACCCAGAAGAAGATGATGTCGAAGCCGGTGACCAGCACCGACGACGGCAGGAAGGCCTTGATGTCCGGGGTTTCCTCCGGCCAGCCCATGGTCGAGAAGGGGATCAGCGCCGACGAGAACCAGGTGTCGAGCACGTCGGCGTCGCGCCGCAACATGCCGGTGCTGCCGGCGGCGTGGGCCTTGGCGCGCGCCTCCTCCTCGGTCTTGGCGACGAAGATGTTGCCCTTCTCGTCGTACCAGGCAGGGATCTGGTGGCCCCACCACAGTTGGCGCGAGATGCACCAGTCCTGGATGTTGTTGAGCCACTGGTTGTAGGTGGTGCTCCAGTTTTCCGGCACGAACTTGATCTCGCCGTTGGCGACCTTGTCGAGCGCCGTTTCGGCGATCGATTTGCCGGGGAAGAAGGTGCCTTCCGGCGCCGGCTTGCTCATCGCCACGAACCACTGGTCGGTCAGCATCGGCTCGATGATGACGCCGGTGCGGTCGCCGCGCGGCACCATCAGCTTGTGCGGCTTGACCTGTTCCAGCAAGCCCAGGGCGTCGAGGTCGGCGACGATCTGCTTGCGCGCGGCGAAGCGGTCCATGCCGCGGTAGGCGGCCGGCGCCTCGTCGCTGATCTTGGCGTCGAGCGTCAGGATGATCGGCATGTCGAGGTTGTGGCGCTGGCCGACGGCGTAATCGTTCAGGTCGTGGGCCGGGGTGATCTTGACGCAGCCGGTGCCGAATTCCTTGTCGACATAGGAGTCGGCGATGATCGGGATTTCGCGCTCGCTCAGGGGCAGCTTGAGCATCTGGCCGACCAGCGCCTGGTAGCGCTCGTCGGTCGGGTCGACCGCCACGGCGGTGTCGCCCAGCATGGTTTCCGGACGGGTGGTGGCCACCGTCAGGAAGCCGCTGCCGTCGGCCAGCGGGTACTTGATGTACCACATCGAGCCGTCCTCCTCCTCCGACGCCACTTCCAGGTCGGACACGGCGGTGCCCAGCACCGGGTCCCAGTTGACCAGGCGTTTGCCACGGTAGATCAGGCCCTGCTCGTGCAGGCGCACGAAGACGTCGGTGACGACCTTCGAGCGGGTTTCGTCCATGGTGAAGTACTCGCGCTTCCAGTCCGGCGAGGTGCCCATGCGGCGCATCTGGCCGGTGATGGTGGAGCCGGATTTTTCTTTCCACTCCCAGACTTTTTCGACGAATTTTTCGCGGCCCAAATCATGGCGCGAGATCTTCTGCGCGTCGAGCTGGCGCTCGACGACGATCTGCGTGGCGATGCCGGCGTGGTCGGTGCCGGGAATCCAGGCGGTGTTGTGGCCGAGCATGCGGTGGTAGCGGGTCAGGCCGTCCATCACGGTCTGGTTGAAGGCGTGGCCCATGTGCAGCGTGCCGGTGACGTTCGGCGGCGGCAGCTGGATGCCGAAGGACGGTTTGCCGGCGTCGAGGGTGGCGGTGAAGTAACCGCGCTGTTCCCACTCGCTGCGCCAGAATTGTTCAATGTCGGCAGGCTCGAAAGACTTGGCTAATTCCATGATTTGGCTTGTAAATTTGCGAAAAGAACCATTATAAGGGACGCCGCCGGCCCTGCGCACGGCGGCGGCGTCCGCCGGCGCAAATTCCGCCCAAACGCGCGCGATCGGTGGCTATTTGGCGCTGAAACCTTGCCAATGTCGCCAGAGGGCCGGCGCGGCCGGGGGCTTTTTGTTGGTGCGGTGCAAACATCGGCGCCGCCGCCGCTGTTAAAAAGCGTGACTTTTCCTTCTATTTGTCGATTTATGCAACTTTTTTGACTGGCGGGCATCAATGGAATAAGGTTGGCCGCCCTGAAGTTCAATTGATGACAAGGAGATGGACATGACCCCACGCCTCATCGCCGTGCTGCTGGCCGGCCTGTTGGCCGGCACCAGCGCTCACGCCGCCGCGCAGTCGAGCACGCAGTCGAGCACGCAGTCGAACAAGATCTGGATCACCGTCGGCGACGCCGCCTACAGCCAGTTGCAAAAGGTCGCGCCGCAGGCGATCGCGCGCGAAAGCCGCGCCACGCAAACCCAGTCGGCGCCGGGCCAGCGCAGCGGCCAGGAGCGGGTCCACCTGGTCGAGGTCGACGAACAGCAGATGCTCGGCCTGTCGGCCGCCGTGCACAAGGAGCTGCACCGCTGCGGCGGCTTCATGTACCACCCCAGCGAGGCGGCCGGGCTGTCCGCGCTGAGTCCGCCGTTGAAGACCAGCTTGCTGGCCACGCCCCGGCCGTCGTATGTGATCGACCAGCAGAGCGTGGTCAACCCGATGCTGGCGCAAATGCAGGCGAGCAATATCGGCCAGACCATCGTCGACATGTCGGCCTTCGCCAACCGCTACTACACCACCAACAACGGCGTCAACGCCTCGGACTGGCTGAAGCAGCGCTGGACCAGCATCGCCGCCGGCCGCAGCGACATCACGGTGAGCCAGTTCAGCCATTCCGCCTATCCGCAGAAGTCGGTGATCCTGACCATCGCCGGCAGCGACAACGGCAGCGAAGTGATCGTGCTGGGCGGCCACCTCGACTCGATCAACCAGAACGGCACCAGCGAGACCACGCGCGCGCCCGGCGCCGACGACGACGCCTCCGGCGTGGCCAGCCTGACCGAGGTGCTGCGGGCGATGGTGGCGGGCGGCTACCATCCGCGCCGCACCATCAAGCTGATCGGCTACGCCGCCGAGGAGGTCGGCCTGCGCGGCTCGCAGGACATCGCCTTGAACCACAAGAACAACAACGTCAAGGTGGTCGGCGTGATGCAGCTCGACATGACCAACTACAAGGGCTCGCCCTACGACATCTACATGTACACCGACTACACCGACAGCGCGCAGAACGACTTCGTCGTCAAGCTGATCGGCGCCTATCTGCCGACCTTGAAAATCGGCTACGACCAGTGCGGCTACGCCTGTTCCGACCACGCCTCGTGGACGGCGCAGGGCTACTGGAGCTCGATGCCCTTCGAGACCACGCTGGGCCAGGACAACCCCTACATCCACAGCGCCAACGACACCTACGCCAACTCCGGCAACCAGGCCGACAACGCCCTCAAGTTCGCCCGCATGGCGCTGGCCTACGCCGTCGAGTTGGGCAGCGACGGTCCCGGCGTGACGCCGCCGGGCGACCGCACGGAAACCTTCAGCGGCAGCCTGAGCAAGGGGCAGAAGAAGAACTACGGTCCGTTCAAGGTGGCCGCCGGCGGCAGCTTCGCCGCCACCCTGAGCGGCAGCGGCGACACCGACCTGTACGTGCGCAATGGCAGCGCGCCGAGCACCAGCAGCTACGACTGCAAGTCGGATGGCCCGACCAGCAGCGAGACCTGCAGCGTCGCCGTCAACGCCAACGGCGACCTGTATGTGCTGCTCAACGGTTACAGCGCGTCCAGCTACACCTTGACGCTGACCTACCGGCCGCAATAGCGCGCCTTGCCGCCGCGCCGGCGGGGCAATCTTGGCAGGACGGTCAAGGCCTTGGCCGTCCCTTTCCCCGTTTCGCAACACCGGCGGCCCGGCGCGGCCGCCGGCCCGCCGTTTTCTCCGCCTTGCCGAGCTGAATTTCCCCGCAACTGTTATACTGTTGCCTGAAATCACTTTTCCGCACAGGCCCCATTATCCATGGCGCCCCCCTGTGCGGTATTCCAGGCCCGGCCCTTCCGCGCCGGCTCCTCCTGCTTGGCCAGACCACAGCGGCCATCCACACGAGAGATCGACATGAAACTCAGCACCCGTATACTTCTTCTTTGCGCCGCCACCTTGCTCGGCATCCTCGCCATCGCCACCGTCTCGCTGATCGCCCTGCGCGCGACCATGATGGAGGAGCGCACCGCGCAACTGAGCAACCTGGTCGAACTGGCCAACGCCTCGGTGGAACAGGCTTACGCCCTCGAACAGTCGGGCAAGATGAGCCGCGAGGACGCGCAGCGCCTGGCGGTGCAGTCGCTCAACGGCTTCCACAAGGACGAGATGTACTACTTCGTGCGCGAAGCCAGCGCCGATGTGCTGATCGCCCACCCCGACCCCAAGCGCGTCGGCAAGCCGCAGAGCAAGGAGAGCGGCGACGGTTACCGCGCCGCCATCGCCAAGGCGCGCATCGGCATCGTCGAGCAGGAGGGCACCCGTCCGGGCGTCAAGGAAAAGGTCGCCAAGATGTACGCCGTGACCAAGTTCGCCCCGTGGAACTGGATGATCGGCACCGGCGCCTATATCGACGACATCAACCAGCGCTTCTGGAAGCAGGCCACCATCCTGCTCGGCCTGGGCCTGTCCCTGATGGTGGTGGTCGGCGGCCTGGCCTGGCATATGCTGCGCCGCATCCTCGGCCAGCTGGGCGGCGAGCCGGAGTACGCCGTCGGCATCGTCGGCCAGATCGCCCAGGGCGACCTGACCACGCCGATCACGCTGGCGCCGGCCGACAAGTCCAGCCTGCTGTTCGCCATCCAGGCGATGCGCGACAACCTGGCGCGCATCGTCAGCCAGGTGCGCAGCGACGCCAATTCCATCTCCACCGCCTCGGGTGAAATCTCGGCCGGCAACCACGACCTGTCGGCCCGCACCGAGCAGCAGGCCGGCGCGCTGGAGGAGACCGCCTCGACCATGGAGGAGATGACCTCGACCGTGCGGCAGAACGCCGACAACGCGCGCCAGGCCAACCAGCTGGCGATCTCCGCCTCGGACGTGGCGACCCAGGCCGGCCGGGCGGTCGGCCAGGTGGTCGAGACGATGGGCGCGATCAACGAATCGTCCAAGCAGATCAGCGACATCATCAGCGTGATCGACGGCATCGCCTTCCAGACGAACATCCTGGCGCTGAACGCCGCCGTCGAGGCGGCCCGTGCCGGCGAGCAGGGCCGTGGCTTCGCCGTGGTCGCCTCCGAGGTGCGCAACCTGGCGCAGCGCTCGGCCTCGGCGGCGCGCGAGATCAAGGAACTGATCAACACCTCGGCCGAAAAGGTCGCCGCCGGCGAGCGCCTGGTCGAGATGACCGGCAGCACCATGGACAAGGTGGTCGACAGCGTGCGCCGGGTCACCGACATCGTCGCCGAGATCAGCTCGGCCAGCCAGGAGCAGAGCTCGGGCATCGACCAGATCAACGACGCCATCGCCGAGATGGACAATATGACCCAGCAGAACGCCGCGCTGGTGGAGCAGGCCGCCGCCGCCGCCCAGTCGATGAACGAGCAGGCCGCCGGCCTGGCGCAGATCGTCAGCGTGTTCAAGGTCTAGCCTTGCCGGATGCCGCGCGCGAATGCCGCTACATTAGGAAAATCCACAGGCGCAAACTGAGAAAACCGACAGGCGTAAACCGAGCAACCCCACAGGCGAAAATCTGGGGTCAGACCCCGCGGGTCTGACCCCGGTTCTTGCCTTTGGGTGGTTTTGCCAGCCGGCGCCGGCAAATACCGACTATGGCGCCGATTTCGCACAAGGCGCTTGGCGGCGCCGTCGGCCCATGTATAATTGCCACCGCTGCCGCAAGGCGGCACACGCTAGGGGTCCTGGCCGTCGCATCGCGACGACTGGGTGAGAAATACCCTCCGAACCTGATCTGGATAATGCCAGCGAAGGGAAGCTTAGGATTTTGCCGCCGGGTCATCCACGCCATTCGACCCCGCGCCGGCGCCGTCCAACCCTCCTTTGCTGGCTCCTGTAGCCTACCAAGGAGCCAAATGAACGCCAATCCGAAATTCCTCTCCGCCACCGCCGTGGTCGACCAAGCCGCCATCGCGCCGCTGCCCAATTCGCGCAAGATCTATGTGCAGGGCAGCCGGCCCGACATCCGCGTGCCGATGCGCGAAATCAGCCAGGCCGACACGCCGGCCTCGTTCGGCTTCGAGGCCAATCCGCCGGTCTACGTCTACGACACCTCCGGTCCCTACACCGATCCGGACGCGGTGATCGACATCCGCTCCGGCCTGGCCGCCACGCCGCGCCTGCCGTGGATACTGGAACGCGGCGACACCGAGGAGCTGGCCGGCCCGACTTCCGAATACGGCCAGGCGCGCCTGGCCGATCCGGCACTGGCCGAGTTGCGCTTCAATCTGCACCGCCTGCCGCGCCGCGCCAAAGAGGGCGCCAACGTCACCCAGATGCACTACGCGCGCCGTGGCATCGTCACGCCGGAGATGGAGTTCGTCGCCATCCGCGAGAACATGCGGCGCAAGGAATACCTGGAAAACCTGAAGAACTCCGGCCCGATGGGCCAGCGCTTGGCCGATTTGATGGGCCGCCAGCACCCGGGGCAGAACTACGGCGCCAGCATCCCGGCCGAGATCACCGGCGAGTTCGTGCGCGAGGAGATCGCCCGTGGCCGCGCCATCATCCCGGCCAACATCAACCACCCGGAGATCGAGCCGATGATCATCGGCCGTAATTTCCTCGTCAAGATCAACGCCAACATCGGCAACTCGGCGGTCACCTCGTCGATCGGCGAGGAAGTCGAAAAAATGACCTGGGCGATCCGCTGGGGCGGCGACAACGTCATGGACCTGTCGACCGGCAAGCACATCCACGAGACGCGCGAATGGATCATCCGCAACAGCCCGGTGCCGATCGGCACCGTGCCGATCTACCAGGCGCTGGAGAAGGTCAACGGCAAGGCCGAGGACCTGACCTGGGAGATCTTCCGCGACACCCTGATCGAACAGGCCGAGCAGGGCGTCGACTACTTCACCATCCACGCCGGCGTGCTGCTGCGCTACGTGCCGATGACCGCCAAGCGCCTCACCGGCATCGTCTCGCGCGGCGGCTCGATCATGGCCAAGTGGTGCCTGGCGCACCACAAGGAATCCTTCCTCTACACGCACTTCAACGAGATCTGCGAAATCATGAAGGCCTACGACGTCTCCTTCTCGCTGGGCGACGGCCTGCGTCCCGGCTCGATCTACGACGCCAACGACGAGGCCCAGCTGGGCGAGCTGAAGACCCTGGGCGAGCTGACCCAGATCGCCTGGCAGCACGACGTGCAGGTGATGATCGAAGGCCCCGGCCACGTGCCGATGCAGCTGATCAAAGAGAACATGGACCTGCAACTGGAGCAGTGCGGCGAGGCGCCGTTCTACACCCTGGGACCTTTGACCACCGACATCGCGCCCGGCTACGACCACATCACCTCCGGCATCGGCGCGGCCTTGATCGGCTGGTACGGCACGGCCATGCTGTGCTACGTCACGCCGAAGGAGCATCTCGGCCTGCCCGACAAGAACGACGTCAAGGACGGCATCATCACCTACAAGATCGCGGCGCACGCGGCCGATCTGGCCAAGGGCCATCCGGGCGCGCAGATCCGCGACAACGCGCTGTCCAAGGCGCGCTTCGAGTTCCGCTGGGACGACCAGTTCAACCTCGGCCTGGACCCGGACAAGGCGCGCGAGTTCCACGACGAGACCCTGCCCAAGGACTCGGCCAAGGTGGCGCACTTCTGCTCGATGTGCGGCCCGCACTTCTGCTCGATGAAGATCACCCAGGAGGTGCGCGAGTACGCCGCCGCCAACGGCATGAGCGACGGCGCGGCGATCGAGCAGGGCATGACGGTGAAGGCGATCGAGTTCGTCAAGAACGGCGCCGAGTTGTATCGCAAATTGTGAGGCCGCGATGATCGACATCGAACTCAATGGCGCGCCGCGCGCGGTGCCGCCGCAGCACACGCTGGCGGCGCTGATCGAGGCCCTTGACCTGGGCGGCCAGGCGCTGGCGCTGGCGGTCAACCGCAGCGTGGTGCCGCGCCAGCAGTGGCCGCAGCGCGTGCTGCAGCCGCAGGACAAGGTCGAGATCGTGCGCGCCATCGGCGGCGGCTAAGCCCAGGGCCGCCAATTCAAGCTGCCGGCGGCGCTGAAACCACCCAAAGGCGGAGAGCCGGGGTCGGACCCGCCGGGTCCGACCCCAGATCTATGCCGCTGGGTTTTCGCAATTTGCCAGGCGGCCGGCAAACCCATATAGGAGAACGAATATGACACAAGCAAACCAAGACCTGCTGACCATCGCCGGCAAGACCTACACCTCGCGCCTGCTGGTCGGCAGCGGCAAGTACAAGGACCTGGCGCAGACCCGCGAGGCGACCGACGCCGCCGGCGCCGAGATCATCACGGTGGCGATCCGCCGCGTCAACATCGGCCAGGACCCGAAGGCGCCCAGCCTGCTCGACGTGCTGCCGCCGTCGCAGTACACCATCCTGCCCAACACGGCCGGCTGCTACACCGCCAAGGACGCCATCTACACCTTGCAGATGGCGCGCGAACTGCTCAACGGCCACAAGCTGGTCAAGCTGGAGGTGCTGGGCGACGAGAAGACCCTGTTCCCGCACATGCCGGAGACCTTGGTCGCCGCCGAGGCGCTGGTGCGCGACGGCTTCGACGTGATGGTCTACTGCAGCGACGATCCGATCCAGGCCAAGCTGCTCGAACAGATCGGCTGCGTCGCGGTGATGCCGCTGGCCTCGTTGATCGGCTCCGGCATGGGCATCCTCAACCCATGGAACCTGTCGCTGATTATCGAGCAGGCCACGGTGCCGGTGCTGGTCGACGCCGGTGTCGGCACCGCCTCGGACGCCGCCATCGCCATGGAGCTGGGCTGCGACGGTGTGTTGATGAACACCGCCATCGCCGGCGCGCGCGACCCGATCCGCATGGCGCGCGCCATGCGCCTGGGCGTGCAGGCCGGCCGCGAGGCCTTCCTCGCCGGCCGCATCGGCAAGCGCTTCGCCGCCTCGCCGTCGTCGCCGATGGCCGGCCGGCTGGCATGAGCATGGCCGGCGGCGGCGTTGGCGTCGGCGCCGAGCGGCGCGGCGGCGAACGGCGCGCCGCCGTGCTGGTGTTCGCCGGCGTCGACCCGTCCGGCGGCGCCGGCGTGGCGGCCGACCTGCAGGCCATCGCCGCCCAGGGCGCCCACGCGTTGACGGTGGTGACGGCGCTGACGGCGCAGGACAACGACCGCGTCCACGCCGTCGAGCCGGTGGCGCCGGCGCTGCTGCTGCGCCAGGCCGAGGTGTTGATCGACAAGATCGCCATCGCCGCCGTCAAGATCGGCATCCCCGGCAGCGCCGCCAACGCCCGCGTGATCGCCGGCCTGATCGAACGCCTGCGCCAATTGCAGCCGCAGCTGCCGGTGGTGCTCGATCCGGTGCTGGCCAGCGGCCACGGCGACCTGCTGTCGCGCGACGACGCCGCGCTGGCGCTGGCGCCGTTGCTGCCGCTGGTGACGTTGCTGACGCCGAACGGCCCCGAGGCGCGCGCGCTGACCGGGCAGGACACGCCGGCCGCCCAGGCGGCGGCGCTGCGCGCGCGCGGCTGTCGCCATGTGCTGGTCACCGGCGGCCATGACGACGACAGCGGCGTTGTCGTCAACCGCTGGTATGGCGCCGGCCGCGAGCAGCACTGGCGCTGGCAGCGCCTGGCCGGCGGCTTCCACGGCAGTGGCTGCACCCTGGCCTCGGCCTGCGCCGGCTTGCTGGCCCAGGGCCTGACGATGGAGCGCGCGCTGCAACGCGCCCAGCAATACTGCCATCACACCCTGGCCGACTCCTACGCCATCGCCGACGGCCAGCGCGTGCCGCGCCGCTGAGCCGGCCGGCCTCACCACCCCATTCGAGAGAGAACACCATGTCAAGCATTCAGCCGAGCAGCAAGCCCAGCATCAAGCCGAGCATTGAGCCGAGTATTAAGTCGAGTATTAAGCCGAGTATCAAGCGGGGACTGTATCTGGTCACCCCCAACTGGGACGACACCGAGCGCCTGCTGGCCGTCACCGAGCAGGCGCTGGCCGCCGGCGTCGCCCTGCTGCAGTACCGCCACAAGGACGCCGCGCCGGCGCTGCGCGAGCGGCAGGCGCGCGCGCTGCTGGCCCTGTGCCGGCGCTATGGCGTGCCGCTGGTGATCAACGACCACACCGAACTCTGTCAACAGCTTGGCGCCGACGGCGTCCACGTCGGCGGCACCGACGCCGGCGTGGCCGCCGTGCGCGCCGCGCTGGGGCCGGACAAGATCGTCGGCGCCTCCTGCTACGGCGACCTGCCGCGCGCCGTCGCGGCCGAGGCGGCCGGCGCCAGCTATGTCGCCTTCGGCGGCTTCTACCCGTCGCGCGTCAAGCAGTACGCCGTGACCACCTCGGCGGACATAGTCGGGCAGGCGGCCGCCTGCATCGGCGTGCCCGGCGTGGTGATCGGCGGCATGACGCCGGCCAACGCGGCGCCGCTGGTGGCGCGCGGCGCCGACCTGGTGGCCGCCATCAGCAGCGTCTACCTGGCCGACGACGTGGTGCTGGCGGTCGGCCAGTTCAACGCGTTGTTTTCGGCGCGCAACAGGGGCGCATAAATGCGCCGGGGCCGGGCGATTCGGTCCTATAATGGGGTGTTGATTTTAATATAAGATTATCCCGCCATGAGCGCACGCGCCGACACCAAACGCCTGATCCTGATCGTCGACGACGATCTGCTGTTGCTCGAATTCCTCAGCGCCGTGTTGCGCCACGCCGGCCACGACACGGTGACGGCCGCCTCGGCCGAGGCGGCGCTGGCGCTGATCGCCGTGCGCGAGCCCGACCTGGCGCTGCTCGACATCCACATGCCCGGCATGTCCGGCATGGAGCTGGCCAAGCAGTTGCACGCGACCACTTCGGTGCCGTTCATGTTCCTGTCCGGCCGTGGCGACGCCGACCTGAGCAAGCAGGCCGCCGATTACGGCGCCGTCGGTTTCCTGGTCAAGCCGGTCGACGAGAAGCAGCTGCTGCCGGCTTTCCAGGCCGGCCTGGCGCGCGCCGACGAGATCCGCCAACTGCGCCGCACCGAGCTCAACCTGAACGCCGCGCTGGCCGCCGGACGCGAGACCAGCCTGACCGTCGGCCTGCTGATGTGCAAGTTCCAGACCGACCGCAACACCGCCTTCGAGGTGCTGCGCGACCACGCCCGCTCCAGCCGGCGCAAGGTCAACGAGGTGGCCGAGCAGCTGCTGGCCGCCGAAGAGACCCTGAACGGCCTGCACGCCGCCTTCAACGGCCGGCTGAAAAAATAGCCGGGCAGGCGTGGCATCGGCCCGGTGACGGCGTCAGCGCCGGTACCGGCGCCGGTACCGGTGCAGGTACAGGTACAGGCGCCGGTTGATTCCGCGCTACAACACTTTTTTCCGCGACACTTGTATTGTCGCCATCGTGTTGTACACTAGACAGGTCACAGATCAATCAACGGCGCGTACGCCGGGGCCACCAGCCCCCCGCCGCGCGCCGCACACGCAACATTGCGGCCGCCCCTCACCTGCGGCCACGTCAGCACAGTTCGGCCCAGCTCCGCCGGCACCCATCCATAACATCAGCCAGTCCGTCCGGCGCCTTTGGCCCGGCCGACGACCGGCGCTTGCCGCCCGCGGGGAACAGATGATAGACGACCACTTTGCCTTTTTCAGCGACCCGCTCGACGGGCTTGCCGCGGCGCCGTCCAGCGCCGGCCTGGTGCTGCCGCTGGCGCCGCGCGTGCTGCACATCGACGGCGACGGCGACGCCGCCCTGGTGCTGGCCACCCTGCTGGTGCCGGAAACCCGCGTCACCCACGTCGCCACGCTGGCCGAGGCGCGGCGCGCCATCCAGGACGGCGGCTACGCCCTGGTGGTGCTCGACCCCGACCTGCCCGACGGCGACGGCGCCAGCCTGCTGGCCGCGCTGAACGGGCGGCCGGACGCGCCGCCGGTGCTGCTCTACTCGGCGCGCCAGCCGCCGCACGACGCGACCGCCGCCGCCTTCCTGCCCAAGCCGTGGACCTCGCCGCGCGAATTGTGGCGCACCGTCGCCGGACTGCTGGCCGAGGCCGTCCCGGCCGCCTGAACGAAACTGTTTTCCTTGCCGGCGCCGCCTTGATATCATGGCGCTGCGCCGGCACGGGCGTCGTCCGCGCCGTACCGGTCCCCACCCACATACCGACAGGAAAACACATGAAAACCAAAGCAGCCATCGCCTGGAAGGCCGGCCAGCCGCTGACCATCGAAGAAGTCGAACTGGGCGGCCCGCGCGAGGGCGAGGTGCTGGTCGAGATCAAGGCCACCGGCATCTGCCACACCGACTACTACACCCTGTCCGGCGCCGATCCCGAGGGCATCTTCCCGGCCATCCTGGGCCACGAGGGCGCCGGCGTGGTGGTCGAGGTCGGCCCCGGTGTCAAGTCGCTGAAGAAGGACGACCACGTCATTCCGCTGTACACGCCGGAATGCCGCCAGTGCAAATTCTGCCTGTCGCAGAAGACCAACCTGTGCCAGTCGATCCGCTCGACCCAGGGGCGCGGCCTGATGCCCGACGCCACCAGCCGCTTCTCCATCGACGGCAAGCCGATCTACCACTACATGGGCACCTCGACCTTCTCCAACTACATCGTGGTGCCGGAGATCGCGCTGGCCAAGATCCGCGAGGACGCGCCGTTCGACAAGGTCTGCTACATCGGTTGCGGCGTCACCACCGGCGTCGGCGCGGTGCTGTTCACCGCCAAGGTCGAGGCCGGCGCCAACGTGGTCGTGTTCGGTTTGGGCGGCATCGGCCTGAACGTGATCCAGGCCGCCAAGATGGTCGGCGCCGACAAGATCATCGGGGTCGACATCAACCCGGCGCGCCAGGCCATGGCGCGCAAGTTCGGCATGACCCACTTCGTCAATCCGACCGAGGTCGAGAACGTGGTCGACACCATCGTCCAACTGACCGACGGCGGCGCCGACTACAGCTTCGAGTGCATCGGCAACACCACCACGATGCGCCAGGCGCTCGAGTGCTGCCACAAGGGCTGGGGCCAATCGATCGTCATCGGCGTGGCGGCGGCCGGCCAGGAGATCTCGACGCGGCCGTTCCAGCTGGTCACCGGACGGGTCTGGAAGGGTTCGGCCTTCGGCGGCGCGCGCGGCCGCACCGACGTGCCGAAGATTGTCGACTGGTACATGGAAGGCAAGCTCAACATTGACGACCTGATCACCCACCGCCTGCCGCTCGAACGCATCAACGAAGGCTTCGACCTGATGAAGAGCGGCGAATCGATCCGCTCCGTCGTCATCTTCTAAGCGGCAAGCCGGCCCGCCAGACGGGCTCATCACCCGGGGTCAGTGCCGACATT
>NZ_JAEMNU010000153.1:0-54373 GCF_016461825.1 Rugamonas violacea | reverse complement strand
CCCCACCCCCCCCCCCCCCCCCCCCCCCCCCCCCCCCGCCGGGTTTGTGGACTGTACAAAACCACAGCGGTCGCGCGCCGGCCCGGTATAATCACGGCATGCACAATCTCCTTCACAACCTGAATCCCGAACAACTCGCCGCCGTCACCCTGCCGGCCCAGAGCGCCCTGATCCTGGCCGGCGCCGGCTCCGGCAAGACCCGCGTGTTGACCACCCGCATCGCCTGGCTGATCCAGACCGGGCAGGTGTCGCCGGCCGGCATCCTAGCGGTGACTTTCACCAACAAGGCCGCCAAGGAGATGATGACGCGCTTGTCGGCGATGTTGCCGATCAATACGCGCGGCATGTGGATCGGCACCTTCCACGGCCTGTGCAACCGCCTGCTGCGCACCCACTACCGCGACGCGGCGCTGCCGCAAACCTTCCAGATCCTCGATTCGCAGGACCAGTTGTCGGTCATCAAGCGCCTGCTCAAGGCCAACAACATCGACGACGAGAAGTATCCGCCGAAGACGGTGATGTACTTCATCAACAACGCCAAGGACCAGGGCCTGCGCGCCGACAAGGTCGAGGCCTACGATCCGATCGAACGCAAGATGGTCGAGCTGTACCAGATGTACGACGACCAGTGCCAGCGCGAGGGCGTGGTCGACTTCGCCGAGCTGCTGCTGCGCACCTTCGAGCTGCTCAGCCGCAACCAGCCGCTGCGCGAGCATTACCAGCAGCGCTTCAAGCACATCCTGGTCGACGAGTTCCAGGACACCAACGATCTGCAATACAACTGGCTCAAGCTGATGGCCGGCCATGGCCAGAGCAACGGTGGTGGCGCCCTGTTCGCCGTCGGCGACGACGACCAGAGCATCTACGCCTTCCGTGGCGCCAACGTCGGCAATATGAGCGCCTTCGAGCGCGAGTTCAAGGTGCAGAACCTGATCAAGCTGGAGCAGAACTACCGCTCGCACGGTCACATCCTGGACAGCGCCAACATGCTGATCGCCAACAACAGCAAGCGTCTGGGCAAGAACTTGCGCACCGACGCCGGCCACGGCGAGCCGGTCCGCATCTACGAGGCCAGCTCCGACTTGGCCGAGGCGCAGTGGATCATCGAGGAATCGAAGAGCCTGATCGCCGAGGGGGCCTCGCGCAGCGAGATCGCCGTGCTGTACCGTTCCAACGCGCAGTCGCGCGTGATCGAGCACGCGCTGTTCTCGGCCGGCATCCCGTATCACGTCTACGGCGGCCAGCGCTACTTCCAGCGCGCCGAGGTCAAGCACGCCATTGCCTATTTGCAATTGATGGACAACCCGCACAACGATTCGGCCTTCCTGCGCGTGGTCAACTTCCCCACGCGCGGCATCGGCCTGCGCTCGGTCGAGGCGCTGCAGGCGGCGGCCGACCAGTACGGCATTTCGCTGTACGCGGCGGTGCCGTATGTGGCCGGCAAGGCCGGCTCGTCGCTGGGCAACTTTGTCAAGCTGGTCGAGGGCGCCCGCTTCGAGACCCAGCAGATGCCGCTGCCGGAACTGGTGCGCGTGGTGTTGGAGGCCAGCGGCCTGCTGACCCACTACCAGACGGAAAAAGAGGGCGCCGACCGCATCGAGAATTTGGAGCAGATGGTCAGCGCGGCCACCCAGTTCGTCTCCGAGGAAGGCTTCGGCCAAGGCGCGCCGGCCCACTTGGGGCCGAAGTCGCTGGCCCAGGCCGGCGATGCCATCGTCAACGAGGACGGCATCGAGATCATCGACGCCGACGCCGCGCTGCCGACCGTGATGTCGCCGTTGTCGGCCTTCCTGTCGCACGCCTCGCTGGAGGCCGGCGACAACCAGGCCACCGTCGGCCAGGAAGCCGTGCAGATGATGACGGTGCACTCGGCCAAGGGCTTGGAGTTCAACAATGTCTTCATCACCGGCCTGGAAGAGGGCCTGTTCCCGCACGAGAGCAGCTCGCGCGAGGAGGGCGGCGTGGAGGAGGAGCGGCGTTTGATGTACGTGGCCATCACGCGGGCGCGCCAGCGCCTGTACATGTGCTTCGCCCAGACCCGCATGTTGCACGGCCAGACCCGCTACAACCTGAAGTCGCGCTTCTTCGACGAGTTGCCGGAGGAGTCGCTGAAGTGGTTGTCGCCCAAGGTGCAGTCGCACTGGTCGGCCAACAGCCGCAAGTCGGCCTGGGACGAGACGCCGCTGGTCGGCTCGGACAACGCCATCGCCCAGAAGCTGGTGCAGAAGTCGGTCAGCACGGGCGCCGGCTGGCGCATCGGCGAGTCTGTGGCGCACGGCAAGTTCGGCGAGGGGGTGATCGTCAACCTGGAGGGCAGCGGCAGCAACGCCCGCGCGCAGATCAACTTCGGCAGCCATGGCATGAAGGTGCTCGACTTGAGCATCGCCAAGCTGGACCGCTTGGGACGCTGATGGTGGTGGGGAGGGGCTAAGGCGCCGGTGGCGCTATGCGTACCCCCACGGCAAAGCCGGGGTCGGACCCCTCGGGGTCCGACCCCAGATTTACGTTTGGGGTTTCAGTTTTACACCTGGGGTTGCAGACTGACGCCTGGGTTTCCTTGCCGGCTGCGGGCGCGAGCCTGTCGCGGGCCTATTCCTCGTCGATCGGCAGCGGCGCCGGCGCCGCCTCCGGCTGCGGTGCGCCGAAGATCTGCCGGTAACTGGCGTAGAAGGAGCAATGCAGCATCACCGTCAGGATCACCGAGATCGGCAGCATCACCATCATCGCCGATTCACGCGCGCCGAACACGAGGATGACGACCTGGCTCAGCACCACGCTGATGCCGAACCAACCCAGGATGAAGACGACGAAGGCTTTCAGCGCGCGCAGCACGGCGAAGAAGCTGAAGAAAATCGCCTTGCCCAGGCTCATGTTTTGCCAGTAGATCAGCGGCGCGGCGAAGCAGAAGGCCATCGCGCCGGGGATGTAGATCAGCAGCGCGAGCAGCATCGCGCCGCCCAGGTTGGCGTTCTTGGCGGCGGCCGGTTCGATCTGGCCGGTGAGCAGCTTGAAGAACACGCCGTCGTCGGCCAGCGCGGAGACGCCCAGCGCCAGCGCGGCCATGGCCAGGTACAACAGGCCCAGCGTGAACAGGACGGCGAAGACCGGCTTGCGGAAGCCGATCAGCAGACGCTTCGGCGAGATGCGTTTGCCCTGCTCGATGTCGTTGCAGGCCTGCATGAAGGCGATCGAGAACACCGGCACCAGGATCACCGGCAGCAACTGGCCCAGCAGTGGCACGCTGCCGATCAGCAGCATGATCAGCATATAGCCGAGGAACAGCGTCGACAGGCCGCCGGGTTGTTGGCGGAACAGGGCGAAACCCTGTTTGACCCAATGCCAGCCGGTGTTTGCGGGGAGCTTTTCCATCAGAACAGCTCCGGCGCGGGAGTGGCGATGCGTTCGCGCAGGATGCGCTCGAAGTGCGCCGGATCGTGCGGCGTCAGCATTTCGGCCTCGCGCGGCAGGTGCAGGTCGTACAAGCGCGACAGCCAGAAACGCAGCGCGGCGGCGCGCAGCATCGGCTGCCAGGCGGTCTGCTCGGCGGCGGTGAACGGCCGCACGGCGTGGTAGGCGTCGAGCAGGGCGCGCACGCGCGCGGTGTCGAGCACGCCGCTGTCCAGGTCGACGCACCAGTCGTTGACGGTGACGGCGACGTCGAACAGCCAGGTGTCGCAGCCGGCGAAGTAGAAGTCGAAGAAGCCGGTCAGGCGCGCGCCGTCGAACATCACGTTGTTGCGGAACAGGTCGGCGTGCACCGGGCCGCGTTGCAGCGCGCGGTAGGTGTCGCAGCCGGCGAAGGCGTCCTGGAAGTGCATCTCGGCGCACAGCAGGTGGGCGTTGCTCTCCGACAGGAAGGGCAGCACCTGCGGCGTCGTCTCGTTCCACCAGTCCAGGCCGCGCAGATTGGCCTGCTGCAACGGGAAGTCGCTGGCGGCCAGGTGCATCTTGGCCAGCATGGCGCCGACGGCGGCGCAATGGACCGGCTGCGGCGCCATCTGCGAGCTACCGGCCAGCTTGCTGACGATGGCCGCCGGCTTGCCGTGCAGGGCTGCGATCAGTTCGCCTTGCTGGTTGGCCACCGGCGCCGGCACCAGCACGCCGCGCTCGGCCAGGTGGTGCATCAGCTTCAGGTAGAAGGGTAGTTGCTCGAAGGACAGGTTCTCGAAGATCGTCAGCACGTACTCGCCGCGCTCGGTGCTCAGGAAGAAGTTGCTGTTTTCAATGCCGGAGGCGATGCCTTTGAGGGCCAGCGCCTTGCCGAGGGGGAATTGCTTGATCCACTGGCTGACGTCATCCAGGGTGACCGGTGTAAAAACTGCCATGGGGAAGCGATTTTATAGGTTCGGTAAAAGGGCGCGCCGCAAGTTGCGGCGCGGGAGGGCAGGGCGAGGGGGGCTTACTTGGCCGCCGGCGGTGCCGACTCGTCGGCCGCGCCGTCCTCATCCTTGGACTTTTGTTTTTTCTTGCCGAGGTCAAACTCTTTCACGGTCCACATCGGGCCGCGATTGGCGCTGCCGGTGGCATCGCCGGGCAAGGCGGTGCCGATGGGATTGTTGGGCTTCAGCGTGTAGCTGCTTTTGCCGCTTTTGACCTTGACTTCGGTCACCCGGCCGCCTTCGCGTTTTTCGGTGATTTGCTTCTCCGCCGCCGGTTTGGCGTTGACCGTGATCGGGTCGTCGGCGACTTCTTCGATCTTCTCCAACTTAGGCGGCGCGTCGCTCGGCGACTGGGCGTGGGCCGTCGCGGCCAGCGCGCTCAGGGACAGAAGGAGGACTTGCCAGAGTTTGGAGTTGCGCATCATGGTGAGGAATCGCCTAAGTAAGAGCACTGCGGATATCTTGGTATGGACCATTGTAACAAACTGACACGCCGCGCTGTTTTTAATGCGCGATTTTGGCCGGCGCATGGGGCCGGCTGCGGCACATGTTTGTCATAGTGTTAATTTTTCGTGTTGGCATGGCATGGCCGGTCCGACCTTTGTCGACGCGCAAAGCCGGCGGCCGTTTGCTTGCCATTTGTCTCGATTGAGCTAGGCTGATAGCTTGATGGGACAGCCGAGGGGCGGGCGCGATGAAATTGGCCGACGAAAATGTCTACCTGATGAATGCGGTGGACCGCATCGAATTGATACGGCGCGGCGTGCCGGCGGCGCGCCTGGCCGTGCTGTCCGTCCAAATGGGCATACCCGAGGGACGCTTGCTGGCGCTGCTGGGCATGTCGCGCGCCACGGTCAGCCGCAAGGCAAGGGCGAAGCAGCCGCTGCCGCCGGAGGACTCCGAGCGCGTGCTGGGCGTCGAAGCGCTGATCGGCCAGGTCGATGCCATGGTGCATGAATCGGGCGAGCCGGTGGGTTTTAATCCGGCAACATGGGTTGCCAACTGGCTAGCCGAACCCGTGCCCGCGCTCAACGGCCGCACGCCGGCCAGCTTTTTGGACACCGTCGAAGGGCAGAAACTGCTCTCCAATTTGTTGGCTATGGCACAAAGCGGCGCCTACGCATGACGGCCAGCGTATGGCGCATCGCGGTCGAGGCGCCGGCCTATTCGGCCAACGACGTGAGTGGCGCCGGCGCGGCGCGCTCCGGCGGCAGGTGGAATAGCCGCCGCACGGCGATGGTCTATTGCTCTTCCAGTATCGCGTTGGCAATGCTGGAAACCCTGGGCTTTGCGCGCACAGCAGCCCTGCCGCTTAATCGCTTTCTCGTGAGAATCGACATCCCCGACCTGGTTTGGAGCCGGCGCGAAGTCCTTGCCCCGCCGCCGGGCGGCTGGGATGCCGTGCCGGCGGGCCGTGCCAGCATGGCGGCTGGGGATGCCTGGGCATCGAGTCGACGCTCCGCGCTGTTATTAGTGCCGTCGGTCATCGTGCCGGAGGAATTCAATGTGTTGTTGAATCCAGGCCATGCCGATGCCGTCGCGATTGTGGCGACGACCGTCCGGCGCTGGGCTTACGATGCCCGATGTGTTTGACGCCCCGTCTTGACGCCCCGTCTTGACGCCCCGTCTTGACGCCCCGTCTTGACGCGGTGTTTTGACAAGGCCAGCCACCCGCCGGCAGCGCCGTCCCAAACTCTGCGATAATGGCAGACACGCTATATTGCACGACACACCCGATTCCCCACCGCCAGCCGCCCCTGTGCGCGGCCGGCCACACTCCATTGGCATTATGCATAAGACCCTGCTGTTAGTTGACGGTTCCAGTTACCTCTATCGCGCCTTCCACGCGCTGCCCGACCTGCGCAGCCCGGACGGCCATCCGACCGGCGCCATGCACGGCATGGTCAACATGCTGCGCCGCCTGCGCGCCGACTATCCGGCCGCCTTCATCGCCTGCGTGTTCGACGCCAAGGGCAAGACCTTCCGCGACGACATGTACCCGGAATACAAGGCCACGCGCGCCTCGATGCCGGACGACCTGCGCCTGCAGATCGAACCGATCCACCTGGCCGTCAAGGCGATGGGCTGGCCCATCCTGATGGTCGAGGGCGTCGAGGCGGACGACGTCATCGGCACCTTGGCCGTGCAGGCGGCGCTGGCCGACATGGACGTCGTCGTCTCGACCGGCGACAAGGACCTGGCCCAGCTGGTCAACGGCCGCGTCACGCTGATCAACACGATGAGCAACGAGAAGCTCGACGAGGCCGGCGTGCTGGCCAAGTTCGGCGTGCCGCCGAACCGCATCATCGACTACCTGACCCTGATCGGCGACACCGTCGACAACGTGCCCGGCGTCTCCAAGTGCGGCCCGAAGACGGCGCTCAAGTGGCTCGGCCTGTACGACAGCCTGGAAGGCGTGATCGCCAACGCCGCCAGCGTCGGCGGCGCGGTCGGCGAGAACCTGCGCAAGGCGCTGGACTGGCTGCCGCAGGGCCGCGCCCTGATCACCGTCAAGACCGACTGCGACCTGTCGGCGCACATGGCGACGATCACCGAGTCGCTGCAGGCGCGTGGCGAGGACGGCCCGACGCTGGTGGAGTTCTTCGCCAAGTACGGCTTCAAGACGCTGCTGCGTGAATTGGGCGGCGTGGCCGGCGCCGCGCCGGCCGCCGGCAAAGCTTCGGCCGCGCCGGCCGCAGCGGCCGCCAATGGCGGCCCGATCGCCGCCGCCGCCTCGCTCAACGGCGACCTGTTCGCCGCCCCGCCGGCCGAGCTGAAATACGAGACCGTGTTCAGCGACGCCCAGCTCGACGCCTGGATCGCCCTGATCGACAGCGCCGCGCTAACCGCCGTCGACACCGAAACCACCTCGCTGGAGCCGATGACGGCGCAGCTGGTCGGCATTTCGCTGTCGGTCGAGCCGGGCGTGGCCGCCTACATCCCGCTGGCCCACGCCTACGCCGGCGCCCCCGAGCAGCTCAGCCGCGAGCATGTGCTGGCGCGCCTGAAGCCCTGGCTGGAGGACGCCAACAAGCCGAAGGTCGGCCAGAACCTGAAGTACGACAGCCACATCTTCGCCAACCACGGCGTGAGCTTGCGCGGCATCGTCCACGACACGCTGCTGCAGTCCTACGTGTTCGAATCGCACCGCAGCCACGACATGGACAGCCTGGCGCTGCGCCACCTGAACGTGACCACCATCCCCTTCGTCGACGTGTGCGGCAAGGGTGTCAACCAGATCACCTTCGACCAAGTGGAAATCGCCCGCGCCACCGAGTACGCGGCGGAGGACGCCGACATCACGCTGCGCCTGCACCGGACGATGATCGAGGAGGTCGAGCGCGACGACAAACTGAACTTCATCTACCGCGAGATCGAACTGCCGACCGCCGTGGTGCTGCAGAAGATCGAGCGCAACGGCGTGATGATCGACGCCGGCCTGCTCGACATCCAGTCGAACGAGCTGGCCGCGCGCATCAAGGAACTGGAGTTGAAGGCCCACGAGCTGGCCGAGCAGCCGTTCAACCTCGGCTCGCCCAAGCAGATCGGCGAGATCTTCTTCGAGAAGCTCAAGCTGCCGGTGGTGAAGAAGACGCCGAGCGGCGCGCCGTCGACCGACGAGGAGGTGCTGCAAAAGCTGGCTGAGGACTTCCCGCTGCCGAAGGTGCTGCTGGAGTATCGCGGCCTGGCCAAGCTGAAGTCGACCTACACCGACAAGCTGCCGAAGATGATCAACGCGACTACCGGCCGGGTCCACACCAACTACGCGCAGGCGGTGGCGGTGACGGGCCGGCTGGCCTCGAACGATCCGAACCTGCAGAACATCCCGATCCGCACCAAGGAAGGCCGCCGCATCCGCGAAGCCTTCATCGCCGCGCCGGGCAGCCACATCGTCTCGGCCGACTATTCGCAGATCGAGCTGCGCATCATGGCGCACATCTCCGGCGACGAGAACATGCTGCGCGCCTTCGCCGAGGGCATCGACATCCACCGCGCCACCGCCGCCGAGATCTTCGGCGTGCCGGCGGCGGAGGTCGACAGCGAGCAGCGCCGCTACGCCAAGGTCATCAACTTCGGCCTGATCTACGGCATGAGCGCCTTCGGCCTGGCCGGCAATTTGGGGATCGAACGGGCCGCCGCGCAAAGCTATATCGACCGCTACTTCGCCCGCTTCGCCGGCGTGCGCATGTACATGGAGGACACGCGCCAGCAGGCCAAGGCGCGCGGCTATGTCGAGACGGTGTTCGGCCGCCGTCTGTGGCTGCCCGAGATCAACTCGCCCAACGGCCCGCGCCGCCAGGGCGCCGAACGGGCCGCGATCAACGCGCCGATGCAGGGCACGGCGGCCGACCTGATCAAGCTGGCGATGATCGCCGTGCAGGGCTGGCTGGAACGCGACGGCCTGCAAACCCGCATGATCATGCAGGTGCACGATGAACTGGTGCTGGAGGTGCCGGACGCCGAGCTGGCGCTGGTGCGCGAAAAGCTGCCGGAGCTGATGGCCGGCGTCGCCGCGCTGAAGGTGCCGCTGACGGCCGAGGTGGGCGTCGGCAAGAACTGGGACGAGGCGCACTAAGGCAAGCCAACGGCGCAAGCCGGCGGCGCAAGCCAACGGCGCAACCCAACGGCGCAACCCTGGGGTCAGACCCCTCGGGGTCTGACCCCGGCTCTTTGCCGCTGGGGTTGGCCGGCGTCACCGACTCGTTGCCGCTGGGGTTGGCCGGCGCCACCGGCTCTTCGCCGCCGGGGTTGGCCGGCGTTTCCGGCCCAATTCCGCTCAATTTCGCGCTAAATTCGGCAAGAATCCGTTCCGGGCGGTAAAATGTCGCCCCGGACCCGTTCCAGGCAGGCATAACAAGAGGTAAGCAAAATCGATCCCGTACTCATTTCCATTCTGCTGGCGACCACCGTCGCCGGCGTCGTCAGCATTTCGGCCGCTGCGGTATTTTCGTTCGCCCTGCTGTCGAAGATGGTCGAGCGCATGGTCAGCCTGTCGGTCGGCATCATGTTGTCGACCTCGCTGTTGCACGCGCTGCCCGAGGCCTTCGAGTCGCAGGCCGACCCGCGCAGCCTGTTCGCCACCCTGCTGGCCGGCCTGCTGGCCTTCTTCATGCTGGAAAAGCTGGCCATCCTGCGCCACTCGCACCATCACGAGGGCGACGGCCACCACCACCACCACGGCCACGACAAGCGCGAGGCCGGCAAGGCCGGCTGGATGATCCTGGTCGGCGACGGCATGCACAACTTCACCGACGGCATTCTGATCGCCGCCGCCTTCCTGGCCAATCCTGAGCTGGGCCTGGTGACCGGCCTGGCCATCATCGCCCACGAGATCCCGCAGGAGATCGGCGACTTCATCGTGCTGCTCAACGCCGGTTTCTCGCGCACGCGCGCCTATGTGTTCAACCTGTTGTGCAGCCTGATGGCGGTGGCCGGCGGCGTGCTCGGCTATTTCACCCTGGACCGCGCCAGCAACCTGATCCCCTACGTGCTGGTGTTCGCCTCGTCGGGCTTCATCTACATCGCCGTCAGCGACCTGATGCCGCAGATGCAGCGCCGCGCCACGCTGCGCGAGACCATCCCGCAGGTGCTGCTGATCGCCCTCGGCGTGGTCATCGTGCTGTTCCTCACGCACGGGCATTGAGACGGTCGAAGCTTGTGGCCGCTCAAGCCGGGCGCCGCAGAGTGACTTGACCGGCCCGCCGCCGGGAGTATGATTTCAGTTCGCAGCCCATGTTGGAGCGACGGCCCATGTCTACCAAACAAAAAGAATTGCAAGATGGATTGGCGAACCTGTCCGCAGAGGATAGGGCGCGTCTGTTGACGCTTGCCGCGCTGGCGGGAACGCCGCTGGACGAGTTGTTGCCGCTCGTCTTGCGCGACGGTTTTGCCGAATGTGAAGAAAGCCTGCTGGTCAGCTTGGAGGCGGAAGTTTATTTCAAAACCCATCGCGGTGTGGATGATGCGGAAGTGATGGCGTCCGCTGAATGTCTTATCGATACCCATGCCAAACGGCAACGGCGAACCGGCTAAGCTGGTCGTGCGCTGGTTGCCCCGAGCGCAAGAATCGTTCATCCAAACCATAGACCATATTGCCCGGCAAGACGCGCGGAGTGCCGCGCTGATCGTTGAGCGCGTGCGGAAAACGCTGGCTATCCTGGCCCGGCAGCCGGGTATCGGCACGCCCACTATCAGGGCGGGAACCTGGCGCTTTCCAGTTCCCCGCACCGGTCATGTCATTGCGTACCAAGTCGCAGATGGCGAACTCAGGGTCATCCGCTGGTCACGCCAGCGCCGCCGGGGGGGCGGCTTAGCTCAGGCGCCGGTCGCCACCGGCCGCGCCGGGTCGGCGCACCATTCGCTCCACGAGCCGGGATACAGCGCCGCGCCGGGCAGCTTGGCCACTTCCAGGGCCAGCAGATTGTGGCAGGCGGTCACGCCGGAGCCGCACTGCATCACCGCGTCGGGCGCCGAGTCGAGCAGGGCGGCGAAGTCGTGGCGCAGCTCGCGCTCGGTCTTGAAGCGGCCGTCGCCTGTCAGGTTGTCCTTGAAGAAGCGGTTCTTGGCGCCGGGGATGTGGCCGCCCACCGGGTCGATGGTCTCGTTCTCGCCACGGTAGCGGTCCGCCGCGCGGGCGTCGATCACGGTCAGCTCGCCGCCGTGCAGGTTGTCGAGCAGCTCGGCCGCCGTGACGGTCTTGGCCAGCGTCGGCTTTTCGGCGATGTTGCCGCGCGGCCGAGCCGCCAACGGCGTCACCAGCGGCAGGGCGGCGCTCTGCCAGGCGGCCAGGCCGCCGTCGAGCACCGCCACGGCCGGGTGGCCGATCCAGCGCAGCAGCCACCAGAGGCGGGCGGCGAACATGCCGCCGTGGGCGTCGTAGGCCACCACTTGGCTGTTGTCGTTGACGCCCCAGGCGCGCAAGGTCTCGATCAGCGCGGCGCGGTCGGGCAGCGGGTGGCGGCCGCGAAACTTGCCGTCGGCGCCCACCTTGGCGCCGGACAAGTCGCTCTCCAGGTCGGCGAACTGGGCGTTCTGGATGTGGCCGATGGCGAAGCCGTCGCGCCCCGCGCTCAGGTTCATCAGGTCGTGGCGGCAGTCGAGCACGACCCAGTCGGGGTCGGTCAGGTGCTGCGCCAGGGTGGTGCTGTCGATCAGGGTGGTGTGCATGGGGGACGCTCCTTAAACTTCGCTGGCGATGGGATCGGAGGCGGCGATGCTCTTGCCGCTGTTGCGGTTATTGTAAAACGTTGCGGCGCTGCCGGAGGCGAGAATGATCAGGATGCCGGCCCAGCTGTGCCAGTCGAACACGTCGCCGAACACCAGCACGCCCCAGACGCTGGAGAAGACGATGCCGGTGTACTGCAGGTTGGCCACCACCAGGGTCTTGCCGAGGCGGTAGGCGCGGGTCATCGCCATCTGCGCGGCGGTGGCGCAGAGGCCGATGCCGAGCAGCAGCAGGGCGCCGTGCAGGCTGGCGATCGGGTGCCAGACCACCGGGCCGGCGCCGGCCGCCAGGATGTGGCCGGCCACGCCGGCGGCCAGGTTCATCACCGAGAAGTAGAACACCACGCGGTATTCCGGCTCGCCGGCCAGGCCCAGCTTGCGCACCTGCATGTAGGCCAGCGCCGACAGCACGCTGGAGCCGAGCGCGATCAGCGCCGGGGTGAGCAGATTGGCGGCGAAGGCCGGTTGCAACAGCAGGGTGACGCCGGCGAAGCTGGCGGCGACGGCGGCCATCAACTGCCATTCGACCCGGTTCTTGCCGTGCCACCAGCCGGCGGCGAAGAGGAACACGGCGATCCAGATCGGCGCCATGTAGTTGAGGGTCATCGCCGTGGCCAGCGGCAGCTTGGCGATCGAGTAGAACCACAGCCACAGCGAGACCACGCCGACCACGCCGCGCCACAGGTGGGCGTAGGGCATGCTGGTGCGCAAGCTGCCGCCGTGCAGGCGGATCATGCAGAACATGACGCTGACGCCGACGATGCCGCGGTACATCACGATCTCCGAGGTGGAGAACTGGTCGGAGGCGAGCTTGACGCAGACGCCCATGGCGGCGAACAAGAAGCTGGCTAACAACATCCAAAGCGAGTGCATCGACATCCTGGTTCTGCCGGCGTGCGGCCTGTTTTTGCCCGCTTGGAGGGCGGTGGGAGGGCGAAGGCGCCGGCGGCTCTCAAACCACCCAAAGGCGGAGAGCCGGGGTCAGACCCCTCGCGGGTCCGACCCCGGATTGGCGCCGTTGGGGCGGGCGCCGCGCCTGGCTTACAACTCGATATTGTTGCGATACCACTCGTGGAAGTGCTGCATGCCGTCTTCCATCGGCGACTGGTAGGGGCCGGCGTCGCTGGTGCCGCGCTGCAGCAGGGCCTTGCGGCCGGCGTCCATGCGCAGGGCGATCTCGTCGTCCTCGAGCACGGTTTCCATGTAGGCGGCCCGTTCCGCCTCGATGAACTCGCGCTCGAACAGCACGATTTCCTCGGGGTAGTAGAACTCGACCACGTTCTTGGTGCGCTGCGGGCCGTCCGGCCACAGGGTCGAGACGATCAGCACGTGCGGATACCACTCGACCATGATGTTCGGGTACAAGGTCAGCCAGATGGCGCCGTACGGCGGCGGTTCGCCGCCACGGAACTTGAGCACCTGCTCCTGCCAGCGCTGGTAGATCGCCGAGCCGGACTTGAGCAGGCCCTTGTTGACGCCCACCGTCTGCACGCTGTAGTCGCGGCCGAATTCCCAGCGCAGGTCGTCGCAGCTGACAAAGCCGCCCAGGCCCGGGTGGAAGGGCTCGACGTGGTAGTCCTCCAGATAGACCTCGATGAAGGTCTTCCAGTTGTAGTTGCAGGTCTGCACCTCGACGTGGTCGAACATGTAGCCGGAGAAATCGAGGTCCTTGGTGACCGACAACTGCGCCAGCTTGTCCATGACGTTGTAGCCGTTCTGCTCGAACAGCAGGCCGTTCCAGCTTTGCAGCGCGGTTTTCGGCAGGTTCAGGCAGGGCGTCTCGGCGAAGTGGGGCGCGCCGATCAGCTCGCCCTTGAGGTCGTAGGTCCAGCGGTGCAGGGGGCAGACGATGTTGTTGGCGTTGCCGCGGCCGTTGAACATCAGCGCCTGGCGGTGGCGGCAGACGTTGGACAGCAGCTCCAAGCCGTTTGCGTTGCGCACCAGCATGCGACCCTCGTTTTCGGAAACGAGGGTGGCGAAGTCGCCGACGTTCGGCACCATCAGTTCATGCCCGACGTAGCGCGGGCCGGCCTGGAAAAGTTGCTGCATTTCGCGCTGCAGAAGCGCATCGTCAAAATAGACGCTTACCGGAAGTTGCGCGTTTGAACGCGCGAGCTTGGCGTGGGTACCCAGATCGGACATCCCAACCCCCTTAATATGTACATCAAACCAAAGAGAGACAGAATCCGTAAAGACCTGAATTCAAGTTTTTGAAACGGTATTTCGGACAGAACCGGCGATTATACCGCCTTCCGGCCCTCAAAGCGGGCCGGGGTGCCACTTCGCCCTCGAATAAATTGTAATAAACGTATGTTCGCTGCGGATATGGGGCCGATTACGCTAAAATCTAGCCATATTTCGTCGATTCGCGCGCTTTTGCCTCTATAAGTGCCCGTGTCGCGCGTGCCGGCCTTGCCTTTAGTTCCACCCGATCAGGTGGTTTGTTCTAAAATAACGGGCTACACTGCGCTCGCAGCCCTTGCTGCCGCTATTGCCTTGAAGATTTGAAACCCTTATGTCCAAGAAATTAACAGCCGACACAGCCGCCGCCTCCGCCTCGTTCGAAGAAGCGATGGCCGAACTGGCGCAACTGGTGTCGCAAATGGAGGCCGGCCAGCTGCCGCTGGAGGCTTCGGTGGCGGCCTACCAGCGCGGTTCGGCGCTGGTGAAGTTCTGCGCCGGCCAGCTCGACAAGGTCGAATCCCAGGTCAAGGTGCTCGAGGGCGACATGCTCAAGCCCTTCGCCGACGCCGACGAGGCGGCGCAATGAGCGCCGCCTTCGACGACTGGATGAAAACCGTGCAGGCCGCCTCGGAAACCGACATGGCGGCCCTGCTGCCGGCCGCCGATGTGCTGCCGGCCAAGCTGCACGCGGCCATGCGTTACGCCCTGCTGGGCGGCGGCAAGCGGGTGCGCCCGCTGCTGGTGTACGCCGCCGGCGCCCTGTTCGGCGCCGCCGGCGACACGCTGCGCCGCGCGGCGGCGGCGGTGGAGATGATCCACGCCTACTCGCTGGTGCACGACGACATGCCCTGCATGGACGACGACGCGCTGCGCCGTGGCAAGCCGACCGTCCACATCGCCTACGACGAGGCCACCGCGCTGCTGGTCGGCGACGCGCTGCAATCGCAGGCCTTCCTGGTGCTGGCCGAAGCCGACGTCGACAACGGCGCGCTGCCGCCGGCCCGGCTGGCGGCCATGCTGCGCCTGCTGGCGCACGCCGCCGGCTCGGCCGGCATGTGCGGCGGCCAGGCGATCGACCTCGACAGCGTCGGCCTGAGCCTGACGCTGCCGCAGCTGGAGCAGATGCACCAGCTGAAGACCGGCGCGCTGCTGCGCGCCGCCGTGCTGCTGGGCGCCACCGCCGGCAAGCAGCTCGACGCGGCCGAAACGGCCGCCCTGCACGCCTACGCGCGCGCCATCGGCCTGGCCTTCCAGGTGGTCGACGACGTGCTCGACGCGACGGCCGACTCGGCCACGCTGGGCAAGACCGCCGGCAAGGACGCCGCCGACAACAAACCGACCTATGTCTCGATCCTGGGTTTGGAAGCGTCGCGCGCGTTGGCGGAACAATTGCGGCTCGAGGCGCACGCAGCGCTCGCGTCGTTCGGAGAAAAAGCTCTGCGGTTACGCGAACTCGCGGATTTGATCGTGCAGCGGAAGGCATAAATGAACTTGCTCGAAAACATAGACTCACCGGCCGACGTGCGCAAGCTGGCGCGTCACCAACTGACGCCGCTGGCGCACGAACTGCGCCACTACCTGCTCGACTCGGTCTCCAAGACCGGCGGCCACCTGTCGTCCAACCTCGGCACGGTCGAACTGACCGTGGCGCTGCACTACGTGTTCAACACGCCGCACGACCGCATCGTCTGGGACGTCGGCCACCAGACCTACTCGCACAAGATCCTCACCGGCCGGCGCGAGCGCATGCACACGCTGCGCCAGCTGGGCGGCATCTCCGGCTTCCCCAAGCGCGACGAGAGCGAATACGACACCTTCGGCACGGCCCACTCGTCGACCTCGATCTCGGCCGCGCTGGGCATGGCGCAGGCGGCCAAGATCAAGGGCGAGCAGCGCCACGCCATCGCCGTCATCGGCGACGGCTCGATGACCGCCGGCATGGCCTTCGAGGCGCTCAACAACGCCGGCGTGCAGGAAGACGTCAACCTGCTGGTGATCCTGAACGACAACGACATGTCGATCTCGCCGCCGGTCGGCGCGCTGAACCGCTACCTGGCGCGGCTGATGTCCGGCCAGTTCTACGCCGCCGCCAAGAACGTCGGCAAGTCGGTGCTGCCCGGCCCCGTGCTGGAGCTGGCCAAGCGCTTCGAGGAGCACGCCAAGGGCATGGTGGTGCCGGCCACGATGTTCGAGGAGTTCGGCTTCAACTATATCGGCCCGATCGACGGCCACGACCTCGACTCGCTGATCCCGACGCTGCAGAACATCAAGCACCTGAAGGGGCCGCAGTTCCTCCACGTGGTGACCAAGAAGGGCCAGGGCTACAAGCTGGCCGAGGCCGAGCCGACCCTGTACCACGGCCCCGGCAAGTTCAATCCGGCCGAGGGCATCAAGCCGCCCGCCGCGCCGGGCAAGATGAGCTACACCGACGTGTTCGGCAACTGGTTGTGCGACATGGCGGCGCAGGACAAGCGCCTGGTCGGCATCACGCCGGCCATGCGCGAGGGCTCAGGCATGGTGGCCTTCGAGCAGAAGTACCCGGAGCGCTACTTCGACGTCGGCATCGCCGAGCAGCACGCGGTGACCTTCGGCGCCGGCCTGGCCTGCGAGGGCCTGAAACCGGTGGTGGCGATCTACTCGACCTTCCTGCAGCGCGGCTACGACCAACTGATCCACGACGTCGCCCTGCAAAACCTGGACGTGACCTTCGCGCTGGACCGCGCCGGCCTGGTCGGCGCCGACGGCGCCACCCACGCCGGCAACTACGACATGGCCTATCTGCGCTGCATTCCGAACATGGTGGTGATGGCCGCCTCGGACGAGAACGAGTGCCGCCAGATGCTCACCACCGGCTACCACCATCCCGGCCCGGCGGCGGTGCGTTATCCGCGCGGCGCCGGCATCGGCGCGGCCATCGTGCAGCAGCTCGACTCGATCGAAATCGGCAAGGGCGAGATCAAGCGCCAGGGCCAGAAGATCGCCATCCTGGCCTTCGGCTCGATGGTGGCGCCCAGCGTCGCCGCCGGCGCCGCGCTGGAGGCGACGGTGGCCAATATGCGCTTCGTCAAGCCGCTCGACGTGGCCCTGCTCAAGCAGCTGGCCGCCGACCACGACTATCTGGTGACGGTGGAGGAGGGCAGCATCATGGGCGGCGCCGGTTCGGCCGTGGCCGAGGCGCTGGCCGCCGAGGGCATCGTCAAGCCGCTGCTGATGCTCGGCCTGCCGGACAAGTTCATCGACCACGGCGACCCGGCCAAGCTGCTCGCCAGCGTGGGCCTGGACAGCGCCGGCATCACCGCCTCGATCAAGCGCCGCTTCGGCGGCGAGGAGCCGCGGCTGGTGGTCAACAACGCCTGAGCCCAAGCGGCTGGCGGAATGGAAGCGACGCTGCGGCGTCGCTTTTTTTTTCGCCGCGCGAGTTGCGCCGCCACAAACCGGGCTCAAGGATTTCTTGCCATGTGTCCGCTTCAGTCCTATATTGATATAAATCGTTTATATCAGATCGCGGCGCATTGCGCGCCGCGTCCATCGGCGGACCGGGTGGCGGGGGAGATATGCGGCGCGGCGCACTCGCAGTGGTTGGGCTGGCAATGTTGTGCCGGGCCGCGTGCGGCCAGGTGCCCGACTCGGGCCGCTGGCAGGAGCTGCGCTTCGGCGCCGACGAGGTGGCCGAGCAGATGGAGGGCCGCTATCTCGAGCAGGTGGTCGAACTGGCGGCCGGCGGCCGGCTCGACGACGACCGTGCGCTGCTGGCGCGGCTGCAGCGCATCGGCGCCGGCCTGGTGCGCGCCGCCGCCGAACTCAAACCCGAGGCGGCCGCCTGGCAGTGGGAGTTCCACACCACCCGCGACGCCGACGTCGACGCGCAGTGCATGGCCGGCGGGAAGATCCTGGTCGGCAGCGCCTTCGTGCGCAAGCTGGCGCTGGACGACGGCGAACTGGCCACCTTGCTGGCCCACGAGGTGGCGCACGCGGTGGCCGAGCACGACCGCGAAACCCTGTCCGAGGCGCTGTACTTCAACCGCCAGCCGGAGCCGCCGCTGGACGTGCTGCTGGAGCGGCTGGCCACCGATTTGTCGTTGCAGATCCGCTTGTCCGGCCTGTCCCAGCTGCAGGAGAGCGAGGCCGATCAACTGGGCATGGTGCTGGCGCATCGCGCCGGCTGGGCCGGGGCGGCCATGGTCAGCTTCTACCGCAAGCTGGCGGCCGACGACGCCGCCTCCATGCTGTCGAGCGGCCATCCGGCGCCGGCGTCGCGGCTCAGCATGGCCAAGGGCATGGCCTTGCTGTTCACCGCGCCGCAGCTCGACGCGGTGGTGGCGCAGGCGCGGCCCTAGGCCGGCAGTCAAGGCGCCGGCGGCCCTAAAACCACCCAAAGGCAGAGCGCGGGGGTCAGACCCGCTGGGTCTGACCCCAGTTTTACGCCTGTGGGTCTTCTAAACCGAGCCGCATCGCCCCCAGATTTTTGCCTGTGGGTTGGCTAAACCGGGCGCCCCCGCTTCAACCGCGCTTGCGCTCGTGCTGCCACAGCACGTCGCTGCCGCCGGCGAAGCGGTTGAGCACGCGCGACAGCACGAACATCAAGTCCGACAGGCGGTTGACGTACTGGCGCGGCATGTCGTGGATGGTCTCGGCCTTGCCCAGGGTGACGATGGCGCGCTCGGCGCGGCGGCAGACGGTGCGGCAAATGTGCGCGACGGCGGCGGCGCGCGAGCCGGCCGGCAGGATGAATTCGGTCAGCGCCGGCAGGTCGGCGTTGTACTTGGCCAGCAGGTCGTCGAGCCGCGCCACGTGGGTTTCGGTGATCATCTGGTAGCCGGGGATGCACAGCTCGCCGCCCAGGTCGAATAGGTCGTGCTGGATCGAGATCAGCTCCTCGCGCAGCGCGTCCGGCATGGCCTCGCACAGCAGCAGGCCGATGTTCGAGTTCAGCTCGTCCACGTCGCCCATCGCGTGCACGCGCACGTTGTCCTTGTCGGTGCGGCTGCCGTCGCCCAGTCCGGTGGTGCCATTGTCGCCGGTGCGGGTGGCGATTTTCGAGAGTCGGTTGCCCATGATGCTTCCTGATTGGTGAAGTAGGTGAGAGGTGAGAGGTGTGAGGATACGCCAAATCGGAGCGTCGCAGCGCAAGTCTTGGCCGGCTTGCGCTGTGCCGATGGGGGGGCCGTCTGAGCGGAATACGACAGTGCTGGTCGATGGCGGCCGGATTTGTGGCGAAAAGGACGGTATTCGCCCCACCAAGGCGCTATTCCCGACTTTTTGTGCTTACAATCGTCGCTGTTCAAGCGCTTCCCGGTTTCCGCCCCATGACTATTGCCATACCCGACCCGGCCGACCCGGCCGACCCGGTTGTTCTGGCCGCGCGCCAGCGCGAGGTCGCCGCCGCCCTGGGCGCCGTGCTGCCGCCGCGCTGCGTGCTGTCCGCCATGGAGGACACCCGTCCCTACGAGTGCGACGGCCTGGCCGCCTACCGCCAGTTGCCGATGATCGTCACCCTGCCGGAAACCGAAGCGCAGGTGCTGGCCATCCTCAACGTTTGCCGCCAGTTGAAGGTGCCGATCGTGCCGCGCGGCGCCGGCACCGGCCTGTCCGGCGGCGCCATGCCGATCGTCGACGGCGTGGTGTTGTCGACGGCGCGGATGAGCCAGATCGTCCGGCTCGACCCGTACGCGCGCACGGCGGTGGTGCAGCCCGGCGTGCGCAACCTGGCCATCTCCGAGGCGGCGGCGCAGCACGCGCTGTACTACGCGCCCGACCCCTCGTCGCAGATCGCCTGCACCATCGGCGGCAACGTGGCGGAGAACTCGGGCGGCGTGCACTGCCTCAAATACGGCCTGACCGTGCACAACGTGCTGCGCGTGCGCATGGCCACCATCGACGGCGACGTGGTCGAACTGGGCGGCGACGCGCTCGACGCGCCCGGCCTCGACCTGCTGGCGCTGTTCATCGGCTCGGAGGGCATGCTCGGCATCGTCACCGAGGTGACCGTCAAGCTGATTCCCAAGCCGGCCATGGCGCGCGTCATCATGGCCTCGTTCAACCAGGTCGGCGCCGGCTGCAACGCGGTGGCCGAGTTGATCGCCGCCGGCATCATCCCGGCCGGGCTGGAGATGATGGACCAGACCTCGGCGCGCATGGTGGAACCCTTCGTCAAGGCCGGCTACGACACCGAGGCCGCCGCCATCCTGCTGTGCGAGGCCGACGGCACCGGCGAGGAGGTCGAAGAGGACATCGCGCGCATGTCGGCGGTGTTGCAGCAGGCCGGCGCCAGCGCCATCGCCGTGTCGCGCGACGAGGCCGAGCGGATGCGCTTCTGGTCCGGCCGCAAGAACGCCTTTCCGGCGGCCGGCCGCATCTCGCCCGACTACTACTGCATGGACGGCACCATCCCGCGCAAACGCCTGGCCGAGGTGTTGGCCGGGATCGCCGCGATGGAGATCAAGTACGCGCTGCGCTGCGCCAACGTGTTCCACGCCGGCGACGGCAACCTGCATCCGCTGATCCTGTTCAACGCCAACGCGCCCGGCGAGTTCGCACGCGCCGAAGCCTTCGGCGCCGAGATCCTGGCGCTGTGCGTGGCGGTCGGCGGCACCATCACCGGCGAGCACGGCGTCGGCATCGAGAAGATCGATTCGATGTGCGTGCAGTTCGCCCCGGCCGAACTGGCCGCCTTCCACGCCGTCAAGCGCGCCTTCGATCCGGCGCGCCTGCTCAACCCCAACAAGGCGATCCCGACCTTGAACCGCTGCGCCGAATTCGGCAAGATGCGGGTCACCGGCGGCCTGCTGAAATTCGCCGATTTGCCACGTTTTTAACGGAGACATCTTGCAAGCGATCCTAGAACAATTCCAAGCCCAGATCCGCGCCGCCACGGCGGCAAAAACCCCGCTCTGCCTGCGCGGCGGCGGCAGCAAGGACTGGTACGGCAACGCGCCGCAGGGCGCCATTCTCGACACCCGCGGCTACACCGGCGTGGTGGCCTACGAGCCGACCGAGTTGGTCATCACGGCGCGCTGCGGCACGCCGCTGGCCGAGATCGAGGCGCTGCTGGCGCGGCACAATCAAATGCTGGCCTTCGAGCCGCCGCGCTACAGCGCCGACTCGACCATCGGCGGGGTGGTCGCCTGCGCCCTGTCCGGCCCGCGCCGCGCCAGCGCCGGCGCGCTGCGCGACTTCGTGCTCGGCGCCGTGCTGATGAACGGCCAGGGCGAGGTGCTGCGCTTCGGCGGCCAGGTGATGAAGAACGTCGCCGGCTACGACGTCTCGCGCCTGCTGGCCGGCTCGCTCGGCGCCTTGGGCCTGATCATGGAGGTGTCGCTGAAGGTGCTGCCCTTGCCGGTGCGCGAGGCCAGCCTGCGCTTCGAGATGGGCGAGATCGAGGCGCTGGCCAGCTTGAACGACTGGGCCGGCCAGCCGCTGCCGATCTCGGCCAGCTGCTGGCACCGTGGCGTGCTGTCGCTGCGCCTGTCCGGCGCCGGCGCCGCCGTCGAAGCGGCGCAGCGCAAGCTGGGCGGCACCGCGCTGCCCGACGCCGAGGCCGACGCCTACTGGGACAGCCTGCGCGACCAGACGCACGACTTCTTCGCCTGCGCCAGCCTGTGGCGCCTGTCGCTGCCGCCGCAGGCCAGCGCCATCATCCTCAACGGCAAGCAGCTGATCGAATGGGGCGGGGCGCAGCGCTGGCTGGCCGCCGACGCCGGCGCCGCGCCGCAGATACGCGCCAGTGTCGCCGCCGCCGGCGGCCACGCCACGCTGTTCCGCGCCGCCGACAAGAGCGTTGGCGCCTTCCACCCGCTGGCGCCGGCGCTGGCGCGCATCAACCAGCGGCTGTACCAGGAGTTCGACCCGGCGGGCATCTTCAATCCCGGACGCATGTACTGAACCGAAGACCGGCGGCGAAGCAGCCGCGCCGTCGACCGAACCATTGATTGAGTCCCCAAGTATCCATGCAAACCAATCTCGCCGATTTCATCAAGAACACGCCGGAAGGCGACGAAGCCGAAGCCATCCTGCGCGCCTGCGTGCACTGCGGCTTCTGCACCGCCACCTGCCCGACCTACCAGCTGCTCGGCGACGAGCTCGATGGCCCGCGTGGCCGCATCTACCTGATCAAGCAGGTGCTCGAAGGGGCGCCAGTGACGGCCAAGACGCAGTTGCACCTGGACCGCTGCCTGACCTGCCGCAACTGCGAAAGCACCTGTCCGTCCGGCGTGCAGTACGGCCGCCTGGCCGACATCGGCCGCAAGGTGGTCGAGGCGCGCGTCGAGCGGCCGCTGGGCCAGCGCTTCAAGCGCCTGCTGCTGAAGGAGGGCTTGACGCGCAAATGGATCTTCACGCCCGCGCTGCGCGCTGGCCAGCTGTTGCGCCCCTTGCTGTCCAAGCCGTTGCAGGACAAGATCCCGCAGCGCCAGGGCGGCGGCCACTGGCCCGGAGGCACGCAGGCGCGCCGCATGCTGGTGCTGGACGGTTGCGCCCAGCCGGCCATGGCGCCCAACATCAACGGCGCCGCCGCGCGGGTGCTCGACGCGCTCGGCGTGCAGTTGATCGTCGCGCCCAAGGCCGGCTGCTGCGGCGCGCTGCGCCACCATTTGAACGACCAGGGCGGCGCGCTCGACGACATGCGCCGCAACATCGACGCCTGGTGGCCCTACGTCGCCGGCCTGGCCGGCGGCGATGGCGCGGTGGAGGCGATCGTGATGACCGCCTCCGGCTGCGGCGCCACCGTCAAGGAGTATGGCCACCTGCTGGCGCACGACGGCGCCTACGCCGCCAAGGCGGCGCGCGTCTCGGCGCTGACACTGGACCTGAGCGAAGTGATGCCGCAGTTCGAGGCCGAGCTGGCGCGCCGCATCGGCGGGCGGATCGGCCAGCGCGTCGCCTACCATCCGCCGTGCACCTTGCAGCACGGCCAGCAGATCCGCGGCAAGGTCGAAGGCGTGTTGCGCGCCGTCGGCGTCGACGTCAAGCTGTGCGCCGACAGCCACCTGTGCTGCGGCTCGGCCGGCACCTACTCGATTTTGCAGCCCGAGCTGGCGCTGCAGCTGCGCGACCGCAAGTTGGCCAATCTGGCCGCCACCGGCGCCGAGACCATCGTCTCGGCCAACGTCGGCTGCCAGGCCCATCTGCAGTCCGGCACCGCGACGCCGGTGCGGCACTGGATCGAGCTGATCGACCGCGCCCTGGCGGCTGTCGGCGCCTAGCCTGGTCACAACAATGTCCGAATGTCGGGGGGGNGGCACTGACCCCGATGCTCATTCGGGGTCAGTGCCGACATTCGGACACGGACTCGACAGTAGAATCAGCCCGCCAGCGCCGCGCCGTCCTGGGCGCGGCCGGCGCCGTGCTCGGCCTGCGGGCTGGCGATCGGCGGCAGCAGGGCGGCGGCCTGCCAGACCGGCGCCGTGTCGAAGGCGCTGACCCAGGGCAGCACCTCGGGCGCCGGCATCGGCCGGGCGATGCCGAAGCCCTGCGCCAGGTCGCAGCCGAGCCGCATCAGCAGCGCGCCGTGCGCCACCGTTTCGACGCCCTCGGCGATCACGCCCAGCTCGAAGGCGCGCGCCAGGCCGATGACGGCGCTGACCAGGTGGCGGTCGTCGCGGTCGACCAGCATGTTGCGCACGAAGCTCTGGTCGACCTTGAGGATGTCGGCCGGCAGCCGCTTCAAATAGCTCATCGACGAGTAGCCGGTGCCGAAGTCGTCCAGCGCGAAGCTGATGCCGAGCGCCTGGCAGGCCAGCATGATGGCGCGCACGTGGCCGACGTCGCTCAGCGCCGACGATTCCAGAATCTCCAGCTCCAGCATGTACGGCGGCACGTCGGGGAACTCGGCGAGGATCGCCGTCAGGTGCTCGACGAAGTCGTTGCGTTGGAAGTGGCGCGCGGCGATGTTGACGCTGACCACCCAGTCGGGGTCGAAGCTGCGCCAGCTCTGCAACTGGCGCAGCGCCTCGCGCAGCACCCATTCGCCGATGTCGACGATCAGGTCGGTGTGCTCGACGAAGGGCAGGAACTCGGCCGGCCCGACCACGCCGCGCAGCGGATGCTGCCAGCGCAGCAGCGCCTCCATGCCGACGATGCGGCCGCGCCGCATGTTCAGCTTGGGTTGGTAGTACAAGCGCATCTCGCCGCCGCGCAGCGCGGCGCGCACCTCGGTGCGGCGGTTGTGGTGGGTGCGCACCTGCTCGTCGAGGTCGGCGTCGAAGAAGTGGTAGCGGTTGCGCCCGGTGATCTTGGCCTGGTACAGCGCCTGGTCGGCGTGGCGCAGCAGCTGGTCGGCGCTGATCTCGCTGTCGCGGTACAGCGCCACGCCGACGCTGGCCGACATCTTGACGGTCTCGCCGTCGCACTGGTAGTCGAGCGCCAGCGCCGCCAGCAGCCGCGTCATGGCCTGCTCGACGGCGCCGCGCTGGGCCATCTCCGGCAGCAGCAGCACGAACTCGTCGCCGCCCAGCCTGGCCACGTAATGGCGCTGGCCGGCGAAGTCGTGCAGCCGGTTGGCGACCTGCTTGAGCACCTCGTCGCCGACCGCCTGGCCCAGGCCCTGGTTGATCTGCTGGAAATGGTCGAGGTCGAACAGGCAGACCGCCAATAGCTGCTGCCGGTCGCGGGCGTGCCCGAGCTCCTGTTCGAAGCGGCCGCTCAGCGCGGCGCGGTTGGGCAGGCCGGTGAGGACGTCGTGGTTGCTCTGCCAGGACATCTGCTGGATCAGGTGGCGCTTCTCGCTGACGTCGCGGAACACCAGCACCGAACCCTGCACGCGGCCGGCGCTGTCGCGGATCGCGGCGGCGGTGTATTCGACCATGCGCACCTGGCCCGACAGGTGGCGCAGGCTTTGGCCGCCGGCCTTGACCACCGGGCCGCCGGCGTAGATCGCCGTCATCGCCTTGAGCAGCGAGTGCTGGCCGAAGTTGTTGGCCAGGACGAAGGCCTGGTGCAGCTCCATGCCGCGCGCCTGGGCCTCGCTCAGGCCGATCAGCGTCTGCGCCACGGCGTTGAAGGTGAGGATGCGGCCGGCCAGGTCGGTGGTGACGACGGCGTCGCCGATCGAGGCCAGCGTCACCTCGATGCGCTCCTTCTCGGCCAGCAGCTGGGCCTGGGCCAAACGGGTCTGTTCGAGCTGTTCGCCCAGCTGGCGCTGGCTGCGCTGCAAGGAGCCGACCAGCGTCTGCACCTCCTGCGCCATGTTGTTGAAGGTGCTGGCCAGCGCGCGTTCCTCAAGCGTGCCGCGCAGCGGCAGGCGCACGTGGTGCTCGCCGGCCTGGAAGCGGTCGGTGGCGCGCGCCAGCCGCGCCAGCATGCGTTTGTTGGCGTAGATCAGCAGGCCGAGCAGCAGGTAGATGAGGCCGATGTTGAGCGCCGAGATGTGCGCCTGCTGGCGCACCGTGTGCCAGACGCGGTTCAGCGGCAGCGTCGGTTCGAACGAGAGTTCCAGGTTGGCGCTGCTCGACAGCGCCAGTTCGCGGGTCAGGGGGCGCAGCGCGTGCAGCGACTGGAACCAAGCCGGGCTGGTCGGCGCCGGTTTGACGGCGCGCACCGCCTCGAGGTGGCCGCCGGGATAGTCCAGCCGCACGGCACTGGCGTCCTGGTTGAGCAGCAGGGCGCCGGCCAGCGCCGTCTCCAGCGCGGCGCGGTCGGGCGGCGCCAGGCCGCTCTTGAGGGTGGTGTCCAGATAGTCGCCCAACTCCTGGGCGTCGAGCTGGTAGCGCAGGTCGGCGTTGGCCGCCTCGGCCTCGATCAGCAGCGAGTAGCGCACGCAAACGACCACCGCGATGAGGGCGAAAATGGGCACGAACAGGCGCGTGTAGGTGCCCATCCGCAGCCAAGACGACAGTAGTTTCCTCAGCAACGACATAGGTGGTGGGTAGATTCCGGCAATATTGTCCTCAAGCATTATTACCGAAAAGACCGGCGCGTTGCGTTTTTATTTGAAAACGATTTCAAAGTGGAAGTCTCTCATCTCGGCAGAGCCTCCCTCCATGCGGGAAAAACCGGAAAGGTAGGTCGCCGTGAGAGCCGCTAGGCATAGCCGGGGGACAGGGAAGATGAGGATGCCGATGCTGGCTCGCAGCGAGCGAGCGCGAGCGGGGGTCAGTGCCGACATTCGGACACGGCCTCATCAGCTGGCGTTGCGTTGAGAGGCCAACGGCCGGGCTTTCAAAGCTCAGCTCGTGTCCGAATGTCGGCACTGACCCCGGGGGCGCTGACCCCGGGGGCGGGGGCGCCTTGGCTTGCCTTGGCCTTACTCGGCCAGCAGCTTCTCGATGTCGCCGACCAACTCCTCGGGCTTGGTGGCCGGGGCGTAGCGCTTGTAGACGGTGCCGTCCTTGCGCACCAGGAACTTGGTGAAGTTCCATTTGATCGCCTCGGTGCCGAGCAGGCCGGGGGCGTCCTTCTTCAACTGCTTGAACAGCGGATGGGCCTCGCTGCCGTTGACGTCGACCTTGGCGAACAGCGGGAAGCTGACGCCGAAGTTCTTCTCGCAGAAGGCGCCGATCTCGTCGGCGGCGCCGGGCTCCTGGCCGCCGAACTGGTTGCAGGGGAAACCCAGCACCACCGCGCCGCGCTCCTTGAACTGTTGGTAGACCGCCTCCAGCCCCTTGTACTGCGGCGTGAAGCCGCACTGGCTGGCGGTGTTGACGATCAGCAGGACCCGGCCCTGGTACTGGCTCAGGTCGGCGGGGGCGCCGGACAGCGTGGCGGCGGCGTGCTCGTAGATTGTCGTCATTAGATGATTCCCAAGTGTTCGGTTCCGGCCGAGAGGTCGCGGTTTTTCGCCGCCTTGCCCTCGAGTTTGATGGCCAAGCGCAAATCGTTGACCGAGTCGGCGTTGCGCAAGGCGTCCTCGTAGCTGATTTTATCGGCTTCGTGCAAATCGAACAGCGACTGGTCGAAGGTCTGCATGCCCAGCTCGCGCGATTTCTTCATCAACTCCTTGATCTCGTGCACCTGGCCCTTGAAGATCAGGTCGGAGATCAGCGGCGAGTTGAGCATGATCTCGATTGCCACGGCGCGCCCCTTGCTCTCCTTCAGCGGCACCAGGCGCTGCGAGATCATGCCCTTCAGGTTCAGCGACAGGTCCATCAGCAACTGCTGGCGGCGCTCCTCGGGGAAGAAGTTGATGATGCGGTCGAGCGCCTGGTTGGCGCTGTTGGCGTGCAGGGTGGCCAGGCACAGGTGGCCGGTCTCGGCGAAGGCGATGGCGTGGTCCATGGTCTCCCGGTCGCGGATCTCGCCGATCTGGATCACGTCCGGCGCCTGGCGCAGGGTGTTCTTCAGCGCCACCGCCCAGTCGTCGGTGTCGACGCCGACCTCGCGCTGGGTGACGATGCAGTTCTTGTGCGGGTGCACATACTCGACCGGGTCCTCGATGGTGATGATGTGGCCGTAGCTGTTCTCGTTGCGGTAGCCGACCATCGCCGCCAGGGTGGTCGACTTGCCCGAGCCGGTGGCGCCGACCATGATGACCAGGCCGCGCTTGGCCATCACCACCTCCTTGAGCACCTCGGGCAGGCCGAGGTCGTCGAGCTTGGGGATCTCGCTGGTGATGGTGCGCAAGACCATGCCGACCGAACTCATCTGCACGAAGGCGGAGACGCGGAAGCGCCCCAGGTCGCCCGGGCTGATGGCGAAGTTGGCTTCCTTGCTCAGCTCGAAGCCAGCGCTCTGCTTGTCGTTCATGATCGAGCGGGCCAGGTCGATGGTGTGGGCCGCCGTCAGCACCTGGGTCGAGACGGGCGTCAACTTGCCGTCGATCTTGATGGCCGGCGGGAAGCCGGCGGTGATGAACAGGTCGGAGCCTTTTTTGCTGACCATCAGGCGCAGCAGGTCGGACATGAATTTGAATGCCTGGTCGCGTTCCATGCTGGTTCCTATCCGGGGAAGTTGTCCGGCGTCTTGGCGGCCGAACGGGCCGCCGCCGCCGAGATCACGTTGCGCCGCACCAGGTCGGTCAGGGTCTGGTCCAGCGTCTGCATGCCGACGTTGCTGCCGGTCTGGATCGCCGAGTACATCTGGGCGATCTTGGCCTCGCGGATCAGGTTGCGGATGGCCGGCGTGGCCACCATGATCTCGTGGGCGGCGACGCGGCCGCCGCCGTCCTTGGTCTTGAGCAGGGTCTGCGAGATCACCGCCTGCAGCGACTCGGACAACATGGCGCGCACCATCTCCTTCTCGTCGGCCGGGAAGACGTCGACGATGCGGTCGATGGTCTTGGCGGCCGAGGAGGTGTGCAGCGTGCCGAACACCAGGTGGCCGGTTTCGGCCGCCGACAGGGCCAGGCGGATGGTTTCCAGGTCGCGCAGCTCGCCGACCAGGATCACGTCCGGGTCCTCGCGCAGCGCCGAGCGCAGCGCGTTGTTGAACGACAGCGTGTGCGGCCCCACCTCGCGCTGGTTGATCAGGCACTTCTTCGATTCGTGGACGAACTCGATCGGGTCCTCGATGGTGAGGATGTGGCCGTACTCGGTCTCGTTGACGTGGTTGACCATCGCCGCCAGCGTGGTCGACTTGCCCGAGCCGGTCGGCCCGGTCACCAGCACCAGGCCGCGCGGCTTGAGCGCCAGCTCGGTGAAGATGCGCGGGCAGTTCAACTCTTCCAGGCTCATGATCTTCGACGGGATGGTGCGCAGCACCGCCGCCGCGCCGCGCTCCTGGTTGTAGGCGTTGACGCGGAAGCGCGCCAGGCCCGGGATGGCGAAGGAGAAGTCGACTTCGAGCATCTCCTCGTAGGCCTTGCGCTGGCCGTCGTTCATGATGTCATAGATCATGCCGTGGACGTCCTTGTGCTCCAGCGGCGGCAGGTTGATGCGCCGCACGTCGCCGTGCACCCGTATCATCGGTGGCAAGCCCGCCGACAAGTGCAAGTCCGAGGCCTTGTTCTTGACCGAGAATGCGAGAAGTTCTGAGATGTCCATTTATAATCCCTGTGGCTGGGGTTGAAGGCAGGGTCGCCGGGGCGATTCACCGGCAGCGCCGATGCTGTTCCACGCTGTTGCTTAACCGAAGTTTCCTACACTATACGCTCACTGATTCTCACTGATTATGTCCACAATCGCCCAGAACTTGCAAGCCATCGCCTCGACAATTGTTGCCACCGCCAGGGAGGCCGGACGCGGGGCGGACAGCGTGCGGCTGCTGGCGGTGTCCAAGACCTTCGGCGCCGAGGCGGTGCTGGAGGCGGTGCGCGCCGGCCAGCGCGCCTTCGGCGAGAATTACCTGCAGGAGTCGCTCGACAAGATCGTTGCCGTGCGCGCCGGCCTGGCGGCGCAGCCGGCCGAGCAGGCCGCCGCGGCGGCGCTGGAGTGGCATTTCATCGGTCCTATCCAGAGCAACAAGACGCGGCCCATCGCCGAACACTTCGACTGGGTCCATACGGTCGAGCGCGAGAAGATCGCCCAGCGCCTGTCCGAGCAGCGCCCGGACGGCATGGCGCCGCTCAACATCTGCCTGCAGGTCAACATCAGCGGCGAGGCCAGCAAGAGCGGCGTGGCGCCGGCCGAGCTGGCCGAGCTGGCGCGGCGCGTCGCCGCGCTGCCCAAGCTGCGCCTGCGCGGCCTGATGGCGATCCCCGAGCCGAGCGAGGACTACAGCGCGCAGCGCGCCGCCTTCGCCCAGCTGCGCCAACTCTACGAACAATTGCGCGCCGACGGCCTGGCGCTCGACACCCTGTCGATGGGCATGTCGGCCGACCTGCGCGCCGCCGTCGTCGAGGGCGCCACCATCGTGCGCGTCGGCAGCGCCATCTTCGGCGCGCGCCACTACGCGCCGGCCGGGTAACGTCCAGCCCAGTTAGTCCAGGCAGCATCCCCCCAGACCACCACGAGAGACAGACATGAACGCAAGCGCACTGAAAATCGCCTTCATCGGCGGCGGCAACATGGCCTCGGCCCTGATCGCCGGACTGGCCGGCAAGCTGACGGCCGGCGCCAACATCCACGTGGTCGACCCCAACGCCGCCGCGCTGGAGAAGCTGCGCCTGCAGTTCGGCGTCAGCACCGCGACTGCGGCCGACGCCGCGCTCGGCGCGGTCGACGTGATCGTGCTGGCGGTCAAGCCGCAGAGCATGCGCGCGGTGGCGGCCGAGCTGCTGCAGCTGTTGAACCGGGCGGCGCAGCCGCTGATCCTGTCGATCGCCGCCGGCATCGGCGCCGCCGACCTGGCGCGCTGGCTGGGCGGCTACGGCGCCATCGTGCGCTGCATGCCGAACACGCCGGCGTTGATCGGCCTGGGCATCACCGGCATGGTGGCCGCCGCCGGCGTCAGCGCGGCGCAGAAGGAGGCCGCCGACGCCATCCTGAAGGCGGTCGGCGCCACCGTCTGGCTGGACCATGAGAGCCTGATCGATCCGGTGACGGCGGTGTCGGGCAGCGGTCCGGCGTATGTCTTCTATTTCATCGAGGCGATGCAGCAGGCCGCGCTGGAGATGGGCCTGAGCGCCCGCCAGGGCAGCGAGCTGGCGCTGGCCACCTTCGTCGGCGCGGCGCAGTTGGCGGCGCAGTCGAACGAAGCGGTGGCGCTGCTGCGCGAGCGCGTCACGTCGAAGGGCGGCACCACCTACGCCGCGCTGAGCAGCATGGAGGAGAGCGGCGTCAAGGACGCCATCGTCAAGGCGATGAAGGCGGCCGCCGAGCGCGGCCGCGAGCTGGGCCGCGAGCTGGGCGAGGGCTGAGCGAGGGCTGAGCGAGGGCTGAGCGGCCCGCTCAGGGTAGTGGATCGCCGAGGTATTTCTGGTAGATGGCGGCGTAGCGGCCGCTGTCCCTCAGCTGCTTGAGGCCGGCGTTGAAGTCGTCGCGGATCTTTTTGTCGTGGAACACGGGGCGGTAGTCCTGCGGGTTGAGCTTGACGAAGCGCTGTTCGACCGTCGGCTTGAGCACGATGCCCCGCTCGCGTTGCAGTTGCAGCGTGAAGTAGCGGAAGATGTTGCGGTCGCTCAGCGCGACGTCGTAGCGGCTTTTGTCCAGCGTGAGTACCTGCAGCGTCTGGTTGTTCTGCTCGAAGTAGCGGCCGTCCTGGCGCGCCGGCTCCAGCCAGTCGGGATAGCGCTTGATGGCGCCGACGAAGGCGATCACGTTCAGGCCGCGCAGGTCCTCGGGCTTGCGGAACTGCAGCTTCCGCTCCTTCAGACTGATCAGCACGTTGTCGTAGAACACCGCCGGCTCGCCGTAGTGGGCGCCGGCGGCGGCCATGTCCTCGCCCAGGTCGCTCATCGCCGCGTCCACCTCGCGGGCCCGGAACGCCATCGGTATGCGGACGAAGGAGTAGTACTTGGGCTTGAGCACGTGGCCGCGATAGGCCAGCGCCTGGCCGATGACCTCCAGTTCGATGCCGGAGTTGGTTTCCGGAAAACAGTAGGGCGGGATCTTCTCGCCGAAGGCCATGCTCACCTCGGCGGCGCCGGCGCATGCGCCCAGCCCGGCCAGCGACAGCGACAGCGACAGCAGGGCGGTCCGCGTCAGCAGCGTGGCCAGGGGAGGACGGCGGTGGGGGCGGCGGGCCATGGGGTCCATTCGAAGAGCGACAGGGATGCTGAGTCCCATTGTCGCGGCAAGTTGCCCGGCAGATCAACTAATTTGTGTCGAAGAAGGCATTGCCGCCGCCGTGGGGCGCTGGCCGGGCCGCCCCGCGATGCTACTTGCGGCCGATCAGCATGCCGGCGATGACGCCGACGGCCGCGCCCAGTCCGACCGCCTTCCACGGATTGTCCCGCACGTAGACCTGGGTGCTGCGGGCCGCTTGGCGGCCGCGCGCCAGCACGCCTTCCTCCAGCCGGCGCAGGTCGCTCTTGGCGGTCAGCAGCGCGTCCTCGAAATGGCGGCGCGCCTTGCCGGCCTCGGCGCCGAGCTGGTCCGTGCTGTCGTCCAGCCAGGACTCGGCCTCGTGGATGACGTTCTGCAAATCGCTCATCAGCTTGTCGCGCGCGGTGGCGTTGGCGGCCTGGCTGCGCGCCAGCTCGTCGTCGCCGGCGGCCTTGCCGTTCTGTTGAATGTGATCCATGTTCGACCTTTCGAGGGATGCGCGGGGGGCGCGGGAAGAAACCAGTGTATAGGTTGCCGCCCGGCGCCGCCTATGCGCTAGATCAAGTGTGACCAGTGCAGCGACAACTCACGCCAGCCGGCCCTGGCGCAGTGCGTAGTCCAGCGCCACGCCGGCGAACACCACGGCGCCGAGGATGTTGTTGTGGCGGAAGGCGTAGAAGCAGGCGTCGCGCTGGCGGCCACGGATCAGCGTGTAGTGGTAGACGGCGATGGCGCCGGCGCCCAGCAGGCCGGCGACGAACCAGCCGCGCAGCCCGGCCTGCCAGCCGCAGGCCAGCGTCAGCCCCAGGTGCGCGGCGTAGCACAGCATGACGGCGGCGACGTCGAAGCGGCCGAAGGTGATGGCCGAGGTCTTGATGCCGATCTTCAGGTCGTCGTCGCGGTCGACCATGGCGTACTCGGTGTCGTAGGCGACGGCCCAGAACACGTTCGACGCCAGCAGCACCCAGGCCAGCGCCGGCACCTGGTTCTGCACGGCGGCGAAGGCCATCGGCACGCCGAAGCCGTAGGCCACGCCCAGGTAGGCTTGCGGGATCGGGAAGAAGCGCTTGAAGTAGGGATAGGTCAGGGCGACCAGCAGGGCCACCACCGACAACTGCTTGGTCAGCAGGTTGAGCGGCAGCAGCAGGCAGAAGGCCAGCGCGGCCAGCAGGGCGGCGATGCCCAGCGCTTCCTTGCCGCTGACCCGGCCGCTGGTGACGGGGCGTTGGGCGGTGCGCTTGACGTGCTTGTCGATGTCGCGGTCGGCGTAGTCGTTGACGGCGCAGCCGGCCGAACGCATCAGGAAGGTGCCGAGCGAGAAGATCAGCACCAGCGTCCAGTCGGGCTTGCCTGCCGAGGCGATCCACAGCGCGCTCAGGGTCGGCCACAGCAGCAGCACGACGCCGATCGGTTTGTCCAGCCTTAACAGGCGCGCGTACAACTCCAGCTTGGTCATGGAAAGCATCATGTTTTCGGGAAGGGCAAAAGCGGCATTATCGCAAATCGCCGGCGCCGCCGCCGGGTGGCGTTGCGGCCGTCACGCCGTGGCAGGTTTCGCTGGCTATTTGTCGTTCAGGCACAGCGTGCTGACGCCGGGCAGTTCGCAGTCGCGCACCACCTCGCAGATGGCGTCGATGGCGGCCTTGCGGGTGAAGCTCTTGCGCCAGACGATGACGACGCGGCGCGACGGTTCCGGCGCGTCGAAGCGGCGGAAGCGCAGCATGCCGTCGTTGGTGTCGAGGTCGGGCACCGAGGCGCGCGGCAGCACGGTCAGGCCGATGCCGCTGGCCACCATGTGGCGGATGGTCTCCAGCGAGGAGCCTTCGAAGGTGCGCTGCATGCCGTTGCCGGGCGAGGCGAAGCGGGCCATCTCGGGACACACTTCGAGCACCTGGTCGCGGAAGCAATGGCCGTTGCCGAGCAACAGCATGTTCTCCGTTTTCAGGTCGTCGGCGGGGATCGACTTGCGTCCGGTCCAGGCGTGTTGTTGCGGCATCGCCACGACGAAGGGCTCGTCGTACAGCGCCTGCATGGACATGCCGTGCTCGGGCAGCGGCAGCGCCATGACGGCGGCGTCCAGCTCGCCCTGGCGCAGCATTTCGAGCAGGCGCACGGTGAAATTCTCTTGCAGGATCAGCGGCATCTGCGGCACCTTGGCGATCATGCCCTTGACCAGCGGCGGCAGCAGCGAGGGGCCGATGGTGTAGATCACGCCGAGGCGCAACGGGCCGGCCAGCGGGTCTTTGTTCTGCTTGGCCAACTCCTTGATGGCGGCCGTTTGCTCCAGCACGCGCTCGGCCTGGGCGACGATCTGCGCGCCCAGCGGCGTGACGGAAATCTCGGCGCCGCCCCGTTCGAACAGCACCACCCCCAACTCGTCCTCCAGCTTCTTGATCGCTACCGACAGCGTGGGCTGGGCGACATAACAGGCTTCGGCGGCATGTCCGAAGTGTTTCGCTCTTGCAACGGCGACGATATATTTCAGTTCGGTCAGGGTCATGAATGTATTTGAACACAGGCAATGCTTCGGCGCAATGCATGAAAAGCCACAGGAAAGCGCGGTGAGGCCGGCGCGCGCCGGGCGGCGGGCTGGACAAGAAAATCTATTGTAGCGGAATGCAGCCGATATAATGGACCGGTGCTTCGCTTTCGCAACAGTATCAAGAAGGAGGGCCGTGTATGTCCGCCACCTTTGGCCCCGACGAGGCCCAGGCCTATCTGCACAAGCTGCTCAAGGTGATGCATCACATGGGCGGCTCCGACCTGTTCATCTCCGCCGACTTCCCGCCCAGTATCAAGTCGCAAGGGGCGATGAAGCCGCTCAGCGCGCAGCGCCTGAGCGGCGAGGTGACGCGCGCGCTGGCGCTGTCCATCATGAACGACAAGCAGCGCCGCGAGTTCGAGGCCGAGCTCGAATGCAACTTCGCCATTTCCCTGCCCGAGGTGTGCCGCTTCCGCGTCAACGTCTTCGTCCAGCAGCAGTGCGTGGCCATGGTGATCCGCACCATCGCCTCGGAGATCCCGAATTTCGAGAAGCTCGAACTGCCCGAGGTGTTGAAGGAGGTCATCATGACCAAGCGCGGCCTGGTGCTGGTGGTGGGCGGCACCGGCTCGGGCAAGTCGACCACGCTGGCGGCGATGATCGACTACCGCAACAGCAATTCGGCCGGCCACATCATCACGGTCGAGGACCCGGTCGAGTACGTGCACAAGAACAAGGGTTGCCTGATCACCCACCGCGAGGTCGGCGTCGACACCCTGTCCTGGCACAACGCGCTGAAGAACACCCTGCGCCAGGCGCCGGACGTGATCCTGATCGGCGAGATCCGCGACACCGAGACCATGGAGCACGCCATCGCCTTCGCCGAGACCGGCCACCTGTGCCTGGGCACGCTGCACGCCAACAACGCCAACCAGACCATGGACCGCATCATCAACTTCTTCCCGGAGGAGCGGCGCAACCAATTGCTGATGGATTTGTCGTCGAACCTGCGCGCCATCGTTTCGCAGCGCCTGGTGCGCACCGAGGACGGCAAGGGCCGCAAGGCGGCCATCGAAATTTTGCTGAACACGCCGACCATCGCCGAGATGATTTTCAAGGGCAACTTCCAGGCGATCAAGGAAATCATGCACAAATCGCGCGAGCTGGGCATGTGCACCTTCGACCAAGCGCTGTATGAACTCTATAATAAGGGCCATATCGCCTACGAGGAGGCGATCCGCAACGCCGATTCGGCCAACGGCCTGCGCCTGCAGATCAAGCTGCGCGGCGACCGCAAGGAGCCCGGCGACGCCGGCCCGGCGGCCGCCAGCGCGCTGAGCATGCAGATCGAGGCCGAGCCGGAGCCGGAGCCGCCGGGCCAGTAGCGCCGCACCAACCCCTAACCTGAAGAAACAGATGCCCCAATTCGAATCGAAGATGTGTACCCGTGAAGACCTGGCCGCGCGCGTCGCCGTGCTGCCCAAGCCGGTGGTGTTGACCAACGGCGTGTTCGACCTGCTGCATCGCGGCCACGTCACCTACCTGGCGCAGGCGCGCGCGCTGGGCGCCTCGCTGGTGGTGGCGGCCAACACCGACGCCTCGGTCAAGCGCCTGGGCAAGGGCGACGACCGTCCGCTCAACACCTGCGCCGACCGGTTGGCCGTGCTGGCCGCGCTGGAGTCGGTCAGCCTGGTGGTCGACTTCGACGAGGACACCGCGCTGGAGGTGGTGCTGCAAGCGCGCCCGGAAATCTACGTCAAGGGCGGCGACTACGACATGGCGGCGATCCCGGAGGGCCAGGCGGTGCTGGCCTACGGCGGCCGCGCCGTCGCCATCGACTTCGAGCACGACCGTTCGACCACCAAGCTGCTCAACAAGATCCGCAACTGATTAATCAGGTGGCGGGCGGGCATGGGGAGGATCAAGCCGCTTGCTTGCCGCGCCTTGTCGTGTCTTTGGATGTTGGCGTGGCTGCCGCTTTCAGATTCGCATACTCGGTCGCGATCAATTTGTACTCGGCAGCGACAAATCTTTGTAGCGCCTCGCGCATGAGCGGTTGATAAGCAACGCCACGACACTCGGCAATTTTTTTAAAGTCGTCGATCAGGTCTTTGGGAAGGCGGATCGAGATCATTTGCATGCCGAGTGACTCGTCGATCTGTGCTTCCAATACTTGTGGTGCCGGCTTGGCGTGTTGCATGTCGCGACCAAGCTGCCCCGTCTCCCAGGCTTCGGCCGTGCCATCGATCTTTGCTTTGCTCATGGTGCTCTCCCGAAATGCCTTACCTTACTTGCCCTTGGTTTCGTAGATGTTCATTTCAATATCGTTCGCCTCGTATGCAGTAATCACATACATATTCCCACTCCGAACTTGAAACACCACTTTCAGGGGACGACCGGTGTTGGTTTCTGCGATAAACCAGAGGGTAGGGGGATCACGTCGATGCTCCTCCCTATCGTCAATGAGCAATACTCCACATCGGTTGTCGAAACACTCGCAAACTTCCAAGCGGGTCACGTTGTGCTTTTGCTCAAGCTTTGCGCGCACTGCAGCAGAAATGACGATTGTTCCCATCACGCCACCTTTGTATATACAAAATGTACGACTAAACCCGGCAAGTCACAATGGATTTTCGATACTGCCCAAGTAGCTTAGGGCGCATCGACGATGTTGGTATTGTCGAACTTGGAGTTTGCCGTCGAAAAAGTGTATATACGCCTTGTCGTAACGATGTGGGCGGAGAGCGCATCACTGCCACTAAGCCAGGGCGGCAGAGTGTCAGGCGCCGCCGGCGTAGCCGTTCTGGCGCCAGGCCTCGAAGACCACCACGGCGACCGTGTTCGACAGGTTCAGGCTGCGGTTGTCCGGCCGCATCGGCAGGCGGATGCGCTGGGCCGGCGCGAACGATTCGCGCAGCGCCGGGTCCAGGCCGCGCGTCTCCGAGCCGAACACGAACACGTCGCCGGGCTGGAAGCTGGCCTGGCCGAACGGCGACGAGCCGTGCGTGGTCATGGCGAACATGCGCGCCGGGTCGGGCTGGACGGCGGCCAGGAAGGCTTCCCAGTTGGCGTGCACCTGCATGCGGGCGTACTCGTGGTAATCGAGGCCGGCGCGCTTGAGCTTGGAGTCGTCCAGCGGGAAGCCGAGCGGCTCGATCAGGTGCAACTGGGCGCCGGTGTTGGCGCACAACCGGATCACGTTGCCGGTGTTGGGCGGAATTTCGGGTTGAACCAGTACGACGTGAAACAATGCAATCTCCTCAAAAATAATCTCAATGCGCTCAAGGCGCTCATCTCAGCGCGCTCAAGGCGCTCAATGTGTTCAATGCGGCGGCGTGCGGGCGAACACCAGGTTGCTGACGCGCGCCGCGCCGTGGCGTTTGAACATGGCGGCCAGCTCGTTGAGCGTCTGGCCGCTGGTCATGACGTCGTCGACGATGCCGATGTGGCGGCCGGCCACCAGCGCCGGCTCGGCCAGCGCGAAGGCGTGGGCGATGTTGCCGCCGCGCTGGTGCGGTGCCACGCTGCTCTGCGCCCGCGTCTCGTGCACCCGCGCCGCCAGACGGGGATGCAAGGCCACGCCCAGCGCCCGCGCCAGCGGCCGGGCGATTTCCAGCGCCTGGTTGAAGCCGCGCTCGGCCAGCCGCCGCGGCCCCAGCGGCACCGGGCAGAGCAGGGCGGGCAGGGCGAAGCCGGGTTGGCGCAGCACGGCGTCGCGCAGCAGTTGCGCCAGCAGCGGCGCCAGCGCCAGACGGCCGCCGAATTTCAGTTGCAGCACCAGCTGGTCGAGCGGCGCGGTGTAGTCGGCCGCCACCACGGTGCGGTCGTAGGCCGGCCCGTCGCGCAGGCACTGGCCGCACAGGGCGGCGACGCCATCAGCGCCGGCCAGACCGTCGCCGTCGGCCATACGATCGCCAGCGGCCGTCCGATTGCCAGCGGCCGTGCCATTCCCATCGACCATGCCGCCGCCGCCGGCCGTGCCGTTGCCGCCGGCCGTGCCGTTGCCGCAGACGGCCTCGGCGGCCATGTCCTGCTCCATCCGGGGCAGGGGATTGGCGCACTGTTGGCAACGTGGCAACGCCGGCCCGTCGAGGAACTGCGCCCGGCAGCCGGCACACAGGGCGTCCGCACTGGCGCCGCCGCACAGGGCGCAACTGGCCGGCAGCAGGCCGCGCAACAGGGCGCCGCGTAGCCGCCGCAGCGCCGCCGCCGGGCCGGTAAGCACGGTGCGCAGGGGTGGCAAATCCGGCGCGGCTGGCATCGCGATGCTCCTCAACCATGTACACTGCCGACATTATCTCACCTTCGCCCGACCGAACCATGCAAGTGCCAGCCAATCCGCCTAAATTGAGCGCCCCGATCGACCTGCGGCGCGTGCGCGCCCAGTTTTCCCGCCCCGAGCGGGTGCAAGCCTCCGATTTCCTGCGCCGCGAGGTGGCCAGCCGGATGTTCGACCGCCTCGGCCTGGTCAAGCTGGCGCCCCAGCGCGTGCTCGACGCCGGCTGCGGCGCCGGTGCCGATCTGGCGCTGTTGCAAAAAAAGTATCAAGCGGCCCAGATCGTCGGCCTCGACGGCGCCGCCGCCATGCTGGACGCGGCCCGCGCGCAGGGCGCCTCGGCGGCGCGGCTGAGCGGACTCAACCAACTATTAAGTAAGCTGTTGCCGGCCAAGGCCGGCATCGACCTGGTGTGCGGCGATTTCGCCGAGCTGCCGCTGGGGCCGAACGCGGTCGACCTGGTCTGGTCCAACCTGGCCCTGCACTGGCATCCGCAGCCGGACCGTGTGTTCGCCGAGTGGCGCCGCGTGATGCGGGTCGACAGCTTGCTGATGTTCTCCTGCTTCGGCCCGGACACCTTCAAGGAGCTGCGCGACGCCTTCGCACAGGTCGACCTGGCGCCGCACGCGCTGCCTTTCGTCGACATGCACGACTTCGGCGACCAACTGGTGGCGGCCGGCTTCTCGACCCCCGTCCTGGACATGGAAACCATCACCGTCACCTACGACACGGCGCAGGCCCTGCTGGCCGACGCCCGCGCCTGGGGCGGCAATCCGCTCAGCACGCGGCGCCGTGGCCTGCTCGGCCGCGCCGCCTGGCAACGCCTGCTGGCGGCGCTGGAACGGGGCCGCCGCGCCGACGGCAAGCTGGGACTGAGTTTCGAGGTGATTTACGGCCACGCCTTCCGCCCGGCGCCGCGCCTGACCTCGAAGGGCGAGGCGATCATCCGCTTCGACCTGCCGCGCAAGCCGCGCTGAGCCATGGTTTGAGGGGTGGGGCGGCGCCGGCGGCGCCGGCGATCCCGGGGCTGTCCGAGGCCGGAATGCACATTTCGGCAACCTTGTCACGCCTTTGTCGCAGGGGTGTGCAAACATGGCGGAGACCATACTTGCATGATGGATTAATTCTTGATGTATGTCAGTTTTGTTGGCTATAATCGGCGACTAATTTTGTCATGATTTCAAGTAAGCACAACAGCTCGAATGTGTTGCGTGTGCGTGACAAAGAATCATTGCTGTTCAGTGTCAACCGGTGGCCCGATAGTAAGATGGGGCCATACGGACCGATGTCTAGGTCCCTCGCACTATCACGCCGATGAAGGGTTGCGGCGCGCGGTCGCAGGGACCTGAAGGTGTTTATGGTGCGTTGGCGGTTCAAAACAGCGAATCCCGGCGCCGTTTAAAAAAATATCTATTTTTTTGGGTGGTTGGGGAAAACATGAAATATGCGAAGCGACTTCAATCGTTGATGCTCGGGCTGTCGTTGACAGCTGCCGGTATCCCAGCATGGGCGGAGCAGGCGGCCGTCAAGGCGGCAGGCAGCTACGCGGCGGCGACCGGCGGCACCGGCGGACCGGTCCCGTTTGAATTGAACCTGCAACCGCCGGCGACCCGGATCGCCACCGAGATCTACAACCTGCACACCTGGATGATGGTGATCTGCATGGTGATCTTCGTCGCCGTGTTCGGCGTGATGTTCTACTCCATCTTCAAGCACCGCAAATCGCTCGGCCACAAGCCGGCCACCTTCCACGAATCCACCACGGTCGAGATCGCCTGGACCGTGGTGCCCTTCCTGATCGTCATCGGCATGGCCCTGCCGGCCACCCGCACCGTGGTCGGCATGAAGGACACCACCAACGCCGACATCACCATCAAGGCCACCGGCATGCAGTGGAAATGGGGCTACGACTACCTGAAGGGCGAGGGCGAGGGCATTTCCTTCCTGTCCAACCTGTCGACCCCGCGCTCGCAGGTGGGCGCGCCCGGCGTCGAACCGACCGAAAAACGCGGCGAGAACTACCTGATCGAGGTCGACAACGAAGTCGTCGTGCCGGTCGGTAAAAAAATCCGCATCGTCACCACCGCCAACGACGTCATCCACGCCTGGTCGGTGCCGGCCTTCGGCGTCAAGCAGGACGCCATCCCCGGCTTCGTGCGCGACACCTGGTTCAACGCCGACCACACCGGCACCTATCGCGGCAATTGCGCCGAACTGTGCGGCAAGGAACACGCCTTCATGCCGATCGTCGTCAAGGTGGTCAGCGCCGAGGACTACACGCTCTGGGTCAATGGCAAGAAAAAGGAAATGGCCGCGCTGGCCGACGATCCGAGCAAGGTCTGGACCATCGACGAGCTCAAAGTCAAGGGCGAAAAGGTCTACACTAGCACCTGCGCCGTCTGCCACTTGGCCACCGGCAAGGGCGTGCCCGGCGCCTTCGCCGCGCTGGACGGCTCGCCGGTCGTCAACGGTCCGAAGGCCGAACAGATCAACGTGCTGCTGCACGGTAAGAAAAGCGGTAAGTTCCCTAGCGAAATGCCTGCATGGAAGCAATTGTCGGATACGGAGATCGCCGCTGTGATTACCTACACCCGCAATAACTGGTCGAACAAGGCCGCAGAAAACATCGTTCAACCGGCCGAAGTTGTGGCTGCACGCAAGTAATCAGGAGCTTTAGATGAGCACAAGCACAATCGATCACGCCCACGACCATCACGACCACGCGCACGATCATCCGCACGGCCTGTCGCGCTGGTTGTTCGCCACCAACCACAAGGACATCGGCACCCTCTACCTGTGGTTCTCCTTCATCATGCTGCTGTCCGGCGGCGTGCTGGCGCTGATGATCCGCACCGAACTGTTCAAACCGGGCCTGCAGTTCTTCCAGCCCGAGTTCTTCAACCAGTTGACCACCATGCACGGCCTGGTGATGGTGTTCGGCGCCATCATGCCGGCCTTCGTCGGCTACGCCAACTGGATGATCCCGCTGCAAGTGGGCGCCTCCGACATGGCCTTCGCGCGCATGAACAACTTCTCCTTCTGGCTGCTGCCGCCGGCCGCGATCCTGCTGGCCACCTCCTTCCTGGTCCCGGGCGGCGCCACCGCCGCCGGCTGGACGCTGTACGCGCCGCTGTCGAGCCAGATGGGCCCCGGCATGGACATGGCGATTTTCGCCATGCACCTGATGGGCGCCTCCTCGATCATGGGTTCGATCAACATCATCGTCACCATCCTCAACATGCGCGCGCCCGGCATGACCCTGATGAAAATGCCGATGTTCTGCTGGACCTGGCTGATCACCGCCTACCTGCTGATCGCCGTCATGCCGGTGCTGGCCGGCGCCATCACCATGACCCTGACCGACCGCCACTTCGGCACCTCGTTCTTCAACGCCGCCGGCGGCGGCGACCCGGTGATGTACCAGCACATCTTCTGGTTCTTCGGCCACCCCGAGGTCTACATCATGATCCTGCCGGCCTTCGGCATCGTCTCGCAGATCCTGCCGGCCTTCGCCCGCAAGCAGCTGTTCGGCTACGCCTCGATGGTCTACGCCACCGCCTCGATCGCCATCCTGTCGTTCATCGTCTGGGCCCACCACATGTTCACCACCGGCATGCCGGTGACCTCGCAGCTGTTCTTCATGTACGCCACCATGTTGATCGCCGTGCCGACCGGCGTGAAGGTGTTCAACTGGATCGCCACCATGTGGAAGGGGTCGATGACCTTCGAAACCCCGATGCTGTTCGCCGTCGGCTTCATCTTCGTCTTCACCATCGGCGGCTTCACCGGCCTGATCCTGGCGGTCACCCCGATCGACATCCAGCTGCAGGACACCTACTACGTCGTGGCCCACTTCCACTACGTGCTGGTGGCCGGCTCGCTGTTCGCCCTGTTCGCCGGTTTCTACTACTGGTCGCCGAAATGGACCGGCCACATGTACAACGAAACCATGGGCAAGCTGCACTTCTGGCTGTCGCTGATCACCTTCAACGTCACCTTCTTCCCGATGCACTTCCTGGGTCTGGCCGGCATGCCGCGCCGCTACGCCGACTACCCGGCGCAGTTCACCGACTTCAACATGGTGGCCACCATCGGCGCCTTCGGCTTCGGCCTGTCGCAAGTGTTCTTCCTGTTCTGCGTGGTCCTGCCGACCATCCGTGGCGGCAAGAAGGCGGCCGACAAGCCATGGGAAGGCGCCGAGGGACTGGAATGGACCGTGCCTAGCCCGGCCCCGTTCCACACCTTCGAAACCCCGCCAACGTTCAAATAATGGCGCGGCGCGGCGGCGCGGATGCCACGCCGCCGCGCCCACCGACTGGAAAAGCCGATCATGTCCCAACCGAACAAACCGAACAACCTGAAGACCGGCTTGATCCTGGCCTCGCTGGCGCTGGTGTTTTTCCTGTCCGTCTTTGTCAAACGTATCTGGCTGAGCTGACGTGGGCCTCGACCAGGAGACGCGGGGCCAGAACCGCAAGATGTTCGGCAAGCTGATCGTCATCGCGGTGATGATGTTCGGCTTCGGCTACGCGCTGATCCCGGTCTACAAGCAGTTGTGCGAGGTGATGGGCATCAACGTGTTGACGCAGAAGGACGGCACCGTCGAGCTGGACAAGAACACCCAGGTCGACAAGAGCCGCAGCGTGACCATCGAGTTCGACGGCAACGCCCAGGGACCGTGGCGCTTCCGTCCGGTGGTCTCCAGCATGCAGGTGCATCCGGGCGAACTGGCCACGGTGATGTACGAGGTGGTCAACACCCAGGCGCGCACCGTCAACGCCCAGGCCATCCCCAGCTACGCGCCGCAAAGCGCGACGCCGCACTTCAAGAAGGTCGAGTGCTTCTGCTTCAAGCAGCAGACGCTGAAACCGAACGAGGCGCGGCAGATGCCGGTGGTGTTCTTCATCGACCCGGCGCTGCCGAAGGAAGTGAAGACCATCACCTTGTCGTACACGTTTTTTGAAATTGCCGGCCTCGACAAGACGGCCGCGAAATGAACCGGGTGCCAACCATGAAGCCAGCAGACAAGCCGCAACAGCACGCCTCCTTCCTGTACTCGATGAAGGCGGTGTTCTGGTCCTTCTTCGGCCTGCGCCGCAAGAGCGACTTCGACACCGACTCGGCCAAGCTGAACCCGGTGCACATCGTCATCGCCGGCCTGCTCGGCGTGGCCCTGTTGATCGCCTTGCTGATCACCATCGTCAAGTTGGTCGTACCAAAGTAAAACAAGTAGCTATTCTCGAATATAGTTGATTTAGGGAGATGAAGATGAGTTCACATAACGCCGCGGCACCGTACTACTTCGTGCCAGGTCCGTCCAAGTGGCCGATGCTGGCCGGCCTGACCCTGTTGCTGACCATGATAGGCGCCTCGGCCTGGGTCAACGATATCTCCTGGGGCCCGTACCTGAACTTCGCCGGCCTGGCCGGCATCATCACGGTGCTGTACTTCTGGTTCGGCGACGCCATCGGCGAGTCCGAGAAGGGCCTGTACAGCCAGCGCGTCGACTACTCCTACCGCTGGTCGATGAGCTGGTTCATCTTCTCCGAGGTGATGTTCTTCGGCGCCTTCTTCGGCGCGCTGTTCTACGCCCGCAGCATCTCGATGCCGTGGTTGGGCGACCTCGACCACAAATTCATCTGGCCCGACTTCTCCGCCCAGTGGGGCAACATCGGCCCGGCCGGCACGGTCGAAGAGTTCAAGACCATGGGGCCGTTCCCGATTCCGACCATCAACACCGCGCTGCTGCTGACCTCGGGCGTGACCTTGACCATCTCGCACCACGCGCTGCGCGCCGGCCACCGCGCCAAGACCGCCATCTGGCTGGCCGCCACCGTGCTGCTGGGCGCCGTCTTCATGGGCTTCCAGGCCTACGAATACATGCACGCCTACAGCGAGCTGAACCTGAAACTGACCTCGGGCATCTACGGTTCGACCTTCTTCATGCTGACCGGCTTCCACGGCTTCCACGTGACGATGGGCGCGATCATGCTGTCGGTGGTGCTGTACCGCCTGCTCAAGGGCCACTTCACGGCCGACAACCACTTCGCCTTCGAAGGCGCGGCCTGGTACTGGCACTTTGTCGACGTCGTCTGGCTCGGCCTGTACGTCGTGGTTTACTGGCTGTAACGGGGTTATAATTCGCGGCGGTCGACCGCGATGCAAAAAAGCCGCAGACGGGAGTTCCCGCCGCGGCTTTTTTATTTGACGGCGTCGTGGTGGCCGAGTGAGTGCGGTGGCAAGGCCAGCCGGACCCAGCGGCGGAAAACTGGGGTCGGACCCGCCGGGTCCGACCCCGGCCCTCCGCTTTTGGGTGGTGTGAAAGCCGGCGTCAGCGGATGCCGGTCGGGCTGATGTAGCCCAGCTTGTAGCCGAGCAGGATCAGCAGGAAGAGTGTGATCGAAAAGCCGACGCGCAGGGCCAGCGCGCGCACCGTGTTGTTGCTCTTGCCTTTGTCGCGCATTAGATAGAACAGCGCCGAGCCGAGGCTGCCGAGGATCAGGAGGAAGGCGATGGCGACGGCAATTTTCATGGGTTTGGCCAGCTGTAAATTGAATAAGGCACCATTGTAATGCGTATCGCCTTCCGTTTCCGCCTGCTGCCCTGCATCGCCACCGTGCTGCTGGTGGCGCTCGGCATTTCCCTGGGCAACTGGCAGCAGCGCCGCGCCGAGCAGAAGACGGCGCTGCAGCGCAAGCTGGCCGAGGGCAACGCCGCCGCGCCGCTGAGCCTGTCCGCCGCCGCGCCGCTGACGCCCGCCGCCGCCGCCGCCATCGAGTACCGCCGCGTCCGCTTGACGGGCGAGTTCCGCCGCGACTGGCCGCTGTATCTGGACAACCGCCCCTATCAAGGCCGCGCCGGGTTTTATTTGCTGATGCCGTTTAAAATGGCGGGATCGGAGCTGCACGTGTTGGTCGAGCGCGGCTGGCTGCCGCGCAACATGGCGCGGCGCGAGCAGATGCAGCCCTACGCCACGCCGGTGGGGCGGGTCACGCTGGAGGGCATCGTCAAGCTGAGCGCCGGCCACGTCATGCAGTTGGGCAGCGCGGCGCCGCTGCTGCCGGGCGCCATCGTGCAGAACGCCGAGCCGGCCCAGCTTGCCGCCGCCGGCGCGATGACCTTGCAGCCCTTCGTGGTCGAGCAGAGCGGACCGGCGACGGCGCTCAACGCGGCCGCCGACGCCCAACTGGTGCGCGACTGGCCGGCGCCGGCCTTGGGCGTGGAAAAACATCGCGGCTACGCGTTCCAGTGGTATGCGCTGGCGCTGATGGCCGTCCTCTTTTTTGTCTTTACGGGATTCAGACGTGGAAAATAATTCGCAACAAGATAGCCCGGCCTCGGCCTCGGCCTCGGCCTCCGCCTCCGCCTCGGCCGCCACGGCGCAGAGCGCGGCGCGCCAGGTCAGCAGCGGCCGCTGGAAGCTGCTGGCCGTGCTGGCCGTCTGCGCCATGCCGCTGCTCGGCTCCTACTTCGCCTACTACGTCGTCAAACCGGGCGGCCGCACCAACTACGGCGCGCTGATCGACCCGCGCGAGCATCCGATCCCGGCGCTGGGCAGCACCAGCCTGGACGGCAAGCCGGCCGGGCTGGACGACTACAAGGGCAAGTGGATCATGCTCAAGGTCGGCCCGTCCGACTGCCAGAAGGATTGCCAGGACCAGCTGTTCGCCATGCGCCAGCTGCGCACCATGCAGGGCAAGGAGATGGAGCGCATCGAGCGGGTCTGGCTGATCACCGACCAGGAGCCGCTGGACACCATGCTGCTGCGCGTCAACGACGGCACCCGCATGCTGCGCGCCCCGGCCGAGGCGGTGGCCAAGTGGCTGCCGCTGGAGCAGGGCGCCGCCGACAAGGCCGGCGCCGACCGGGCCGCCGACCACATCTACCTGATCGACCCGCGCGGCAACCTGATGATGCGCTTCCCCAAGGACGCCGACCCGTCCAAGGTGAAGAAGGATCTGTCCAAGCTGCTCAAGGCCTCGGCGATAGGCTGACCCGCCATGCACCTCTCCACCCTGGCCCAACTGGCGCTGACCGGGCTGATGGTCGCGCTGCTGCCGCTGTCGCTGGTCTGGACCTCGGCCGACAGCAACAAGTACCGCAAGCTGGTGTGGGTTTGCGCCTTCCTCACCTTCGACCTGATCGTCTTCGGCGCCTTCACCCGGCTGACCGACTCCGGCCTCGGTTGCCCCGACTGGCCCGGCTGCTACGGCGAGCACAATCCCTTCCTGGCGCACGCGCAGATCGCCGTGGCCCAGGCGCTGCAACCGGACGGCCCGGTGACCGTGGTCAAGGCCTGGATCGAGATGATCCACCGCTACCTGGCGATGGGCATCGGCGTGCTGATCACGGCGATGCTGATCCAGTCCTGCTGGCAGTGGCGCAAGCAGCGCGCGGCGGAATACTCGCCGCTGCTGCCGGCCTTGTTGTTGCTGGCGGTCTGCGTGCAGGGCGCGTTCGGCGCCTGGACCGTCACGCTCAAGCTGCAACCGGCGATCGTCACCACCCACCTGTTGCTGGGCATGGGCCTGCTGGCCCTGCTGGTGTGGTACGGCGGCCGGCTGGACCAGCTGCTCAAGCCGGTGCGCGCGGTGACCGCCTCGCCGCCGGCGATGCGCAACATCCGCCTGCTGGCGGCCGGCTCGGCCCTGCTGCTGCTGCTGCAACTGGCGCTGGGCGGCTGGACCAGCACCAACTACGCCACCCTGGCCTGCACCGACTTCCCCCTGTGCGGCGGCAAGCTGGTGCCGGCGATGGACTTCGAGCACGGCTTCACCCTGTGGCGCGAACTGGGCAAGACCGCCGCCGGCCACTACCTGCCGTTCGCCGCGCTGACCGCCATCCACTGGGTGCACCGCAACTTCGCCTTCCTCGTCGCCCTGCTGACCGGCTACACCTGCTACCGCGCCTGGGGCCACCGCGCGCTGCAGCGCACCGCGCGCGGCATCGCCGTGCTGCTGGCCTTGCAGATCGCCAGCGGCGTGGCCACCATCTTCCTCAGCTTCCCGCTGGCGCTGGCCGTGCTGCATAACGCCGGCGCGGCCCTGCTGGTGGTGTTGCTGACCATGTTAAACTACCGGGCCAAGTTCCAATACGAGATCGCGCAGAAGGCAGCCGCCAGCGCAGTATTCCCGCACGCTACGACTGCCAGACATCACCCATGACAAGCCAAACCGCAACACACAAAGCAAGCCCGCGCATCGCCCAATACTGGGCCTTGACCAAACCCCGCGTGACCCAACTGGCCGTGTTCTGCGCCGTGATCGGCATGTTCCTGGCGACCGACGAGCTGCCCGACTGGCGCGTGGTGGTCGCCGCCACCGTCGGCATCTGGCTGCTGGCCGGCGCCGCCTTCGCCGTCAACTGCCTGGCCGAGCGCGAGATCGACGCGCGCATGGCGCGCACCGCGCGCCGGCCGATGGCGCTGGGCGACATCTCGGTGGCGCAGACGGCGGTGTTCTCCGCCGTCATCGGCGGCGCCGGCATGTGGATCCTCTACGCGCTGGTCAATCCGCTGACCATGTGGCTGACCTTCGTCACCTTCGTCGGTTACGCCGTCATCTACACCATGATACTCAAGCCGGCCACGCCGCAGAACATCGTCATCGGCGGCCTGTCCGGCGCCATGCCGCCGGCGCTGGGCTGGGCCGCCGTCGCCAACGACGTGCCGATGCAGGCCTGGCTGCTGGTGCTCATCATCTTCCTGTGGACGCCGCCGCACTTCTGGGCGCTGGCCATGTACCGGCGCGACGACTACGCCAAGTCCGGCCTGCCGATGCTGCCGGTCACCCACGGCCTGCCGTTCACCCAGTTCCACGTCTGGCTGTACTCGATCGCGCTGGCCGCCACCACCATGCTGCCCTTCGCCGTGCACATGAGCGGCCTGATTTACCTGGTCTGCGCCGTCGTCCTCAACGCCGTGTTCCTGCGCCACGCCTGGAAGATCTACCGCCACTACACCGACCTGATCGCCCGCAAGGCCTTCACCTGGTCGATCATTTACCTGTCGCTGTTGTTCGCCGCGCTGCTGGTGGACCATTACCTGAAATTCGAACCATGAAAAAACTGCTCACCCTGTTGCTGTTGTCCCTGTCCATGCTGTTGGCCGCCTGCGGCCAGAAACCGCCGCTGGCGTTCAAAAACACCGATCTGACCGGTCTCGATTACGCCAAGGGCTTCAGCCTGACCGACCACAACGGCAAGGCGCGCACCCTGGCCGACTTCAAGGGCAAGGCGGTGGTGATGTTCTTCGGGTATACCCAGTGTCCCGACGTCTGTCCGACCACGATGGCCGAGATGGCCGCCGTGATGCAGCAGATGGGAGCGCAGGCCGAGCAGGTGCAGGTGCTGTTCGTCACCGTCGACCCGGAGCGCGACACCCAGGCCCTGCTGGCCGAATACGTGCCGGCCTTCGACAAGCGCTTCCTCGGCCTGTACGGCACGGCCGAGCAGACCATCGCCGTGGCCAAGGAGTTCAAGGTGTTCTTCGCCAAGGTGCCGGGCAAGACGGCCGGCAGCTACACCGTCGACCACACCGCCGGCAGCTACGTCTTCGACAAGGAAGGCAAGCTGCGCCTGTTCGTCCGCCACGGCCTCGGTCCCGGCCCCATCGTGCACGACCTGAAACAGCTGTTGTCCTGAAGCGCCATCCTGCTATCCTGCGGGGAGGGCGCGCTTTGCTCGCGCCCTCCTTTTCCTGACGGAGCCGCATGGACCCACGTTTTCAGCCCTACACCCGCCTCGCCGCCACCATTCTGCTGGTGATCGGTTGCCTGTTCGTTCTGCGCCCCTTCCTGGCGGCGATCCTGTTCGCCGCCGCCATCACCATCTCCAGCTGGCCCTTGTACCTGATGCTGCTGCGCCGCCTGCGCCGCCGCCGCACCCTGGCCGCCGCCGTGATGAGCTGTTCGCTGACCTTGCTGATCATCCTGCCGCTGGCCCTGGTCACCTACAACATCGCCGACAACGCCAGCGGCTTCTATGAGCAGATCCGCGCCGGCATCGACGCCGGCACCATCGCGCCGCCGGCTTGGCTGAAGGGCCTGCCGCTGGTCGGCGAGGCGGCCGACGCCTATCTGCGCCAGCTGCTCGGCAGCCGCGAGGAGTTGATGGCGCTGGCCAAGCGCATGCTGGAACCGGCCCGCACCTTCCTGCTGGGCGGCGGCCTGGTGCTGGGCAGCGGCGTGGCCCAGGTCAGCCTGGCGGTGTTCGTCAGCTTCTTCCTCTACCGCGACGGCGAGAGCATGGTCGCCACGCTGGCGCGCGGCCTGGACCAACTGCTCGGCGAGCGCCGCGCCGAGCTGGTCGACACGGTCAGCCGCACCGTGCGCGGCGTCATGTACGGCCTGCTCGGCACCGCGCTGGCGCAGGCCGCCGTGGCGGCGCTCGGCTTCGTCATCGCCGGCGTGCCGGCCGTGGCGCTGCTGTCGGTGGCCACCTTCCTGTTCTCGCTGATCCCGGTCGGCCCGCCGCTGATCTGGGGCGGCGCGGCGATCTGGCTGTTCAACGAGGGCCGCACCGGCTGGGGCATCTTCATGCTGGTGTGGGGGATGTTCCTGATCAGCGGGGTCGACAACGTGGTCAAGCCGATGCTGATCAGCCGCGGCAGCAGCCTGCCCTTCATCCTGGTGCTGCTCGGCGTGATGGGCGGCGTGCTGGCCTTCGGCTTTGTCGGCCTGTTCATCGGCCCGACCCTGCTGGCGGTGGCGCTCGGCCTGCTGCGCGACTGGGCCGGCGCGCAAGGCGGCGCCGGCGCCGGCTAGAAGTTGAACATGCCGGCGGCCAGCTCGGCGCCGACGTGGCGGGTGAAGATGGCGCGCAGCGTGCCGTCCTCGCGCATGGCGTGCAGGGCCAGGGCGAACTGCTCGGCGGTGGCCTCCGGGATCAGCTGGCGCGACAGCACCAGGCCGCCGACGATGACGTCCTTCGGCGCCCAGTCCATGATCTTGACGCCCTCGCCCAAGTCGCGCTGGCGCACCAGCGGCGCCCAGCTGGTGTTCAAGGCCAGCACCGCCTGCACCCGGCCCAGCTTGAACAGGCGCATCAGCGAGCTGTAGTCGGCCGTTTCGTAGACCCGGCCCTGGCGGCGCAGTTCGCTCAGCCAGGGCTCGAAGGTGGCGCCGTGCTTGAAGCTCTTGATGACGGCCACCTTGTAGCTGGGCTCGGCGAGGAAGCTGGCCAGGTCGTGCACGGCCGGACTGGTGTTTTTTTGCAACAGCACGTAGTTGCGCGCGGTGAAATAGGGCACGAAGCGGGCGAACTGCAAGCGCTCCGGCGTGGCCAGGCCGGACACCGACATCGGCAGCGTGTTGCCCTTCAGGTTGGTCCAGATGCGCACGCGCGAGTCGACGAAGCCGTGGAAGCGGCAGCCCAGGCGTTTGCCCAGCTCGTCGATGATGTCCTTGTCGATGCCGGTCCAGCGGCCGTTGCCGTCGCGGTAGTACAGGGCGCCGTGCTCGTAGAAGGCGACCGCGATGTCGCCGCAGTCGAACGGGGCGTGCGTCGCGGCCCGGGGCGCGGCGATGCAGCAGAGTAGGGCGCAGGCCAGAAAACCTCGTTTCAGCACCGCCGATCTCCCCAAAAGGCCCCGAGCGGGGCCGGCGGCGTCTAGGCGCCGCTCAATCCTGTTCGTCCGATTCCGTGCCGCGTTCGCTCTTCGGAATCACCTTGACCAGCAAAATCCGCGGGCCGCTCATCTTCTTGGCAACAATGTCAAAACTGTTAAAGCTGATGCGCTGGCCCTGCTTGGGGAGGTCGCCCAGTTTCAGCATGATCAGGCCGCCCACCGATTCTACATCGTCCAGCCCCAGTTCCTCGTTTTCGATGTCGATGCCGAGGCGCCGTTCGAGCGAGAAAATCGGCAGGCTGGCCTTGCCGACCAGGGTGCCGTCGGGCTGCTTGAGCCAGTCGTTTTCGTTGAGGCGGAACTCGTCGTGGATCTCGCCGACCATCGCGCCGAGCAGGTTGTCGAGGGTGATGAAGCCGACCGGCCGCTTGCCCTTCTCGCCGATCAGGGCGAAGTGCGGCGCGCCGTCGCGGAAGCGGCGGAACAGCTCCAGCGCCGGGGTGCGCGCCGAGATCGTCTCGACCAGGCGCAGCAGCGGCTCCAGCGCGCTGATCGGCTTGCCGTGCTGCTGGGCGAAGAACAGGTCCTTCAGGTGGATCACGCCGAGCACGTGCTCGCCGTCGGCGCTGTAGTAGGGATAGCGGCTGAAGCGGTTGCGCAGCATGGTCTGCAGGTTGTCGTCGAGCGGCAGGTCGGCGCGCAGCGCGATCACCTCGTGGATCGGGCGCATCAGGTCGGACACGGCCAGGTCGGAGAAGTCCAGCGAGTGGGCCAGGATGTTGCGCTCGTCCTTGTTGAATTTTTCGCCCGGCTGGCTGGTGCGCAGGATCAGTTTCAGCTCGTCGACCGAGTAGTGCGAGTCGTGGCCGCCCTTGCCGGCCAGGCCGGCCAGGCCCAGCACCATGTTGGCGCTGGCGTTGAGCAGCCAGATGGCCGGGTACATGGCCCAGTAGAAGGCGTACAACGGCAGCGCGCTCCACAGGCCGACCGCTTCGGGCAGGCGGATCGCCAGCGACTTGGGCGCCAGTTCGCCGACCACGATGTGCAGGAAGGAGATGATGCTGAAGGCGAAGGCGAAGGCGATGCCGTGCACCAGTTCGGGCGAGCTGACGCCGAGCGCGTGCAGCAGCGGCTCGAGCAGGCCGGCGAAGGCCGGCTCGCCGATCCAGCCCAGGCCCAGCGAGGCCAGCGTGATACCCAGCTGGCAGGCCGACAAATAGGTGTCGAGCTGGCCGTGGACGGTGGCCAGGATGCGCCCGCGCAGGCCCTGGGTCTTGGCGATGGCGCGGATGCGGGTGCGGCGGAGGGTGACGATGCCGAACTCGGCGGCGACGAAGAAACCGTTGAGCGCGACGAGGAACAGGGCGAGCAGGACAAGCAAAAGGTTATGCATAGCGGCGCACTTGGGCGGCTGTTAAAACATGCATCTTAAACGACCTTGCCGGCGAGAGGGGGCAAAGCCCGCCCGGTAGGCGTCCGGACCGGCCGAATTGACGCGGGTGTAAGGCATACTGCTGGCCTTTTTTTGCGGTTCATGGGCCTGCCGAGTGGTCGCACAAGCGTTGGACTACACGAGCTGGGCCCAGGCACTTCACACCGACGCGATTGTCAGGATATACAGCAGATTTTCGCTTGGAACTATTCAAATTGCTCAAATTCGAGAGAAACAGATATTATCGTACTCAAAAATACCGCTTTAACAGATCACCCCGTAGGTGCTTTTCCCAATGGTCACATCGAGCCCGAAGTAGCAACTGTATCCGTCTTCATCAAGGATGCAAACGAGATCCCCCTTGCGTCTTTCATGGTAGCCGGTCTCCGCACTACACGCATGTTTTGCGTCCGGCCCAATCTGATTGAACAAGTCTTTCGCTAATTGTCCATTGACCATAAAAGACACCTTTCGGTCCTTCGCCGTCGGGGGGAGCATTTCCGCCATCGTCCCGCCATATACGTAGTAATCGCCCTTGAGCGGCGTGGCCAAATACCGCCCTGGTGCCTTTTTATCAGCAGCGTCGGCTAGCGAAATAATTGCGAGCGCGCTGACGACGATGACTAGACGCGGGCTCATGGCTGCGCCTTTATTCGAACATGGAAGTGGTCATCGTGCCCCTGGCAGGACGTTACAATGCCCCCGCCAATTGCATCCTGAATCACGTCGTCGTTGAAGTAAATGAGATTGACCATAGGGTGCTCTGCAAAGATACATATCAACCTGAGGGTCGCATCGCGGTCATAAATTTTATCGAAGCGTGAACAGCGAGCAGCCTGGCCGACCATCCTATCTTTTCGAACTGGGCGGCAGTCCACCTCAATCCCTTTTCGATGGGTGGCATGATCGTACTTTCTTCCGTCGGCCAGGCTGATGTTTCCGATACCGAATTTTCTATCGTCGATAGCCTGCCACTCGCGCTCAATGTAGAAAATCAGCGACATCAGGCTGGGGTGGGCGTACTGTGCCAGTGGCCCGGTCCCTGGCACGTTGTGTACATTCCCATACACATAATAGCCCGCGTCCTCGGGCGCTTGGGGCAGCATGATGAGGCCCTTCGAACTCCTTGGCTGAATAGGAACGCCGTTAGACATGGCTGGCTCCCTCAAGCGCACTTGCTGGCCGCGAGATCCCAGCCGCCGGAAGTGTTGCCGCCCGCGCCGCCTGCTATCTTTTGCTGCGTGTATTTCCATTTCACCTTGGAAAAGCGCAGTCCGATGTCGTCATGCAGGATGTTACCTTCGCTGATCAACTGGTCCATGTTGGCGATCATGACGTTCTCCAGCTCGACTTCGTAATACTTCACAGGCTTGCCTTCACCATCGGCTCGCATGAATTCGAACTTTGCCTTCGGAATGGTCTTGCCCGTGGAGCAGGTTTGCATCAGGATAGGTGATGCCACATCGGCAAGTTTTGACAACGACAGAGTGCGATGCTCGCAGCGTTCAGCGGTGTGACCGCCACCTGTCGATGCGGTTGCGCTGCGGGGCTGCGTCACCCCCATATGAACCGAGGTTAGTTCGATCCAGCCCTGGTGAGCGGAATCGGCCGATTCTCCTTTGATACCGTCGATTTGCAGGTACACGTCGATAGCCATGATGTCTCCAGATGTAGTTGTGGGAACCAAGGGCATTGTTGCGTGCCCCGCTGGCGGAGGCGTTGGGGCCGGTCAAGCCGGGCGCCGGTCGAGGTGTCTTTGTGCGCAGCTCGCAGACTTAGATCAAGTCAAAGTTCGCATGGAAACGGTTGCGAAAGGCTGGGTGGGCATCTCCTCGCGCCGCACCTAGTCCATGGCGTTGTTGGCCAGGGCGACGACGTAGAAGCTGTCGTAGCTGATCTGTGCGTTCGGCAAGCTTGCCGCCACGCCCTTGGCATAGGCCGCGCTCATGTCCATGCAGACATGCTTGATCTCGTCGGTTACGCCGCCGTGCGCCACCAATTCCCGCTTGAAGGCGGCTACCGTTTCGTGGTCGCGCCCCGGCGTGACGAACAGCAGGCGCTTGGCCGCTAAATCGTGCACGACGGCGACGTAATTGTGTCCCTTCTTGATGCTGGTTTCGTCACTGCCGACCACCCGCACACCTGTAATTGGTGAGCGACAATTATCTTGGCCGGTCGGCCAAGATAGTTGACGCGAACCACTGGCATGATCTGCGACATACTTGGGCTAGCAGTCTGTCGGACTATCGTCTAGAAAGAAGCGAGGTGAGCCGGTAAAATGGATGCCGACGACGATTTGATTTGCGAGAGGGCCGGAT
>NZ_JAEMNU010000152.1:45160-50608 GCF_016461825.1 Rugamonas violacea | reverse complement strand
CGGGCGGCTCAGGCCGCCGTCAGCGCGGCGCGCCAGCCGAGGCCGGCGGCGGTGCCGTCGCGGGGAATGTATTCGCAGCCGATCCAGCCGTCGTAGCCCAGCTCGTCTATGAAGGCGAACAGGTGGCGGTAGTTGATCTCGCCCGTGCCCGGCTCGTGGCGGCCCGGCGTGTCGGCCAGCTGCATGTGGCGGATCAGCGGCAGGCGGGCGCGGATTGTATTGCTCAGCTCGCCTTCCATGCGTTGCATGTGATAGATGTCGTATTGCAGGAACAGGTTGTCGCGGCCGCAGTCGGCCAGGATCGCGCAGGCCTGCGCGCTGTGGTTGAGGAAGTAACCGGGGATGTCGTAGTGGTTGATCGGCTCGATCAGCACGGCGATGTTGTGCGGGCGGAACTGGTCGGCGGCCCAGGCCAGGTTCTCCACCAGCGTGGCACGGGCCCGCTCCGGCGCCAGGCCGGCCGGGGTGATGCCGGCCATGCAGTGCACCTGTGGCACGGCCAGCTCGACGGCGTATTCCAGGCCGAGCTGGACGCTGTCCTTGAACTCGTCGGCGCGGCGCGGATCGCAGGCCATGCCGCGGTCGCCGCCGGCCCAGTCGCCCGGCGGCAGGTTGTGCAGCACCAGGCTGAGCTGGTGGCGGCGCAGGCGCTCGCCGATCTGCTCGGCCTCGTAGGCGTAGGGAAAGAGGAACTCGACGCCGGCGAAGCCGGCCTCGTGGGCCAGGGCGAAGCGGTCGAGGAAGGGCGCCTCGGTGAACAGCATCGACAGGTTGGCGGCGAATTTGGGCATGGAAACTCCTGGCAGGGGGCTGGGATGCGCGCACGCGGCGCGGGGCCAAGTCGCTATGCTAATCCAAAACCGTGGGGGCACGGGATAAGCCGGGGGCGGGAAGATTTGTTCTCGTTCTTTATGCTGCCGGCGGCAATCGAAACCACCCGACGGCAGGAAGCCGGGGTCGGACCCGCGGGTCCGACCCCAGGTTTGCGCCTCTGGGGTTGAGCGGGCCACCGGTCGGCGGCCGGCGCTACTGCCGGGCGCGGGCGAACTGCTCGAACTGCGCGGCCGGCAGCGGCTTGCTGAAGTAGTAGCCCTGCATCTCGTCGCAGCCTTGTTCGCGCAGGAACTCCAGCTGGCCGGCCGTCTCGACGCCCTCGGCGATGGTCAACAGGCCCAGGCTGCGGGCCATCTGGATGATGGCGCCGACGATGGCCTTGTCCTCCGGGTCGGTGCAGATGTCGCGCACGAAGGACTGGTCGATCTTCAGCTTGTAGACCTTGAACTTCTTCAAATGGCTGAGCGAGGAATAGCCGGTGCCGAAGTCGTCGATCGACATGCGCACGCCGCGCTCGTGCAGGCTGTTCATCATGGCGATGGCGCCCTGCGGGTCGTGCATCGCCACCCCCTCGGTCAGTTCGAGCTCCAGGTATTCGGCCGGCAGGCCCTCCTCGTCGAGGATCTGGGTCACCAGGCGCGGCAGGTCGGCCTGGCGGAACTGCACCGCCGACAGGTTGACCGCCATCACCAGCGGCGCCAGGCCGGCGTCGATCCACAGGCGCGCCTGACGCGCCGCTTGGCGCAGCACCCAGGCGCCGATCGGCAGGATCAGGCCGCTGTCCTCGGCCGCCGGGATGAACTCGGCCGGCGAGACCTGGCCCAGCTCCGGCGAGTGCCAGCGCAGCAGCGCCTCGGCGCCGACGATGCGCCCGCCCTGCTGGGAGAACTGCGGCTGGTAGTGCACCTGCATCTGGCCGCGTTCGAGCGCCTGGCGCAGCGCCGACACCAGTTGCAGATTGCGCGCCGAGCGTTGCTGCATCTCCGCCGTGAAGAAGCGCAGGTCGTTGCGGCCCTCCCGCTTGACCCGGTACATGGCGGCGTCGGCGCACTGGAACAGCGTCGCCAGGTCGGCGCCGTCGGCCGGGTACAGGGCGATGCCGATCGAGGCCGTCACGTTCAGGTCGTGCGAGGCGATGTGGCAGGGCGCCTCGATCAGGCCGAGCAGATGGCGCGCCGCCAGCGCGGCGGCGGCGGCGTCGACGCCGGGCAGCACGAACATGAATTCGTCGCCGCCCAGGCGCGCCAGCAGGTCGCCCGGCCGCAGGGTCTGGCGCAGCCGGCCGGCCAGCTCGACCAGCAGGGTGTCGCCGGCGCTGTGGCCGAGCGAGTCGTTGATGTCCTTGAAGTGGTCGAGGTCGAGCAGCATCACCGCCGCCGTCTGGCGGCCCTGCCGCGCCAGGCTCAGGGCGTACTCGGCGTGGTCCTGCAACTGGGTGCGGTTGGACAGGCCGGTCAGCGCGTCGAAATGGGCCAGGTACTGGATCTGCGCGTCGGCCCGCTTGCGCGCCGTGATGTCGCGGGTGATCCCCAGCAGCATGGCCGGCTCGCCCGGCCCGCCGGCCATCGGCGCGGCGTGCGTCTCCATCCAGTGCTTGCCGCCGCGCAGGCCGCACACCTCGAACTCCAGCGTGCCGCTGCCGCCCTGGATGACGCGCTGGTGCAGGGCGATGAAGTCGGCGCGGTAGGCCGGCAGCACCAGATCGACCAGGTTGTGGCACTGCAGCTGCTCCAGGCTGTCGGCTTCGAGGATGGCCAGGCCGGCCGCGTTCATCTCCAGCAGGCGGCCCTGGCTGTCGAGCACCTTGATGCATTCGGGTTCGGTCTCGATGATGGTGCGCAGGTGCCGCTCGCTTTTGCGCAGCAGCGCGTCGGCCTGCTCGCGGCGGGCCTCGCGGTCGAAGTTTTTCAGCGCGAACTCGATGTCGAGCACCATCTCCAGCAGCAGCTCGCGCGCCTCCTGGTCGAAGGCTTGCGGCGTGGCCGAGTACAGCGAGAAGAAGCCGACGATGCGGCCGTCGCGGCGCAGCGGCAGCGCCGCCGAGGCGCCCCAGCCGTACTGGGCGCCGCGGGCGTGCCAAACGGCGGTCGCCGGATCGGCCTGGAAGTCCTGGCACCAGTAGGGCTGTCCGCTGCGGTAGGCGCGGCCGATCGGGCCGCGACTGTGCGGGTGCGCCTCGTCGAGCGGCAGGTGCAGGCCGTTCAGGTAGTCGGTGCCGTCGCCGTGCATGGCCGCCGCCACGACGTGGCCGTCGGCGCCTATCATGCCGATCCAGGCCATCTTCATGCCGCCATGCTGCACCACGGCGCGGCAGATCCGCTCGAACAGCTCGGCCTCGCTGGTGCTGCGCACGATCGCCTGGTTGCATTGGCTTAGCGCGTTGTACAGCCGGCTGACGCGCTGGTGGCGGGCCAGCGCCTCGCCGCGCTCGGCGTCGATGCGGCGCAGGCTTTGCTGCATCTCGGCCAGCCAGCCCAGCACGCTGTGCTGGCGTCCCGCCGGCACCGGGACGGTGCTGGCGAAGTCGCCGCCGCTGAGCCGTTCGATGCGCTGGTGCAGCAGGTCGGCGCGGCAGCCGAGGATGGCGTCGAGGTCGCGCTTGCTGCGCCACACCAGGTAAAGCAGCAGCGCGCCGGCCAGCAGCACGGCGGCGCGCATGCTGCGCGCGTTGCCGGCGGCGTTGTGCACCGCCTCCAGCGTGCGCTGCTCGACGCTGTTCTGTACCTGGCCGATCGGCCGCATGATGGCGGCCTTGGCGCGCCGGTAGTCGGCGCTGTACAACTGCGCGTTGGCGGCCTGGCGCCGCGCCGCCGCGCCGGGGTCGCCGGCGCCGCCGGTGTCGGCATTGGCGTTGGCGCCCTCGAACAGGGTCATGGCGGCCAGCTCGGTGTGGGTCAGACTATCGGAGTTGTGTTTGGCTTCGCTGAGCAGCGAGAATTCGAGCGCGCTGAAACCGGCCCGGCGCATCCGTTCGAGCAGCGCCGCCGGCGCTGCCGCTGCCGCTGCCGCCGGCGGCGCCGAGGCGGCGGCCACCGGCAGGTCCCAGTAGGCGTGCCGCTCGGCGGCCAGGGCGCCCGGCCGACCGTCGCGCGTCGCCAGCACCTCATGGTAGTGGCGCCGGTAGGCCGGCTCGCCGGTGGCGATGTAGCTGCGCACCGCGCGGGTCAGCTCGTCGGAGGAGCGGCGCAGCTCCTCGGTCAACTGGTAGGACTGGTAGCGCAGCTCGTTGGCCTCGTCGATGCGCTGCTCGGTCCAGACGTACAGGGCGAAGCTGGCGGCGAACAGCGCCAGCGCGGCGACCGTCAGCCAGGCGCTGCGCGAGAAACGGGACATGGTGCTGCGGGCGGTGGTGGTCATCTTGGTCGTCGGTGGCGCGCCGTGCCACCGGCGCCGGGCGGGTGGGCGGGGCCTAGACGGCGGGGCCGACGTCCATGCCGTCGTAGGTTTCGATCTGCTGCTCCTCGGCGAAGCGGTACAGCTCCTGGTTGCGCGCGTGCAGGCTGTCGGCGTCGTGCTGCTCGACCTTCTCGACGTGCAGCCAGCTCTGCGCCGGAGTGCCGTCGGCCTGGGCCGCCGAGTCGAACAGGCCGACCACGCGGTAGCCCTTGGCCTGCAGCAGCGGCGCCGCCGCTTCCAGCTTGGCCTTGGCCTGGTCGGCGAAGAAGTAACCCCACAGCAGCGGCTTGCTGCTGTCCCAGGGGGCGTTCTGCGCCATGTCGGCGAACAGTTCGGTCATGTCTTGTTTGGTGATTTTTTTGCTACTCATGCTGCGCTTTCCTTGTATGTCGTTATACCGGGCGCGTGGCGCCGGCCCGGCTCGGTTGCTACATTGTAGCCCCTGGCGGCACGGCGCCGGCCGCAGGCGCCCTTGCTGGTGCTGCTAAACGAGGGCGGAAAACAACAGGCGCACGCGCAGGCCGCGTCCACCGGCGCCGTCGGCCAGGACGATGGCGGCGCCGTGCAGGGCGGCGATGTCGGCCACGATGGCCAGGCCCAGGCCGGCGCCGCCCGGGTTGCGCTCCAGCGTGGCGGCGGCGCGGTAGAAGGGCGCGAAGACCTTTTCGCGCTCGGCGGCGGCGATGCCGTGGCCGCTGTCCTCGACCTCCAGCCACACCATGCCGGCGCCGCCGGCGTCGGCGGCGTCCGCCGCGGCCCCGCTCCCGGCCTCGGCGGCGCCGGCCAGCACGCGCAGCACCACGCTGCCGCCGGCCGGCGTGTAGCGCAGCGCGTTGTCGAGCAGGTTGGCGACCAGTTCGTGCAGCAGCAGGGCGTGGCCCTGGATCAGTCCGGCCTGCCCGGCTTCGAGCGACAGGTCGATGTTCCTGGCGACGGCGGCCGGCGCCAGCTCCAGCGCCACCTGGCGCAGCGTGTCGCGCAGCGCCACCGGCGCCAGCGCCATGCCCTCGCCGCCGTGCTCGATGCGCGCCAAGGTCAGCAGGCGGTTGGCCAGGTTGACCGTCGAGTCGGTGGTGGCGGCGATGCTGCGCACGATCTCGCCCAGCGCGGCGCGCAGCTGCGCCGGCTCGTGTTCGCGCTCGCACTCGCGCAGCGCCAGCTCGGCCTGGGTCTTCAACACCGTCAGCGGCGTGCGCAGCTGGTGCGAGGCGTGGGGGG
>NZ_JAEMNU010000152.1:36709-45154 GCF_016461825.1 Rugamonas violacea | reverse complement strand
CACCAGCGGGCGCACCTCCTTGTGCACCAGCGCCGGGTCGACGTCGGACAGGTCGGACAGGCTGCGCGTCTCGACCGCCAGCTTGAGCCGCATCAGCGGGCGCAGCACCAGCCGCACGGCGAACCACACCAGCAGGGCCAGCGCCACCAGCAGGCCGGCCTGCCACAGCAGCGTGTCGAACAGGATCTGGTTGGACAGGCCGCGCCGCGCGTCGAGCGTCTCGGCCACCTGGATCAGCGCGATGCCGCGCATCGAGTCGTCGTACACCGGCTGCAGCAGGGCGGCGATGCGGATCGGTTGGCCGTGGTAGCTGGCGTGGTAGAAGCGCACCAGCGCCGGATAGGCCTGCGAGCGCGGCACGTTGGCCGGCACCGGCGGCAGGTCGGCGTAGCCGGACACGGTCTCGCCACGGATGCCGGTGACCTTGTAGTAGATGCGGCCCAGGGTGTCGGTCTCGAAGCTGTCGAGGGCGACGTAGGGCACGTCGGCCACCACCTTGCCGTTGACCACCGAGACGCGCTCGGCCAGCGCCCGCGTCGAGGCCAGCAGCGAGCGGTCGTAGGCCATGTCGGCGGCGTCGAGGGCGTTGCGGTAGACCGAGACGGCGTTCAGCAGCACCAGCACGATCAGCGGCCCGAGCAGCCAGCGCAGCAGCTGGCCGCGCAGGCTGCCCAGCGCGGCCGGGGCGCCGCCGCCGCTGGCGGCGCGGGCGGGTGGGGCGGCCGGCGGCCTCATTCAGGCGGCCGGTTGGGCCGGCCGGGGCTGCAGCAGATAGCCGATGCCGCGCAGCGTGGTGATGATGGCGCCGCCGGGCGCGTCGGCCGCCACGCCGCTGTCGAGCTTTTTGCGCACGCGGTGGATGTACAGCTCGATGGCGTCGAGGTTGGCGTCGTCGGCCAGCGCGAACACCTCGTCGAACAGCTTCTCCTTCGACACGGCGCGCCCGGCGCGGGTGATCAAGGCTTCCAGCACGGCGTGCTCGCGCGGCGTCAGCGCCATCGGCGTGCCGGCGTAGCTGAACATGCGGGTCACCGTGTCGAAGCTGAGCGCGCCGCAGTGGTGCACCAGGCTCTCGTTGCCGACGCTGCGGCGCAGCAGCGCCTTGACGCGCGCCTCCAGCTCGGCCAGTTCGAAGGGCTTGGCCAGGTAGTCGTCGGCGCCCAGGTTGAGGCCCTGCACCTTGTCGTCCAGGCCGCCGCGGGCGGTCAGGATCAGCACCGGCGTCTGGCCGCGCGGCGCGGCGCGCGCGCGCAGGCGCCGCAGCACCTCCAGCCCGTCCATGCGCGGCAGGGTCAAATCGAGGATCACCAGCGCGTAGTCCTGGGTGTGCAGCAGGGCGTCGGCGTCGGCGCCGTTGTCGGCGCATTCCACCGTCAGATGGGCGTCGCGCAGCGCCTTGGCCAGCCAGTGGGATAGTTCGGTGTGGTCTTCAACTAACAGAATGCGCATATTTTCTTGCCAACAGTGTGAAATAAGTTCAGTGTAAGGCCAGAATCATCGCCGCCGCCGGCCCAATTGGGAAGCGCGCGCCGCCAATTGTGGCGCTGTGACGACAAGGCCGGTCCCCAACCCGATCTGAAAGGTAATTGAAAGGAAGTGACTCCTATAGTGGCAGCCTGATTCAAGAATCAGGCAACTCACCAATAACTATATCCTTTGGAGACCCACATGAAGAAAACCACCCTGTCACTCGCCGCGCTGGCCCTGCTGGCCGCCGGCGGCGCCGCCCAGGCGCAATCGAACGTCCAGGTCTACGGCCTGCTCGACATGGGCGTCGACTACGCCTCCGACGCCAAGGCCGGCGGCGGTTCGCTGACCCGGGTCACCTCCGGCGGCATGAACACCTCGCGCTGGGGCTTGCGTGGCACAGAGGATCTGGGCGGCGGCCTGAAGGCCGTGTTCCAGCTCGAAGGCGGCATCCTGATGGACACCGGCGCCTCCGACGGCGTGCTGTTCAAGCGCCAGGCCAACGTCGGCCTGGAGGGCGGTTTCGGCCGCGTCGTGCTGGGCCGCTCGTTCACCAACGTGTACGACACGGTGATCGCCTTCGACCCGATGGGCTTCGCGCCGCTGTACTCGTGGGCCACCTCCGGTCCGGCCACCGGCCCGAGCAAGTACGGCTTCACCACCGCCTTCGACAACCTGATCAAGTATGCCGGCACCTTCGGCCCGCTCAAGTTCGGCGCCTCCTACGGCTTCGGCGAGCAGACCACCGGCGCGCGCGACAGCAGCAAGCTGGGTCTGTCGACCGTCTTCACCACCGGGCCGGTCAGCCTGATGGCGACCTGGGAGCAGGTCAACGGCATCACCGTGCCGGCCACCGGCAACCGCGACAAGAACACCGTCTGGCACCTGGGCGGCAACTACGAGAACGGCCCGCTCAAGCTGACCGCCGTGGTGCGCGACTACAAACTGGTGGCCGGCAAGGCGCTGACTGCCGACATCGACGCCACCACCTACTGGGGCGGCGTCAACTACAAGATCGACGCGGCCACGCTGACCGGCGCGATCTACCACGTCAACGTCAAGAACGTCGCCGCCGGCAAGGACGCCGACCCCACCCTGTACGTGGCGCGCTATCGCTACGCACTGTCCAAACGCACCGACCTGTACGTCTCGGCCGCCTACGCCAAAGCCAAGAACAGCCAGCTGACCGGCCTGTCGCGCGACGACGCCGGTTTCGGTGAATCCCAGCGCGGTTTCATGACCGGCATGCAGCACCGCTTCTAAGCCTTCCGGGCATCCGGCGTTTTTCGAAAACATTTGAAAAACGCCGGATCTTGAAAGCGCTTTGAAAGCTTCACCGCTCTACTATACCCATACCAGATGAAGAAAATTTTGCCAGCTTTGCTGGCGCTGATGTGCGCCCTGCCGCGGTCCGGCATGGCGGCCCAGCCGGCGGGCGTGGAATGCATCGTCCCGTCCAAACCGGGCGGCGCGATGGACCTGACCTGCAAGTTGGCGCAACAAGGCTTGAACGGCTTGCCCGGCCGCCCCACCGGCGCCATGCACATCAGCTACCTGCCCGGCGGCATAGGCGCGGTGGCCTGGCACTCGCTGGTGTCGCAGCGGCGCGCCGAGCCGAACACGCTGGTGGTGTTCTCCGGCGGCTCGCTGCTGAATCTGGCGCAGGGCAAGTTCGGCCGCGCCACCGCCAACGACGTGCGCTGGGTGGCGGCGCTGGGCGCCGATTACGGCATGATCGCGGTGCGCGCCGACTCGCCGTACAAGACGCTGGGCGAGCTGATCGCCGCGTTGAAGAAGCATCCGGACAAGGTGCTGGTGGGTGTCTCGGGCACCATCGGCAGCCAGGATTGGTTGAAGATCGCGCTGGTGGTGAAGGCCGCCGGCGTCGATCCCAAGGTGTTGCGTTTCGTCGCGCTGGAAGGCGGCGGCGAGGCCTTCACCGCGATGCACGCCAATTACGTGCAGGTGGTCTCGGGCGACGCGTCGGAGGCCACGTTGTACGCGGCGGACGGCAATACGCGGGTGCTGGCGGTGCTGTCGGAACAGCGCCTGCCGGGCGTGTTGGCAAACGTGCCGACGGCGCGCGAGCAGGGCATCGACGTGGTCTGGCCGATCATTCGCGGCGTCTGGATGGGACCGCAGGTGGCCGAGGGCGACTACCGCAAGTGGGTCGCCACCTTCGACCGCGTGCTGGCCACGCCGCAGTTCGCGCAGAGCCGCGCCGCCTACGGCCTGTACCCGTTCAGCCTGACGGGCGAGGCGCTGGCGGCCTACGTGAAGAAGGCGGTCGACGACTACGGCCGGCGCGCCAGCGAGTTGGGTTTGATGCGCTAGGCGGCGCCGGATGCGCAGTACGGAATACGCGGTACGGAATACGCAGTAGCAGCAGCGCAGTAGCGCAACGCGGAGCGCAACGCGGTAGCGCAACGCAGTAGCAGCAACGCAGTAGCGCAGTAGCGCGGTAGCGCAACGCAGTAGCGCAGTAGCGCGGTAGCGCAACGCAGTAGCGGGAACTTTGAGTAATCGCGAGCTCGTCATTCCCGCGTAGGCGGGAATCCATGCCGCGCTAAGCAGCATGCGGCGCATGGCGGGAACTCATGCGGTGCATGGGGGGAACTCATGCGGTGCATGGGTTCCCGCCTACGCGGGAACGACAGGTTTTAGAGGTGCCCAAAATAGGCGAATCATCGCCACCATATAAACGACGGAGACAAGACATGATGTTGAAAACCACCCTGGCCGCTGCATTGACCACCGTATTCGCTTCGGCCGCCCTGGCCCAGGTGCCGGCCGGCTATCCGGCCGACTACCAGAAGATCATCGACGGCGCCAAGAAGGAGGGCAAGCTGGTGATCTACGGCGCCACCGACAGCAAGGCGACCCAGCCGCTGATCAAGGATTTCAGCGCCCAGTTCCCCGGCATCTCCGTCGAATACAACGACATGAACTCGACCGAGGTGTACAACCGCTTCATCTCCGAGGTGGCGGCCGGCGGCAACACCGCCGACGTCATGTGGTCGTCGGCGATGGACCTGCAAATGCGCCTGGCCTCGGACGGCTACGCGCTCAAATACAAATCGGTCGAGGCGGCCAAGATCCCCGGCTGGGCGATGTGGGACGAACAGGCCTACGGCACCACCTTCGAGCCGGCCGCCATCGTCTACAACAAGCGCCTGGTCGACGCCAAGGAAGTGCCGCAGACGCACGCCGACTTCACCAAGTTGATCCAGCTGCCCAAGTTCAAGGACAAGGTCACCACCTACGACATCGAGAAGTCCGGCGTCGGCTTCATGTTCATGACCCAGGACGCGCGCGAGAACCCCAAGTTCCTCGAACTGGAGAACGCCTTCGGCATGGCCAAGGTGCGCGTGCAGTCGTCCACCGGCACCATGATGGAGCGCATCTCCTCGGGCGAGAACCTGATCGGCTACAACGTGCTGGGCTCCTACGCCCTGGTGCGCGCCAAGACCGATCCGTCGATCGGCGTGGTGATGCCGAAGGATTACACGCTGATCCTGTCGCGCGTCATCTTCATCAACAAGGCCGCCAAGAACCTCAACGGCGCCAAGCTGTGGCTGGACTACATGCTGTCGCATCGCGGCCAGACGGTGATCGCCAACGACTCCAAGCTGTACGCCATCCGCGCCGACGTCACCGGCGAGACCACCTCGGCCGACTTGATCAAGCAGATCGGCAAGGACAACGTCAAGCCGGTGCCGGTGCACCCGATCGTGCTGCAGTTCCTCGGCCCGGCCAAACGCATGGCCTTCCTCAAGCAGTGGAAAGAAACCGCCGGCAAGAAGTAACAGCAGGCGCGCCGGTGCGCCGGCCAAACCCAGCGGCGTCAAGCTGGGGTCGGACCCCGGCGGGGTCCGACCCCGGATTCTGCCGCATGGGTTTGGGCGGCGAAGGCGCGCGCATACACAGGCCCTTGACCGCACCGGCCGGCCCGGCTTGACCCCACAGTACCCGAACCGGCGCCCATCGCGCCTCGCCACATCGGAACCAAACATGCAAACTATGACCCTTCCCAGCTCCGGCCGGCGCAGCCTCAATTGGCCGCGCGGCGTGGTGGTGGCGCTCGCGCTGATCGCCATCTTCCTGCCGCTGTTCCTGATCTTCTACCAAAGCTTCCTGTCGGCGCCGTTCTTCATGCCGGTCAAGGAGCTCGGCTTCGACGCCTACCGCTTCATCTTCGACGACCCCGACTTCACCATCGCCTTCCGCAACGGCCTGATCCTGGCCACCGGCCTGGCGGTGATCTCGGTGCCGCTGGGCGGCATGCTGGCCTTCCTGATGATCCGCACCGACCTGCCTTGCCGCGGCTGGATCGCGCCGATGCTGCTGGTGCCGATCTTCGTCTCGCCGATGGTGATGGGCTTCGGCTACGTGGTCGCCATGGGGCCGGTCGGCTTCTACTCGACCTGGGCCAAGGAGCTGCTCGGCTTCATCCCCTGGAACATCTACTCCTTCGGCAGCATCGTCGTCATCGCCGGCCTGACCCACGTGCCGCACGTCTACCTGTACGCCTCGTCGGCGCTGAAGAGCCTCGGCTCCGACGTCGAGGAGGCGGCCCGCGTGGCCGGCGCCTCGCCGCTGCAGGTGATGCTCAACGTCTCGCTGCCGATGATCATGCCGGCGCTGGCCTACGCCGCCGTGCTGGTGTTCTTCCTCGGCTTCGAGGTGTTCGGCCTGGTGCTGGTGCTGGGCGACCCGGAGGGCCACATGGTGCTGGCCACCTACCTGTACAAGCTGACCAACAAGCTGGGCACGCCGTCCTACCACTTGATGGCCGCCGTCGCCGTCTGCCTGGTGATGGTGACCATGCCGCTGGTGATGCTGCAGCGCTGGCTGCTCAAGTCGGCCAACAAATACGTCTCCATCAAGGGCAAGGGCGCGCGCACCAAGGTCATGCCCTTGGGTAATTGGAAGTGGCTGGCCTTCGCCCTGATCGCCGGCTGGCTGATGTTCACCATCGTCATGCCGATCTCCGGCATCGTGCTGCGCTCCTTCGTGCTGTACTGGGGCGAGGGCGTGCGCCTGGCCGACGTGCTGACCCTGCAGCACTTCCGCGAGATCCTCGAACAACCGTCGCTAATGCGCGGCATCCTCAACACGGTGCTGATCGGCGTCATCGGCGGCGCGCTGGCGGTGGTCTGCTACAGCGCCATCGCGCTGGCCATGCACCGCAAGCCGGACGGCATCACCCGCCTGCTCGACTACAGCGTGCTGGTGCCGCGCGCCGTGCCCGGCCTGCTGGCCGGCCTGTCCTTCCTGTGGGTCTTCCTGTTCGTGCCGAGCTGGCTGGACGGCATCCTGAAGAGCATGGACAACGGCGTCGCCCTGTGGCTCAGCGGCCATGCCATACCGCTGCTGCGCGAGGTGCGCTCGACCATCTTCGCGCTATGGCTGGCCTACTCGGTGGTCTGGCTGGCCTACGGCATGCGCTTGATCTCGACCGCGTTGCTGCAGGTCGGCCCCGAGCTGGAGGAGGCCGCCCGCGCCGTCGGCGCCAGCCGTGGCCAGGTCAGCCGCGACGTCACGCTGCCGCTGATCAAATACGGCATGCTGGGCGCCTGGTTGATGGTGTTCCTGATCTTCGAACGCGAGTACTCGACCGGCGTCTACCTACTCTCGCCCGGCACCGAGGTGATCGGCGCCATGCTGGTGTCGCTGTGGGCCGGCGGCTCGACCGACCTGGTGGCGGCGCTCTCGTTCATCAACATCACGCTGGTCGCCATCGGCCTGGGCATCGCGCTGCGCTTCGGCGTCAAGCTGCATAACTAATCATCGTTCAACAAGCGAAATCAAAACCATGAAACGAGACATCATCATGAACGAACTGACCGTCAACGAGCTGCACCTGGATTACGGCAGCGGCGCCCACGCCAACCCCATCCTCAAGGGCGTCTCGATGCACCTGCAAAAGGGCGAAGTGGTGGCCCTGCTCGGACCGTCGGGCAGCGGCAAGACCACCCTGCTGCGCGCCGTCGCCGGACTGGAGAGCCCGAAGGCGGGCACCATCGACATCGGCGAGCGCCGCGTCTTCGACGGCAGCCGCGCCTTCGAGATGCCGGCCGAGCAGCGCAACCTGGGCCTGGTGTTCCAGTCCTACGCGCTGTGGCCGCACAAGACCGTGTTCGACAACGTCGCCTACGGCCTCAAGCTGCGCAAGATGGGCGGCGGCGAGATCAAGGAGCGGGTCAACGAGGTGCTCAAGCAGCTCGGCCTGGGCCACCTGGGCGAGCGCTTCCCGCACCAGCTGTCCGGCGGCCAGCAGCAGCGCGTGGCGATCGCCCGCGCGCTGGTCTACAACCCGCCGGTGATCCTGCTCGACGAGCCGCTCTCCAACCTGGACGCCAAGCTGCGCGAGGAGGCGCGCGCCTTCCTGCGCGAGCTGATCGTGCGGCTCGGCCTGTCGGCGCTGATGGTGACCCACGACCAGGCCGAGGCGATGGCCATCTCCGACCGCATCCTGCTGCTCAACAACGGCAAGATCGAACAGCAGGGCAGCCCGCAAAGCATGTATGAGACGCCGGACACCTTGTTCACCGCCGAGTTCATGGGCAGTAACAACCGGCTGCCGGCAAGCATCGTGCGGCGCAACGGCGGCGCCGTGCAGCTCGACGTCAACGGCGTGGCGCTCAAGGCCACGGCGCGCGGCGCCAGCACCGGCAACGAGCCGAGCACCATCATCCGCGTCGAGGAGGTGAAGATCAGCGCCACCCAGGTGGACAACGCGCTGCAACTGCCGCTGCTGACCTGCATGTACCTGGGCGACCGCTGGGAGTGCCTGTTCAAGGGCGGGGGCGGTAGCGAGCTCAGCCTGCGTGCCTACTCGAAGTACCGCCTGGAGCCGGGCAGCTACTGGTTGCAGCTGCCGGCCGACAAGCTCTGGGTGTTCTGAGCCGAGTCGCCACCGGGTTCGCGTTCCGCTCGCCGGACGCGCCCCCAAATCGCCGCCGGCCGGTCTGCCGG
>NZ_JAEMNU010000152.1:0-36701 GCF_016461825.1 Rugamonas violacea | reverse complement strand
CCCCCCCCCGCCCCCCCCCTCCCATCAGTTTTGCCGCGCGGCCGTGCCGCTAGGGTAAAATGCCGCCTCCGCCAAATCCCGCCGTCATGGCGGCGCCGTTGATTATTGTCGTATTTAGCAACAGTTAGCGTGATTATTGGTGGGGATTGATCGAACGTTGCGTGCGGATTGTTGCTTTGCGTATATATTTCGGCGTCAATTTAATTCCCATAGTTTATAATTTGAAAAGCTCGTCAGGCGGAATTTCCGCGCCATCCGGATGCAAGTTCGAACGATATTTTCTTGAGAGTTCGAGGGTAGTTACATGCGCAGCAATGGCGTACAATTTTCAATCGCGGCGCATGCCGCCTGGGCCCCCGGGCTGGTCAAGGCGGCCGATTGGGCGCAATGGGCGCGTGCGCCGTACGCGATCGTCGCCGGCGGCGAGCCGCAGCAACCGGCCCTGACGCAGATGCCGGCCATGCTGCGGCGGCGTGCCGGCAGCTTCGGCAAGATGGCGCTGGAAGTGGCCTATCAATGTCTGGACGGGCGCGGCGACGTGCCGATGGTGTTTTGTTCGCGCCACGGCGAGGTGGCCCGCGCCGTCGAGTTGCTCAGCGACCTGGCGCGCGGCGAGGCCTTGTCGCCGACCGGCTTCGGCATGGCGGTGCACAACGCCAGCGCCGGCCTGTTTACGATCGCCCGCGCCGAGCGCGCCAATCACATCGCCCTTGCGGCCGGCGCCGCCACCGTCGAGCACGCGGTGATCGATGCCTGCGGCCTGTTGGCCGACGGCGCGCCCATGGTGCTGCTGGTGGCCTGCGACAGCGCGCTGCCGCCCTTGTTCAGCGAGTTCGAGGATTGCCGCGAGCAGCCGCACGCCTGGGCCTGGCTGATGGTGCCGGCGGCGGACGACGCCATTTCACTCAGCTGGAGCGCCGCCACGCCGGATGCCGCCAGCGAGAATGCGGCCATGCCCGGCGGGCTGGACGTGCTGCGCTTCCAGTTGAGCGGCGCGGGCCGGCTGGAGCGCCACGCCGAGCGGCGCCGCTGGCGGTGGAGCCGCGATGTTTGAACGCGCGCTGGCGCTGGCCGGCTTGTATTGGCGGGTGCTGGCCACCGGCCTGTGCTTCCTGGTCTTCGGCGTCGGCGGCCTGGTGTTGCGCTTGCTGGTGTTCCCCCTGCTGCATTTGCTGGTGCGTCAGCCGCAGCGGCGCGTGGTCTGCGCGCGCGAGCTGATCCGCCGCGCCTTCCGCGCCTATGTCGACCTGATGCGCCTGCTGGGGGTGTTGCGCTATGAACTGAGCGGCATGGACAAGCTGGCGCGCGGCGGCCTGCTGATCCTGGCCAACCATCCGACGCTGATCGACACGGTGTTCCTGATGGCCTTCGTGAAGAACGCCGACTGCATCGTCAAGGGCGCGTTGTGGAACAACCCGTTCACCGGCGGCCCGGTGCGCGCGGCCGGCTACATCAACAACGCCGGCGGCGCCGAACTGGTCGACGACTGCATCGCCTCCCTGCGGCGCGGCAACAATCTGATCGTCTTCCCCGAGGGCACGCGCACCGGCGGCGACGGCCGGATCACGCTCAAGCGCGGCGCCGCCAACATCGCCGTGCGCGGCGCGCGCGACATGACGCCGGTGCTGATCCGCTGCGAGCCGCCGACCTTGGGCAAGGGCGAGAAGTGGTGGCGCGTGCCGCCGCGCCGGGTGCGCTTCGTCATCGAGGTGCAGGACGACGTGGCGGTGGCCGGCTTCACCGGCGACGAGGCCAGCGAGGTGCTGGCGGCGCGCCGCCTGACCGATTTTTTACAAGTTTATTTTACCGGGAAGTACCAAGGCCATGCTTGAGCTAGAAGTGAAGGAAATGATCATCGAGGTGCTGCAGCTGGAGGACATCACTGCGGCCGACATCGACACCGAGGCGGCGCTGTTCGTCGAGGGACTAGGCCTCGACTCGATCGACGCGCTGGAACTGGGCGTCGCGCTGCAGAAAAAATACGGCATCACGCTGTCGGCCGACTCGGCGGACACGCGCCGCCATTTCGCCTCGGTGCAGGCGTTGGCGGCGATGATCGCCAGCCACAGAACAAAATAAGGAAACCGCGACATGATAGAACTGAACGAGATGAGCCGCGACGCGCTCTACATCTGGGTGGTCGACCTGCTGGCCGAGATGTTCGAGCTGGACAAGGCCGCGCTGACGCCGCAATCGAACCTGTACGCCGACCTCGACATCGACAGCATCGACGCCGTCGACCTGGCCGTCAAACTCAAACAGATGACCGGCAAGCGCCTGCAACCCGAGGTGTTCAAGACCATCCGCACCATCAACGACGTGGTCGACGCGCTGGTCGGCGTGACGGAGCCGGCGGTATAAACGGCATGTTGTTGACCATCCTGACGGTGTTGATCACGCTGTTGTACCCGCTCGTCATCTGGCTCGGCGAGGGCCAGGTCGAGCCGCGCTGGCTGGCCGGCCTGCTGCTGCTGGCGGCCGCCACGCGGCTGCCGGCGCTGCGCCTGAGCGGCGTGGCGCGCTGGTCGGTGGGCGGCGCGCTGCTGCTGGCCGCCTACGCGGCGTGGAGCAACCTGCTGCTGCCGCTCAAGCTGTATCCGGTGCTGGTCAACGGCGCGCTGCTGGCCGGCTTCGGCTACAGTCTGACGACGCCGGTGTCGGCGGTCGAGCGCATGGCGCGCCTGGGCGGCGCCGACTTCCCGCCGCTGGCGACGGCCTATATGCGCCGCGTCACCCAGGTCTGGTGCGGCTTCTTCATCGTCAACGGCGCCATCGCCGGCGCCACCGCGCTGTGGGCGTCGCAGGCCGTGTGGTCGCTCTACACCGGCGTGGTTTCCTATGGTTTGATGGGCGCGCTGTTCGGCGTCGAGTATCTGCTGCGCCTGCGCTTCAAACGGTTGCACCATGTCTGAGAATTTGTACCGACTGGCGGCGTTGCAGGCCGCGCGCGGCGCCGACGCCCTGGTCGGCTGGCATGCCGGCCGGCCGCTGCACAACGCCCACTTCATGGCGCGGGCGGGCGCCTGGCGCGCGCTGTTGCAAGGCCGCGCCGGGCGCAACTTCGCCCTGTATCTGGACGATAGCCTCGAATTCGGCGCCGCGCTGTTGGGCGCCTGGCAGGCCGGCAAGACCGTCTGGCTCAGCGCCGACACCTTGGAGGCCAGCTGCGCCGCCTTGCGCCGCCAGGTCGACGGCTTCCTCGGCGAGTTCCCGGCCGCGCTGGCGCCGCTGGCGCCGCCGGAGAACGCCGCCGACAATGCCAGCGCCAACGCCAACGCCAACGCCAACGCCAACGCCAACGCCAACGCCAACGCCCAGAATAGCGCCGGCGCCGGCGCCGACTCCGCTGCCGACCGGCGCGGCGTATTCGACCATTCCGACGCCGCGCCGTGGCCCGCGCTGGCGGCCGACTTTCCGGCGCTGGTGGTGTTCACCTCCGGCAGCACCGGCGCCGCCCAGGCGATCCCCAAGAAGCTGTCGCAACTGGCCAGCGAAGTGGCCACGCTGGAGGCGCTGTTCGGCGCCGCCGCCGACGGCGCCGCCGTGCTGGCGACGGTGTCGCACCAGCACATCTACGGCCTGCTGTTCAAGGTGCTGTGGCCGCTCAGCGTGGGCCGCCCCATCCACGCGCTGAGCCTGGCCTATCCCGAGCAACTGGCGCTGGCGCTGGCGGCCGGTCCCTGCGTGCTGGTGGCCAGCCCAGCCCATTTGAAGCGGCTGCCCGCGCAGCTCGACTGGGGCTGCGCCGCGCGCACCTTGCGCGCCGTGTTCTCGTCCGGCGGCCCGCTGCCGCTGGAGACGGCGCAGGCCAGCGGCAAGCTGCTCGGCCAGGTGCCGATCGAAGTTTACGGCAGCTCGGAGACCGGCGGCATCGCCTGGCGTCAGCGCCGCGCCGGCAGCGACGAGTCCTGGCTGGCCTTCCCCAGCGTGGCCTGGCGTTTGGCCGCCGGCGACAATCTGCTGGAGGTCTGCTCGGCCCATTTGGCCGACGATGGGTGGCTGACGCTGGCCGACCGCGTCGCCCGGGTCGAGCAGCTTGGCCCGGCCGGAGAAGCGCGCCTGCTGCTGCTGGGACGCAGCGACCGCATTGTCAAAATCGAAGAGAAGCGCGTTTCGCTCGACGCCATGGAAGCGGCCTTGATCGCCAGCGGCATGGTGCGCGAGGCGCGCGTCGTGCTGTGCGACCCGGTGGCGGGCGAGCGGCAGAAGCTGGCCGCCTTCGGCGTGCCGACGGCCGCCGGGCAGGCCTTGCTGGCCTCGGCCGGCAAGCCTGCCCTCAACGCCCGGCTGCGCGCCGCGCTGGCCGAGGTGGTCGAGGCGGTGGCGCTGCCGCGCCGCTGGCGCTACCTGGACAGCATGCCGATCAACGCGCAGGGCAAGACCACGCTGGCGGCCCTGCTGGCGCTGCTCGACGAGACGGCCGGCGCCGCCGCGCCCGCCGCACCCGCCGTCGCCCCGCGCCTGCCGCATCTGCGCGAACTCGAAATCGACCTTGCGTCGACGCCGCCGCGCGTGCTGCTGGCCGTGAGCGCGCCGTCGAACCTGTTGTACTTCGCCGGCCACTTCGACGACGCGCCGATTTTGCCGGGCGTGGTGCAGCTGGAATGGGCGATCCACTACGGCCGCCGGTACTTCGCGCTGCCGGCGCATTTCAAGTGCGTCAACGCGCTCAAGTTCCAGCACGTGATCCGGCCCGACCGCGAAGTGCAACTGGAGCTGCTGCACGACAGCCAGAAGAATACCCTGCAGTTCCGTTACCTGTCGGACGAGGGCCAGCACGCCAGCGGCCGCATTCTGTTCGCAGCGGGGGAGGCCGGTGTTTAAGCCCTGTATCGTCGTCCCCGTCTATAACCACGAACACGCCATCGGCGCCGTGCTCGACGGCCTGCTGCGCCACGACGTGCCCTGCATCCTGGTCGACGACGGCAGTTCGGCGCCCTGCGCGCTGGCGCTCGACGCGCTGGCGCTGGCCCACCCCGGCCGCGTCACGCTGCTCCGGCTGGCGCGCAACCAGGGCAAGGGCGTGGCCGTGTTGAGCGGCTTCCGCCAAGCCGCCGCGCTGGGCCACAGCCACGCGCTGCAGATCGACGCCGACGGCCAGCACGACACCGCCGACGTGCCGCGCTTCCTGGCCGCCGCCGCCGCCCACCCGGCGGCGATCATCGCCGGCCATCCGATCTACGACGAGTCGGTGCCGAAGGCGCGCCTGTACGGCCGCTACGCCACCCACGTCTGGGTCTGGATCAACACGCTGTCGTTCGACATCAAGGACTCGATGTGCGGCTTCCGCGTATATCCGCTGGCGCCGGTCAACGCGCTGGCGGCGCGCCGCAGCATAGGCGCGCGCATGAACTTCGACACCGACATCCTGGTGCGGCTGTTCTGGCGCGGCCTGGAGGTGGTCAACCTGCCGACCCGGGTCTCCTACCCGAGCGACGGCGTGTCGCACTTCCGCCTGTGGCGCGACAACCTGCTGATCTCCTGGATGCACACCAAGCTGTTCTTCGGCATGCTGCCGCGCATCCCCTTGCTGTTGGCGCGCAAGTGGCGCCGCCCGTCCGCCGAGCGTGTTCAATGACGGCGCGCGGCCAGCACTGGGCTTCGCTCAACGAGGTCGGTTTTGTCGCCGGCATGCGGCTGCTGTTCTGGATCTGCCGCGTGTTCGGCCGCTGGCCCTTCCGCGTCGTGCTGTACCCGGTGCTGGGCTGGTACTTGCTGAGCCAACCACGGGCGCGGCGCGCCTCGGCCGAGTTCCTGGCGCGGGTGCGCCGGCAAGCCGGCCGGCCGCTGCCCGGCGTGCTGCGCCACTTCGCCAGCTTCGGCGAGGGCATCCTCGACAAGATGCTGCTGTGGGGCGGCCTGTTCAAACTCGACACCGTGCGCTTCTTCGGCACCGAGTTGATCGACCAGGCGCTGGCACAGGGCAGGGGCGGCCTGCTGATCTGTTCCCACCTGGGCAACCTGGAGCTGTGCCGCGTGCTGTCGCGCCAGCGCCACGACATCAAACTGACCGTGCTGGTGCACACCCGCCACGCCCGCGCCTTCAACCAGATGCTCGCCCGGCTCAACCCGGAAAGCCAGCTCAATCTGCTGCAGGTGACCGAGATGACGCCGGCCACGGCGATGCTGCTGTCCGAGCGCGTGGCGCGCGGCGAGTTCGTCGTCATCGCCGGCGACCGCGTGCCCGTCTCGCCCCATCCGCGCGTCGCGCTGGCCGACTTCATGGGCGCGCCGGCCGCCTTCCCGGTCGGCCCCTACGTGCTGGCCAGCGTGCTGCAATGCCCGATCTACCTGCTGTTCTCGCTGCGCCTGGGCGCCTTCTCCGAGGTGCACATCGAGCCCTTCGCCGATGCCGTGCGCCTGCCGCGCAAGCAGCGCGATAGCATGTTGGCCGGGCTGGCGGCAAGTTACGCCAAACGGCTCGAACACCACTGCCTGCGCGCGCCGCTGCAGTGGTTTAATTTCTACGATTTTTGGCACCTACCCGAATTGGATACCCCCGATGCACCCCGCTGACCTGAAAACCACCCGCCGCGCCGTGCGCTTCGACCGCGAGCGCCTGAGCATCGAGGACATCGTCGCCATCGCCCACGGCGAGGCCGGCGCCACGCTGTCGGACGATCCCGTGTTCCGCGCCATGATCGCGCGCGGCGCCGACTTCCTCGACCGCCTGCTGCGCGAGGACGGCAACATCTACGGCGTCACCACCGGCTACGGCGACTCCTGCACCGTCAACGTGCCGGCCGAGCTGGTCGCCGAGCTGCCGCACCACCTGTACACCTACCACGGCTGCGGCCTGGGCGAGTACTTCGACCCGGCGCAAACGCGGGCCATCCTGGCCGCCCGCCTGGCCTCGCTGAGCAAGGGCTACTCCGGCGTCAGCGTCGAGCTGCTGCTGCAGATCACCCGCCTGCTCGACGCCGGCCTGCTGCCGTTGATCCCGTCCGAGGGCTCGGTCGGCGCCAGCGGCGACCTGACCCCGCTGTCCTACCTGGCGGCGGTGCTGTGCGGCGAGCGCGAGGTGTGGCGCGACGGCGTCCAGGTGCCGGCCGCCGAGGCGCTGCGCGCGGCCGGCATCACGCCGCTGCGCCTGCGGCCGAAGGAGGGCCTGGCGATCATGAACGGCACCGCCGTGATGACCGCGCTGGCCTGCCTGGCCTACGACCGCGCCGAGTACCTGAGCCGCCTGTGCACCCGCATCACGGCAATGGCCTCGTACACGCTGGACGGCAACGCCCACCACTTCGACGAGGTGCTGTTCGCCGCCAAGCCGCACGCTGGCATGCAAAACGTCGCCGCCTGGCTGCGCAGCGACCTGCCGACCGAGCAGTGGGAGCGCAACGGCAAGCGCCTGCAGGACCGCTATTCGATCCGCTGCGCGCCGCACGTGATCGGCGTGCTGGCCGACGCCTTGCCCTTCTTCCGCAGCTCGATCGAGAACGAACTCAATAGTGCCAACGACAATCCGCTGATCGACCCGGACGGCGAGCGCGTGCTGCACGGCGGCCACTTCTACGGCGGCCACATCGCCTTCGCCATGGACGGCATGAAGAACGCCGTGGCCAACCTGGCCGACCTGCTGGACCGCCAGATGGCGCTGATGGTCGACAGCCGCTACAACCACGGCCTGCCGTCCAACCTGTCGGGCGCCACCGGCCCGCGCGCCGCCATCAACCACGGCCTGAAGGCGCTGCAGATCAGCGTTTCGGCCTGGACCGCCGAGGCGCTCAAGCTGACCATGCCGGCCTCGGTGTTTTCGCGCTCGACCGAATGCCACAACCAGGACAAGGTCAGCATGGGCACCATCGCCGCGCGCGACTGCCTGCGCGTGCTGCAGTTGACCGAGCAGGTCGTCGCCGCGCTGCTGATTACGGTGCGCCAGGGCGTCTGGCTGCGCCAGCAGGCCAATCCGGAGCTGCCGCCGCAGGCCGCCCTGACGCGCATGCTGGCCGAGCTGGGCGCCGACGTCGCCCCGGTGCAGGAGGACCGCCGCCTCGAACCGGACCTGCGCCTGCTGATCGAGCGCATCCGCGCCAAGGCCTGGGAGCTGTATGTCTAAGCCGCCCAAGGACAGCCGCTGGTTCGCCGAGGTGGAGATGCAGGTGCAGTTCTTCGACCTCGACCCGATGGAGATCGTCTGGCACGGCCGCTATGTCAAGTATCTCGAAGTGGTGCGCTGCGCGCTGCTCGACAAGATCGGCTACAACTATCCGGCGATGAAGCAGTCCGGCTACGCCTGGCCGGTCATCGACATGCACCTGCGCTATGTGAACTCGGCCACCTTCGGCCAAAAGCTCAAGCTGCGCGCCGACATCGTCGAATGGGAAAACCGTTTGAAGATCGAGTATCTGATCACCGACGCCGAAACCGGCAAACGCCTCAACCGCGCCAGCACCACCCAGGTCGCCGTCCACATCGCCAGCAAGGAGATGTGCTTCGTGTCGCCGCCCGTGCTATTTGAAAAATTGGGAATCGAAGCCGTATGAAGCCGACTGTGAAACGAAGTGTACTGAGCATTCTGTTGGCGGCTTGCGCCGGCATGGCCGCCGTGGCCAGCGTGGCGACGGCCGCGCCGTCGCCGGTGGCGAAGATCCAGGCCATGCTGGCCAAGCCCAAGCTGATGTGCGGCCGCTTCGACCAGAGCAAGCAGTTGGCCGGCATGAAAAAGCCGCTGGCCGCCAACGGCCGCTTCTGTGTCGTCAACGGCAAGGGCGTGCTGTGGCGCACCCTGCAGCCTTTCCCCAGCACGCTGCGGCTGACCCGCGACGAGATCGTCAACTACCAGGGCGACCGTGTCGCCATGCGGCTCGACGCCAAGACCGAGCCGACCGTGCGGATGATTAACAGCGTGCTGTTCTCGCTGCTGGCTGGCGACCTGGGCCAGCTCGAAACGCTGTTCGAAGTCGACGGCACGGCCGAGGCGAGCAGCTGGAGCGTGGCGCTGAAGGCGCGCGAGCCGGCGCTGGCCAAGGCCATCGGCAGCATCAAGCTGGAGGGCGGCGCCTTTGTGAAGAGCATTGTCATGAGCGAAGCCAGCGGCGACCGCACCACTATCGTCTTCTCGGCGATCCAGTCGGGCGAGGGCGCGATGACGGCGGAAGAGGCGGCCCTGTTTTGAAGCGCGTCCACGCGCTGGCGTTGTTGTGGGCGCTCGTCGTCAGCCTGCTGCTGGGGCATAACGCCTATCTGTGGCTGGTCAAGCGCATCGTGCCCGACACCGACATCATGGCGCTGCTGCCGACGCAGGAGCGCGACCCGGTGCTGCAGCAATCGTTCACCCACATGGTGGACGCGGCCCAGCAGCGCCTGGTGGTGCTGGTCGGCGCGGCCGACTGGAACGACGCCAGGCGCGCCGCCGACGCCTACAGCGCCGTGCTGGCGGCGCGTCCCGACCTGTTCGCGGCGACCGCGATCAACGAGCAGACCCAGGCCGACTGGCTGACGCTGTTCCAGCAGCACCGCCTGACGCTGCTGACGGCGCAGCAGGAGGGCCAGTTGCGCTCGCAGCCGGCCGCCTTCTGGCTGCAGTCGGCGCTGAGCAAATTGTATAGCCCCTTCGGCGGCCCCAAGCTGGGCGCCTGGCAGGACGATCCCTTCGGCCTGTTCTCCGGCTGGGTGCAGGAGCGCGCGCTGGAGACGCCGGTGCGCCCGCGCGAAGGCCACCTGTACGTCGCCGACGACAAGGCGCAGTACGTGCTGCTGCCGCTGACCTTGAAAGTGCCGGCGCTGTCGATGACGGCGCAGGAGAGCGTGCTGCCGCTGCTGGCCAAGGCCGGCGCCGCCGCGCGCCAGGCGCTGCCGGCGGTGGAGCTGATCCAGGCCGGCGTGATCCTGCACGCGGCCAACGCCAGCGCCCAGGCCAGCGGCGAAATGTCGACCATCGGCCTCGGCTCGCTGGCCGGCATCATCCTGTTGATGTGGTTCGCCTTCCACTCGTTCAAGCCGATCGCGCTGATCCTGCTGTCGATCTTCATCGGTTGCCTCGGCTCGCTGTCGCTGTGCTGGCTGCTGTTCGAACGCATCCACTTGATGACGCTGGTGTTCGGCGCCAGCCTGATCGGCGTGGCGCAGGATTACGGCATCTACTTCCTCAGCAACCGCCTCAGCGCCGACGACAAGCTCGACTCGCCGGCCCTGCTCAAGCGCCTGCTGCCCGGCCTCAGCCTGACCTTGCTGGCCGCCGTCATCGGCTACATGGGCCTGGCGCTGACGCCGTTCCCCGGCCTGCGCCAGATGGCCGTGTTCTCCGCCCTCGGCCTGGTGTTCGCCTGGTTGACGGTGGTGTTCTGGTTCCCCGTGCTGATCGGCGCGGGCGCGCTGAAAAGCGGCCTGCTGGTGCGCCGCTACGGCGCCGCGCTGGCGCGCTGGCCGCTGCTGCGCATGAACCGCGCCACGCTGGCCGCCGCGGCGTTGTTCGCGCTGGCCGCCGGCATCGGCATCAGCCGCCTGGGCGCCAACGACGACATCCGCCTGCTGCAAAATCCGCCCAAGCACCTGATCGCCGACCAGATCAAACTGAGCAAGCTGCTCGACGCGCCGACGCCGGTGCAGTACTTCCTGGTGCGCGGCGCCAGCGCCGAACAGGTGCTGCAACGCGAGGAGGCGCTCAAGCTGCGCCTCGATCCGCAGATCGCCGGGCGCGGCATCTCAGGCTACCAGGCCATGTCGAACTGGGTGCCGTCGGCGCAAACCCAGGCCGCCCGCCTGGCGCTGGTCGAGGCCAAGCTGCTGCAGGACGGCGGCCCGCTGAGCGGCCTGGCCGCGCAGACCGGCGCCGACGCCGACTGGATCGGCGCCACCCGCGCCGGCTTGCGCGCCGCCGGCACGCCGCTGACCCTGGACGATTTCCTGCGCACCCCGGCCAGCGAGCCGTGGCGCCATCTGTGGCTGGGCCGGACCGGCGGCGGCTACGCCAGCATCGTCGCCTTGCGCGGCTTGAACGGCAAGAGCGTGGCGCAGGTCAGCCGCGCCGGCGACGGCATCGACGGCGTGCAGTGGGTCGACAAGGTGGCCGAGATCTCCTCCGTGCTGGGCCGCTACCGCCAGTACATGGGCTGGGTGGTGCTGGGCGCCTACGCCGTGGTGTTCGTCTTGCTGCTGCCGCGCTACCGCCGGCGCACCTGGCGCGTGCTGGCGCCGACCGCGCTGGCCAGTGTCGCCACGCTGGCGCTGCTCGGTTTCGCCGCGCAAAATCTGCAGCTGTTCCACGTGCTGGCGCTGATGCTGCTGCTCGGCGTCGGCGTCGACTACGGCATCTTCATGCAAGAACATCCGGACCGGCGCAACCACACGCCCTGGCTGGCGGTGGGCATGTCGGCCGCCAACACGATCCTGTCCTTCGGCCTGCTCGGCCTGAGCAAAACCCCGGCGCTGCAGGCCTTCGGCCTGACCATGCTGCTGGGGACCGCTCTGGTCTGGCTGTTGGTTCCCTGTTTTGCCTCCTCTTCCTCCGAAAGCCGTCATGACTGAAAGCTTGCACACGCCTGTGCCACAACAGGTTGAGATCCTCATCATCGGCGCCGGCCCGGCCGGCGCCGTCGCCGCCGCCCTGCTGCGCCAGCAGGGCCGCCAGGTGCTGGTGATCGAGCGCGAGCAGTTCCCGCGCTTCTCGATCGGCGAGAGCCTGCTACCGCAAAGCATGGCCTACCTGGAGCAGGCCGGCATGCTGAAGGCGGTGGTGGAGGCCGGCTTCCAGTTCAAGAACGGCGCCGCCTTCATGCGCGACGGCTGCTACACCGACTTCGATTTCCGCGACAAGCACTCGGCCGGTTGGGGCACCACCTACCAGGTGCAGCGCGCCGACTTCGACCACGTGCTGGCCAAGGAGGCCGAGCGCTTCGGCGCCGAGGTGCGCTACCGCCACGAGGTGCTCGACGTCGAACTGGCGCGGCCGCAGGGCGGCTCGCGCGTCACCGTCAAGGCCCCGGACGGCGCCAACTACCAGGTCGACGCCGGCTTCATCCTCGACGCCAGCGGTTTCGGCCGTGTTCTGCCGCGTTTGCTCAAGCTGGAAACGCCGTCCAACTTCCCGGTGCGCGGCGCCATCTTCACCCACATCGAGGACGGCATCCGTGGCGCCGGCTTCGACCGCAACAAGATCCGCGTCACCGTCCACCCCAAGCACTGCGACGTTTGGTTCTGGACCATCCCCTTCGCCGGCGGCCGCTGCTCGCTCGGTGTGGTGGCCGAAACCAGCTTCCTCGACCAGTACCAGGGCACGCCGACCGAGCGCCTGCGGGCCATCGTCGGCGAGGAGCCGTCGCTGCTGGCGTTGCTGGCCGAGGCCAAGTGGGACACGCCGGCGCGCCAGATCGTCGGCTATTCGGCCAACGTGGAAAAATTGTGGGGGCCGGGCTACGCCTTGCTGGGTAACGCCGGCGAGTTCCTCGACCCGGTGTTCTCGTCCGGCGTGACCATCGCCTTCAAATCGGCCAGCCTGGCGGCGGCCGCGCTGCAGCGCCAGTTCGCCGGCGAGACGGTGGATTGGCAGGCCGACTTCGGCGCGCCGTTGCGCAAGGGCGTCGACACCTTCCGCGCCTTCGTCGAATCCTGGTATGCCGGTGGCTTCCAACGCATCATCTTCCACGACAAGCAGCAGCCCGAGGTCAAGCGCATGATCTCGTCGATTTTGGCCGGCTACGCCTGGGACCAAAGCAATCCCTTCGTCAAGGAGACGCCGCGCCGCCTGGCCGCGCTGGAGGCCTTGTGCACACCGACTTGAGCCGGTCGCGGAAAGCGCTGAACGCGGCGGCTTCCCGCGCGGCGCGGGCCGCGCTGCCGGCGGCCGCGCTGGCCATGGCGCTGGCGTTGGCCGGCTGCGCCAGCGCACCGCCGCCGCAGGCCCGCTTGGGCTTGAAGCTGGCGCCGGCCGCGCTGGGCGCCGCCATCAGCGTCGAGCAGCACTTGAAGGTCGAGCGCAACGGCCGCATCGACGAGCTCGACGTCGCCCTGCAGGTCGAACCGGAGGCGCTCGACATGGTCGGCCTGGCCTTCGGCCAGCGCGTGCTGACGCTGCGTTACGACGGCAAGGAGCTGAGCTCCTGGCGCCACCTGATGCTGCCCGCGCAGGTGCGCGCCGAGGACGTGCTGGAGGACATGCAGCTGACCCTGTGGCCGGCCGAGGCCATCGCCGCCGCGCTGCCGGCCGGCTGGCGCATCGCCGAGCAGGGCGCGCGCCGCACCCTGTATCTGGACGGGCAGCCGATCATGTTGATCGACTATAGCGGCCAACCGCGCTGGAGCGGCACCGTGACGCTGGAGAACCTGCGTTATCATTACCGGCTGACGATCCAGTTCGCGCCGACTACCGATTGAGGCTGATGGTGGACCCGAGTACCTATTATTTGAACGCTTGCGGCCTGGTCTGCGCGCTCGGCGACAGCCACGCGCAGGTCAAGGCGCGCCTGTTCGACGGCGCCAGCGGCATCGCCATGAGCGACGCCTGGTCGGCCGCGCGCGCGCTGCCGCTGGGCCGTGTGCTGGGCGCGCTGCCGTCGGTCGAGCATCTGCCGCCGTCCCAGCGCAGCCGCAACAACGCGCTGGCGCTGGCCGCGCTGGCGCAGATCCGCCCGGCGCTGGACGAAGCCATCGCCCGCTACGGCGCCGACCGGGTCGGCGTGGTGGTCGGCACCAGCACCTCCGGCATCGCCGAGACGGAGCGGGCGATCCGCCACCAGGTCGAACAGGGCGGCCTGCCGGCCGACTTCCACTACGGCCAGCAGGAGATGGGCTCGCCCGCCGCGATGTTGGCGGCCGAGCTGGGCGTGGCCGGGCCGGCGTATGTGCATTCGAGCGCCTGCTCGTCGAGCGCCAAGGCGATGGCCAGCGCGGCGCGCCTGATCAAGATGGGCCTGTGCGACGCCGTGCTGACCGGCGGCGTCGACGCGCTGTGCGCCTTCACCGTGGCCGGCTTCGGCGCGCTCGAATCGGTCAGCGCGGCGCAGTGCAATCCGATGAGCGTTCGGCGCAACGGCATCAACATCGGCGAGGGCGCGGCGCTGTTCCTGATGAGCCGCGAACCGGCCGCCGTGGCGCTGTGTGGTTGGGGCGAGTCGTCCGACGGCCACCACATCTCGGCGCCCGACCCGAGCGGCGTTGGCGCCCGCCTGGCGATGACGCAGGCCCTGGCGCGCGCCGGCGTGGCGCCGCGGCAGATCGACTACATCAACATGCACGGCACGGCCACGCCGCAGAACGACGCCATGGAGTCGCGCGTGATCGCCGAGTTGTTCGGCGCCACGGTGCCGGTCAGTTCGACCAAGCCCTTCACCGGCCACACGCTGGGGGCGGCGGCGGCCATCGAGGCCGCGCTGTGCTGGCTGGCCATGCAGGACGATAACCCGGACGGCAAGCTGCCGCCGCACCTGTGGGACGGCGCCGCCGACAGCGCGCTGCCGGCGCTCAAGCTGGTGCCGCGCGGCGCCGCGCTGGGCCGGCCGCTGCGCTGGGCGCTGAGCAATTCCTTCGCCTTCGGCGGTTCCAACGCGGTGCTGCTGCTGGGGCGCACGGCATGACGGACCAGATGGAAAAGGCAACCATGGACGGCGCAGTGTTCCCGCCGCCGGCAAGCCTGCTGCCGCACTCCGGCCAGATGGTGCTGCTCGACCGCGTGCTCAGCGCCGACGACGACAACCTGTGCGCCGAGGTGGGCATCCACGCCGGCAGCATGCTGTGCGGCGCCGACGGCGTCGGCGCCTGGGTCGGCATCGAATACATGGCGCAAGCCATCGCCGCCCACGCCGGCTGGCACGCGCTGCGGCGCGGCGAGCCGGTCAAGGTCGGCTTCCTGCTGGGCAGCCGCAAGTACGAGGCGGCCTGCGCCAGCTTCGCGCCGGGCAGCGTGCTGCGGGTGCATGTGCACCGCGCGCTGCAGGGCGAGAACGGCCTGGCCGCCTTCGAATGCAGGATCGACGCCGCCGGCTCGGCGCCGCCGGCCGGCGCAATAACCTTGGCGACGGCCACCGTGACGGTGTTCCAGCCCAAAAATGTAAATGAATTTCTCAAGGACGGAAGTGCGGTATGAATCAGAATAAATCCATGAGCGTGTTGGTGACGGGATCGTCGCGCGGCATCGGCAAGGCCATCGCCCTGCGCCTGGCGCGCGACGGCTATGACGTGGTGCTGCACTGCCGCAGCCAACGCGCCGAGGCCGAGGCGGTGGCCCAACAGATCGCGGCGCTGGGCCGCGCCTGCCGCGTGCTGCAGTTCGACATCGCCGACCGCGCCGCCACGGCGGCCGCGCTGGAGGCCGACATCGCCGCCCACGGCTGCTACTACGGCGTGGTGTGCAACGCCGGCGTGGCGCGCGACAACGCCTTCCCGGCCATGTCCGGCGAGGATTGGGACATCGTCCTGCAGACCAATCTGGACGGCTTCTACAACGTGCTCAATCCGCTGGTGATGCCGCTGGTGCAGCGCCGCAAGCCGGGCCGCATCGTCACCCTGGCCTCGGTCTCCGGCCTGATCGGCAACCGTGGCCAGGTCAACTACAGCGCCGCCAAGGCCGGCATCATCGGCGCCACCAAGGCGCTGGCGCTGGAGCTGGCCAAGCGCGCCATCACCGTCAACTGCGTCGCCCCGGGCCTGATCGAGACCGACATGATCGGCGAGGTGCCGCTCGACGAAGCCTTGAAGCTGATCCCGGCGCGCCGCGTCGGCCAGCCCGAGGAGGTCGCCGCCGCCGTCAGCTTCCTGATCGGCGAGGAGGCCGGCTACATCACCCGCCAGGTCATCTCCGTCAACGGCGGCATGGCATGAGCCGCCGCGTCGTCGTCACCGGCATGGCCGGCATCAGCCCGATCGGCAACGACTGGCCGACCATCCGCGCCCGCCTGGGCGAGCGCCGCAACGCCGTGGTGCGCATGGCCGCATGGGCCGACTACGAGGGCCTGAACACCCAGTTGGGCGCGCCGGCCGCGCCGTTCGAGCTGACCGAACGCTACAACCGCAAGGCGGTGCGCAGCATGGGCCGCGTCGCGCTGATGGCCACCCGCGCCAGCGAGCTGGCGCTGGGGGACGCCGGCCTGCTCGAACATGCGCTGCTCAAGAGCGGCGAGATGGGCGTCTCCTTCGGCTCCTCGGCCGGCACGCCGAGCGCCATCGGCGACTTCGGCCGCATGATGGAGGAGCGCAGCACCAAGGGCATCAACGCCACCACCTACATCAAGATGATGGCGCACACGGCGCCGGTCAACATCGGCGTGTTCTTCGGCCTGACCGGGCGCGTCATCACCACCTCCAGCGCCTGCACCTCGGGCAGCCAGGGCATCGGCTACGCCTACGAGGCCATCGGCAGCGGCAAGCAGACGGCGATGGTGGCCGGCGGCGCCGAGGAGCTGTGCGCCACCGAGGCGGCGGTGTTCGACACCCTGTTCGCCACCAGCACCCGCAACGACGCCGGCCACACCACGCCGCGTCCCTTCGACGGCGGCCGCGACGGCCTGGTGATCGGCGAGGGCGCCGGCTGCCTGATCCTGGAGGAGTGCGGCCACGCCCAGGCGCGCGGCGCCACCATCCACGCCGAGCTGGTCGGCTTCGGCACCAACAGCGACGGTTGCCACGTCACCCAGCCCAATCCGCTGACGATGCAGCGGGCCATGCGCCTGGCGCTGGCCGACGCCGGCTTGCGGCCGGCCGACATCGGCTACATCAACGCCCACGGCACCGGCACCCAGCAAGGCGACATCGCCGAGTCGCAGGCGACGCTGGCGGTGTTCGGCGGCGCCACGCCGATCAGTTCCCTGAAGAGCTACATGGGCCACACGCTGGGCGCCTGCGGCGCGTTGGAGGCCTGGATCAGCATCGAGATGATGCGCGAGGGCTGGTTCGCCCCGACCATCAACCTAGAACAGGTCGACCCGCAGTGCGCGCCGCTCGACTACATCACCGGCAGCGGCCGTGAACTGCAGTGCGAGTACGTCATGTCGAACAATTTCGCCTTCGGCGGCATCAACACCTCCTTGATTTTCAAGCGTTGGCGCGAGGCGTGAGCGCAAAAAGTGTGGCGCAGTGCATAATGTTCCCTAAACCATAAGGACCGAAAATGAATAAACTGATTTCCACCGCCATGCTGGCCGCCTCGCTGTCGACGCTGGCCGTCGCCCTGCCGGCGCGGGCCGCCGACACGGCGTTGATGCTGCCGATCGCCGCCGCCATGGCCGCCAACGACGCGCAGTCGCGCCTCGGCGACTCGGTCAAATTCTATTTCGGCGACCAGCCGACGCCGTCCGTGGCCAGGAAGATCACCAGCGACAAGACCAGTCTGCGCACCAACGCCTTCGGCAAGACGGCCGAAAAGTCCTGCAACTGGGTCTTCCTGTCGGCCATGCTGGCGCTGCAGAAGCGTGCCAACGAGGTCGGTGCCGACGCGGTGATCAACATCGTCAGCAATTTCAAGGAGAAGGTGGTGTCGAGCCAGACCGAGTTCGAGTGCCACGAAGGCGCCATCATGTCCGGGGTGGCGCTGAAGGGCGATTTCGTCAAATTGGCCAAGTAATCCAGATGAGCGCCCAAGCGCGGGTTTACCTGGCCGACAGCGCCAACATCGGCGACGCCGCCCTGGTCAAGGGCCTGGCCTGGCTCAGCGCGGGCGAGGCGGCGCGGCATCGCGGCTTCGTCCGGCCGCACCGCCAGCGCCAGTTCCTGATCGGCCGCACGCTGCTCAGGATGGCGCTGGCCGAGGTGCTCGGCTGCAGCCCCGAGTCGCTGCTGTTCGAGCAACTGGCCGGCCGCGCACCGCGCCTGCTCAAGCCGGCCGCGCCGAAGGACGGCGCGGCGCCGGGCTTCAGCATTTCGCACAGCGGCCAGTGGGTCGCCTGCGCCGTCAGCGCCAACACCGCGCTGGGCCTCGACATCGAGGTGCCCGACCCGGCGCGCGACCTTGAGGCGCTGGCCGAGCACACCTTCGACGACGCCACCCGCGCGCGTTGGCGCGCCGCCGCGCCGGAGCAGCGGATGGCGCTGTTCTACCGCCTGTGGAGCGAGCAGGAGGCGCGCATCAAGCTGGGCCAGTCGCCCGGCGACCCGGCGCCCAGCTGCATCGTCCTGCCGCATGCCCAGTTGTCGGTGGTGCTGTGCAGCGCGCGGCCGCTGGACGACCTGCCGTCCATCGAGCTCGTCGCGCTGTAGCGCGCCCGGGGTTCCCTGAGAGACCCTTTTAATTCACTGATATTGCCCGAAAATAATGCGTAAAAGCATCAAATATGGCATAGTATTAATATCCGTAGGGCAACATTAATAAAATGCCCGTGTTTTGCGGTCGCCGGCACGGTCCACCGGACTCCTGGCCGGGCGCTTGTCTGCGCACACTAAAAATTAAAAGGGAAGAATCAAGATGAATCAAGCGTTGAAACGTATCCTGCTCGTATCCGGTTTGCTGGGTCTGGTCCTGTTGCAGGGCTGCGCCACCAAGATCAAGGCCTCGGCCACCCAGAACCCGCCGCCGGCGGAGGCGTTCGCGTCGTTTGGCCGCATCGAGTTGAAGCCGACCGTGTTCAAGGATGGCTACCGGGGCGACCAGTCCGGCCTGGCCAAGATCGACGACAACATCAAGCTGGATCTGGCCGCCTCGCTGGCAACCTGGAACAGCAAGCCGGCCAACGGCCGCACGCTGGTGATCGAGCCGGTGGTCGAAGAGATGCAATTCAAGCATGGCGCCAAGCGCGTGCTGCTCGGACCTTTGGCCGGTAGCTCGGGCGTGTTGATGCGCGTGACTATCCGCGACCAGCGCGGCAACGTGGTCGCCGCGCCGGAGTTCTTCCAGCGCGCCGACGCGATGGCCGCCGGCTTCCTGTTCGGCGTGCACGACAACCTGATGTTGACCCGCATCGCCAACCTGGCCAGCGGCTACATCATCGCCAACTACGAAAACAGCGTCGGCGGTCCGACCGGCGCCGACGACAAGGCCGTCAAACTCAAGTAATCGCAGTGGGGCGGCGCCGGCCGCCTTGGCGCTATTGCCACAGCCAGTTCCACAAGCCGGGCAGGGGCGGGCGCAGGTCGCCGCTGCGCACGGTGCTGGCCAGCGCCGCCCGTTCCAGCTCGTCGCGCTGGTCGTAGAAGGGCCGGGCGGCGAGCGGCATCTCCAGTTCGCGCGCCACGTCGAGCAAAATCCCCAAATACTCCTCGAGGTGGCGCGCCGTGTAGCCGTTGACGTCGTGGAAGGTGACCACCACCGGCGTGTTGCCGTCCACGGCGGCCATGGCGCCGGCGGCCCAGCGCCGCCGCGTCTCGCCCAGCCGCGCCAGCATGTTGGCGCGCTTGTGCCAGCTGAAGTTGATGCCGTAGATCTTGCCGTCGTTGGCGTTCAGATCGGTCAGCAGCATCTGCATGCCGTGTCGGTGGTAGGCGGCCAGCGTGTCGGCGTCGTAGGCCCAGAACGGCGGCCGCACCAAACTCGGCGCGCGGCCGGTCAGGCCGCTCAAGTCGTCGACGCCGCGTTGCAGCGTTTCCTCCAGCTTGGCCGGACTCATGAAGCGATGGTTGGCGTGCAGCGGCGTGGCGCTGTGGAAGGCGACCAGATGGCCGTCGGCGTGCTCGCGGCGGATCAGCTGGCGGCCGATGTCGGTGCCGCCGCCGTGCCAGGCCCGCGTCTGCGTGAAGAACACCGCCTTGATGCCGTCCTGGTGGCCGTTGCGCGCCAGCGTGGCCAGCACGCGCTCGGTCGGGTTGTCGCTGCCGGCGGCGCTGGGGCCGTCGTCGAAGGTCAGCAGGAAACGGATCGGCGCCGCGCCCGGCGCCAACTGTGGCGCCGCGCCGCCCGCCGCGCCGCTTTGTTCGGCCGCCGGCGCGGCCGCCGGCGCGGCGCTCGGCTGCGACCAGGCGGCCGGCGCGGCGTGCAAGAGCACGGCCAGCAGGCCGGCGCGCAGGCCGCCGATGGGCGCTGCGGAAAGTAGGGGACGGGTCGACACGGTGGCAGGCGGACTAACGATTTACGAGCCGCATTGTAGCGTTTTTAGCGCCGCCGCGCTCGCCACGCACACGGCGCAAACCCTTGCCCAGCCTTATTTTTGTGTAATTCATACTACTTGCCGGCCAGGAACTATAATAGCCACCTGCCGCGCTTTCCCCTCCCCCGGCGCGTCTCGTCGACGGCGAATTTTAGCCACCCACACAAAGAATCTATGAACACCCATTTCGACTCCATGCCGCCGCCGGCCGAACTCCATGTGCCGGAGACCGCGTTCGGCAAGTGGTTCCTGCGCACCGACACCTGGACCGTCCACGTGCTCGAACGCGCCATGGCCGACCTGCAGCGCCTGATGCCGGCCGACGCCGGCCGCCCCGCCGTGGTGGCCGACGTCGGCTGTGGCTACGGCCGCTCGCTGCACAAGCTGCGGCAGCGTTTCGCGCCCGAGCGCCTGATCGCCATGGACATCGACCCGGAGATGCTGCGGGCCTCGGCCGCCGAGATGGCCGGCCTGGGCACCGCCGCCGAGTATATCTGCTGCTCCAGCTCCAACATCGCCTTGCCGGACGCCTCGGTCGACCTGCTGTTCTGCCACCAGACCTTCCACCACCTGATCGACCAGCAGCGCGCCATCGCCGAGTTCTACCGCGTGCTCAAGCCGGGCGGCGTGCTGCTGTTCGCCGAGTCGACGCGGCGCTACATCCACTCCTGGATCATCCGCCTGCTGTTCCGCCATCCGATGGAGGTGCAGAAGACCGCGCCGGAATACCTGGCCATGGTGCGCGCCGCCGGCTTCACGGTGCCCGACAGCGCCGTCTCCTATCCCTTCCTGTGGTGGAGCCGCGCAGACCTGGGCGTGTTCGAAGCGCTGCTGCGCATCCGCCCGCCGGCGCAGCGCGAGGAGACGCTGATCAACCTGGTGGCGCGCAAGCCGTGACGGCGCCGGGCTTGTGCGACGCAGCAGAGTCGGGTATTTTGTCAAGATTGACAATCTGACCCGCCCGCCGCCGACATGAGCCATCCGAACCAGTTTTCCCTGTTGTCGCAGCGCCGCTTCGCGCCGTTCTTCTGGACCCAGTTCCTCGGCGCCTTCAACGACAACCTGTTCAAGACCGCGTTGATGGTGATCCTGACCTACGACGCGCTGAGCTGGACCACCCTGTCGCCGTCGTTGGTGACCAACCTGATCCCCGGCCTGTTCATCCTGCCCTACGTGCTGTTCTCGGCCACCGCCGGCCAGTTCGCCGACAAGTACGAGAAGGCCGGCCTGGCCCGTTTCGTCAAGTGGATGGAGCTGGCCATCATGCTGGCCGCCGCCGCCGGCTGGATGACCCACACCCTGTGGCTGCTGGTGGCGGCGGTGGTCGGCATGGGCGTCCATTCGACCCTGTTCGGCCCCGTCAAATACGCCTACCTGCCGCAGCAGCTGGCGCCCGAGGAGCTGATCGGCGGCAACGGCGTGATCGAGATGGGCACCTTTGTCGGCATCCTGCTCGGCGAGATCCTCGGCGCCGTGCTGGTGGTGCACCAGCCCTACGGCATCGGCCTGGTGGCCGGCGCCACCGTCGTCAGCGCCTTGCTCGGCCTGGCCGCCAGCTACCGCATCCCCCCGACGCCGGCGCCGGCGCCCGAGTTGAAGATCAGCCGCAACCCGCTGGCCGAGTCGATCCGCAACATCGCCTTCTCGCGCAAGAACAAGGTGGTCTTCCTGGCCATGCTGGGCAACTCCTGGTTCTGGTTCTACGGCGCGCTGATCCTGGCCCAGTTCCCGGTCTACGCCAAGGACTACCTGCACGGCGACCACAGCGTCTTCGTCCTGCTGCTGACCGTGTTCTCGCTCGGCGTCGGCAGCGGCTCGCTGCTGTGCGAGCGCCTGTCCGGGCGCAAGGTGGAGATCGGCCTGGTGCCGTTCGGCTCGATCGGCCTGTCGCTGTTCGGCCTCGACCTGTACTTCGCCAGCCTGGGCTACCACAACACGGCGGCGGTCGATTTCGCCGGCCTGCTGGCGCAGCACGCCAGTTGGCGCATCCTGTTCGACGTGCTGATGATCGGCATGTTCGGCGGCTTCTTCATCGTCCCCCTGTTCGCCCTGATCCAGACCCGCTGCGACCCGCGGCACATCTCGCGCACCATCGCCGGCATGAACATCCTCAACGCCCTGTTCATGGTGGCGGCGGCCGGCGTCGCCATCGTGCTGCTGGGGCGGGGCTTCACGATTCCCCAGCTGTTCCTGGTCACCGCCGTGCTGAACGCCGTGGTGGCGCTGTACATCTTCTCGCTGGTGCCGGAGTTCCTCATGCGCTTTCTCGCCTGGCTGCTGATCCACACCGTGCACCGGGTCCGCTGCATCGACGCCGAGCGCATCCCGGCCGAGGGCGCGGCGGTGCTGGTGTGTAACCACGTCAGCTATGTCGACGCCATCGTCATCGGCGCCGCCAGCCCGCGGCCGATCCGCTTCGTCATGGACCACCGCATCTTCAAGTTGCCGCTGCTGGGCTGGATCTTCCGCACCGCCCGCGCCATCCCCATCGCGCCGGCCAAGGAAGACCCGTGGCTGATGGAGAAGGCCTATGTCGACATCGCCCAGGCGCTGCACGAGGGCGACCTGGTCTGCATCTTCCCCGAGGGCAAGCTGACCAGCACCGGCGATCTCAACGAGTTCAAGGGCGGCATCGCCAAGATCGTCGCCCGCTCGCAGGTGCCGGTGATCCCCATGGCGCTGCGCGGCCTGTGGGGCCACCTGCTCAGCCGGGGTGCCGAGAACGTCTTCGAGCGCACTTTCCGCACCGGCTGGCGCTCGCGCCTGGCGCTGGCGGTCGGCCAGCCGGTGGCGCCGCAGGACGCCACGCCGGAGCGCCTGCGCGAGCAGGTGCTGGCGCTGCGCGGCGGCTGGAAATAGTGCCTGCGCGCATGACTTGTCCATACAACTTTGGTTAAAATTTGTAACTTACCACTGCTTACAATATAAATTTTCAATTAGGCAATGTTTCTTTAAACTTCACTTTGTCCGGTCGTGTGAGCGGCCGGGCGGGGTGCGGTGCCGCCATGCGGGCCGCCTTGATCCTATTTTTTGGAGAAATCAAATGCGACAAAAGAACATTATCGCGGCCAGTCTTGGCCTGGCCGGCCTGCTGGCGCTGAGCGCCTGCGGTGGCGGCGACAGCAATAGCAACAGCCCGGGCGGCAAGCAGCCGGCGGGGGCGCCGCCACCGCCTAGCGCCTTCACGCTGGCGATCGACTTCAACAAGGGCATCGACGGTTGGAGCAGCGGCACCGCCGACTACACCGCCGAGACCAAGCCGACCGAGGTCAAGTTCGCCTTCGAGCCGTTGCCGGCCCCGCTCAGCGGCAACGGTTACTTCATCGGCGCCCACAACAACAGCGACGACGTGCTGGTCTACGTGAAGAAGCAGTTCGCCGGCTTCGCCCCGTCGACCAAGTACAAGCTGAGCTTCGACCTGCGCTTCGCCAGCGATATCGCCTCCGGCTGCTACGGCGTGGGCGGTTCGCCTGGCGACGCGGTGCATATGCTGGCCGTGGCCAGCCCGACCGAGCCGCTCACCGAGTTGCAGGCCAACGGCGAGTACCGCCTCAACATCGAGCGCGGCAACCAGGCCGCCAACGGCCAGTTCGGCAAGGTGCTCGGCACGCTGGGCAACGGCACCACCGACTGCTTCACCCGGGTCTACGTGTCGAAGTTGGTCAAGTCGGCCGAGACGATGGAAGTGCAGAGCGATGCCCAGGGCAAGCTGTGGGTCTTGTTCGGCATGGACTCCGGCTTCGAGGCCAGCGGCCGCGCCATCCTGCAAAGCGCCAACGTCAGCGCCACGCCGCTGTAAGCAGCACGATCGGCAGTGCAATTGGTACCGCGGTCGGCGCCTAGCGCGCCGCCGCCGTGGCGTGGCGCAGCCGGTCGCCGGCCAGCCGCAGGATCTGCTCGATGTCGACCGGCTTGATCAGGTGGTGGTCGAAGCCGGCCTCCACGGTGCGCCGGCGCGCGTCGCTCTGGCCCCAACCGGTCAGGGCGATCAGCAGGATGGCGCCGCCGCCGGGCGCGGCGCGGATCTGCCGCGCCGCCTGGTAGCCGTCCATGCCCGGCATGCCCAAGTCCATGACGATGACGTCGGGCCGCCGCGCGGCGGCCGCCGTCACGGAGCTGGCGCCGTCGTAGGCGACGGCGACGCTGAAACCCTCCAATTCCAACAGTGCCGCCAGCGAGTCGGCGGCGTCGTCGTTGTCGTCGACCACCAGCACGCTGGCCCGCGCCGATTCGGATTCGGATTCGGATCCCACCGCCGGCGCCGCCGCGGCCGGCGCCGCCGCGGCCGCCGCCACGTCGGCCGCCCGCCGCCGCGCCGGCGCCGCCACGACCACCACCGGCAGCTGGATCAGGAACTCGCTGCCCTGGCCGTGGCCGGCGCTGCGCGCCTCGACGTCGCCGCCGTGCATCTCGGCGAAGCGGCGCGACAGGCTCAAACCGATGCCCAGGCCGCTGGAGATCTGCCCGCCGACGGTGCGGCTCTGCTCGAACATCGTGAAGATGCGCTCGATCGCCTCCGGCTCCAGGCCGATGCCGTTGTCGCGGATGCTCACCCGCAGCATGGCGCCGTCGCAGCCGGCGCGCAGCGCGACGCGGCCGCCCGGCGGCGTGAACTTGACCGCGTTCGACAGGATGTTGGCGAAGATCTGCACCACGCGGGCGTGGTCGACATCGAGCTCGATCGGCTGCGCCGGCAGTTCGGTGGTCAGCGCGATCTGCTTGGCGGCGGCGGCCGGCTGGCACAGTTCGAGCACGTGGTCCATCACCGCGCCGAAGGCGACCCGCTCGCGGCGCAGCGCGATCTTGCCGGTGGTGATGCGGGCGACGTCGAGCAGGTCGTCGACCAGCCGCGTCAGGTGGGTCACCTGGCGTTCGATCACCTGGCGCACGCGGGCCAGCGGCGCCGAGTCCGGATACAGGTGGGCCAGCAACGCGCCCGAGGTGCGGATCGGCGTCAGGGGATTGCGCAGCTCGTGGCCCAGGCTGGCCAGGAACTCGTCCTTGCGGCGCTCGGCCTCGCGCACCTGGTACTGCTTGCCGCGGGCGCGCAGCAGCGCCTGCAGCGCGGTGATCAGGGTGAGCACGCGCACCGGGCGTTCCAGCAGGGTCAGGTTGCCCAGCTCGGCGACGGCCTGGCGCACCGCCGGCGAATCGGCGCCACGATGGGTCAGCAGCAGGATCGGCAGGTCGGACCAGTTGGGCTGGCGCGCCACGTGCCCGCGCAACAACCGGAAGCCCCCCGGCGCCAGCGCCTCCTCGACCAGCAGCACGCAGCCGGCGCCCTGGTCGAGCTGGCGCGCCAGCTCGTCGAGACCGGCGCAGACCTGCGCCGGCAGGCCGGCGCGGGCCAGCACCTCGGCCGCCAGCGCGGCGTCGCGGCCCAGCGGGGCGTGGATCAGGATGCGTCTTTCCATCGCCGCCGCTCCGTTCTCAGCGCGGCGCGCCGTCGGCCGCGCCAAGGTCGGCGGCGTCAAGGTCGGCCGGGGAGTAGGTCGGCACTCCGGACAGGATGCCGTGGAAGCCGCGCAGCACCGGCCCGACGACGATGCCGCCGGTGCCGATGCTGAAGCGGCGGATGGTGCGCTCGTGCCCGCTGCCGCGCTTCTTGAACACCGAGATGGCTTGGCGCACCTCGCCCTCGGCCTCGAAGTAGCGCAGCATGACGACGTTGTCGGCGATGTAGCTGGCGTCGATCGAGGTGCTCATGTTGGGGCCGATCACGCCCTGCTGCACGCCGACGATGATGGTGACCACGCCGTGCTGGCCCAGGTAGGTGAGCAGCTCGTGCAGATAGGTGACCAGGAAGCGCTCGTCCGGCACGGCGTTCAGGTAGCCGTTCAGGCTGTCGATGACGATGATCCGCGCACCGCGCGTGACCGCCGCCACCACCGCCTGCGAGAACTGGCCGGGCGACAGCTCGGCCGGGTCGATCTGCTGCGCCGTCAGCAGGCCGGCGGCCAGCGCCGGCGCCAGGTCCATGCCCAGGTCCTGGCTGCGGTTGAGCATGTTGTGGCGCGCCTCCTCGAACAGGAACATGGCGCACGGCTCGCCGCGGCTGGTGGCGGCGTGGACGAACTGGCTCGACAGGGTCGACTTGCCGGTGCCGGGCGGGCCGGAGATCAGGGTGCTCATGCCTTCCTCCAGGCCGCCGCCGAGCAGCGTGTCGAGCGCCTCGATGCCGCTCGACAGCTGGCGCCGGCCCACGCTCTGCCGCGTGTGCGCCGCGACCAGGCGCGGATACACGCTCAGGCCGCCACGGGCGATGCGGTAGTCGTGGGTGCCGCCGTGGAAGGCGATGCCGCGGTACTTGACCACGCGCAGGCGCCGCCGCTCGCTGCCGTAACCCTGGTCGATCAAGTTGAGCGTGATGACGCCGTGCGCCACGCTGCGCACCTGCAGGTCGCCGCTCAAGGCGGTGCGGTCGTCGAGGAAGAGGGCGGTGCATCTGCGGCCGGCCAGGTACTGCTTGAGCGCCAGCACCTGGCGGCGGTAGCGCAGCGGGTTCTCGGCCAGCAGCTGCAGCTCCGACAGCGAGTCGAGCACCAGCCGCACCGGTTGGTGGCGCTCGATCGCCGCCAGCATGCGCCGGGTGGTGTCGGCCAGCTCCACCTCGGACGGGTGGAACAGGGTGTACTGCTGCGCCGGGTCGAGCGTGCTCTCGTGCGGGATGATCTCCTCGATGTGCATGCCCTCCATCGACCAGCCGTGCGACAGCGCCACCGCGCGCAGTTCGACCAGGGTCTCGGCCAGCGTGATGTACAGCACCGACTCGCCGCGCCGCACGCCCTCGTTGAGGAATTGCAGCGCCAGCGTGGTCTTGCCGGTGCCCGGCTCGCCCTCGATCAGGTACAGGCGGTCGCGCGTCAGGCCGCCGGCCAGCACCTCGTCCAGGCCGGGCACGCCCGACGACAGGAAGGAATCCGAACTGCTCTGCTGTGCTTGCATACCTGCCCTTCGCGGCGGCCGGCGCGCCGGCGCCGGGTTTTATTTACAGGATTGTCATGGTTTTCCAGATATTACCGCAATCCAAAAAACGGCAATTTTCAGTAGGATCCGCCCCCGCAAGACCCCGTGGCGGCGCCGCGCTGCCTAAAAAAGTTGCTTGACTTAATTAGAATGATCGTTCATTCTATGGTCCATGTCATCTTGGCGGCCCTCTCTGCCGCGCCAACTTTTTACAGAAAGTCCACGATGGAACCAATCATTTCCACCTCGTCCCGCCGCACGGCAGGCACGCTCGTCCTGCTCTGCGCCACCGCCGCCATCGTCGCCGCCTGCTCCAAATCCACGGCCGAAGCACCTCATGCGCAGGTGGCGGAAGTGGGCGTCTTCACCGTCGCCCCGCAGGCGCTCAGCCTGAGCACCGAACTGCCGGGCCGCACCGCCGCCTTCCAGGTGGCCGAAGTGCGCCCGCAGGTCGGCGGCTTGATCCAGAAGCGCCTGTTCGTCGAGGGCGCCGACGTCAAGGCCGGCAGCGCGCTGTACCAGATCGACCCGGCCAGCTACCAGGCCGCCGTCAACTCGGCCAAGGCGGCGCTGGCCAAGGCGCGCGCCAACCTGCTGACCAGCGGGCCGAAAGTGGCGCGCTACAAGGAGCTGGTCGCCATCGACGGCGTCAGCCGCCAGGAGTATGAGGACGCCATCGCCGTCCACGAGCAGGCCAAGGCGGACGTCGAGGCGGCCGCCGCCGCGCTCGACACGGCCGGCATCAACCTGCGCTACACCAACGTCAACGCGCCGATCGGCGGCCGCATCGGCCGTTCGACGGTGACGCCGGGCGCGCTGGTGACGGCCAGCCAGGCCAACGCGCTGACCACCGTGCAGCAGCTCGACCCGATCTACGTCGACCTGACGCAGTCGAGCAACGAGCTGCTGCGCCTGAAGCGGGCGATGGAAAGCGGCCAGCTGAAACAGGCCGGCGGCCAGGCCCGCGTCACCCTGCTGCTGGCCGACGGCAGCAAGTACGCCGAGAGCGGCAAGCTGCAGTTCTCCGACGTCAGCGTCGACCCGGGCACCGGCAACGTCACCTTGCGCGCGCTGTTCCCGAACCCGAAACACGATCTGCTGCCGGGCATGTTCGTCCGCGCGGTGCTCGACAGCGGCGTCGACGAGAAGGCCATCGCCGTGCCGCAGCAGGGCGTCAGCCGCAACGCCAAGGGCGAGGCGACCGCGCTGGTGCTGGGCAAGGACGGCAAGGTCGAACAGCGCATCCTGGTCACCGGCGGCACGCAGGGCGACAAGTGGTTGGTCAACTCCGGCCTGGCGGCCGGCGACCGCGTCATCGTCGAGGGCCTGCAAAAGGTCCGCCCGGGTGCCCAGGCCAGCGTGGCCAAGCCCGCCGCCGCGGTAGCCGCCGGCGCCACGGCCCCGGCCAACGCCAAGAGCGCCCACTAATTCAGGAGAACAGCCATGGCACGTTTTTTCATTGATCGCCCGATCTTCGCATGGGTGATCGCGATTGTGATCATGCTCGCCGGCGTGATCGCCATCCTCGGCCTGCCGATCGCGCAGTACCCGAGCATCGCGCCGCCGTCGATCTCGATCAGCGGCAGCTACCCCGGCGCCTCGGCCAAGACGGTCGAAGACGCGGTGACGCAGGTGATCGAACAGAAGATGAAGGGCATCGACGGCTTGCGCCACATGTCCTCCACCAGCGATTCGGCCGGCGGCATCAGCATCACGCTGACCTTCCACAACGGCACCAACCCGGACATCGCCCAGGTGCAGGTGCAGAACAAGCTGCAACTGGCCACGCCGCTGCTGCCGGCCGCCGTCACCCAGCAGGGCCTGGTGGTGTCGAAGGCGACCATGAACTTCCTGATGGTCTACGGCTTCGTCTCCGAGAACGGCAGCATGAAGCAGGCCGACCTGGACGACTACGTCGCCGCCAACCTGATCGATCCGCTCAGCCGGGTCGAGGGGGTCGGCGAAGTGACCCTGTTCGGTTCGCAGTACGCCATGCGCATCTGGCTCGATCCGGCCAAGCTGCGCAGCTTCCAGCTGACCCCGGCCGACGTCACCGGCGCCATCACCGCGCAGAACACCGAGGTCTCGGCCGGTGAGCTGGGCGGCACGCCGGCGCTGGCCGGCCAGCAGCTCAACGCCACCGTGTCGGCGCAGAGCCGGCTGCAAACGGTGGAACAATTCGGCGCCATTTTGCTGAAGACCGCCGCCAGCGGCGCCACCGTGCACCTGCGCGACGTCGCCCGCATGGAGCTGGGCAGCGAGAGCTACAACACGGTGGCCCGCTTCAACGGCCACGCCGCCACCGGCGTCGCCGTCAAGCTGTCGAGCGGCGCCAACGCGCTCGACACCGCCAACGCCGTCAAGGCCAAGGTCGGCCAACTGAGCAAGCAGTTCCCGTCCGGCATGAAGGCGGAGATCGCCTTCGACACCACGCCCTTCGTCAAGCTGTCCATCGAGGAGGTGGTCAAGACCCTGATCGAGGCGGTGGTGCTGGTGTTCCTGGTGATGTACCTGTTCCTGCAAAACTTCCGCGCCACCCTGATTCCCACCCTGGCCGTGCCGGTGGTGCTGCTGGGGACCTTCGGCGTGCTGTCGGCGCTGGGCTATTCGATCAACACCCTGACCATGTTCGCCATGGTGCTGGCGATCGGCCTGCTGGTCGACGACGCCATCGTGGTGGTCGAGAACGTCGAGCGCGTGATGACCGAGGAAGGCCTGTCGCCGGTCGAGGCGACGCGCAAATCGATGAGCCAGATCACCGGCGCCCTGGTCGGCATCGCCATGGTGCTGTCGGCCGTGTTCGTGCCGATGGCCTTCTTCGGCGGTTCGACCGGCGTGATCTACCGCCAGTTCTCGATCACCATCGTCTCGGCGATGGTGCTGTCGGTGATCGTCGCGATGGTGTTCACGCCGGCGCTGTGCGCCACCTTCCTCAAGCCGGTGGAAAAAGGCCACAAGGCGGCCGACACCGGCTTCTTCGGCTGGTTCAACCGCAGCTTCGAGCGCAGCAGCAGCCGTTACCAGGGCTGGGTCGGCGCCATGCTCAATCGCGGCGGCCGTTCGATGGTGTTGTACGCCATCCTGCTCGGCGTGCTGGCGCTGGTGTTCATGCGCCTGCCGACTTCCTTCCTGCCGGAGGAAGACCAGGGCGTCCTGTTCGCCCAGGTGCAACTGCCCACCGGCGCCACCCAGGAACGCACCTTGAAGGTGATCGAACAGGTCGAGAAGCACTTCCTGGTCGACCAGAAGGCCGCCGTTGAATCGGTGTTCTCGGTGGCCGGCTTCAGCTTCGGCGGCAACGGCCAGAACACCGGCATCGCCTTCGTCCGCCTGAAGGACTGGTCCGAACGCAAACCTGCGGAGATGCACGCGCAGGCCGTGGCCGGCCGCGCCATGGGCGCCTTCTCGCAGATCAAGGACGCGATGGTGTTCGCCTTCGCCCCGCCGGCGGTGCTGGAACTGGGCAACGCCAGCGGCTTCGACCTGCAACTGCAGGACCAGGCCGGCCTGGGACACGAGGCGCTGATGGCGGCGCGCAACCAACTGCTCGGCATGGCGGCGCAAAACCCGCTGCTGATGGCGGTGCGCCCCAACGGCCAGGAAGACACGCCGCAGTACAAGATCACCGTCGACCAACAGAAGGCCGCCGCGCTGGGCCTGGACATCGGCGAGATCAACAAGGTGCTCAGCACCGCCTGGGGTAGCGCCTACGTCAACGACTTCGTCGACCGCGGCCGCGTCAAGAAGGTGTTCCTGCAGGGCGAGGCGCATGCGCGCATGGTGCCCGAGGACCTGGACAAATGGGCGGTGCGCAACGCCAGCGGCGAGATGGTGCCGTTCTCCGCCTTCAGCAGCGGCCAGTGGATCTTCGCCTCGCCGCGTCTGGAACGCTACAACGGCCTGTCGGCGGTCGAGGTGATGGGCATGCCGGCGCCGGGCCAAAGCTCGGGCGTGGCCATGGCCGAAATGGAGAAGATGGCGGCCAAGCTGCCGGCCGGTATCGGCTACGAGTGGGCCGGCATGTCGGTCGAAGAGCGCGACTCCGGCTCGCAGACCACCGTGCTGTACGCGCTGTCGGTGCTGATCGTCTTCCTCTGCCTGGCGGCGCTGTATGAAAGCTGGTCGATCCCGTTCTCGGTGCTGATGATTGTGCCGCTGGGCGTGCTCGGCACGGTGCTGGCCACCTGGGGCTTCCACCTGTCGAACGACATTTACTTCCAGGTCGGCCTGCTGACCGTGGTCGGCCTGTCGGCGAAGAACGCGATTTTGATCGTCGAATTCGCCAAGGAGCTGCAGGAGCAGGGCATCGAGCTGAAAGAAGCGACCTTGCGCGCCGTGCGTCTGCGTCTGCGGCCGATTCTGATGACCTCGATCGCCTTCGGCCTCGGCGTGCTGCCGCTGGCCATCAGCAGCGGTGCCGGCTCGGGCAGCCAGAACGCCATCGGCGTCGGCGTGCTTGGCGGGATGCTGTCGGCGACCTTCCTGGGCATCTTCTTTGTACCGGTGTTCTTCGTGCTGGTGCGCGGCTTCTTCGCCAAGAAGCCGGCCGCCGCCAAGCCGCACGACGCCGCAATTGTGGAAGCGAACTAACATGAAAAAAACTCTACTCACCCTCGCCGCGCTGGCCCTGTTGGCCGGTTGCAGCCTGGCGCCGGTGTACCAGCAGCCGGCCGCGCCGGTCGCCGCCGGCTGGCCGACGGGCGACGCCTACAAGCCGGCGCCGGCCGCCGCCGAACAACGCAAGGTGGCCGACATCGCCTGGCGCGACTACTTCGCCGACGAGCGCCTACGCCAGGTGATCGCGCTGGCGCTGGCCAACAACCGTGACCTGCGCGTCTCCGCGCTGAACATCGAGAAGGCGCGCGCCCAGTACGGCATCGAGCAGGCCGCGCTGCTGCCCAAGGTCTCGGCCACGGTCAGCCAGAACGCCACGCGCACGCCGGGCAGCATGCGGCCCGACGGCGAAGCGGCCGTCAGCCGCCAGTACAGCGGCGGCCTGGGCGTGGCGGCCTACGAGCTGGACTTCTTCGGCAAGCTGCGCAGCCTGTCCGAGGCCGGTTTGCAGCAGTACCTCGGCACCGAGGAGGCCCGGCGCGCCCAGCAAATCAGCCTGGTGGCCGAGGTGGCCAACGCCTACCTGACCCTGATCGCCGACCAGCAGCGGCTGGGTTTGGCGGCCGACACCTTGAAGAGCCAGCAGATCAGCTTTGAGTTGAGCAAGCGGCGCTTCGACGCCGGCGTCACCTCCGGCCTGGACATGTACGAGGCGCAGAGCAGCGTCGAGGCGGCGCGCAACGACATGGCCGTCTACACCGCCCAGGTGGCGCTGGACCAGAACGCGCTGACCCTGCTGGTGGGCGGCGCGGTGCCGGCCGCGCTGCTGCCGAGCGGCGAGTTCGGCGCCGTCAGCAAGCTGGCGGCGATTCCGGCCGAGCTGCCGTCGGCGGTGCTGCAGCAGCGCCCCGACGTGCTCGAAGCCGAGCGCACGCTGCGCGCCGCCAACGCCAACATCGGCGCCGCGCGCGCCGCCTTCTTCCCCAGCATCTCGCTGACGGCGTCGGCGGGCAGCGCCAGCAGCAGCCTGTCCGGCCTGTTCAAGGGCGGCTCGTCGACCTGGAGCTTCCTGCCGCAGATCAACCTGCCGATCTTCGACGGCGGCGTCAACCGCGCCAACCTGAACATCGCCAAGACCGAGCGCGACATCGCCGTGGCGCGCTACGAGAAGTCGATCCAGAGCGCCTTCCGCGAGGTGGCCGACGCGCTGGCCCAGCGCGGCACGCTGGACGAGCGGCTGGCCTCGCAGCAGGCGCTGGCCGAGGCCTCGGCCAAAAGCTTCCGCATCCACGAGGCGCGCTACCAGAAGGGCGCCGAGTCCTATCTGAACGCGCTGGTGTCGCAGCGCGCGCTATACAGCGCCCAGCAGGGCCTGATCAGCGCGCGTCTGAGCCAGGCCAGCAACGCCGTCACCTTGTACAAGGTGCTGGGCGGCGGCTGGCAGCCGGACGACTGAAACCTGACGCCTGAAACCTGACGCCTGCGGCAAGCGACCTTCGAAAAGCCGCCCACTCGTCGTTCCCGCGAAAGCGGGAACCCATGCCGCGCCAAGTCGTATGCGGTGCATGGATTCCCGCCCGCGCGGCGCTTCGCCGATGTGGAACCACAGGTTTTTAGAGGCGCCGGCAAGGGCGGGCGGCGTCCGCAGTGTATGATTTTCGTCCGCGCCGGCCGGCGCGAAATTGACAAATCGCGCCGGCATGTTCACAGTACCGCCCCCAGGCAGGTTTTCTCACCCAAGGATAGCGTATGCACCCCACCGAAAAACGACGTAGCGACCCGGAACGGGCGCAGCACCGGCGCAAGCAGGTGCTCGACGCGGCGACGTTGTGCTTCAGCCGCAGCGGCTTTCATGGCGCCAGCATGGCCGAGATCTCCAAGGCCGCCGGCATGAGCGCCGGCCACATCTACAATTACTTCGACAACAAGGACGCCATCATCATGGCCTTCGTCGAGCAGGACGTCGAGCGCATCATGGCCGAACTGCTCGAACTGGAAAAGAATGACGATCCGCTGCAGGCCATGCTCGACGACGCCGCCAAGTCGGTCAAGGAAAACCTCGACCCGGCCTTGTGGCGCCTGTGGATGGAAGTCTGCGCCGAGGCGGCGCGCAACCCGAAGATCGCCGCCGCCGTGGTCGACGCCGACCTGCGCGCGCGCCTGCGCTTCCGCACCCTGTTCCAGTTGGCGCGCGAGCGCAAGGGCCTGGCCCACGACGACTTCACCGTCGACGGCCGCATCGAGGCCATCGTCGCCCTGTTTCAGGGGCTGTCGCTGCGCGCGCTGCACAATCCCGGGCTGGACGAAGCCGCGTTGGTGGCCAGCTTCGTCGTGGCGATGCGCGCCCTCTGCCTCACTTAGGCCGCGCGCCATTGTAGAATTGGCGTTCCTCCAATCCGCATTGGGCGCGCCATGAGCAACTACGTATTCCCTCCCCACGACATCGTCGGCCTGCCGGTGGCCGGCAGCGACGCCCGCTTCCCGGTGCGCCGGCTCTACTGCGTCGGCCGCAACTACGCCGCCCACGCCCGCGAGATGGGCTTCGACCCCGAGCGCGAAGCGCCGTTCTTCTTCTGCAAACCGAACGACAACGCCGCCGTCGTCGCCGTCGCGCCGGGCCAGGTGGGCGCGCTGCCGTATCCGCCGGCCACCGCCAATCTGCACTACGAGTGTGAGCTGGTGGTCGCCATCGGCAAGGGCGGCCGCGACATCGCCGTGGCCGACGCGGCCGGCCACATCTTCGGCTACGCCGTCGGGCTGGACATGACGCGGCGCGACCTGCAATTCAAGATGCGCGACGCCGGCCGCCCCTGGGAGATCGGCAAGGCCTTCGACTACTCGGCGCCGATCGGCCTGATCGTGCCGGCGGCGCAGGCCGGCGACATCGGCCACGCCGGCATCACCCTCGACCTGGACGGTACGCGCAAACAGGACAGCACCATCGCTCACTTGATCTGGTCGGTCGGCGAGATCATCGCCAATTTGTCGAGCATGTTCACCTTGCAGCCGGGCGATTTGATCTTCAGCGGCACGCCCGAAGGCGTCGGCGCCGTGCAGCGCGGCCAGACCCTGGTCGGCCGCGTCGCCGGCCTGCCGCAGCTGGCCGTGCAAATGGTATAAATCAAACGCGGAAAAACGTCAGGCGTTGGCGCTGTTCGAAGTCTGCAGCAGAGCGTCGATGGCGGCCAGCGCCGCCGCCGAGCCCATCGCCAGGCCGACGTCGCGCGCGCTGAGCACCGCCGCCTCGCGCGGATTGATGCGGATCAGGCGGCCGCCGTCCAGCTCCAGCACGCGCTCGCTGAAGTCGCGCACCGAGGCGATCGCCGTGCCGGCGCCCAGCTCGATCACCAGCGGCCGGCTGGCGGCGGCCAGCCAACCGAGCAGGCGTTGCTGCTGCACCTGGGAGTGCGCCTGGTTCCAGTCCCAGTCGCCGAACATCAGGACGTTGGGGCGCGCCAGACCACCGCAGTCGGGGCAGCGCGGCGCCGGATTGAGCAGACGGCAGTTTTCCACGTCCACCTCGGGCACGAAGTCGGCCGCGCTCCAGATGTCGCCGCTGCACGGCGTCAGGCATTGCAACTGATGGATGGTGCCGTGGCATTCGTAGACGCGCAGCGGGTCGAAGCCGGCCTTTTGGAAGTGGCCGTCGACATTGCTGGTGAAGACGCCGTAGCCGAGCGGCATGCGCTCGCCCCAGCGCTTGAGCAGGCCGAAGCCGGCGTGCGGCGTGGTGGCGCGGTACAGGCCGAGGCGGTGGCCGTAGAAGCCCCAGGCCAGCGCCGGATCGGTGCGGAAGGCTTGCGGCGAGGCGATGCGGCTGAACTCCATCTGGGCGCGGCCGAGCGCCGGATAGCTGCGCCAGAAGCCCTCGTTGCTGCGAAAGTCGGGCAGGCCGGAGTCGACCCCCATGCCGGCGCCGGCGGCCACGACCAGCGCGTCGGCCTGGCCGATCAGGGTGGCGGCGTGTTCGAGCAGGATGGAATCGGGCACAGGCGGCATGGCGCGCTTTCGATGGGTGGGTCCGACGATGTTACCGCGCCGGGCGGGCCACTTCAATCGGCGCGCGCGCAATCTGTTGTCTCGATGATAATTTATCGAAGTATGTGAGCAAGCATGGTAAATACGCAAACGTGCTGCTATAATTCGAGCCTCGTCGGGGCGTAGCGCAGCCTGGTAGCGTACTTGCATGGGGTGCAAGGGGTCGAGTGTTCGAATCACTCCGTCCCGACCAAAGAATGTTGAATGAGATAAAAGACTTACGTTAGCTCCGGCTCGTAGGTCTTTTTTCTTTTCAGGGTCTGTGCACCATGCCTGCACCCAAAAATATCATGCGCCATTGGATAAATTGGGAATGGATGCCACTTGGAGGCAATGACGGATGCTTTGCGACAGGAAGAAGACAGGCTGTTCTCTGCACTGAATGACTTTAGCGAGTTAGTCAGGTCGGTAGCGTGTGATGGTCTGGATGCGCCGGATATTTACAAACTGCTGGACGGCATTGATGACTTCTGGGATCAACGTACACTGGCTGGCATCATGGCTGGGGGAGGGAAGAAGACCAGCAAGCCCAGCGTCCATAATGCGATAGGAGCGCTTAAACCGGCTTTGCTTCAGTATCGTTCCCGTCTACACTGAACCACCTCAACGACCTCCCCGGATCATGGCAACTTCTCCATCCCCAACATTCGGCATGTCCACCTGCTTTGACGTGTACGAAAAGCTGAAGTCCGATCTTGAAGCGCTTGAAGCTGCTGGTGACGGTGAGGATGAGCAGAGTCAGAAGCGACAGGATTACGCAGCGTTCAATTTCATCGTTACTGCCCGGCATCTGGCACATGACTGGTTGCGCAAGAATGCAGGAAGGCCGAGACATGCATTGAAGAAGCTGGGGAGGAAGCATCCGGGCATCACTGCTGCCCTCAACGCTGCACAGGACTTAGCGAACGGCAGCAAGCACTTCAAAATAACCATGTATACCCCGACCACTACGGTGGAAGATCGGGGTATATTTGATTATGAAACGTGGGCCTTCGGGCCTCAATATGCGGTCAGGGAAGGCAGTTACTACTTCAGCATGTTCGGCCTCGCGCGTATTCTGATGGCGTACTTCGACTGGATTTTTGACGATACGGCGTCGGTGGGGTATAGTGGATCCCGAATTTGAGACGATGGTTTAAGCTGTGGTCCGTGAAAGGATGACAGCAAATGAGTGAAGGAAAAAAACGGCGAGTGCAC
>NZ_JAEMNU010000151.1 GCF_016461825.1 Rugamonas violacea | reverse complement strand
CGACCTGGGCTCCTACCGCGCCGACGGCTTGATCGACTTCCACGGCCGGCTCGACTTCCAGGTCAAGATCCGTGGCTTCCGCATCGAGCTGGGTGAAATCGAGGCACGCCTGGCCCAGTGCGCGGGTGTGCACGAGGCGTTGGTGCTGGCGCGCGAGGACGTGCCGGGCGATAAGCGCCTGGTCGCCTACCTGACCGGCAACCCCGGCGGCGCGGCCGAACTGCGCGCCGAGCTGGGCCGCACCCTGGCCGAGTACATGCTGCCGGCCGCCTTTGTCGCGCTGGAGCGCTTCCCGCTCACGCCGAACGGCAAGATCGACCGCAAGGCGCTGCCGGCGCCCGACCTGTCGGCCCTGGCGAGCCGGGAATACGTGGCGCCGCAAGGCGAAGTCGAAGAGGCCGTGGCACAGATCTGGCAAGACTTGCTGGGCATGGAAAAGGTCGGCCGCAACGACCATTTCTTCGAACTGGGGGGCCACTCCCTGCTGGCGGTGCAACTGGTCTCGCGCCTGCGCAGCGTGCGCGGCATCGAAGTGGCATTGCGCGAATTGTTCGCCTTCCCGGTGCTGCACGACTTTGCCGCCCAGCTGGCGCGGGCGCAGCAATCGACCCTGAGCGCGATTCCCGTCGTGTCGCGTAGCACCAGCCTGCCGCTGTCGTGGGCGCAGCAGCGCCTTTGGTTCATCGACCAACTCGACTCCCGGGCCGGCGCGGCCTACCACATGCCGGCCGCCTTGCGACTGGAGGGGCAGCTCGATACCGCTGCCTTGAAAGCGACGCTGGACCGCATCGTTGCGCGCCACGAAAACCTGCGCACGACATTCGTCTCACGCTCCGGCGCGCCGGTACAGGAGATCGGCGCGGCCGACAGCGGTTTTGCGCTGGTCGAACAGGACTTGAGCGACACGCCCGCCGCGCAGCAGCAGGACGCCGTCGAGCGCGCCAGCGCGGAGTTCTTCGGCGCCGCCTTCGACCTGGCGCGCGGTCCGCTGATCGGCGGACGCCTGCTGCGTCTGAACGCCAACGAGCATCTGCTGCTGATTAACCAGCATCACATCATTTCCGACGGCTGGTCGATTGGCGTGCTGGTGCAGGAAGTGAGCGCCCTGTACACGGCGTTCCAGCAAGGCCGGCCCGATCCGCTGGCGCCGCTGGCGATCCAATATGCCGACTACGCCGCGTGGCAGCGCGGCTGGCTCCAGGGCGCGGTCCTGCAAACCCAGATCGACTATTGGAAACAGCATTTGACGGGCGCGCCGGAACTGCTGGCGCTGCCGACCGTCCGTCCGCGCCCGGCGGTGCAAAGCTATGCCGGCGACAGCGTCGGCTTTACCGTTCCCGCCGACGTGACCGAGGGCTTGCGCGCCCTCGGCCAGCGCCATGGCAGCACCATGTACATGACGTTGCTGGCCGCCTGGGGCATCCTGATGGCGCGCATGAGCGGGCAGGACGACGTCGTCATCGGCGCGCCGGTGGCTAACCGTCAGCGCGCTGAAATCGAAAACCTGATCGGCTTCTTCGTCAACACGCTGGCCTTGCGCATCAATATCGAAGGCGACCCTAGCGTGGCCGCGTTGCTGGCCCAGGTCAAGGCGACCACCTTGAACGGCTACGCACACCAGGATATTCCATTTGAACAGGTGGTCGAGGCGGTCAAGCCGGTGCGCAGCCTGAGCCACAGTCCCTTGTTCCAGACCCTGCTCACGCTGAACAACACGCCGGTCGGCGGCGAACTGGCCTTGCCGGGCTTGCGCCTGAGCGGCCTGCCGCGCAAACAAGGCACCACCCACTTCGACGTGGCCGTCACGCTGAACGAGGCCGGCGGCGAACTGCACGGCAGCGTCGAGTATGCCAGCGCCCTGTTTGACGCGGACACGATAACGCGGCTGGTCCAGTGCTTCCAATGCTTGCTCAAGGCTATGGCGGCCGACGACAGCCAGGGCGTGCAGCGCCTGGCGCTGTTGAGCCAGACCCAGCGCACGCAGTTGATCGCCGACCTGAACGGCAGCGCAGGCGCTTACCCGCACGACAAGCTGATCCATGAGCTGTTCGAAGAGCAAGTCCGGCGCCAGGGCGATGCGCTGGCCCTCGTCTATGAGGATCAGCGCGTCAGCTACGCCGAACTCGATCGCCGCGCCAATCGACTGGCCCACCAGCTGCGCGCGATGGGCGTGGTGCCGGGCTCCTATGTGGCCCTGTGCAGCGAACGCTGCGTCGAACTGATCGTCAGCATGCTGGCCATCCTCAAGGCGGGCGCCGCCTATGTGCCGCTCGATCCGAGCTATCCGCGCGAGCGGCTGGCGTATATGCTGGCCGACAGCGCGCCGCTGGTGGTGCTGACCCAAAGCCATCTGCGCGAGCGCTTGCCGGTGTCCGATGGTGTCGTCTGCATCGACCAGGACGGTGGCGACGATGCGTCGCCGGTTCGGCCGCCCGCGCTCGCCGGCGGCCGCTCCAGCGACCTGGCCTACGTCATCTACACCTCCGGTTCGACCGGCCAGGCGAAGGGCGTGATGGTCGAACATCGCAACGTGATTCAATTGGTGATCGATGAACCATGCGTGGCCATCGCGGCGGAGGCGCGGGTGGCCTTCTGCGCCAATCCGGCCTTCGATGCGTCGACCTGGGAAATCTGGGGCGCCCTGCTCAATGGCGCGCGCCTGGTGATTGTGCCGCAGGCGACCCTGCTCGAACCGAGTGCGCTGGCCGCGCTGGTCGAGGCCGAGGAGGTCAGCATCCTGCACCTGACGGCGGGGCTGTTCAAACAATACGCCGACATCATGGCGCCGGCATTGCGCGGCTTGAACTACCTGGTTTTCGGCGGCGATCAAAGCGATCTGCGCACCGTGCTGAAGGTGCTGGAGAACAGCCCGCCACGGCACCTGGTGCATGCCTACGGTCCGACCGAAACGACGACCTTTGCCGTCACCTATGGCGTGACGGCGGCGACCCGGCAGGCCCGCGTCCTGCCGATCGGACGGCCGATCGCCAACGCCCGCGTGTATGTGCTCGACGCGCACCTGCAGCCGGTGCCGCTGGGCGTGGCGGGCGAAATCCATATCGGCGGTGCCGGCGTGGCGCGCGGCTACCTCAAGCAGCCGGAGTTGAGCGCGGCGCGTTTCGTCGCCGACCCTTTCTGCGGCGCGGCGGATGGGCGCATGTACAAGACGGGCGACCTGGGTCGCTGGCTCAGCGACGGCAGTCTCGAATACCTGGGCCGCAACGACTTCCAGGTGAAGATCCGTGGCTTCCGCATCGAGCTCGGTGAAATCGAGACCAGGCTGGCGCAGTGCGCCGGTGTAAAGGAGGCGGTGGTACTGGCGCGCCAGGACCAGTCCGGGGAAAAATTCCTGGTCGCTTATCTGAGCGGCAGCCCGGGCACGGCGGCCGAGCTGCGCGGCGAACTGGCGCAGCACCTGGCCGAGTACATGCTGCCGAGCGCTTTCGTGACCTTGGCGCAGTTCCCGCTCACGGTCAACGGAAAGCTTGACCGCAAAGCCCTCCCCGCGCCGGACATGGCGGCGCTGAATGCCCGCCAATATGAGGCGCCGCAGGAAGGGACGGAGCAGAGCGTCGCCGCCATCTGGCAGGACTTGCTGGCGATCGAACAGGTCGGCCGCAACGACCATTTCTTCGAATTGGGCGGCCACTCCCTGCTGGCGGTGCAACTGATGTCGCGCCTGCGCCAGAAGCTGGGCATCGAAGTGGCGCTGCGCGACTTGTTTGCGCGCCCGGTGCTCAAGGACTTTGCCGGCGAGTTGACGCAAGCGGCCCAAGCCAAGCTTAGCGTCATCGGGCTGGCCGACCGCAGCGTCGCCATGCCGCTGTCGTGGGCGCAGCAGCGCCTGTGGTTCCTCGATCAGCTGGACCCGGCGGCAAGCCTGGCTTACCACATGCCAACCGCGCTGGCCTTGAACGGCCCGCTCGACCGCGCGGCCTTGCGCGCGACGCTGGATCGGATTGTGGCGCGCCACGAAATCCTGCGCACGCGCTTTGTCAGCCGCGATGGCGCGGCGGTGCAGAGCATCGCCGCCGCCGACAGCGGCTTTGCGCTGAGCGAACACGACTTGAGTGGGCTCGACCCGCAAGCCCAGCGCAGCGCGCTCGACGCGCTGCGCGCCGAGGTGTTCGGCGCAGCGTTCGACCTGGCGCAGGGACCGCTGATTCGCGGCCAACTGCTGCGTATGGGGGAAGGGCAGCACCAGCTGCTGATTTGCCAGCATCACATCATCTCGGACGGTTGGTCGCTGGGCGTCCTGGTGCGCGAAGTGAGCACGCTGTATGCGGCCTTCAGCCAGGGCGAGAGCGATCCGCTGGCGCCGCTGTCGATCCAGTACGCCGATTACGCCGCCTGGCAGCGCCAGTGGCTGCAAGGGGAGACCCTGCAAGCCCAGGCCGCGTACTGGAAACAACACCTCAGCGGCGCGCCGGAATTGCTGACCGTGCCGACCGACCGTGCCCGTCCTGCGCTGCAAAGCCATGCCGGTGCCAGCGTTGCCTTCAGCTTCCCCGCGCCGCTCAGCGCGGCCATCAAGGCGCTCGGCCGGCGCCACGGCGCGACCTTGTTCATGACCATGCTGGCCGGTTGGGGCCTGCTGATGTCGCGCTTGAGCGGACAGGCCGAGGTGGTGATCGGCAGCCCGATCGCCAACCGCCAGCGCGGTGACATCGAAAACCTGATCGGCTTCTTCGTCAATACGCTGGCCCTGCGTTTGAACACGGCGCACGATCCCAGCGTGGCTGATTTGCTGGCCCAGGTGAAAGCGCTGACGCTCGACGCCTACGCGCACCAGGACATCCCGTTCGAGCAGGTGGTCGAGGCGGTCAAGCCGGCTCGCAGCCTGAGCCACAGCCCCTTGTTCCAGACCACCTTGACCCTCAACGACGGTTTGGTCGCGCAAGGCGCGGCGGCAAGCGGCGCGGCGCTGACGGTGAGCGCGCTCGAACAGGCGCAGACGACGGCCCAATTCGATTTGTCGCTGTTCGTCTTGCCAAGCAGTGAACGCATCAGCGGCACGCTGGTGTATGCCAGCGCGCTGTTCGACGCCGCCACGGCCGAGCGCATGCTGGGCCATCTGCAAACCCTGATGCAATCGATGGTCGAGGACGAGCAGCGCCAGGTGTCGCGCCTGGCCCTGCTCAGCGCGGCCGAGCACGAGCAACTGGTCAAGACCTTCAACGACACGGCGCAGGACTATCCGGCCGATAAGCTGATCCATCAGCTGTTCGAGGAACGGCTGGCCGAGCATGGCCAGGCGATGGCCTTGGAAACTGAGGATGAGAGCCTGTCCTATGCCGAACTGAATGCCCGCGCCAACCAGCTGGCCCACGCGCTGATCGCGATGGGCGTCAAGCCCGACGAGCGGGTGGCGATCTGCACCCGGCGCGGCGTGCCGATGGTGGTTGGACTGCTGGGCATCCTCAAGGCCGGCGCCGCCTATGTGCCGCTGGACCCGGACTATCCGGCCGAACGCCTGGCCTATATGTTGGGCGACTGCGCGCCCGCCGTCTTGCTCACCACCGACGACGTGCTCGACAATCTGCCGGCCAGCAGCCTGCTGCGCGTGCTGGTGCTGGACGCCGAGCCCAGCCTGGCGCGCCGTCCGACGCACAATCCGAACGTGGCCGGCCTGACCTCGCGCCATCTCGCCTACGTGATGTTCACCTCCGGTTCGACCGGCCAGCCGAAAGGCGTGATGGTGGAGCACCGCAACGTGCTGCGCCTGGTCGTCAACAACCCGTACGCGCGCATCACGGCGGCCGACTGCATCGCGCACTGCGCCAGCCCGGCCTTCGACGCCAGCACCTGGGAGCTGTGGGCGGCGCTGCTCAACGGCGCGCGCGTGCTGCTGGTGTCGCAGGAAGCCTTGCTCGATCCGCGCAAGTTCAACGAGACCCTGCTGGCGGGGCGGGTGAGCGCGCTGTGGCTCACCGCCGGCCTGTTCAACGAATACCTCGACGCGCTCAAGCCGGCCTTCGCCGGCTTGCGCCTGCTGATGGTCGGCGGCGACGTGCTCGATCCGCGCAGCGTGGCGCGCGCCCTGCTGGCGCCGGCGCCGGGTCAGCTGATCAACGGTTACGGTCCGACCGAAACGACGACGTTCGCCATCACCCATTTGATCGAGGCGGTGGCGGCCGACGCGCGCAGCATTCCTCTGGGGCGCCCGATCGGCAACACCCAGGTCTACCTGCTCGACGCCCATTTGCAGCCGGTGCCGCTGGGCGTGGCGGGGGAAATCCACATCGGCGGCGACGGTGTGGCGCGCGGTTACTTCAATCAGCCGGCGCTGACCGAGGAGCGCTTCCTGCTCGATCCCTTCAGCGCCCAAGCTGGCGCGCGCATGTACAAGTCGGGCGACTTGGGTCGTTGGCTGGCCGATGGCACCATCGAATACCTGGGCCGCAACGACTTCCAGGTCAAGATCCGTGGCTTCCGCATCGAGCCGGGCGAGATCGAAGCGCAACTGGTGCGTTGCGAAGGCGTGAAGGAGGCGGTGGTGCTGGCGCGCGAAGACGTGCCGGGTGAGAAGCGTCTGGTCGCCTACCTGACCGGCACCCCCGGCAGCGCGGCCGAACTGCGCAACCGCCTGAGCGCGCAACTGGCCGAGTACATGCTGCCGGCCGCCTTCGTCACGCTGGAGCAGTTCCCGCTGACGCCGAACGGCAAGCTTGACCGCCAGGCCCTGCCTGCGCCGGGCATGGACGCCGTCGCGGCGCGCGCCTACCAGACGCCGCAAGGCGAGGTGGAAGCGGCGCTGGCGCGGATCTGGTCCGAGCTGCTCGCCGTCGAGCAGGTCGGGCGCGAGGACAATTTCTTCGAGCTGGGCGGCCATTCGCTGCTGGCGGTGCAGCTCATGTCGCGCATCCGCAGCGACATGGGTGTGGAAATCGGCTTGCGCGATCTGTTCGCGCAGCCGACGCTGGCCGCTTTTGCCGGCCAGGTGGCGCAGGCGCGGCAATCGACCCTGGGCGCGATTCCCTTGGCCGACCGCAGCGCGCGTTTGCCGCTGTCGTGGGCCCAGCAGCGCCTCTGGTTCCTCGACCGGCTCGACGCCGCTGCCGGTGCGGCTTACCGCATCCCGGTTGGCCTGCGCCTGTCCGGCGAGCTCGATACGGCAGCGTTGAAGGCCACGCTCGACCGCATCGTCGCGCGCCACGAAAACTTGCGCACCACTTTCGTCATGCTCGACGGCGAAGCGGTGCAACAGATCGGCCGCGCCGACATCGGCTTTGCGCTGGACGAGCAGGACTTGAGCCACTTGGATGAGGAGCAGCGCAAGGCCGCTGTCGCTCGTCTGAGCGAGGAAGTCTTCACGCGTGCCTTCGATCTGGCGCAAGGCCCGCTGATCTGCGGTGTCTTGCTGCGGCTCGAAGCGAGCGAGCATCTGCTGCTGCTCAACCAGCACCACATCATCACCGACGGCTGGTCGGCCGGGGTGCTGATGGGTGAAGTGAGCAAACTGTATGCCGCTTTCAGCACCGGGGGCAGCGATCCGCTGGCGCCGCTGGCAATCCAGTACGCCGACTATGCGCAGTGGCAGCGCAACTGGCTGCAAGGCGAGACCTTGCAGCAGCAGGTCGCTTATTGGAAGCAGCATCTGTCCGGCGCGCCGGAGTTGCTGGCCTTGCCGACCGACCGCGCCCGTCCGGCGGTGCAGCAATATGCGGGGGCCAACCTCGGCTTCGGCTTGCCGGCGGACCTGAGCGAGGGCTTGCGGCAGCTGGGCGCCCGCCACGGCACGACCCTGTTCATGACCTTGCTGACCGCCTGGGGCATCCTGATGTCGCGCCTGAGCGGACAAGCCGACGTCGTCGTCGGCAGCCCGGTGGCCAACCGCCAGCGCAGCGAGATCGAAAACCTGATCGGCTTCTTCGTCAACACCCTGGCGCTGCGGATCAACACCGAGGGCGCACCGACGGTGGCGCAGCTGCTCGAACGTGTGAAGAGTGTCACGCTGGACGGCTATGCCCATCAGGACATCCCGTTCGAGCAGGTGGTCGAAGCCGTCAAGCCGCAGCGCAGCATGAGCCACAGCCCCTTGTTCCAGACCCTGCTGAGCCTCAACAACGCGCCCGTGGAGCAGGAATTGGCGCTGCCGGGCGTGCGCCTGAGCAGCCTGCCGCAAGAGCATGCGATGGCGCAGTTCGACCTTGCCCTGTCGATGAGCGAGGCGAACGGCCGGATCTTCGGCAGTCTGATTTATTCCTGCGCGCTGTTCGACGCCGCTTCCATGCACGGCTTGCTGGCGCGCTTCGAGCGCGTGCTGCGGGCCATGGTGGCCGATGCGCAGCAGGGCGTTGAGCACCTGGACCTGCTCGCCGACGACGAGCGCGAGCAAGTCACGCACGGCTTCAACGACAGCGCGGTCGACTACCCGCAAGGGCAACTGGCCCACCAGCTGTTCGAGGCCCAGGCCGCGCAACGGCCGCAGGCTGCGGCGCTGACCTTCGAAGGAACGACGCTCAGCTATGCCGAATTGAATGGACGCGCCAACGAACTGGCCGCGCGCCTGCTGGCGATGGGCTTGCGGCCCGACGAACGGGTGGCGCTGTGCGCGCCGCGCGGCATCGAGCTGGTGGTCGGCATGCTGGCCATCCTCAAGGCCGGCGGCGCCTATGTGCCGCTCGATCCGAGCTATCCGTCCGAACGTCTGGCGTATATGCTGGCCGACAGCGCGCCGGTGGCCTTGCTCACCTTTGGCGCCTTGTGCGAACGGCTGGCCACGACGGCGCCGGTGCTGCTGCTCGACGCGCCCGGCGCCGCGCCGGCGTCCGCGCCCGCGTTGGCACCCGCGCCCGTGTCCACACTCGCGTCCGCGCCTGCATCCGCGTCCGCAGCCGCGTCCGCAGCCGCAGCCGCAGCCGCAGCCGCAGCCGCAGCCAACCCCGTGGTTGCGGGTTTGGACGGGGCCCACCTGGCGTATGTGATCTACACCTCCGGCTCAACCGGCCAGCCAAAGGGCGTGATGAGCCAGCACGCCAGCCTGTGCAACCTGGCGCGCGCCCAGATCGACCTGTTCGGCGTGCGCGCCGACAGCCGCGTGCTGCAGTTCGCCTCGTTCAGCTTCGACGCCAGCATTTCCGAAATCATGATGGCGTTGGGCTGCGGCGCGACGCTGGTCATGGCCTCGCGCGAGGCCTTGCTGCCGGGCGCGCCGCTGCTGGCGACCCTGCTCGACGAGTCGATCAGCCACGTGACCCTGCCCGCGTCGGCGGTGGCCACGCTGGCGCCGGAGCGCCTGCCCGCCGGCCTGTGCCTGATCATGGCGGGCGAAGCCTGCCCGCCGCAGCTGGCCGCGCAGTGGGCCGAACGCCACGTGGTGTTCAATGCCTACGGTCCGACCGAGGCGACGGTGTGCGCCAGCGTCTACCGCTGCCATGCCGGCCAGGCGGGCAGGGTGCCGATCGGACGACCGATCGCCAACAGCCAGATCTACATCCTCGACGCGCGGTTGCAACCGGTGCCGCCGGGCGTGGCCGGCGAAATCCACATCGGCGGCGCCGGTGTGGCACGCGCCTACCTGAATCGTGCGGAATTGACCGCCGAGCGTTTCCTCTCCAATCCATTTGGTCCGGGGCGCTTGTACAAAACGGGCGACCTGGCTTGCTGGCTGGCCGACGGCAATATCGATTACCTGGGCCGCAATGATTTCCAGGTCAAGATCCGTGGCTTCCGCATCGAACTGGGCGAGATCGAAGCGCGCCTGGCCCAGTGCCAGGGCGTGCGCGAGGCGGTGGTGCTGGCGCGCCAGGACATGGGCGACGAACAGCGCCTGGTGGCCTACCTGACCGGCACGCCGGGCAGCGCGGCCGAGTTGCGCGCCGAGCTAAGCACGCAGCTGGCCGACTACATGCTGCCGGCCGCCTTCGTCGTGCTTGACCAATTGCCGCTCACCTCGAACGGCAAGATCGACCGCCAGGCCCTGCCGGCGCCGGACATGACGGCCGCCGCGCTGCGCCAGTACGCGGCGCCGCAGGGCGAGCTGGAGTGCGTGGTCGCCGGCATCTGGCAAGACCTGCTCGGGCTGGCCCGGGTCGGCCGCAACGACCATTTCTTCGAACTGGGCGGCCACTCGCTGCTGGCGGTGCAACTGATGACGCGCATCCGCGCCAGCCTGGGGCTGGAGGTCGAGCTGCGCGAGCTGTTCGCCCATCCCGTCCTGGCCGATTTCGCGACCGCGCTGGGCCAGGCCCGGCGCGCCGCGACGACGGCGATTCCGCTGGCCGACCGCGGCGCCGGACTGCCGCTGTCGTGGGC
>NZ_JAEMNU010000150.1 GCF_016461825.1 Rugamonas violacea | reverse complement strand
CACCTTTTTATCGGACTTGCCGCGCAGCGAACTGGTCTTCTTCGGCTTTTTTGCCAGTCCGTCCGACGACGGCGGCATGCTCGAATTCTCGCTATTCATGCCCAACTTTGCCTCGACCGCGTCCAGGCGCGCGAACAGCGCATCAATGAGCCAATCCTTGTCGGCATCGGACAACTTGGTCAGGTCGGGGCGCGGTGGTTTCGGTGGCATAGCGGAATGATGCTGGAAAGCCGCTTGGTTTACAACCCTTTATAGATGCGCTCGCTGCGGCTGAATAGTTACGTTCCATTCAAGTTTCTATTGGTACGTAACAACGGCATCGCGCTTGACGCTAAGCACGTGGACGACTATATTAATGACTTAAGAGTAAGTTAAATGAGCGACCCCATGTCAGCCCCGATAGAAACCAAGCCGCGCTGGGAGCGGCGCAAGGATGCGCGGCCGCAGGAATTGCTCGCCGCCGCGCTGGAGCAGTTCGTCGAGCGCGGCTACGCGGCCACCCGGCTGGAAGACGTGGCGCGCTGCGCCGGCGTGTCCAAGGGCACGCTGTACCTGTATTTCGAGAACAAGGAAGAATTGTTCAAGGCCGTCGTGCGCGAGAACATCGTCAGCCCGATCGGCGCGGCCGAGCAGGCCGTGGCCGACTACCAGGGCCACAGCGCTGAGCTGCTGCGCCTGATCATGATGACCTGGTGGGAGCAGGTCGGCGCCACCCGGCTGGCCGGCATCACCAAGCTGATGATGGCCGAGGCCAATCATTTCCCCGACCTGGCCCAGTTCTACAACGACGAGGTGGTGGCGCGCGGCAACGGCCTGATCTCCAAGGTGCTGCAGCGCGGCGTCGACCGCGGCGAGTTCCTGCCGCACGATCCGCTGGCAATGACCCCGATCCTGGTCGCGCCGGTCATCATGCTGATGATGTGGTCGCACGGCTTCCTGCCCTGCGACATGACCCATATCGACCCGGAAATCTATATGCGCGACTTCATCGCGCTGACGCTGCGCGGCTTGCTGCCGCCCGGCGCCGTCGCGCCGTGAGCGCCACGGCGCCCGCGCGGCGCGCCCCGGGTTGCCGATTTGGTACGTTCAACCCCTCCAAACTGCAGACTGTCGCAATTTCCCGCGATCCCGCCTGTTTCTCGTTAACATGTGCTTCCTGACCAGTTCAACGATAAAATGACGGATTATTCCTTACCCACCGAGTCATAAGATGAATATCGAACAAGCCCGCTTCAACATGATCGAACAGCAAATCCGCCCTTGGGACGTTCTGGACCCGGACGTGCTGGAGCTGCTGCTGGTGGTGAAGCGTGAGAACTATGTGCCGGCCGCCTACAAGAACCTGGCCTTCGTCGACAGCGAAATCGCGCTGCCGGGCGGCGAAGCCATGTTCACGCCGAAGTTGGAAGCGCGCCTGCTGCAGGACATCAATCTGAAGAAACACGAGAATGTGCTGGAAATCGGCACCGGCTCGGGTTACATGGCCGCATTGCTGGCGCACAAGGGCCGCCACGTCACCTCGGTGGAGGTGTCGGCGGAACTCAAGGCCTTGGCGGAAAAGAATTTGGCCGACAACGGCGTCAGCAACGTCAGCATCGAGCTGGGCAACGGCGCCCAGGGCTGGGGCAAGGGCGCGCCTTACGACGTGATCGTCGTCTCCGGCGGCCTGCCGGTGCTGCCGGACAGCTTCCTGCAACAACTCAAGGTGGGCGGCCGCCTGGTCGCCATCGTCGGCGCGGCGCCGGCCATGAAGGCCCAGCTGGTGACCCGCGTCAGCGAGTCGGCCTACGACACCAAGACCCTGTTCGAAACCGAAGTCAAACTGCTCAAGGACGCCACCACGCCCTCGCAGTTCAGCTTCTAAGTCGGTCCGCGCGCGCATGGAGCACATCACCGCCCCCGCGCTGGCCGACTGGCTGGCCGACGACACCCGCCCCGGCCCCTTCCTGCTCGACGTGCGGGAAAACTGGGAGTTCGAGACTTGCCGGATCGCCGGCTCGACCCTGATGCCGATGCAGACCATTCCGGCCCGCATCGACGATCTGGACGAGGACGCCAGCATCGTCTGCATCTGCCACCACGGCGCCCGCAGCCTGCAGGTGGCGGCCTTCCTCGAACGCCACGCGTTCGGCAAGGTCTACAACCTGACCGGCGGCATCCACGCCTGGGCGCTGCAGGTCGATGGCGCGATGCCGAAGTATTGACGCCGCAACATAGATTCGACGCGGTCGGCGACGCCCTGGCGGCGTCGCCGCGACAACCGGCGGCGCCGCGCGCGGCCGGCGATGGAACCCTGTTTTTTGATTTGATCAACTTTTTTTGACGACTCCAACGGAGAATGCAATGCAGAGACCCCTTATCGCCGTGCTGATCACCAGCGCCTTGTTGACGCTCAACGCACAGGCGGCCGACCTGCTTCAGGTGTACCAGCAAGCGCTCGCCAACGACGCCTCGTACGCCAGCGCCCGCGCTTCGCAGGCCGCCGGTCGGGAGCGGATCACGCAGGGCCGTTCCGGCCTGCTGCCGTCGGTGATCGCCAGCGGCGCCAACGCGCGCAACACGGGCGATTTCACGCCGGTCAACGTCGGCCAGCTGAGCACCGCGCCGGGCGCCGGCCTCGGCTTCATCACCGCGCGCGACACCGACAACCACACCAACCAGTACACCGTCTCGCTGGCCCAGCCGCTGTTCAACTGGAACAGCTGGCAGCAGTACCAGCAGAGCAAGCTGTCGCAGGCCGCCAGCGAGGCCGCCTTCGCCCAGTCGCAGCAAGACCTGATCACCCGCGTGGCGCAGGCCTACTTCGACGTGCTGACGGCGCAGGACAACCTGGGCTCGACCCAGGCGCAAAAGGTCGCCACGACCGAGCAGCTGGCCTCGGCCAAGCGCAACTTCGAGGTCGGCACGCAGACCATCACCGACACCCATGAAGCCCAGGCCGCCTACGACCTGGTGGTGGCGCAGGAGTTCGCCGCCATCAACGATCTGGACAACAAGCGCGCCGCGCTGCAGGTCATCATCGGCCAGGCGCCGGCCGCGCTGTCGCCGCTGCGCACCGGCGTGACCATCGCGCCGCCGCAACCGGCCGCCGTCGAACCCTGGGTCACCTCGGCCGAGGGACAGAACTTCGCCGTGGTCGGCGCCGAGTTGTCGCTGGAGATCGCCAAGCGCGAGATCGAGCGCAGCCGCTCCGGCCACTACCCGACCGCCAGCCTGGTGGCCAGCACCAGCCACGCCAACCAGACCGCCAGCGGCACGCAGAAGACCAATTCGATCGGCGTGAACTGGAGCATCCCCCTGTTCAGCGGCTTCGCCGTGACCAGCAAGGTGCGCGAAAGCATCGCGCTGGAGGACAAGGCCCGCAACGACCTGGAAGCCACCCGCCGCGCCGCCTCGCAGAGCGCGCGCCAGGCCTTCCTCGGCATGAACAGCGGCCTGGCCCAGGTCAAGGCGCTGGAGGCGGCCGAGCTGTCGAGCAAGTCCTCGCTGGAATCGAACAAGTTGGGTTACCAGGTCGGCGTGCGCATCAACATCGACGTGCTGAACGCGCAGAAGTTGCTGTACTCGACGCAGAAAGACCTGTCGAAGGCCCGCTACGACACCATCATGAACGGCCTGCGCCTGAAGTCGGCCGCCGGCACCCTGAAGGAAGAGGACCTGGCGCCGATCAACGCCCTGCTGGTGCGCTAAGCCGGCCACGCTCCGCGCGGAATGCAAAACACCGGCTCGACGCCGGTGTTTTTTTTCGTGCGGACGGCCGTCTACAGGCCGGCGCCGGCGCCGTCGAAGCGGCGTTCGATCAGTTCGATCTTGTAGCCGTCCGGATCGGTGACGAAGGCGATCACCGTCTGGCCGCCCTTGACCGGACCCGGCTCGCGGGTGATGTTGCCGCCGTTGGCGCGCACCGCCTCGCAGGCGGCGTAGATGTCCTCGCTGGAGATGGCCAGGTGGCCGTAGGCGCTACCCATCTCGTAGCTGTGCTGGCCGTAGTTGTAGGTCAGTTCCAGTTCGGCGTGCTCGGGGTTGGCGCCGTAGCCGAGGAAGGCCAGGGTGTACTGGTATTCCGGGTTGTCGCTGGTGCGCAGCAGCGTCATGCCCAGCACCTTGGTGTAGAAGTCGATCGAGCGTGGCAGGTCGCCGACCCGCAGCATGGTGTGCAGAATGCGCATATGAATCCTTGTTGGTCTTGGAGGGAAAACAGGATTTTAAGCGCTTTGCCGATTCCGTGCCGGGGCGGGCGGCCTGGCGGCCTAGTTGTCCAGCCGCGCGTCGAGCGTGATGTGGGTGTTGAGCAGCTTCGACACCGGGCAGCCCAGCTTGGCCTTCAGCGCCGCCTCCTCGAAGGTCTTCTGGTCGGCGCCGGGAATGTTGGCCACCAGGTTGAGATGCACCTCGGTGATCGAAAACCCGTCGTCGACCTTGTCCAGCGTGACGGTGGCGGTGGTCATCATGCTTTTCGGCGTGATGCCCGCCTCGCCCAGCTGGGCCGCCAGGGCCATGGTGAAGCAGCCGGCGTGGGCGGCGCCGATCAGCTCCTCCGGATTGGTGCCGGCGCCGAGTTCGAAGCGGGTGTGGAAGCCGTACTGCACGTTGTCGAGCACGCCGCTCTCGGTGGAAATTTTGCCGTTGCCGTCCTTCAGGCCACCGCTCCAGACTGCTGTTCCAGTGCGTTTCATGATGATCTCCCGTGTGGGTTGCGATGGGCCATCATGCGCCGCCAACTGCCGGGCTTCTGTACGTTCGCGCACGCAGCCCGCCGCATGGGCTTGTTTCCGCCGGCCTCAGCGCGCCGCCGGCGCGCTCGGCGCCACCCGCCAGACGACGTTGCCGACGTCGTCGGCCACCAGCAGGGCGCCGCTGGCGTCGACCGCCACGCCGACCGGCCGGCCGTGCGCCTTGCCGTCGCGGTCGAGGAAGCCGACCAGGAAGTCGCGCGGCGGCCCGGCCGGCTTGCCGTCCTTGAACGGCACGTAGACCACCTTGTAGCCGCTGTGCGGGCGCCGGTTCCACGAGCCGTGCTGGCCGACGAAGGCGCCGCCCCGGTAGCTGGGCGGGAACAGCTCGGCGTTGTAGAAGGCCAGGCCGAGCGAGGCGGTGTGCGCGCCCAGCGCGTAGTCGGGCGCGACGGCGCTGGCCACCAGCGCCGGATTGGCCGGCTTGGCGCGGCGGTCGACGTGCTGGCCGAAATAGCTGTAGGGCCAGCCGTAGAAGGCGCCGTCGCGCAGCGCCGTCATGTAGTCGGGCACCAGGTCGTCGCCCAGCTCGTCGCGTTCGTTAACCACCGTCCACATTGCCTTGCCGACCGGCTCCCACGCCAGGCCGACCGGATTGCGCAGTCCGCCGGCGTAGGGCCGCGCCGTGGCGCTGCCCAGCTCCAGCTGCCAGACGGCGGCGCGGCCCTGTTCCTGCTCGATGCCGTTCTCGCCGACGTTGCTGTTGGAGCCGACCGTCACGTAGAGGAACTTGCCGTCCGGGCTGGCGGCGATGTTCTTGGTCCAATGGTGGTTGAGCGGCCCGGCCGGCAGGTCCATCACCTTGACGCCGGCGGCGGCGATGCTGCTCTGCCCGCTCTGGTAGGGGAAGCGGACCACGGCGTCGGTGTTGGCGACGTAGAAGTCGTGGCCGACCAGGGCCATGCCGAACGGCGAATACAGCTTTTGCAGGAACACGTGGCGGCTCACCGCCTGGCCCTTGGCGTCGACGCCGCGCAGCAGCGTGATGCGGTCGGCCGAGTCGCCGGCGCTGCCGGCCTTCTTCATCTGCTGCTTCATGATGGCGCCCTTGATGCCGGCGTTGTCGTCCGGCTTGGGCGGCGCGTTGGTTTCGGCCACCAGCACGTCGCCGTTGGGCAGCACATACAACCAGCGCGGATGGTCCAGGCCGCGCGCGTAGGCGGTGACCTGGAAGCCGGCCGCCGGCACCGGCTTGGCGTCGTCCTGCCAGGGCGCGACGGGCGCCACGTTGATGGTCGGAAGCAGCGAGCGCTCCGGTTCCGGCAGCGCCGGCTGGGGGCCGAAGCCGGGCGCGTACTGGGCGGCGGCGGCGCCGGCCAGCAGCGCCAGCGTCAGGCCGAGCCCGGCATTGGCGCGGCCCGACGGCCATGCCGCCAAGTGAAGCCAAGCCAGCGGCGCAAATCGAGGGTCAGACCTTTTGGTCTGACCCTGGCCTTCCGCTGTTGGGTGGTTTACTAGCCGGTGGCGCGGCGAGCGTTTGCACGGACTGGGCATGGGGCGGCCGGCGCGTCAGTCGCGTTTGTCGCCGGGCAGCGGCTTGGCCTGGCCGGCGGACGCCGGGCGGACCGTCTCCACGCCCGGCGTGGCGTGCCGGTCGGTGTCGACCAGGCCTTGCTCGATGTCGCTGGCGGCCTGGCGGATCACCTCGCGTGGCTTGACCGGACGGCCCTCGGGCGTTTCATCGCGCTCGTGCGGCAGGCGCGTCTTGCCGTCGTCATGCATGGGTTTGCTGGTGTCGGTTTTGCTTTCCGTCAGGGTGGTGGCCATCGCATTCTCCTTGTGTGGGCAGACAGGCCATCTTAGCGCTTCACCAACAGTACCGGCGCCCGCTTGACGCAGGCCGCCGGGCGGCGCGGACTGGCGCGCTTACAACAGAGTCGTCAGCGGGCCGTTGCCCGACATGCATTTCTTTCGAGAAATCAGTTACTATTTCGGCCAGGACGGCACGCCGTCTGTTTTTTCGTCACGGCCATGGAAAGAGTAGCGCATTGAAACCAGATTCCCCCCACGAGCAGGCGCATCCGGCGCCGGTGTTTTGCCACAACTGCCAGGCGCCGACCAGCGGCAACTACTGCCAGAACTGCGGCCAGGAAACCCATTTGCATCCGGCCAGCGCGCGCGAGTTTTTGCACGAGTTTGTCGGCCATTACGTGGCGCTGGAGGGCAAGCTGTTGGGTACGCTGGGGCGCTTGTTGTTCCGCCCGGGTCTGCTGACCAACGAGTACGTGGCCGGGCGCCGGGTTCGTTTCGTCCAGCCGCTGCGGCTGTATTTGACGCTGAGCGTGTTGTTCTTCGCCCTGCTCAAGTTCACCCACGGCGGGACGATTCAGTTCCAGGGCGACGCCGAGCCGGCCATCGCGCAGACGGCGGCGGCGGCCAAGGGCGGCGACCAGCCGGCGCCGGCCGCCGGCGCGCCCGAGCATGCCGCGCCGGCGGCCAGGCAAGCGCAGGCGAGTGAGAAGATTGAGAAGAGTGGGGATTTCGACGGCGATATCGACGACGCCACCATCGCCCGCTGGACCGCCAAGGTGCCTGGCCTGAGCAAGCGATGGCAGCATTTCGAACACCTGTCCGGAGCTGAAAAGTCCAAAGTGTTCGGCGACAGCTTCTACCATTTCGCGCCCTACGCGATATTTTTGATGATGCCGATCTTCGCGCTGTACCTGAAGCTGTTGTACCTCGGCTCGGGCAAGCGCTACGGCGAACACTTGCTGTTCGCCCTGCACAGCAACGCCTTCGCCTTCATCGCGCTGGGCGCGATGTTCCTGATCGACCACGGCGGCGTCAACTTCCTGCTGTGGCTGTGGCTGCTGGCCTATCTACCGTGGGCGATGCGCCGGGTCTACCTGCGCGGCCGCCGCGCCACCGCCTGGCGCTGGCTGGTCTTGATGGCCGTCTACATGGTGACCATGGGCATCGGCCTGCTGCTGTCGATGGGCGCCGGCATCCTGACGGCGCACTGAGCGGCCGGCCGCTCCGGCCAGATCAGATCAGATCTTGCCGGACGGTTGCCACAGCTCGACCTTGTTGCCGTCCGGATCGATGAACCAGCCGAAGCGGCCGTAGTCGAAGGACTGGCTGTCGCCGACCAGTTCGGCGCCGGCGGCGGCGACCTGGGCCAGCGCGCCGTCGAGGTCGTCGACGATCAGGTTGAACATGAACTCGCGCTTGGACGGCGCGAAGTAGCCGGCGTCGACCTTGAACGGGCTGAACACCGTGCAACTGCCCTCCGGCAGCGCGGCCGGGAAGAAGGAGGCGTACTCCGACGACTCGGTCGGCAGGCCCAAATGGGTCTGATACCAGGCCAGCAAGGCCTTCGGATCCTTCGATTTAAAGAAAATACCACCTACGCCCAACGCTTTTGCCATCTTGTTCTCCTGTGAGTGTTGCCGCTTGCAGTCTGAGGCTGCCCGCACTATACTGGTTGCATATACAGTATTTCGACGCCTCCCCATGGAGGACTTGCGTACCGGCATCCGGTTTGCGCCTGGCATCGTCGTATAGCAGAAGCCCGCATTATGGGTTACTCTGCTGCGTGTTGCCAGCCCCGCCATCCTATATTGTTACCGAGATTTCTATGCCCGCCACGCATGCCATGTTCCAGACCATCGCGCTTGTCATACGCCAGAACACCGACGGCATCGAAGAGTCGGTCGACAGCGTCATCGACTTCCTCGAGCGCGCCGGCCACACCGTCGTGCTCGAGGAGCAGACGGCGGCCCACCTGGGCCGGCATGGCGTCGAGGTGCTCAACGCGGCCGGCATCGGCGCCCGCGCCGACGCCGCCATCGTCATGGGCGGCGACGGCACCATGCTGGGCATCGCGCGCCAGCTGGCGCCCTACGACGTGCCGCTGATCGGCATCAACCAGGGCCGCCTCGGCTTCATGACCGACATCCCGCTCGACAACATGCTCGACGTGCTGGCCAAGATCCTCGGCGGCAGTTACCAGGCCGAGCGCCGCACCCTGCTCGAAGGCAGCGTGCTGCGCGACGGCCAGGTGATCCACGTCGGCATGGCCGTCAACGACGTCGTCGTCGCGCGCGGCGCCGGCGCCGGCATGGCCGAACTGCGCGTCGAGGTCGACGGCCACTTCATGTACAACCAGCGCTCGGACGGCCTGATCATCGCCACGCCGACCGGCTCGACCGCCTACGCGCTGTCGGCCGGCGGGCCCTTGCTGCACCCCAGCCTGGGCGGCATCGTGCTGGTGCCGATCGCCCCGCACGCGCTGTCGAACCGGCCCATCGTGCTGCCCGACTCGAGCGAGATCGTGATCGAGATCGTCCGCGGCCGCGACATCAGCGTCAACTTCGACATGCAGACCTTCGCCAGCCTCGTGGCGCAGGACCGCATCGTCATCCGCCGCTCGCCGCACACCATCTCCTTCCTGCACCCGCACGACTGGAGCTACTACAACACGCTGCGCGAAAAGCTGCACTGGAACGAATATCCGTCCGGTGAAGGCAAGCTCAGCTAATTCAACCCCATCCGCCACCGCCCATGCTGCGTACACTGTCCATCCGCGATTTCGTCATTGTCGATTCGATTGAACTGGAATTTTCCGCCGGCTTTTCCGTGTTCACCGGCGAGACCGGCGCCGGCAAGTCCATCCTGATCGACGCGCTGACCCTGGCGCTGGGCGGCCGGGGCGACGCCAGCGTGGTGCGCGAGGGCGCCGCCAAGGCCGACATCACGGCCGATTTCGCCGTCGGCGCGGCGGCCGCGCATTGGCTGGCCGCCAACGAGTTCGCCGTCGACGAGGGCGGCGCGCTGCTGCGCCGGGTGATCGACAACGCCGGCCGCTCCAAGGCCTACATCAACGGCACCGCCGCCACGGCGGCCCAGTTGCGCGAGCTGGGCGACCTGCTGGTCGACATCCACGGCCAGCACGCCCACCAGTCGCTGCTGAAGACCGAGGCGCAACGCGCCCTGCTCGACAACCAGGCCGCCAGCAAGGACGCCGGCGCGGCCGGCGACGCCCGCGCCGTCGCCGCCGGCCACAAGGCCTGGCGCGCGCTGGCGCGCCAGCGCGAGGAGTTCGAAACCAACGCCGCCAACGTGCTGTACGAGCGCGAGCGCCTGGAGTGGCAGGTGGGCGAGCTGGAGAAGTTGGCCGTCAAGCCGGGCGAGTGGGCCGAGATCACCAACGAGCACAGCCGCCTGTCGCACGCCGCCAGCCTGCTCGAAGGCGCGCAGGAGGCGCTGGCCGTGATCTCCGAGGCGGACGACCATCCGGTGCTGTCGCAGTTGTCGGCGCTGAACCAGAAGCTGGGCAAGCTGGCCGGCATCGACAGCGGGCTGCGGGCGGTGGTCGACCTGATCGAGCCGGCCCGCATCCAGTTGCAGGAGGCGGTCTACGCGCTGAACGACTATCTGGACCGGGTCGAGCTCGATCCCGAGCGGCTGCGCCAGGTCGACGCCCGCATGGAGGTGATCCACAGCACGGCGCGCAAGTTCCGCGTCACGCCCGACGAGCTGCCCGAGGAGCACGCCAAGCTGGCCGGCAAGCTGCGCCAGATCGCCGACGCCAGCGACATCGACGGCCTGCGCCAGCAGGAGGGAAAACTGAAGGCCGCCTACATGGAGGTGGCGCAACGCCTGTCCGCCACGCGCGCCGTGGCGGCGCGCCAGCTGGGCGAGCAGGTGACGCGGGCCATGCAGGACCTCAACATGACGGGCGGCAGCTTCGAGGTGGCCCTGCACGCCGGCGAGCCCGGCAGTAGCGGCCTGGAGCAGGTCGAATTCATGGTCGCCGGCCACGCCGGCGTGGCGCCGCGTCCGCTGGCCAAGGTCGCCTCCGGCGGCGAGCTGGCGCGCATCGCCCTGGCCATCTCCGTCATCACCTCGAACGCCACCACCACGCCGACCCTGATCTTCGACGAGGTCGACAGCGGCATCGGCGGCGGCGTCGCCGAGGTGGTCGGCCGCCTGCTGCGCCGCCTCGGCCAGGAGCGCCAGGTGCTCTGCGTGACCCACCTGCCGCAGGTGGCCAGCCAGGCCGGCCACCACTTCCAGGTCGCCAAGCGCACCCTGGAAAGCGGCAAGACCGCCTCGCGCATCGACGTGCTCGACAGCAAAGCCCGGGTCGAGGAAGTGGCGCGCATGCTCGGCGGCCTGGAGATCACCGCCACCACCCGCAAGCACGCCCGCGAGCTGCTGGCCTCCTGACCCTCCCCCCCCGGGGGTCAGTGCCGACATTCGTACACGGGCTCGGCGGTAAAGGCGGTCGATGGCAGGGCGCTACGGTTGAGGTCGTGTCCGAATGTCGGCACTGACCCCGCCTGTTCGCCGGTTCGCCTGTTGTACGGCGGCGCGCAAGCTCTCTATAATGGCAGGCTGTTTCGTCCACCTCCCATCGGCCTCCATGTCCTTTCAAAAAGAACCTCCATATACGCACGGCAACGTCAGCCGCAGCGCCGTCGTGCTGGTCAACCTGGGCACGCCGGACGCGCCGACGCGCTCGGCGGTGCGGCGTTATCTGAAGGAGTTTCTGTCCGACCCGCGCGTGGTGGAAATTCCGCGCGCCGTCTGGTGGTGCATCCTCAACCTGATCATCCTGCCGTTCCGCTCCGGCCAGTCGGCCAAGAAGTACGCCTCGATCTGGAGCCGCGAGGGCTCGCCGCTGAAGGTGCACACCCAGCGGCAGGCCCAGGCGCTGTTCGGCGCGCTGGCCGAGCGCGGCCACGACGGCGTCACCGTCGCCATGGCGATGCGCTACGGCTCGCCGTCGCTGCCCGAGGTGCTGGCCAAGCTGAAGGTCGACGGCTGCGAGCGCGTCGCCATCCTGCCGGCCTATCCGCAGTATTCCGCCACCACCACCGGCTCGATCTACGACGCCGTGTTCGACCACTACCGCGCCGTGCGCAACCTGCCCGAGCTGCGCTTCGTGCGCGGCTACCACGACCACGAGGCCTACATCCGCGCGCTGGAGCATAGCGTGCTGGCCCACTGGGAGGCGCACGGCCGGCCGGACAAGCTGGTGCTGAGTTTCCACGGCGTGCCCAAGCGCACCCTGCTGCTGGGCGATCCCTACCATTGCGAGTGCCTGAAGACGGCGCGCCTGCTGGCGGCCCGCCTCAAGCTGACGCCGCAGCAATACGTGGTGACCTTCCAGTCGCGCTTCGGCAAGGCCGAGTGGTTGCAGCCCTACACCGCGCCGACCCTGCAGCAACTGGCGCGCGACGGCGTCAAGCGGGTCGACGTGATCTGCCCCGGCTTCACCAGCGACTGCCTGGAGACGCTGGAGGAGATCGCCATGGAGGCGCGCCACGACTTCGAGGCGGCCGGCGGCGCGCAGTTCCACTACATCGCCTGCCTGAACGACGCGCCCGACTGGATCGCCGGCCTGGCCGAGATCGCCGAACAGCACATGATAGGCTGGCCGACGATGATGACGCCGGCCCAGCGCGAGGCGCTCAAAAAGGACGCCGAACTGGGCCGCGAGGCGGCGCTGCGCCTGGGCGCCGGCGCCTGAGCCGGCGGCCCCGGCGCGACACCGCGCCGGGACGCGGGCGCGCCGCAGCCGACCGTGGCACGGCCGGAGGGCGGCGAAAAGCGGCGGGGATGTGGCGCGGCGGTCGCCGAGGCGTAATCAGCACTTGGCGTCGACGAGTGCCAGCCTGTTAAAATAGCTGGCTTGTAGGCTAGGGGATCAGCTCGGTGTAGCAGATCCACGCGGTCGCCAGCACGATGTAGGCGACGATGGATGCTGTGATCAGCGGCAACTTCATGGTATGCGCTCCCGGAAGAACAGCCTGTCAGGCCGTCTGGTTTCATCTTAGACGCTGCGGCGCAAATGTGAATCCCCCTTTGCTGAAGTTTTGTAACGATTGCGGAAAAGGCAAGCGCGTTGCGCGGGCTCCGGCGGCGCCCCCCGGGGCAAATGCTGAGTTTGCCGCGATTTCGCTGATTAAATTGCGGGCAGAATACCCCTTGAAAAGGTAGGATATCGCCCCATTTGTTGCGCAAGCGGTACAGAAGTCATGTCAAACAAATATGAAACGTAGGAGTCTCTCAGATGCAAGATCAGGAAAATCAAGCTGTGCCTAATCCAGAGGCGGACGCCGCCGCCGCGCCTTCGAATTCCGAGCAACTGACGCTGGAGCAACAGTTGGCGGACACCGAAGCGCGTCTGGTCGAGATGCGCGACGCTTTCATGCGCGCCAAGGCCGACGGTGAAAACATCCGTCGTCGCGCCCAGGAGGATGTCTCCAAGGCGCATAAATTCGCCGTTGAAAGCTTCGCCGAGGCCATGGTGCCGGTCAAGGACAGCCTGGAAATGGCGCTGAAGGTGGAAACGCCTTCGATCGAGTCGCTCAAGGAGGGGGTCGAAATGACCTTGAAACAACTCAGCGCCGCCTTCGAGAAGAACCGTCTGCTGGAGATCATGCCGGCGCAGGGCGACAAGCTCGATCCGAACAAGCACCAGGCCGTGGCCGTGGTGCCGGCCGAGCAGGAAGCCAACACCGTCGTGTCGGTGCTGCAAAAGGGTTATATGATCGCCGACCGCCTGCTGCGTCCGGCCATCGTGACGGCGGCGCAGGCAAAATAATTTGCCGCGCCGGCCAGATAAGCACTTGAAAACATACAGCTTTTCCACATATTAGTACCATCTGAACTTAGCAAAAAAGGAAGAAAAATCATGGGTAGAATTATCGGTATCGATCTGGGAACCACGAATTCCTGCGTTTCCATCATGGAAAATGGTCAGCCAAAGGTAATCGAAAACGCCGAAGGCGCGCGCACGACGCCCTCGATCATTGCTTACCAAGAAGATGGTGAAATCCTCGTCGGCGCGCCGGCGAAACGCCAGGCCGTCACCAATCCGAAGAACACGCTGTTCGCCGTCAAACGTCTGATCGGCCGCAAGTTCGACGAAAAAGAAGTGCAGAAGGACATCGGCCTGATGCCTTACACGATCACCAAAGCCGACAACGGCGATGCGTGGATCGGCGTGCGCGACAAGAAACTGGCGCCGCCACAGATCTCGGCCGAAGTGCTGCGCAAGATGAAGAAAACCGCCGAAGACTACCTCGGCGAGGAAGTCACCGAAGCCGTCATCACGGTGCCCGCCTACTTCAACGATTCGCAGCGCCAGGCCACCAAGGACGCCGGCCGCATCGCCGGTCTGGACGTCAAGCGCATCATCAACGAGCCGACCGCGGCCGCGCTGGCGTTCGGCCTGGACAAGACCGAAAAAGGCGACCGCAAAATCGCCGTGTATGACTTGGGCGGCGGCACCTTCGACGTGTCGATCATCGAGATCGCCGACGTCGATGGCGAAAAACAATTCGAAGTGCTGTCGACCAACGGCGACACCTTCCTGGGCGGCGAAGACTTCGACCAGCGCATCATCGATTACATCATCGAAGAGTTCAAGAAGATCAACGGCCTGGACCTGAAAAAAGATCCGATCGCCCTGCAGCGCATCAAGGCTTCGGCCGAGCGCGCCAAGATCGAACTGTCGTCCTCGCAGCAGACCGAAATCAACGAGCCGTACATCGCCATGGCGAACGGCGCGCCGGTCCACCTGACCCTGAAGATGACCCGCGCCAAGCTCGAATCGCTGGTCGAAGAACTGATCATCGCCACCATCGAGCCTTGCCGCATCGCCATCAAGGACGCCGGCGTCAAAGTCACCGACATCGACGACATCATCCTGGTCGGCGGCATGACCCGCATGCCCAAGGTGCAGGAAAAGGTCAAAGAGTTCTTCGGCAAGGACCCGCGCAAGGACGTCAACCCGGACGAGGCCGTCGCCGTCGGCGCCGCCATCCAGGGTTCGGTCCTGTCGGGCGAACGCAAGGACTTGCTGCTGCTCGACGTGACGCCGCTGTCGCTGGGAATCGAAACCCTGGGCGGCGTGATGACCAAGATGATCCACAAGAACACCACGATTCCGACCAAGTTCTCGCAAGTGTTCTCGACCGCCGACGACAACCAGCCCGCGGTGACCATCAAGGTCTTCCAGGGCGAGCGTGAGATCGCCGCCGGCAACAAGGGCCTGGGCGAATTCAATCTGGAAGGCATCCCGCCGGCATCGCGCGGCACGCCACAGATCGAAGTGACCTTCGACATCGACGCCAACGGCATTCTGCACGTCGGCGCCAAGGACAAGGCCACCGGCAAAGAAAACAAGATCACGATCAAGGCCAACTCCGGTCTGACCGAGGCGGAAATCCAGAAGATGGTGAAGGACGCCGAAGTCAACGCCGAGGAAGACAAGAAAGTGAAGGAACTGGCCGAGTCGCGCAACCAGGCCGACGCGCTGGTCCACTCGACCCGCAAGTCGCTGACCGAATACGGCGACAAGCTCGAAGCCGGCGAGAAGGAAAAGATCGAAGCCGCCATCACCGAGCTGGAAGGCTCGATCAAGTCCGGCGACAAGGCCGAGATCGACGCCAAGCTGGCGACGCTGTCGACCGCTTCGCAGAAGCTGGGCGAGAAGATGTACGCTGACATGCAGGCGCAGCAAGCCGCCGGCGGCGCCGCCGAAGGCGCGCAGCCGGGCGCCGGCGCGGCCGAAGGCCAGGCCAAGCCGCAGGACGACGTGGTCGACGCCGACTTCAAGGAAGTCAAAGACAGCAAGTAAGCCGTCTGTGGCCGGACGCCCAGCGCGTCCGGCCCCGCCGGCAGAATTTGCCGCCGCGCAGACCGGCCGAGCCGAGTGACCGTCAAGCCGGTTCCGGCTCGGCTTTTTCGCATAATCAGTACATCAGTAAATACAGCAAGGTCCCGACAACATGGCAAAGCGTGATTTCTACGAGACACTCGGTGTCGCCAAAAATGCTTCGGAAGAAGAGATCAAAAAGTCTTATCGCAAACTGGCGATGAAGTACCATCCGGACCGCAATCCGGACAGCAAGGAATCCGAAGAGAAGTTCAAGGAAGTCAAGGAAGCCTACGAGATGCTGACCAATCCGGAAAAGCGCGAGGCGTATGACCGCTATGGCCACGCCGGCGTCGATCCGAACATGGGTGGCGGCGGCGGCTTCGGCGGCGGCGCCGGCGGTTTCGGCGATGCCTTCGGCGACATCTTCGGCGACATCTTCGGCGGCGGCGGCGGCGGCCGTGGCCGCAGCGCCGGCCCGCAGGTGTATCGCGGCGCCGACCTGCGCTACAACCTGGAAATCACCCTGGAGCAGGCCGCCCACGGCTTCGACACGACGATCCGCGTGCCGTCCTGGGACAAGTGCGACACCTGCCACGGTTCCGGCGCCAAGCCGGGCACCGCGCCGACCACCTGCGGCACCTGCGGCGGCCACGGCCAGGTCCGCATGCAGCAGGGCTTCTTCAGCATCCAGCAGACCTGCCCGAAATGCCACGGCACCGGCAAGATCATCACCGATCCCTGCTCGCCTTGCGGCGGCGCCGGCCGCATCAAGCGCAACAAGACGCTGGAAGTGAAGATCCCGGTCGGCATCGACAACGGCATGCGCATCCGCTCGTCGGGCAACGGCGAACCGGGCACCAACGGCGGACCGTCGGGCGACCTGTATGTGGAAATCCACATCAAGCCGCACAGCGTGTTCCAGCGCGAGGGCGACGACCTGCATTGCGAGATGCCGATCTCCTTCGCCAAGGCGGCGCTGGGCGGCGACATCGAGGTGCCCACCCTGTCGGGCAAGGTCTCGTTCACGATTCCCGAAGGCACCCAGTCGGGCAAGACCTTCCGCCTCAAGGGCAAGGGCATCAAGGGCGTGCGTTCCGGCTACGCCGGCGACCTGTTCTGCCATGTGGCGGTCGAGACGCCGGTCAAGCTGACCGACAAGCAAAAAGACATGCTGCGCGACTTCGAGAAGCTGACCACCGAGGGCGGCTCCAAGCACAGCCCGCAAAGTAAAACCTGGAAAGACAAGGTGAAGGACTTCTTCGAGTAAGATAGTCGCTGCACACTCGGGACGCGTCAGCGTCCGTTTCGATAGACCGCCCTGCCGCTCGTCCGAGCGGATCGGCGGTCTTCTTATGTACGAGAGGAAGACCATGAACGAAGTAGAGAACACCGCCGTCCCGCTGCAGAACTTGCTGGACAACAACCGCCGCTGGGCCGAATCCCAGGTGGCGCGCGACCCCGATTTCTTCAACCGGCTGGCCCAGCAGGCCTCGCCGGAATATCTGTGGATTGGTTGTTCGGACAGCCGGGTGCCGGCCAACGAACTGCTGGGTCTGGCGCCGGGCGACGTCTTCGTCCACCGCAACATCGCCAACGTGGTGGTGCACTCCGACCTGAACTGCCTGTCGGTGCTGCAATTCGCCGTCGACGTGCTGAAGGTCAAGCACGTCATCATCGTCGGCCACTACGGCTGCAAGGGCGTGCACGCGGCGATGACGGGCACCCGCATCGGCCTGGCCGACAACTGGCTGCGCCACGTCCAGGATGTGCACCAGAAGCACGAGCGCTACCTGGGCGACGTGTTGACCAGCCGCAAGCGCGCCGAGCGCCTGTGCGAACTGAACGTGGTCGAGCAGGTCGCCAACGTTTGCCAGACCACCATTCTGCAGGACGCCTGGGAACGCGGCCAGGAAGTCAGCGTGCACGGCTGGGTCTACGGCCTGAAGGACGGCCTGTTGAACGACCTCAACATGACCGTCAGCGCCGCCCACGACCTGGCGCCGCGCATGACCAAGGCGCTGGCGCAATACGCCGACGAGCAGGGTTAATTCCCATTGCGGCGGCGCACGGCATCGCCGTGTGCCGCCGCGCCGCGCTGTGGATATGCCGCCCAGTCGCCCCACTGCGCACCGCCGCGCCGTCTTGCCATCCCGCCAAGCCAGCGCGCCGCCGGAGACGCCCACAGCGCCGCCAACGGCAGCGGCGCACCGAGCGTGGTTTGATTCTTGCTTGTACTTCCCTCCATGAAGCACACTTTGACCCACTCGTGATGTCCAGGCGGATATCGGCTGCCCCCATGCGCAATCTCCGTATCGTCGTCGTCAACACCATCATCGCCGCCGGCGAGGAGGACGACCTCGTCCTGCAGGCCCAGGCCGCGCGCGCCGAGGCGCTGCGGGTCGGCCTGATCGAGGCCGGCTACGACATCGTCGCCTCGCTGCCGGCCGACATGCACCTGCCCGAGCGCATCGCCCAGCTGCAGCCGGACATGATCATCATCGACGCCGAGTCCGACGCCCGCGACGTGCTCGAACACATCGTCATGGCCACCCGCGACGAGCGCCGCCCCATCGTCATGTTCACCCAGAGCGAGGACACCGCCAGCATGGACGCGGCGATGGCCGCCGGCGTCACCGCCTACGTCGTCGCCGGCCTGCAGTCCGAGCGCATCAAGCCGGTGCTCAACGTCGCGCTGGCCCGCTTCAAGCAGGAGCAGAAGCTGCTCAGCGAGCTGCACGACACCCGCCACAAGCTGGCCGAGCGCAAGGTCGTCGAGCGCGCCAAGGGGCTGCTGATGGCGCGCCACCAGCTGTCCGAGGAGCAGGCCTACCAAAAGCTGCGCACCTTGGCGATGAACAAGAACCTCAAGCTGGCCGAAGTGGCCCAGCGCCTGCTCGACGTCGAGGACCTGCTCGGCTGAGCCCGCCGCCCGCTCAAGCAAACCACACCCACAGGCGACACCCGGGGTCGGACCCCTCGGGGTCTGACTCCGGCTCTCCGCCCTTGGGTGGTCTTGCCGCCGCCGCCGCTCGCACGCACAGCGCGTCCGCCCGTGGCGAAAACGGCGCCATTGTGGTGCACCGCACAATGCTGGTGCGTTTTTCTCCCCCGTTTCCGCGTCCCCCGGCGCGCCAGCCCCTGTGCGCGTGGCATGGTACTTGCAACCACCCATCACATAGCGGGTCCGGCCAACGGCGGTCGAACCGCACCAAGACAACGGCGTCTTTTTCAGCATGGATGATTCATGCCGGGGGAGACGCTTTTTTATTTGCTGAAGGATTCCGCACATGATGACAAGCGCTAGCCACCCGGCCGGCCTGCCCGAAAAGCAGCTGCTGCGCATCGGCTTCAACCCGCTGACCGACTGCGCCTCGGTGGTGGTGGCCGCGCTGCTCGGCTTCGACGAACGCTACGGCATCAAGATCGTGCTGCGCCGCGAAGCCTCCTGGGCCGGCGTGCGCGACAAGCTGATCGGCGGCGAACTCGACGCCGCCCACCTCCTCTACGGCATGGTCTACGGCGCCCAGCTGGGCATCGGCTGGCAACAGAAGGACATGGCGGTGCTGATGCAGCTGAACCAGAACGGCCAGGCGATCACCCTGTCGCGGCGGCTGGTCGAGCAGGGCGTGCTCGACGGCGCCTCGCTGGCGGCCTTGATGCGCGCCGAGCCGCGCACCTTCACCTTCGCCCAGACCTTCCCCACCGGCACCCACGCGATGTGGTTGTACTACTGGCTGGCGGCGCAGGGCATCGACCCGATCCGCGACTGCCGCGTCATCAGCGTGCCGCCGTCGCAGATGGTGGCCAACCTGGCGGCCGGCCACATGGACGGTTTTTGCGCCGGCGAGCCCTGGGGCCACCGCGCCCTGGCCGACCGGGTCGGCGTCACCGTCGCCACCACCCAGCAGATCTGGCCCGACCATCCGGAAAAGGTGCTGGGCGCCTCGGCCGCCTTCGTCAAGCACCACCCGAACGCCTGCCGCGCGCTGATCGCCGCCGTGCTCGACGCCAGCAAATGGATCGAGGCGTCCGACGCCAACCGCCTGGCCACGGCCGAGATCATCGCCGCCGTCCAATACGTCAACACCGGCCGCGACGTCATCGCGCCGCGCCTGCTGGGGCGCTACGAGGACGGCCTGGGCCGCCAGTGGCAGGACCCGCACAGCCTCAAGTTTTATGCTGGCGGCGCGGTCAACTTCCCCTACCTGTCGGACGCCATGTGGTTCATGACCCAGCAACGCCGCTGGGGCCTGCTCAAGCACGACCCCGACTACTTCGCCGTCGCCTGCCGCGTCAACCAGGTCGCGCTGTACCGCGAGGCCGCCGAGTTGAGCGGCACGCCGGCGCCGCAGTCGGCGCTGCGCCGCTCGACCCTGATCGACGGCAGCGTCTGGGACGGCAGCGATCCCGAGGCCTACGCCGCCTCCTTCCCCATCCGCCAGCGCGGCTAACACCGGCGCCATCCGGCGCCGCCGCCCGAGCGGCTTCAATCCAATTTGCGGGAGCAGACATCATGCAACAAGCACAAGGCAAGGTCACCCTGGTGGGCGCCGGTCCCGGCGATCCGGAGCTGTTGACCATCAAGGCTTTGAAGGCGATCGAGGCGGCCGGGGTGCTGCTGATCGACGACCTGGTCAACCCGGAAATCCTGGCGCTGGCGCCGGCCACGGCGCGGGTGATCCAGGTGGGCAAACGCGGCGGCTGCGAATCGACGCCGCAGGAGTTCATCGAGCGGCTGATGATCGCCGAGGCGCGCGCCGGCCACCACGTCGTGCGGCTGAAGGGCGGCGACCCCTATTTGTTCGGCCGGGGCGGCGAGGAGAGGGCGCAGTTGCGCGCCCACGGCATCAGCGTCGAGGTGGTGCCCGGCATCAGCAGCGGGCTGGCGGCGCCGGCCTCGCTGGGCGTGCCGCTGACCCACCGCGCCTGGAGCCAGGGCGCCGTGTTTGTCACCGGCCATGGCAAGGACGCCGCCTCCGAGCCGAACTGGGCCGCGCTGGCGCAGTCCGGCCTGACCCTGGTGATCTACATGGGCGTGGCCCGCTGCGAGGCGATCCAGGCCGGGCTGCTGGCCGGCGGCGCCAAGGCGCGGACGCCGGTGGCGGTGGTGCAGTCGGCCACCCGGGCCAAGCAGCGCCAATTGCTGACCACACTGGGCCAGCTGCCCGCCGCCTTGCGCGACAGCGGCTTGGGCAGCCCCAGCATCATCGTCATCGGCGACGTGGTGCGCTGCGCCGACGACTGGCGCGAGCTGGCCGAGCCGGCGCCGCCGCCGCCGCTGGCGCACCGGGCCGCCTAGGATCGGCCAACCCGCTGGCGGGCGCGCGCCGCGAAGCCAAGCTGCGGACACAAAGCAAACCCACAGGCACAAACTGGGGTCAGACCCGCCGCGCCAAGGCGGGGAGTCTGACCCCGGCTCTCCGCCCCTGGGTGCTTTGGCAGCCGCCAGCATGCACCGCGCCGCGCACCGATACTGTGCGGCGCTGCACCGCAACATCGCAGCCACTTCCCGATTCATTTCCACACCTCAACGGTTTGACCGGCCCTGCCGCCGCCCAGCCCCTGGCGCGGGATCGGACAACCTCTGGCACAGCTCTTGCATAAGCTATGACAGGGATCAATGGCGATCCCCCCAAAATAATTGCGCTGGTCTAACGATGGACTGGCAAGGACAACGGCGTCCGCCCGGCTTGGTCTTTCGATCAGGCTGCGCGGACGCCTTTTTTTGCGCCTTTGATTCACTTACCGGGATAAAAAAATGGCCAGCAAAGCAAACAGCATCACCCTCTTCTCCATGGCGACGCCGCCGATGCGGGCGTTCCACCTGACCTGGATGGCTTTCTTCGTCTGCTTCTTCGCCTGGTTCGCCTGCGCCCCGCTGATGCCCGTCATCAAAGGCGAGTTCGGCCTGAGCCTGGCGCAGATCGCCAACATCAACATCGCCGCCGTCGCCATCACCATCCTGGTGCGCCTGATCGTCGGCCCGCTGTGCGACCACTTCGGCCCGCGCAAGACCTACACCGGCCTGCTGCTGCTGGGCGCCGTGCCGGTGCTGGGCGTGGCGCTGTCGCAGAGCTACGAGAGCTTCCTGTTCTTCCGCCTCGGCATCGGCGCGGTCGGCGCCAGCTTCGTCATCACCCAGTACCACACCTCGGTGATGTTCGCGCCGAAGATCGTCGGCACCGCCAACGCGGCGGCGGCCGGCTGGGGCAACGCCGGCGGCGGCGCGGCGCAGGCGCTGATGCCTTTGCTGATGGGCGCCATGGTCATGCTGGGCGTCGGCGAAACCATGGGCTGGCGCGCCGCCCTGCTGGTGCCCGGCGTGCTGATGCTGGTGATGGCCGTGCTCTACCACCGCTACACCCAGGACTGCCCGGCGGGTAACTACAGCGAGATGCGCGCCGCCGGCATCGCCATCGAAGGCGGCAAAAAAGGCGGCTGGGACAGCTTCAAGACCGCCGCCGGCAACTACCGCGTCTGGCTGCTGTTCGTCACCTACGGCGCCTGCTTCGGCATCGAGATCTTCATCCACAACATCGCCGCCATCTACTACGTCGACCACTTCGGCTTCTCGCTGAAATCGGCCGGCCTGGCCGCCGGCAGCTTCGGCCTGCTGGCGCTGTTCGCCCGCGCCCTGGGCGGCTGGATCTCCGACCGCGCCGCCCTGCGCGGCAACCTGAATAGCCGCGTCACCCTGTTGTTCATCATGATGATCGGCGAGGGCGCCGGCCTGCTGTGGTTCGCCCACGCCGACGGCGCCACCTTCGCCATCATCGCCATGCTGACCTTCGGCCTGTTCACCCACATGGCCTGCGGCGCCACCTACGCGCTGGTGCCCTTCGTCGACAACCGCGCCCTGGGCGGCGTGGCCGGCATCATCGGCGCCGGCGGCAATGTCGGCGCGGTGGCGGCCGGCTTCCTGATGAAGGGCCTGGGCGACACCCAGCAAACCCTCAGCGTGCTTGGCGTGCTGGTCGCCGTGTCGGCCCTGTGCGCCCTCGGCGCGCGCTTCTCGGCCAGCGCCATGCAGCCCGCGCTGGGCGCCGGCAACGCCACCGCATAAGGCGTCGTTGCCGCGCAGGCGGCAAGCCATGCCGCGCCGCCGGCAAGGCGGCGCGTGAAGAAATCGCCGGCGAACAGGGATTCCCGCCTGCGCGGGAATGACGGACAGCTTAGTTTTGAGGGAGTATCAACATGAAAATCATCGTCATCGGCCACGGCATGGTCGGCCACAAGTTCCTGGAAAGCCTGGGCGACAGCAGCGACATGCAGGTCACCGTGCTGTGCGAGGAAGCGCGGCCGGCCTACGACCGCGTCCACCTGTCCGAATACTTCTCCGGCACCTCGGCCGAGCAGCTGTCGCTGGTGCCGCAGGGCTTCTTCGAGCGCGGCAACCTGCTGCTCAAGCTGAAGACCCGCGCCGTCGCCATCGACCGCGCCGCCAAGACCGTCACCGTGCGCAGCGGCGAAGTGCTCGAATACGACAAGCTGGTGATGGCCACCGGCTCCTTCCCCTTCGTGCCCCAGCTGCCCGGCAAGGACCGCAAGGACTGCTTCGTCTACCGCACCATCGAAGACCTGGAGCGCATGCTCGAATGCGGCAAGCGCTCGAAGACCGGCGTGGTGATCGGCGGCGGCCTGCTCGGCCTGGAATGCGCCAAGGCGCTGCGCGACATGAACCTGGCCACCCACGTGGTCGAGTTCTCGCCGCGCCTGATGGCGGTGCAGGTCGACGACGCCGGCGCCCGCGTGCTGCGGCGGAAGATCGAAGACCTCGGCGTCACCGTCCACACCGGCAAGAACACCCAGGCCATCGTCGACGGCGTCGACGGCACCCACCGCATGGAGTTCGCCGACGGCACCCACCTCGACACCGACATGATCGTCTTCTCGGCCGGCATCCGCCCGCGCGACTTCCTGGCGCGCGAATGCGGCCTGGCCACCGGCCCGCGCGGCGGCATCAGCATCAACAACCAGTGCCAGACCTCGGACCCGGACGTCTACGCCATCGGCGAGTGCGCGCTGTGGAACGGCCAGGTGTTCGGCCTGGTGGCGCCCGGCTACGACATGGCGCGCATCGCCGCGCGCCACCTGATGGGCGAGCAGGCCGAGTTCGCCGGCGCCGACATGAGCACCAAGCTCAAACTGATGGGCGTCGACGTGGCCAGCATCGGCGACCCGCACGGCGCCGCCGCCGGCAGCCGCAGCTACCAGTTCACCGACGAGCGCAAGCAGATCTACAAGAAGATCGTCGTCTCCGACTGCGGCAAATACCTGTTGGGCGGCGTGATGGTGGGCGACGCCAGCGAATACGGCACCTTGCTGCAGATGATGCTGAACCGGATCGAGCTGCCCGCGTCGCCCGAGTTCCTCATCCTGCCGCAGTCCGACGGCCAAAGCCGTCCCGCGCTGGGTGTCGACGCGCTGCCGGACACCGCGCAGATCTGCTCCTGCAACGACGTCAGCAAGGGCGCGCTGTGCCTGGCCGTGGCCGACGGCGCCACCTCGATCGGCGCGCTGAAAAGCTGCACCAAGGCCGGCACCGCCTGTGGCGGCTGCGTGCCGCTGGTGACGCAAGTGATGAAGGCCGAGATGAAAAAGCTCGGCATGGACGTCAACAACCACGTCTGCGAGCACTTCGCCCACTCGCGCCAGGAGCTGCTGCACCTGGTCCGCGTCGGCAAAATCACCACCTTCAACGCGCTGCTGGCGCAGCACGGCAAGGGCCGTGGTTGCGACGTGTGCAAACCGCTGGCGGCCAGCATCCTGGCCTCGTGCTGGAACGACTTCGTGCTGAAGAAGGAGCACGCCAGCCTGCAGGACACCAACGACTACTTCCTCGGCAATATCCAGAAGGACGGCACCTACTCGGTGGTGCCGCGCATGGCCGGCGGCGAAGTCACCGCCGACGGCTTGATCGCGGTCGGCACGGTGGCCAAGAAGTACGGCCTGTACACCAAGATCACCGGCGGCCAGCGGGTCGACCTGTTCGGCGCCCGCGTCGAGCAACTGCCGCTGATCTGGGAGGAGTTGATCGCCGCCGGCTTCGAGTCCGGCCACGCCTACGGCAAATCGCTGCGCACCGTCAAATCCTGCGTCGGCTCGACCTGGTGCCGCTACGGCGTCGACGACAGCGTCGGCCTGGCGATCATGCTGGAGAACCGCTACAAGGGCCTGCGCACGCCGCACAAGATCAAGTTCGGCGTGTCCGGCTGCACCCGCGAGTGCGCCGAGGCGCAGGGCAAGGACGTCGGCATCATCGCCACCGAGAAGGGCTGGAACCTCTACGTCTGCGGCAACGGCGGCATGAAGCCGCGCCACGCCGAGCTGCTCGCCGCCGATCTGGACAAGGACACCATGATCCGCTACATCGACCGCTTCCTGATGTTCTACACCCGCACCGCCGACCGCCTGCAACGCACCAGCGTCTGGCGCGACAACCTGGAGGGCGGCCTGGACTACCTGAAGCAGGTAGTCGTCGCCGACAAACTGAATATCGCCGCCGAGCTGGAGGCCGAGATGCAGCACGTGGTCGACACCTACGCCTGCGAATGGAAGGCCGCCGTCGAAGACCCGGAGACGCGCAAGCGCTTCCGCCACTTCGTCAACAGCGAGCAGGGCGACAACAACGTGGTCTTCATGGAGGAGCGCGGCCAGATCCGTCCGGCCACCTTCGCGGAGCGCCAGCGCGTCATCCCGATCGCCGTCAAAGCCTAAGCACTTGTCCGCCCACTTTCAGGAGAACCGTATGCACCGCGATATACCAACCGACAAATGGATCGCCGTCTGCGACCTGGCCGAGATCGTCCCCAACACCGGCGTCTGCGCGCTGTTGAACCAGGTGCAGGTGGCCGTGTTCCACCTCGACGACGACGGCACCCCGCGCGTCTTCGCCATCGAGAACTACGACCCCAACTCGCAGGCCGCCGTGCTGTCGCGCGGCCTGGTGGGCAGCCTGGGCGAGCGCATCGTGGTCGCCTCGCCGATCTACAAGCAGCACTTCGACCTGCAAACCGGCGAATGCCTGGAGGCGCCCGAGCATTCGGTCGGCACCTACCCGGCCCGCATCGCCGAGGGCAAGGTCTGGGTCGGCGTATGAAAGCCGCGCTGGTGGTGGTCGGCAACGGCATGGCCGGCATGCGCACGGTCGAGGAGCTGCTCAAGCTGGCGCCGGACATGTACGACATCACCGTGTTCGGCGCCGAGCCGCACGGTAACTACAACCGCATCCTGCTGTCGCCGCTGCTGGCCGGCGAAAAGAGCATCGCCGACATCATGCTGCACACACGCGAGTGGTACGCCGAGAACGGCATCACGCTGCACGCCGGCGATCCGGTCGAGCACATCGACCGGCGCCGCCGCGTGGTGCGCGCCGCCTCCGGCCGGGAAGTGCGCTACGACCGCCTGCTGCTGGCCACCGGCTCCAAGCCCTTCATCATCCCCGTGCCGGGCCACCAGCTGCCCGGCGTGATCGCCTTCCGCGACATCCAGGACGTCGAGACCATGCTGGCGGCGGCGCGCAGCCACCGCCACGCCGTGGTCATCGGCGGCGGCCTGCTCGGCCTGGAGGCCGCCAACGGCCTGCTGCGCCAGGGCATGCGGGTGACCGTGGTCCACGTCACCGACAGCCTGATGAACCAGCAGCTCGACAAGCCGGCCGCGCTGCTGCTGCAAAAGGCGCTGGAGCACAAGGGCCTGCACTTCCTGCTCAACGCCCAGACCGCCGAGATCCTCGGCCCGGAGCGGGTCACGGCGGTGCGCTTCAAGGACGGCGGCGAGATCCCGGCCGACCTGGTGGTGATGACCGCCGGCGTGCGTCCCAACATCGCCTTGGCGCAGCAGTCCGGCCTGCACTGCGAGCGCGCCATCGTCGTCGACGACACGCTGCAAACCTACGACCCGCGCATCTACGCCGTCGGCGAATGCGTGCAGCACCGCAGCGCCACCTTCGGCCTGGTGGCGCCGATCTGGGAGCAGGCCCGCGTCTGCGGCGCCCACCTGGCCGGCGCCGGCCACCGCCGCTACGTGCAGCAGACTTCGCCCACGCGGCTCAAGGTTACCGGCGTCGACCTGTACTCGGTCGGCGACTTCATCGGCGGCGAGGGCAGCGAAGACCTGGTGCTGCGCGACCCGCGCCGTGGCGTCTACAAGCGCCTGGTGTTGAAGGACAACCGCATCGCCGGCGCCGTGTTGTACGGCGACGTGCGGGACGGCCCCTGGTACTTCGGCCTGATCCAGAACCGCACCGACATCGGCGCGATCCGCAATCATCTCTTATTCGGCGAGGCGCTGTGCGCCAAAGCCGCTTGATCTGGAATCCATCGTGAACCTGTCCCAAACCCACCTGTCGGTCCGCACCACCTGTCCCTACTGCGGCGTCGGCTGCGGCGTCAAGGCCACGCCCAAGGGTGACGGCTCGGTCGAAATCGCCGGCGACGCCGGCCATGCAGCCAACAAGGGCAAGCTCTGCGTCAAGGGCTCGGCGCTGGGCGAGACGGTGGGGCTGGACGGGCGGCTGCTGTACCCGCAGCTGCGCGGCGAGGATGGCCTGCGCCGTATCAGCTGGGACGCCGCCCTCGACAAGGTGGCCGATGAGTGGCGGGCCATCATCGCCGAGCATGGCCCGGACGCGGTGGCGCTGTACGTCTCCGGCCAGTTGCTGACCGAGGACTACTACATCGCCAACAAGCTGATGAAGGGCTACGTCGGCAGCGCCAACATCGACACCAACTCGCGCCTGTGCATGTCGTCCGCCGTGGCCGGCCACAAGCGCGCCTTCGGCGAGGACCTGGTGCCGGTCTGCTACGAGGACCTGGAACTGGCCGACATGGTGGTGCTGGTCGGCTCCAACACCGCCTGGTGCCATCCCATCCTGTTCCAGCGCATCGCCCGCGCCAAGGAGGCCCGGCCCGACTTGAAGATCGTCGTCGTCGACCCGCGCCGCACCGCCACCTGCGAGCTGGCCGACCTGCACCTGCCGATCAAGCCGGGCACCGACGTCTGGCTGTTCAACGGCCTGCTCAGCTACTTGGCGCGCATCGGCGCGGTGGCGCCCGACTTCATCGCCGCCCACACGCGCGGCCTGGAGTCGGCGCTGGCCACCGCCGCCGTCGAATGTGCCGATCCGCTCGAAGTGGCCAGGATCTGCCGCCTCGACCCGGCCGCGCTGATGGAGTTTTATGAAGCCTTCGCCGCCACCGCCAAGGTCATCACCGCTTTCTCGCAGGGCGTCAACCAATCCTCGGCCGGCACCGACAAGGCCAACAGCATCATCAACTGCCACCTGATCGGCGGGCGCATCGGCCGGCCCGGCATGGGACCGTTTTCCATCACCGGCCAGCCCAACGCCATGGGCGGCCGCGAGGTCGGCGGCCTGGCCAATATGCTGGCCGCCCACATGGACCTGGAGCAGCCGCTCCACCGCGAGCTGGTGCAAACCTTCTGGGACTCGCCGCGCATCGCCGACCATGGCGGCCACAAGGCGGTCGAGCTGTTCAAGGCGATCGAGGCGGGAACCGTCAAGGCGGTGTGGATCATCGCCACCAATCCGGTGGTCAGCATGCCGGACGCCGACCAGATCAAGCGCGCGCTGGCCAAGTGCCAGCTGGTGGTGGTGTCGGACATCGTGCAGAACACCGACACCAACGACTACGCCCACCTGCTGCTGCCGGCCCTGGGCTGGGGCGAGAAGGACGGCACCGTCACCAACTCCGAGCGGCGCATCTCGCGCCAGCGCGCCTTCCTGCCGGCGCCCGGCGAGGCGCGCGCCGATTGGCGAATTCTTTGCCAGTTCGCCCAGCGCATGGGCTACCCCGGCTTCGACTTCGACGGCGTGCATGCCGTCTTCGACGAGCACGCCCGCCTCAGCGCCCATCGCAACGGCAGCGATGCCGGCGAGGTGGCGCGGGTCTTCAACATCGGCGCGCTGGCCGCGCTCACGCCCAATGAATACGACGGCCTGGAGCCGGTGCAGTGGCCGGCCGTGCGCCTGGCCGACGGCAAGGTGGCGAGCAGCGCGCGCCTGTTCGGCGACGGCCGCTTCGCCCACGCCGACGGCAAGGCGCGCTTCATCGCCACCGCGCCGCGCGCGCCGGTCAACCCGGTGTGCGAGGAGTTCCCGCTGGCCCTCAACACCGGCCGCGTGCGCGACCAGTGGCACACCATGACGCGCACCGGCAAGTCGGCCAAGCTGGCCGACCACGTCGCCGAGTCCTTCGTCGACATGCACCCGCAGGACGCGCTGCTGCACGGCGTGCGCGAGGGCGAGCTGGCGCGCGTCAGCACCAAGTGGGGCGCCATGGTGGCGCGCGTGCAGCACGGCGGCGGCATCGCCCGTGGCAGCGTGTTCATTCCCATCCACTGGTCGGGCCAGAGCGCCTCGGACGCGCGCGTCGGCGCGCTGGTCAACCCGGTGGTCGACCCGGTCTCGGGCGAACCGGAGTTCAAGCACACGCCGGTGCGGGTCGAGCAGTTCCGCGTCTCCTGGCACGGCTTCATCCTCAGCCGCAAGGAGCTGGGGCTGGACGCGGTTGCGCATTGGACGCGCATCCAGGGCCGCGACTTCGCCCGTTACGAACTGGCCGGCCGCAACACCATCGGCGATTTCGGCGCCTGGGCGCGCGCACTGCTCGGCGTCGACAGCGAGGACGCCGACTGGCTCGAATACGAGGACCGCAGCGCCGGCGTCTACCGCGCCGTGCATTTGAACCAGGACCGCATCGACCAGTGCGTCTTCGTCTCGCCGCGCCAGGACATGCCCTCGCGCGCCTGGCTGGCCAGCCTGTTCGGCAAGGAGCGGCTGAGCGAAATCGACCGCGTCGGCCTGCTGGTCGGGCAGCCGGTGGAGAAAGGCGCCGACGCCGGGCCGACCGTCTGCTCCTGCTTCGGCGTCGGCCGCAACACCATCTGCGAGGCCATCCGCAGCCAGGATCTGAGCAGCGTGGCGCAGGTGACGGCCTGTGTGAAGGCCGGCGGCAACTGCGGCTCCTGCGTGCCGGAGATCAAGATGCTGCTGGTCGAAACGCTGGCCGAGGCCGCTTCCTGATTCTTGGGGACAGGGGACCGCCTTGTGCCGCCGCAAAAACGGCGGCCGGCGTGCCGCGTTTTTCTTCGTCGGGTGTAAACTATCCCCATCCTTCCAATCAGGGCGGCGACGGAGATGGCGATGGAACCCGTATCGAAAGAATTGCTCGAAGCCCGGATGGGCGCGCTGGAAGCGAAACTGGACGCCTCTATGCATAAAGCCACGGCCGAACTGGTCAAGTGGATCGTCGGCACGGCCATCGCCATGTCGGCCGTGGCGATCACGGTGATGACCTTCGTGCTCAACAATGCCGTCCCCAAGGCGTTCGCCTATTCGTCGCCGGCGCCCATCGTCATCCAGTTGCCGGCCCAGGCCACGGCGCAGAAGTGACGGCGGCGGACCATCGTTATCTGTTTGGGACTATGCCAAATTAGCCCGTCGATCGCGCGGTCATGACCGTCGAGAGTGCAATGGCCATCCGCGAGAATTTCACCGACACCGATATGGACTGCCGGCTCAACGGGCAGCGCGGCAGCGAGGTTGAATGCTTGGTGCCCGACCTGACGGACGTGGCGCGCCGCAAGATCCTGCCGCGTGGCAAGTTCCCCCGGGACCGCGGCATGCGTATCCCCGAGTCGGGCGCGCAGGAGCGGCGCGTCGAGAACCGCATCATCGACGTCTACGCCGCCATCCAAGACCTCGAGCACCCGCTGCTGCACGCGTGAGCGGAGAGATTGGTCGAAGCATGGCAAGACCGGCGGCGCCATCCAAACCCAGCGGCGAGATCTAGGGTCAGACCCAGCGGGTCTGACCCTGGCACTTTGCCGCTGGGGTGCGCCAGCACGCCCGGCAGCTCCGAGTTAGCCCCCGGTCCCGGCGGCGGCGACTACATCTATAATCACGCTCTTCGACGACGGCGCTTCCGCTCCGCCTTCAATTGTCAATTTCTATACAATTCAAATTCAACCACGATGACGACTGCCCGTCCCGCCACCGCCGCCGCCTCAGCTGACACCGGCCAGCCCTTCCTCCTGATCCGCAACCTGGTCAAGGACTTCGACGGCGTGCGCGCCGTGAACGACGTGTCGGTCGCCATCAACAAGGGCGAAATCTTCGCCCTGCTGGGCAGCTCAGGTTGCGGCAAGTCGACCTTGCTGCGCATGCTGGCCGGCTTCGAAACACCGACCGAAGGGCAGATCGTGCTGGCCGGGCAGAACATCGTCAACGTGCCGTCCTACCAGCGGCCGATCAACATGATGTTCCAGTCCTACGCCCTGTTCCCGCACCTGTCGGTGTGGGACAACATCGCCTTCGGCCTGCGCCGCGACGGCCTGCCCAAGGACGACATCGCCGCCCGCGTCGACAAGATGCTGGCCCTGGTGCAGCTGGGCGCCTACGCCAAGCGCAAGCCGCACCAGCTGTCCGGCGGCCAGCAGCAGCGCGTCGCGCTGGCGCGCAGCCTGGCCAAGCGGCCGCAGTTGCTGCTGCTCGACGAGCCGCTCGGCGCGCTCGACAAAAAGCTGCGCGAGCGCACCCAGATGGAGCTGGTCAACATCATCGAACAGGTCGGCGTGACCTGCGTGATGGTCACCCACGACCAGGACGAGGCGATGAGCATGGCCACCCGCATCGCCGTGATGAGCGAAGGCCGCATCCTGCAGGTCGGCGCGCCGGGCGAGATCTACGAGACGCCCAACTGCCGCTTCGTCGCCGACTTCATCGGCAGCGTCAACTTGTTCAACGGTCGCGTCGTGGTCGACGAGCCGGACCACGTCGTCGTCGAAACGCCGGAGACGCGCCACTTCATCCCGCACGGCATCACCGGCACCGAGGGCATGGAAGTCTCGGTCGCCGTGCGCCCCGAGAAAATCTGCATCCAGCCGGACCAGCCGACCGTCGAGCAGCGCGCCAGCGCCGCCGAACATGGCTACAACTGCGCCGCCGGCACCATCACCGCGCTGGCCTACTTCGGCAACGAGACTCACTACCACGTGCGCCTCGACAGCGGCATCGACCTCAAGGTCGCGCGCACCAACGCCCAGCGCCACGACGACAGCCGCCTGCGCCGCGACCAGCGCGTGTTCGCCTGGTGGGACGGCGCCGACGTCGTCGTGCTGACCAGCTAAGCCGGGGGAGCGCATGAAGAACTTCCTCACCTCGCTGCTGACGGCGCGTTGGCTCACCGGCCGCCGGCTGGTGATCGCCGTGCCCTTCGTTTGGCTGGCCTGCGCCTTCCTGGTGCCCTTCCTGATCGTCGCCCGCATCAGCTTCACCGAGCCCGACGCCGGCGGCAATCCCTTCGGCACCTTGATGACCCTGGTCGACGGCGTCATCACCTTCAAGATCAAGATCGCCAACTACCTGTTCATCTTGCAGGACGACCTGTATGTGCTGACCTACCTGAGTTCCCTCAAGTACGCCGCCATCACCACCGTGCTGTGCCTGACCATCGGCTACCCCTTCGCCTACTTCATGGCGCGGGCGCGGCCGACCATCCGCCCGGTGCTGATGATGATGGTGATGCTGCCGTTCTGGACCTCCTTCCTGCTGCGCATCTACGCCTGGAAGGGCATCCTGGCCAACAATGGCCTGCTCAACCACCTGCTGATCAGCGTCGGCGTCATCGGCGAACCGCTGCACATGATGAACACCCCGTTCTCGCTGGTGATCGGCATGACCTACGCCTATCTGCCCTTCATGATCCTGCCGCTGTACGCCAACCTGGTGAAGATGGACGTGCGCTTCCTCGAAGCGGCCGCCGACCTGGGCGCCACGCCGCTGCAAACCTTCTGGCGCATCACCGTGCCGTTGTCGAAGTCCGGCATCATCGCCGGCTCGATGCTGGTGTTCATTCCGGCGGTGGGCGAATACGTGATTCCGGAACTGCTGGGCGGGCCGGAGACGCTGATGATCGGCCACGTGCTGTGGGACGAGTTCTTCACCAATAACGACTGGCCGATGGCCTCCTCGGTGACGGTGGTGGTGATCCTGTTGATCCTGGTGCCGATGGCGATCTTCAACAAGTACAAGGCGGAACAGGAGGCACGCGCATGAACGGCAACTTCATCCAACGATGGTTCGGGCGCGGCTGGCTGTCGCTCGGCTATGTCTTCCTCTACCTGCCGATCCTGGTGTTGATCGTTTTCTCGTTCAACAGCTCGCGGCAGGACATGGTGTGGAGCGGCTTCTCGCTGCGCTGGTACGCCGAACTGATGAACGACACGGAGATCATCAGCGGCTTCGGCCTGTCTTTGAAAATCGCCGTGTTGACGGCGACCGCCTCGGTGGTGCTGGGCACCTTCGCCGCGTTCACGCTGAATCGCTACCAGCGCTTCTTCGGCCGCACGCTGTTTTCGGGCATGGTCAGCGCGCCGCTGGTGATGCCGGAAGTGATCATCGGCCTGTCGCTGCTGTTGATGCTGGTGTCGGTGCAGAAGGTGTTCGGCTTCCCCGAGCGCGGCATGCTGACCATCTGGCTCGGCCACACCTTGCTGGGCATGGCCTACGCGGCGGTGGTGGTGCAGTCGCGTTTGCAGGAGATGAGCAAGTCGCTGGAAGAGGCGGCGATGGACCTGGGCTGCAAGCCGCACCAGGTGTTCTTCCTGGTGACGCTGCCGAATATCACGCAGGCGCTGGCCTCGGCCTGGCTGCTGACCTTCACCCTGTCGCTGGACGACGTGGTGCTGTCGGCCTTCCTGTCCGGTCCCGGCTCGTCGACGATGCCGATCGTGATCTTCTCGCGTGCCCGGCTGGGTCTCGACCCGAGGGTCAACGCCGTCGCCGCGCTGACGATTTTGGCGGTAACGATAGCCGTGATCGCATCGAGTTTGTGGCTGGCGCGCGGCGAACGCCTGCGCCAGCGGCAAGTCCAAGCCGCCGCCAAAGCCGAGTAACCCCGGGGTCTAACCCCGGGGTCAGTGCCGACATTCGGACACGGCCTGAGCCTTAACCCCGGGGTCAGTGCCGACATTCGGACACGACCTGAGCAGTAAGACCAGTGAAAGCGCCGTTCTACTGTTCAGCTTGTGTCCGAATGTCGGCACTGACCCCGCTGGGAGGGGGCTGACCCCGCTGGCGCGCTGCTGGCTTAGATGCCGCCCATGCAGATGTACTTGATGACCAGGTAGTCTTCGATGCCGTACTTGGAGCCTTCGCGCCCCAGGCCCGACTGCTTGACGCCGCCGAACGGTGCGATCTCGTTCGAGATCAAGCCCGTGTTCACGCCCACCATGCCGCTCTCCAGCCCCTCCGCGACGCGCCAGATGCGGCCGATGTCGCGCGAGTAGAAGTAGGCCGCCAGGCCGAACTCGGTGTCGTTGGCCATGGCCAGCACATCGTCGTCGGTGTTGAAGCGGAACAGCGGCGCCAGCGGGCCGAAGGTCTCCTCGCGCGCCACCAGCATGTCCGAGGTGACGTCGGCGACGATGGTCGGCTGGAAGAAGCTATGCCCCAGCGCGTGGCGCTTGCCGCCGGCCAGCAGACGACCGCCCTTGGCCAGCGCGTCGGCCACGTGCTCCTCTACCTTCAGCACCGCCTTCTCCTCGATCAGCGGGCCTTGCGTCACGCCCGGTTCCTGGCCGTCGCCGACCTTCAGCTTGGCCACCGCCGCCACCAGCTTGGCGGCGAAGGCGTCGTACACGCCGTCCTGCACATACAGGCGGTTGGCGCAGACGCAGGTCTGGCCGGCGTTGCGGTACTTGGAGGCGATGGCGCCTTCCACCGCCGCGTCCAGATCGGCGTCGTCGAAGACGATGAAGGGCGCGTTGCCGCCCAATTCCAGCGACAGCTTCTTGATCGTCGGCGCGCACTGCTCCATCAGCAGGCGGCCCACCTGGGTCGAGCCGGTGAAGCTCAGCTTGCGCACGATGGGGTTGCTGGTCATTTCGCCGCCGATGGCGCGCGACGAGCCGGTGACCACGTTGAACACGCCGGCCGGCATGCCGGCCCGTTCGGCCAGCACGGCCAGCGCCAGCGCCGAGAACGGTGTCAGCTCGGCCGGCTTGACGATGATCGGACAGCCGGCGGCCAACGCCGGGCCGACCTTGCGGGTGATCATCGCGGCGGGGAAGTTCCACGGCGTGATGGCGGCACACACGCCGATCGGCTCCTTGGTGACGACGATGCGGCGGTCCGGCCACGGCGACTGCATGGTGTCGCCGCTGACCCGTTTGCCCTCTTCGGCGAACCATTCGATGAAGGAGGCGGCGTAGACGATCTCGCCCTTGGCCTCGGCCAGCGGCTTGCCCTGCTCGGCGGTCATGATCAGCGCCAGGTCGTCGGCGTTTTCCAGCATCAGGTCGTTCCACTTGCGCAGGATGGTGGCGCGCTCCTTGGCCGATTTTTTACGCCATGCCGGCCAGGCCGCGTTGGCCGCCTCGATGGCGCGTTTGGTCTCGGCCGCGCCCATGTGCGGAATCGTGCCGATGGTCGCGCCGGTAGCCGGGTTGGTCACCGCGACCGTCGTCGCGTCGTCGGCGTCGAACCACTTGCCGTCGATATGGCACTGCTGGCGCAACAGCGTTGGATCTTTCAGGTTGAGCATGACTACCTCTTCAATGTGTCGGTGGATGTGGATTTTTCGAAGGCGCCGCTGTCGCTTGCCCACCCCCGGGGCGTAGAGCCGGGGTCAGACCCAGCGGGTCCGACCCCGGGTTTGCGTCTTGGGGTCAAGCTGTCCCAGCTACACGCTAGCGCAATCCGTCCGTCAGGTGTTGGCGGCGGCACTGGCGCGCAGGGCCGATTCCAATATGGCGAGCGCCTCGTCCATCAGCGCGTCGCTGATCGTCAACGGGAACAGGAAGCGGATCACGTTGCCATACACGCCGCAGGTCAGCAGCAGCAGGCCCTGTTGCAGCGCCAGCGTTTGTACCTGCTTGGTGAAGGCCATGTCCGCCTCGTGCGTTCCGGGCTTGGTGAATTCTACCGCGATCATCGCGCCCATGCCGCGCACTTCGGCGATCTGCGGGATGGCGCCGCGCAAACCGTGCAGGCGCTCCTTGAGGCGGTCGCCCAGCACGCCGGCGCGGGTGCACAGCTGTTCCTCTTCGATGATGTCGATCACCGCGTGCGCCGCCGCGATGGCCAGCGGGTTGCCGGCGTAGGTGCCGCCCAGGCCGCCGGGCGCCGGCGCGTCCATGATCTCGGCGCGGCCGCAGACGGCCGACAGTGGCATGCCGCCGGCCAGGCTTTTGGCGATGGTCATCAGGTCGGGCAGCACGTCGTAGTGCTGCATGGCGAACAGCTTGCCGGTGCGGGCGAAGCCGGTCTGGATCTCGTCGGCGATCAGCAGAATGCCGTGTTGGTCGCACAAGGCGCGCAGGGCGCGCATGAAGTCCTGCGGCGCGGCGTAAAAGCCGCCTTCGCCCTGCACCGGTTCGAGGATGATGGCGGCGACGCGCTGCGGGTCGACGTCGCATTTGAACAGCATCTGCAAGGCGGCCAGCGAGTCGGCCGTGCCGACGCCGTGCAGCTCGACCGGGAAGGGCGCGTGATAGACCTCGGTGGGGAAGGGGCCGAAGCCGATCTTGTACGGCGCCACCTTGCCGGTCAGCGCCATGCCCATCATGGTGCGGCCGTGGAAGGCACCGGAGAAGGCGATCACCGCGCTGCGGCCGGTGGCGGCGCGGGCGATCTTGACGGCGTTTTCGACCGCCTCGGCGCCGCTGGAGAAGAAGGCGGTCTTCTTGGCGTGCGTGCCCGGGGTGAGTTGGTTGATGCGCTCGGCCAGCTCGACATAGCTGGCGTAGGGGACGATCTGGTAGCAGGTGTGGGTGAACTTGCCGAGCTGCTGTTCGATGGCGGCGACGATCTTCGGATGGCGGTGGCCGGTGTTGAGTACGGCGATGCCGGCGGCGAAGTCGATGTAGCGGCGGCCTTCGACGTCCCACAGTTCGGCGTTCAGCGCGCGTTCGGCGTAGAACTGGCACATCACACCCACGCCGCGCGGCGTGGCGGCGTCTTTACGTTGCTGGAGTTCGGTATTGGTCATGGTCATGGTCGCGGTCCGTATTGGCTGGTTGGTCACAGGGTGGTTTTGATACTACACCCCATAACGGCACCATTAATAGGGCCACAATATGCATATCGGTAGAGCCACTTAATCCGACTGGAGATTAAATCCCTTGCGCCGTTCCCACCAAGCGCTGACCAAAAACAGCGCGCAGCCGAGCCAAAGAACGGCCGGCAGCGCGTTGATGCCGACGGTTTGCATCAGCACGCCGGTCAGCATCGGCCCGCCACTGCTGGTGATGCCCCAACTGGCGTTGACCACCGCGCTGGCGGCCACCAGCGACTGGCCGTGGAAGCGTTCGCCGCAGGCCACCAGGGCCAGCATGTAGGTGCCGCCGGCGGCGGCGCCCAACAACAGCAGCAAAGTCCACCACAGCCATGGCGTGGCGGCGGCGAAGGGCAGGGCCGGCAGCAGCAGGCAGACCACCACGCCGCAGCCGGCGTGTACGCGGGCGCGGCCGACGCGGTCGGCCAGCCAGCCGAGCGGGAACTGCAGCGCCGTGTCGCCGACCAGCACCACGGTGGCCGACAGCAGCGCCAGCTCGGTGGGAATGCCGTGGCGTAGGGCGTACAGCGGCAGCAGGCTCAGGGCCAGCGTGTCGAACAGGGCGAAGAAGGCGGCGCCGGCGACGATCATCGGCATGCGCGGCAGCACCAGCTGCCAGGCGACGTGGGGATCGTCCTCATGGCCGCCGGCGCTGTTGGCGATCAGGCCCAGTCCCGGCAGGGCCAGCAGGAACATGGCGCCGCAGGCGGCGAAGGGCCAGTCGATTTTGCTCTCGAAGCCGGCCACCAGGGCCGGCCCGACCAGCTGGAACAGCGTGAAGCTGGTGGTGTACATGGCCACCACCTTGCCGCGCGAATTACCGGGCGCCAGGCGGTTGACCCAGGCCTCGCCGATGGTGAACAGCACGCCCATGGCCGCGCCGAAAACGAAGCGCAGTAGCGCCCATATGCTCAGGTTGTCGGTCAATTCCATCAGCGCGGTGGCCAGCGCCGCCGCCCACACGGAGAGCAGCATGCCGCCGCGCGGCCCGAAGCGGGCCACCAGGCGCGTCACGAAGGGCGCCGAGGCGAGGATGCCGATCGCGCTGGCGGCGGTGATCAGGCCGATGATGTCGGTGCCCACGCCGCGCTGGTCCAGCGTCAGCGCGGTCAGCGGCGTGGTCGCGCCCAGGCCCAGGCCGACCACGCCGATGCTGATCGCCAGCGCGAAGAAGTCGCGCCACGGCAGGGTCTTCATCAGCGCACGCCCGACTGGATCACGGCGGCCAGCAGGCGGCCGTAGTAGACCACCTTCTCCGGCGTGACGTAGGCGTAGCCGACCAGCAGGCCACGCCGCACCGGCGGCGCTAGGTAGTAGGTCGACAACGCCTTGACCTGGATGCCCGATTCGGCCGCCAGCTTCTCCAGCGCGACGTCGTCGACCCGGTCGGGCAGCTCGACCACCAAGTGCAGGCCGGACTCCTCGCTGGAGATGGTCACGCTCTGGCTCAGTTGCGGCCCCAGTTGCGCCACCAGTGTGCGGCGCAGCAGTTCGCGCCGCGCGCCGTAGGTCTGGCGGATCTTGCGGATGTGGGTGGTGAAGTGGCCCAGCGCGATGAAGTCGGCCAGCGCCGCCTGCACCATCAACTGGCCGGGCCGTTGCAGGTCGTACAGCGCGCTCTTGAACGGCGCGATCAGCGCCGGCGGCACCACCAGGTAGCCGACCTTGATGCCGGGGTAGAGCACCTTGGAGAAGGTGCCCATGTAGAGCACGCGGTCGTCGGTGTCCAGGCCCTGCAGCGCGGCCAGCGGCCGGCCGGTGTAGCGGAATTCGCTATCGTAGTCGTCCTCCAGTATCCAGGCGTTCTTGCGCACGGCGACGTCGAGCAGCTCGCGGCGCCGGGCCAGGCTCATCACCGCGCCGGTCGGATACTGGTGCGACGGCGTCACGTAGATCAGTCGCGGCGAGGTGGCCAGGTCCTCATCGTCCAGCGCCATGCCGTCGCTGTCGACGGTGATCGGATGCAGCTTCAGGTCGCGCGCCTGGAACACGCGGCGCGCGCCCCAGTAGCACGGGTCCTCGACCCAGGCGGTGTCGCCGACGTCGGCCAGCAGCTGGGCGCACAGGTCGAGCGATTGCTGGGTGCCGGCGGTGATCATCACCTGTTCGACCGACACCTTGACCGAGCGCGAGATGCGCAGGTATTCGGTGATCGCCTGGCGCAGCGGCAGGTAGCCGCCGGACTGGCCGTAGTCGAGCAGGTCGGCGCGCGCCTCGCGCCAGATGCGGTTTTGCAGCCGCTGCCACAGCTTGAAGGGGAAGGAGGAGAAGTCGGCGTCGCCCGGCGCGAACGGTTGGATCTCGTAGCGCGGCCCGGCGGCGAAGGCGGTCAGCTCCTCGCCACGGCGCGACAGCGGCGCGCCGGCGCCGCCCTTGGCACTGGCGGCGGCCGCAGTTTTATTCGACTGTTGCGCCGACCCAACGCCGCGCATGCTCGCCGTATGCGCCTGCAAATCCGCCACATAGGTGCCGCTGCCCAGCGCGCTGGTCACATAGCCCTCGGCCGCCAACTGCTCGAAGGCGGCGATCACCGTGTTGCGCGCGATGCCCAGATCGCGCGCCAGGTCGCGGCTGGACGGCAGTTTGTTCCCCGCGCCCAGCTGCTGCTGGTGGATCGCCGCCTTCGCCGCCTCGTACAGGCGACGCTGCTGCGGCAGGCGCGGATGGAACTCGGCTTGGGCCAAAGTATGGGCGAGAAGGTCGGAGGCGGGTGACATAGTTTTTGAAAGTGGTTCCATCGATACTGCACAAGTGGCACTGACAATGATACCAAATTTCGCATATGATGAATCAAGTTTCATGCTTAGTAGAAAAAATGTTAAGTTAGCTGTAGAGAAAGCAGCGTTTGAAATCAGCTTCGTCGTTCCCATTCATGTAAAGCTCGCCGAGTGGCCCCAAGCCGCCGGAGAAATCAAGGTTCGCGAGAACCCAATGGATCGCAAAACAGCCACACTGACACAAGAACATCATGCCCAGCCCACTCGTCCTCGTCCCCGCCTGCATCAACCAGATCGGCGCCCATGCCTACCACACCGCGCAACTGAAGTACGTGGACGCGGTGGCCAGCGGCGCGCACTGCATGCCGCTGATCGTGCCGGCGTTGGGCGCGGCGACCGACCTGGAGGCGCTGCTCGACATCGCCGACGGCGTCATGTTGACCGGCTCGCCGTCCAACGTCCACGCCGGCCTGTATGGCCAGGACGTGCTCGACCCCAGTCTGCCGCAGGACGCCGCGCGCGACGCCACCACCTTGCCGCTGATCCGCGCCGCGCTCAAGCGCGGCCTGCCCTTGCTGGCGATCTGCCGTGGCTTCCAGGAGGTGAACGTGGCGCTGGGCGGCACGCTGCACCAGGCGGTGCACACGGTGGCCGGCATGCACGACCACCGCGAAAACAAACATCACACATTGGAGCAGCAGTACGCCGCGTCGCACCGCGTGCTGCTGCAAGCGGACGGCGCGCTGTCGCGCATCCTCGGCGGCGCCGGCGAGATCATGGTCAATTCGCTGCACGGCCAGGGCATCGCGCAACTGGCGCCCGGCCTGGCGGTCGAGGCGCGCGCCGACGACGGCCTGGTGGAAGCCTACCGCGTCGCCGATGCCGCCGGCTTCACGCTGGCCGTGCAGTGGCACCCGGAGTGGCAACTGGCGCAGAACCCGGACTCAATCAAGTTGTTTCTCGCATTCGGCCAAGCGTGCCGGAATTATCAAAGCAAATCAGGGAGAGGCGCATGAAGACCTACGAGCAGTGGGCGCGGCGGGTTCCTTAGTGCCGCTGTCCAGATAGAACAGAAGTGAGAAGCGCATCGCCTCCGGCGGCGCGCCAGAATAAGACAAACGAGAGAAATGCATGGCTATCCGCGAAAATTTTACCTACACCGATATGGACCTGTGGCTCAACGAGAAGCGCGTCACCGAAATTGAATGCCTGGTGCCCGACTTGACCGGCGTCGCACGCGGCAAAATTCTACCGCGCGGCAAATTCACCCAGGAGCGCGGCATGCGCATTCCCGAGGCGGTGTTGGGCATGACCGTGACCGGCAACTACCCGACCGAGGACGGCGGCTACGACCGCGCCATTTCCAGCACCGACCGCGACATGATCCTCAAGGCCGACCCGACCACCATCACCATGGTGCCCTGGGCCACCGACCCGACCGCGCAGGTGATCCACGACTGCTACTTCTCCGACGGCCGCCTGGTCGACTTCGCCCCCCGTTCGGTGCTGCGCCGCGTGCTCAAGCTGTATGCCGACAAAGGCTGGAAGCCGGTGGTCGCGCCCGAGCTGGAGTTCTACCTGACCGCCAAGAACAGCGACCCCGATCTGCCTTTGAAACCACCTATCGGCCGCAGCGGCCGCGCCGAAACCAGCCGCCAGGTCTACAGCATCGACGCCGTCAACGAGTTCGATCCGCTGTTCGAGGACATCTACGACTACTGCGACCTGATGAACCTCGACGTCGACACGCTGATCCACGAGATCGGCGCCGGCCAGATGGAGATCAACTTCCTGCACGGCGATCCGCTGGGCCTGGCCGACAAGGTGTTCTTCTTCAAGCGCACCCTGCGCGAAGCGGCGCTCAAGCACGATATGTACGCCACCTTCATGGCCAAGCCGATGGCCGGCGAACCGGGTTCGGCGATGCATGTGCACCAGAGCGTGGTCGACGCCAAGACGGGTCTGAACATCTTCAGCGCGCCGGACGGTTCGGCCGCGCCCATCTTCAAGCACTACATCGGCGGCCTGCAACGCTACATGCCGTCGGCGATGGCGATCGTCGCGCCGTATGTGAACTCCTACCGTCGCATCGTGCGCCACACCGCCGCGCCGATCAATATCCAGTGGGGCATCGACAACCGCACCGTCGGCTTCCGCATCCCCGAGTCGGGCGTGCAGGACCGCCGCATCGAGAACCGCATCATCGGCGCCGACGCCAATCCCTATCTTGCCCTGGCGGTGACGCTGGCCTGCGGCTACCTCGGCATGGTCGAGGCGCTGGAACCGACCCCGATCACCGAAGGCAGCGCCTATGACCTCAAGTTCGAACTGCCGCAAGGCCTGCCGGAAGCGTTGCAGGCGCTGCGCGCCGAGGACAAGCTGCGCAGCATCCTGGGCGAACGTTTCATCGACGTCTACTCGGCGATCAAGGATCTGGAGCACCAGGAGTTCATGACCGTCATCAGCCCGTGGGAACGCGAGCACTTGCTGCTGCACGTGTAAGGCCGGGGCGCCTTCCGGAATGCCGTTCAGTTACGCTACCCCACAGGCGCAAACCTGGGGTCAGACCCACGAGGGTCTGACCCCGGCCCTCTGTCTTTGGGGGGGCGCCGCCAGCGCCTTGACTAAACGGGATGACACCACTTACCGATTGATTTTTTGAGCTAGGAATCATCATGTCTTCAAACCCATTGGCGCCCAGCGCCGCCTTGGTCGCGTCGGTCAAAAGCGCCGCCGCCCGTCCCGAGCTGTTCGACACGGCCGCGATCCAGCAGATGGACAGCGCCCACTACATGCATCCCTTCACCGACAGCAAGGCGCTGGGCGAGCAGGGCGCCCGCGTGATGGTGCGCGGCGACGGCATCTACGTCTGGGATTCGCAGGGCAAGAAGGTGCTCGACGGGATGTCCGGCCTGTGGTGCGTCAACGTCGGCTACGGCCGCACCAGCATCTCCGAGGCGGTCTACCGCCAGATGGAGACCCTGCCCTTCTACAACAGCTTCTTCAACACCACCAACCTGCCGGCGGTGCAACTGGCCACCAAGCTGTGCGAGATTTCGCCGTCGCAGTTCAAGCACGTGTTCTTCACGGGCTCCGGCTCGGAGGGCAACGACACCAATCTGCGCATGGTGCGCCGCTACTGGGACCTGCTCGGCCACAAGGAGCGCCACACCGTCATCAGCCGCCACAACGCCTACCATGGCAGCACCGTGGCCGGCGCCTCGCTGGGCGGCATGAGCGGCATGCACGAGCAGGGTGGCCTGCCGATTCCCGGCATCGTCCACATCGGCCAACCTAATTATCTGGAGTCCGGTCGCGGCATGAGCGAAGAGGAGTTCGGCCTCAAGGCGGCCTCCTGGCTGGAAGATAAGATCCTTGAATTGGGGCCGGACAAAGTGGCCGCCTTCATCGGCGAGCCGGTGCAGGGCGCCGGCGGCGTCATCATCCCGCCGGCCAGCTACTGGCCGGAGATCCAGCGCATCTGCGACAGGTACGGCGTGCTGTTGATCGCCGACGAAGTCATCTGCGGCTTCGGCCGCCTGGGCAAATGGTTCGCCTCCGAGCTGTTCGGCATCAAGCCGGACCTGATCACTTTCGCCAAGGGCGTCACCTCCGGCTATGTGCCGTTGGGCGGCGTGCTGGTGGGTGACCGCGTGGCCGATGTGCTGATCGAAAAAGGCGGCGACTTCAATCACGGCTTCACCTATTCCGGCCATCCGGTGGCTTGCGCCGCCGCGCTGGAGAACATCCGCATCATCGAAGAAGAGAAACTGGTCGAACGCATCGCCGACGACACCGGCCCTTACTTGAAGCAGCGCTTCGCCACACTGGCCGATCATCCGCTGGTCGGTTTCGCCGACAGCTGCGGTTTCGTCGCCGGCCTCAATCTGGTGCGTGTTAAGGCCGCCGTGGTGCACGACAATGTCGAATTCGATCCGGCGCTGGCGGTCGGCATGGTCTGTCGCGGCTACATGTTCAACAACGGCATGATCATGCGCGCCGTCGGCGACCGCATGATCATCGCGCCGCCGCTGGTGATGACGCGCGCTCAGATCGACGAGATGGTCGCGCTGATCCGCCACTGCCTCGACCTCACCCATGCGGACGTGCGGGAACGCGGCTGGCTGTAGGCTTTCGAATATTTTCCGCCCGTCGAATTATGGGTTTAGTATGGCTTTTGAAGCGTGGTGTACATGGATGTTGGAGACAATCCGGGCGCGCGTTTCAAGACAAATTGCAGATCGCGTTGGAGGGTGAACTCAGGTAAGCACAGGTAAGCACAGGTATGAATCTTGCTGGTTGGTAGAAGTAATGTCGAATAAAAGAAATCGCACAATTTAGATGCACTTACTCACACAGTATCGATAGGGAGAAACAAGAATGATGATGCCGAATCCAACGTCGAAGCATATGCCGCAAGCGCGCTCGCAATTCAAGCGACACTGCCGCAACGCCATCACCCGCAGCATAAGCACCATCCTCGCCGCCACCGCAGCCGCCGCACTCCTCTCCGCCCCCGCCCGCGCCCAAGAAGAAAAAGTCCTCAACATCTACAACTGGTCGGACTACATCGCCGAAGACACCATCAAGAACTTCGAGAAGGAAACCGGCATCAAGGTCCGCTACGATCTGTTCGACAGCAACGAGGTACTGCACGCCAAACTGGCCGCCGGAAAAACCGGCTACGACATCGTGGTCCCTTCTTCCAACTGGGCGCGTTTGCAGATCGACGGCGGCCTGCTGCGTGAACTCGACAAGAGTAAGATCCCCAACCTGGCCAACCTGGACCCGCAATTGCAAGCGCTGATCGCCGCCAAGCTCGACCCGGGCAACAAACACCTGGTGATCTGGCTGTGGGGCTTCACCACCCTGGGCATCAACGTCGACAAGGTCAAGGCCACGCTGGGCGGCATGCCGATGCCGGACAACGCCTGGGACCTGCTGTTCGATCCGAAGTATTCGTCCAAGCTGAAGTCCTGCGGCATCTCGGTGCTCGACTCGCCGTCCGAGATCATGCCGGCGGCGCTGCTCTACCTCGGCAAACCGGCCTACTCGAAAAACGCCTCCGACTACCAGGACGCCGGCCGCCTGCTGCAATCGGTGCGCTCCAACATCACCCTGTTCAGCTCCTCCGGCTACATCAACGACCTGGCCAACGGTTCGCTGTGCCTGTCGCTGGGCTGGTCGGGCGATATCAACATCGCCCGTCAACGCGCCATCGACGCCAAGAACGGTAACAAGATCGAGGCGCTGGTGCCGAAGACCAGCGCCACCCTGCTGTTCGACACCATGGCCATTCCGACCGACGCGCCGCACCCGAACAACGCCCACCTGTGGATCAACTACATCACCCGTCCCGAGGTGCACGCCGGCCTGACCAACAAGGTCTTCTACGCCAATCCGAATGCCGCCGCGCTCAAGTTCGTGCGCAAGGACCTGGCCGAGAACAAGACGATCTACCTCAGTGACGAAGACAAGAAACGCATGACCGTGCCCGAGCCGTACAGCTCCGACATCCGCCGCGTCATGACCCGCGTCTACACCAAGTTCAAAACCGGACTGTAAGCGTTCGATCTCCCGTCCGGCATGGCGCCGGGCGGGGCCGCCGCATGTGTTTTTGCGTTCTCTTTACTTTTTTACTGTGCCATCATGACGACAGCTACTACCGCAGTTCCAAACACCGCACCGGCCAGCGAAGCCGGCCAGCCCTTTCTGCTGATCCGCAACCTGGTCAAGTCCTTCGACGGCGTGCGCGCCGTGGACGACATCTCCGTCACCATCAACAAGGGTGAAATATTCGCTCTGCTGGGCAGCTCCGGCTGCGGCAAGTCGACCTTGCTGCGCATGCTGGCCGGCTTCGAAACGCCGACCGAGGGCCAGATCACCTTGGCCGGCAAGGACATCGTCAACGTGCCGCCCTACCAGCGGCCGATCAATATGATGTTCCAGTCCTACGCGCTGTTCCCGCATCTTTCGGTGTGGGACAACATCGCCTTCGGTCTGCGCCGCGACGGCTTGCCGGCCGACGAGGTGGCGGTGCGCGTGACGCAGATGCTGGCCCTGGTCCAGCTGGGCGCCTACGGCAAGCGCAAGCCGCACCAGCTGTCCGGCGGGCAGCAGCAGCGTGTGGCGCTGGCGCGCAGTCTCGCCAAGCGCCCCAAGCTGCTGCTGCTCGACGAGCCGCTCGGCGCGCTCGACAAGAAGCTGCGCGAGCGCACCCAGATGGAGCTGGTGAACATCATCGAGCAGGTTGGCGTGACCTGCGTGATGGTCACCCACGACCAGGACGAGGCGATGAGCATGGCCACCCGCATCGCGGTGATGAGCGAGGGCCGCATCCTGCAGGTCGGCGCGCCGGGCGAGATCTACGAGACGCCCAACTGCCGCTTCGTCGCCGATTTCATCGGCAGCGTCAACCTGTTCAAGGGCCACGTCAAGATCGACGAGCCCGACCACGTCATCATCGAGTCGCCCGAGGGCCGCCACTACGTCAACCACGGCATCACCGGCACCATGGGGATGGCGGTGGCGGTGGCGGTGCGGCCGGAAAAAATCTGCATCCAGCTGGAGGAACCGACCCTGGAGCAGCGCGCCAGCGCCGCCGAGCAGGGCTTCAACTGCGCCTCCGGCCGGATCACCGCGATGGCCTACTTCGGCAACGAGACCAGCTACCACGTCACGCTCGACAGTGGCATGGTGCTGCGTGTCTCGCGCACCAACGCCGCGCGCCACCAGAGTTCGCGCCTGAGCCGCGACCAGCGCGTCTTCGCCTGGTGGGACGGCGCCGACATCGTGGTCCTGACCAGCTGAGTGCCGCCATGAAAAAATCATCCATCATGGATTTCCTCAAGCTGCGTTGGATCACCGGCCGCCGGCTGGTGATCGCCGTGCCTTTTGTCTGGCTGAGCTGTGCCTTCCTGGTGCCCTTCTTGATCGTCATGCGCATCAGCTTCACCGAGGCGGACGCCGGCGGCAACCCCTTCGGCACCTTGATGACCCTGGTCGACGGCGTCATCACCTTCAAGGTCAAGATCTCCAACTACCTGTTCATCTTGCAGGACGACTTGTACGTGCTGACCTACCTCAGCTCGATCAAGTACGCCGCCATCACCACCGTGCTGTGCCTGACCATCGGCTACCCCTTCGCCTACTTCATGGCGCGGGCGCGGCCGACCATCCGCCCGGTGCTGATGATGATGGTGATGCTGCCGTTCTGGACCTCCTTCCTGCTGCGCATCTACGCCTGGAAGGGCATCCTGGCCAACAACGGCCTGCTCAACCACCTGCTGATCAGCGTCGGCGTCATCGGCGAACCGCTGCACATGATGAACACCCCGTTCTCGCTGGTGATCGGCATGACCTACGCCTATCTGCCCTTCATGATCCTGCCGCTGTACGCCAACCTGGTGAAGATGGACGTGCGCTTCCTCGAAGCCGCCGCCGACCTGGGCGCCACGCCGCTGCAAACCTTCTGGCGCATCACCGTGCCGTTGTCGAAGTCCGGCATCATCGCCGGCTCGATGCTGGTGTTCATTCCGGCGGTGGGCGAATACGTGATTCCGGAACTGCTGGGCGGGCCGGAGACGTTGATGATCGGCCACGTGCTGTGGGACGAGTTCTTCACCAATAACGACTGGCCGATGGCCTCCTCGGTGACGGTGGTGGTGATCCTGTTGATCCTGGTGCCGATGGCGATCTTCAACAAGTACAAGGCGGAACAGGAGGCACGCGCATGAACGGCAACTTCATCCAACGATGGTTCGGGCGCGGCTGGCTGTCGCTCGGCTATGTCTTCCTCTACTTGCCGATTTTGGTGCTGATCGTCTTCTCGTTCAACAGCTCGCGGCAGGACATGGTGTGGAGCGGCTTCTCGCTGCGCTGGTACGCGGAACTGATGAACGACACGGAGATCATCAGCGGCTTCGGCCTGTCTTTGAAAATCGCCGTGTTGACGGCCACCGCCTCGGTGGTGCTGGGCACCTTCGCCGCGTTCACGCTGAACCGCTACCAGCGCTTCTTCGGCCGCACGCTGTTTTCGGGCATGGTCAGCGCGCCGCTGGTGATGCCGGAGGTGATCATCGGCCTGTCGCTGCTGCTGATGCTGGTGTCGGTGCAAAAGGTGTTCGGTTTCCCCGAGCGCGGCATGCTGACCATCTGGCTCGGCCACACCTTGCTGGGCATGGCCTACGCGGCGGTGGTGGTGCAATCGCGTTTGCAGGAGATGAGCAAGTCGCTGGAAGAGGCGGCGATGGACCTGGGCTGCAAGCCGCACCAGGTGTTCTTCCTGGTGACGCTGCCGAATATCACGCAGGCGCTGGCCTCGGCCTGGCTGCTGACCTTCACCCTGTCGCTGGACGACGTGGTGCTGTCGGCCTTCCTGTCCGGCCCCGGTTCGTCAACGATGCCGATCGTGATCTTCTCGCGTGCCCGACTGGGTCTCGACCCGAGGGTCAACGCCGTCGCCGCGCTGACGATTTTGGCGGTGACCATCGCCGTGATCGCCTCCAGTGTGTGGATGGCGCGCGGCGAACGGCTGCGTCAGAAGCAGGTGCAGGCGGCGGCCAAGGCCGAGTAGCAAGCAGTTTTGATAAGCGGGGTCAGTGCTTCGTGCCGTCAAGTTAAGGCGCCGGCGGCTACAAAAACCACCCTAAGGCGGAGAGCCGGGGTCAGACCCGCTGGGTCTGACCCCAGATTGATGCCTCTGGGTTTGCTTAACTTAGCGGCACTGAGCCCGCTGCTGGGGGGGGCGGACCCTATTGAGATACACCGAGTAGCCGCATTCATCCATCAAGTATCAAGAACCAGGAAAAAGGGGATTAGTCATGCATTTGTTGAAGAAAATAGCCGTCGCCATTGCCATCGCCTACCCAGCAGTCGCCATGGCGCAGAGCACCAAGGAACTGAAGGCGGAGCTGGATGCCTTGAAGAGCCAGGTCAAACGCCTGGAAGCGATGATCGAGAAGGTCGGCGGCCAAGCCGTGTTGGCCAACACCCAGGCGCAGCAGGCCAACAGCAAGGCGGCCGAAGCCAACACGCAGGCGGTGGCCGCCGTCGCCAAGGCCGACAAGGCCGCCGAGAACGGCGTCGACGTGGCCGAGTTCAACCGCATCCGCATCAAGACCGAGGCGCTGGAGGACAACATCGAGGCCAGCGGCTTCAAGGGCGTGAAGATCTCCGGCTATGTCGACCCGACCTATATCTACAACCGCAACGCCAAGACCTCGAGCTTCGTTTTCTTCAACAACAACAGCTCGATCAACGGTTCCGGCGAGAGCTTCGGCTACGACAACACCTTCTTCGGCAGCGCCATGCTGAACTTCGAGAAGGAACTGGAGGGCGGCACGAAACTCAAGCTGTCGATGATGCCGAGTAAAGGCGCCGGCGCCGGCTACAACTTCGGCAGCCTGGTGCACGAGGCCACGGTGATGGTGCCGCTGGGCGACCTGAACACGCGCCTGATCGGCGGCCAGTGGGCCGACTGGACCGGCTATGAGTTGATCCCGTCGACCGGCAACAAGCTGATCACCCACAACCTGCTGTTCGACTTCTCCGCCGCGAACTTCTACACCGGCGCCGGAGTCGAACTGGTACGCGGCCAGTGGGACACCAAGATCATGCTGGGGAACCTGAACCGCGCGCGCATCGACACCGCCAAGCAGGAGACGCCGGGCCTGTTCTACCGCGTCGACTACGCCAAGGGCGAGTTCAACGGCTTCGGCTTCTCCGGCATCCATTCCGGTTTCGACGACAAGGCGCAGTTCGGCCGCACCGATCTGGTCGAGGTGGACGGCTACTTCACGCGGGGTGACTGGAACGTGCAGGGCCAACTGTCGTATGGCCGGCAGAAGGCGACACCGTCCAACGGTTTCAGCGGCGAGCGTTCGCACTGGTGGGGCTTGTCGACGCTGGCCTCGTACAAGGTCACGCCGCGCTTCGAGACCGTCGGCCGCTTCGACTACATCAACAACAAGAGCAACGGTGGCGGCGTGTTCGGCTCGACCTTCGGCGGCGTGTGCAAGGACGTCACCGGAGCCGACGCCAACTGTCCGGACGGCCGCAACGGCTTCGGTTCCGGCATGGTCTACGACGGCACGGCATGGGTGGTGGCCGATCCTTCGGTCGGCAGCAACCGCTACGCGCTGTCGCTGGGCGTGAACTACGCGTTGATGCCGGGCGTGAACCTCAAGGGCGAGTACCGCTACGACCGTTCGTCGGCCAATGTGTTCAAGACCTCGGACGAGCAATACCGTCGCGACAACCACGTGCTGGGCGTCTCGACCGTGGTCAGTTTTTAAGCTTAGTTTCAAGATTTCAGGAGGATGTGATGAGTACAAATTTATGGCATGAACGCGCCGCCGCGCAGAGCATCGACGGCCGCGCCTTTATCGGTGGTGAGCGGGTCTGGGCAAAATCGGAGCAGCGTTTCGACAATCTGTCGCCGATCGACGGCCGCAACCTCGGCGCGGTGGCGCGCTGCGACGGCGCCGACGTGGACGCGGCGGTGGCCGCCGCGCGCGCCGCCTTCGACGACGGGCGCTGGGCCGGTAAGTCGCCGGCGCAGCGCAAGCGCGTGCTGATCAAGTTCGCCGACCTGGTGCAGAAGTACGGCGCCGAACTGGCGTTGCTGGAGACGCTGGACATGGGCAAGCCGATCAAGTACAGCCAGAGCGTCGACGTGAACGGCACGGCCAACACGCTGCGCTGGTACGGCGAGGCGATCGACAAGATCTACGACGAGATCGCGCCGACCGCCGCCAACAGCCTGGCGCTGATCACCCGCGAGCCGGTCGGCGTGGTGGCGGCCATCGTGCCGTGGAACTATCCGATGCTGATGGCGGCGTGGAAGATCGCCCCGGCCCTGGCGGCCGGCAACAGCGTGGTGCTCAAGCCGTCGGAGAAGTCGCCGCTGACGGCGCTGCGGCTGGCCGACATCGCGCTGGAGGCGGGCATTCCGCCCGGCGTGTTCAACGTGCTGCCCGGCTTTGGCCATGAGGCCGGCGCCGCGCTGGCGCTGCATATGGACGTCGACTGCATCGGCTTCACCGGCTCGACCCGCACCGGCAAGCAGATCCTGCAAATGGCCGGCCAGTCCAACCTGAAGCGGGCCTGGACCGAGTTGGGCGGCAAGTCGGCCAACATCGTCTGCGCCGACTGCCCGGACCTGGATGCGGCGGTGGCCTCGGCCGTCGGCTCGATCTTTTTCAACCAGGGCGAGAGCTGCAACGCGCCGTCGCGGCTGTTCGTCGAAGAGTCGATCAAGGAGCGCTTCCTGGAGAAGGCGCTGGCCATGATGCCGGACTTCCAGCCCGGCGATCCGCTCGACGAGGCCAGCGTGATGGGCGCCATCGTCGATGCCACGCAACTGAAAATCGTGATGGGCTACATCGAAGCGGGCAAGAGCGGCGGCGCCAAACTGCTTGCCGGCGGCCGCCAGGCGCGCAGCGAGAGCGGCGGTTTCTATGTCGAGCCGACCCTGTTCGACCAGGTCGACAGCTCGATGACCATCGCGCGGGAAGAGATCTTCGGGCCGGTGCTGTCGGTGCTATCCTTCACCGACGTGCGCGAGGCGGTGCGGCAGGCCAACGCCACACCCTATGGCTTGCAGGCGGCGGTGTGGACCTCGAATATCAGCAAGGCGATCCAGACGGCGCGGGCGCTGCGGGCCGGCACGGTGCACGTCAACCAGTACGACGGCGACGACGTCACCGTGCCCTTCGGCGGCTACAAGCAGTCCGGCAACGGCCGCGACAAGTCGCTGCACGCCCTGGACAAGTACACCGAACTGAAGACGACCTGGATTCAGATCGGCTAGTCTGGATCGCGTATCCAAAGTAAAAGTGCCGGCAACACTCGCTGCACCCAAAGGCAAAGAGCCGGGGTCAGACCCGCCGGGTCTGACCCCGGATGTACGCCCTTGGGTTTGGTTGGAGTCAACGGCACAGTACCCTGGCAGAAAAACATGAGAAAAACTGACACGACAACCGCAGCCGATCACCCGTCCGAGTTGGCCGCGCGCGGCATCAAGTATGTCTTCGCGCAGTTCACCGACATTCACGGCGCGGCCAAGGGCAAGCTGATTCCGCTGGCCCATCTGGACGACATCGTCCATCCCGGCGCCGGCTTCTCCGGGCCGTCGATCTGGGGCACCGGCCTGCCGCGCAACGGGCCGCGCTCGGAGTACTACGGCCGCGCCGACCTGAGCACCTTGCAGCCCATGCCTTGGCTGCCGGGTTACGCCCGCGTGGTGCTGGACGGGCATGTCGCCGGCCAGCCTTTCGAGCTGTGTCCGCGCCAGGTGTTGCGGCGCCAGGTCGAGCGGTTGGCGGCGCATGGCTGGACCTTGAACGCAGGTCTGGAACCGGAGTTTTTCCTGCTGCGGAAGGGGCCGGACGGCTACGACGCGGAGGCGGCCGACAGCCTGGAGAAACCGTCCTACGACAGCAAGAGCCTGTTGCGCCAGCGCGGCTTTCTGGACAAGCTGACGACCGCGCTGGACGCCTGCGGCCTGGGCGTGTTCCAGATCGACCACGAGGATGCCAGCGGCCAGTTCGAGGTCAACTACCGCTACGCCGACGCGCTCAAGGCGGCCGACAACTTCATGCTCTTCAAGATGGCGGCGCAGCACATCGCCGAAGAAGAGGGCCTGCTGTTCTCGATGATGCCCAAGCCTTTCGCCGATCGTCCCGGCAGCGGCCTGCACTTCCACCTATCGCTGGCGGACGCCGACGGCAAGCCGGTCTTCGCGGCGGAAAATGATAGGCGTGGACTTGGTCTGTCCAAAAATGCGTATCATTTTTTGGCGGGGCTGCTGCTGCATGCGCCGGCCTTGACGGCATTGTGCGCGCCCACCGTCAATTCGTATAAACGATTGATGTGCGGCCGCTCGCTGTCCGGCACCAGCTGGGCGCCGGCCTTCATCGGCTACGGCGACAACAACCGCACCACGGTGGCGCGGGTGGTCTACCAGCGTGTCGAATGGCGGCTGCCGGACAGCGCGGCCAATCCCTACCTGGCGCTGGCCGGCGTGATCGCCGCCGGCCTGGACGGCATCGAGCACCAACTCGATCCGGGCGAGCCGGTCAACCACGACGTCTACGAGCTGTCCGACGCGGCGCGCGCCGAGCTGGGGTTGCACATCCTGCCGCAGAATTTGGGCGAGGCCGCCGCCGCCTTGAAGGCCGACGAGGTGCTGGGCGCCGCGCTGGGCAAGGCCTTGGTGGAGGAATTCGCCGCGCTGAAAAGCGCCGAGTGGCATGAGTACAGCCAGCACGTCAGCGCCTGGGAGACCAAGCGCTATCTGGATCGCTTCTAGTTTTCCGGCTGCGGGGCTGGCTGGACCCACAGGCGAAGAGCCAGGGTCAGACCCCGAGGGGTCTGACCCTAGCTTCTGCCGCTGGGGTTTGCCGGCGTCTCAGGCGATCCACGAGGAAGCTATTTTTCAGGAGAGTAGAGATGAGCCAAGCCATGCGCGACTTTCTGCGCGAACGCAATATCCACGAGGTGGAGTGCGTGATCGCCGACATGACCGGTATCGCCCGGGGCAAGATACTGCCCAAGGATCTGTTCCTCAGCGAGGGCGAGATGCGGCTGCCGAAGAGCGTGCTGCTCAACACCGTCAACGGCGAGCAGCCCAACAACCTGCCGTATGTCGGCGCCACCGATCCTGACATGATCTGCGTGCCCGACCTGGCCACGCTGCGCCAGGTGCCGTGGGCGGCCGAGTCGGTCGCGCTGGTGATCCACGACTGCCAGAATTTCGACGGCAGCCCGGTCGGCCTGTCGCCGCGCGCGGTGCTGCGCAAGGTGCTGGCCTTGTACCAGGAGCGCGGCTGGCAGCCGGTGGTGGCGCCGGAGATGGAGTTCTATCTGGTGGCGCGCAGCGCCAACCCGCACGAGCCGCTGGTGCCGCCGCTGGGCCGCAGCGGCAAGACCGAGTCGGGCCGGCAGTCGTATTCGATCGACGCGGTGAACGACTTCGATCCCTTCTTCCTTGAGCTGTCGAGCTTTTGCAAGCAGCACGAGCTGGGTGTGGAGACCTTGATCCACGAGGCCGGCGCCGGCCAGATGGAGATCAACTTCAGCCACGGCGACGCGCTGGAGCTGGCCGACCGCGTCTTCCTGTTCAAGCGCGCAGTGCGCGAGACGGCGCTACGGCACGGCATCTTCGCCACCTTCATGGCCAAGCCGATGGAGGCGGAGCCGGGCAGCGCCATGCACATCCACCAGAGCGTGCTCGATCGCGCCAGCGGCGCCAACATTTTCAGTCAGGCCGACGGCGGCGCCAGCGCGCTGTTCTTCCACTATATCGCCGGGCTGGAAACCTACCTGGCGCCGGCCACGCTGCTGCTGGCACCGTACGTCAATTCCTACCGCCGGCTGTCGCGCTTCATGTCGGCGCCGACCAATGTCCATTGGGGTTACGACAACCGCACCTGCGGCATCCGCATTCCCAACTCGGCGCCGGTCAACCGCCGGGTCGAGAACCGCGTGCCGGGCGTCGACGTCAATCCCTACCTGGCGATGGCGGCCACGCTGGCCTGCGGCTATCTTGGCATGCGCGACGGCCTGACGCCGTCCGAGCCAACCGCCGACAGCGCCGAGCACGTGCACGACCAGCTGCCGCGCAATTTGGAGGATGCCATAGTCCGCCTGCGCGAGTGCAAGCCGCTCGGCGAGATCCTGGGAGAGCTGTTCGTGCAGGCCTTCTGCGAAGTGAAGGAGCTTGAATTCGCCACCTACAGCCGGGTCATCAGCTCGTGGGAGCGCGAACACTTGATGTTGCTAGTGTAGGACGGCGGCCATGACAAAAACCATACGACACGGCGTCGACTGGACGCGCGCGCAGGCCTTGGCGGTGCGCGAGCGCGCCGCCTTCGTGGTGCGCAACCCGGCCTCGCAGGCGCTGGCCGGGCAGGCCGCCGAGCATATGCTGTTCGGCGTGCCGATGCATTGGATGCAGGACTGGTCGACGCCGTTCGCCTTGACCGTGGCGCAGGCCAGCGGCGGGCGCTTCACAGACGTCGACGGTCATGACTACATCGACTTCTGCCTGGGCGACACCGGCGCCATGTTCGGTCATGCGCCGGCGCCGGTGGCACAGGCCATCGCGCGGCAGGCCACGCGCGGCTACACGGCGATGTTGCCGTCGCAGGACGCGGCGCCGGTGGCGGCCGAACTGGCGCGCCGCTTCGGTCTGCCGTTCTGGCAGTTCGCCTTGTCCGCCTCGGACGCCAATCGCTTCGTGCTGCGCTGGCTGCGCGCCGCCACGGGACGCAGCAAAATCCTGGTGTTCAACGGCTGCTACCACGGCACGGTGGACGATGTGTTCGTCGATCTGGTCGACGGCGTGCCGGTGCAGCGCGACAGTTTGCTGGGCCAGGTGTATGCGCTGACCGAGCACACCGTGGTGGTCGAGTTCAACGATCTGGCCGCGCTGGAGGCGGCGCTGGCGGGCGGCGACGTCGCCTGCGTGCTGGCCGAGCCGGTGATGACCAACATCGGCATGGTGCTGCCGCAGCCGGATTACTGGGCGGCGGCGCAGCAGATCCTGCGGCGTCATGGCAGCTTGTTGGTGATCGACGAGACGCACACCATCAGCAGCGGCCCGGGCGGCTACGCGCGCGAGCACGGCATGACGCCGGACGCGCTGGTGTTGGGCAAACCGATAGGCGGTGGCGTGCCCTGCGCGGTATATGGGTTTTCGGCGGAGGTGGCGCGGCGGGTGGAACAGGCCAAGCGCGCGGCGCCGTCCGGCCATTCGGGCGTGGGCACCACGTTGAGCGCGAATATGTTCGCCATGGCGGCGATGCGGGCGAATTTGGAGCAGGTGATGACGCCGCAAGCCTATGGGCATATGTTCACGCTGGCGGCGCAATTGGCCGACGGCCTGCGCGCGGTGATTGCGCGACATGGCCTGCCTTGGTGTGTGACGCAGGTGGGGGCGCGCACGGAGTTTCAGTTTGCCGCCACACCGCCGCGCAACGGCAGCGAGGCGGCCGTCATGCTGGACGGCGAGCTGGAGCAGATCATCCATCTGTACCTGCTCAACCGGGGGCTGTTGATTACGCCCTTCCACAATATGCTGCTGGTTTGTCCGCAGACCGGCGGCGAGGATGTGGCGCGGCTGCTGGCGGTGTTCGACGACTGTTTGGGCGAGTTGCTGTAGTGGCCGTAAAGCGAGAGCTGTGGGATGGCATGCGAACCCCAGCGGCAAAGAGCCGGGGTCAGACCCCGAGGGGTCTGACCCCAGGTTGCGCCTCTGGGGTTTGCCGCCTACGCTAGCGGCTTTGCGCTTAGAAGCAGTGTTCCAGCGCCGGGAAGCTGCCGTCCTTGACCTCGGTCACGTAGGCGGTGACGGCGGCGTCGATGCTGGTCTGGCCTTCCATGAAATTCTTCACGAAGCGCGCTTTGCGGCCCGGGAAAACGCCCAGCAGATCGTGCATCACCAGCACTTGGCCGGAGCAGTCGGGACCGGCGCCGATGCCGATGGTCGGCATGTTCAGCAGCTCGGTGACTTCCTTGCCCAGCTGCGAAGGAATCGCCTCCAGCACCACCATCGAGGCGCCGGCCGCCTGCAAGGCCAGCGCGTCGGCCTTCAACGCGTCGGCGCTTTCGGTGGTCTTGCCCTGCACCTTGTAGCCGCCCAGCTGGTGCACCGACTGCGGCGTCAGGCCGATGTGGGCGCAGACCGGAACGGCGCGCTCGGTGAGGAAGCGCACGGTCTCGGCCAGCCAGGCGCCGCCTTCGATTTTGATCATGTGGGCGCCGGCCTGCATGATCTGCACGGCGTTGGCGAAGGCTTGCTCGGGCGTGCCATAGGCGCCGAACGGCAGGTCGGCGACGATCAGCGCCGACTTGCTGCCGCGCGCCACGGCGGCGGTGTGGTAGGCCAGTTCGGCCACGGTGACCGGCAGGGTCGAGTGGTGGCCGTTGCAGACCATGCCGAGCGAGTCGCCGATCAGCAGCACTTCCACGCCGCAGCGGTCCATCAAGGAGGCGAAGCTGGCGTCGTAGCAGGTCAACATGGTGATTTTTTCGCCGGCGGCGCGCAGCGCGCCCAGCGTGGTGACGGTGACAGCCTTGGTCGCGACCGGCTTGGCCGGTGCAGGTGTCGTCGCGGCGGCGGGCTTTTGGCTGGCCGTCATTTCGTTGCCTTGCAAATAAGCAGACATGGTAAATCCTTAAAAATAGAAAATGCTAACGGCGCTAGTGTAGCCCTGTTGCGGTTTGCGCGCAGGCGGGCGCCAATCGACCGGTTCGCTACGCTAGCTGCGGAAGATGAAGTAGACGGCGCCGACCAGGCACAGCCCGGCCCAAACGTAGTCCAGCTTGAAAGGTTGGTTCATGTAGAACATGGCGAAGGGGACGAACACGGTCAGCGTGAGCGCCTCCTGCATGATCTTCAGCTGCGCTAGGCTGTATTGGGTGTAGCCGATGCGGTTGGCCGGCACCTGCAGCAGGTATTCGAACAGGGCGATGCCCCAGCTGATCAGGGCGGCGATCCACCAGGCCTTGTTGGACAGGCTTTTCAGGTGGCCGTACCAGGCGATCGTCATGAAGACGTTCGACAGCGTCAGCAGGCCGACGGTTTGGACGATGACAGGGATTTGCATACCGGTTTAAACGAGGAGGCTGATGGCCTGGTCGGCGACGGCGGCCAGGTAGTCTTGCGCCGGGCCGAGGCCGGGGATGTCGATGGCCGGCGCCAGTTCCAGCAGCGGCACCAGCACGAAGGCGCGCTCGCCGATGCGCGGGTGCGGCACCGTCAGCGTGGCGCTGGCGATGCGCTGTGCGCCGTACAGCAGCAGGTCGAGGTCGAGGGTGCGCGGGGCGTTGCGGTAGGGCCGCTCGCGGCCGTGCGCCTGTTCGATGGCGTGCAGCGCCTGCAGCAGTTGCTCGGCGCCCAAGGTGGTGTCGATGCGGGCGACGGCGTTGATGTAGTCGTCGCCGCTGGAGTCGATCGGGGCGCTGCGGTAGTGGCCGGAGGCGGCTTGCAGGGTGCAGCCGGGCAGACGCGCCAGCCGGGCCAGCGCGTCGACCACGTTGCCGCGGGCGTCGCCCAGGTTGGCGCCGATGCCGATGTAGGCGGTCACCATGCCGATGGTGCCGATGGTGCCGACGGTGCCGTCTGTGCCGGCCGCCGCCGGCGCGGCGACGGGATCAAACCCTGCGTTCATTCGCCGTCGCCGCCGCCGGGGTTGCCGGTGCCGTCGACGATGGCGGCCTTGCCGCGACCGCCGCGTCGTGGCGGACGCTTCTTCTTGCCGCCTTCCGGCGCGCGGCCGACGTTGTCGACCAGGTCGTCGCGGGTGGCCTCGTCGCCCTCGTAGAAGGCGGTCCACCATTCGCCCAGCTCGGCGTCGATCTCACCGGAGGCGCAGCGCAGCAGCAGGAAGTCGTAGCCGGCGCGGAAGCGCGGGTGTTCCAGCAGCTTGTGCGGCGACTTGCCGTTGCGCCGCTCGAAGCGCGGCTGCATCGACCAGATGTCGCGCATGTCGGAGCCGATCTTGCGTTGCAGGGCCAGTTTTTCGGTTTGCGAGTCGAGCACGTCGTCGGCCGCCAGGTGCAGCGCGGGGATGGGGAATTCGCCGGCGGCGCGGTAGGCGGTCCACTTTTCCAGCACCTGGTGCCACAGCAGGGAGGCGAACAGGAAGCCCGGCGAAACGGTCTTGCCGGCGGCGATGCGGGAGTCGGTCGAGTCCAGCGCCAGGGTGACGAACTTGACGCCGAGCGGCTGCTCCAGCACCACGTCGAGCAGCGGCAGCAGGCCGTGGTGCAGGCCCTCCTTGCGCAACTGCTGCAGGCAGGCCAGCGCCTGGCCGCTCATCAGGAGCTTGAGCATCTCGTCGAAGACGCGGGCGGCCGGCACGTTGTTGATCAGCGGCGCCATGACGGCGATCGGCGCGGCGGTGGTCGGCTCGATGGTGAACTTGAGCTTGGCGGCGAAGCGCACCACGCGCAGCATGCGCACCGGGTCTTCGCGGAAGCGCGCCTCGGGCTGGCCGATGATGCGCAGCGTCTTGCCGCGGATGTCCTCGATGCCGCCGTGGTAGTCGAGCACCTGCTCGTTGGCCGGGTTGTAGTACATGGCGTTGATGGTGAAGTCGCGCCGCACCGCGTCCTCGGCCTGCGAGCCGAAGGTGTTGTCGCGCAGGACGCGGCCGTGTTCGTCCTTGGGCGCCGAGTCGGAGGTGGTGCCACGGAAGGTGGTCACCTCCAGCAGGTCCTGGCCGAACATGACGTGGACGATCTGGAAGCGTTTGCCGATGATGAAGGCGCGGCGGAACAGCTTGCGCACCTGCTCCGGCGTGGCGTTGGTGGCGATGTCGAAGTCCTTCGGCTTGACGCCGAGCAGCAGGTCGCGCACCGCGCCGCCGACCACGAAGGCCTCGAAACCGGCCTCCTGCAGGGTGCTGGTGACGCGCACCGCGTTCGACGACAGCAGCCGTGGCTCGATGCCGTGGTCCTGCGGGCCGAGCACCACCGGGGTGTTGGCGTCGCGTCCGCCCTTGTTTTTGGTGCCCAGGATTTTGCGGATCAGTTTCTTAATCATTGAATAGGTCGAGTAGTGGCCAGCCTTGGGCTGAAGCGTGCGTTTTCAGCGCGGCGTTGGGGTTGGTGGCGACGGGGTGGCTGACCAGCCGCATCAGCGGCAGGTCGTTGTGCGAGTCGCTGTAGAAATGGCTTTGGCCGAAGTCCTCGAGCCGGTGGCCCAGGCCGGCCAGCCAGGCGCGCGTGTGGGTGACCTTGCCGGCGCCCTGGGTCGGCGTGCCGAGCAGCTTGCCGGTGGGCCGGCCGGCGGCGTCCAGCTCGGGCATGGCGGCGATCAGGTGGGCCACGCCGAGCGCCTTGGCGATCGGCGCCGTGACGAAGTGGTTGGTGGCGGTGACGATGGCCACCAGGTCGCCGGCGTCGGCGTGGCGTTGCAGCAGGGCGCGCGCCTGCGGCTTGATGGCCGGCAGGATCACCTCGTCCATGAAGCGCGCCTGCATGGCGTCGAGTTCGGCGCGCGGGAAGCGCGCCAGGGTGCCGAGCGAGAATTCGAGGTATTCCACCGGGTCGAGCGTGCCGGCCTGGTACTGGGCGAAGAAGGCGTCGTTGCGGCGCGCGAACTCGGCGCCGTCGACGGCGCCGATGCGCACCAGGAACTGGCCCCACTCGTAGTCCGAGTCGATCGGCAGCAGGGTGTGGTCGAGGTCAAATAGGGCGAGATTCATCATTCTTTCGCTTCCGCCTGCAGCCATTCGCGCAGCAGCGGCAGGGTGATCGGTCGTTGGGTTTCAAGGGAATACTGGTCGAGCGAGTCCAGCATGGTCGACAGCGAACGCATGTCGCGGCGAAAATGGGACAGCAGGTAGGGTAACACGCCGGGCGACAGCGTCAAGCCACGGGCGGCGGCGGCGGCGCTCAGCGCGGCCACCTTCTCGTCGTCGGTCAGGCCGTGGATCTGGTAGATCAGGCCCCAGCCCATGCGGGTGCGCAGGTCCTCGCGCACCGGCAGCACGGCCGGCGCCACGGCGCCGCTGCAGACCATGAAGGCGCCGTTGGCGCGGATCTCGTTGAACAGGGCGAAGGCGTCGATCTGCGCCACCGGCGACAGCTTTTCGCAGTCGTCGAGCAGGTACAGGTCGACCTCGGGCAGGTAGACGAACTCCGATTCGATCGAAAACGGCGAGATGTAGCGCGCCGTCTTGTCGCCGTGGCGGGTGTCGGCCAGCGCCTTGAGCAGATGGCTCTTGCCGACGCCGGCGCCGCCCCACAGGTAGGCGAAGTGCTCGCGCGAGCTGCGCGCGGCGAACTGGCCCATCAGCTGGGTCGCCTCGGCGTTTTGTCCGACCTCGAACGATTCGAGGCTGTGCGCCTGGTCTGCGCCTAAATCGAGCACCAGTTGTTTCATGGCGTTCGCCCTGTCCTGATAGTTTGCATATGCGTTTTCTGTGTTACGTCACGCATTATAGAAGCTGCTGCTCAGGTAGTGGCGGCGCAGGTGCTTAAAAGCGACCATTAAAATGGCCGAGGCGGGCAAAGCGAGCAGCACGCCGACGAAGCCGAACAGCTGGCCGAAGGCCAGCAGGGCGAAGATCACCGCCAGCGGATTGAGGCCGATGCGCTCGCCGACCAGGCGCGGGGTCAGGAAGAAGCCCTCGATGAGCTGGCCCAGGCCGTAGATGCCGGCCACGGCGACGACGCCGCTCCAGTCGGCGAACTGCAGCACGGCGGCGATCAGCGCCAGCACCAGGCCCAGGCCGAAGCCGAGGTAGGGGATGAACACCAGCAGCCCGGTGATGATGCCGACCGGCAGGGCGACGTCGAAGCCGGCGATCATCAGGCCGACCGAGTAGTAGACCGCCAGCACCAGCATCACCAGCAGCTGGCCGCGCAGGTACTGGGCCAGCAGGGTGTCGACCTCGTTGGCCATGGCCAGGGTGCGGCCGATGTAGCGGCGCGGCACGGCGCCGGCGATGCGCGCCAGCATCGGATGCCAGTCCAGCAGCAGGTAGAACAGCACCACGGGGATCAGCACCACGGTGGCGATCCAGCCCAGCACGGCGGTGCCGCCGACGCGGGCCGAGGCCAGCACGGCGCTCCAGATCTCCTCGCCGCTGCTGGCCATCTGCTGGCTGACGATCTTCTTGATGCCGGCGCTGTCGAGGCGCACCTTGACGCCGAGTTCCTGCAAACGCGGGCCGAGCAGGTCGTTGAGCTTGGCCAGGAAGGCCGGGATTTGCGCCTGCAGCAGCGGAATCTCCTTTTGCAGCACCGGCACGACGATCAGCACCAGGGCGGCCAGGGCGCAGAAGAACAGCACCATCACCAGCAGCACGGCGAGCGGACGGGGCACGTCGAAGCGGCGGAAACGCAGGTGGTCGAGCCGGTCGACGCCCGGATTGAGGGCGTAGGCGAGGATGGCGGCGGCCAGGAACGGGGTCAGCACCGGCCCCAAAGCGAGCAGCAAGAGCAGGAAGGCGCCCCATACCGCGATCCAAAATGCCGTTTGCTTTTGCTCTAGCGAGAGGGGAAATGCCATGGATTCAGGGTTCGATGTTTGAAAAAGAGGAATAAAAAGGCTGGTGGACGGGGCAGTTTGATAAAATAGCGGATTGAACGGATTTGAGTCTGCGCCCGCCGCATGTGCGCAATTCCGGTCTCCGCCTTCTATTTTACCGCCTCCGCTGCCAAATACACCATGAGCCAACCATCTAATGTTTCCCTGTCCTACCGTGACGCCGGCGTCGATATCGACGCCGGTGACGCCTTAGTCGAAGCGATCAAGCCGTTTGCCAAGCGCACCATGCGCGAGGGGGTGATGGGCGGCCTGGGCGGTTTCGGCGCCATGTTCGAGATCAGCAAGAAGTACAAGGAGCCGGTGCTGGTGTCCGGCACCGACGGCGTCGGCACCAAGCTCAAGCTCGCTTTCGAGCTGAACCGCCACGACACGGTCGGCATCGACCTGGTCGCCATGAGCGTCAACGACATCCTGGTGCAGGGCGCCGAGCCGCTGTTCTTCCTCGACTACTTCGCCTGCGGCAAGCTCGACGTGCCGACCGCGACCGACGTCATCAAGGGCGTGGCCAAGGGCTGCGAGCTGGCCGGCTGCGCGCTGATCGGCGGCGAGACGGCGGAAATGCCGAGCATGTACCCGGCCGGCGAGTACGACCTGGCCGGCTTCGCCGTCGGCGCGGTGGAAAAATCGAAGATCATCGACGGCACCAAGATCGTGCCGGGCGACGTGGTGCTGGGCCTGGCCTCGTCGGGCGTGCACTCGAACGGTTACTCGCTGGTGCGCAAGATCATCGAAGTGGCCAAGCCTGACCTGGAAGGCGACTTCCACGGCCGCAAGCTGGCCGACGTGCTGATGGAGCCGACCCGCATCTACGTCAAGCCGCTGCTGGCGCTGATGGACAGCATGGAAGTCAAGGGCATGGTGCACATCACCGGCGGCGGTCTGGTGGAAAACATCCCGCGCGTGCTGCAGGCCGGCCTGGTGGCCGAGCTGGACTCGACGGCGTGGACCATGCCGCCGCTGTTCCAGTGGCTGCAACAGCACGGCGGCGTGGCCGACGCCGAGATGCACCGCGTCTTCAACTGCGGCATCGGCATGACCGTCATCGTCGCCGCCGAGAACGCGGACGCCGCCGTGGCCCAGTTGCAGGCCGCCGGCGAGACCGTCTCGCGCATCGGCCGCATCCGCGCCCGCGTCGGCGACGAGCACCAGACCACCGTCATCTAAGCCGATCCGGCCCGGCTCGACCGAAAAGCGCGCCGCGGCGCGCTTTTTTCGTTTACGGCAAGCTTGTACCTTTCCCGCCACGCCATGCAATGTCTGGTGGAATTGCTATCGGGCAAGGTGTAAGCTGGTTGGCGGACCCCGCCGCGCACGCGCGGCCGGGCCGCCCCCCCCCACCTTGGAGACGAACATGATGCGACGACTGATTTTGCGCGCGGCCCTGTTGATGTTGGCCGGCGGTTATTTGCACGGCGCCGGCGCGGCGAGGGCCGCGCCACGCTGGAGGAGGCCCAGGCGATGATGAACAAAGCGGTGGCCTACCTGAAAAAGAACGGCATCGAGAAGACGGTGGCCGAAGCGAACCAGCCCAAGGGCCAGTTCGTCGACCGCGACCTGTACGTCTCCATCATGGACGGCAAGAACATTAACCTGGCGCACGGCGCCAACCAGCGCCTGGTCGGCAAGGACCTGAGCGAGCTGCGCGACGCCGACGGCACCTACATCACGCGCCAGCGCAACGAGGCGCTCAAGACCAGCAACAGCGGTTCGATCAAATACCGCTTCCTCAATCCCGTCACCGGCAAGATCGAGCCGAAGACCATGTTCTTCACCAAGGTCGACGGCTACGTCGTCAGTTGCGGCGCCTATACACCCTGAGCGCTAGCGGACCTTGGGACCTTGGGGTCAGGACCTTGCAGGACCTTGGGGTCAGTGCCGACATTCGGACACGGCCTGAACAGTAGAACGCAGTCCATTGCATTCATATTGCTCAGCTTGTGTCCGAATGTCGGCACTGACCCCGCTGGTTTCAGGGTTCAGGGTTTGAGGATTTTGGCGACGGCCGCCGGGCGCAGGCGGTAGGCGTCGGGCATGCCGGAGCCGAGCAGCGGGCGCAGGTACAGGCGGAAGGCGTCGGTGACGTCGGTGCCGCTGGCGCTGATGAACTGGTCTTCCATCACCCGCGTCTTGCCGGCCACCGCCTCCAGCGGCAGCAGGGCGTAGTCGACCGAGTAGAAGCCGGTGCGCTGGATCGCCACCGAGCCGTCGCGCTGGCCCCACATGGCGAACTGCACGGCCTTCTCGCCGACCTCGCGCGCCTCGCGCTGGTCGACGTCGGAGACGCAGCCGATGAAGCTGCGCTGCAAATAGCCGAAGGTGTCGCCGCGCACCCGCTTGATGCCGAGTTTCGCCTTGATCTCGTCGCACAGCAGGTCGGCCAGCGCGCCGGTGCCCGACAACTGCACGTTGCCGTGGGCGTCGCGCTCGACTTCCTTGGCCAGCAGGGCGGCGATCGGCTGGCCGGCGGCGTCGTGGATGCCCTCGGAGACGGCCACCACGCAGCGGCCGTGGCGCGCATACACGGCCTTGACGTCGGCCAGGAACTGCTCCAGCACGAAGACGCGCTCGGGCAGGTAGATCAGGTGCGGGCCGTCGTCGGGGAACTTCTTGCCCAGCGCGGCGGCGGCCGTCAGGAAGCCGGCGTGGCGGCCCATCACCACGCCGACGTAGACGCCGGGCAGGGCGGCGTTGTCCAGGTTGGCGCCGGCGAAGGCCTGGGCGACGAAGCGCGCCGCCGAGGGGAAGCCGGGGGTGTGGTCGCTGCCGACCAGGTCGTTGTCGATGGTTTTCGGGATGTGGATGCAGCGCAGCGGGTAGCCGGCCTTGGCCGCCTCCAGGCTGACGATGCGCACGGTGTCGGACGAGTCGTTGCCGCCGATGTAGAAGAAGTGCCCGATCTCATGGGCGCGCAGCACCTGGAAGATCTCCTGGCAGTATTTGACGTCGGGCTTGTCGCGGGTCGAGCCGAGCGCCGAGGACGGCGTGGCGGCGACCAGTTCGAGGTTGTGGCTGGTCTCCTGGGTCAGGTCGACGAAGTCCTCGTTGACGATGCCGCGCACGCCGTGCAGCGCGCCGTAGACGCGGCTGACGTCGCGGAAGCGGCGCGCCTCCAGCGCCACGCCGGCCAGCGACTGGTTGATGACGGCGGTCGGACCGCCCCCTTGTGCGACCAGAATTTTTCCCGACGACATGCGCAACTCCTCCGCAACGGTGGCGCCGGCCGGCCGGCCCGCGTCCGCCTAGCGTAGCGCATTTCGGCGCCGCTGCGTAGCCTTGTTCGCGCCGCTCAGCGCGGCCCGATGTGCTGGGCCAGGAAGCGTTCGACGCGGCCCCAGAAGTCGATGCGGTTCTGCGCCAGCGACCAGCCGTGGCCCTCGCCGTCGTAGACCACCCAGTCGACCTGCGGGTTGCCGGCCTTGACGGCCTGGTAGAAGTCCTTGCCCTGGTAGAGCGGGACGCGGCGGTCGTCGCTGCCGTGGGCCAGCAGCAGCGGCTGCTTGATGCGGGCCGCCTGGGCCAGCGGCGAGGTGGCCTGGAACTGGGCGGCGTCCTTGAGCGGGTCGCCGATCAGCTCGGGCATGCCGTAGTTGCGCCATTCGTCGCCCATGTCCGACAGCACGCTGTGGCGGTTCGAGTACATCTTGCCGATGTCGGTGACGCCGGCCCAGTCGATGCCGCAGCGGTACAGCTCGGGGTCGTTGACCAGGCCCATCAAGGTGGCGTAGCCGCCGTAGCTGGCGCCGGCGATGCAGACCCGTTTGGGGTCGGCGATGCCTTGGGCGACGGCCCAGCGCACGCCGTCGGCCAGGTCGTTCTGCATGGCCAGGCCCCATTGCTTCCAGCCGGCGCGGAAGTGCTGGGCGCCGAAGCCGGTGCTGCCACGGAACTCCGGTTGCAGCACGGCGTAGCCGCGCGAGGCGAGGAACTGGGCTTCGGCGTTCCAGCCCCACTCGTCGCCGCGCACGTTCGGCCCGCCGTGCACCAGCAGCACCATCGGCAGTTGCTTGCCCTTTCCTCGCGGCAGGGTCAGCCAGGCGGGGATGCTCAGGCCGTCGCGCGCCGCGTAGCGCACCAGGTCCTGGGTGCCCATCTGCGCCGCCACGATGTCGGGGTGGCTGTGGCCGACCGTCTTCAGCTCGGCCGTCGCCGTGTTGAACAGCAGGAAGGCGGCCGGCTGGGTGTCGGAGTAGGCGTTCACCAGCAGCCAGGGCGAGTCGGCGTTGTGGGCCGCCGCCAGCAGGTTGACGGTGCCGGGCAGCAGCGCGTCGACGCGCTGCTGGGCCGTCTTCATGGCGGCGTCGAACCAGACCGTGCTGCGGGCGTCCGACAGCACCTCGATGCCGAGCAGCTTGCCCTTGCCGTAGACCAGCGCGCCGCCGAAGTCGTAGTCGGCCAGCGAGAGCAGCGGCTCGGCGGCGAGCTTGCCGCTGGCCAGGTCGAGCAGGTAGACGCCGCTCTTGTCGCGGCCGGCGCGGGCGCGCACGTAGAGCTTGCCATCGGCGCCGAAGCCGAGCGGTTCGAAGGCGTCGGACGACTCGCCGAAGGAGGCGAACTCGGCCAGCTTGCGCCATTTGCCGTTGGCCGGGTCGAGGTAGTGCACGCCGCTCTTGCCCTGGTCCTCGGTGACGGCCAGACGCGGTTCGCCGGCCTGGTCGAGCAGCCATGACTGCACCTTGCCGGGGCGCTGCGCGACGTTGGCCAGGCCGCTGGTGGTGTCGAGCTGCACCAGGTCCCAGTGGGTGACGTTGCCGCTGGCGTCGCCCCAGCCGGCCCGCTGCACATACACCTGGTTGGAGGTTTGCGCGCCGGGCTGGCGCAGCAGGAAGGTGTTCCAGGGCTGCACGTTGCGCTTGATGACGGTGCCGGTGCTCGACGGCGGCGCGAAGCTGCTCTCGGCCAGCACGCGGAAGTTGGCGCCGTCGCGGTCCACCGCGAACAGGCCGGCGCCATGGCGTTGGTCGCCCGGCGCCACCGTGTTGTCGCGGCTGTCGAAGATCAGGCGCTGCTCGTTGACCCATTCGAAGTCGCCGATGTCGACGTTGTTGAACTGGGCCACGCGCAGCGGGGTCAGCGTGTCGAGTTCGATCACGGCCAGGCCGTCGCGGGCCGGCGCGGCGGCCATGCGCACGGCGAGGAATTTGCCGTTGGGCGAGAGTTTGGCGTCGCTCATCTGTGCGTTGTTGAAGAAGGCGGCCAGCGGCGGCGGCGCGGTGGCGGCGCCGGCCGGCGTGGCCGCCGGGGCGCTGGTACTGGCGTTGGCGCTGGCGCCGGCGGCGCGGGCCGGCGCGGCCTGCTGGGCGGCGCCGAGCAGCAGGGCGGCGCACAGCAGGCGCAGGGTGGCTTGGGCGGTGGTGTGGCGTGGCATCATGGCGGTTCTTATTGTTGGGTGGTGGTAACGGTGGCGGTGGCGGTGGCGGCGCCGGGGCCGATGTTGCGGTCGAGGAATTTCTCGACCCGGCTCCAAAAGTCGACCTGGTCGGGCAGCAGCTTCCAGCCGTGGCCCTCCTTCGGATAGCTGACCCATTCGACGCCGGGGTTGCCGGCCTTGACGGCGGCGTAGAATTTTTCGCCGTGATAGAGCGGCACGCGGTGGTCGTCGCCGCCGTAGGCCAGCAGCAGCGGCCGTTTGATGCGGGCCGCCTGGCGCAGCGGCGAGGTGGCCGCCAGCTGGGCGGCGTCCTTGAGCGGGTCGCCGACCAGGCGCGGCATGCCCCAGCGCTTCCAGCCCTCGCCGAGGTCGGACTCGCCGCTCCAGTGGCCGTCGTACAGCAGCTGGATGTCGGTGACGCCGGCCCAGGCCACGCCGCAGCGGTACAGCGCCGGGTCGTTGACCAGGCCCATCAAGGTGGCGTAGCCGCCGTAGCTGGCGCCGGCGATGCAGATCCGCTGGGGCGCGGCGATGCCCTGGGCGACGGCCCATTTGGCGCCGTCGGCGATGTCGTCCTGCATGGCCAGGCCCCATTGCTTCCAGCCGGCGCGGAAATGGCGATAGCCGAAGCCGGTGCTGCCGCGCGACTCCGGCTCCATCACCGCGTAGCCGCGCGAGGCGAGGAACTGGGCGTCCGGATTCCAGCCCCAGGAGTTGCCGCGCACATAGGGGCCGCCGTGCACCAGCATCACCAGCGGCAGGTTCTTGCGCGTGCTGTCGCGCGGGTAGGTGATCCAGGCGGGAATCTCCAGGCCGTCCCTGGCCTTGTAGCGCACCAGCACCTGGTGGCCCATCTGCGCCGGCACGATGTGTTCGCGGTGCTGGCCGATGCGGGTCAGCTGCCGGCTGACAGTGTTGTAGAGGACGTAGTCGCCCGGCTCGCGGTCGGAGTAGGAGTGCACCAGCAGCCACGGCGAGTCGCCGCGCCGCGCCGTGGCGAGCTGGTTGACGCGGCCGGGCAGCAGGGCGTCGACGCTGGCTTGCAGCGCCCGCATGCGCGGCTCGAACCAGGCGCTGCCGTGGACGTCGCTCAGGTAGCTGGCGCCGAGCAGCTTGTCGTCGCTGCTGATCAGTTCGCCGTCGAAGTCGTAGCCGTCGAGCTGCAGCAGGGGTTCCTGATCCAGCTCGCCCTTGCCCAGGTCGAAGCGGTACAGCGCGCGCTTGTCGTGGCCGCCGCTGGCCGCCACGTACAGCGTGCCGTCCGGGCCGAAGCCGAGCGGGGTAAAGTTGTGCCGGCCGCCGTCTTCGCCCGAGTAGGCGTCGTACTGGCTCAGCTTGCGCCATGTGTCGCCCTCGCGCAGCAGCACCGTGGCGGTCCGGTCCTTGAGGGTGGTGGCCAGGCGCGGTTCGCCGTGCTGGTCGAGCCGCCAGTCCTGCACCTCGCCCAAGCTGGGCGCCGGCACCGCGCTGGCCTGGCCGCTGACGGTGTTCAGGCGCCACAGGGTCTGGCTGCGCACGCCATGGTCGGCGTTCCAGATCGGGTGCAGCACGTAGACGAAATCGGAGTCCTGCCGGCCCGGCTGGCGCAGCAGGAAGTAGTCCCAGTCGAGCCGCTTGACGCCCAGATGGCTGCCGGTGCCGCGCTCGCCCCAGCCGGTCTCGACCAGCTGGAGCAGGGCGCTGCCGTCGCGGTTGACGGCGAACAGGCCGGGCGCGGTGCGGTCGTCGCTGTCGGTTTGCTGCAGGTCGGTGGCGTCAAATACCAGGCGTTCGTCGTTGACCCAGTCGAAGTAGCCGACGTCGGCGTCGCCGAAGGCGGCCACCACCTTGACCGACAGGTCGTCCAGCCGCACCACGGACAGGCGCAGGCGGCCGTCGGGCAGGGCGGTGCGGGCGGCGAGGAATTTGCCGCTGGGCGATAGTTTGGGCGCGCTGAAGCGGGCCCGCTCGAAGAAGCTGGCGGCCGGCGGCGGCGATGTGGTGGCGGCGGCCGGGCCGCCGGCCGGGACGGCGTCCGCCGCAGCCGCGGCGCCCGCCAGCAGCATGGCGGCGGCCAGGCAGCCGGCACGCAGGATGGGGTGGGATGCTGACATGCTCGCTCCGTGTTGTGTTAATTACTATTTTTGCCAAATAAATAATTTCCACAGAATAACATCTGCCAGTTGAAAATGCTACCGGCGGCGTCGACGGCCGGCGCCGGCGGTCAAGCCGGCGCCGGCTCAGCCCTCGCGCTCGGGCGCCCGCACGTAGTCGACCAGGGCCTGGATGCGCGGCGCCGGCGGCGCCGTCAGCAGGCTGACCACGGCCGCCGCCAGCAGGCCGGCCGGCACGCCGAAGATGCCGGCCGAGATCGGCGCGATGTGGAACCACTGGCCGGCCGCGCCGCTGCCCAGCACGGGATGGCTGTGCAGCATGTAGTAGACGCAGACGGCGAAGCCGGCCAGCATGCCGGCGATGGCGCCCGGGCCGTTGGCGCGCTTCCACCAGACCCCCAGCACCAGCGCCGGGAACAGGGTCGAGGCGGCCAGCGAGAAGGCGGCGCCGACCAGCGACAGGATGTCGCCCGGCCGCTGCGAGGCGGCGTAGGCGGCGATGAAGGCCACCGCCAGCAACAGCAGCTTGGAGATGGTGACCCGCTTCTGCGTCGAGGCGGTCGGGTCGACCATTTTGTAGTAGACGTCGTGCGACAGCGCGTTGGAGATGGCCAGCAGCAGGCCGTCGGCGGTCGACAGCGCCGCCGCCAGGCCGCCGGCGGCGACCAGGCCGGAGATCACGTAGGGCAGGCCGGCGATCTCCGGCGTGGCCAGCACCAGCACGTCGCCGTCGATGACGATCTCGGCCAGCTGGACGATGCCGTCGTGGTTGACATCGGCGATGCGGATCAGCGGCGTCAACTTGTCGACGTTGGACCAGTACGACACCCAGGTGGGCAGGTGGGCGAAGTCGCTGCCGACCAGGCCGGAATAGATGTCGTACTTGACCAGCACCGCCAGCGCCGGGATGGTCAGGTAGACCAGCAGGATGAAGAACAAGGTCCAGAACACCGAGACGCGGGTCTCGTGCACCGAGGCGGTGGTGTAGGAGCGCATCAGGATGTGCGGCAGGGCGGCCGTGCCCAGCATCAAACACAGCGCGAGGGCGAGGAAGTTGTTGCGCTTGATGTCGGACTGCGCGCGGTCGGCGCCGGGGAAGGGCAGGCCGTGCGGCGTCAGCGGGGCGGCGCGGGCCAAATTCCAGCGGCGCGCCTGGTCCCACTGGGCGGCCGCCTCGTCGGGACTCTTCGGATAGGCCAGCAAGGCCCGTTCGGCGCCGCGGATCTCCAGCAGCGAGGCGTTGCGCTGCTTGACCCGGTCGAGCTGGTGCTGGGCCGTCAGGCGGCCGGCATCCCACGAGGCGGGCAGGCCGGCCAGCTGGTCGGCGTAGGCCTGGGCGCGCTGCTGGAAGATGGCGCGCACCTGCTGTTCGCCCGGGTCGGCCGCCAGCGCCGCCTCGCGCGCGCCCAGCTTGGGCAGCAGCTTGCCGTAGGCGACCTGGGGCAGCGGGTTGTCGGCGTGCTTGGCCGACAGCCAGACGGCCGGGATCAAAAACGCCACCAGGATGATGATGTACTGCGCCACCTGGGTCCAGGTGATGGCGCGCATGCCGCCGAGGAAGGAGCAGACCAGGATGCTGGCCAGGCCGAGGAAGATGCCGACCGAGAAGTCGACGCCGGTGAAGCGCGAGGCGATCAGGCCGACCGCGTAGATCTGCGCCACCACGTAGGTGAAGGAGACGATGATGGTGGCGGCCACCGCCAGGCTGCGCACGGCGCGCCCGCCGCCGTCGCCGTAGCGGGCGGCGAGGAAGTCGGGGATGGTGTACTGCTCGAACTTGCGCAGGTAGGGCGCGATCAGCAGCGCCACCAGGCAGTAGCCGCCGGTCCAGCCCATGATGTAGGCCAGGCCGTCGAAGCCGTGCAGGTACAGGCCGCCGGCCAGGCTGATGAAGCTGGCCGCCGAGATCCAGTCGGCCGCCGTCGCCATGCCGTTGAACAGGGCCGGCACGCGGCGGCCCGCCACATAGTATTCGAGCACGTTGGAGGTGCGGCTGAGCACGCCGATGGTGGCGTACAGCACGATGGTGGCGAACATGAACAGGTAGCCGATCCAGACGCGCGGCATGCCCTCCTGTTCGAGCACGGCGAGCGCCACCAGGAAGCAGGCGAAGCCGCCGGTGAACAGCAGGTAGTAGCCGCGCAGGCGCTGGAAGAGGGAGCGGGCCGCCTTCACGCGCCGTCCTGGAAGCGGGCGTGGCGGTAGTCGCGGTCGAGCCGCCGCAGGCGCCAGGCGTAGCCGCCGATGATGGCCAGGTAGACCAGCGAGGCGCCCTGCGCCGCCAGGTAGAACGACAGCGGCCAGCCGAACAGGCTGAGGCCGGCCAGCTCGCGGGCGAAGAAGGCGGCGGCGAAGCCGGTGAACAGCCACAGCAGCAACAGCAGCAGCGACAGCCGGCGCGTGGCCCGCCAGTGGCGCGCCAGGCGCAGCCGCTCGGCCCGCTGCCGGGCGGCGGGCTGGGCCGGGGCCGGGGCGGCGGTTTTATCCATAGTGGACGGGATCGCTTTCTGTTGCCGGCGCGGCCGGCAACAGCGGGAAGCTGAGGCGGAACAGGCAGCCGGGAAGTTTGGCTTGCGGCGCGCGCGGGTTGTTGTAGACGTCGACCTCGGCGCCGTGCTGTTGGGCGATCTCGCGGACGATGGCCAGGCCCAGGCCGGAGCCTTCGACGTTGCTGCCGAGGATGCGGTAGAAGCGCTCGAAGACGTGGGGCCGTTCGGCGGCCGGAATGCCGGGGCCGGTGTCCTCGACTTCGAGGATGGCGTGTTCGGCGTCGGCGCGCACGCGCACCGTGACGCTGCCGCCGGCCGGCGTGTAGCGCAGCGCGTTGTCGATCAGGTTGCTCAGCATCTCGCGCAGCATGGTCGGGTCGCCGGCGATGTCGACCTGTTCGAGCGGCGGCTCGAAGCCCAGGTCGATGCGCTGGTTGAACGAGCTCGGCACCCAGTCCCGCACGCCGTTGCGGGCCAGCTCGGCCAGGGCGATCGGCAGGAGGGCGGTGCCGGCCTGCGGCTGGTTCTCCGCCCGCGCCAGCGCCAGCAGCTGGTTGACCAGGCGGGTGGCCGCCTGCGAGCTTTTCGCCAACTGCTCCAGCGAGCGGTGGATTTCGCCGCTGTCGGTCTGGCGCAGCGCCAGCTCGGACTGCATGCGCATGCCGGCCAGCGGCGTTTTCATCTGGTGGGCGGCGTCGGCGATGAAGCGCTTCTGCATGTCGATCGACAGCGAGAGCCGGCCCAGCATCTCGTTGAGCGAACGCACCAGCGGCGAAATCTCCTCCGGCACCTGCTTCGAGTCGATCGGCGACAGGTCGTCCGAGCGGCGCGCGCGGATGCGCTCCTGCAGCTGGGCCAGCGGCGACAGGCCGCGCGCCAGGGCGAACCAGACCAAGGCCAGCACGACCGGCAGCACGATGAACTGCGGCAGGATCACCCCCTTGATGATGGCGTTGGCCAGGTTGCCGCGCTTTTCCAGCGTCTCGGCCACCTGCACCAGGGCCATGCCGGCGTCGGGCAGGCCGCGGCCGTCGAGCTCGATGTAGGAGTAGGCCACGCGCACCGGCGTGCCGTGCATGCTGTCGTTGCGGAAGCGCACGGCGCCGGCGCGGATGTTGTCGTCGTCCTGCGGCCGCGGCAGGTCGCGGTCGCCGTCGACATGGCCGCCGTCGGCGTCGGCGATCTGGAAGTAGACGCTGTCGACGTCGTCGGCGCGCAGGATGTCGCGGGCCGAGCCGGGCAGCCGCTTGACCAGCTTGCCGTCGACCTCGCGCACCTGCTGCGCCAGCACGGTGACGCTGTCCTCCAGGGCGTGGTCGAAGGGCTGGTTGGCGATGGTCTTGGCCACCAGGTAGGTGATGGCGATGCTCATCGGCCACAGCAGCAGCAGCGGCGCCAGCATCCAGTCGAGGATCTCGCCGAACAGCGAGTGCTGGATGCCCTCGTCCGGCTCGCCGGCGGGCGGCTGGTAGCCGTCGAACTCGGCGCCGGCCGGGCCGGCCTGGGCGGCCTCGCGCCCGCTCACTTGGCCTCGGGCGCGTCGGCGCCGGCCTTGGCGGCCTCGCTGAATTTCTCCAGGCAGTAGCCGAGGCCGCGCACGGTGACGATGCGGATGCCGCCCACCTCGATCTTTTTGCGCAGCCGGTGCACATACACTTCGATGGCGTTGTTGCTGACCTCCTCGCCCCATTCGCACAGGTGGTCGACCAGCTGCTCCTTCGACACCAGGCGGCCGCTGCGCGCCAGCAGGATTTCCAGCAGGCCCAGTTCGCGCGCCGACAGGTCGAGCATCTGCTCGTTGATGTGGGCGCTGCGGCCGACCTGGTCGTAGCTCAGCGGGCCGTGGCGGATCACCGTGGCGCCGCCGCCGGCGCCGCGGCGGGTCAGCGCGCGCACCCGCGCCTCCAGCTCGGACAGGGCGAAGGGCTTGGCCATGTAGTCGTCGGCGCCCAGGTCGAGGCCGTTGACGCGCTGCTCGATCGAGTCGGCCGCCGTCAGGATCAGCACCGGCAGCAGCGAGGCGCGGGCGCGCAGCCGGCGCAGCACCTCCAGCCCGCTCATCTTGGGCAGGCCCAGGTCGAGGATCAGCAGGTCGAACTCCTGGGTCGACAGGGCGGTGTCGGCCTCCTGGCCGTTCTTCACGCAATCGATGGCGTAGCCGGACTGGCGCAGGGAGCGCGTCAGTCCGTCGGCCAGCACACTATCATCTTCGGCAAGTAAAATACGCATGGCAGCAATCCGACGGGGTAAGTGTGCATTGTGTGGCATTTCCCGTCGCGAGGCCAATTTTTGTGACGGCGGCGTTGGCGGGACCCGCGAAGCGACCCCACCGGCGAGATCTGGGGGCAGACCCGCTGGGTCTGACCCCGGCCGTTGCCCTTGGGTGGTTTTCTGCCGCCCCCTTTTTGCGCTATTTCAAGGCCGCCGCAAAATGCTGCTTGCAATAAGCACTGTTTTTTTATACAGTGTCGTCTGTTACGAAGAATTCGACTCGCAATTCCCCCATTCACCGCGCTTACCCGGGCTGAAAGAATATTATGGACGATAAAAAAGCTGTTGTACCCGCATCTGAGAAGGCGAAGGCGCTGGCCGCCGCGCTGGCCCAGATTGAAAAGCAGTTCGGCAAGGGTTCCGTCATGCGCATGGACTCCAGCACCCCGATCGAAGAAGTGCAGGTCGTCTCGACCGGCTCGCTCGGCCTGGACATCGCCCTCGGCGTCGGCGGCCTGCCGCGCGGCCGCGTGGTGGAAATCTACGGTCCCGAGTCGTCCGGCAAGACCACGCTGACCCTGCAGACCATCGCCGAGATGCAAAAGCTGGGCGGCACCTGCGCCTTCATCGATGCCGAGCACGCGCTCGACGTCGGCTATGCACAAAAACTCGGCGTCAACCTGCACGAGCTGCTGATTTCGCAGCCGGACACCGGTGAACAGGCGCTGGAAATCTGCGACGCCCTGGTCCGCTCGGGCAGCGTCGACATGGTGGTGATCGACTCGGTGGCGGCGCTGACGCCGCGCGCCGAGATCGAAGGCGACATGGGCGATTCGCTGCCCGGCCTGCAGGCCCGCTTGATGTCGCAGGCGCTGCGCAAGCTGACCGGCTCGATCAACCGCACCAACACCCTGGTCATCTTCATCAACCAGATCCGCATGAAGATCGGCGTCATGTTCGGCAGCCCGGAGACCACCACCGGCGGCAACGCGCTGAAGTTCTACGCCTCGGTGCGCCTGGACATCCGCCGCACCGGCTCGATCAAGTCGGGCGACGAGGTGATCGGTAACGAAACCAAGGTCAAGGTCGTCAAGAACAAGATCGCGCCGCCGTTCAAGGAAGCCCACTTCGACATCCTGTATGGCGAAGGCACTTCCCGCGAAGGCGAGATCCTCGATCTGGGTTCGGATGCGAAGATCGTCGAGAAGTCCGGTTCCTGGTACAGCTACAACGGCGAACGCATCGGCCAGGGCAAGGACAACGCCCGCGCCTACCTCAAGGAGCGTCCGCAGCTGGCCTGGGAGATCGAAAACAAGGTGCGCCTGTCGCTGGGCGTGCGCGAACTGCCGGCGCTGACCGCCGACAAGGCCGACAAGCCGGAGAAGGCCGACAAGGCCGAAGCCAAGCTGAAAGCAGTCGACTAAGGCCGCAGCCGGCCGGATTGTCATCGCAGGACGGGGAGGGCGTGGCCAGCAGGCGCGCCGGCCCCTGAAGTATGGTGGCGGGTACCGGCCCGCCACACCAGTCAGCCACCGTGCCGCGTTTGCGGGCCGGTGGTTTTCTCATTGCGCAAAGGGTTTTATGGCAGCACCGCAACTTAGCCTGAAGGGACGCGCGCTGCGCTATCTGTCGATGCGCGAGCACAGCCGGCTTGAGCTGGCGCGCAAGCTGTCGCGCTACGCCGAGGAGGGCGACGACGTCGAGGCCCTGCTCGACTTCCTTGAGAAGAACAATTGGCTGTCGACCGAGCGGTTTTCCGAGTCCTTGGTGCATCGCCGCGAGGCCCGTTTCGGCAACAGCCGCATTCTTGCCGAGCTGCAAAGCCACGGCGTCGGCGGCGAGGCGTTGAAGGAGCTCAAGGCCGGCCTGGTCGAGGGCGAGGCGGCGCGCGCCTGCGAGGTGTGGCGGCGCAAGTTCGGCACGGTGGCGGCCGACCCGCAGGAGCGCAACAAACAGATGCGCTTCCTGATGCAGCGCGGCTTTTCCCAGCGCGCCGTGCACGCCGCCCTGCGCGGCATCGATCCGGACGGGGAAGAGTAATGACGGCGCCGGATATTCAGCCGACATAAGCGCCGCCAGTTCCGCCGACGCCGACCGCCGACCGCCGGTGGCGTGCCACATGCTTTTCTTATGAAGATCGATTCAAACGCGAGCGATGGACTGATTTTAGGACAAGGGCAGGTAATTTGAGAGTTGGCGCCACACTTGCAGTTTGGGCTCGAAGCCTATCGTATATGCAGGACTCGATGACGGCAGATCAATCAGGGAAAGGCGAGTAGCGGTAGCTTGCAGCTGCTTTCGACCAAGGCGCGCCGCAGTGCCTCCATTGAAGCCGATGGCGCGCAGACTCGGTAGCGTTGCCACCAGCTCGGCCAGCGCATTATGCGATGCGTTATAGATTGCCGAATCCAGGCTGCCGGCACGTTCGGCTTCCGCGATCACGTCCCAAAGGCCAATGCCATGCTCCAGCAACGCGGCAAGGCGTGCATCGTAGTTCAAGGATCGCAGATCAACGTCGATGACGACGCCCAGCAGCTCCCAGAATTTATTCTGCTTGTTGCCATAGTACTCGTTGCGCAGCAGCGACTGGTCGCCCGGCAGGCTGCCCAAAACGAGCAGGCGCGTGCGCTGGTCGACCACCGGGTCGAAACAGCGTTTGCGCAACACCGGCCCGGGCGCGGCGGTGGCGGCGGATGCGGGGGGCGTGGCCATGGTGTCGACGCCGCCGCTCAGCCGCGCTTGGCGCGCAGCTTGCGGCGGATCACCACGACGGCCAGCACGCCGTTGACCAACAGCAGCAACCCGCCGCAGGCCAGCTTGATGCGCGTCTGCCACTCGGCCTCCAGCGCGAAAAACTGCCGGGCGAGCGCATTGCCTACGCTCGACAGCAAAAACAACAGCAACAAGGTTAGGGCGCCGGCGACAAGTAATGCGGTGAATTGTTTGCGCATGGGAATCGCGGCCTTTTCGTTGTTGGTAGTAAGGGCGCATCTTGCCAGAGCCAGCGCCGGATGACCACCCCGCCACGGCCGCCCAGTCCATCTGGCGCCGGCTGTAAACGTAGCCGTTTGTGCCAACGCCGTCCTCAATCCCATATTAACTTCCCATATTTTTCGACAAATACGCAACAATTCGCCCCATTTCATTGCCATGATTGCAATCGCAAACTATAATCATTCTCATTTGCAATCAACTTTCCCATCATCCCAGGCAATGCACAACAATAAACTTTCCTTCGGCCACGCCCTGTCCCGGCTCGGCGCCGCCGTTTTGCCCCTGGCCCTGGCCGCCTGTAGTGGCGGTGGCGGTGGCGGCGGCGCGGCCACGCCCGCCACCGTCACCCCGCCGGTCGACACCGGCCTGAGCCAAGCCGCCCAGCTGGGCGAGAAGATCTTCAAGGACGTCACGCTGTCGGCCTCCGGCAAACAGTCCTGCGCCAGTTGCCACAGCCCGGACAAGGCCCACGGCCCGGTCGGCAATCTGTCGGCCGAGCTGGGCGGGCCGAACGGCGACACGCAGGGCTTCCGCGCCGCGCCGTCGCTGCGCTACCTGAACCAGACGCCGGCCTTCTTCTTCGACAAGGAAGGCACGCCGACCGGCGGCTTCAACCGCGACGGCCGCGTCCAGTCGCTGGCCGAGCAGGCCGAGCGCCCCTTCCTGGCGGCGCACGAGATGGCCAACGCCAGCAAGGACGAGGTGGTCGCGCGCCTGCGCAAGGCCGGCTACTCGGAGCAGTTCCGCCAACAGTTCGGCGCCGCCATTTTCGACAACGCCGAGCAGGCCTTCGGCCGCATCACCTTCGCGCTGCAGCAGTACCAGAAAGAGGACCCGGAGTTCCATCCCTTCGATTCGAAGTACGACCAGTTCCTCGCCGGCAAGGTGAAGCTGGCCGACGCCGAGTTGCGCGGCCTGGCCCTGTTCAACGACACCAGCAAGGGCAACTGCATCGGCTGCCACGCCAGCATGCGCGGCAGCGACGGCGCGCCGCCGCTGTTCACCGACTTCACCTACGACAACCTGGGTGTGCCGCGCAATCCGCGCCTGAAGGCCACCGCCGACCCGGCCTATTTCGACCTGGGCCTGTGCGGCCCGGACCGCGCCGACCTGGCCGCCCGCGCCGACCTGTGCGGCGCCTTCAAGGTGCCCACCCTGCGCAACGTCGCCACGCGCAAGACCTTCTTCCACAACGGCGCCTTCGACAATCTGAAGGACGTGGTGGCCTTCTATGTGCGGCGCGACACCAGTCCGGAGGAGTGGTATCCGCTCGGCGCCGACGGCAAGGTGGACAAGTTCAACGATTTGCCCGAGCGGTATCGCGGCAACGTCAACGTCAGCGAAGTACCGTACAACCGCAAGCCCGGCATGGCCCCGGCCCTGTCGCCGGCCGAGATCGACGATGTCGTGCAGTTCCTCGGCACGCTGACCGACGGCTACCGCGCCCCCTAACACACCCAATCACTTTCAAGAGAATCGACCATGAACCAGAACCTGATCGCCGCAGCCCTCGCGGCCACCTTCCTGAGCGCACCGCTGTCGGCCACCGCCGGCGAGGCCGAACTGCTGCAACGCATTGAGAAAATGGCCGCCGAGTTGGAACAGCTGAAGGCCGAACTGAAGGCCAGCGTGAAGAAAACCGACGTCGTCGAGCAGCGCCAGCAGGAAATGGCCGCCGCTGCGCCGGCCGTCGCCGCAGCGGCCGCCGCCAGCGCCGTGCAGAGCGCAGGCGCCGCCGCCGTGCAAGCCTCCGCCGCGGCGCCCCGCACCGTGCTGACCGGCTACGGCGAGATCAACTACAACCGTCCGAGCAAGAACGCCAGTGCCGCCCAGACCGACGTGCGCCGCGCCGTCATCGGCATCACCCACCGCTTCGACGACAAGACCAAGCTGGTCTCGGAATTCGAGTGGGAGCATGCCATCGTGTCGGCCGACGACAAAGGCGAGAGCGAGGTCGAACAGTTGTACGTCGAGCGCGAATTCGGCAACGGCCTGCGCGGCAAGGCCGGCCTGTTCCTGATCCCGGCCGGCCTGCTCAACACCAACCACGAACCGACCGCCTACTACGGCGTCGAGCGCAACTTCGTCGAGACGGCGATCATCCCGTCGACCTGGCGCGAGGCCGGCCTCGGCCTGTCCGGCGACACCGCCAACGGTTTGACCTGGGACGCCGGCATCACCACCGGCTTCGACCTGAGCAAGTGGGACGCCGCCGGCGAAGACGGCCGCGAGTCGCCGCTGGGCAGCATCCACCAGGAGGGCCAGATGGCCAAGTCGCGCCACATGAGCGTGCACGGCGCGCTGAACTGGCGCGGCGTGCCCGGCCTGCTGGTGGGCGGCTCCGTCTTCACCGGCAAGGCCGGCCACAAGACCGAGGGCTTCGCCGCGCAGGACGCCCGCATCACCGTCTACGACCTGCACACCCGCTACACGCCGGGCCACTGGGACTTGTCGGCGCTGTATGCGCGCGGCCAGATCAGCAACACCGAGGAGCTCAACGCCACCTTCGTCGGCAACCCGAATCCGGTGCCGCGCAGCTTCGCCGGCTGGTACGCGCAGGCCGCCTACCAGCTGCTCAAGGCGGGCGACTACACGCTCAGCCCCTTCGTGCGCTACGAGCAGTTCAACACGGCGAAGAGCTACGCCGCCGTGCCGCAGGGCTTGGGCGTGGCGCCGGCCGCCGACGAGAAGGTCAGCACCGTCGGCGCCAATCTGCGCGTCGGCGAGGGCGTGGTGCTGAAGGCCGACTATCAGAAATTCCGCGAGGATAAAACGCGCGACCGCCTGAACCTTGGCGTCGGCTTCTCCTACTAAGGGGCAGCGGCCATGCGCTATTCACAGTGGATTCCGCTGGCGGCCGGCGCGGTGTGCGCGCCGGTGTTCGCCACCCAGTATCTGAGCGCCGAGCAGGCGCAGAAGCTGATGTTCCCCGAGGCGAGCGCCTTCCGCGAGCAGAACGTCGCGCTCAACGCGGCGCAGATGCAGCAGGTGGAGAAGCTGGCCGGGTTGGCGGCGCGCTCGGTCAACTGGCGCGTGTTCGGCGCCTACAAGGGCGACGCGCTGCTTGGCTGGATGGTGCTCGACGACGTGGTCGGCAAGTTCGAGCTGATCTCCTACGCCGTCGGCGTCAACCCGGACGCCAGCGTGCGCCAGGTCGAGGTGCTGAGCTACCGCGAGAGCCACGGCGGCGAAATCCGCACGCCGGCCTGGCGCCGCCAGTTCGTCGGCAAGACGGCGCAGGGCGGCATCGCCATCGGCGAGGGCATCGCCAACATCAGCGGCGCCACCCTGTCCTGCACCCACCTGACCGACGGCGTGCGGCGCATCGCCGCCATCGCCCAGGCGGTGCTGAAAAAATGATCCGCCGCGCCCAGCCCTGGCTGGGCACTCTGGTCGAGATCACGGTGGCCGACGCGCTGCCGGACGAGGCCGTGCAGCGGGCCATCTCGCTGGCCTTCGCCGAGGTGGCGCTGGTGCACCGGCTGATGAGTTTTCACGCCGCCGACAGCGACGTGGCGCGGCTCAACCGCGCCTGGCCCGGCGATATGCTGACCGTCGATCCGCACACCTGGCGGGTGCTGGAGCTGGCGCAGCGCGTCGCCGACCAATCCGAGCAGATCTTCAACATCGCCTGCGCGCCGCGCCTGGTGGCCTGGGACTGCCTGCCGGCGCCGCAGCCGGAGGTGCCGGCCTACCGGCCCGGCCTGACGGTGCTGCGCTGCGAGGCCGGCCTGCGGGTGCGCAAGGCGGTGCCGGGCTGGGTCGACCTGGGCGGCATCGCCAAGGGTTATGCCGTCGATCTGGCGTTGGCCGCGCTGGGCGACGCCGGCATCGCCAGCGCCTGTGTCAACGCCGGCGGCGACTTGCGCGCCATCGGCCCGCTGGCGTGGCCGGTGCGGCTGCGCGCGCCGCGCGATCCGGGCCGCGCCGGCGCCGTGCTGGAGTTGCGCGACGAAGCGCTGGCCACCTCGGCCAGCTATTTTTCCGCCCGCCGGCACGAGGGCCGCGACGTCAGCGCGCTGGTCGACGGCCGCGACGGCAGTGCGCTCGGCGCCGCCGCCGGCAGCGTCTCGGTGCGCGCCGCCAGTTGCGCCGTGGCCGACGCGCTGACCAAGGTGGTGTTGGCCAGCGGCGACGCGGCGCACCCGGCGCTGCAAGCCTTCGCCGCCACAGCGCTTATAATCTGAGCGATGCACCCCACCCACCACTCCCGTCACCACATCAATCTGCGCCTGGAGCGCTGGCACCGGCGCTGCATCTACCTGAGCTGCTTCGCGCTGCTGGCGAGCGGCGCCGCCTGGCTGCTGGCGCGCTACTTCATGCGGCCGGTCGGCCAGTTCGGCGAAACCATCCACCCGCTCGAACCCTGGGCCATGAAGCTGCACGGCGCCAGCGCGATGCTGATGTTGTTCTTCGTCGGCAGCCTGATGAACGCCCACATCCGCCGCGCCCTCAAGGCCGGCCGCAACCTGGCCACCGGCTGGGGCATGCTGCTCACGCTGGCGCTGCTCACCGCCAGCGGCTACGGCCTGTACTACCTGGCCGGCGAGGCCGACCGGCCGCTGTGGTCGGCGACGCACTGGATCGTCGGCCTGGCGATGGGCGCGCTGACCGTGCTGCACGTGGCGCTGGGACGGCGCGGCAGTCCGCACCGGGCGCACTAGGCCACACCGGGCCACACCAGTTCGCACTAGGCCGGCGGCGCCGCCACGCCGGCCGCCGCCGTGCCGGCGCGGGGCGCGAAGGTCAGCCAACTGAGGCCGGCGAGCAGCCAGGCGCCCGCGCCGCCATACAACATCACCCATTCGAAGCCCTGCAGCAGCGCGCCATGCGCGATCTCGGCGGCTTGCGCGGCCAGCGCCGCCGCGTCGGCCGGCGCCAGACTCTGCGCGGCGGCGGCGACATCGCCGGCGGCGATCCGCTCGGCCAGCGCGCGCACGCGGCCGGCGTCCGGCGCGCCGGGCAGGCGCGCTTGCAGATACGCCGAGATCCCGGCCAGCAGTATCGAGCCCATCAGGGCGATGTTGATCGCCAGCGCGATCAGCCGGGCGCTGGTGTCGATACCGGACGCCATGCCGGCGCGGTTGGCGGCGACGGCGGCGGTGGCGGTGTTGCTGACGGGCGTATGCGTGAGGCCCAGGCCGATGCCGGCCAGCGCCGCGCCCGGCAGCACGCCGAGCCAGGCCAGCGGCCCGGCGCCGGCGCCCAGATACATCAGCATGAAGCCCGAGCCGATGGTGAACAGTCCGGCCGGGATCACCAGGCCGGCCCGCTCGCCGCGCGCCAGGCGCTCGGCCAGGGGCGGCAGCAGCAGCGTGGGCACGGTGTAGGCCAGCAGCGCCAGGCCGGCCCGCACGCTGCCATAACCGAGCACGCTCTGGAAGTAAATCGGCAGATAGATCATGAAGGGCCAATAGCTGAAATTCATGCCCAGCGAGCCGCACAGGGCGCCGGAAAAGCGGCGGTTGCGGAATACGGCGAAGTCCATCATCGGATGCGGCTGGCGCTTTTCGATGACGACGAAGGCGACCAGGCTCAGCGCCGTGGCCAACACCACGCCGCCCGCCGCCAGTGCGGCGATGGCCGGCGCCAGGGCGGGCGCGAGGTCAAGCTGGCCGCCCAGCAGCGCCAACGCGGCGCCGACGATGCGCAGCACGTCGCCGCCCAACGCCGGTCCCTGGGTGATGCTGTAGCTCAGGCCGAACACGGCCAGCGACAGCGTGGCGATGCCCGCCACGTCGAGCCGGGCCGCCTGCGGATCGCGCGATTCGTCGACGCCGGCCAGCACCAGCGCCAGCGTCAGCGCGGCCAGCGGCAAGTGGATCAGGAACACCCAGGACCAATCGCTGAGGGCGACGATCATGCCGCCGACGATGGGGCCGAAGCCCAGGCCGATGCCGGACACCATGCCCCAGGTGGCGAAGGCCCGCGTGCGCTCGGGGCCCTGGCGGAACTGATGCGACAGGATGGCCAGCAGGCAGATCAGCATGGCGCCGCCGGCCACGCCTTGCAAAGCGCGGCCGGCGATCAGCGCGGCGGTGTTGGCGGCCAGCCCGCACAGCAGCGAGGCCAGGCCGAAGGCGACGATGCTGCCGATGAACAGCCGTTTGCGGCCGTAGCGGTCGGCCAGCGCGCCGGTCGCCATCAGCACGGTGGTGCAGGCCAGGGTGTAGGCGTTCATGATCCATTGCAAGTCTTGAAAATCGCCGTGCAGCACTTTTTCGAGTGCCGGCAGGATCACCGGCACGCTGGAAATTTCCAGGCCGAACATCAGCGAGGCCAGGCAACTGGCCGCCAGGGCCAGTGAGTTTTTACGGGAGCGCGACAGGCGCATCATCTTTCCTTTCGGGTCGTGGTCGGAACGGCGCCGCCACGGCGGACGCCTCTGGCCGGCAGTATCGCGCCACGCCGGCCATGACGGAAATGATTTAATTTTGTACAATTCAGTAATTGCCATCATAGATCGACACCATGGATTTCGAACCCGCCCTGCTGCGCGCCTTCATCGCCGTCACCGAAGCGGGCGGTTTCACCCGCGCCGCCCAGCGCCTGCACCTGACCCAGTCGGCCGTCAGCCACCAGATCCGCCGGCTGGAACAGCAGGCCGGCCGGCCGCTGCTGCAGCGCACCACGCGCAGCCTGACGCTGACCGAGGATGGCCACGACTTCCTCGGCCACGCCCGCATCGCGCTCGACGCGCTCGACGCGCTGACGCGCCGCTTCCAGACCTCGGCGGTGGCCGGCGTGCTGCGCTTCGGCGTGCCGGAAACCTTCATGGGCGAGCGTCTGCCGGCGCTGCTGGGCCAGTTCTCGCGCGACTATCCGGCGGTGCGGCTCGACGTTCAGGTCGGCACCTATCTGGACTTGCGGGCGATGGCCAAGGCGGGCGAACTGGACCTGGCCGTGGTGCTGGGCGAAGCGGACGCGGTGGCGGCGGCCGACGTGTTGCGGCGCACCCATTTCATCTGGGCCGCCGCCGACGGTTTCGCGGCGGCGCCGGGCGCCTCGCTGCCGCTGGCGCTGTCGCCGCCGCCCTGCGTCAACCGCAGCGTGGCCGAGCTGGCGCTGGCCGCCACGGCGTTGAGCACGCATATCGCCTTCACCTCGCCGAGCGCGGAGGGGATACGGGCGGCGGTGCTGGCCGGGCTGGGCGTGACGGTGCAACTGCCCAGCGATCTGACGGCGGGCATGCGCTGCGTCGACGGCGAATACGGCTTGCCGCCATTGCCGGCGGCCGATTTCGTGCTGGTCTGGCGCGGCGGCGACAAAAGCCCGGCGGCGCGGGCTTTCGGCGAACTGCTGCAAAGCATGACGGCGGCGTCCGGCCGGCGCCGCCGCGGGCATGAAAAATCTTTGTCGGCGGCGGCATGACGCGCATGACAAGCAAGTAATATTACGCAGATTACGCAGTACAATGCCCGGACTGGATGGCCAAGCAGTCCCCACTTCCCGGAAAGTCATGCCTATGTCCGTGTCCTTGCCTCCCCCGCGCCACGGCCGGCTGCGCCGCGCCGCCGCGCTGGCCCTGCTGCTGTGGGCCGGCGGCGCCGGCGCGGTGGACATCCGCACCGCCGCGCAGGACGCCACGGCGCCGAAATTCGTCGCCCAGCACGGCGTCGGCGGACACCAGGTGGGCGGCCTGTGCATCGACATCCTGCACGCCATCGAGCGGCTCGACCCGGAGCTGCGCTTCGTCGGCACGCAGCACTGGCTGCCGGTGCCCAGGGTCGAGGCCGGCGTCGCGGCGGGCACGCTGGATGTCGCCTGCGCGCTGCTGCGCACGCCCGAGCGCGAGGCGCGCTTCCACTTCATCGAGCCGGCGCTGTTTCCGGCCAACTTCTATCTGGCGGTGCGCGCCGACGACCAGGTGCGCGTCAAGGATTGGGACGACGTGCGCCGGCTCGGCGAGCAGGGCACCGTGCTGGTCATGCACGGCTTCGGCATCGCCCAGCGCCTCAAGCGCATCGGCGGCCTGCGCGTCGACGACGGCGGCAACGATTCGGTCACCAACTTCAACAAGCTGCTGGCCGGCCGCGGCCGCTTCTACCTGCACCGCGCGCCCGGCATCCAGTGGGAGATCAGCCGCGCCGGCATGGACAACCGGATCAAGCTGCTGTCGCCGCCGATCCTCAGCGAGGGCCTGTACATGGTCGCCTCGCGCAAGCTGCCGGCCGAGCGGGTCGAGCGGATGCGCCTGGCCATCGTCCAGCTGCGCGGCGACGGCACGCTGGAACGCCTGCGCGTCAAATGGGAAGGCGAGGCGCCTTGACGGCCGCCGCGGCGGACGTAAAAAAACCCGCCGTGGCGGGTTCGCTGGCAGCGCACGACGGGGCGGCTTACTTGCCGCCGCGGCCGGCGCTGATCAGATAGTTCTGCATGGTCGCCTCGGCCACCGAGGCCCATTGGTTCTGGTCCTGGCGGAAGCGCTTCCACGGCTCGTAGATCTTCTTGAACTTGGCGTTCTTCGCCGCCTCCTCGTTCATGACGTCGTTGGCGGCCTTGTAGCAGGCATCCATCGTGTCTTTCGGGAAGTTGCGCAGCTTGACGCCGTTCTTCAGCAGGCGGGCCAGGGCGGCCGGGTTGCGGGCGTCGTACTCGGCCTGCATCACCAGATGCGCCTCGTAGGTGGCCACTTCCAGCGCGGCCTGGTATTCCTTGGGCAGCTTTTCCCACTCCTTGATGCCGACGTAGAAGGAGAACGAGGCGCCGGCCTCCCACCAGCCCGGCGCGTAGTAGAAGGGCGCGACCTTGTAGAAGCCCAGCTTTTCGTCGTCGTAGGGGCCGACCCACTCGGCGGCGTCGATGGTGCCTTTTTCCAGCGCCGGGTAGATGTCGCCGCCGGCCAGCTGTTGCGGCACCAGGCCGAGGCGTTCCAGCACGCGGCCGGCGAAGCCGCCGACGCGCATCTTGGTGCCCTTCAGGTCGGCCACCGACTTGATCTCCTTGCGGAACCAGCCGCCCATCTGGGTGCCGGAATTGCCGCCGAGGAAGTTGATGATGCCGTAGCCTTTGAAGAACTCGCGGGTCAGCTCGCGGCCGCCGCCCTGGTCGTACCAGGCGGTGTGCTGGCGCGAGGTCAGGCCGAAGGGCACGGCGCAGTCGAAGGCGAAGGTGGCGTCCTTGCCGAAGTAGTAGTACGAGGCGCTGTGGCCCATCTCGACGGTGCCGGCCTGGACCGCGTCCATCACTTGCAGGCCGGGGACGATTTCGCCGGCGGCGAAGCTGCGGATGTTGAACTTGCCGCCGGTCAGCGCGGCGACGCGTTTGGTGAAGGTGTCGGCGGCGCCGAAGATGGTGTCGAGCGATTTGGGGAAGCTCGAGGCCAGCCGCCAATTGATGGTCGGCAATGCGTCGGCCGCCAGGGCGGGGGCCGCGATGACGCCGGCGCCGGCGCCGACTGCTGTTTTTTTCAGAAAGGAACGACGTTCCATACCTAAAGTCTCCTAGTGTTTTTTGACGTCACGAAAACGTTACAGCATTGATAAATGCTGGGCACAGTGTATGAGCTGTCCCGGCGCCGTGCAACGAAAATATGGCGGCGGAAACGACAATGGCCGCGCGGGGCGGCCATCGGGCATGGACAAACAACAGTCACAAACAACAGTCGGGCCGCGGCGGCGGCCCGCGCTCGCGCCTAGCCGCCAGCCACCACCATGTTTTCGAGCAGGATGGAGCCGGTCTGCTTGGTGCCGCGCACCAGCACGTCGGCGCCGACGGCGACGATCTGCGCCAGCATGTCCTTCATGTTGCCGGCGATGGTGATCTCCTCGACCGGGTACTGGATGATGCCGTTCTCGACCCAGAAGCCGGAGGCGCCGCGCGAGTAGTCGCCGGTGACGTAGTTGGTGCCCTGGCCCATCAGCTCGGTGACCAGCAGGCCGGTGCCCATCTTCTTGAGCATGGCGACGAAGTCGTCCGACGGCTTGGTCAGGCTGGAGGTCAGCGATAGGTTGTGCGAGCCGCCGGCGTTGCCGGTGGTCTGCATGCCCAGCTTGCGCGCCGAATAGGTCGACAGGAAATAGCCCTGCACCACGCCGTCCTTGACGACGTCGCGCTTGACGGTGCGCACGCCTTCCTCGTCGAACGGCGCCGAGCCGACGGCGCCGACCACGTGCGGGTCTTCCTTGACCTGGATGTGGCTGGGGAACACGGCGGTGCCGAGCGAGTCGAGCAGGAAGGTCGATTTGCGGTACAGCGCGCCGCCCGAGGTGGCCTGGACGAAGGCGCCCAGCAGGCCGGCCGCCAGCGGCGCCTCGAACAGCACCGGGCAGGTGCGGGTGTCGAGCTTGCGCGCGTTCAGGCGCGCCAGCGCGCGTTCGGCGGCGTAGCGGCCGACGGCTTCGGCCGAGGACATTTTTTCCGGGTCGCGCACCGAGGTGTACCAGTCGTCGCGCTGCATCTTGGCGCCCTTGCCGGCGATCGGCGCGACCGACAGGGTGTGGCGCGAATACGGGTAGCCGCCGATGAAGCCGCGCGAGTTGGCCGAGATGAAGTGCGATTGCTGCACGTGGACGCCGGCGCCCTCGCTGTTGGTGATGCGCGGGTCGACGGCGAAAGCGGCCGCCTCGGCGCGTTGGGCCAGGGCGACGGCTTCCTCGGTGGAAATGGTCCACGGGTAGAACAGCTGGAGGTCCCGCGGCGCCATTTCCAGCATGTCGGCGTCGGCCAGGCCGGCGCAGTCGTCGTCGGCGGTGAAGCAGGCGATGTTGTAGGCCGCCTCGACCGTGGCGCGCAGCGCCGCCGGCGAGAAGTCCGAGGTGCTGGCGTTGCCGCGCTTTTGGCCGATGAAGACCGTCACGCCCATGCCCTTGTCCTTGTTCTGCTCGATGGTCTCGATTTTGCTCTTGCGCACAGACACCGACAGCCCGCTACCCTCGCTGATTTCGACGGCGCAATCGGTGCCGCCTTTCTCCCGGGCGAACGTCAAGACGTCGCGGGCGAGTTGTTTCAATTGGTCCTGGCTGTGGGTAAATACGGAGTCGTTCATGGGCTGTTTTCTTCGGATGGCCGCTAAAACAGGTATCATAGCAGTCGTTTACAGTTTACAGGGGCGGCCTTGCGCTAAACCTGGAGTTAATAATATGCCAAATCCAAACCGGGGCGCTTGCGGCTTCCAATCATCCGAGTTCGAGCAGGAATACGAACGTCCGTCAAAATCCGAAATGAAGCGCCAGGTCAACGCCCTGCAGGAACTGGGCGCCGCCCTGATCGCCGAGCCGCGCGACCGCGTCAAGCGGGTGCCGATGCCGGAGGACGTGCGCGACGCCATCCTCGAGTGCCAGCTGATCACCAACCACGAAGGCCGCCGCCGCCAGCTGCAATACGTCGGCAAGAAGATGCGCACCTTGGACGAGGCCGAAGTGGCGGCGATCCAACAGGCGATCGACAGCTGGAAGGGTCTGTCCAAGGCCGACACCAACGCCATGCACGCGCTGGAGCGCCGCCGCGAGAAGCTGCTGACCGACGATAAGATTCTGACAACCTTGCTGGCGGAAAACCCGGAACTCGACGCGCAGCACCTGCGCACGCTGATCCGCAACGCGCGCAAAGAGCAGGCCGAGAGCAAGCCGCCGAAGGCCTACCGCGAGATCTTCCAGATCCTCAAGCAGGTCGAGGCGAAGAAGACCAAGGCGAAGGCCGCCGACGCGGCCGCCGCGGCCGACGCGCAAGACGACGAAGAAGATGACGAGTAACAGCGCCGGTATCGGCAACGGCGGCGCCGGCAGCAGCAGCGGCGGCGCGGCGGAGCTGGTGATCGGCCTGGTGTCGGTGTCCGACCGCGCCAGCGGCGGGGTCTACCAGGACCAGGGCATTCCGGCCCTGCGGGAATGGTTGGCGGCCGCGTTGAGCACGCCGTTCCGCGTCGAGACCCGCTTGATTCCCGACGAGCGCGCGCAGATCGAGGCGAGCTTGATCGAGCTGGTCGACACGGTGCGCTGCCACCTGGTGTTGACCACCGGCGGCACCGGCCCGGCGCGGCGCGACGTCACACCGGAGGCCACCCTGGCCGTCGGCAGCAAGGAAATGCCCGGCTTCGGCGAGCAGATGCGACAGATCAGCCTGCACTTCGTGCCGACCGCGATCCTGTCGCGCCAGTTGGCGGTGATCCGCGAGACGGCCGACCACGCCGCCCTGATCATGAATTTGCCGGGCCAGCCGAAGGCCATCAAGGAAACCCTCGAAGGCCTGCGCGACGCCGACGGCAAGCTGCTGGTGGGCGGCATCTTCGCCGCCGTGCCGTATTGCGTCGACCTGATCGGCGGCCCCTACATGGAAACCAACCCAGCGGTGAGCAAGACGTTCCGGCCGAAGTCGGCGCTGCGTCCGCCCGCCGCCTGAAGCCCTAGGAAACGAATGAGCACATTGTTAGAAACCATCGACATCGAATCGGCGCCTGACGCGAGTGTCGCCATCATCTGGATGCACGGCCTGGGCGCCGACGCCAACGACTTCGTGCCGATGGTGCGCGAGCTGGATCTGCGCGGCCTGCCGGCGATCCGCTTCGTCTTCCCCAACGCCGACACCATGCCCGTCACCATCAACGGCGGCCATGTGATGCGCTCGTGGTACGACATCGTCGCCACCGACCTGGGTCGGCACGAGGACGAGGCCGGCCTGCGCGCCTCGCAGCTCAAGGTCGAAGCCTTGATCGCACGCGAAGTGGCGCGCGGCATCCCGCCGAACCGCATCATCCTGGCCGGCTTCTCGCAAGGTTGCGCGATGACTTTGCAGACCGGCCTGCGGCAGACGGAAAAACTGGCCGGCCTGATGTGCCTGTCCGGCTACGTGCCGATCGCCGACCTGGCGGTCAAGGAGCACACGGCGGCCAGCCTGGCCACGCCGATCTTCATGGTGCACGGCCGCATGGACCCGGTGATTCCGGTGGCACGCGCCGAGCAGTCGCGCGACCTGCTCAAGCAGCTCGGCTACCAGGTCGAATGGCACGAGTATCCGATGCAGCACTCGGTGTGCCAGGAGGAAGTGGCGCACATCGGCGCCTGGCTCAAGCGCGTGCTGCTGTAGGCGGGACGGCGACGCCGGCAAAACCCAAGGACGACACCCGGGGTCGGACCCGGCGGGTCTGACCCCGGCTCTTTGCCGCTGGGGTTCGCCGGCATCCGCGACACCTTCAGTTCCTCACAAAAATCCCCGGCCGGTCCGGGGATTTTTGCGTTTGCAGCCTGCGCAATTTGCCGTTGGCGCGCCAGCAGTGCGCGGCGCCGTGGGCCTGGCCCAGCCGGCGCGCCCGGCGCGCGCCGGCGCGTCCTCCGGCCCTACTCCGGCCCTACTCCGGCCTTACTCCGGCAGCGGCGCGGCCGGCGACTCAGGCACCGCCGTCTGGGCGACGTTCATCACCATCGCCAGCAGGGTGTAGTAGCCGTTGATGCCGATCAAGTCCATCACGCCGTGCTCGCCGAAGCGCTCCAGCGCCGCCGCGTAGGTGGCGTCGCCGACCCGCTTGCTTTCGTGCAGCTCGGTGCAGAAGTCGTACACCAGCGTCTCGTCGGCGCCCATGACGGCGGGCCGGCGCCGCTCGGCGATGGCGTCGATGACGCCGGCGGCGATGCCCTGCTCGGCGGCGATGGGGGCGTGGATGGCCCATTCGACCTGCTGGCTCCACTGCCGCGCCGTGACCAGGATGGCCAGCTCGCTCAGGCGCAGGCCGATGGCGCTGCGGAAGCGCAGGTAGGCGCCCATCTTCTGCGCGCTCTCCATCAGCTCGGGGCTGCGGATCAGCGGCACGAAGGGGCCGTAGAGGGCGCCGCGCGGACCGTCGATGACGGCCTGGGCGGCCAGTTGCTGGGACGCGCTCATCTGCGCGAAGGGAATCGGGCCTAGTCTATCCTGCATCATGGACATCCTTTTGGTGGGGAAACTATTTGCCCATAGTCAGGGAAAAATCAACAGAGCACAAGCCCGCCGCGCTTATCGTTTGCGGACACCCCGTCGCTTTTCTTCCGCAAGGACACTATGAGCCACCTGATCCATCGCCATCTTTGCCAGCGCCCGCCGGTCGCCGTCGGCGCCAGCGGCGTCTACGTCGACGACAGCCTGGGCCGCCGCTACCTCGACGCCAGCGGCGGCGCCGCCGTCTCCTCGCTGGGCCACGGCCATCCCGACGTGCTGGCGGCAATGCACGCGCAGATCGAGCGCGCCGCCTACGCCCACACCGGCTTCTTCACCACCGAGGCGGCCGAGGAGCTGGCGGCGCTGCTGGCGGCCGACGCGCCGGGCGACCTCGACCACGTCTACCTGACCTCGGGCGGCTCGGAGGCGGTCGAGGCGGCGCTGAAGCTGGCGCGCCAGTACTACGTCGAGCGCGGCGAGCCGCAGCGCGCCATCTTCATCGCGCGGCGGCAGAGCTACCACGGCAGCACGCTGGGCGCGCTGGCGCTGGGCGGCAACACCCAGCGCCGGCGCCACTTCGCCCCGCTGTTGATCGACGTGGCGCGGGTGGCGCCCTGCTACGCCTGGCGCGAGCGCGCGCCCGGCCAGAGCGAGGACGACTACACGGCCGGCCTGCTGGCCGAGCTGGAGGCCTGCATCGTCGGCGCCGGGCCGCAGCGCGTCATCGGCTTCTGCGCCGAGCCGGTGGTCGGCGCCACCGGCGGCGCGATCCCGCCGACGCCGGGCTACTTCAAGGGCGTGCGGGCGCTGTGCGACAAGCACGACATCCTGTTCATCGCCGACGAGGTGATGTGCGGCATGGGCCGCACCGGCACGCTGCACGCGCTGGAGCAGGACGACGTGGTGGCCGACCTGGTGGCGCTGGGCAAGGGGCTGGGCGGCGGTTACCAGCCGATCGGCGCGGTGCTGGCGCGCGCGCCGCTGGTGCGCCAGTTGAGCGAGGGCGGCGGCGCCTTCGAGCACGGCCACACCTACGGCGGCCATCCGGTGGCGGCGGCGGCGGCGCTGGCGGTGCAGCGGGTGTTGCGGCGCGACGGCCTGGTGGCGCAGGCGGCGCGGCGCGGCGCGCAACTGCGCGCGTTGCTGCACCGGGCCTTCGACGCGCATCCGCACGTCGGCGACATCCGCGGCCGCGGTCTGCTGCTGGGACTGGAACTGGTGCGCGAGCGCGCCAGCAAGGCGCCGTTCGCGCCGGCGCTGCAACTGCACGCGCGCATCAAGCGGCAGGCGATGGCGCGCGGGCTGATGATCTATCCGATGGGCGGCACCGTCGACGGCGAGCGCGGCGACCACATCCTGTTGGCGCCGCCGTTCATCGTCAGCGAGGCCGAGCTGGGCGAGATCGTGACGCGGCTGGCCGAGGCGTTGGACGCGGCGCTGGCCGAACTGGACTGAGCCGGCGCGCGCCAAACGACAAAGGGACCCGCGCGGGTCCCTTTGTCGTTGCTGCCGGCGGCCACAAAACCACCCGACGGCGCACGGCGGGGGGCGGACCCAGCGGGTCCGACCCCGGCTTCACGCCCCCGGGTTTTCCCGACTTGGCGGCCTCAGGCCGCCTGCCAGGCGATCACGTCCTGCTGCTGCTCGCCCAGGCCGGCGATGCCGGCGCGCAGCGTGTCGCCCTTCTTCAGGAAGCGCTGCGGCTTGCGGCTGGCGCCCACGCCGGGCGGCGTGCCGGTGGCGATGATGTCGCCCGGCTCCAGGGTCATGAACTGCGACAGGTAGCTGACGATCTGCGCCACCGTGAAGATCATCGTCTCGGTGCTGCCGGTCTGCATGCGCTTGCCGTTCAGTTCCAGGTACAGGTCGAGGCGCTGCACGTCGGGCACCTCGTCGCGGGTGACCAGCCAGGGGCCGACCGGGCCGAAGGTGTCGCAGCCCTTGCCCTTGTCCCACTGCGGGCCGCGTTCGAGCTGGAAGGAGCGCTCGGACAGGTCGTTGACGACGCAGTAGCCGGCGACATGGTTCAGCGCCTCGGCTTCGCCGACATACCGCGCGCGGGTGCCGATCACCACGCCAAGCTCGACCTCCCAGTCGGTTTTCTTCGAGCCCTTGGGCAGCATGACGGGATCGTCCGGGCCGTTCAGGCAGCTGATCGCCTTCATGAACACGATCGGTTCCTTGGGCGCCTCCAGGCCGGCCTCGGCGGCGTGGTCGGCGTAGTTCAGGCCGATGCCGATGAACTTGCCGATGCCGGCCAGCGGCACGCCGAAGCGCGGCGTGCCGCGCACCAGTGGCAGGCTGGCGCTGGCGACCTTGGCCAGCTTGCGCAGCGCCTTGTCGGACAGGGTGCTGGCGTCGATGTCGGCGATCACGCCGGACAGGTCGCGCAGTTTGCCCTCATCATCGATCAGGCCTGGTTTTTCTTTGCCGGGACGGCCATAGCGAACGAGTCTCATACGTATCCTTGGTGACGATTGCGGTGGTGCGCCATTCTAACCGATGGCCCCGCCGGCGCCGGCGGCCCCGGCGGCGGCCCTAGCAGTCTGTCGGACTTGAAGCTAGATGAGGGCTGCTCTGCCGCGTCTAGCTGGATTTCGCCAACTTATTTCCATGAATTGGTCGCGAACG